>NZ_JNZS01000007.1 GCF_000718515.1 Micromonospora parva | reverse complement strand
CCCCCGCGCAGTCCCTTGGCCCGGTGAGGCGCCCTGAAGAGCGGCAGGAGCACCTCTTGTGCCCCGAAGCGCGTTACGTCGGACCGAAGGTCGGCACACAAGGTCGGACCCTAAGTAGGCATTCCCGGCCGCTGCAAGGTGCGAGAGTCTGACCACACGGAGTTATGGCATCGGATCAGTGAGCGCTGGGTCTTCCGCAGACGCGCACCTACCGGCCATCAGTTGGAAGCGCGACCGGCTCGGGTGCTCCCGGAGCGGGTGGTCGGTGGATGCATTGAGCCGCCGTGAGCCGCAGCGGCTCGAACTTTCGGAGGTGACGTTTATGAGCGTCGAGATGATCAACAGCGAGAGTCTGCGGCGAGCGATGGTCGATCAATTGGTTGCTGATCATGCCGACAAGGGCCTGACGTTGCGGCCGGAGGTGGAGGTGGCGATGCGGACGGTACCTCGTGAGCTGTTCACGCCGGGTCTTCCCCCGGAGGAGGCGTACGAGAACAGGGCGATCATCACGAAGCGGCGCGGTGAGGAGAACATCAGCTCGGTCTCGGCGCCGTTCCTCATCGCGGAGATGCTCGGTCAGGCCGCCGATGCGCTGGGCGGTCTGAAGGGCCGTCACGTGCTGGAGGTCGGCAGCGGCGGTTACAACGCCTCGCTGCTGCGGGAGCTCGTCGGCGCGGTCGGTTCCGTGACCACCGTAGACATCGACCCGGACGTGACAGATCGGGCAGTCGAGTGCCTCAAGGCAGCGGGCTACGACGACGTCAAGGTCGTGTGCGCGGACGCCGAGCACCCTGTGGACTCCGGCCGCCGGTACGACCTGATCATCGTCACCGCTGGAGCGTGGGACATCCCGCCGGCGTGGCGCGAGCAGCTCACCGACGACGGTGTCCTGGTCGTGCCACTGCGTACGTTCGGGATGACTCGATCGTGGGCGCTGCGCCGTGCCGGTGGCGGCCTGGTCAGCGTGAGCGAGCGACAGTGCGGGTTCGTGCCAGTACAGGGCGACGGCGCGTACGACGTGCAGTACGTCGATGTGGCCGACGGGGTCCACTTGCGCCTCGATGAGGGCCAGCGGCTCGACTCTCCGGGCCTCGACGGTCTGCTCGAGACGCCACGGCAGGAGGCTTGGGCCGGGCTGAGCCTGCCGCCGCCCACCGTGCTTGCGGACCTGGATCTGTGGCTCGCTAGCCGCACCGCCGACGTGGGACAGCAGTTCGTGGTGCTGACCGCTCAAGATGCGGCCATCTCATCCGGTGTCGTCGCGCCGTCCTGGCGGTTCGGGACCCCGGCCGTACTGCACGAGGGCACGCTCGCCTACCGGTCGGAGCTGCGGTGGACCGGCGATGCGTTCGATCTGGGCGCGTACGCCCACGGCCCGGCGACCTCCGCGGCGGCTGAGGCGGCCCAACGAATGGTCGAGCACATGCGGGCCTGGGTGAACGCCGGCTGTCCCGCGCCGGTGTTGCACGTCCTGCCTGCACAGACCCCCGACGGCGACTTGCCTGCCGGGACGGCCGTGGACAAGCGGCACAGCCGTCTCGTCCTGGCCTTCACCACTGAGGGAAGGGAGTCCTGATGGAGGTCGACGAGTACGAGGTGAGCCCGGACTACGTGGAGGGCGAGCTCAATCTCCGGCTGGTCGATGCCGGCCCGGCGTTGAGCGCGTACGCCACCGCCACCGACGACGGCTGCGGCTCGGGCAACACCGGCTCGAACGCCTGCTCCGGCGGCGGCAAGTAGCAGTCACGGCACCTGGCGGGGCCCGGCCCTGAACGGGCCGGGCCCCGCCCTCGATCCTTCCCTTGCCCCGCCGGTTTCAAGGAGCGCGAGGTGTTTCAGGCGACTGGTGCAGCCCTGATCAGGGCAGCTTCCTACCCCTCAGATCTGACGGTGCCGAGGTGGCCCGACCTGGCCGCGGAGCAGCCGGATCAATGGCAGGAGTGGTTGCAACAGGTATGGGCACTACCAGCGTTTGTTGCGGCTGTCACCCACGCGGCACCGCAGCTCGCCGAGCAGATCGCCCGTGTGCTCAGCGGCGAAGTCGTGACCGGGGCGCGGCTGCGCCGGACGGTCGAGGCGACAGTTCGATACCTGTTGAGGTGGACGACGCGGGCGACCCCGTTCGGCCGGTTCGCGGGAGTCGCTCCCGTGCAGTTCGGTTCCCGCGCCCAGGTGCGCTGGGGTGAGGCGCACTGCGAGGTCAAGAACCCCGATGGCCAGTTCATCGCCGAGCACACAGCCCAGGCCGAACGGGATCTGCACGTGCTCCGCTCGCTGAAGGTCGTCACGAACCCGATTGGATATCGACGCGGCGGGGCGTGGGTGGTGCCCTGCGGCCACGTCGACGATGACCGGATCTACGACGTCGAAGTCGACCTCACCGGTCCGATACGACGGGCGACGCAACTCGCCCGCACACCGATCCCGTTCGCCGACCTGACCGTTCAGATGGTCGACCGGACGGCCCCGGAGCTGCCCGACGGAACTGCCGGCGCCGAGCGACTGCTGGCCGCGCTCGTCACCGCCGGTGTCCTGGTATCCGAGATCCGGCCACCGGTGACGACGACCGACCCCGTCACTCACCTCAGCCAACACATCGACCTGCCCGACCCCGGCGACCGCGTCCAGGTCGACCTGCGCATCGACTGCTCCGTGACGCTGCCGCCGGCCGTGATCCGCGAGGCGTGCGAGGCCGCCACGGTACTCGTCAATGTGGCGCCGCGCCTACCGGGCTGGGCCGCTTATCACTCCGCGTTCATCGAGCGGTGGGGCCCGGGCGCAGCCGTACCGCTGCACGACGTTCTGCGTGTCCTGGGCTTTCCCGCCGGCTACCGGGGGTCGCTGCGCCTCGACCCGGCGACCCTGACCGCCCGCGACATCCTCCTCGCGGAGCTCGCCCAGCAGGCGGCACTGCAGGGTTGCGCCGAAGTGGTGCTCGACGCCGGACTTGTCGACCGATTGCGCGGCGACGACGATCGGCCTCCGGTCCCACATACCGAACTCCAGTTCGCCCTCGCCGCGGAGGCGCTTCGGGACCTCGACCGAGGCGACTTCCTGCTGACGGTCGTGAGCGGTGCCCGCCATGCCGGCACCGCGGCGGCCCGGTTTCTGCACCTGCTCAACCCGGCCGAACTCGCGCTGTTCGCCGATGTCTACGCCTACCTGCCGACAGCGCTGCCCGGCGCGGATGCGGTACAGATCTCCGGTCCTCCACTGGGCAGCCGGCTCGCCGCACTCGCCCGCGCCCCCGAGCTGCTGCCTGTGCTGCCTGTCGGCGACTTTCACCCCGATCCGAGGTGGACTCTCGCGGACCTGTGCGTCACGGGTGACGGTCACCGGCTGTGGCTGGTGTCCCGCACCACCGGACGGCCCGTTGAACCAATGCTGTTTAACTCCCTACTACTACCGGCCCTCCAACAGCCGATCATCCGGTTCCTGACGGAGATCCCCATCGCATGGACGGCCCCGTGTGTTCCGTTCGACTGGGGCAGGTGCTGGAACCTGCCGTTCCTGCCACGCGTGCGGAAGGGCCGGTCGATCCTGCATCCGGCCCGCTGGGTCGTTACCGCGGCAGCACTACCCGGGCGGGTTGAGCCGTGGCAGCAGTGGCGATCCGCCTGGCAACGGCACCGAGAACAGCAACGGCTACCCGCAGACGTACTCATTGGCAACGACGACGCACGGCTACGCCTCGACCTGGACGATCCTGCGCACGTCGCGCTGCTCCGCCGCCACCTCGACCGGCACAAAACCGCGACACTCACCGAGGCCCCCGGACCGGCTGGCTGGATCAACGGGCGGCCCGCCGAACTCCTGCTCACACTCACCCGCACCCCGCCACTGCACGACCCACCTCCGCGACCAGCGCGGCCTACCAGCACCGTGCAGCACCGCCCGGGTCAATCACCATGGCTGGACGTACGCGTTACCGGCCGAATCGAGCACATCCTCGCCGACCTGTCGAACCATCCCAACCCGCTACCGGCCGGCTGGTGGTTCCTGCGCTACCCCGACCCGGAACCGCACCTGCGGCTACGCATCCCCCTGAGCGACGCCGACCAGTTCGCCACCGTTACCCGCGGCGTTGCCGTCTGGGCCGAGCGGCTGGACGGACAAGGCTTGCTGGCCGACTACGGCCTGGCCACCTACCGGCCCGAAACCCGCCACGGCACCGGACCCACCCTCGCCGCAGCCGAAGCCGTGTTCGCCGCCGACTCCCGCGCCGTCCTCGCGAACCTGACCGGCGACCGGCCGGCCAGCACCGCCGCCCACATGATCACCATTGCCCACGGCTTCACCGGCGACGGCCCACGCTGGATTGCCCAACACGTCCCGCACCGCAGCGGCCCACGCCTAGACCCCAACCAGCTCCACCACGCCCGCCAACTCCACGGAGACGATGACCTGACGAAGGCGCTCACCATGGCGCTGGCCGCATACCGGGCACTCGTCGACCGAGACGGCCTCGACCCGGACCAGGTGCTGGCCGACCTGCTTCACCTGCACCACGCCCGTATGATCGGCGTCGACCTTACCTCCGAGAGGCACTGTCTCCGCCTCGCCCGCGCCGTCACCCACACCACCCTCATCCGCGGCCGATCATGACGTCCGGACAGTCACTCGCCGACGGGGCAGTTGGCATCGCTCTGTGGCACCTCGAGACCGGCAGGTGGGAGGCGGCATACGCCGCGCTCGAGGCGGCCTGCGCTGGCGGTGTCAGCGCCACCGACAACGCCAGCCTCTACTACGGCGTACCCGCGCTCGCCTTTGTCCTCGCCGCTTCCCACCGGCCCGCGCTCGCCCGCGCCCAAGCCGTCGCGGCCGCCGGGACCGCCGCGGTGACCCGCCGACGACTGCACGCCGCCCACCGCCGCATCGACCAACGTCAACAACCGCCGTACGCCGAATTCGACCTCATCCGCGGCCTGACCGGCCTCGGTGTCGCCCTGCGTCGCATCGGGCACCTCGACCTCCTGCGCGAGGTACTGACCTACCTTGTACGACTTACCGAACCCATCGGCGCGCTCCCCGGGTGGTGGTGCCCACACGGCCCCAACCACGGCGAAGCGGCACCGGCCGGAGGCCACAGCAACCACGGCATCGCCCATGGCATCACCGGCCCACTCGCACTCCTGGCTCTCACCCTCCGCGACGGCACCACCGTCGACGGACACACCCAGGCAATCGGCCGCATCTGCCACTGGCTCGACACCTGGCAACGCCACACCAACGCCGGACCGTGGTGGCCGCAAACCCTCACGCTCGACGACCTCCGCCGCGGCGACCCGAGCCAGCGCAGACCACTCCGACCATCCTGGTGCTACGGCACCCCCGGCATCGCCCGCGCCCAGCAACTCACCGCGCTCGCCCTCGGCGACACCACACGTCAACACCTCGCTGAGGGCGCACTCATCGCCTGCCTGAACGACCCGACCCAGATCGGTCAACTCACCGAGCGCAGCCTGTGCCACGGAACCGCCGGGCTCCTCGCGACCACCCGTCGCGTCGCCGCCGACGCAGTGACACCCATACCCCTCGCGCCACTGCAGCGTCTCCACCGGCAGGCACCGAACGCGGCCGACGGACCCGCGGGCTTCCTCGACGGGGCGTCCGGCGCCGCCTTGGCCGCGACCGGGGTCACGAGGACCTCATGGGATGCCTGCCTGCTCCTCTGCTAACCCGCCTACACGAATCGGACGGCACTCGTGGAACAGACCTCCTGGAAGCAGGTGAACATCGCCTTCCTCAGCCCAGACCCGAGAGAACGGGAGAGGCAAGCCGTCGAACACCTCACCCGCGTGCTACCGGTTGCCGAGGCCGAAGGCCTCATCACCTTGTGGTGGTTCATTCGCAAAGGCCCGTGGCGGATCCGCTACCTTCCCGCCACGTCCATGAGCGATCCGGCGCACCTACCGCTCACCGACAGCGTCACCTGGACCACCGACATCTACGAACCAGAGATCCACGCCTTCGGTGGCTCCGCCAGCATGAACGCCGCCCACGCCCTGTTCCACCGCGACAGCCGCCACCTCCTGGACTACCTCAGCGACAACGCAGACGACCGGCGGGAACACGCACTCATCCTCTGTACTGCGCTCATGCGCGCCGCTGGCCTCGACATATACGAGCAAGGCGACGTATGGGCCAAGATCGCCGATCAGCGGGGTGCATTGGCCAGCCCAGGACGCACCCAGGGCTTGCGGACGGCAGTTGATCTGACCGCCGACGTACGCCGCCTCTTACTCGGCTCACCTCGCATAGGCGGCGTCACCAGCGCTTGGCTGAGCGCCTTCGAAGACGCCGGGAAGGCGCTGCGCACCCTCCGTGAGTTGGGCAAGCTCACCCAAGGAATCCGCGGCATCATCGCGATGCACATCATCTTCCACATGAACCGAATCGGAATCCGCGCGAACACCCAAGCCACCCTCGCCCGCGCCGCGAGAGAGGCGATCTTCGACGACGTACGCACCTGACGCAGGAGGGACTGCAGCCGCAGACTCTGTTCGCCTCGCTTCTAGATCGTTTGGCGACAACCCCTGCGGCCTGGCTGCGTCACCATCCAACCAGACCGTAGTGAGCGCATCCTTCACCCAGTCCGTGACGCGCAGTGCTGGACCTGGCCTTATCGACGGAGGTCAGGCGTCACCGATGCCCACACCGGTAGTAGCGCGCACACCTTCACCGGGGCACTGTCCGTGGCACACGGCAGCACGATGAAAGAGGTTGCCCTAATCAGGACCACGAGGCGTTCGTGCCATGGGTCGGCCGCCGCGAGGGCCGCGGCTACGGCGCCTCCGGCGGGGGCGCTCCGGCTCCAGGATGGCCGAAGGTCGTCCGCGGCCGCCGGCTCCGTGGGTGGCTGCGGTGACGACATCCTGTCTGCCATCGACCCGGGCAAGCCGAGCAGACCACCGCCCGGCCCGCCAGCGTACGAACGGGGCGTCGAGGTTCGAGGGCCGTGGCGGGCCGGGCGGTGGCCTGCTCCCCGATGGGCGGGTCGATGGCAGACAGGATGCTCAGTGTTTCTGCGTTGGCATGCGCCAAGTGGATGCGTCGAGCGACCTCCCTCAATCAGCGGTGTCAACGCGAACGAAGGATCGAATGGGAAGGGCCCGCTGACATGTGGAAGGCGAGCATCTCGGAGCCACGGCGGCCGGTAGACGACATTTCCGAACTACACGGTGGCGGACCGCATGTGCAGGGAGCCGTACCCGAGACCACGAAGTCAACCCCGTGGCGGGATCACCCCCACACGCGTGGGGAGCAGTGCTGATACGCCTTGTCGGCGAACGTGCCGTGCGGATCATCCCCGCGTGCGCGGGGAGCAGGCAAGCACTTCGACTGGTGGCGTGGCCAGGCGGGACCACCCCCGCGTACGCGGGGAGCAGGCGTCGGTACTCGCGCAACGCGTCGAGGGCGTGGGATCACCCCGCGTGCGCGGGGAGCATGACATCGGCTTCACGCCGGGTGGTGGGGTCCGGGGATCACCCCCGCGTGCGCCGGGAGAGCAGTGCGGCCCGACCAGGCCCGACGCGCTGGTGAACGGATCACCCCCGCGTGCGCGGGGAGCAGGCGGCCATCAGGACCTCCCACGCCACGGGGTCCGGATCACCCCCGCGTGCGCGGGGAGCAGGGTTCCCTGCGGGGCTACGAGCAGCCGGCGCTGGGATCGTCCCCGCGTGCGCGGGAAGCAGCCTAGGCGGGACTCGAACCCGCAACCGGGCCGGGGATCACCCCCGCGTGCGCGGGGAGCAGTCCTCCAGGGCGTCCCCGATGTTGCGGGCCAGCGGATCACCCCCGCGTGCGCGGGGAGCAGATCCACAAGGCGGCCGAGCTGCACGGCATCAAGGGATCACCCCTGCGTGCGCGGGGAGCAGCGCTCCGAGTGGAAGTTGTTCCACCAGTCCTGCGGATCACCCCCGCGTGCGCCGGGAGCAGGCACAAGAAGAGAGGAGGGCCCGGTGGACGCCGGGATCACCCCCGCGTGCGCGGGGAGCAGTGACGAAGTGACCCCCGTTTCGTCACTCCCCTAGGATCACCCCCGCGTGCGCGGGGAGCAGGAACAGCTGTGCGGACCGAACCTTAGGGGAACCGGATCACCCCCGCGTGCGCGGGGAGTAGGCATCGGACATACGCGGGCCGGGCTGACGCCGGGGATCACCCCCGCGTGCGCGGGGAGCAGGTGCACGGGCGCTTCGGCCTGGGTCATTCGCCGGGATCACCCCCGCGTGCGCGGGGAGCAGTGCTCGAGGAACTCCTTGTACGCGCGGGCCCAGGGATCACCCCCGCGTGCGCGGGGAGCAGGCGTGCGCGGGGAGCAGCTGTCCACCCCGCAGGGCCCGTACTGGGTGGCGGGATCACCCCCGCGTGCGCGGGGAGCAGTCCCTTCGACGGGACTCGCCGGGGCGCCAGCGGGGATCACCCCCGCGTGCGCGGGGAGCAGTGCAGGTAGGTGATCCAGTCCCAGTGCTGCGCCGGATCACCCCCGCGTGCGCGGGGAGCAGACCATGCAGAGCGGATTCCGGGCAGCGCAGGCCGGATCACCCCCGCGTGCGCGGGGAGCAGTGCTGGCCGCCCACCCGGACGCGCGCTCCGCCCGGATCACCCCCGCGTGCGCGGGGAGCAGTGCTGGCCGCCCACCCGGACGCGCGCTCCGCCCGGATCACCCCCGCGTGCGCGGGGAGCAGGGTCCATCCCGAGGCGCTTCGCGGAGACGGGCTGGATCACCCCCGCGTGCGCGGGGAGCAGAGCCCAACCTGTCATGCCCGTTCCCCCGCCTGCGGATCACCCCCGCGTGCGCGGGGAGCAGCTTTCCCGGGTGTGCACCGGGGCCGGAATGACGGGATCACCCCCGCGTGCGCGGGGAGCAGACTTCCTGACCTGCGGCGCTATAGATCAACTCCGCCGTTTTCATTCACTAGGCCCGCAAGATCGTCTCACTTGGTCTTGGCTGAGGGAGTATGTCCTCGAGCGTAAACGACCCCTACTGCAGCGTAGTTGATGAGTCTCCCATGCAGCGACTAGCAACGCTTATGGCTGCCCCACCGGCGCGGCGAGGAGGTGAGGCCACGTACACCGGCGCCTAAGAAGCGGTGGCGAATCCGCGGCTCGGACACGAACACGTGGGCCGCACGTAGACGGTCTGATTAGGACGGGGGACCGAGGGCGCCGGCGGTCAGGCTGTCGCCAATTTCGCGGGCCAGTGCGGCCCCGGTTGCTGCGGCCCGATCGAGTCGGGTCCGAAACTCAACAAGCTGGCAAAAGGCTTTCCCGTACGCCTGCTGCCGGTCTAGCGGCAGTACCGGGATGGCGAGCCGTTTGATATCGATGCGCAGGGCTCCGCTGCCGGTGCTCGATGAGCGGCCCGCGACGCGCAGGTTGTCTGTGCGGGAGATGACGCCAGCGACAAACCAGGGATCGAATCGGGCCGGGTCGACGCGGAGCAGCTGTACGCCGGGTCCGAGCTCGGCGCCGACTTGTTCTGGGGTGGCTACTCGGGCGCTGATTTTGCGTCCGACAACTGGGATGAGGATGTCTCCGGCTTGTACTTCCGGCCCGGCGTCGTCGTCTGAGGCACGGGTCGCAGTGCCGGTGGCCGAGGCACCGGCCAGGACGTCGGCTCCAGTCAGCACCAAGGCGCTCGCGGGGGTGTGGGCTGATCGGCTACGGGAAACCGCGCGCCGTATGGACATGCCGCCCGACCGAATCAGGTCGGCGATGTCGGCCTGGGGGGCGAGTCGAAGCGCTGCTGTGTCCACCTCTTGCACCGCCGGCAGGCTGTGTCGTACCTGTTCCAGTAGTTGGTCGAAGTCGTTCATCCTGGCGATGGTCTCTGCCGGGTTGGTGGCGAGTTCATCGGATCGGGGCACGTAGCGCTGTGGTGTGAGGTCGACTTGGTCATCGAGCACCTCGATTGCGGGTATGGCGCGGTGGACGCCGGGCTCTTCGACGTAATGGTCGGAGAGGTAGGCGTGCCAGGCGGCGCCAGCGACGTCCGCGATCGCCCGCGTGGTTGGTGCGGTAGTGGTATCGACAAAAAGTAGGGCTCCAGCATGTGGCTGACGCAGGTCGGGCAGTTTGAGCACCCAGATGTGGAGTCCGATACCGGTTGGTGGCATCAGACCGGCAGGTAGAGCGATGACCGCCCGTAGCGCCCCATGGCGGACCAGTTCGGCACGTACACGGCGGCCGGCTGGCCGCGTAGCGGCAGCCGGGGGCATGAGAACAACAGCGGTGCCGTCGGGGGAGAGGTGGGCCAGGGCGTGCTGTACCCAGGCGAGTTCGGGCTCGGTGCGCGGTGGTAGGCCATAGGTCCAGCGAGGGTCGTAGGCGAGGCGATCGTGGCCCCAATCGTGAATGCCGAACGGGAAGTTGGCCACGACGACGTCGGCCTGTAGATCGGGCAAGGCGTCGGCGAGAAGGCTGTCGCCGATGTGTACGACGGGAGGGTCCGCTGTGTGCCCGGCACGCCTAGCGCGCAGGTGGACGAACCAGAGCCGCAGCAGCGTGATCAGGGCGTACTGCGGGTTGATCTCCTGTGCGTAGCACCGGGTGACGCTAGCGTTTTGGACTGCCCGGTCGGCGGCCATCCGCAGGATTGATCCGGTGCCGCTGGTGAAGTCGAACGTGCGGGCTCCGGTGCCGGCGAGGTTCAGTAGTACTTCTGCAACGCCGTCAGGTGTGCCGGCAAGACCGGAAAGCGAGTGAGCCGAGGCGACGTACTGGCTGTGCAGGTACTCGAAGGCGGCCTCCGGCTCTTGTTCTCGGCCGAGTTGGTCGAGCGAGCTCAACAGAGTGGTGAGCTGCGGTGTCCATTGCTTCGGCAGCACGTCGTCGACTAGCTCGGCCAGATCCCTGTCGATTGCGCGAAGGTGCGTGACAAGCTTTCGTGGATTAGGCAGGCTGTCAGGTGCGGTCTCGGGCCGGTCGGACCGGAAGAGCAGGTAGGCGCCGGCGATGCTGAGCGCGTCACTGATCCGCGCAGCGGGCTGATAGCTCTCGATGTGCCGCCAGGCCCACTGCTCAGCTCCGGCCTCGTGGAGCCTGCCGTGACGACGAAGCCAGCTCTCCACCTCGCGTGCGTCAAAGGATGGGCTTGTCGGTGTGCCGCCGACGGGTGCCGGGAAGTCCGCGTAGCGTCGCCGCCAATTACTCACCGCGGCCCGGCCGACGTTGGCCAGCCGCGCGATGCCGCTGGCGGTCAGGGTGGCGTCGCTGGCGGCCGATCTCGGCTCTCGAATCACCCGTGAACGGTACCATCAGCAAAGGCATTGTGCACACGGTTCACAGCCGTGTACTTTGTTGATGGTTCGATTCACGACTCATACAGGAGGCTCCCATGCCGCGTCGTGGGCACAGCACCACCATCGGAAAGTTCGCAAAGCTGCACCAGAACCGTCGAGCGTCGGAGATCCGCGTGCTCGGCGAGATGCTGCGTCGCGAGCAGTGCACGCAGCCCAACCAAGGTCCGGAGGCGCTCGCTGCGCGAGAGGGCGTAGAAGCTCGCTGACCTGACCTGACCTGATCCGCCAACCCGACTATCGAAGGAGGACCATGAACACCCTTGCTCGCACCCACGCTGCTGGCAACTCCGTCCCCGACCTTTACGCCGGTCACCTACGTGCACGACGGCGCACGGCGGTATCGCCGGGGCTCTGTGGGCACTACCCTTCCGAACGCGTACGCGAAAGTGCGCCTTGACCCGGTCGTCGGCATGGCCATTGCGGACGCGTACATGGCCGCGCCCGTTCGAGACGATCGGGCCTGCCCTGCGTACGCCGCGTTCTGTCGGGAGACCGTGCAGCAGTACCAATTCCTAGTAGGCCGCATCGAGTTCGGTGGTCTCGGTTTGTCGGTGCGGATCGTCGACGAGGATCCGTACAGGGATGTCGGATCCATGGTCGAAGACGTGCGGCGGCGAAGGTTGAACGTCTGGGCTAGCGCTGCCAGTAGCAACCCGCACCCATACCTCACTGACGATGAGAACGACATGTTCCGCGCGGTCCACGATGTCTTCGGGCATGCGGCGAGCGGCCGTGGCTTCGATCGGCACGGCGAAGAGGCGGCATGGTTGAAGCACAGCAGCATGTACTCGTCTCTGGCTCGACGCGCCTTGACGACCGAAACACGCGGGCAGAACTGCGCCCTGAACTTTCATTACCGGGGAGCCCGCTTTCCCGAGCAGAAGGCGGCGCTGCTACCCCGGTGGTTCAGCGATCCGACCTTGCCTCGTGTCGCGAGGACTGCCGCGGAGCGGGGTGTTGCTTACCGAGTTGCTTAATCTCCTGCTGAAGGTCCAGCACAGCGGCGTGCCCGGGTCCGTCCGCCCGGATGCGGTCCTGAAGCAGCAGGTTGAGCTGGCGCAAGGCGCGGTCATGCTCGCCAAGTGGTACGTGCGCGCGGGCGGCACGCAGTCGCAAGTTGAACACAGAGGGATCATCACTGCCCCGCTGCCGCGCGAGGTGGTCGGCGAGCTGTCGCCACAGTCGCGCGGCAGCACGAAACTCGCCAGCGGCATGCAACTGCTCGGCCTGCGCAGCGGTCCGTTCAACATCGAATTCGGGCGGCTCAACGGGCGCTGCCATGAGGGGGGACTTGAGTGGTGCTCGCCCGACGATCGCGGCATAGGCCCGTACGGCCCCGGCGGGGTCATCAAGCACCCCCGGAATCGGCGCCAGGTCCTGAGCGAGTGGAGCCAGCACGCTGTAGACCTCTGTGGCCGTGGCTGGTCGGTCCTGTGGGTGAGTCGCCAGCAGCGCGTGGACCAGGTCATCGAGCACGGCCGGGGTATCCGATCGCATCTGGGTCGGGCGCGGAGGCGGATCGTCCAGCTGGTGTCGCAACGTGGTTGTAGTGGTGACCCCATCGAATGGCGGGCGTCCAGTGAGCAGGTCGAAGAGAGTGGCCCCGAGGCCGTACAGGTCGGTGCGGTGATCGGTGGGCTCGCCGAGGATCTGTTCGGGCGCCATGTAGCCCACCGTGCCGAGACTCTGATCGCTCTGGGTGATCCGCGAGTAGCGGTCGTCGTCAGGAATGGAAGCCAGTCCGAAGTCGAGCACCTTCACGGCGCCGCTCTTGTCGAGCATCACGTTGCTCGGCTTGATATCCCTGTGCACCAGACGGATCTGTCGAGCTGCGAGCAGGACGCAGCTGATCTGTGCCCCGATGGCAGCTACCCAGTCGATTGGAAGTGGACCTTGCTCTGCGACGAGGTCACTCAGAGAGATGCCGTGGATCTGTTGCAGGACGGCGTACGGGCGGCCGTCCTGCTCACCAACGTCGTAGATGGCGGGCACGCCGGGATGATCGAGGCGCGCGGTCAGCAGGACCTCACGGCGGAATCGCCGTACCACGTCGATGTCCGGCGTGGAGGCGTTAACGAACTTCACGACCACCGGACGATCGAGCAGAGCGTCCTGTCCCGCCCAAACCTCGCCCATGCCCTTGTGCGCCAGCGGAAACCGACCCAGCCTGTACCGGTCCTTGAGGATCGTGCCCGCCGCCACGAGGCCCAGCATAACGGGCCTGGAGGCCTTGCCTTGGGCACCAACGCGGCCAGTCGCGAGCCGATCTGGTGAATATTCCGAACGACAAGACACTTGCAAGCAGTGTTCACAAGATGGTCTACTGGCGCTGCGCTGGTTCGGGCGCACGCGGTGGTTGGCGCCGCCCACCCTGTCCCTCGATGTGCGGTGTGGCGTGTGCTCCGGTCAAACCCGGGCGACGAGAAAGGTGAGAGGTGTGGCTGAGTTGGCCATCGAGCGGGGGTTCCTTCCCGCCTACGCCAGGCTGCAGCGCCGGGTGCAACACGCCGTGATCGCGGCCATCAGCAGGTTCGCTGAACACACCCACGCTGGCCTGCACTTGGAGAAGCTGACCGGCGCACGCGACCCGAATATCCGCACCATCCGCATCGACCAGTTCTACCGCGGCGTCGTGCTTGCCCTTGGAGAGCAGAAATACGCTTTGCTCAACGTCCTGCCGCACGACGACGCGATCGCCTTCGCGGTGAGTCGCCGCTTCACCGTCAACCAGGCGCTCGGCGTGTTGGAGATGCGAGACCAGATCGGTATTGAGGAGTTCAGCCGAGCCGAACCGTCAGCACCGCCGAGTGGGGGACTGTTCGACGGCGTCTCATCTGCCGATCTCCTCCGACTCGGCGTGGACGAGGATCTGGTGCCGCTGCTGCGGGTCATCGCCACCGACCAGCAGCTAGAGAGTCTTGGCGCACGCTTGCCTGACGTGCAGCTCGACGTCCTGCGTGGGTTGGCCAGTGGGCTGTCCGTGACAGAAGTCTGGGGGGAGCTGGCCGACCGGATCGTGTCGGGCGTGGACACCGACGACCTCCTGACTGCAGCCCACCGCACTCCGGAGCGGATCGCCTTCGTCTCCGGCCCGGTGGAGCTGGCGGCCATTCTCGCTCACCCCTTCGACGTCTGGCGGACGTTTCTGCACCCCACGCAACGCGACGTGGCCTACCGAGAGACCTACAGCGGTCCCGCACTGGTCACCGGCAGCGCCGGGACTGGAAAGACGGTTACTGGTCTGCATCGGGCGGTCTTTCTCGCCGAGCGGTTGCCAAAGGGTGGCGGCAAGGTGCTGCTGACCACGTTCACCCGCGCGCTCGCGGACTCCCTGGGCAGGCAGCTGTACCGACTCACCACCGACCCGGCGGTTCGGGCCCGTATCGACGTGGTCAGCGTCGACAAGCTGGCCTACGAGATCGCGACTCGGGGCGGCAGGAAGATCACGGTCGCCGACGGCGAAACCGCGGATCGGTTGTGGGAAGCAACCGCCAAAACTGGTCCGACCTACCTGAGTCGCACCGGCCAAGTCAGGACCTTCAGCGCCGCCTTCCTCAGACGAGAGTGGGAGCAGGTGGTGCTGGCCCAGCAGTTGACCACCCTCGAGGCCTACCGCGACGCCCCCCGCAAGGGCCGCGGCGAAGGGCTCCGCGGGACCCAACGTGAGCAGGTGTGGAGCGCGATCGAAGCTGTAAGGCGCGACCTGACGAAGCGGCGGCTGAGCACGCACACCCAACTCGCCGACGACGCCGCCACGATCGCCCGGCAGTCACCGCCCCCGTACCGACACGTCATCGTTGACGAGGGGCAGGATCTCCACCCCGCACAGTGGCGGCTGCTGCGCGCACTGGTCGCGCCCGGACCGAACGACATGTTCCTGCTTGCTGACCCGTACCAGCGCATCTACGACAACCACGTGTCGCTCGCACAGCTCGGCATCGAAGTGCGCGGCCGAACCCGCCGGCTCACTGTCAACTACCGCACAACCCATGAGATTCTGGACCTCTCAGTGAAAGTCCTCAGCGGCGACGCCGCCATCGGCCTGGACGGCGAGGGCGACACGCTGCGCGGCTACCGCTCGCTCACTCGCGGCGGCGTACCCAAGGTCGTAGCCTGCGACGACCGCGACAGCGAGTTCGAAGCGCTCATCGAGCGCGTCGGGACCTGGCTGGATCAAGACGTAGAGCCGCATGCGATCGGCGTAGCCGTCCGCACGGGGCAGCTCGTCAAGGCCATCAGCAAGACCTTGAGCGACGCCCACATTCCGGTAGCCGACGACCAACGGGGTGTAGACGGGGTGCACGTCGCCACCATGCATCGCATGAAAGGCCTGGAGTTTCAGTGCCTCGCGGTTGTCGGGCTGGATGCAGGAGTGCTGCCGGCGCCGTATGCGTTGGCGACGGAGACGGAGGATCCACACGGTCACAAGCAGGATCTGCAGCGAGAGCGGTGCCTTCTCTTCGTCGCGTTGACCCGCGCTCGTGACGTGCTCTACCTGTCGCACAGTGGCACACCCAGCTCACTGCTGCCGGCGGTCCGATGAGCACCCGCATCGCTGCCGGCGCTCCGAAGCTTGGAGACGCGGCCCGGTCAGTTTGGGGCAAGACCGACCGTACGGGCACCTCACCAGTCGGGTGGCTGCCGCTGTGGCGCCACCTCGCCGACACCGCCGACGTGGCCGGACGGCTGTGGGATCACTGGCTGAGCGCGGCAGTTCGTCGACGTATCGCGGACGAACTGCCCGGAGGTGACGCAGACGCCCGCACCTTGGCCGTCTGGATCGCCGGCGTACACGACATCGGCAAGGCCACGCCTGCCTTCGCCTGCCAGGCGTACGCATTGGCCGAACGGATGCGTGACCATGGGCTCCACTACGACCGCGACCTGATCCGTACCGACCGCAAGTACGCCCCGCACGCCACCGCTGGGCATCTCGTTCTGGCCGACTGGCTCCAGCAGCAAGACTGGGTCGATCCGCACCCGTACGCGGTCGTCGTCGGCGGCCACCACGGCACCCCGCCAACCCATGAGAGCCTTTGCGACGCGCAGGTGCGCCGACACCTGCTCGGCGACCAGGCCTGGCAGCACGTGCAGCACGAGATCCTGACCTGGATGGCCGAACGCTCTGGTGCGGCAGGTCGGCTTGTCGACTGGAGCAGTGTGCCGCTGTCGCAGCCGGTGCAGGCTGCTCTCACGGGCCTGGTCATTGTTGCTGACTGGATTGCGAGCAACGAGGAATTCTTCCCCTACGTCTTGGACAGCGCGGACGGCGACCGGTTGTCGGCCGGTTGGGAATTGTTGGACCTGCCCGTGCCGTGGCTGCCAGCTGCACCGCCGGCGAGCGTTGACGAACTGTTCGACGCGCGATTCGAGCTACCCGCCGGCGCGACGGCCCGCCCGGTCCAGCGGGCAGTCGCTGAACTGGCTGCGTCCATGCCCGCGCCCGGGATGATGATCGTCGAGGCGGCAATGGGGGAGGGCAAGACAGAGGCGGCGCTGGCGGCGGTTGAGATCTTGGCGCGGCGTACCGGAGCATCCGGCTGCTACCTCGCGCTCCCTACCCGCGCCACCAGCGATGCCATGTTCGCCCGGATGCTCTCCTGGTTGCGCCAGCTACCCGATACCCAGGTTGGTCGAGGCGATCGCGACGTACGGCTGGCGCACGGGAAGGCGGCACTCAACCCCGAGTACGACCAGCTGCGGATGACGTCCCTGCCGAGTGGCATTGGCGAGGACTCTGGTGGCGCGGCCATCGGCGTACACGGTTGGCTTGCCGGCCCGAAGCGGACGCTGTTGTCCAGCTTCGTGGTCGGCACCATCGACCAGCTGCTGTTCGCAGCGCTGCGCGGCAAGCACCTGGTGCTGCGCCACCTCGGTCTCGCCGGCAAGGTCGTGGTCATCGACGAGGCGCACGCTTACGACGTCTACATGGGGCGATTCCTCGACCGGGCGCTGGAGTGGCTGGGCGCATATGGCGTCCCGGTCATCGTCCTCTCCGCGACACTCCCGGCCCACCGACGGGCCGAGCTCATGGCGGCGTATGACAACGGCCGCCATGGACCCTTGCCCCCACCCTCCTGGCGCGACCGGGGCAAGACGAAGGTCGACCCGTATGCGGCCCTCCGAACCGACCTGCGATACCCCCTGGTCACGGTTTCCACGAACGATCGGGGTGCCGTAGCCACCAGCTGCTCCGACTCAGGGCGCAACGTCGACGTGACGCTACGACGTCTGGACGACGACCTGCCGGCGTTGGGTGACCTGTTGCGCGAGCGGCTGACCGACGGGGGTTGCGTGCTCGTGGTCCGCAACACCGTGGCGCGAGTCCAAGAG
The DNA here is from genome assembly GCF_000718515.1 of Micromonospora parva. Lineage (GTDB taxonomy): Bacteria > Actinomycetota > Actinomycetes > Mycobacteriales > Micromonosporaceae > Micromonospora > Micromonospora parva. Next base: position 450,027 of record NZ_JNZS01000007.1, on the reverse strand, counting down.
ACCGCGACCGCACTCCGTGCGATGCTCGGCCCAGGCACCCCGGTATCGGTCGCGCACTCCCGGTTCATGGCTGTCGACCGCGCTGCTAAGGATCGGTGGCTGCGAGAGACCTTCGGGCCACCCGGCAGCGGCAACCGTCCTCACCGGCACGTCGTGGTGGCCAGCCAGGTCGCCGAGCAGTCCCTTGACATCGACTTCGACCTGCTCATCACCGATTTGGCCCCGATCGACCTGGTGCTTCAGCGCATCGGCCGGCTCCACCGTCATCCCCGCGACGGTCGCCCCGGTTGCCTTGGCAGGCCGGAATGCTGGATCACCGGCGCTGACTGGAACACCGAACCGCCGCACCCTGTCGCCGGCTCACGTCGCGTCTACCAGTTGGCGATGCTCCTGCGCAGCGCTGCAGTGTTGCTGCCACACCTGGACGGCGCCCCGCTTCGAATCCCGTCGGACATCGCGCCGCTTACCCAATCCGCCTACGGCGGTGAGCCCCTCGGTCCACCGTCGTGGCAGCCAGCGATGGTTGAGGCCGAAGAGAAGCAGCGAGACGAGATCGCCGCCAAGGAGATGAAGGCGGATGGCTTCCGCCTCGCCAGCGTGGACGAGCCCGGGGTGCCTCTGATCGGCTGGCTTTCCGGCGGGGTCGCAGGTGCCGACGACCGTGCAGCGCAAGGCCACGTCCGCGACACCGACGCCGAAACCCTCGAGGTCTTGCTGCTGGTACGGACGCCTGACGGACTAAGCCTCGCCCCATGGATCGACGGCGGTGGGGTAGTCATCCCGACCGCTTCCACCCCTAGCTGGCGGCTGGGTCGCTCCGTCGCCGGCTGTACTCTCCCGCTGCCACGGACCATGACCGCACCCGACGTCATCGACGAGGTCATCGCCGAGCTGGAGGGTCGGATCGACTTGACTGCCTGGCAACACAACCCCTGGCTCGCGGGCGAGCTCGTCCTTGAAATTGATGGTGACGGCTGTGCCCGCGTGGGCCCCTTCGATCTCCACTACGACCTTCACCGGGGTCTCCATGTCATCCGAGCTGGGTGAGAATCCCCGCCTACGCGGGGAGCGTGGCTGCGACCCGGTGAGCTTAAGGATCACCCCTCCTGTGAGGGCAGTTGCAGCCAGATGTGCAGTTATTGCCTGTCGGTACACGGTGGGCTTACTTTGTTCAGTGGACTCGGTCGAGATTAGACGGCGGTGAGAGACTTGACAAGCTTCGATCAGGTACCTGGGTTCTCGCTGGTGGACGACGCGTGGATTCCGGTGCTGGACGCTGCGGGTCAGCGCCGCGACGTGTCGCTGCTCGGCCTCTTCGAACAGGCCGGCGACATCCGCATGATCGCCTGCGAGCTGCCCACGCAGTCGTTCGCGATCTTGCGACTCGCGCTCGCCGTCCTGCACCGGACGACGGGCGGCCCGCCCGGCGACGGCGCGTGGCGGGCACTGTGGCATGCCCCGCAGCTCCCGGCGGCGGATATAGCCGACTACCTCGGAGCGTTCAGAGACCGCTTCGATCTGCTGCACCCGCAACAGCCGTTCTACCAGGTCGCAGACCTGCGAGCGGCCAAGAACAACACGTTCGGGCTGGAGCGTCTCATCGCTGACGTGCCCAATGGCATTCCGTTCCTGACCACACGTGCTGGGGAAGGAATGAAGTCGATCTCGCCGGCCGAGGCCGCCCGCTGGTTGGTGCACTGCCAGGCCTTCGACCCGTCCGGCATCAAGACGGGTGCGGTCGGAGACCCACGGGTCAAGGGCGGGCGAGGTTATCCGATCGGCGTGGCGTCTGTTGGCGCGCTGGGTGGCGTCCACCTTGAGGGTTCGACTCTGCGGGAAACGCTGCTGCTCAACCTGGTGCCGATCGCTCCTGGCTGGCAAAAGGCCGACGATCGAGACCTACCGGTGTGGGAGCGTGAGCCGCAGACGGCCTCCGAAGAGAGTGATGCGACCCGCGGCCCCTACGGACTGCTCAGCCTGTACACCTGGCAGTCTCGCCGTATCCGGCTCTTCGGTGGTGCCAGTGGCGTCACCGGAGCCATGATCGCTATCGGAGACAGGTTCGACTGGCAGGATCGGCACCTGCTGGAACCAATGAGCGTGTGGGGACGCAGCGGGCCGCGCGAGCGCGAACAGAAGCGAACCCCGATCTACCTACCGCGGCCACATGACCACAGCCGTGCCCTGTGGCGTGGTTTGCAGACACTCCTCCCGGCGCCACCACCACCCGGCGCCGAACCGCCACAGCGGCTCTCGCCGATGGTGGTGCAGTGGCTAGCCCGACTGACTGTCACCGGGGTGGTCGGGTCGGATTTTCGGGTTCGTCCGAGGGCCACCAGCGTCACCTACGGCACCCAACAGGCAGTCGTCGACGAGGTGTTCAGCGACGCGCTGACCATGAATGTGCTGCTGCTAGTCGAGAACTCTGCGCTGCGCACGGCAGCCGTCGACGCCGCAGGTGACGCCGAGAGCGCGGTGAAGGTACTGCGTCGGCTCGCTGACAACCTGGCCCGCGCGGCCGGTAGCCGGGACACCGACAGCGGCGACGCCGAGCGGGCCGCCGAGCAGGCGTACGCCCGGTTGGACCAGAACTTTCGTGACTGGCTGGCGCGCCTGGGTCCGGACAGCGATCCGGCGGGGGAGCGCGCTTCGTGGCAGCGGTTGGTGCGCCGAGCCATTCTTCGGCTCGGCGAGGAACTGGTGGCCGCGTCCGGGCCAGCGGCCTGGATCGGCCGCGCGGGCGTCGATCGAAACGGCAGAGACGTTCACTACTCCAGCTCGCAGGCCGAGGCGTGGTTCCGCGTCGGCCTGGCCAAGGCGCTGCCCATGGCGGCCGAGACTTCGCAACAACGGCAGGAGGAACCAGCATGACCGTGGTGGAGACTGATCCCCCACCTGCGCCGGCACGTAAACCGTGGGTCCGGCGCCGCAAGGACCTCGGTGAGCACGTCGCCCGCACCGTGGGGAGCCTGCAGGCGCGACTGCTAAGCGACGCATCGCAACCGGAGGCGGTCAGCGCCCTGGCCCGGCTAAGGCGCGGCATCGGCCGAGCTCCGGGCTTCGATTTCACCTTGGAGCGGTACCTGCAGGTTCCGGAGCACCTGCTGGGTTACCGGCCGGCCGACGATGCAGAGGCGGCCGACACCGAGCACGCGGTACACGACGCAGTGACCCTGTACGCGCTGCACCAGCAGTCACGCCGGGAGCGGATGCACGTAGACGGACGCGGGCTGGGCCTCGCCATGGCTGACCTCGTCCGCAAGTCCAACGGCCCGGAAGGGGTGCGCCGCCGCTTCGCCGCGCTCGGCACCGCCAGCACTTACCGCGAGAGCATCTACCACCTACGCAGTCTCACCACCATGCTGCGCGAGCACCAGGTGCCCCTCGACTACGGCCTGCTCGCCGACGACCTCTACACCCTTCGCCGGCCGGGCGGTCGTGCGCAGATCCAGGCCATCTGGGGCCGGGAGTCGTTCCGCAGCCAGCCGAGCACAGACGTTCAGACCCTCGCCACCGAGAACTCCGAGGAGGACCCATCATGAGCCGCACCATCATTGACGTCTACGCCCTGCAGACGGTGCCGCCCAGCAACCTCAACCGCGACGACACTGGGTCACCCAAGACCGCTGTCTATGGTGGCGTCCGGCGTGCACGCGTTTCCAGCCAGGCCTGGAAGCGAGCCGTCCGGCTAGCATTCGCCGGCCTACTCGACCGATCCCAGCTCGGCGAGCGAACCAAGCGCGTGGGGGAGTCGCTCGCGACACGGATTAAGGCCCTCGACCCGAGCCAGTCCGACGAGACCGCGTCCGCACTGGCCGCCGAGGTGTTCGTCGCTTCCGGCCTGGCCAAGGCTGAGAAGAAGAAGGGCGAGGTCAAGGACGTCGAGTCCGGCTACCTGCTCTTCCTCAGCCACCAGCAGCTGGACAACCTTGCCGCCGCCGCGCTGGAAGCGGCGCGCACCGGCACTCCGCTGGACAAGGCCCGGTTCAAAGCGTTGGCCAATACGGATCACTCGATCGACATTGCCATGTTTGGACGAATGATGGCGGACATGACGGACATCAACGTCGACGCTGCCTGCCAGGTCTCCCACGCCATCAGCGTGCATGCGGTCGACAACGAGTTCGACTACTTCACCGCAGTGGACGACCGAAAGGCCGATGCCGCCGAGACCGGCGCCGGGATGATCGGCACCATCGAGTTCAACTCGTCGACCCTCTACCGGTACGCCACAGTCGACGTCGACGCCCTGCATCACACCCTCGGCGACGCGGCAGCCACCCGCGCGGCCGTCGAGGCATTCCTGGTCGCGTTCGCGCGCAGCATGCCGTCGGGGAAGCAGAACACGTTCGCCCACCGGACGCTGCCCGACGCCGTACTGGTGAGACTGCGCGACTCGCAGCCGATCAATCTCGTCGGCGCGTTCGAAACGCCCATCCGTGAGACGAACGCTGCCGGCCGCGTCGAACTGGCCGCAGCAGCCCTGGCCAAGCACACCACGGCAGTTGAGAACGCCTTCGGAGAGCGGCCGGTCGCTAGCTGGGTCACCCAGGTCGGGGAGAAGACCGCTGTGCTCGCCGACCTCGGCAAGGCGGTCAGCTTCAGCGAACTGGTCGCCGGAGTGGGAGAGCACGTCGGCGTAGCGCTCGGCCAGCCGGCATGAGCGTCCTGCTGCTCCGGCTGGCCGGCCCACTGCAGTCATGGGGGTCGTCCAGCCGCTTCGCCCGCCGAGGCACTGAGGTCGCACCGACCAAGAGCGGCGTCATCGGGCTGCTCGCGGCAGCCAGAGGTGTACGACGTACCGAGCCGCTCACCGACCTGCTCGGTCTGGAGTTCGGAGTACGGCTCGATCAGCCGGGGCAGATCCTGCGGGACTTTCAGACCGCCCGTTCTCTCGACGGCCGTCTCAGCGCACCACTGACCTACCGCTTCTACCTGTCCGACGCAGCCTTCCTCGCCGCCGTCAGCGGGGAGAGCGAGCTGCTGCACGGCCTGGCGGAGGCACTGAGCCGGCCGCAGTTTCCCCTCTACCTTGGCCGCCGCTCCTGCCCGCCGATCGGGCCCATCAGCCTCGGCGTCCACAAGGAGACTCTCGACAATGCCCTGGCCTCATGGCCTTGGCTCGCCGCTGACTGGTACCGACGCAAGGCAGCCCGGACGGTCCGGCTGGAGATCATCAGGGACGCCCGACCCGGCGAGCCGGTCACTGAGACCGTGCCTGACGAGCCGGTCAGCTTCGATCCAGCGCATCGGCAACACACGTGGCGGTCGGTTCTGCGCCGGCACGTAGACGTCACCAACGATCGCTCGGATCGGGCAGACGTTGTCGAGCATGACCCGCTAAGCCTGCTGGGAGGCTGACGTTGTTCCTTACCCGGTTCCAGATCAACCCGGCCCGCAGGGGCGCGCGGAAGCTGCTGTCATCACCGCATGCCATACACGCCGCGGTCCGCTCGGCCTTCGCTAACCCCGAGGATCACGAGCGGGACGGCGCCCGTACGTTGTGGCGGCTCGACACGTCAGCGCCCGCGACCGTCTACCTCTACGTCGTCAGCCCTGGCCGTCCCGACCTCACCCATCTCGTCGAGCAGGCCGGTTGGCCGACTACCGAGACGTGGGTGACCCGCGACTACGACGGTCTGCTCCTCTCGTTGAGCGCGGGCCAGGAGTGGGCGTTCCGACTGACCGCCAACCCAACCCACAGCGGCCGCAAGACCAGTGATTCGAAGGAAACGCAGCGCTTCGGCTTCCTGCGCGAGGACGCGCAGTTGCAATGGCTGGCAAGCCGAGCCGACCGAAACGGATTCGCGCTGGCACATCAGCAAGACGGACGCCCGAACCTGCGGCTGCACCACAGCCAGACGCAAGCCTTCAAGCGCGGCATGGGCACCGTCACCCTGACCACCGTCACCTACGACGGCATCCTCCAGGTCACCGACGCGGATGCCTTCCGCCGAACGCTGACCAGCGGGATCGGGCATGCAAAGGCGTACGGCTGCGGGTTGCTCACGCTTGCACCCACCAGCTGACGCCAGGCTGACCAATGAAGATCCCAGGTGTACCGCCAGCCGAACTTGCCGATCTGACCCGCGCTGAGGACCGAATCAGCTTCCTCTACCTCGAGCGCAGCGTGATCCACAGAGACAGCAACGCGATCACCGCCACCGATGACCGAGGCGTGGTGCACATCCCGGCCGCAGCAGTGGGCGTACTGCTGCTCGGACCTGGAACCAGCATCACCCACCAGGCCATCGCTTTGCTCGCCGACCACGGTGCCACTGCCATCTGGGTCGGCGAGCGGGGCGTGCGCTACTACGCCCACGGTCGCTCACTCGCAGCCTCCAGCCGGCTGCTCCTTGCACAGGCCGCTGCGGTCAGTCACCGTGATCGCCGGCTCGCCGTCGCCCGCACCATGTACGCGATGCGCTTCCCGGGTGAGAGCACCGCCAATCTCACCATGCAGCAACTACGTGGCAAGGAAGGCGCACGCGTCCGCCGGACCTACCGTGAACACTCCCAGAGAAGCGGGGTCGCCTGGAGTCACCGTGACTACGACCAGGCCGACTTCGCTGCTGGCGACCCCATCAACCAGGCATTATCAGCCGCACACGCCTGCTTGTACGGCATCGTGCACGCCGTCATCGTCGCGCTTGGTGCCGCACCCGGGCTCGGATTCGTGCACACTGGGCATGAGCGCGCCTTCGTATACGACATCGCTGACCTTTACAAGGCGGAGATCACCATCCCCGTCGCCTTCGACGTGGTGGCGAGCGGTTCGACTGACATCGGCGCGGACACCCGACGGGCCGTACGCGACCGTGTTCATGACGGCGCGATCCTCGCGCGTTGCGTCCGTGATATCCGGATGTTGCTCCTCCAGCCGCAGCCCGGCGGTGAGATTGAGGACGAGGATTCCCTCCGCCTCTGGGACGACAGCGGCATCGAATTCACTGCGGGCCGCAACTACGCCGACATCGGTGAGGTCGACTTCTGATGACCGTCATCATCCTGACTGCGTGCCCACCTGGGCTGCGTGGGCACTTGACGCAGTGGCTGTTGGAGCTGACCGCAGGTGTGTACGTGGGGCACGTCAGCACCCGAGTGCGAGACAGGTTGTGGACTCGGGTGACCGAGATGGCAGGCGTTGGCCGCGCTCTGTTGGTCTACCAGGTCCCCGGTGAGCAGCGGCTCTCGTTCGTGGCCCACGACCATCACTGGGTGCCTGTGGATCTCGATGGGGTGACCTTGATGCGTCGCCCTGTTGACCCGATCGTCAATCCTGCGATACCCGGCGGCTGGAGCAAAGCAGCAAGGCGCCGCCGGTTTGGGAAGCGCGGACGTCCGGCGTAGTAAAAGCAAGGCGCGAGGAGCTGACTTCGGCCCTTGCATCCGGCGGCTGGAGTTCTGACCTTCTTCGCGTGCGCGGGAGAACCTCCCTTTGCGGTGTTCTTGTCCATCCCATCGTTAGGATCCCCCGATGCCTGCGCGGGAGCAGGCAGATGGAGTCGGAGTGCCGCATTGACGTCGGCCACGGCTCACCCGCGAATGCGCTGCAGAGCAGACCGAGTATTGCGGTTCTCAGTGTTCGCGTCGAGATCACGCCGCGTGCGCGGGAAGCAGGCTACGGGTCAGGCCGCGCGCCGCCCCTCGCAGCGGATCATCCCCGCGTGCGCGCGGAGCAGTCCTGGCCGAAGGCGTCCTTTCAGGCCAGAGCCGGATCACCCCGCGTGCGCGGGGATCAGTACAACGGACGGATCTGGCACCGCTCGGACGGTGGATCACCCCAGCGTGCGCGGGGAGCAGGGTCACCTCCTGAGCACGATCGGTCCGCCGAAGGGATCACCCCGCGTGCACGGGGAGCAGACCAAGCCGTCCGAGTTCGCTGGTGGCACCTACGGATCACCCCCGCGTGCACGGGGAGCAGACGATCGGGATGATCGGCGTCGCGCTGCCGGCCGGATCACCCCCGCTGCGCGGGGAGCAGTCCGTGGAGACGGCCACCGACTCCGCCGGGACCGGATCACCCCCGCGTGCGCGGGGAGCAGGCGACGTTCACCGTCATCGCGCTGATGCCCGAGGGATCACTCCCGCGTGCGCGGGGAGCAGGGTAGATCGACGTACGCCCCCGTCCGTCGGTTCGGATCACCCCGCGTGCGCGGGGAGCAGCACGAGCACGGGCCCGGGATCGCGTGCGCGACCGGATCACCCCCGCGTGCGCGGGGAGCAGGGCATGGGGTTCGACGACGTGACGCCGGTGGCGGGATCACCCCCGCGTGCGCGGGGAGCAGCGCAGAGAGGCTGTGAACGGCCAGCGTCCCCACGGGATCACCCCCGCGTGCGCGGGGAGCAGACCGGGTTGATCGACTGCCACATCATGATGTCGGGATCACCCCCGCGTGCGCGGGGAGCAGGTTCGCGAGGTCAAGCGACGCTTGCCGCTGAAGGGATCACCCCCGCGTGCGCGGGGAGCAGCCGCAGTCCACCCCGGCCCGCGAGCAGGCGTTGGGATCACCCCCGCGTGCGCGGGGAGCAGACCCTCCACGTCTACGGGGACAACCACACCCAGGGATCACCCCCGCGTGCGCGGGGAGCAGAACTGGTCCAGGTTGACGTGGCCGAGGTTGCAGGGATCACCCCCGCGTGCGCGGGGAGCAGTTGGTCCGCACCGGGTACAGCGACTCCGCAACGGGATCACCCCCGCGTGCGCGGGGAGCAGGCCATGGCGGCGAGCTTCACCCACGTCCACGACGGATCACCCCCGCGTGCGCGGGGAGCAGGGCGGCAACTCGTACTTCATCCTTTACCTCCCGGGATCACCCCCGCGTGCGCGGGGAGCAGATCAACGAGGGCACGCTCGACGACATCACGCCGGGATCACCCCCGCGTGCGCGGGGAGCAGGCGGAGGGTCGCGCGAGCGCCGAGCGGGCAGAGGGATCACCCCCGCGTGCGCGGGGAGCAGAACGGGAACGCGACTGGCGTCCCGGGCGCCGGCGGATCACCCCCGCGTGCGCGGGGAGCAGGGCGGCCGCGGCGTCGGCGTACGCGTCTTCGAGGGATCACCCCCGCGTGCGCGGGGAGCAGTGGGTTGCTCGCGCTCGCCGGCCGGGCGGTGAGGGATCACCCCCGCGTGCGCGGGGAGCAGTCCACGTTGCCGGTGCTGGCGCGGTTCGACAACGGATCACCCCCGCGTGCGCGGGGAGCAGAACGCCGACCGTTCGGCGCCGGCGAGGAAGTCGGGATCACCCCCGCGTGCGCGGGGAGCAGGCCAGGTCACCGATGCTGTTACCGAACGGGTTGGGATCACCCCCGCGTGCGCGGGGAGCAGGACATCGCCGCGAAGACGATGAACGTCTTCAAGGGATCACCCCCGCGTGCGCGGGGAGCAGAGCCGCAAGCTGAACGCGATCTACGACGCCATGGGATCACCCCCGCGTGCGCGGGGAGCAGGGGAACTGAGCCATGGCAAACGAAGCCATCCCGGGATCACCCCCGCGTGCGCGGGGAGCAGAGCCGTTCAGGGTCACCGAGCCCGAGCGGAATGGGATCACCCCCGCGTGCGCGGGGAGCAGTGACGGGCGGCGGCGTTCAGCGCGGTGCGCGCCGGATCACCCCCGCGTGCGCGGCGAGCAGGACCGCGATCGGGGCACCCACCATGGCGGCGGCGGATCACCCCCGCGTGCGCGGGGAGCAGAACAGCGTCAGGGGTAGCACGACGCCGCGGCTGGGATCACCCCCGCGTGCGCGGGGAGCAGCCACCGGCCAGCATGAACGCCCGTTGAAGCGGGGGATCACCCCCGCGTGCGCGGGGAGCAGGGCTCACCCGTCGGCGCGTCCGGGCTCGTCAGCGGATCACCCCCGCGTGCGCGGGGAGCAGCCGAGCATGCCGATCGTGCGCGAGTAGGTGTCCGGATCACCCCCGCGTGCGCGGGGAGCAGACCGACTTGCGGACACGGAAGTCCGCCGCGAGGGGATCACCCCCGCGTGCGCGGGGAGCAGCTTCACGACCTCCCGGCCGGTGACCGGGTCGCGGGATCACCCCCGCGTGCGCGGGGAGCAGGCTGGCTTGCTGGGGTCCGCCACTGGGGCGTCCGGATCACCCCCGCGTGCGCGGGGAGCAGTACCAGGTGCCGAGCGGGTTGCGGGGCGAGTAGGGATCACCCCCGCGTGCGCGGGGAGCAGATCTTCAGCCCGGATGTGTAGTCCAGGGTCTGCGGATCACCCCCGCGTGCGCGGGGAGCAGCGACCGGTTCCATAGACATCCGGTCACCGCTTCGGATCACCCCCGCGTGCGCGGGGAGCAGCTCCCCGTCCGTCACTTGGCATCCGATACACCAGGATCACCCCCGCGTGCGCGGGGAGCAGGGTGCGGTGGTGCTCATGCGCTGATCAGCTCCGGGATCACCCCCGCGTGCGCGGGGAGCAGGGCTGCGCGGGCGGGCTGGTGTCGGGGATCATGGGATCACCCCCGCGTGCGCGGGGAGCAGTTTCGCGGCGCTCCGCCGCTGGTCAGCGGACGTGGATCACCCCCGCGTGCGCGGGGAGCAGGCTTCTTGACCTGCGGCGTTAGAGATCAACTTCGCGATTTTTGTTCACTAGGTTCCGCAAGATCATTCCACTCGGTCTCGTTTGGCGTGGGGCTATCTAGGCGAGCGAGCCTGGCGACAGCCTAGCGGGTAAGGCTTGTGTGATACGACGAGCGAGCGCTGCATTGCCTGGCTGAGGGTAGGGGTCGGACCATGTGCCGACGGAACGCGCAATGAGAGGCATGGGTGGAATACCCGACCCCCAGCCCACACCCTCGAACCAGTGACGTTCAAGCTCATCGAAGTTTCGTAACTGCTTCCCCACCTCTTCACAAGCAGGCACATAGATGTACATGATCGTCGGAGACGGTTGCCGTCCACCCAGTTCCGAGGAGGCCCTCATGCGGGTAGTCCGACTCTCCGCCCGTTTCCCACGCGTCACGCGCCACGCCGGCGCAGCCGTCCTCGCCGCCGTCGCCTGCGTGGTTGGCGTCAGCGCGCAGCCGGCGTCGGCCGCACCTCCCGGTATCCCGTCCAAGGCAACGGCCCAATCGCAGCTCAACGCCCTGACCGTGGCAACCCAAGGCTCGACCAGCGGCTACTCAAGGGATCTGTTCCCGCACTGGATCACGATCAGCGGTAGCTGCAACACCCGTGAGCAGGTCCTCAAGCGCGACGGCACCTCTGTCGTTGTCGACAGCTCCTGCGCGGCCACCTCCGGCCGCTGGTACAGCCCGTACGACGGCGCGACCTGGACGGCGGCCTCCGACGTCGACATCGACCACGTCGTCCCCTTGGCCGAGGCTTGGCGCTCCGGTGCCAACTCCTGGACGACCAGCCGTCGGCAGAGCTTCGCCAACGACCTGAGCCGCCCGCAGCTGATCGCAGTGACGGACAACGTCAACCAGTCCAAGGGCGACCAGGACCCCTCCACCTGGCAGCCGCCGCTGTCGTCGTACCGGTGCACCTACAGCAAGATGTGGATCACCGTGAAGCACAGCTGGGGCCTGACCCTGCAGTCGTCGGAGAAGTCCGCCCTGCAGAGCATGCTCAACAACTGCAGCTCGTGACCAGACCCCCAGCGCCCTGCGATTCGCAGTTCTAGTGGTTCACGTCCGCAAGCTGAGTCTTGTGCCTGTCGCGTTGACCGGGGCCCGATCGTCTGCGGCACGTGGTCTGCTGCGTCCTGAGCAATTAACGCTTGGACCACGGTCGTCGGTATTCAGCAGGTGCCGCACGTCGGATCGTGGATGGACTCCGAGGTGCGATCAGGTCGGGCCGGGGATTGGTCCCGGCGGAAGGCGTATGTCCGCGGTCGTTAGCACCTGGCCCTTGCTTCTGCGCATCGGCGAGGCTGAGATAGCAACGCTGGCGCCGAAAGCCGGCGATCCGGTACGTCAGCACCGCCACGGAGAATCATCCGCGTGCGCAGGGAGTACGCCGCTCGAACGGCAAGGCAGTCCGGTACGAGATCACCCCGTCGGCGCGCTGGAGCAGTCCACCGCGCCGTCGGTCCTGAGATCATCCCCGCGTGCGCGGGCAGCAGATCCTCGGCACCGGCCGACGCAACGCCCTCCCGGGATCACCCCGCGAGGATGGGAGCAGGGCCGGGCCCACGTTGAGCCGTTGAAATCCCCTCGTCCGTGGGGAGCAGCCTTCTTGACCTGCGGCGTTAGAGATCGACTCTACGATAGTCCACTTTGAATGCGGATCTACGGCTGGTTTCCATCAGGCTTGGGCCGTAGATCGAGGACCTCAGGCATATCGGTCTCGCCGATCGGCCGCTGTAGAAGCAGCAGCAGGTCTTCCTGTCGTGGCTGACCGAAAGCGAGTCGGTACCTCACCAGGTCCGCCTTGAGTCGGTCGAACCGCGCCTGGTCGCGACTGAGCGGGTAGGGCAGAACATGCCGCTCGACTTTTGCTTCCCCCGGGAACACCCAGTACGGCGCGAAGTCGCCGAGCCCTCCGGACTCTGCTCGGGCGGCGTCGTACAGGGCTTTCCAGACATCCGGCTCTGAAGAGCGCAGTGCGTCGGCCCGGTGTGCCGCGGCGACGTTTCGCCGTACGGCGTGGCCGCCGAAGCGGTGCACCCGCCCCTCACGTTGCTCGAAGTCGACGGGGTTGGCAGGTGTGTTCCAGTGCACGACGGCCGAGCACCACTGGTGAAAATCGATGCCTTCCTGGCCGGCGCTTGTGGTGGCAACGATGAACGGCCAGAAGGGACTGTTGAAAGAGCGCCGCACGACCACCTTGCGGTCGACCTGAGATTGCTCCTCGCCGCGCCCGCCGTACCGCAGGGCGAAGCGCCCGGGCAGCTTGATTGGCCGCTGCGGGTTGTGCGGGTCGAAGGCTTCATACGTCGACTGTCGGCTGGCCATCGCCTGCCGCGCCTCGTCGGCGATCTTCCATAGCTCGTCGTCGTCGAGCAGGGTGTCCGAGGCCGCGCTGCGCAACGTGTGCAGGTGTTCGTCGAGAACGGCCTGCAGCCCGCCGGCGGCGCAGTATCGCAGCACCGCCTGCCAGTAGACCTTGCCCATTGCCAGGTGATCGAGGAGTTGTGCCGACTCCGGCCGGTTGAAGAGGGAGCGCAGTCCGTTGGCGAGGAGCGCAGCGGCGCGCCAGTGTCCTGATGGGGTGACCTGGCTTCCCGGCTCGATCAGCCGGGACAGCGCACGCCAGGCGACGTTGCCGGGACCGTGCAATGCGATGGCCGTGATGCTGTCCATCAGCCCGTCCAGTTGGTCCTCTGTCGGGTAGACAGCGTGGTGAGCCAAGTCGAGGGCTCGGGCCACGTGCCCGTCTAGACCCGTGGCCGGTCCCTCGTCCGCGGAGGACCCGAGGGCGGTAGCGGGATCCTCAATGCCGGGATCGGCGCCGGGCCATTGGAAGAGCAGCTCCCACGGCTCGGCCGGACCTGTCAGCGCCGGCGTCGCATCAGCGGATGTGTGAGCGCGGAGCAGTTCGCGGACGTCTCGCTCGAAGGCGTCGAGGGGCGCAGTGTCGTTTGGTCGCTGTCGAGCTAGTGCTAGTGGGTCGCACACCTCGGCCAGGGCGGGATGGGGCCAGAAGAGCGCGAGGACGCTCATTGCCGCCGGGCGGCCGTTTTCGAGGCGGTAGTCGAGGTGCCGGTGTCCCTCTCCGGCGGCGCCCAGTCGGCGTTCGGCCTCGTAGCTGAGCAGGCCTGCCACTGCGGTGGGCGTGGCGTTCCAGGATGAGAACAGCAGCCGCTTGGTGATGCCGTCGTCTGCTGCGGTCGCGAACGGCTCGCCGAGCGCGTAGTAGGGGAGCGATGGTGGCAGCCACAGGAGTTGCCACCAGCCTCGGTCGACGGTGTCGGCGGCGAGCTGCCGCAGCCGGCTGTTGCCAAGGTCGACCGGCTCGCGTCGGCGGATCGTCCCGGCATTAAGCAACTGCGCGGGGGCCAGTAGTGCTGGTATCTCTGAGTCTGCCTGGTCATCGAGCGCCGCGCGGACCTTGGTGCCGAGCTGGTAGCCGTCGAGGAAGTTCAGGAAGTACGGTGCGGACTTCCAGTATTCGACGGTCATGGGAGCGCCGACGGACTTGGCAATCTTGCGCATCGCCACGTAGCTGCGCATGTCCTGCGGGTGGAGGTCGTCGGCCAGGGTGATGTGCTCGCGCAGCATCCCATCTTGCCCGAGTAGGGGTCGCTCGGTGCGGCACATGACCGGTAGCAGCAGGTCGCGCAGCCAGCCGCGCAGGTCCGCGCACGGCTCGCCGCGGACCAGAGCTTCCCGGTACGCCTCGAACGCCTTCGCCACATCGGCATGCCAGGACATGTCGTCGTTGAGGAAGCGCAGTACCTGTCGGAAGTCGCTGTAGTGGTCCTCGCCGGCAACTGCCTCTTCGGCGAAGGTGAACGGCTTGTACGGGGTGGCGGACAGCAACAAGACCCGTGCGTCCTGGTAGTCGAACAAGTGGCGGGCGAGCTCGGCGCCCTCGCCGCCGTTCGGGTCGAGTAGCTCCCGGAAACGCTGGAACTCGTCGAGGATGATCAAGTCTGGTTCGAGGACCTCGACGCCCGCAGTGGCCAGCGCCGTACGAAGATCCCCGGTAAGCCTCCGGGCGCTCTCCCGTAGTGCGTCTGGCAGCTTCGGACGCCGGCCGATGCCGTCGAGCAGTGCGTTGAATCTGTCGAGGAGTCCCTGCTGCCGGGCCCGGCGCAGAAACTCCCTGGTAATCGTGGGATCGATCTTTCCGCCAAGGTTCTCCCACAGCCGGTCGCACTGGTCTTCGAAACGCTCGGGGTTCGCTACGCCGGCCTGCAACGCGCGCAGTGCGGCCCGGGTACGCCAGCCGTTCCACGAGCCCGCCTGTCGAAGGATCAAGAACAGCAGTGCGCGTTCCTCCGCCGTTCCGGTGCGCCAGCCTTGGTCGAAGGAGGTGCCGGGGGTGAAGGCGACCAGGTTGATTGGTTTGCCGGCGGCACCCGTGGCGGCGTTGAGCTTGTCCGTGTGCTTGGCGAGCAGGGTGAGCCGGCTGGACAGTGTGACGGTCTCGTCGGGAGTGACCCGCAGCCGGCCGATGTTCTGCCGCGCCACATCCTGGTTGGAGCAGACATAGATGACGTCGACCCGCTCGACGCTGTCGTCGTCCTGCAGCCGCTGCAGGGTCTGGGCGATCACGCCGCGGGCGACCACACTTTTACCGAGGCCGGTCTCGTCGGCGACCAGGAATCGGCGGGTCGGGTTGGCGCCGAAGTACCGGTCGATGACGTGCGCGACGGTGGCGCGCTGGAAGTCCTTCAAGCCGGCCATGACCGGGCCGGCGTCGTACCGGCTCATGTGCGCACCGCCTCTGTCATCGCTACCCGCGCTTGCGTGACGACCTGCCACAGCTCGGTGAAGCCGGGTGGCAGCAGTCGCTTGCCGTCGCCGCTGGCCTCGATGCGGCTGACGAGCCGGGCTAGGTCGTCGAGTTGCTGCGGCCGGTCAACGAGAGCGTTGAGGAGCAGTTCGAAAATCCCAGTTCCGCTGGTACGCCATGCGCCGCCCGCTTCAGCGCCACCGCTAACCAACGCGGCGGCATCAGTGCCGAGGCCGAGCATCAGAAGCAGGAACCGTAGGAACTTCTCTGGCGTGTCGATCTGCTGGGCGATGACGTGATCGAGGCGGTGCAGGGGATCGCCGACCAGGGTGGCGAGGACGACTGCTTGTTCCCGACCGCTGCCGTTCTCAGCGGAAACGATGATGAACGGGGTGATGTCGACCAGCGCAAGCTCGGTGAACACGGCGTCGACCGGCTGTCCCGACGCGAGCACGGTCGCCTCACCGCGACGAGTGTGCAGCTGCGCGGTGATCCGTACGCCCGGCACTTCGGGCACAGTGTCTTGGGAGGTCACCCGGAGCCGGTAGCTGTCTGCCTCGGGCATGACGGTAGCTAGCAGCGGGGTCGCCGCGAGGTCGCGGACCAGATTGCGGAGGCGGTCCGCTTCGGGATCCAGTTCGGCGGCGTTCTGGCGTTCGTAGGGTTCGAGGATCTCGCGAAGCGCTGCCTTCGGGCCAAGGAGAGCGTCGATACCCCACTGAGCACGGCCACCTACCAGCTCGACCAACAGCTCGACGTTGCCGTCGAACGCCGCGCCTGTGGCATTTGCGGAGCCGAGGAAAACCCGCGCCTGATGGCCCTTCTCCACCACGTACACCTTTGCGTGCAGCCCGCTGAGTACTTCCTGGCCTGACAGCGATTCCTCAGCTGGCAAACCGGCCAAGGCGTTCACAACGAACGTCTCGGAACCGGCCAGGCTCTCTTCGGGCAGGCAGTCGAGAGTTTCCTGCCGGCTCACCAACGCCAGCTTGCCGCTCGGTGCGCACCGGTCCAGACCCTCGGGGGTGCAGAACGGGGAAATGACCAGGTGACGTGTGCCGGCGAAGTCCACTGGCGGAGTACGAGGAACTCCTAGCGCATGGAAAAACATCTCCCGGGCGCCGTCGGGGTACTCCCACGCGGCGCGACGTAGATCCTCGCTTAGCGCTTCGACCGCCGCCTGCCGATCCGGCGGTAGGGGCGCGACCGCGAGTCGCAGCGTGTGTTGCAGCAGGTCGAACAAGGGTCTGTTACCCGCCACCCGGCGGGTGCCTGGGTAGCCTTCGAGGCGCAGGCACACGTCCCAGCTGCGGTCCTTGGTCAGGTTGCGACTGAGCACCAGCAGCCGCAGCGACGTCTCCCCGGTCGCTTCGTCCTCAAAACGCAGCGCCCACAGCTTCGGGTGGAACAGCCGACCCGGCCTGGGCCGGCGCACCTGATGCACCATCGGCTCGACAAACGCCAGCAGCGCCGACTTGGTCGGTGGAACCGCGATCTGCCCGGCCTGGCAGAACACGTCGATCCGGTCGGCGCACTGCCGTACGCCCTCCATTACCGCGATGGGGTCGGTCGTCTCGCGTAAGCCGTGTGCGGCGAAGGCCAGCGGGGCGACCAGCAGACTCTCCAGATCCAGGGTGAAGGTCAACGCGACGGCGCGGGACAGCCGCATACCCGGTGGCGGGCGCAAGGCATCGAGCAGCAGCGAACGAGAGTCAGGCGCGAGCATTCGCAGCCTCCGAGTCAGCGGCACAGCCCTCGTGGATGTCGACGAGGATCCGGCGGACTTGAGGCCATCGAGACACCAGCCGTCGGCTGCCGGAGGCGCCACTCCACGTACGCAGCAGCTTGTCGTTGATTAACCGTGACTGCCCCTTCTTCACGGTCCGCTCCCGTTCGGCCACGAGATTGCGCAAGCTCTGGTCCGCGGCGGCCGCTGCCGCGGCTCCGCTTGCGACTGCATCGAGCCAGCGGTCAATGAACCGGCGCGCAGCGACGTTCGACGCTATCCGCGGATTCCTCTCGATCAACCGGTCCCACATGCCCGACCGAGCCCAGCCCTTGAGGCCTTGCTCCGCCGACACGCGCTGGTTCCAGCGCGACAGCTTGCCTCGGTACCTGTCCACCGGCGCCTCACGCTCGGTCAGACCGGTCTCCTCGTACCGCTCCGCCACGAGGAGGTTGTACAGCAACGCCGCGCCGTGGATCGCCAGTGAGAACAGTGCCGCGTCTCGTACCAGCGAGCCGATCGGCTCCGGCGCGGTCAGCCCCGCAGGCTCCTCCCATGGTGCGTCGCTGTCCCAACCGGGTCGATGCTCGGGCTCAAGGAGGTACGCCAACAATGTGCCGGGCGCCGCAGTGAGGATGCGCTCTCGCAGCCAACGGCCCTCATCCGGCGTCAGCCTCAATCCACCCTCAACCTCGTCTGGAAACTTCGACGGTCGGGCCGGCAGCGTTGGGTGCCAGATCCCGCTCGCTCGCTCCGTCAGCTCATCGGCGTCGGCCAGTCCGGCCACTCGGCGGTTCGATGCGCCCTCATCGTCACCAGTGCGGATGCCGTACTCGAGCAACGCCGCCGCATAGATGCTCGACGGCAGCGTCTGTACCCCGACACCAGCCCGGCGACCGATCACGCCCTCCGTGTCGTCGCCTTTCAGTAGCGCGGCGATCACCTTTCGTTCGGTGCGGTCCACCTGCGCAGTGAGACGGTCACCGTGCAGTCCACGGCGCTGCGCCTCCTGGTAGCACCACGGCACGATCAGTAGGTACCGCGCCCGGGCCTGCAAAACGGAGGTGCCCGGGAAAAGTAAGTCGCTGAACGCGTCCCGGACCTGGCCGATGCCCAGCTCGACTCGGCTCTCCGTGTCGCTGAAGAGCTTGAGTAATTCCCGCATCCGATGTTGATCGTCGCGGGAACTGTCCAGCCAGCTCAGTCCTGAAGCCATGGTTACCTTCCGGTTACGCCGCTGCCAAGCCGAGCAGGCCGGCGAGAGGGTAGGTAGGCAGAGCGATCCATCCCTCGGAACGCGCGGCTGAGCGCTGCTCGTCATCCGGCCTGCTCGCCTTGCCTGTCGCTGCGGCTCGGGCAACCAACGATGCGACCACCGCGTCGAACGCGTCATGGCTGCGCCGCACCAACGCCTCGAACGCTCCAAGCTTCAGCCAGGGCGCGGCCCCACACAATGCGGTTACGAGTTCGGAATGCTGGACCTGCTGACGGCGCCCCTTGTAACCGCGGTGCGCGAAGCCCCAACGGCTCAGGGCCGCTGCCGGGTACACCTCGACGATCTTGCCGTCGCCGCAACGATCGACATCCTGACCATCGGCGGCGAGCATCGCCAGCAAACCGGCGCAGCGGAAGGCGGCGTGCCCGATGCGGTCCGCGGCCACGCTGAGGGGGATGATTCCGGTCTCCTTGCGCACCACTTCGTCAGTCTGGCGATAGGCCAAGTGACGCCGCCAAGGTCCGCCCTCGCCGTCAGGGGGCCTCACATGGCCGACCTGGTGGGTCGTGACGAGGGCGACGAACGGCTCCGGCCAACCGAGCGGGCAATCCAACCCGGTCTTGTCCGCGTGCCGGCTCGCTTCGACGATCCGAGCGTCACTGATGTCGAGAGCTATCTCCCGCACCACTGCCCGGCCTGGTAGCCACTCGATCGCGGCCGTCGCCGTATGTTCGTCTGCGGCTGCGAGGTCAACGCCGAGGGTTAACACTTCACCACTTTAGGTACCGCTGGAGTCGGCGGTCATGATCCGATCGATGGTCGTTGGAAGCCGTTCAGCCGTATATCAGTACCAGCATGGCTACGCGCCGGTTCTTTGTTTGCTATGGCCGTCGGATGCGATCGCTGGCGATGAAGATGACTGGCAATAAGCCGACGCTTCCACTTTGTTCTGCTTCGCAGATGAGGGCTTCGGGTTTATCCCCGCGTCCGCGGGGAGCAGCGGCTCCGACCCACAGCCACTCCGGCTTACGGATCGCCCCCGCGTGCGTGGGAGCAGGACGTGAGCACCACCGGGCGGGCGTCACCCCCCGGGGATCACCCCCGCGTGCGCGGGGAGCAGCCCTCGAACCGGATGTGCTTGGCGGCGATCATCGGATCACCCCCGCGTGCGCGGGGAGCAGAGATCTACCGGTTAACAGCCGGCCGCTCTGCCCGGATCACCCCCGCGTGCGCGGGGAGCAGGCTGTGCCGCTCATCCTCGGGACGTCGACGAAGGGATCACCCCCGCGTGCGCGGGGAGCAGGGCCTGTACGACGGCCTGTCCATCGGCGTCGACGGATCACCCCCGCGTGCGCGGGGAGCAGGGCACCTTCCCGGGCACGCTCCCAAAGGTGACCGGATCACCCCCGCGTGTGCGGGGAGCAGGAGCCGATCAACCTGAACGCACGGCGCTGGTTCGGATCACCCCCGCGTGCGCGGGGAGCAGTTCGGTCAGCAGCGCCTCGTAGAGCGCGTCGCGGGATCACCCCCGCGTGCGCGGGGAGCAGCGCCCGGTGGTGTCCTCGGCCGCCGCGAGCGCCGGATCACCCCCGCGTGCGCGGGGAGCAGGGCCTGCTGGCCGGCGATCCGGGGTGCGGTCAGGGATCACCCCCGCGTGCGCGGGGGAGCAGATAGGTGCGGCTGGTCGTCGACACTCCGACGTAGGATCACCCCCGCGTGCGCAGGGGGCAGGGCTGCACCTCTGCTCCGAGCAGCGCGATTGCCGGATCACCCCCGCGTGCGCGGGGAGCAGTCATTCGATGTGTTGTGAATGGCAATGCCGTATGGATCACCCCCGCGTGCGCGGGGAGCAGGGGTTGGAGCTGGCCCACTGGACGCCGTCGACCGGATCACCCCGCGTGCGCGGGGAGCAGCCGTTGGTCAAGACGATGGTCTGCACCTCGGCCGGATCACCCCCGCGTGCGCGGGGAGCAGAAAGTGAGCGTCGATCCACAGCGACGCGTCGCGGGATCACCCCCGCGTGCGCGGGGAGCAGGCGTACGAACCCGGGCGCGCGTCGTACGGGTCAGGATCACCCCCGCGTGCGCGGGGA
The DNA here is from genome assembly GCF_000718515.1 of Micromonospora parva. GTDB lineage: Bacteria > Actinomycetota > Actinomycetes > Mycobacteriales > Micromonosporaceae > Micromonospora > Micromonospora parva. The sequence continues at coordinate 429,645 of NZ_JNZS01000007.1, read as the reverse complement.
GCAGGTGGTGGCGGGCAGGCGAAGCGGACCACCGACGGGATCACCCCCGCGTGCGCGGGGAGCAGCTCGGCAGCAACGGCGGCGACACCCGGGAGTCCGGATCACCCCCGCGTGCGCGGGGAGCAGGGGTCGGACGTAAACGCCCTTGCCGGGTCGGCCGGATCACCCCCGCGTGCGCGGGGAGCAGGCCGTGAGCGGGCCCCTGGACGCGATCCGCGAAGGATCACCCCCGCGTGCGCGGGGAGCAGTCGCCGCCTTCCGACCAAGCCGGCCCAGCAGACGGATCACCCCCGCGTGCGCGGGGAGCAGGTCTTCTTGACCTGGGGCGTTAAAGATCGACTTCGCGGTTTTTGTTCACTAGGTTCCGCAAGATCATCCCATTCGGGCTCGGTTCCGGTTCGTGTAACGAGGTATCTGGACGTCAGGGCGTTCGGCCACAGCGTAGTTGGTGAGGCTCAAGCGAGACGACCAGCGTCGTCTGCCGGCTGAGCGCCGTAGGTCCGAGCTCGCACCTACGAGCGATCAGTGGGCCCACAGGCGCGATGTGAGGGACGAAATCGCTCTACACCAGCGCATCGAGGTGTTGCCTGACAGGCGGTTGCGAGAGCCGTCGGTGGAGACATGCCGACTCCCGGCAGGGCAGGTGCGACCGCCCGAATCGGATGATCTGGAGAAGTAGTCCAGTCGGTCATCGACCCGGGGCAAGCCGAGCAGCTCGCCACTATGGGTGGCTGCAAGGCAGGACGGAAAGTCCTAGAGGCCCATTCCTGCCGTACAGGGCTCGGGCTTTGTGGTCACCCGCCATCAATATTGTCCTAGGACGCCGTGCGGGAAGTGCGGTCCGCCATATCTTCCTGGACTCGACGTCAGCGCGGACTCTTGACTGACCGCCGTAACCACTTCGGTAACGGATCGAGGTCCGCGGCGGAGGAGTGGCTGACACGAGTCGGCAGAGGGCATCATTAGGGGATGCGGTTCTGTCCGCATTGGAGGACCTATCAGCCTGTTCCGACACGCCGTGACAGAATCGTTGTAAAACTGGGGGTCAAGGGGTCGTCGGTTCGAATCCGGCCGTCCCGACTAACATCCGGTAACGGATGATCTTTCTCGGCGGTAACGGCGTGGATGGTTGGCCGTCGGCGCGCGTGCTGTAGATCGCTCTGGCCTGCCGCTTCGTCGGCGTACTGGATGGAGCGGCAGTTTGGTTCTTGATTCCGCGTCAAGTGCTACAGCTGCCGCCAGATGTCGCTTCGTCGGTCGGCTGGAACCAGATTTGGGCACGGTGAGCTCAACATGGGTCGTCCTGCGGCTGCCGCCTGCCTAAGAGCGCGTTTCACATTGCTGTCAGTCGGGTGTGTTGAAGGTGAGGCGTTGTTGGCGGGTGGCGGGTTCGCCGCGGGCGAGGCGGCGGAGCATGCCGCCGAGGGCGGCCCATCGGATCATGGCCTCTGACGTTGCGCGGTGGGTTTCGTAGTCGCGGGCCAGGCGGCGGTGGGCGGTGATCCAGGCCAGGGTTCGCTCGACGACCCAGCGGCGAGGGTGAACGACGAACCCTCGTTGGTCGGCGGGTTTGCGGACGATCTCGACGGTGGTGCGCAGCAGGTCGCGGGCCCAGTCGACGAGGCGACCGGCGAAGCCGGTGTCGGCGAAGACGTGCCGGATCGGGGTGGTTGCGTAGGTGGCGAGCAGGGCGCCTTTGGCTCCGTCGCGGTCCTGCCACGAGGCGGCGAGGACCCAGACGGTGACCAGGAGGCCGAGGGTGTCGGTGACGATGAACCGTTTCCGGCCGTTGGTCTTCTTGCCAGCGTCGTAGCCGCGGAAGTCGCGCGGCACGGTGTCGGCGCCTATGACGCTCTGCGAGTCGATGATGCCCGCCGTCGGCTCGGGCTCGCGGCCGTGAGTCACCCGGATCTGCTCGCGTAGTTCGGTCAGGATCCGCTCGGTCACACCCGGTCGTTGAGGCGGGTGAAGTGGGCGTACACGGTTTGCCGCGGCGGGAAGTCGACCGGCAGGTACCGCCACGCGCAGCCGGTGCGCACCACGTACAAGATGGCGTCGATGACGGCCCGGCGGGGATGCTTCTCGGGTCTGCCCATCCACTGCGGAGACGGCAGCATCGGCTGGATGATCTCCCACTCGGCGTCGGTCAGGTCAGAGGGGTACCGCCGCACTCGATCCATACCCGTCTACCGACCGAGTCACCCTCATCGATCGGACCTGCTGTGCGACACACCCGACCAACCCACAAACCAAACGCGCTCTAAGGAAGCAAGGGCTGCTGCCACCCACTGCGGACGAGACGATCAGGTGCTACGACGAGCTGAACAGCAGCGGATGCGGAACGAGTCACTGTAGGTGAGGCTGCTGCCGGACAGGTGTCCTACTGTCCCTTTGATCCTTTCAAGTTGTGATTGATCTTTACAGGCGATTGTCAGGGCTCCTACAGTTCGGCCACTCATTGGGTGTGATCAACGGGGGCCTTGGGTGGTTGCTGCATGTCTCCGCTTCGGAGCTGAGCCGCGTAGGCGCGGCAGGCATTGGGGCGGGCTCGGATCGTTCGCCGCTGTGCTGCTGTCGGTGAGCCTTGGCGCGGTGGTGCCGCTGATAGCGACGCCGGATCAGGCCGCTGCGGCCCCGGCGGATTGCGCGACGTTGGTTCGTGAGGATGTCCGGGCGGCGGCGCTGCTCGCTGCCGAGTGTGACGAGAGCGTTGAGGTGCTCGGCGAGCGCTCTGAGACCACGCAGGTGTTCGTCGACGCGTCAGGTGTGGGGCGGTTGGAGTCGGCGGTGGTGCCGCAACGGGTGCATCGCAAGGACGGCACGTGGGCGGATATTGATCTGGCGCTGCGACCTGTGTCTGGTGGACTCGCGCCGGTGGCCTCGACGGCGGACATGACGTTCTCCGGTGGTGGTACAGGCGCGCTGGTGACCTGGCGGGAAGGCGCTGCCACGTTCGAGCTGAGCTGGCCGGGATCGCTGCCTGTGCCCCGGGTGAGTGGGGCGACGGCGATCTACGACGATGTTCTGCCGGGGGTGAATTTGCACGTCACGGCGGATCGGGCTGGGTTCCGGCATGTGTTGGAGGTGTTGACGCCGCAGGCGGCGACTAATCCGGCGTTGCGGCAGGTTCGCTACGGCCTGGGCGGCGACATGAGGGTCACCCGCGCGGTCGACGGCGGTCTGAGTCTGGCGGACGCGTCGGGTGAGGAGTTACTGCAGGCGTCGCCGGCAGTGATGTGGGATTCGTCGATCTCGACGCCCACACCCGGCCTGCAGGAACGGGTGGCAAGCCCAGAGGACACAGGTCAGGCAGGGACCGGCACTGAGGTGCCAGTACCGTCCGATCTGGTCTCGACCGCGCAGCGTCCGGGAGTACTGGCTGCGTCAGCTCCGGTAGAGGTGGCGGTTTCCGGCAGCGACCTGACGCTGACGCCTGACCCGAACATGATGGCTGCGTCGCCGGCGGCGTTCCCGCTGTTCATCGATCCGGCCTTCAGCAAACTGCGGTCGAAGTGGGCGTATGCGAGTAGTAACGGGGAGAACAACGACACCAGCTCCGCGCGGGTGGGACTGAGTCCGGAGTCGGGTGCCCGTTACCGCTCGTTTTTCAGCTTCGACACCTCCGCGATGAGTGACACAACGGTGTTGACCGCCAAGGTCCTGATGAAGCTGGATCACTCCTCGTCGTGTGAACCAACCTGGGTGCACCTGTACCGCACCGGGAGTTGGACGGCGTCCAGCGGCAACCGGCTGGCCTGGTCCTCGTATCCTCTTGGATCATCGGCCACCTGGTTGGACTCCTGGGAGGGCAACGCCAACGAAGCGGGCGGGTGCGGGTCGCAGCAGCAGAACTCCGACGCGGTATTCGAAGGCGGCACCCTTCTGCAGGACGTGCAGGCGCAAGTGGGCAGCAGCAACTCCTACTGGGTGGGCCTGTGCGCCTGCAACCAGGAAGATGAATGGGAGAGCGCTCAAGACCGGTGGAAGAAGTTCTTCACCGACAGGACGTACCTGGTGGCCACGTTCGACGTGAAGCCGAACCCGCCTGTGGGCTTGGCGTTCACTACCACGACGGACTGCTACCGGCAGTGCGCGTCACCCGCGGTGCTGCGTAGTTTCACCCCGACCTTGCGGGCACAGGTGCAGGACCGCTTCGGCGGTGTGTTGGGGACCGCGTTCGAGATCCGGACCTCGGCGAGCCTGACAGGGACGATCGCGGTCAGCAGCACCACGATGCCCTTCGCCTCCGTGACAACGGTAGGTAATGCCACGGGCGTCGCTACGTCGAAGGTGCCGGCTGGGTCGCTGGTGGCCGGGGTCACCTACTACTGGCACGCGACGAGCATGGATGAAGCCGGGCTGTGGAGTGGATGGGGTTCCTGGTACAGCTTCACGATCGACAACACCCCGCCGACGGTGTCGAACGTGACCTCTACCCAGTATCCGTTCAAGTCGTGGGGTGCCACGCCGGGCACGGCGGGAACGTTCGCGTTCACGGCCGCCGGCGCCGCGGAGTACACCTGGGACATCGATGGCGGAAGCGCGACCACCACCACGTCGGCGTCGGCGACCTACACCCCGGCCACTGACATGGTCCACACACTTCATGTGAAGGCGAAGGACAGCGCTGGCAACACCAGCAGCACGTACGACTACCAGTTCTGGGTCTCTCCCGTCCCTAACGCGTACTCGCACTGGACGTTCGACGAGACGGACCCGGCGAAGACTGCGGCGGACACCGGAAGCGGCTTCAGCGCGCGCAATCCTGGGACGCTCACCGGCGGTGCGCACTTCGTGCCTGGTTATCTGAAGAACGCGTTGCACGTGTCCGGTGCGGTCGGGGACGGCGCGGTGACGAGCGGGCCGGTACTGGACACGACGAAGAGCTTCACTGTCATGGCATGGGTACGTCCGGGCAGCCTGTCGGCGCGCCCCCTGCAGACGTTCCTTACCCAGGACGGGTCCTGGATGTCGCGGTTCCAGCTGCAGTACCGCCAAGACGCCAACGGCGGCCGGGGCGGCTGGTGCTTCACGCTGTCGAGCGCGGACGCTACCGGCGCCAGCAAGACCATCTCCTGCGCGGGCCAGAACGTCGGTATCCCGACCAACGGTGAGTGGGCCCACGTGGCCGGCCGCTACGACCGGGTCACCGGCAAGATGCGCGTCTACGTGATGGGCGACCCGAACTCCTGCGCAGGCGAGGTCACCGAGGCAACCGCGCCGCCCTCCTGGTCGGCCACTGCCCCGTTCAGGATCGGGCACGACTTCAGCGGCGACATCGACGACGTGCGCGCCTATCAGAGAGTCCTGTCGGACTCGGAGATCTGTCAACAAGCTTCGCAGTAACCAGCTAAAGGCCGCCACGGCCCGGAGAGACGCCGGCCGTGGCGGCGCAGCAACAAGGCGGGTGGCGGTGCCACCCACCGCAGGGCTTGGCAAGACACCGGCCAACGCCGGTCGACTCTGTCGTCTGTACCGCATGGGGAGCGTTCTGGTGAGTGGAACTGGTTCCGGTCGAGCGCGAGTGGCCTTCTTCAATCGGCGGCTGTGGCGATCGGCGTTGCTCGCCAGCGGTCTGTCGATCGCCGTGCTGGCCAGCGGGCTGGGGCAACCAGCACAGCGAGCTGAGGCCGCACCGAAGTGGACGGCGCCGACGCCGAAGGAAGCCACCGGTGTGGTGGTACGTGACGCGGTACCCGGCAAGAGCCGCTCCACGCATGCCGCGTCGAGCGTGACGACCAAGGCCAAGAAAATCACCTGGCCTTCCGGCACCGCTACGGCCGACCTCAGCCAGGCGCAGGCAGCCGCGGCCAAGGCTGCCAGTACTCGAGCGGGTCTTACCGGCCCGGTGCGCGCCCGCGCCGGGGCGCTGCCGGTGACGATATCTCCGCCTGCCGAGGGCTTCAGCAAGAGTGCCGCTGCAAGCGTCGACGCGGTCAAGGTGACCGTGCACAACCGATCGACAACGGAGAAGGCCGGTGTGCAAGGCCTTCTGGTTTCGGTCGAAGGTGCCGACGGCGCATCGGCGGCAGGACGCACCGGTCTGCAGATCGACTACGCCGGTTTCGCCGACGCCTATGGCGGCGACTGGGCTTCCCGGCTGCGGTTGGTGGCACTACCCGCGTGTGCACTGACCACCCCTGAAATGTCGTCGTGTCAGAAACGCAGCGCCCTGCGGACGGTCAACGACACTCCGGACAGCCTCCTGTCGACCGACATCGCCCTTACCGGCAGCAGCCCCATGCTGCTCGCCGCCGAAGCCGGTGCCTCCGGCGACAGCGGCGATTACACCGCAACCAGCCTGTCCCCGGCGGGCCAGTGGCAGGTATCGACCCAGAGCGGCGACTTCTCGTGGTCCCACCCGTTGAGGATGCCGCCGGCGCTCGGCGGTCCCGCTCCCAATGTCAGCTTCTCCTACTCCTCCGGCAGCATCGACGGCAAGACCGCGCTGACCAACAACCAGGGCTCCTGGATCGGTGACGGCTGGGACTCCTGGCCCGGCTTCATCGAACGCACATACCGGTCGTGCGCTGACGACAACCCCAACCACAAGACCGGGGACCAGTGCTGGTTCACGGACAACGCGACCCTGTCACTCAACGGCCACGCCAGTGAGCTGATCAAGGACGGGGCAGTGTGGCGGCTGCGCAACGACGACGGCACCAAGATTGAGAAGCTCGCGAGTTCCGCGCGGGGCAACGGCGACAACGACAACGAGTACTGGAAGGTCACCACCACCGACGGGACCCAGTACTTCTTCGGCTACCACAAGCTACCCAACTGGGTCAGCGGAAACCCGGTCACCGACTCGGTGTGGACCGTCCCGGTCAACGGCAACAACTCTGGCGAGCCCTGCTACGACGCCACCTTCGTCAACGCCTTCTGCACGCAGGCGTGGCGGTGGAACCTCGACTACGTCGTGGACCCGAACTCCAACACCATGGCCTACTTCTACGGCAAGGAGAGCGGCGCCTACGCCAAGGACAACGACCCCGCCAAGCGCACCACCTACGACCGCGGCGGCTACCTCAAGCGCATTGAGTACGGCATGCGCAAGGACGCCGAGTACGCCCAGGCCGCGCCGCTGCGAGTGGTGTTCGACACCGCCGAGCGGTGCCTGTCGAACTGCTGGACGGGCGCGGCATGGACCTCCGACCCGGTGAACGCGCAATGGTTCGACACCCCGTGGGACCAGTACTGCAACTCTGGTGACCAATGCACCGAACAAGGCGCCCCGACCTACTGGACCGCCCGCCGGCTCAAGAAGGTCACCACCCAGGTGCGCAACGGCACGTCCACCTACGCAGACGTGGAATCGTGGTCGCTGCGGCACGAGTTCATCAACGCCGGCACCGGCGAGTCCACCCCGATGTGGCTGCGGGGCATCACCCGCACCGGCCACGTCACCACCGCCGGCGGCGCCGCCGTCTCCGACCCGGAAATCACCTTCGACACCGGCGCCCAACCGCTGCCCAACCGGGTTGACGGACCCTCCGACCAGCGCTCGGATCTGAATCGCTGGCGAATCAAGACCGTACACACCGAGAGCGGCGGCGACGTCATCGTCAGCTACTCCGGACCAGACTGCACCCGCACGACCCTGCCTTCACCGGCCAGCAACACCAAGCGGTGCATGCCCTCCTACTACGCGCCCGAAGGCCAGGAACTGAGCCTGGACTGGTTCCACAAGTACGTCGTCACCCGCATCGACCTTGATGACACCGTCACCGACCAGCCAACCGAGGTCACCGAGTACGCCTACGACAACCCCGCCTGGGCCTACAACAACGATGAGCTGACCAAGGACAAGTACCGCACCTGGAGCGACTGGCGCGGCTACGGCAAAGTCGTTGTCTATCACGGCGACCCGGCCGGGCAGCAGACCGCCGTCGAGCACCGCTACCTGCGCGGCTTGGACGGTGACAAGGCCGCAGACGGTGTCAAAGACGTATGGGTCAGCGACACCTGGGGTGGCACGGTCGAAGACCACGAAGCGTTGCAGGGCTTCGAGCTGCAAGCCATCACCTACAACGGTCGAGGCGGCGCGGAAACCTCTTCCACGCGCAACGATCCGTGGATCAACGGGCCGACCGCTACCCGTAACCGAGAAGGCATCACCACCCGGGCGTGGATGACCAACACCGATATCACCCGCACACGCACCGCTCGGGCCGTCGGCGGCCACCTTTACACCAAAACCATTGTCAGCTTCAACACCGACGGCCTCACCACCGCCGTCGAAGACCAGGGCGACGAGTCCACCACCGCGGACGACACCTGCACCCGCACCACCTACGCCCGCAACGACAGCACCTGGATGATCGACAAGGTCTCACAAAGCGAAACCCTGTCCATCCGCTGTGCCGGCGCTCCGAACCCTGCGGAACCGTCGACCGTCCTCAATCGGTCGCGCACCTTCTTCGACACCTACGTCGACGACAGCTCCTTCGGGCAGGCACCCACCCGCGGCAACGTCGTCCGCACCGAGCAGCTGGAGAAGTTCAGCGGCACCACCCCGGTCTACACCCGGCTCTCGAGCAGCACCTACGACGCCAACGGTCGACTCCAATCGGTCACCGATCCGCGCGGCTACACCACGACCACTGGCTACACGACGGCCAACGGCGGGTTGGTCACCCAGACCGTGGTGACCAACCCCAAGAGCCATACGGTCACGACGGCCATCGCACCGGCTTGGGGATCCGCGACCAAGGTCACCGACCCCAACGGCGCTGTCACCAACCTCACCTACGACGGGCTCGGCCGGCTCACCAACGCCTGGGTACCCGGCCGCGACAGTGCCACGCAGACCGCCAGCGCAAAATTCACCTACAAGCTGCGCCGCAGTGGCGCCCCATCAGCGGTCACCACCGAAATCCTCCTGCCAACCGGCACGGCGTACCGCAAATCGGTGAACCTCTACGACGGGTTCCTACGACTGCGACAAAACCAGCTCCAGGCAACCGTCGGCGGGCGAACGATCACCGACAACCGAACCAACAGCCTCGGCGCCACCGACTGGACCTCCGCCCCCTACTCGGACAGCACCAACGCCGCCGTCAACGACACGGCCCTCGCGCAACCACAGGGCCAGATCCCCTCCATCACTACCTACGCCTACGACGGCGCAGGGCGGCAGGTCGCGCAGATTCTGCTCGCCAACGGCGCGGAAAAGTGGCGCACCACCACCGCATACGGCGGCGACCGGGTCAACACCACCCCACCGGCCGGCGGCACCGCCACCACCACCATCACCGACGCCCAAGGCCGCACCACCGCCCTGAGGCAGTACAAGAACCCCGCCGACGTCGGCAGCGACGACACGACCAAATTCGACCAGACCACCTACACCTACACCCTGCTCGGACAGACCAAGACCCTCACAGACGCGACCGGCGCCAACGTCTGGTCCTACACCTACGACCTGCGCGGCCGCCAGATCAAGGCCGTCGACCCCGACAAGGGCACCACCGAGACCACCTACGACGTCGCCGGCAACATCGCAACCACCAAGATTCAAGTCGGCACCGGCACGGGCACCGCCACCACGGCCTACACCTACGACGAGCTCGGCCGCAAGATCAGCATGCGCGACGACTCCGTCACCGGCGCTCTGCGTAGCAACTGGGTGTACGACACCAGGGCCAACGGCAAGGGCAAGATCTCGTCCGCCTCACGCTTCGCCAACGGCAACCGCTACGACTCCCGAATCGATGAATACGACGCCTACGGTCGACCCACCGTCACGTCCGTCGTGCTGCCCGCCAGCGAGTCCACCCTGTGCGCCGCCGCCACCCCCAACACCTGCACCTACACCACCACGACCAGCTACCGGGCAAACGGCCAGCCCTACCAGGTCACCATGCCCGCCGCCGCCGACCTGCCCTCAGAGAAGCTGACGTTCGGCTACACCGACGTCGGCGACCCAGGAACCCTCCTGTCGGCCTCCCAGATCTACGTCTACTCCGTCATCTACGACAAGCTCGGCCAGCTGACCCAGCGGCAACTCGGCGCGTACGGCTCACGCGTCGCCGTCACCTCAACCATCGACGAACCCACCCGCCGCCTCACGAGCACCAACGTCGTACCCGAACTCAAGGCCGAAGCGGCCAATTACAACTACCGCTACGACCCCGCGGGCAACATCACCGAGATCCACGACACCCCCGTCGGCGGCGTCGCCGACAACCAGTGCTTCACCCTCGACTACCTGCGTCGCCTGACCGAGGCGTGGTCCCCGGAAAGCGGTAGCTGCACCACGAAACCCACCGCCTGGACGCAGGTCGACGGCTCCGCCTACCCGTACTGGCGCACCTGGACCCTGAGCCCCGACGGAAACCGCAAGACCGACATCCGGCACGGCAGCACCAACGCCACCTTCACCTACACCTACCCAGCCCCTGGCGCGGCCCGACCGCACGCCGTCACCAGTGTCAGCGCCAGCGGCGCTAGCACTTGGACCCGCGGCTACACCTACGACAACGCTGGCAACACCAAAACTCGACCCACCACCACCGGCGCCACACAAACCCTCACCTGGGACCGCGAAGGGAAGGTCCTGAGCTCCACTGACTCCACCACGACCAGCTATATCTACGACGCCGACGGCAATCGACTCGTCCGAACCGACGCCACCGGCAAAACCCTCTACCTCCCCGACGGCACCGAAGTCCGCTACACCACCAGCGGCACCACCAAAAAAGCCACCCGCTACTACACCCACGCCGGCCAAACCATCGCCATCCGCACCGCCACCGGCCTGAACTGGATCACCAGCGACCACCACGGCACCGCCGAACTCACCATCAACGCCACCACCCTCGCCGTAGCCAAACGCCGCATGACCCCCTACGGCGAACAACGAGGCGCCACCATCGGCACCTGGGCAGCCGGTATGGACAAGGGCTTCGTTGGCGGCACCCAAGACCCCACCGGCCTCACCCACCTCGGCGCCAGAGAATACGACCCCTCCATCGGTCGATTCATCAGCGTCGACCCCCTAATGGACCTCACCGACCCCCAACACTGGAGCGGCTACTCCTACGCCAACAACAACCCCGTCACCCTCTCCGACCCCAGCGGACTCGACCCCGGGGGCGGTCAAGCCTGCGACAACGGCCATTGCTCGGACACCTGGGGAGCGCCTACACCCGGCAATACAACCTCGCCCCCTCCTTCAAGTCCCCACACCGACACGAGCATCGCGGCGACGCACAAGGACGCAGGGGAAGCCCGCCAAGAAGCGAAAGAGGCCTTCCTGGCGACCTTCACCGAAAGGCACTATGTCTGCGCAGGCTACCTCGGTAAAAACTGCGAAATGATGCGGAACCTCGTCCAAGGCAATCGGATGGACCCCGACCAGGCGACCATCGAAGTCCTTTGTGGCGGCGACAGCATGTGCATCACGCAGTACTACTCCAGCGGCGGCGACCTCGAAGCGCTCCTCACCATCATCGGATTTCTCCCCGTCGTCGGTGAGCCGGCCGACGGCCTCAGCGCGGCCATCGCCCTCTCACGCGGAGACTGGAAAGGCGCCGCACTATCCGCCGCTGCGATGCTACCCATTATCGGAGAAGCCGCAGGCGCGAAGAGGCTCGCCAACCTTGCAGCGAAGGCCTGCAGCTTCTCCGCCGAGACAAAGGTCCTCCTCGCCGACGGCACCACGAAACCAATCAGCGAGATCACCCCAGGCGACGAGGTTCTTGCTACCGACCCCGAAACCGGGGAAGAAGGCCCGCGGATCGTAACGCACGTCTGGGTACACGACGACCAACTCGTCGCACTCAAACTCGCCGACGGCACAAGCATCACCACCACGGAAGACCACCCGTTCTGGAACGCAACGGACAAGCAATGGCAGCAAAGCCAACAGCTAGACCACGGAGATAGTCTCTACACGGGCACCGGCAAGCGACTCCCTGCCAACGGGATAGACTGGACGACCGCCCACCGAGCAAGCGCCTACAACCTCACAGTCGATGATATTCACACGTACTATGTGTTGGCTGGCACGACTCCTGTACTTGTGCATAACACTGGGTGTTGGTCGACGACGGCCGAAACGGCTAGTGGCCTCGCCGGGAGATATAAGCCGGGCCAGTCCACGCGGGATCCGGCGTCTCAGTGGTACCACGAGTATCTGAGCAACGACGAACTCCTGGACGGGATCAACAACGCTCCAATGGGTGATGGAATCGTCGTTTCGCGTAACGGCACGATCCTTGGCGGTCATCACCGTTGGGACGAGCTCCAAACACGGATTCAAGACGGGCGCATTGACCCAAACACCGAAATCAAGATCCAGGTACGCGACGGAGAGTAGTATTCATGCCTATGATTCAGTCATCTGACAACGACTTCCGCGTTTGTCGAATCAGTTTCGATACGCTACTCGAAATCCAGATAGAGGCAGAGGAGCGCGGTCTGGCAACTCGCTGGACCTCGGTGGATGCACTCCGTGGACAAGTCAAGGAAGAAGCAGTGCTCCTCCAGTCATTGATGCGCGAGGAGCGGGGGGAAGCTGTGCGTGCCTATCGGTGTCTCGTGCTGTTCTCTTCCGCGGATGGTGGAGATGCTGGCGGAATTGTCACGATCGATCTTGACCCAGCAAGGTTTGAATCACTGGACCGACTTGATCGTGATCTAGACGTTCGGAGGGCTTTTGCCCGGATCTTCTCGCTGGCATCGGGTGGGATCGCATTGGAGGACCTATCAGCCTGTTCCGACACGCCGTGACAGAATCGTTGTAAAACTGGGGGTCAAGGGGTCGTCGGTTCGAATCCGGCCGTCCCGACAGACAAGAAGCCCTGACCAGCGGAAATGCTGGTCAGGGCTTTAAGTTTGTCTATGGGGTTTTGAACCGCCCCCCCGAAACCCCCCATTTACCGGGGTCGGGAACCAGGTTCGTCATCCCTGCGCATCGTTGGGCAGTGCGGGTGTGGGGCGGCGCCTGCGGTCGGTGCCGAGTCGCTCGAGGATGTCCGAGACGTCCGGGGCTTGGGCGGGTTTGGCGATGTAGTACGTGGCGGTGACCTCCTCGCTGGAGTGTCCGAGCTGTGCTGCGGCGCTTTTCGTGTCGGTCTCTTTTTTGATGAGGGTGGCGACGGTCTTGCGGAAGGTGTGGGGGCTGACCCAGGCGAGGTCGGTGTCGGCGCGGGCCTCACGCCACTGACGGCGGACGCTGTTGGGCGACAGACAGGTGCCGCGCCGGGAAGCGAAGATCGCGTCGTGGGGGTTGTCGGCGGCGACGAGCTTGCGGGCCATGATCATGCCGACGGCGAACCGGGGTAGGACGACCATCCGCCCCGCGATTGTCTGCCGGTGGCATGGACGTTGCAGACACTGTGTCAGTGAACGTCGCTTCCCGGACGCCGGCATTTCCGGCGGCCGTTGCGGAGGTGGCGGGGAGAGGGTTGCCGATGTTTCCCACCGTCGCAGCCCGGGGCCGATGACCGGTCAGCCGAGGCGATGGGCCCGGCCGAGGAGGTATCGCCGTTCGACCTGGTTCTCCGTCAGGGCCGCTGCTTCGCGGTACCGTGCCGCCGCGCTGCTCGGGTTGCCGGTCATCTCGAGCAGGTGGGCGCGCACGGCGCGTTCCCGTTGTCGGGTCAGGGGTTCCTGATCGAGCTGGTAGCGCCGGTTGAGGTCGTCGAGCAGCGCCAGTCCTCGGGCCGGCCCGTAGGCGTGGGCGACCGCGACCACCCGGCTCAGACGTACCGGCGCGGTCTGGTTGAGCCTTTCGAGCCACAGGTACAGTGCCGCGATCTGTGGCCAGTCCGTCTGTTCCGGCGACGTGGTCGCGGCATGCACGGCGGCGATCGCCGCCTGTAACTGGTACGTGCCGATCTCGCGTCGGTGCCAGACGCTGTCGATCAGTTCCGTGCCCTCGCGGATCAGGGCGGTATTCCACTGTGTCCGATCCTGCTCGTCGAGCCGCACCAGCTCGTCGCCGTCGGTACGGGCAGTGCGCCGCGACTCGGTGAGCAGCATCAGTGCGAGCAGACCGATCACCTCGGGGTCGTCCGGCAGAGAGTCGCGGAGCATGCGGGTCAGCCGGATCGCTTCGCGGGTCAGGTCGATGCGGGCGAGCTCGTCGCCGGTGGAGGCCGTGTAGCCCTCATTGAAGATCAGGTACAGCACCTGCATCACGGCGTTCATCCGACTGTCCCGATCGGCGTCGGTGGGCGGGGTGAAGCGGGCGCCGGCACGGGCCAGTTGCTGCTTGGCGCGGCTGATCCGCGCACCCATGGTGCTCTCGGTCGTCCCGTGGGCGTGTGCGATCTCCGCGGTCGTCAGGCCGCCGACCGCGCGCAGAGTGAGCGCCACCTGGGAGCTGGGGCTCAGCGCAGGATGGCAGCACAGCAGCAGGAGCGTGAGACTGTCGTCGGTCTCCAGCGGAGGGTGCGCCTGGCGGGCCGGGTCCTGCATCGCCAGCTCGGTCATGCCCGCGTGCTGCTCGCGCCGGCGTCGGGCCTGGTCGGTGCGGAGCAGATCGACCATTCGCCGGTAGCCGATCCGGATCAGCCAGCTGCGCGGGTTCTCCGGCACGCCGTTGGTCGGCCACGTCCGGCTCGCGACGAGCAGTGCTTCCTGTACCGCATCCTCGGCGATGTCGAAGTGGCCGAAGCGCCGCACCAACGCGCCGAGCACCTGCGGCGCCTCCGTGCGCAGCAGGTGCTCGACGTCCGGCGTCACGCCGGGTCTGCCGTTCTTGTGCCCTCCCGGTTTGTCGCTTCCGGATGGCAGCATTCAGCTGAATCGGTCATGCCGCGAAGTCCGTGCCCATGATCGGCCGGATCTCCACTGGTTCTCCCAGCACCTCGACCATCCTCGAGACGATCTCGACGGCGCGTTCCTGGCTGGCCACGTCGATCACCGCGAAGCTGGCCAGGACCTCCTTGAGCTCGATGAATGGCCCGTCGGTCGCCACCACGCCGGCCGGGCTCTTGCGGACCGTCGTGCTGATGGCCGGGTGGCCAAGACCCTCGCTGCTGACGAACTCGCCGGTCTTGATCAGTTCCTGTTCGAACTGCTGGTACGCGGCGAACGCGGCCAGCGCCTCCTTGGACGGGGTGTCGGCGGTCGCGGCGTCCCAGGCGGCGGCCGGCGTGTAGCTGAGCAGCAGATACTTCATGGTCATCCTTGTTGTTGCGCGGGAGATCACGTTACGCCGGTCAGGACGAACGGTGCAGGGAGAGGGCGAGGACCGTCGTCCAGGTGAAGGCGACCAGGCCGTTCACGGCGATCTGGATGCTCATGTGGCTCGGCGACATGGGCAGCAGCAGGATGAGCGCGGCGACGCCGTTCAGCACCGCCGGCAGCGCGGCCCGACGACGGACGTGGCGGACGGTCAGCACGATGGCGGCGATGGCCAGTGCGGTGAAGGCGATGGCGGCCGCGGCCGAATGCGCGATGCTGTGCCAGGACATCTGGTCGACCGGCCCGTCGGGGGTCCCGACCGGGAAGCCGCGCTCCGGATCCATGGTGAACACGCCGGCCGCGACGAGACCGGCACCGAAGATCCCGACGAAGATCGGCAGCACACGCCGGCCGGTTCCCTCGGTGAGCGTGCGCCGGATACCGGCGGCGAGCGCCAGGCCGCCGAGACCGGCGAGCACGAACGTGGTGATCTGGATCCAGCCGAGGCTACCGGTGGCGAGCTGGCTGATCGGGTGCCGCGTGATGTTGTAGCCCTCACGAGTGAGCATCTGCGTCACGGCCGAGGCGAAGAAGACCGGCCCGGCAAGGGCTCCGGCGAGGAGCAGCCGGTCAGACGAGCGGCGGACGGCGGGAACGGTGGCGGCGACGGGGGCCATGACTTCCTCCTTGGTGAGTTCCTGCCGCTACCTCGTGGCCGATCCGGGGATTCCGACACGACCACGATGTGACCTGAGTTACGCCCAGTGGGTGTCAAAGCGTGGGTGCCGCCTTCGAGGTACCGGCAAGCATTCACCAAGGAGGACACGATGTCTGAGAACACCGAGCCGAGCGTCGAACTGCAGGCCCTGGACCGTCTGGTCGGCACCTGGTCGGTGACCGGCGGCGCCGAGGGAACCGTGCGGTACGAGTGGATGGCCGGCCGGTTCTTCTTGCTCCAGCACGTGGAACTCAGCCAGTTCGGGCAGCCGGTCACCGGCTTGGAGGTCATCGGACACCTACACCCGTTCGGCGAGCCGGTCGGTGCGGACGTGGTGTCGCGGTTCTACGACGCGGCCGGCAACACTTTCGACTACGTCTACGAACTCGTCGGCGACAAGCTGACCATCTGGGCTGGCGCGAAGGGCGGTCCCGCCTACTACGAGGGCACGTTCAGCGCCGACGACACCACGGTTACCGGCGCATGGACCTACCCCGGTGGAGGCGGATACGCCTCCACCATGACCCGGATCTGACATCGGAAGGCCACGCCGACCCGAACGGCCGGAGGCGGTGTTCCGCGCGCATCTCGGAGGTCATTGCTCTCCGGCCGATTCGGTCTACCGTTCCCGGCCTTACCCGTGGAGGACCCAGGGCCGAGGCCAGGGTCTCGTGGCCAACAGGTACTGCATACCCGCCAGTTCTTTCGCAGCCACGTCACCACGACCTGTGCGCGGATCCCCGGATAGCACCACCGTGTGTCCTCGCTCCACTCGTCGCGCAGCGGCGTCGGGGTCATCACCTCGCGCAGCAGCATCGAGCAGCCGGCTGGTGTCCTCGCCGAGCACGCCCTTGGGGATGCGGATGAGCAGCACTCCGCCGTCGAGGACGCGGCCCATGTCGAAGCTCGACTTCGGGTAGCGCATGGTGCGTTTGACGAAATCGCGCAGTAGGAACGCGCGCAGCCGGGCGAGGACCGGTCCGATGACCTGCGAGCGGAGGCTGTCGTCGAGGCTGTCGTACCACTGCCAGAAGCCGCTGAGCCCGGCCGGGTCGTCGAGGTCCACCGTCATCGCCGAGCGGAATTGGGGGCTGTTGAGCAGCGGGGGGATGTGCTGCAGGGTGACGTTGTTGTGGCGCAGCAGAGTCAGGCAGGCCACTCGCATGACGTCGTCCATCCGCGGCCCCCACGCCTTGGCGAAGATGTTCCCGAAGATCGACACGAGGTTGTCGACGACCAGGTCGGGGTCGTCGCCTTCGAGGAGATTCAGCGTCGGCGGGTTGTCCTGGTCGGGGTCGAAGAGCACGACGCGGTCGGCGATGCCTGCGGGGAGCCGGTCGAGGATGTCCAGGACGAGGTCGCCGTGCGGGTCGATGACGACGGTGCCGCGGCCTGCCTTGATGTCGTCGAGGGCCATGTTGACCAGCAGGGTGGTCTTGCCGGAGCCCGGGGACGGCGACCGGTGCCGGCATGGACGCGGCCCGCGCCCGGTCGAGGCCGGGCACGGCGAGGTCCTGCGGCAGGGCGGCGAGGGCGGCGAGTTCCGGTGCGGAGATGAGGAATCCGGGTCCGAGGCGGCGTGCGGCGAGGACGGCCACCGGGGCGGGCATTCGGGCGCGGTGGGTGAGCCGGTTGCGGCCGGTGTGGATGGCGAACGCCGAGGCGAGGGTGTCGGCGATGCCCCGCAGCCGGCCGGTCGGGTCTGTGCCGGGGCGCCGGGTCCCCGAGGCCGCGACCCAGTCACGGAGCCGCTGCCGGGCGTCAGCGAAGTCGCGATGCCAGCCCGGCGGCGCGGAGCCGTTCTGCTCGGGGTCGTATGCGGACAGCCAGTGCAGGTGAAGCGCACTCAGTTCCCGCAGGTCGCTCAACCCGCGCGAGGTCCAGCTGATGAACCTTTACCAGACGAAGGGACGTGAGGCCGACGCAACCGTCGTGGTGTTGCGGGAAAGGGGGACTTCATGGGCTACGAGTCGGAACCGTGCGGATTCTCGCGGCAATAGGAATTCTTGACGCCTGGATTCCACTACCTGAGCGCCCGGATCGGCTTGGTGAACGCCGCCGTCTCGCTGGCTTCGAGGTCGTCAACCAGCGGTCTGCGCGTTTGACGGGTGGCGGCTGTCGTTCGCGCACGAGGTGGCTTGCTCACGATCAGCCAGTCGCGGGGATTCGAGTAGCGCTGCGGGCGAGGGTGAGCACAAGAAGTGCAGCGATCGCGAAGCCTGCTGCCGTGAGCGGGAGGGCGCTCACTCCGGCGGTGGTGAGGATGGTGCCTCCTGTCGCGGCTCCGATGGATACCCCGAGGTAAGTGCCGGAAGTGTTCAGCGCCAAGGCTTGCCCGGAGACAGGACCGGCGAGGTGGTGCAGGCGGGCTTGGATTGCTGGCGAGTTCCAGAACGCCATACCGCCCCACAGCGTCGCCGTGACCAGCACGAGCGGCAGTGGAGCGGGCCTGGCTGTCCAGAGCACCCAGAGCACGACCATCGCGGCGACGATCGTACCGATACCGATCAACAGGGTTCGGTCTGCGCCGAGGCGGTCGGTGGCGATTCCACCGAGCCAGATGCCCGCGATGCCTGCGATTCCGGAGAGGCTGAATGCGAGTGCGCGTTGCTCAATGCCTGCTGTCGTGGTCGCGGACAGATATGGGGCGAGGTAGGTGAGCATCATCATCGAGCCGGTCATGAGCAGGCAGTTCGCCAGCAATCCGAGTGAGATCTGAGCCCGCAGCAGGATGCGGAACTGATCGGCCAGCCGTGGCGCGCCGTCGGTTTCCTCGCAGCGGGGCAGGGTATCGAGCAAGAGGATGAGGACGAGAGTACCGGCGAGGGCCATCGTCGCGAAGGTGGCTCTCCATCCGAGGGTGCCGCCGATCCAGGTGCCGAACGGCACCCCGGCGGCGATCGATCCGGTGACGCCGAGCGAGACGATGGCGATGTACCTGCCAACCTTCTGCGGTGGTGCGTGGCGTGCGGTGAACGCGAACAGCGCCGGGGTCATCGCCGCGGCCGCGAGCGCAGCAGCCACGCGCAGCGTCGTCAAGACCGCGAACGACTCCGTGGTCGCTGCGCCGATGTTCGCGGCGATGAAGACCAGTAACGCGGTCGTGAACAGTCTTCGGCGAGGCACGTCCGCGAGGACGACGGCTGTGACCGGTGCTGCGATGGCGACGCTCAGGGAAAACACGGTGATCAGTTGCCCGGCCTGGCCTTCGTTGACTTCCAGATCGGCGGCGAGTTCGGGCAGGACTCCGGCGATCACGTAGTCGTCGGTGTAGAGCACGAACGCGGCGGCGAGCAGGGTGAACAACCAAGCAGGCATACGCACCATTTCTCGGGAGGCTTGATGAGTCATCCGCTCGTGCGGTCCTGTTCGGGACCGATGGTAGCCGCGATCGTTTCCGCGACGAGTCTGCTTGCGGCGGCGTCAAGGTGGATGCCGTCGCGGTGAGTTGTGACGCCTCGTTCGGTGACATCGAAGATGTCGATGAGCGGGAGGCTGTGCTGCTCGGCGACGCGACGCACGATCGGCGCGACCTCTTCCGCGACGATGCGTTCGGAAACGGCGCGGCGATTGGAGAACGCGACCGGCGGCGTCAGGAGGTAGACGGTCGACGTGCCGTCGGCGCTGTAGCGGGCGGCGAAGTCGGCGAGTTCCGACTCGTACGCCTTCGCGTTCCAATTGTCGCCTCGTGCGTCATTCGTTCCCAGCATGATGAGGACGATGTCGGCGCGCGCTCCTAGAGACGCCTCGGCGAATCGGTTCGCGGCATAGGGCCAATCACCGTTGCGCTGAAGTGTGCGCCGATTCAGTCCGTAGTTGAGCACCTGGTACCGGTCGCCGAGCATCTGGGCGAGCTGGGCCGGATAGGACCATCTGTTGCGGCCCTTGAGCAGCACACCTGCGCCATAGGTGTTGCTGTCGCCGATCGCCGCGACGGTGATCTTGCCGGTTGCCGGGCGCGGGACGGGCGGATGCATCGTCCGCCGGGCAGCGAAGGCGACGCCCCCGACGATGAGGAGAAGAACGGCGGCGGTGATGAAGATCAGCATGAGCTTCCCTGTGTGTTCGTGTGCCGTTGCGGACGTTGGCGGAGGACTTGTTCGCCGGCGTCGACGTAGGACGTGAACAGGTCCGTGATGTCGCGAGGGCGGTCCGCCGCTTGGGCGTTCTCGGTGAGTTCCTCGACAGCACGCAGCGTGCGGGTGAAGGTACGAGTGCGCTGATGGCTGGCGGCGAGGAGCTGCTCGAATCCGTCGGCCGCCTCGACGAGGAAGCGACGACTGCCCGGCTGTGGGATCGTGCGGACCAATCCCCATGACACGAGTTCGCGGATCGCCGTGCTCACGCGCCGGAGCTGAGCGACAGGGCGGCGCGCAACATGACGACGACAGCGGAGAGCATCCTGTGGAGCATCCCGAAAGCCGACTACCGCGTCATCGTGCGGCTTGGGGATGCGAGGGCTCGCGCCCACCATCGGGAGCTGGGCCTCTTCGACTAGTTTGCTCATGCGGGCGGGGACGGGCTGGGTTCGGGAATGTGCTGCCTTGACCCCGGAGGCCTGAGCGGGAGGTCGCTGACATCCTGGTGAGCCGCGATCACTGCTCTCAAGGACCATCGACCCGTCACAGACGACCACCGACCTCGCGCAATCGGGAGTCCTGGTGCTCCCCGGTTCTGTGCTCGAAGAGGGCGATACCTGCGGTGACCGAGACGTTCAAGGACTCCACGTTCGAAGCCATAGGGATCGAGCATCGGTATGTGGTCAGCGCATCCAGTTCACGCGACACTCCCTCGCGCTCACTGCCCATCGCGAGCGCGAGACGTTCTCGCGCCGTGCGGATCGAGCTCAGCGGTTCGACAGCATCGGCCGAGAGCGCGGCGAGCACGAGCCCCTCCTGCCGAATGAACTCGGCGCATTCCGCGCGAGTCGCGAGCACGACAGGGGTCGCGAACACCAATCCGCGACTGGCGCGGATCAGGCGGCGATCCCATATCGTGCGCAGGCCGCTGTCGACCAGCACGATGCCCGCCGCGGCGAGCGCGCAGGCCGTCCGCGTGATCGCTCCGATGTTGCCGACGATCCGCACCCCGTCGAGGATGATGATGTCACCCGTCGTTCCGATCAGGTCGCGGAGTCTGGGACGTCTCGGTGCACGCGCCAGCGCAAAGGCGCGCGAACGCTTCTGCTCCCCGAACAGCGTTCGCGCCACACTGTCGTCAAGGACGTAGCGCGGCACGTCTGCGTCGATGCCGGCGAACGTAGAAGGGTCGGCGGAGGCCGAGAGGTACAGGGTGTCCACCTCGACCCCGCAGGCGATGGCCTGCTCGATGTTCTCCAGATCGTCGAGGACGAAGATGCTCGGTCTCTCGGAGCGGTTGCGCAGCACGTCGGCGATGCGCCGAACGACCGGGTGGCGTGTGCTGTCGATCGTTTGCACCGTCGCCGGTTCACGCGTCTCGCTCGCAATCGTCGCTGCCTCCATGCGCAGAAGCGTGGGCCCTCACGCGACGTCGGGGTCAAGATGCGGGAGGGCGCGCGCCTACTCCCACCGAGCGTTGGCAGGATCGACGCCGTGGCGCAGCGCGTTCGCATCGATGACTTCGGAAAGCCACGAGGAAAGCTCTGGTTCTCGCGCGTCGAAGTAGGCGCTGAATCGTGCGTCCTGGACGTAGCGCTGTCCAAGGCACACCTGCATCGAATGGGTGCAGGCGAAGAGTTGACCGATCATCTCTCGATGCTGCTCCGCTAGGTCGTTGGCCTCATCGCTGCCGGGTGCGACACCAGAGCGTTTCGCTGCCGCGAGTTCCGAATACAGGGCATCACCATTGGCCTGCATCCGTCTCCGGTCGTCCTCCGAGAACACCGCCGCGTTCCGCTCGAACTGCGCCCACTCGTCGGAGTCTCCCCAGCGTTCGCGTGCTTCTTCCGCCCAATCCTCACGCCAGCCCTGACCGAAGATCTCCGCCTGCTGCTGCGCGGTGAGCGTGGCTCCCGCCGTGCTCGATGCCAAGACCTGATCGACGGCGTCAGCCATCTGCCGAAGCCTCGTGATCCGCTCTTCGAGCAGTCGCCGTTGCTGCTGAAGCTGTTCCGTCTCGTCCACAGCGGGATCGTCTAGAAGCGCGGCAATCTTCGTCAGGGCGAACCCGAGTTCCTGGTAGACGAGCACTCGATGGATGCGCCCTACGTCTACGGCTGAATATGCCCGATACCCTCCCGGCGTGCGGCCTCGGGGCTGAACCAGACCCACTGCATCCCAATGATGCAAGGTCCGCACGGTAACGCCGACAAGTGACGCCACATCACCGACCGTCAGTTCCTGCGACACCTGCTCAAGCGCTGCCTCATCGGTCTGACCCCGGAGCCAAGGCGTCATCGACTCCGGCACGTTCACATCCACTCTCAGTTCCCTCCCGATCCGCGCTACCTGAGGCTACTGCGCCCTCCTATTTTCCCATCCCCAACGTCGCTTCACAGCACCAGCCTGTTCCTATGAACAGACGCGCGCTACGTGTGCATAGCTGGGCCTGTCACATGCTGCGTCTTGCCCCGTCGCAGCGCGGGTCGGTGCGGCGGGTCTCGTGCTCGAACGGGTCCTGTAGTTGCCGTTCACCCCGTCATGCCTGCTCTCGTGGCAGCGAGCGGCGAGGCGACGGGCCGTGGTGACGGCGACGGTGAGTGACTCCACCGTCAAAGTCACCGGGTGATGCGATCCGGCCGGGGCCTGGATCGGGCCGCTCCACCGTCCCGAGCCGTCCCAGGCGGGCACCCCTGCCTCGGTGGCGACGCTTGCGCCGACTTCGTGCCCGTGCAGGGCTAAGGCGAGCAGAAGCCGTTCCACCGATTCCCGGGGTGGGAAGAACCAGTCGTTTCGTGGCCCGATTGAGGTGATCTCCAGCAGTGCGGTGGGTGGTTCCGTCGTGGCAGATCCGTTCGCCACATCCGGTAGTCCGGGTTGTTGGGATACCACTGCCGCCGCGACCTGGTTCAGCGCCTGGACGTCGGCGGACGTCACCCATGGGGCATGACGGCGTTCGATCGAGTAGTCGTGCAGCGGGCTGCGGGCAGTGCGATACGACTCGACACTCCACGAGTCCTTGGCACGCACCGGCAGGTCTGCTCTTGATTGCGCGTCAAGCGCTGCAGATGTCGCTGCATCGGGCGGCCGGATGAGCCTTCGATTTGCGGCAGGACCGCCAGTTGGCCCCTGGTCCTTGCCGTAGTACTCCAGCCGTACCTGGTGGAGTTGGAGTCTTCGCTGGTAGTTGGCTGGTTTGGCGCGGTATTGGTGTCGGCGTCGCCCTCATGGCCATCGATCTGTGTGGTCGATGGGTCGGTTGGTGGTGATCAGGTGTGCCAGGAGACGTCGGACCTCGCCGAGGGGGAGGGGTGTGAGGCCGTGATTGGATTCGGCGCCCCGTTTTTGGCGTGGGCGGCGGTGACGGCGAGGTAGGCGTGGGCGCACAGAGCGAGCGTCATGTGGCGGTACCAGCGTCGTATCGACGCACCTGGTAGTGGTCCAGGCCGACCTCGGTCTTGGCGGCCTGGAAGCACTCCTCGATCGCCCGCCGGGTCCCGGTGATACGGATCAGGTCTTCGTCCTGGATGCCGGCCAGGCCGAAGCCCACGGCGAGGGCACGCCCAACATCACTTCGTGTTGGTGTCGATGGTGTAAACCACGTCTGGCCCGACGTCATGGCGGGTGATGCCGGGTACGTCGGGGATGTTGAGCAGTGGTTCGTATGGGGTGCCCTGGACCCGGTCGCGCAGCAGGACGACGCTGCGGATGCCGAGCTGGTGCAACTGATCCAAGGCCGGCTGGCTGGGGAAGGTCGTCATGACGTCGCGGATCGCCTGACGGTTGGGTGTGGTGTAGCTGGCCGCACCGTTGACCATGGCGGGAAAACCGTCGGTCGACCACAGTAGGACGTGGAGGTCGATGCCGTCGTTGGATGGCAATACCATGATCGGGGCGTGCGCGGAGGCTAGCGCCATCGCGGCCGGTTTGGCTGGGGTTTGGGGGTGGTCCAGGTCAGGCAGGCCCTCAGCGAGCACGAGGACCAGCAACGGAACGGTCAGTAGCCGTGCCTCTCCCACCGACCATTTCGGCTTGGCGCCCCTGCGAGCCACGTCGGCCAGGTGGGTAACCAGGCCGGCCGCGAGGATGGCCAGGCAGAGAGTGGGCCACAAGATCAACCGGCCTGGTGTACGGGATCCATCGAACCCGGGCACGTAAAGATAGAGCACGCGGTAGATCGGCCCGTTCGTGCCCAGCGCGAGCAGCACTCCGACGACCGTCCCAAGCAGCAGCAGAAGCCGTTGCGTCGGTGACCAGCGGGACAGGAAGAGGCCGGCGAAGGCCAGTAGATACAGGGCGTACCCGCACAGCAGCACCTTCTCAGTCGGTGCCCCACCAAGAGCGATGCGGGCGTCGTTGTGCAGGGTGCCCCAGGGCAGGGAGGACTGCGGCGCCACGAGAAGTCCGCGCAGTGTCGGAGAGAAGTACGCGACGTAGTCCCAGTCCCGGGTGACAGTTGGGTTGAGCTCGCGGACTTGTTGGTACGCGTAAGCGAAGTATCCGGTCACCGCGGTGAAGACCAGCCCCCCGATCAGATCACTGACGATCAGCCGGAGGCCAAGGCGTGGGCGGTGGATCAGCCAGGCTGTCAGTGTGATCAGGGAGAGGGCGGCGAGGACGTATACGAATCCCAGCCCCACGCCGAAGCCTAGGCTGACCTGCCAGGCCGCGACCAGCCAGCCAGCGAACGCCCATCCCGGCCGGACTCGTTCGGGAAGGTAGCCGCGGGTGAACGAGAGTCCGTGGCCGCGCGCCAGCATCGCCAGGGCCAGAGTGATGCCACCGGTGGAGAGAATATTCAGATGGCCGGCGTGGCCGTAGCGCCAGGGCGCGTAGGCGAGGGCGGCCCCGGCTACCGCGGCGGCGACCTGATTCGCGCCCAGTTGGCGCAGGAGCGCGTAGCCGCCGAGGAAGGCGAGCGCGAAAGCCAGCACGAACAGGATGTTGTAGCGCAGCACGGCGCCGACTACACCGCTGCCTATCAGCCCTGCCGGGGCATAGCCGAGCAGGCTGTCGTTCAGGGCCAGACCGTACTTGTCGGGATAGAAAGCGTTGGTATCCCACAGGCCGCGCAGGCCGTGGGTGAGAGCGTGGCCACCCCATCCCACCAGCCATGCTTGGGCCGTCGGGTCACCCGCGTCACCGACGATGGTGTGGGCCGGGTCGGCGATCGGCGCAGTCCTGGCGCCGGCAGTCATCGCGCGAACCGCGTACGGCGGAATCAGCCAGATCATCGCGACAGCGAGGAGCACTGAACCGAGGCCCGCGATGCTCAGTTCCCGCCGATGGACCCCACGTGTCAGCCAATTCCTCGTGCCTGAACCGGCACGCGCGAGTCGGCCATTTTTTCCAAGCTCGCTGAGAGTGGCGGCTGATGTGGGGCCTCCTGCCGGTGGCTCTACCTGCGTCATCACATTGACCCTCACTGTTGAACCGCCGCAGTAAATCATGAGCAGGGCGGCGCATAGAGTCAAGACCTCGATCAATGTCGTTCTGGTAGCCGGGACTTACGCTGTTTATCAAGGCGTCTTGTCACGCAGGAGTCGCGATCGGTGTAGCGGCGCATCTCGCCGCTTCCGAAACAGGACAGGCCAGGGTTGCTGCAGGCCCTCGCCCGGGTTCCGGACCCGCGGGACGCCGGCGGCCGGATCCATCCGCTGCCGGGACTGCCCGCGATCGCGATCGCGGCGGTGGTTTCGAGATCGAGCCGCGTCGCGGAGATCGTCGAATGGGCCGCCGACCTGCCGGACGCGGCGTGGGATCGTCTCGGTGCAACCCGCGAGGCGTTCACCGTTGCCCGGCGGGTGCCTGACGACAGCACCCTGTCCCGGGTACTGACCGGTATCGACGCCGGCGCCCTCGATACTGCGGTGTGCCGCTGGCTGCTCAGCCGGGCGGTTCTGACCGGGGCCGGCAGGCGAGTGATCGCGGTCGACGGCAAGACACTGCGCGGCAGTGGGCCGACCGGGACCCAGGTGCACCTGCTGACCGCACTAAACCAGGCAGGCGGTGGTCGGGTCGGTGAAGTCGGCTGACGGTTGCGCTGACCGAGGAAGGGCTGCCACAGATTCGGTCAGCACCCATGCCGTGAGGCAGGCGCCACACGGCGGCAGGGCCAGCGGGGGCGTCGGTTCGAATCCGGCCGTCCCGACGCAGGTCAGAGGGTTGATCCGGAAATCGGGTCGACCCTTTCGCCGTTCTGGGGGCCAAGATCAGCCGTACATCAGGCGATGATCGGCCGGCGCTGTCCACGGGGGACGCCGGCCGAGCCGCATAGCTCCGCCAGGAGGGCGTCCACCGCGGGCCGTTGCGGCGTGCCGCCGAGGGCGCGAGTGACTGCGAAGATGCGTCGCTCGGTGACCGGCTCGACCAGTGGCTCCACGTGCACCCCGAGTGGCACGTGGCGCAGCGCCAGCTCCGGCACCAGCGCGGCGCCCAGCCCGGCCGCGACGAGGTCCAGCGTGAGCGCGAAGTCGACGGCACGGTGCCGGATGTCCGGCTCGAAGCCGGCGAGCCGGCAAGCGTGCAATGTGGACCGCAGGCACGGCGTGTGCTCGGCGCTGGCGATCCATGGCACGTCGCTCAGCTCGGTCAGCCGGCCGGTGTGACGACGCCACCGGACCGGGGTGATCAGGTGCATCGGGTCTGTGGTGACCGGATGCCGGTCCAGGTCGTCGACCAGCGGCGCGGGCACGTGGTCGTATTCCTGCAGCACCGCCACATCGAGGGTGCCGGAGCGCAGGTCGAGGCGGCTCTGTTGGTCTTCGGCCTCGATCACCCGCACATCCAGCTCCGGGTGCTTCGCCCGTAGGCGGGCGGCGGAGGGAGCCACCAGCGCGCCGGCTGCGGACGCGAACGCGCCGACCCGCACCGTACCGTTGACGCCGTGGCGGAGCGCGGCGAGTCCGGCCACCGCCTGCTCCACCGCGCCCAGCACGTCCTTCGCGTGGCTGGCCAGAACCTGGCCGGCCGGGGTGAGGACGATCCCGCGCCCGGCCCGCTCGACAAGCTCGTGCCCGGCCTCTCGGGAAAGCTGGACGAGCTGCTGAGAGACCGCCGACGGAGTGACGTGCAGCGCCGCGGCGGCGGCGGTGACGCTGCCGCGCAGCGCGACTTCGTGCAGCACGCGGAGCCGGCGTACATCAAGATCCATGTAGCCACGCTACAGCAGCAATGAAGAACGTTGAACTGGTCCTTAAGCGTTGCCTCGGGCAGCGTAGCCGGCATGAAAGCATCACACCGACTTCTCGCCCTGCTCGTCGCCGCGATCTGGGGCGTCAACTTCGTCGCCATCGAGCTGGGCCTGCGCGACCTGCCGCCGCTCGTGCTGACCGCGCTGCGCTTCGTCGCGGCGGCGGTGCCGCTGGTCTTCCTGGTGCCGCGCCCCAGCGCCCGGCTCCGCTACGTGGTCGCCTACGGGCTGGTGCTCGGCGTCCTGAAGTTCGGCGCGCTGTTCACGGCGCTCGCGGCTGGCATGTCGGCCGGTCTGGCCTCGCTGGTGCTGCAGGCGCAGGCCCTGATGTCGGTGCTGCTGGCGGCGGCGGTGCTGGGCGAGCGGCCGGCGCGGGCGCAGGTGGCCGGCGTGCTGGTCGGATCGGTCGGGATCGGCTTGCTGGCGGTCCACAGCGGCGGCCACGCCTCCGTGATCGGCTTCGTGCTGACGCTGTTCGCGGCGGCCAGTTGGGCCCTGGCAAACCTGGTCATGCGGGCCAGCGACGAGACGCGACCGCTCTCGCTGCTGGTCTGGTCGAGCCTGGTGCCGCCGTTGCCGCTGCTCGGCCTGGCCGGCGTTGTCGACGGCGGACAGGCGGTGCTGGGTGCGATCACCGGTCTGTCGTGGCGCGGCTTGCTAGCCGTGGCGTACGTCGCGTACGTGTCGACCCTCGTCGGCTTCGGTATCTGGAACCGGCTGATCGCCCAGTACTCGATCGCGAGAGTGGCGCCGTTCAGCCTCCTGGTGCCGGTCTTCGGGCTCAGCGCGGCGTGGCTGCTGCTCGACGAGCCCGTCGGCCCGACGGAGCTGGTCGCAGCCGCGATCGTCCTCGCCGGGCTGGCGCTGGTGGTACGGCGTTCCACAGCGGACCGCAACAACGCCACGGATGCGAGCGACGGTCGCGAGCCCGAGTATGCCCCGGCCGCGACTGCCTAGTCCGCGGCCACGACACCTCAGCGCGCTGGGCGCAATCAAGACGGATGACGGTACGGCTCGACCGCAGCGAGCATTCTTGCCACCCAGAAACTGGGAGTACGCGTGGCGCCGTAGCGATCAGCAAGCTCGGCGTCGAGCGCGTCGCGTCTGACTCCTCCGCGTGGCCAGCCAGCTTCCATCGCGGTGATGAGCTCGCACTGTGTGGGAAAGCTGAACCGTGTCACCGCGTTGACGTTCCGCCAGGCACTGTCCCCAACACGGGGATCCGGATCAACCTTTCCACCGACGTCCAGCCCTGGACGTTCGGCAGCTCACGACCCTTCGGCGGTCGGTGGTCCCCGCGATTCGGGGGAGCAGGTTGGGAGCAGCCGGGTGCCCTGAACGGCCTTGAAAATCGGCCACGGCATCAACCGCACCCACCCTTGCCGAAGATCCAGGTTTCCACAGGTCAGAGTGGGTGCAGCGTCCTGCGCGCGCGAAGGCGTCAGCCTCGGCGCCCCGGTCTCAGGAACGACCCATGACCCGTGCACGGCTTTGCCCGCCCGGGTTGCCGCATTTCGCGGCAGCGTGTCCTCCATTGTCGGCAGTGCGGTCCTCAGGTCGGTGCGGCGAAACGGACTTCGTGTGACGCTTTGGGGGCGAGTAGGTCCAGCAGCTCGCTGCCCTCGGTGGTCAATGCCTCGCGGTCGGCTGCGGACAGTGGTTCGAATGGGTGCACGGTCAGGGACGCCGCGCCTCGTGCCGTGGTGAACGTCCAGGTTGCTGCGGTGAAGCCGTCGAGGAGTACCAGGCGGGGGACGGGACCGTGCGGGACGAAGTTCTGCTGGCGGAGGCCGTCGGTGACCACCCTGGACCGGTCGTGGTGAGACAGCAGCAGGTTGTCGAAGTCGTACAGGTACCGGGCAGGCGCGCTGACCTGGGGGTCGGGTCGGGGTGCGTCGGGTAGGTCGAACAGTTCGACGCCGTTCTCGTCGCGGAACGTGGCCAGGCGGGGCCGGAGCCGGTCGAGCACCTCCGCCAGCCGGGTGAGACCGCACCAGGTCTGCGCGTCGCGTACGGTCGCCGGGCCGAACGCGGCCAGGTATCGCAGGAGCATCTGGTCGATCGGCTGGTCGGTGCGCAGCGGCGCGCCGACCCACGATTCGAGCGGCGCGTGGACGGTTCGGCCACTGGCGCCCCACACGCCGCGCGGCGGGGTTTGCACGACCGGCAGCAGGTTGCGAACCGCGTAGGCGAGGCTGGCGGGGTTCCGATCTGGCCACCGCTGAGCCAGCAACCGGCCCAGTTCGCCCGGGGTGCGCGGCTGCTCGTCGAGGAGTTCCCGGCCTGCAGCGACGAGTTCTGCGGTATCCAGTCCGCGCATGGACCGGCCGTGTGTGTGGTTGGCGAACAGGTCGCGGTCCAACGCCGGCTGTACGAGCGGGCGTAGCGCCAGCGCGTCGGACGCGCTGACGAGATGGACCGTCGAGCGCATGAGAGCGATCCGCACTACCCGTCCTTGCGTGAGCAGCGCCCCGATGTCCTCGGGTCGGCACTCGGTGAGCCGGTTCCACAGCCCCACGTACCAGGTGTGCGGGGTCTGGGCCTGCAGGCCGACGAGGTGCTCGATGGCCTGCAGCGGAGTGAGGTCGGCGCGGCGCAGGAGCAACTGCCGGTCGAGGGTGGCGCGGTTGAGGGCGCGGCGGGTCAGGGTTTGCACGGGTGGCCTTCCCGGAGGGTTGAGATCAGGGGTACGCGCGGCGGGCGTACCTGCTGGGTGTGGGTCAGTGGAGTTGGCGGACGTAGCCACGGATGTCGCTCACCAGCAGGTCGGGGGCGCCGTGCGTGGCGAAGTGGCTGCCCTTGTCGTCCACGTGCCAGGACACGATGTTCTTGTGGTCCCTTTCGGCGAACCGGGCGGCGACTGGAAGTCCCAGGCGAAGTTCGCCTTTTCGCCGCCCCCGACCCGCAGTGCTGGTCATCATGAAAAAGGGTGGCTCGCCGGCCCGTCCCGCCCTACTTTGCACGTGGATCCTTCTTCTCCGACCCACTCACGGAGGGACTTCACCCCGCGTGACGCCGCCTGCTCTTTAGCCCTGACACCTTCCCCGTGCATCGGTCGCCGACGTCGCCGTCGGCTCCTCTCCCATGCCTTCCGTCAGGTCTTCAGAGGGATCATGTCTACGCATCCTCATATCGTCTCGTCCTGGACCCATCGGCGCACGCCCCCTGCCCTGCTCGCGTACCGCTGCGTCCACTGCCATTCCGGCCTCGTCGGCACCGGCGACGGCAAGTTCCGCGTCAATGCCACCAGCGAGCTTTTCGACATCCTGCTCCTGGGCACCCGCGTTTCCTGCGCCGGCACCAGCACAATCACGGTCCACGATCGCGTCCCGGTCCGTTACCTGGATCCGATCCGTGTAGAGGGCTACTCCGGCAACTCCTCCCGCCATGGGCCAGCGCTCGGACGAAAGTCGAGGTGGCCTTGTCCCGGACTGCATCACACGGCGGCCCGCGCGCGGTCGTTCGTGACCGGGCGCGAACGAAGATCAGGGCCGGCCCGATACCGGCGACGAAGGTGAACGGGGGGATGCAGGGGAGTCCGGACGGGACCGGGGCTTCGCCAGGCCGTACACCTCAACCGCTCCGCCGCGAGGGACCACCCGACGGCGTCGAGTCGGACAAGCACAAGGCTCTCAAGGACCGGCTCGCGACTGTCTCCGACCGGGCCGGCTTCTGGGGGCCCGCTCGTCGACCGGCAAACGGGTTGCGGACGTGCTGGTGCGCGGTGAGGGTGCCCTCCTGCTCGGGCACGAGCCGCAGGTGTCGGGCGTCATGGCCCGGTACGTCCGCTACGCCGACCATCACCGTTGGCAGGACCTCGCCGGGCTCTTCACACCGAACGGCACCTCCCGAACCACCCTCTCAGGTCGTGGAGGCCGGGGCCGTCTCGCGGACCAGCGTGACAGCGCTGTGGTTGGCGGCCGGAATGATCAGCGACGATGCGACGAGCGCGGCGACGGCGATGCCCAGCCATCCCCAGAAGCCGAAGGCGATGACCAGGCCGGAGAGCGCCGCCGGGCCGATGATGTTCTGCGTGATCACGTGCAGGTCGAACGCCCCCAGGTACTCGCCCTGAGCGTGCTCGGGGGCGAGGCCGAACGCGAGCCCCCAACCGGAGGCGGCCTGCATCACCTCGGCCACGGAGAGGATCAGCACGGCGGCGACGATCGCCACGGACGCCAGGATCACGTTGTCGTCGAGCGCGGTCACCGCCAGGACCGCGCAGCCGCCGGCCAGCCAGTAGCCGGAGCGCCGGGCGAGCCGACCGGCGCCGTGCACGGTGTCCGCGCCCCGGCTGGCCCGTACCTGGAACAGGATGACGAACGCGGTGTTGACGATCAGCAGCAGAGGAATCAGGAAGTGCGGCAGGTCGGTGCGGTTGAGCGCCCAGAGCGGCATCGTCACCAGGATGATGCTGACGTGCGAGGCGAGGATCGTCGAGACGCCGATCACCGCGAGGAAGCGTGGGTCGCGGACTGCGGCGAAACGCCTGAAGCCCACCGGTGCGGGACGCGGCGGCACGTCGGGCAGGCGGGTGACGAGGAGCGCGGCGCCGGCCATCAACGCGGCAGTGGTGAGGGGGATCAGCACGAGCAGCCGTTGGCTGAGGGCGGCGACGGCCGCCACGCCGATACCGATGCTGAATCCAATGTTGAACACCGACCGCATCATGGCCTTGAGCTTCACCCGCTCCTCGGCGGGCACGAGGTTGCCGATGAGGGCCCCGTTGGTCGGGCCGGTGCCGTACTCGAGGAAGCCGACGGTGACCACCAGCGCGAAGAAGGCGGTCGCGCTGTCGACGAGGCTGTAGAGCCCGAATCCGACCGCCAGCGCGGCGAACAGGATGACGAGCAGGCGGCGGGCGCCCACCCGGTCGGCGATCACACCGAACAGGACCGAGGAGAGGAAGGCGGACAGGCCGGCGGCCGACAGGCCCAGGCCCACCTGCCGGGCGTCGAGTCCGACACGCAGCGTGAAGTAGACGATGCTGCCGCTGAGGAAGACTCCCTTGCCGATGGATTCGGCCAGTCGGATCGCGATCAGCTTCCTGCGGAGCGGGTCGGTCGGTACCAGGCCGGCGACAACGTCCGTCACTCGTGACAAGGGCATGGGTCAATCCTGGCGACGGCGGTGTCCGGCGGACAGGGCGACAGGTGTAGTGCGTACGGGACGACGTCCCGGATCGGCCGGGAAATTCTCCCGTGGACTCCCGGGGCCGGCGGCACGTCGACCGTCTGTGAAAGGTCCGCTGTGGACGGCTTCGTCAGGGCCAAGACGGAAAGTCTGGTTCGGTTTTTCGATGCGTCAAAAGGCTGACCGAGCCCGTTCCCGGGATCACTTCTTGTGTTGTTCTGTTGGCCGTGAGTAGATGTTCATCACGACGCGGGGTCGGCGCTACCGCGGCGTTTCCCCGCGCGACTAAGACACCGCGGGCCGTTCGGACGGGGTGAGGTGGATAGATGGTCAGCGTTGGCTCGGTCTCGGAACTGACTCGGAACATGAGGCGGTGTCCGGAGGAAGTCGCGGCGGAGACACAACCCGACGCGGTGACGGTGGTCCTGGCCGACGCTCAGCCGGTGGTGCGCAGGGGCCTGCACGCCCTGCTGTCGCCGTCGGCTGAGGTCGCCGTGACAGGTGAGGCGGCGTCCGCGCGGGAGGCGTTGGCGCTGGCCACCGCCACACGTCCCGACGTGCTCGTTCTCGACGTCGAGCTGCCGGGGTTCCAGGCGGGGGTGACGATCCAGGAGATCAACCGGGTGTCGCCCTCGACAGCGGTGCTGGTCTTCACCGCGGTCGAGGACGAACACGCGATACTCGCGGCCATGTGGGCGGGCGCCCGGGGCTACGTGCTCAAGAGCTGCCCGGGCGACGGCATCGTCCGGACGATCCGGGGCCTCGCGACGGGTGAGGTCATCCTCGGCCCCCGGGTGGCCGACAAGCTCATCGGGCAACTGAGCCTGGAGCCCCGCAATCAGCAGCTCTTCCCGGAGCTGACAGCCCGCGAGCGGGAGGTGCTGGAATTGATTGCCTCGGGTATGCGCAACGTGGCGATCGCCGCGAAGCTGAATCTGTCCCCGAAAACGGTCAGCAATCATATTTCCATCATCTTCAGCAAATTGAACGTTTCTGACCGGTACGAGGCGATCGAGGTCGCCCGTCGGGCGCGGTTGGGGCGCCCCGGGCCGCCCGGCTCCCATTCACCAGTGGTGCGTGGTGGCAGCGTTCTGCTGACCGGCAGGCGTAATGTCGTGGCGCCGGGCGCGGCCGCGTACGCCGGCACGCGGTCGGTGCGGGGGTGAGCGGGATGAGCCTGGACCTGGACGCGATCGCCAACCGACTGGAGCCACGGTTCGGCCGGGCCGCGCACCGCTGGGCGGGCACGCTGCGCCAGCGGCTCGACGACCTCGTCGAGCAGTGGGAGCTAACTCTCGGTGACCCGCTCAAGTCCGGCAACTCCTCGGTGGTGTTCCGGTGCGTGGGCCCGCTCGGCGACGCGGTGCTCAAACTGTCCCCGGACAGCTACGCCGTGCGGGAGGAGGTAGACATGCTGCGCCAGTTCGCCTCCAGCGGACGGGTGCCGGCGGTGCGGGAGTCGGCCAAGGGCGCCGTCCTGCTCGAAGCGATCCACCCCGGCACCCTCGTGGAGAAGATGCCGCAGCCGCCCTCACCGCGGGAGTACGCCGCCTTCCTCACCGATCTGCACGGCGCGGGCGACCCGGCTGCCGCTCCCCGTCAACTGGCGGACTGGATCGACGTGCTGTTCAACTCGGCGACGCGCCGGGGTGCCGACCTGAGCGGGTCCAAGCGGCTGCGCGACGACCTTTTCGCGGTGCCCACCGACACCGTGCTGCTGCACGGGGACCTGCACCTCGGCAACGTGCTCAATGGCGGAGGCAGGGGCCTGGTGGCGATCGACCCGATGGCGTGCGCCGGTGACCCCTGCTTCGACGCCGTGGACTACGTGCTGGAGGGTCTGGACCGCGCGGAGATGGTGCGCCGCCGCGACGAGCTGGCGAGCGCCGCCGGCATCGACGTGGGCCGGCTCGACGCCTGGTGCCGGGTGACGGCCCCGATCGGCGCCACGTACGTCAGCAATCCCTTGCACTCCGCCGAGCTGGCGGCCTTCGGGCGCGGCGAGTACTGACCGGCCGACCACCGCCCCGGTCTGACGGCAACCCGCGTCGGGCCGGGGCCGCGCCGTGCCCGGGGACCGAGGCGACGTGTCGCCGACGCGACCGGGAGCTTTTCCTGGTGGGGCAGGAGAACGTGCTCTGCCGCGCGGGACGTGCCGGGCCGCACGATCGGTGCATGGTTCGTACCGGTCGTGCTTCCTTCGCCCAGGAACGCCTCTATTTCCTCGATCAGCTCCAGCCCGGAAACCCGGCGTACGTGGTGGCCTTCGCGGTGCACCTGCGCGGTGCGCTGCGACCCGAGGCCCTTCGCGCGGCCCTGACCCGGGTGGTCGCCCGGCACGACGCGCTGCGCACCACGTTCGCGGTGGTCGACGGTGTCCTCACCCAGCGGGTGTCGTCGACGCCCGCTGTGGACGTCGACATCACCGCCGACGGGTGGGTCGATCGCGCCACCCAGGAGGCCCACCTGCGGACGCTCGTCGCCGAGCAGGCTCGGCAGCCCTTCGACCTCGCCAACGGGCCGGTGGTGCGGGCCTACCTGCGCTCCTGGGGCCCGGACGAGCACGGCCTCGCGGTGCTCGTGCACCACATCGCCTGCGACGGGTGGTCGGTGGGTCTGCTCCTGCGCGACCTGGCCGCCGAGTACGACGCCGCTGTCGACGGGTCGGTGGCCGCCTACGAGGAGCCCGCCGAGTCCTACCTGGCGTACGCCGAGCGGCAGCACGAGACGTGGCGACGGGACAGCTCGGGCCTCGACTTCTGGCGTGCGGCGCTGGTCGACGTGCCGCAACTGGCGCTGCCCACCGACTTCCCCCGCCCGAGCGTGCTCGGCACCACCGGCGCGGTGCTGCGCCGCCCGGTCGAGCCGGAACTGGTGCGGCGGCTGGGGGAGTGGGGGCGGGCGCGGGGCGTGACGCTGTTCGCGGTGACGCTCGCCGCGTACGCCTCGGTGCTGTCCCGGTACGCGCGCCAGGACGAGGTGGTGGTCGGCGTTCCGGTGGCGAACCGGATGGATGACGCCGAGGAGCGCCTGGTCGGCTGTCTGGTCAACACGCTGCCGATCCGGCTCGACGTGTCCGGCCGGCCGAGCTTCACCGAGCTGGTGGACCGGGCACGACGGACCAGCATGGCGGCCTTCGCCAATCAGGACGTGCCGTTCGAGCAGATCGTGCGGGCCACCGTGGGGGAGCGGCAGCTCAGCCACGCGCCACTGTTCCAGACCTCGCTGACGGTGCAGAACTTCCCGTTCGCGTTCCCCGAGTTCGCCGGGGTACGGCTGACCGAGGTCGACGTCGAGATCGACGTCACCAAGTTCGACCTGGGCCTGACCCTCGACGTCTCCACCGACGTGCCGTTCCTGCGCGCCGAGTACAGCACCGAGCTGTTCAGGGCGGAGACCGTTGGCACGCTGCTCACGCACTACCTGACGTTCCTGCGGTCGATCGTCGACGAGGAGCAGCGGGAGCCGTCCATGGTGGACGAGGCCGAGCGGGCGCTGCTCACCGAGGGGGTGAACCCGCCGCTCGCGTCGGCGCCGGTTACGCACCCGTCGGTGCTGCGTCGCTTCGCCGACCACGTGGCGGCGACCCCGGACGCGGTGGCCGTACGCCACCGGGACGTCGAGATCACCTACGCCGAGCTGGACCGGTGGGCCGGGCGGATCGCGGCGGGCCTGGCCGACCGCGGTGTCCGCCCCGGCGTCCGGGTGGGGCTGCTGCTCGGCCGTTCACCGGCGGTCGTCGCGGCGATCCTGGGCGTGTGGAAGCTCGGCGGCGTCTACGTGCCGCTGGACCCGGACTACCCGCGCCAGCGCCTCGAACTGATCGCCGCGAACGCCGGGATGGCGGTGCTCGTGGTGGACCCGGAGACCGCAGAGGCGGCCGCGGCGCTCACCCGCGACAGCGGGACTCCCCTGGCCGACGCGCACACCCTCGACGGAATCTCCGTGCTCGAGGAGACCTTCCCGGGGCCGGACGACCCGGCGTACGTCATCTACACCTCCGGCTCGACCGGCGTACCCAAGGGGGTCCTGGTCGGGCACGGCGGCCTGGACGCGCTGAACAGCCCGACCCCGGCGGGCCTGGACGTCACGGCCGCCGACGTGTGGCTGGCGGCCAGCTCGTTCTCGTTCGACGCGTCGGTGTGGGAGATGTGGGGCGCGCTGACCACCGGCGCCCGGCTGGTCATCGCCGAGCGGGTCGACCTGGTGGACCGGGAACGGCTGGCCCGGCTGGTGCGTCGCGAGGCCGTCACCGTGCTGTTCCAGACCCCGGGCGCGCTCTACCGGTTGCTGCCGCCGTACCTGCGGGCGCTCGAGGAGGACGAGACCTCCCGCATCCGCTACGTCGTCCTTGGCGGCGAGGCGCTGAGCTGGTCGCGGCTGGCGTCGCTGATCGCCGACGCGCCGGGTCTGCAAACGGTGTTCGTCAACATGTACGGCATCACCGAGGGCACCATCCACGTCACGATCTTCCAGGCGTCGGCCGCCGACGTGCCCCGGGTCCCCGAGGGTGCCATCGGCGTGCCGTTGCCGTCGGCGCGCTGCTACGTCCTCGACGAGGACCTGCGGCCGACCGGCCTCAACGTGCCCGGCGAGCTGTACTGCGGCGGCGCGCTCGTGGCGCACGGCTACCTGGACAACCGGGAGCTGACCGAGGCGCGGTTCCCGCCCGACCCGTACGGCGGCGGGGTCATGTACCGCACCGGCGACGTGGTGAAGTGGGGTCTCGACGGGAGCATGGTGTACCTCGGCCGCAACGACACGCAGGTGCAGGTGCGCGGCTACCGCGTCGAGCTGGCTGAGGTGGAGGGCGCCCTGCTCACCCACGCCGCGGTGCGGTCGTGTGCCGTGGCCGCCGAGGACGACGAACTCGTCGCGTTCGTGGTCCACGGGATCGGCCCGGACGCCGAGCACGACCTGCGGGCGCGCCTGCGCGAGACACTGCCGGCGTACATGGTGCCGTCGCGGATCCTGACCGTGGCGACCATCCCGCTCACCGCGCACGGCAAGGTGGACCTTCCCCGCCTGCTGGCCGACAGCCGGGCGGCACGGACGGTCACCGCGCCGTCGCGGCCACCGGCCTCAGTGGTCGGCACCGGGTTGGAGGAACGGATCCGGGCCTGCTGGGTCGAGGTGCTGCGGCGGCCCGACGTCGGGCTGCACGACAACTTCTTCGACCTGGGCGGCCACAGTTTCGCGCTGATCGCGCTCCAGCAGCGGATGTCCGAGGAGGGTCTGGACGTCTCGGTGACCGACCTCTTCCGCTGCGGCACGATCGCCGGCTGCGCGGCGGCGCTCCAGCACACCGCGCCCGTCGTCGCGGACCCCAACGCGGCGCAGCGCCGCCAGGGCCGCGCCCTGCTGGCCGACCGGCGGCGCAGCGTGCGAGCCGGCCGTGGCTGAGCTGGACGACAGCGCCGCGGTGGCGGTGGTCGGCATGGCCATCCGGGTCCCCGGCGCCGGACGCGACCTGGACCGGTTCTGGCGACACGTCCACGACGGCGTCGACGCCGTCAGCGTCTTCACGCCCGGGCAGCTCGTCGGTTGGGGCGTACCCAAGGATCTGGTGGAACGGTCGGGCTTCGTGCCGGCCCGCGCGGTGCTCACCGACGCGGACCGCTTCGACCACCGGCTGTTCAGCTACTCACCGTCGGACAGCGCCCTGATGGACCCCCAGCAGCGGATTCTGCTGGAGTGCGCCTGGGCGGCCCTGGAGCACGCCGGCCACCCGCCGGTCGCCGCCGACGGCAACCGGGTCGGGGTGTACGTCGGCACCGGGCTCAACGTCTACCTGCTGGACAACGTGTGGCCCAACGAGCGCGCGGTCGAGGCGGCCGGTGGCCTGGGCGTGATCATCGGCAGCGACAAGGACTTCGCCGCCACCCGGATCGCCTACAAGCTGAACCTTCAGGGGCCGGCGCTGACTGTGCAGACCGCCTGCTCGACGTCGCTCGTCGCGGTGCACCAGGCGACGCAGGCGCTGCTCACCTACGACGCCGACGTGGCACTGGCCGGCGCTGCCACCGTCGCCCCGCCGACCCGGCGCGGACACCTGCACGAGCCCGGCGGCATTTTCTCCGCCGACGGTCGCTGCCGCGCCTTCGACGCCGCCGCCGACGGGACGGTACCGGGCGACGGAGCGGGCGTGGTGGTGCTCAAGCGCCTCACCGACGCGCTGCGCGACGGCGACACCGTGCACGCGGTGATCCGTGGCTCCGCGGTCAACAACGACGGCGCCCGCAAGGCCGGCTTCACCGCGCCCGGTCCGACCGGTCAGGCCGCCGTCATCGCGGCGGCGTTGGAGGTGGCCGACGTCGACCCGGACACCGTGGGCCTGGTCGAGACGCACGGCACCGGCACCGCGCTCGGCGACCCGATCGAGGTGGCGGCGCTGCGGCAGGTGTTCGACTCCGCCCGGCCCGACCGGGCGCCCTGCGCGCTGGGCGCCGTCAAGTCGGTCGTCGGACACCTGGACACCGCCGCCGGGGTGGTCGGCATGATCAAGACGGTCCTGGCCCTGACGCACCGGACGATTCCTCCGATCGCGCACCTCCGTACGCCCAACCCGGCGATCCGACTGGACGGCTCGGTGTTCGAGCTGCCGACGACCGCCCGACCCTGGGCGCCTGTCGACGGCGTACGCCGCGCCGGGGTGAGCGCCTTCGGCATCGGCGGCACCAACGCCCACGTAGTGCTGGAGGAGGCCCCGCCAATCGCGGCCCGACCCCGCCGACACGTCCCGCAGCTCGTCCTGGTCTCTGCGAAGACCGCCGCGGTGGCGCAGGAGAGCCTGGACCGGGTCACCGCGTTCGCGGCGGGAACCGCGCCCGGGGACCTGGCCGACCTCGCGTACACACTGCGGACCGGCCGCGCCGAGCTGCCCTGGCGGGCCGCCGTCCTGACCGGCGTGACCGACGGGGTCGCCCGGCTGCGCAAGGTCGACGCGACGGCTCGGGCGCGCGGGGTGGCGCTGCACCTCACCGGGGCCGGTGCGGTGACCGGCAACCGACCCAACTACGACGCCGACCCGGTGTACCGGCGGACCGTCGACGAGGGCGTCGCGCTGCTGCGTGGCCACGACCTGGACGATTCGGTCCGGGAACGCGGCGACCGGCTGCTGGCCTGCGTCGGCCTGACCCGGTCGCTGCGCAGCCGGGGCGTCACCCCGCGCGCTCTGGCCGGTGACGGTGTCGGCGCGGTGGCCGCCGCCGTCGTGGCCGGGGTGATGTCGCTCGCGGACGCGCTGGCGCTGCTGCGCGACACCGACGACCCCGGGGTACGCCTGCACCCCGCCGCTCTGCCCCTGCTCATCGACGGGCGGCCCGACGACAGCGC
This sequence comes from Micromonospora parva, assembly GCF_000718515.1. Taxonomy (GTDB): domain Bacteria; phylum Actinomycetota; class Actinomycetes; order Mycobacteriales; family Micromonosporaceae; genus Micromonospora; species Micromonospora parva. The sequence goes on along the minus strand of NZ_JNZS01000007.1, from coordinate 390,050 downwards.
CTTCTGGCGGGCCGCGGCCCTCCGTCCCCCGACGTCGACGCCGCCCCCCGACGTGCCCGACCCGGTGCTCTGGATCGAGGTCGGCACCAGCGTCACCCCGCACCTGGACGCCGACCAGCCGCCGCTTCCCGCCAACCGGCACGCCCGACTGCTGGCGACCGTCGGCGCGCTGTGGCAGCTGGGTCTCACCGACGCCTGGGATCCCGTGCACGACACCGGCCGCCGCCGGCTGCCCGCCCCCACCTACCCCTTCGCGGCCACCCGGCACTACCTGGACGCACCCGGAGCCGACCCGACCACAGAGAGGCGACACTGATGCGCGACGTACACGACCGGACCTGGGTGGCCGAGTTCGAGGAGCTGTGGATGGAGGTTCTCGGCGTCGACACCGTCGACGACGACGACGACTTCTTCGACCTCGGCGGCCATTCGCTCAGCGCGCTGCGGCTGAGCACCCTGATCCGCCAGGAACTCAACCTCGCGGTGATGTTCGGCCACGTGCTGGAGAACCCCCGCTTCGCCGACCTGCGCAAGGTCGCGAGCGAGGTGCCGCTGGAGCGTCCGGCGGCGGAGACCGCCTGATGATCGCCCCCGACCTCGCCGCCTGGGCGCCGCTCGCCGCGCGGGTGCTCGGCGGCACCCCCGAACAGGTGAGCGCGGCGGCCGCCACCGAATCGTTCGTCGCTCTGGGCGGCACCTCGCTCCAGGCCATCGCCCTGGTCTCGCTGGGCCAGCGCGAGCTGCGGGCGGACGTGGACAGCGCCCGCCTGCTGTCGGCGCTGCCGCTGGCCCAGGCCCTCGCCGGCGCCGTGGACTTCGTCGACACCGCGCCACCCGTCGTCGCGCGGCGGCCGGCAGAGCGGGAGTTGCTTCCGGGGCAGCGGTCCATGCTGGCCGCGCACCTGCTGGAGCGGGACGCGCCGTACCACCTGATGTTCACGGTGGAGGCGGACGGGCCCCTCGACCCGGCCCGGGTCCGGTGGGCGCTGCGCGAGCTGACCACCCGGCACGAGGCGCTGCGGACACACTTCGTGCGCGACCCCCGCCAGGCCCGGATCGTGCTGCCCGCGCCCTACGAGCCGCGTCTACTGCACCAGACGCTGCCCGACGACGACGCGGTACGCGCCGTGCACGACCTGTACGGCCCGGCCGCCGCGCGTCTGCTGCGCCCCTTCGCGCAGCCACCCGTGGTGTTCGTACTGACCCGAACCGGCCGGCGCGACCTGCTCACCATGCTGGTGCACCACACGGTCAGCGACGGCTGGAGCGTCGGACTGTTCGCGCGGGAGTTCGCCGAGTTCTACGCCGGGGACGGCCCGGCCGAGGCGGCCCCGTCGCCGGACTGGGTCGGCACCCGGCTCGCCGCGCAGGAGTCGTCCGGCGCGCTGGAGTCCGCTTTGACCCGGGTCACCGCGCGGCTGGACGGGGCACCGTGGACGGTGACGCTCCCCACCGACCTGCCGCCGGTCGCCGAAGCCGACGGGCGGGGCGCCCGACTGCGCTTCCACCTGGACGAGACGGCGGCGGAGGCGACGACCGGGTTGGCCCGGGAGTGCGGGGTGACCGTCACGTCGGTGGCCCTGGCAGCCTGGGCGTTGACAGTGTCCCGCCGCGCCGGTCTGGACGACCTGGTGCTCGGGGTGCCGGCGGCGGGCCGGTTCGAGGCGGGCATGGACCGCCTGGTGGGCCTCTGCACCCGGGTCGTCCCGGTCCGCTGCGCGGCGACCGACGACAGCACCGTCCGGGAGTTCGTCCGCGGGATCGCCGACGCCCTGGCCGCGGCGGTCGCCGACGCCGACGTGCCGTTCGAGAAGGTCGTCTCCGCGCTGGGCGCCGGCACCGACCCGGGACGGAACCCGCTGGCCCAGCTCGGCTTCGCCGCCCACCACGAGCTGGTGCCCGACGAGCTGGTGGTGGGCGACCGTACCTGGCGGGTGCACGAGAGCCACTGCGGCGGCGCGGTGTTCGACGCCCTGCTCTACCTCCAGTCGTGGTCGGATCGCCCCCGGTTCGCGCTGGAGTATGCGACAGCCCTGCTCACCGCCGCCGACGCCGGGGAACTGGTCGAGTCGTTCCAGGCGGCGGTGCGGGAGCTGGCCGCCGACCCGGACGCGACGGTGCGGGACGTCACCACGCTCTCGGCGGGTCAGCGCGCCCGGTTGCGCGAGCTGGGCTCGGGCGAGACGTACGACACCTCCGACGACGTGTGGCACCGGTTCGCGGCGTACGCGGAGTCGGCGGGCGCGCGGTCCGCGCTCGTCGACGCGCACACCGGGCTGACGCTCACCTACCGTGAGCTGCACGACGCCGCGGTCGAGCAGTCCCGTCTCCTGCACGGCCACGGGGTGCGTGCCGGCGACGCGGTTCTGGTGGAGGTGCCCCGCTCGGCCGCCGAGGCGGTCGCGGTGCTGGGTGTGCTGCGGCTCGGCGCGCACTACGTCGCGGTCGACCGGCACGCCACCGCCGAGTGGCGTACCCATCTGGCGGCGACCGTCGCGGCGCGGGCCCGCCTCGGTGTGGGCGAGCCCTGGCCGGGAGTCGTCGACTGTCCACTCGTCGAGCCGGGAACGCCGGTCGGGGCCGGTGCGGTCGAGGCCGCGCCGAGGGATCCGGCGCGGACCGTGTACGTCTCCTTCACCTCGGGCTCGACCGGGGTGCCCAAGGGCGTCGTCGTGCCGCACCGGGCGGTGCTGCGACTCGCGGACGACCCGGGGATGTTCGTCGACCGGCCGGGCATGCGGATGCTGCGGCTGTCCCCGCTGGCGTTCGACGCGTCCACCCTGGAATTGCTGGTGCCCCTGGCCACCGGCGACACGGTGGTGGTCTTCCCGCCGGAGGACCCGACGCCACGCGGGCTGGCCGACGTCCTGCGCACCGCCGGGGTCACCCACGCCTGGCTCACCTCGGGCGTGTTCCACCTGGTCGCCGACCACCGTCCGGACGCGTTCGTCGGGCTGCGGCAGCTGTTCACCGGCGGGGGAGTGGTGTCACCGCCGCACGTGCGCCAGGTGTTGCGGGCCTGCCGGGGCCTGCGCCTGACAAACGGTTACGGCCCCACCGAGAACACCACCTTCACCACCACGTACTCCGTCGAGCACGCCGACGCGACCCCGGACCCGCTGCCGATCGGCGGCCCGGTGCACGGCACCGACCTGTCCGTCGTGGACGCGTCGGGTCGCCTCGTTCCACCGGGCGCCTTGGGTGAACTGCTGGCCGGCGGCACCGGCCTGGCCGACGGGTACCTGGGCGACCTGACCAGGACGGACGCCTCCTTCGTGCGACACGACGGGGCACGCTGTTACCGCACCGGCGACCTGGTGCGCTGGGGCGCGGACGGGCAGCTGCGCTTCCTGGGCCGCAACGACCGCCAGGTGAAGATCGCCGGACACCGAGTGGAGCCGGTCGACGTCGAGCGCCGGTTGCGGGCCCAGCCGGGCGTCCGCGACGCCGTGGTGTTCCCCACCGGTGACCCGACGACCGGCGTACGCCTCTGCGCGGCGCTCAAGCCCGACCCGGACGGCCTCGACGTGGCCGCCGTGCGCCGCGCGGTGGAACCCGACCTGGCCCCCTACGCCCGGCCGCAGCAGTGGGTGACGGTGGCGGAGTTCCCGCTGGACCGCAACGGCAAGGTCGACCTGCGGGCATTGGGAGCGCTGGCCCAACCGGCAGCGCCGCCGGAGACCTCGGCCGCGCCGGCGGACCCGCCGGCCCGGGTTCCCGCCCAGCGCTCGGCGTCGCTGGCCGAGTTCGAGGAGCTGGTGACGGACGCCTGGGTGGAGGCGTTGGGCACCGACGACTTCGACGTCGACGAGGCGTTCTTCGACGTCGGCGGTGAGTCACTGCGCCTGGCGATCGTGCGCCGGCTGCTCCAGGAGCGGCTGGCCGGCCGGACCATCCCGCTCACCGACCTCTACCGATTCCCGACCGTCCAGACGCTGGCCCGGCATCTGCACGCACAGACCGAGAGAGCAGGGGCACCCTCATGAACGACGACATCGCGATCGTCGGCCTGGCCGGTCGGTTCCCCGGCGCCGCCGACGTCTCGGAGTACTGGTCGAACCTGGTCGCCGGGAAGACCACTGTCAGTGCGCTGACCCGGGGCGAGCTGCTGGCCGCCGGGGTGCCCGCCGACCGGCTCGACGACCCGGCGTACGTGCCGGCGCGCGGCGTCCTGGCCGATCCGGACCTGTTCGATGCGACCTTCTTCGGCATCACTCCGAGGGAGGCGGAGACGATGGACCCGCAGCACCGGCTGCTGATGCAGACGGCGTGGGCCGCGTTGGAGTCGGCGGGGCTCGCCACCGAGCGGCCGTTTGGTCGGGTCGGCGTCTTCGCCGGGGCCGGGTTCAACTACTACGCGCTGCACCACGTGTTCGCCCAGCCCGAGGTGGTCGAGTCGCAGGGGCTGCTGTCGGTGGTGCTGGGCAACGAGAAGGACCACCTGGCCGCGAAGATCGCGTACCGGCTGGACCTGGGCGGACCCGCCATCACCGTGCAGACCGCCTGCTCGACGTCGCTGGTGGCGGTGCACCTGGCCTGCCAGAGCCTGCGCGGCGGCGACTCGGACGTCGCGCTCGCCGGTGGCGCCTGCGTGGCCGTGCCGCAGCAGGCCGGGTACCTCTACGAGACGAAGGGCATCATGTCGCCGGACGGCACGTGCCGGCCCTTCGACGCCACGGCCGACGGCACCGTGCCCGGCAACGGGGTCGCCCTGGTGGTGCTCAAACGCGTCGCGGACGCCCGCCGGGACGGGGACACCGTGTACGCGGTGATCAAGGGGTCGGCGGTGAACAACGACGGTGGGATGAAGGTCGGCTACACCGCGCCGGGCATCGCCGGGCAGATCGACGTGCTGACCCGCGCGTACGCCGCCGCCGCCGTCGACCCGGCGACCGTGGGCTACCTCGAGGCGCACGGCACTGCGACCGAGGTCGGCGACGCCATCGAGCTGGCCGCGCTGACCGAGGTCTTCCGTCGCGGCGAGCGACAGTGCTCGATCGGCTCGGTCAAGGCCAATGTCGGGCACCTCGACGCCGCCGCCGGTGTCGCCGGTCTCATCAAGGCAGCGCTGGCCCTGCACTTCCGGCAGATCCCGCCGCTCGCCGGCCTGAAGCAGGCCCGGCCCGAGCTGCTGGACGGGTCCACACCGTTCATGGTGGACACCGTCGCCCGTCGGTGGGAGGCCGTCGACGGTCCGCGCCGCGCGGCGGTCAGCGCCTTCGGTCTGGGTGGCACCAACGCGCACGTGGTGCTGGAGGAGGCCGACGGCCCGATCCCGCCGGAGCCATCGGCCGCCGACGGCCCCGCCGAGCTGATCGTGCTGTCCGCGCGGACCCCGGAGGCGGTCCGCGAGGCCGCCGATCAGGTGCATGAGTACGTCCGGCAGCGCCCCGACCTGTCCCTGCGGGACGTCGCGGTGACGGCGCAGACGTACCGCCGGCACTTCCCGCACCGGTTGGCGGTGGCCGCACGGGACGTCCCGGCGGCGCTCGCCGGCCTGCGCCGGGCGCGGGTGCGCGCGGCGGTCCGCCGACCCCGGGTGGTCTTCCTGTTCCCCGGGCAGGGCGCCGAGTTTCCCGCCATGGCGCGGGGCCTCTACGACCACTACCCGTCGGCGCGGGCCGACCTCGACCACGGGGCGGAGCTGCTGGCCCCGGTCCTCGGGCTGGACCTGCGGGACGTCCTTGTCGACGACGACCCGCACAGTGTCGTGCACCGCACGGACGTCACCCAGCCGGCCCTGGCCCTGTACGAGGTGGCGCTCGGCCGGCTGCTGCTGTCGTGGGGCGTCCGTCCGGCGGCGATGATCGGTCACTCGGTCGGTGAGTTCCCGGCCGCCGCGCTCGCCGGTGAGCTGGCCGACGACGACATGCTGCGCCTGGTCGCCACCCGGGGCCGGCTCATGCAGGACGCCCCGGAGGGTCACCTGCTGGTCGTGCTGGCGGGGCCACGCACCGTGGAGGAACACCTCGCGGGCCTGGACGCCCTCGACATCGCCGCCCGCAACGCGCCGGAGGTCACCGTCGTGGCCGGACCGCCGGCCCCGCTCGCCGCGTTCCGCGAACGCCTGGACGCGGCCGGGGTGCCCTGTCGGGGGCTGCCCGCGCAGCGCGCGTTCCACAGCCGGATGATGACCGACGCGGCCCGGCTGCTCGGCGTGGCGGCCGACCGGGTGTCCCACCGACCCCGCACCCTCCCGGTGGTCAGCAGCGTCGACGGCGCGCTGCTCGGCAGCGGCCAGGCGCGTGCCGAGGGCTACTGGGCGGCACAGTTGCGCAGCCCGGTGCGCTACCACGACGCCCTACTGACCGCGCTGGAGCTGCCCGACCCCGTGCTCGTCGAGGTCGGTCCCGGCACCGCGCTGACCGGCATGGCCCGGCAGACACCGCAGGGGCGGCGGGTGCCCGGGTTCGCCATACAGCCGCGACCGACGCCGCGGGCCGACGCCGCCGATGTCCTCGCCGCACTCGGCGGGCTGTGGACGGCCGGGGTGGCGGTGGACTGGCCGGCGGTGCGCGGCGACACCCCGGCGCGACGGGTGGCGCTGCCCACGTACCCGTTCGCCCGTACCCGCCACTGGCTGGAGGCGACACCGCCACCGGCCCCGGACACCGCCGAACCGTCGCCGCCTCCCGCGGCTACCGGGGAGAGCACGGTGGTGGGCGAGATCGTGGAGCTGTGGGGCCGGTTGCTCGGCTCGCCCGACATCGGGCCGGACACCGACTTCTTCACCGTCGGCGGTGAGTCCCTGCTGTTCATCCGCATGGTCAACCAGGTGCAGCGCCGCTTCGCCGTCCGCATCCCGATGGAGAAACTGTCCGCGCGACCCACGCCGCGCGTCCTGGCCGAGCTGGTGACCGCATGACCGACCACACCGACCTGGCACACGCCGCAGCAGTGGCGGCCGTGCTCGCCCACCGCCTCTCCGGCGCGACGTCGGTAACGGTGCGCGGCCCGCACGGCGACCACACGCTGCGCGTGCACCCGGACACCACACTGACAGAGGTACGCGCGCAGACGCGGACACCGTCACCCGAGCTGTCCCCGGTGGACGTGGTGCTGGTGACACCCGGCCCTCGGGGCGGGGCGGTGGGAACGGTGGGCCCGGTGCCGGTCTGGCTCGCCGGCGACCACTGGCACCCCACCCACCTCCAGGAACGACTGGACACCCTGAGCGGATGGCTCACCGACCATCCCGACCGCCCGGTGCGCGAGGCGGCGCTCGTCGGTCCCCGGGAGCGGGCCACGCTGCTCGGCTTCAACCCCGCGCCGACCCAGGCCCCCCGGACACCCGTGCACGAGGCGATCTGCCGGCAGGCGGAGCGCACCCCGGACGCCGTTGCGCTGCGCGGCGGGGGACGCGACCGCAGCTACCGGGACCTGCTCGACGAGGCAGCGGCGCTGGCCGGGCGACTGCGCGCCGAGGGCGTGGGCCCCGGCGCGGTCGTCGCCCTGTGCACCGAGCGGAGCCCGGAGATGGTCGTCGCGGTGCTCGGTGTCCTGCTGGCCGGAGCGGCGTACCTGCCGCTGGACCCGTCCCACCCGAGGGCCCGGCTGGACCTGATGCTCACCACCGCCGACGCCGCGCTGGCGCTCGCCGACGAGGAGGGACGGGCCGCGCTCGGCACCGGCGGAGCCCCGGCCGTTCCGGTGCGACCACTGGCCGGTGCCGACCTACCCGCCTTGCCCGTCGACTGGCGTGGCTACCGCGCGCCGGAGGAGGTGGTGGACGGGCTGTCGTACGTCATCTTCACCTCCGGGTCGACCGGGGCGCCGAAGGGTGTGCAGATGACCCATCTGTCGCTGGCCAACCGGCTGGCGTGGATGCAGGAGGAGTACCGCATCGGGCCCGGCGACGTGGTGCTGCAGAAGACGCCGTACACCTTCGACGTGTCGGTGTGGGAACTGCTCTGGGCCTTCCTGGCCGGCGCGACGCTGGTCACGGCCGAGGCCCAGGCGCACCGCGACCCGCAGGAGATGGCCGCCGTCATCGCCCGCGAGGCGGTGACCACAGTGCACTTCGTGCCGTCGATGCTCGCCCTGTTCGTCGAGGAGCCCGGGGTCGCCGCGTGCGCAGCCCTGCGCCGGGTGATCTGTAGCGGGGAGGCCCTGCCGCCGAAGCTCGTCAACAAGCTCACCGCCACCCTGCCGACGGTGCGGGTGGACAACCTGTACGGCCCCACCGAGGCCGCCATCGACGTCACCGCCTGGCCGTGCCGCCGACCCGAACCGGACCCCACCGTCCCGATCGGCAGGCCCATCACCAACGTCACGGCATACGTGCTGAACGACGACGGTGCGCTGGCCCCGCTCGGCGTACCCGGGGAACTGGTGGTCGGCGGCGACTGCCTGGCCCGGGGGTACGCCGGACGGCCCGACCTGACCGCCGAGCGGTTCGGCACCGTGCACGTCGCCGGGCGTCCCCAGCGGGTGTACCGCACCGGCGACCTGGCCTGGTGGTCACCACAGGGGTACCTGAACTACGGCGGGCGCATCGACACGCAGGTGAAGATCCGTGGGCAGCGGGTGGAACTCGGCGAGATCGAGTCGGTGCTGAACAGTCACCCGCTCGTCGCGAACAGCGTGGTGCTGCTCCGCGACGACCTGGGTGCGGCCCCGACCCTGGTGGCGTACGTGGTGACCGAGCGGCACGCCGACGCGGGCGACGTGAGCGAGGCGGAGCTGCGGGCGTTCCTGGCCGAGCAGCTTCCCGACCACATGGTGCCGCTGCGCCACGTGGTGCTGCCCGAGTTGCCCGCCACCGCCAACGGCAAGGTCGACCGCAGGGCTCTGCCCGCCCCGCCGGCCCGGGTCCGCCGGCCGGCACGGGTCGGGTCACCCTCGGCGTAGGGCGTCGGGAGCGGAGGAATCCGCAACAGGTCCGAGGGACTCGAGCTCCTCGCGCCGGTGCTGCCGGCAACCCCGGGTCCGGCAGGCTGTACCGCGAGCCCGATCCCTTGAAGCCGAGGACGCGTAGAGCGGGGGCAATCTCGTCGCGCAGCACGCACGATAGACGGTTTGCACGTCGCTCACGTCATCACCCGCCCTGGTCTGAGAACCAGAACCTAGCGGCAAGCATGAACGACCCGAGACGCTGCCACGGAACCCGGCGGCGTGGCCGATGCCGAACGTGGATTGTCTGGCCGGCGCTACCACCTCGCCGGCCGGCGTGTCACCATCCGCCTCGACCGCTGCGTGCTGCACCTGCCTAACGGGTGGCCAACCAGTGACGCGCGGTTGGGTGTTTGGACCTGTCGATGTGCGGATGTCGACAACACTGCGGCAATCGCGGCGCGCAGGGTTCTTGTCAGACCATCGGGGCTTCCCAGGTGGTCAGGCAGAAGGGGTGGCCGGCCGGGTCAGCGTAGACGAAGCATTGTTCGCTATTGGGCTGGAAGTCGTATTTCGTTGCGCCAGCGGCGAGCACGCGCGCCTCGGCGGCGTCTCGGTCCTCGACCATGAAGTCGAGGTGCATCATGATCGACGCGGTGGGGTCGGGCCAGGTTGGAGGCGTGTATCCAGGCACGGTCTGGAAATTGAGCCGCCCGGCCGGGCTCTGCACGCATGCCCACTCATCGCCGATCTGCGTCATCGTCCCGCCGGTGATGTCGGCGTAGAACTTCGCCAAGCGGATGGCATCCGAACTGTCCAGAGTGACTGCGCTGAGCCGCAGGTTGTCGGACATGTCGCCTTCTTCCGGTCCAGGCCGCCAGTAGCGCCACTGACAGCATTGGCATGACGGATGGGACCGAATCGAAGTCGACAGAGCCGGCACTCGAAGGTGCCTTCTCGCGAGCTCTCCCGGCGGACCACGGACCGATCGTCGCACAGCGGCTCACCGAGCACGCGACACGAAGGATCGACCGCATGATCCAGTGCACTGTTCTGTCGCAGATAACGCTCGGTCGGTCTCGTCGCCACCCCGTACCGGCTCATCCCACGGAACTGCCCGTAGTCGCCCTTGATGACGCCCTGAATCGGCCCGGTATCTGACTACGAAGGGATGTCTGATGTGGACGTTCGGCTCTGTAGTCGGTTGATCGCTATCGGTAGCCTGTGCTGGTGGTTGGGACTGGGCTGGCGAGGCGAATTGGCGGCTTTCGCCTGTGGCGGCTTTGGCGATCTCGCCTGTTGCGGCGGAGGGCTTGGCTGGGACTGCTGCGGCGTCGGAGCGCCTCTGCGCCGTCAAGACGTGACTGGTGGGAGTCTCGCAGCGGTCGTGACCGGACCACGTCTGTTCCGCGTTCTAATCAGGACCAGCAACGCGAGCTTTGCTCGACCAAAGTCGCTGTTCTGATGCGCTTGGCTGTGGTCACACCGTCCTGGCCAGCAGAAGGAGCACGTCGATGAGACCGGGTAGCCGGCGTCGGGTTTTGCGCTGGACAGCTGGTGCCCTGGTCACGCTGCTGAGCGCTATTGTCGTGGTGACGACTGCGACGTTCGTGCCTGCCTACATGGCCGACAAGACGTTGAGCAACAAAGCTGGATACCTTGGCACAATTCTGGGCGCCGTCAGCCTCCTCGCCTTTCTGGTGCAGCAGTTGATTGGCTTGGTGCGTCGGGATAAGCCAGCCGCCGTGATCGAGCAGCTCAGATCGGAGCTCCTCCGTGAACTCAGTGCCCGGCTCCGGCAGCTTCGACGTACATCGGAACACATCGCACTGAGTTACCGGAGCGCCGGTGAGTCATCGGATGTGCAGCTGGAGGCGCTTGCGCAGGCGGCACTACGCGGACCTCAGCGTGCTGTGCTTCTGGGCCATCCCGGTCGCGGGAAGTCGTACACCGCGCTGCAGGTTGCCCTGGAGATCCTGAAACAGGATCCTGCGGTCGTGCCGCTGGTAGTCCCGGCTGGCCGCTGGATTGATGGCGAAGAGATCGACGCCTGGCTTCCAAAGTTCATTGCGACCGAGTTCAACGTATCCCGTGGCTCAGCCCAAGACCTCATCGAGTCGGGCCGAATCTTCCCGGTGCTCGACGGCATTGACGAGCTGTGCATCGATGAGACGACCGTTGAGCCTGCCGAGCGACTGCTGCGCCAACTCGCCGAGTGGCGGTTGCGCGAGGAGCCGGCCCGCTTTCTGGCCACCTGCCGGCGAGCCACTTGGAGTGCCCTCGATCAGAATCTGCGCGACCATTACACCCTGCAGGTGTACACCATCCGACCCGTCGGCTATGCCGAGGCGACAAGGTATCTGTCCCGGTCCATTGGCGGCGCGGACGTTTTCGCTCAGGCGCTCGACCTGGCGACGTCACTGCAGGATGAAGGCCGCGGAGCTCTGCTCGCCAGCCCCTGGCAGTTGAGCCTCATCGCGGAACTGGCCAGGAATCGCCTGGCTACGCATCGCACTGACCCTGGCCGCACGTTGGTCACGACGGGAGAGACTGCCAATGCCGCGTCCTTGGTAGCGAACTATGTGGAATCCGTCGGCACCGTCCGGGCAGCACTTCCGATACGACTGCGAAACGTGCTCGACCTGTGGTGGTTGTCGCATTACGCTAAGTACCTAGAGCTAAATCGGTCTTCGCAGAGGGTCGTGGCAGGGCGCACGTTGCCTGCGCGCGACATTATTCTGCACCGGCTTTGGCCGGTCGCCGGGCGGGCGGCGTTGGTCACGGATTTCATCTTGTGCGTGCTGCTGTCTGTTCCAGGGTTCGTCTGGGCGGCCATGTTTCTGTGGGATCGTGGTTGGATAGCACGTGGTGGACTTCTGTTCGGCGCCGCCGTCTGGTCGGCCATGCTCATACGAACAAGCACGAAGCCGTGGATGCCAGCCGCTACGCCGGACTGGTCACGGCTGACCGACCTGAGGTTCTCGCTGCGTCAGACCGCCACCGCACTGGTCATTGCGGTGGCGGCATGGCTGGTGCTAGGCCCGTGGATAGCATTGATAAGTTTCGTCACTGCCTGGCTTGCGATCGGTTTGACAGTCGGCTTCGGCCAGACTCTGGCGACGGACACCAGACCCGAAATCGTCGGCCCGTTGGGCGTCCTGCGCCGGGAGCGGACAGTGTCGCGACTATCGGCCGCCGTCATGTTTCCGATCCTGGCATGGGGCTTCAGCCTGCAATGGGGCGTGCTGTTGGGTGTCCCGCTGGCATTGCTCTACTGCGCGGTTGTCGGCGAGACGGTTGCTTGCGCGCTATGGCGGCGCTACGTCGCTATGATCGTCGCCGCGGCGTTCCGGCTACCGCTCGCCCCTGCTCGATTTCTGCAGCGAATGTGTGGGCTCGGATTTGTTCGCGTCGCCGGAATCGCCTACCAGTTCCGTCACGATGAGCTTTTGCGATACTTCGCCAACACTTACGATGTGCGTGACCATTTCCGGCGGTCATGGCGAACTGAGGCGCCGCAGCGGTATCGGACTTCACCGCGACCGGTGGTCGAGTAGCGTAGGCGTTCTTCATGAGGTCCAGCGAGCATCGCGGGTCGGTTAACGTCAACGACTACTGATCGGGCCACCGGCCGATGTCGCCGGTCCGCCGCAGCATGCGAGCAGCCAAGTCGTGGCGGCGGGTTCGCCTTCCACGCCTCGGCCGCCGGCGGTTCGTGCTCAGGCGCGGAGGCGTTCCAGCCCGCCCAGGATCAGGTCGAGGGTGAACTCGAACTCGGTCTGGCCGTCGCACCAACCGAGGGTGGGGTCGGTGACGTCGTGGATCTCGGTGGCCACCATGGCCGTCAGGTGCGGTAGCGCCTCGGCCATCGCGGCCAGGTCCGCCTCCGCAACGTCGTCCTCCATGCTCCCGCCAGCCGACGACGGGCTGAAGATCTCCTGCGCGAACCCGAGCGGCAGGCTGCCCAACGCATGCATCGCCCGATGCGCGAGGCGGTGCGAGAACCCTGCGCCGAGCAGGGTGCCCACGATCCCGTCGTAGTAGGCGTACAGACCGACGGGGATGGTGCGACGCGAGCCCAACAGCCCGGGCATCCACGGGTGACGCAGCATGATCTGACGCGCCGCGAGGAACTGCCGGCGCAGCCGCGTCCGCCAGTCCTCGTCCCCACCGTTCGTGGCGTTGCCACCAACCGCCGCCGCACCGATCTCGGCGACCACGGTCTCGACGACGCCGTCGAGGAGCGCCTCCTTGGCGGGCAGATGGTGGTAGAGCGACATGGCCTCGACACCGAGATCGGCAGCGAGCCGACGCATCGTCAGCGCCTTGACCCCCTCAGCGTCCGCAAGGGCAACCGCCGCCGCCAGGACACGCTCGCGGCTGAGCGGTTGTCGAACTGCCTTCGCTGCCACCTGCCCCACCACCTCTTGCCAGCACCTTACATCGTATGGTTGCCTTACGTCGTAAGGTTGGTGGTCGGAGCGCGACCACCACCACGGCGGTACGGCCCCGAAGGAGCCACCATGCCCGCGCTTATCCGTACGGCCCGCGTGACCGGGCTTCTCTACCTCGCCCTCGCCTTCGCTGGCGCACTGGGCTTTCTGCTCATCCGGCCGCGACTCTTCAGCGCCGAGGACCCCAACGCGACGCTCGCCAACCTGGTCCAGCACGAATCACTCGCGCGTGTCGGAGTCGCCTTCGAGCTGCTCATCGTCATCAGCCAGGCCCTCGCCGCCGCATGGTTCTATCGACTGTTCCGCACCGCGGACCGGCTTGCCGCCAGCGCCATCGCCGCCTTCGGTCTCATCAACGCGGTCGTGGTCCTCGTCAGCGCGGCACTGCTCGCCACGGCTGTCGACCTCGCGCTCGATCCGGTCGGCGACGCGGCGGCCACCGTCCAACTTCTTTACCTGACCAGCGGCAACCTGTGGGGCGTCGGAGCGTTGTTCTTCGGCCTCTGGCTCATCCCCATGGGACGCTGCGTGCTCCGCTCGAACTGGATGCCCCGCCCGCTCGGCTGGATCCTCGTCGGTGGCGGCATCGGATACCTGCTGAGCGCATTCATCGGATACCTCGCCCCTGACGCACAGGCCATCGCCGACGTTCTGGTCGCACCCGCGACGATCGGTGAGTTCTGGATGATCGGCTACCTACTGACGCGCGGCGTCCGCCGCCACGCATACGACCAGGCACGCTCCGACGGGCAACCGGAGGCCGCGCCGATGACCGTCTAGCCGCGCCTCCCCCCACCGACCACCAACCCCATGCCTGCGGTTGGCAACCAGTGACAAGAGGCGATCATCGCTCGGTCGTATCTGTGCAGCTCAGCGCCTATTCCTGACCGGGAACAGCACGCGCGACGCGTTGTCGTCGTCACGAGCCCCGGCTGGAGTGTCAGGGTGTGAACCGCGGCGCCACGTCGGCGAGCGCGTGGTCGAGGATTTCCAGGCCCAGGTCCAGCTCCGCGTGGCTGGAGGTGAGCGCCGGCGCGATGCGGAAGACGCCGCCCATGGTCGGCAGCTGCACCACGTTCATGTGCAGGCCCAGTTCCAGGCAACGTCCTGTCACTGCGGCGCCCAGCGCGTCGGCCGGTCGTTTCGACTCCCGGTCGCTGACCAGTTCGAGTCCGACCAGCAGACCGCGGCCGCGCACGTCGCCGACCACCGGGTGGCGCTGGCTGATCTCCTCAAGGCCCTTGCGCAGGTACGAGCCCAGGTGCGCAGCCTGTTCGTCGAGCCGGTCGGCTTCCAGCACGTCCAGGACCGTGTTGCCGACCGCAGCCACCAGCGGGTCCGAGACGTGCGTGGTGAAGAAGAGGAAACCGCGCTCGTGCGCCGTGTGCTCGATCTCCGGGCTGGTCACCACGGCGGCCAGCGGCAGGCCGGCGCCGAGCGTCTTGGACAGGGTCAGGATGTCCGGCACGACGCCGTCACGCTGGAACGCGTACCACTCTCCGGTGCGGCACAGGCCGGTCTGCGCTTCGTCGAGGATCAGCAGCCCGCCCCGCTCGTGCACCTTGTCGCGCAGCGCCGCGAGGTATCCCGGCGGCAGGTCGATCACCCCGCCGGAGCTGAGGATCGGTTCGACGATGCACGCCGCCAGGCTGCCCACCGACTGGGCGTCGAACAGCTCGAACGCGAACTCCAACTGATGCCGCCAGTCCAGCTCGCCGCTGGGCAGGGTGAAGTCGGGCCGGTACGCGTTCGGCGTGGGGATCGCGAAGTTGCCGGGCGCCGCGGGCCCGTACCCCTTGCGCCCCGAGCTGTAGGTGGCGCTCGCCGCAGCCTGGGTCATCCCGTGCCACGACCGGGCGAACGAGATGATCTCGTGCCGGCCGGTGACCAGCTTCGCCATGCGGATCGCCGCCTCGTTGGACTCCGCGCCGGTGGTGAGCAGGAGGACCTTCTCCAGCGGCGCGGGCAGCGAGCCGGCGAGGCGGCGGGCCAGTTCGACCACGGGCCGGCTCAGCATGCCACTGAACAGGTGGTCGAGGGTGGCTGCCTGCCGTTGGATCGTGGCTACGACCGCCGGGTGGGAGTGGCCGAGGATCGCGCTCATCTGCCCCGAGGTGAAGTCGAGCAGGCGGCGGCCGTCGGCGGTGAAGACGAAACTGCCCTCGGCGCGGTCGATGATCTCACGTACGAAGCTGCCAGCGCCGCTGTAGCGGACCAGGTGACGATCGGCGTCGGACCAGAACGAATCAGCCATGGACCGACGCTAGGCAGTCCCGGATAGGTACGTCCATCGCACATTTTCGCTGTCGCTGTTAAGCGGAGCCGTACAGTCGGGGGTCATGACGCTGAATCCGTGGCGGCTGCGCCTGCTCGCCGACCTGGCGACGTTCGGCACTGTTCGGGCCGTTGCGCAGCGCGGCAACCTGAGCCCGTCGGCGGTGTCGCAGCAGCTGGCCACGCTGGAACGGGAGACCCGCACCGCGTTGCTGGAACGCACCGGGCGGCGGGTGCGGCTCACCGCGGCTGGAATGTTGCTTGCCGGCCGGGCTCGGGAGATCCTCGCGGCCATGGACGCGGCCGAGGCAGAGCTGCGCCACCTCGCCGAGGAGCCGGCCGGCACGGTCACCGTGGCCGCGTTCCAGAGCGCCGTGCAAGCCCTCGCCGAACCGGCGCTTGCCCGTCTTGCGACCCGACACCCGGACGTGAGCGTGGTGTTGCTGGAGTTGGAGCCGCACGAGAGCATGCCGGCGCTGCGTCGCGGCGACGTCGACCTGATCATCACGACCGCCGATTTCGCTGGCGCCGAGCTCTCCCCGGAGATTTACCTGGTGCCGCTCGCCACCGACCCGGTGGTGCTGGTGCTGCCCCCGGAGCATCCGCTGGCCAGCGCCGAATCGGTCGACCTGGAGGCGTGCGCGCAGCAGCGCTGGACGTTCGACGTCGCGGGCTCGTACATGTCCGAGCTGTCCACCCGGCTGTGCCGGGAGGCCGGCTTCGAGCCCGTGGTGATCTGTCGGTTCAACAACTACATGCTGGCGCTGCGGCACGTGGAGAATGGCCGCTCGATCACCATGCTGCCGAAGCTGGCGGTGGACCCGCGATACCGGGTGGTGACCCGACCGCTGAACCCGCCGCTGACCCGGCGCATCACCGCCGGGGTCCGGCGAGCGGCCGCGTCGCGCCCCGAGGTGACCGCCGTGCTCAATGCCCTGAGAGCAGGTGACTGACCTCGGTGTGCAAGCGCCCGTCGGCGGAGGTCGTTGTCGCGCCACAGGTTCACCCACCGCCAGCCGACCCGGTCGGCGATCTCGTGAATGACCTCGTCGCTGATGCAGGCGGGGAAGAGCCGGGCGTACAACCGGCGCAGCGGGGAACCGTGGGTCAGCAGTGCGATCCGGTCGGTGACCCGTGCCGGCAGTTGCGGCACGGTCGCGGCGAGCAGGACGGAGCCGTGGCTGTGTCCGGTGAGGACCACCGCGTTGCCGGAGTTGACGAGGTGGGTGATGCGGCAGGTCAGTTCGGGAACGGCCCGCTCGGCGTAGCACGGTGGCGCGAAAGGGTGCGCGGCTCCGGGCCAGAAGGTGCCGAGGGGCACCGTCCGGGCGGCCGGGCTCATCGCATCGGGTGGCGCTTGGCGAACTCCCACACGATCGCGCTGGCGTCGGGGCCGGCGTGATCGGTGTAGCGGCCGTCGCCGTCCGGTCCCGGCCACGCGTGCCCCATGCCCTGGACGCGGTACGCCTCGACGACCGAAGAGCCGTCCGACGCCGTGATCGTCGAGTGCGTGTACGCGTGCCGACCCTCGGCGGCCGGCACGGACACCGTCTTCTCGGTCGGGTCGAGGCTGCCGTTGGGCAGCCCGTCGTCCACGAGGTCGCCCACCGCGGTCCAGTGGGCGACGAGGCGGGTGGCGACCAGGGGCGGCACGACCTCGTCCCGCTCACCCTGAATGATCAGCATCGGCACACGGCGGGCCCGCTCGCCCATCTGGGCCCTGGCCTGACGTGCCGTGTCCAGCGGCGACATCGAGCCCGGGTCGTCCGGGTCGACCTGGTTGAGCCCGTACTCCCCGCCGGCCACCGAGGTCACCGTGGCGAAGACGTCGGGGTAGGTGGCGGCGAGGATGACGGCGGTCCCCGCGCCCGACGAGGCCCCGGCGACGTGCACCCGCGCGGGATCCGCGTCGTACTCCTCGACCACCTGGCGGGCGACACCGGCGAGCAGTGCCGGCTCGCCGGTGTGCCGCTGTTGGTCCCGGGCGTCGCCGGAGTTCCAGCAGGCGATCACGTTGCGCGAGATCAGTTGTGTGGGATAGACGACGATGAAGCCCTCCCGGTCGGCCAGGCGGTTGAACTGCGTCGTGGACTTCATGGAGTTCCACCCGTAACCGGTCATCGCGCAGCCGTGAATCGCCATGACGACCGGCAACCCGGCCGTCCCGACCTGGTGGGGCGGAACGTGGACCTGGTAACGCTGCGACCCGGCGGCACCGGTGTAGACGTGGTTGCGGTCGCCGTCGTCCATCTGCCAGGGCAGGCCGAGTTGCAGGCCGGCGACGCCGAGGCTGGCGGCGGCCACGACGGTGACAAAGATGCCGGAGACGATCCGGAGCCATCGTCGTCGTGGACGACGCGGCGGGTGCGGCGGCGCGGTCACGCGGGCCTCCTTTTCCGTACGGGATCCAGCTCAGCTGGACGCGGTCGGGCTAACTTCGCGGAAGGACAGAGATGGCCACGATGGCGCTGTTGACGACGGTGGCCGTCACGGTGCGGGTCACGGCTGCCGCCGCGGCGTCGGCGCCCCAGTCGCCCTGTTCGAGTTCCTTGGCTCGGTTGATCACCGGTGCGGTCCACGGGATCTCGCGGTGGAACTGCGGGAGCGTCCCGCTCGCCGAGAGCAGCGCCGTGAGCGCGGCGACCCGGGCCTGCGGCCGCGCACCGTCCACGAGAACCTGCCGAACCTCGGCGAGCAGGCGGGCCCGTCGTTCGGTCCGGCCGTCGCGCAGGGCCGTCGTCCGGAACAGGCCGAGCACCTTGCGGGGCTCCTGGTCGATCTCGCCGCGCGCGACGAGCCGCTGCAGGACCGGCTCGCGCAGGACGGGACCGATCGCGGCCAGTGCCGTCTGCACCCCTCGGGGTTTCTCGGCGAGGTAGTCGTAGGCCGGGCGGAGGAGGCTGTCCGACGGTGGGTGACCCGGCACGCCGCTGACCCGCCCCCGGTCCGTCGTGGTCAGGTGCTCGTCGAGGGCGAGTTCGGCGAGGACGGCTCCACCGAGGACGTAGAAGAGGGTGTTCTCGCCGGCGATGGTCCCGGACCTGGGTTGGAACAGGAGCAGCAGGAGGTCTTCGACGAGGGTCGGGGTGTCCGAGCGGGATGCGGTGGTCATCGTCGGGGCTCCCAGCGGAAGAGGCGGGTGGCGAGGTTGACGGCGATGACGACCCAGCCGAGCGTGGGCGCGAGCAGGAGCAGGGAGTCGGTGACGGCGACGCCGCCGTTCCAGGCGTTCATGATCAGTTCGGTGGCCGCGCCGCCGGGCAGCAACCGCTTGAGCCAGGCGAGGTTCTCGGTGCCGGAGATACCCACCCAGGTGGTCACGGCGATCACCCCGAGGGTGACGGGGAGGGTGGTGACCTGGGCGTGTTCAGGGGAGTTCGTCAGCCCGGCCGTGGCCAGCGCCAGGCCGATCAGCATGGCCAGGGTCGCGAGGATCGCCACCACCAGCAGGGCGACGTTCGACGGTCCACCCGCGACCACGGCCAGGGCGGTGAGGATCGCGGCCACCTGCACCGCCGCGATGACGAGTACGGGCAGCAGTAGGCCGGCGAGGATGCCGGGGTCGCTCTCGGCGGTGGAGCGCAGCCGCTTGAGGAAGAGGTTCTGCCGCCGGGAGGCCAGGGTGGTGACGGCCGTGGCGTAGAGGCCGAACGCGGCCACGGTGAACGTGACGATCGCGGCGATGTAGCCGAGGCTCCCGAGGGCGGCGTACGTCTCGTGCTGACGCACGAAGAACGCGCTGACCGCGACCGGGATGATGAGGCTGGTGATCAGTATCAGTCGGTTGCGGAAGACCTGGATCAGTTCGCTGGACGCGATGGACAACACGGGTGAGGCTCCTTCGGGATGCGCGGATCAGTTGCTGATGGCGCGGAAGACGTCGTCGAGCCGGGTCGGCCCGGCCGCCAGGTCGCGCAGTTCCACGGCGTGGGCCTGCGCCCAGCCGAGCAGCAGGTGCAGGTCCTTCTGCAGCTCGAAGGACTCGACGGTGACCTTCCCGTCGACGTCCACGTCGGCCTGCAGCGGTAGCGGCGGCATCGGTGTGGCGAGGGAGAAGCGGATCACGCCGGGGAGGGTGCGGGTCAGCTCGGAGACGGTGCCCTCGCGATGGAGGACGCCCTGGTGCATGAGCCCGATCCGGTCGGCGCGCTGCTGCGCCTCCTCCAGGTAGTGCGTGGTGAGCACGATGGTCGATCCGTTCTCCCGGAGCCGGTCCACCGTCGCCCAGACGGCGTCGCGGGACTGGATGTCGAGGCCGGTGGTCGGCTCGTCCAGGAAGATCAGCTCCGGGGTGCCGTAGACCGCGGTGGCGAAGTCCAGCCGCCGCTTCTCCCCGCCGGACAGCTGCGAGACCTTGCGCCCGGCCCGGCCGGTGAGGTCGACCAGGTCGATCACCCGGTCGACGTCGTCGGTGCGCCGGGTGAGCCGGCCGATCAGGCCCACAGACTCACGGACGGTGAGATCCGGGGAGAAACCGCTCTCCTGGAGCATGACGCCCATTCGGGGACGTGTCGCCTGCCGGTCGTCGGGGCGGTGCCCGAAGACGCGTACCGTGCCCGAGGTTGGCCTCCGGTGACCCTCGACGACTTCCAGGGTCGAGGTCTTCCCGGCTCCGTTGGTGCCCAGCAGTGCGTAGAGCTCTCCGGGGCGTACCTCGAAGGAAAGATCCTTCACGGCGTGGAAGTCACCGTAGGTGAGGTTCAGCCGTTCGACTTCGATGACTGGTGTGGTGGACATGCACCAATGACAGCGCGGGCGGAGCCGTCCCGTCAGTGGCGCCGTGTCATCACCGCATGTGACGTGGTGTCACTGGTCGTGGCATCCGGCTGGCCGATACTGGTCTGGTGACCGCCAGCTCACCGCGCTTCACCGAGTCGACGCAGGGAAGGCTGCGCCGGCTCAATCTCGCCACGTCACTGCCGCCGGTGGTGTTCGCCGCGGTGGTCCTGGTCTACACCGACACGCGTACCTGGTGGCACCTGATCATCCTCGCGCCGGGGGCCGCGGCGGCCCTGGTGGCCTTCGAACGGTGGACGGCCAACGACCTCGCCCGGGTCGTGCTGCCCTGCCTGGTCGTGGCCGCGGCGGTGTGGCCACTGGGAGTTCTGGTGAGCGGCAGCCCCAACGCCTACTGGGGGTTCTGCGCGGTGGGCTCCCTCGGCATGCGCGAGGTGCGACGGCACCGGAAGCTGGTGCTGGCCGGGCTGTTCGGCTATGTCGCGGCGGTCGGCGCGGCGCGGTTGCTGGTGCAGCGGGACGACATCGGCCACGTCCTGGTCACCTACGTTCTCATCCCGACCGTCCTGACCATGCTCGTGACGGTCTTCACCATCGTGGGCGAGCGGTTCTACGACCTCATCCGCGAGCTCGAACAGACCCGGGAACGTGAGGCGGAGCTGGCCGTGGTCCGGGAGCGCGTGCGGTTCGCCAGCGACCTGCACGACATCCAGGGCCACACCCTGCACGTGGTCAAGCTGAAGATCGCCCTGGCCCAGCGACTGCTGCTCCGGGACACCGCCCGGGTGGAGCAGGAGCTACGGGAGACGTACGCGCTGGTCAGCGACACCATCGCGCAGACCAAGGAACTCGCCTACGCACAACGACGGCTCAACCTCACCGCGGAGATCGAGAACGCGAAGAACCTGTTCGAAGCCGCCGGCATCCGGGTCCGGGTGACCCGGGAGGCCGAGGTCGACACCCGCGCCAGCGAACTGCTCGGCCAGGTGCTGCGCGAGACGACCACGAACATCCTGCGGCACGCGCAGGCCAGACAGGTGCAGATCACCCTCTCCGAGTCGGGCATCACCATCGTCAACGACGGGGTGAGCGCCACCGCGCCCCCGGAGCTGCGCGGGCTGGCGGCGCTGCGGCAACGGGTGGCGGGCGACGGAGGCGAGCTGACCGTGCACCAGCAGCAGGGGACCTTCCGGACGGCGGCGACGTTCCCCGCCGCGCGTGCCGCCACGGAGCGGGGTGACGGCCGATGACCACAATCGTGCTCGCCGACGACGAGGCGCTGCTGCGCACCGCTCTGGCCGCGCTGCTGCCGATGGAGGGCGACGTCACCGTTCTCGCCGAGGCGTCCGACGGCGAGACGGCGGTCGAGGCCACCCTGCGGCACGAGCCCGACGTGCTGGTCATCGACCTGGAGATGCCGGGCGTGGACGGTCTCGGCGCGGTCGCCGAGATCCGCCGTACGCGCCCGGAGCAGGTCGTCCTGATGCTGACCCGGCACGCCCGCCCCGGCGTGCTGCGCAAAGCACTGAAGCTCGGCGTCCAGGGCTTCGTCAGTAAATCCGCCGAGCCGGCGCACATCTCCTCGGTCATCGCCACCCTGCACGCGGGCAAACGCTGGATCGACCCGGACGTGTCCGCGCTTGCCGTCACCGAGGACAACCCCCTCACCGACCGTGAGGCCGACGTCCTGCGGGTCACCGGCGAGGGCTACTCGGTCGCCGACATCGCCGCCCGGCTCCACCTCGCCCCGGGCACCGTCCGCAACTACCTCTCCAACGCGATGCGCAAGACCCAGACCCGGACCCGCCACGAAGCGGCCCGCTACGCCCGCGAACACGACTGGCTGTGACCAGCAGGTGACCATGTCAGATCAGCATGGACACCGTCGTTTCCGTCTTCGACCGCATGCCGGATCCCTGCCACTGTCGAGTCCTGTCCGACCGGCGCGCCCGCGTCGGACCCACGACACCGACAAGGAGCGATCATGATTCGTGCGACACACCGTCTGGTGGCCGCGGCGGCAGTGGTGTCCCTCGCCGCTTGCGGCCCCGCCGATGCCGCCGAGCAACCGGCCGGCGACCCCGCCGCGACGGCCACCGCGTCCACCGCCGCCGACCCGAGCCCCGACTTCCGGCAGCTGGAGAAGAGGTTCGGCGCACGGCTGGGGGTCTACGCGATCGACACCGGCACCGGTCGCACCGTGCGGTACCGGGCCGACGAGCGGTTCGCGTACGCGTCGACGTTCAAGGCGTTGGCCGCCGCCGAGATCCTCGACGAGACCACCGACAGCGAGCTGGACCGGGTGGTGCGGTACTCGGCGGACGACCTGGTGACCTACTCGCCGATCACGGAGCAGCACGTCACCGAGGGCATGACGCTGCGCGCGATCGCCGACGCGGCCGTGCGGTACAGCGACAACACCGCCGGCAACCTGCTGTTGCGCCAGCTCGGCGGACCGCAGAAGTTCGAGAAGGAACTGCGCGAGGTGGGGGACAAGGTCACCGATCCGGCGCGCTACGAGACCGAGCTCAACGAGGCGAGGCCGGGTGATCGGCGGGACACCAGCACCGCGGCGGCCCTGGCCGAGGATCTGCGGGCGTACGCCGTGGGAGACGCCCTCGAACCGGCGGACCGCGACGTGCTCAACGGTTGGTTGCGGGGCAACACCACCGGCGGCGACCTGATCCGCGCCGGTGTGCCCGACGGCTGGGTCGTGGGGGACAAGACCGGTGCCGGCGGCTACGGCACCCGCAACGACATCGCGGTGATCTGGCCTCCGGACCGCGCGCCGATCGTCCTCGCGGTGCTGTCCAGTCGCGACCAGAAGGATGCCGACTACGACGACGCCCTGATCGCCCAGGCGGCCGAGGTCGTGATCGGCACGTTGTAGGTCCACCGACTCCGGTGACGCGGCCTGCTGGTCCTCGGCGCCGTCAACATCGCCATGGTGGTGCTGGTCTGGCTGCGCGAGCGGCGAGC
The DNA here is from genome assembly GCF_000718515.1 of Micromonospora parva. Lineage (GTDB taxonomy): Bacteria > Actinomycetota > Actinomycetes > Mycobacteriales > Micromonosporaceae > Micromonospora > Micromonospora parva. Next base: position 366,774 of record NZ_JNZS01000007.1, on the reverse strand, counting down.
CCGGCCACCAGCGCGGACTAACCCCACCAGGGCAGGGTGCCCGTCCTCAGGTGATCGTGCAAACTCCGGGCGACCTGGGCCATCGTCGCCTCGCTGCCGGGCTGTGCGACGGCGGGGACCCGGGAGGCGGTGAGCGCGGCGACCGCGTACGACTGCCCGTCGGCATGATCCACCACCCCTACCTCGTGACGCAGGTGCAGCAGCGTGCCGGTCTTCGACGACCAGCGGGACGCGTCAGAGGTGAAGTCGGGGGCGAGTCGCTGCCGGTGCAGGTTGTCCGCCAGCAGAGCGCGTACGCGGGCGGCGGTGTTCTCGTGGATCGTCGAGGGGCGCCAGAGGGCGTGCAGCAGGTCGACGAAGGCCCGTGCCGACCCGGCGTTGGCGCGGGTGACGTCGAGCTGGGCGACGGGATGGCCCTGCCCGGGCGTCGCCGCGCCGATGGCGAGGGAATGCGCCAGGTGCGCGTCGTCGGGGTCGAATCGTTCCGCCGGCGTCTCGGCGAGGTCGCCGACCCGGTGCCGCACGGCGATGCCCTCGATCCCTAGTCGCCGCAGCTCGGCGCCGACCGCAGCCGGCGGGACGAGGTCGAACAGGGCATCGGCGGCGACCCCGTCGCTGACGGCGGTGCTCAGGTAGAGCAGGTCGTCCACGGCGACCCGCGCGGGATGGCGGAAGCGACTGATCCCGGTCGGGCCTGGTGTGGTGATCCGACCGGGCGCGACGTCGACAGGTGTCGCCGGGTCGAGTTCCCCGCGCCCGACCCGCTCCAGCACGGCGACCGCCAGCGGCACCTTGACCAGTGACGCTGTCGGGTACGGGGTGTCGGCGTCGAAGCCGATCTCCTGGCCGGTGTCGAGGTCGCGGACGAGGAAGGCACCGCGTAGTCCTGCTTCGTCCAGCAGGTCACGCGCGTTGCGTACGACGGTGGTGGCGCTCATGTCGCAGTCCCTTCCGGCCGGTCACCGGTTGTGCCGTCCCCGGCCGCACCCAGGCATCGTGCGATGTCCGCGTACAGGACGGTGCGGAGCTGGTCGAGGTCCTCGCGTGCCCCGGCGGCGACGGCGTACCCCCGTACGAGTCGCAGGCCGGCGAGGGGGCACCAGTGCAGCCCGAAGTCGTCGGCCTGCTGACGGGAGCACAGCAGCAGATCGGGGGAGCCGAGGGCCGCCGCGGCGGCGTCGACCAGGGATGGCGCGATCGACACCTGGGCCGGTGCCAGACCAGTCGACTGGCCGGCGCGGGTCAGCGGATCCCGCAGGTGCGCGACGTCGTCCTCGGGCTGGATCAGGATCCGGCGGCGTGCCTGCGTTCGGGCGCGGCCGGTGCGCAGCGTCTCCAGGAACACCGTCGGTGCCGGGAAGGGAGTCCGGGCGGCCAGCCCGAGCGGCACCCGCCAGAGCGCCGTCGCCTCCGGAAACGCCACGATCCCGGTACCGACCTCAAGGGTCTGGCAGAGCCGTGCGCGCTCCTGCGGACCGGCCGGCCGTACCTCCAGGTGGATCCGCTGCCGTCGGGCGGCGGCCACCAGGGCGGCGAGGCGGTGCGGCGGGCAGATTTCGGGTACGGCCACCCGCAGCGGCCGCAACCGGGCCCGCTCGGCGTCGTCGGCCATGGCGTCGGCGAGGTCGACCAGGCGTCGCGCTGTCGGCAGCATGTCCTGCCCGAACGGGGTCAGGCGGACCGCGCGGGAGGTCCGGTCGAACAGCCGCGACCCGAAGTGCTCCTCCAGGGCGGCGATGCGGCGGCTGGCCACCGACTGGGGGATTCCCGCTGCGGCGGCACCGGAGGTGAAGCTGCCGTGGCCGCTGACGGCGACGAAGGCCCGACACGCGGCGACGATGTCCATCCGCCGAACCTATACCCGGAACGCATGGACAAGGCCACAGGGATCACGATGGGCATCGTTCGGCGGCGCCCGAGCCGCCGGACCGCCCCGCATCGTCAGGGTCGGCGATACGATCCAGCAGGCGTCGAACCGGGGAGGAGGGCGCAGGATGCGGACATCAACGTCGGCTGCCGCGATCCGGGTGCTGGTGACCGGGGTACGCGGCAAGACGGGCGCACCGCTGGCCGAGCTGCTCGTGGCACGGCAGGGCGTCGAGGTGCGCGGCGGCACCAGGGATCCGTCCGGTCCCGGCATCAACGGCGTCCAGCCCACCGCCTTCTCGTGGGACGAACCGTCCGGTTGGGCGGCGGCGACCGACGGCGTCGACGCGGTCTACGTGGTCCGGCCGGACCGCGCGGACGCGCCGGAACTCATCGGTGCGCTGCTGGCCGAGGTGGCGCCCCGGACCAAGGTCGTGCTGCTGTCCGACAAGGACGGTGGCCATCCGGGCGCTGACCAGCCGGGGCCCGCAGGCTGGGCGCCCCGCGTCGAGCGCGCGGTCCGCGACAGCGGGCGTCAGTGGACGATCCTGCGGCCGGGCTGGTTCATGCAGGTCTTCACCGACCCGCGCTTCTACCGCGACCAGATCACCGGTGCCGGCGAGCTGCCGTTTCCCAGCGGCGACGCTCTGGTGGCCTGGATCGACGCACGGGACATCGCGGCCGTCGCCGAGCGGGCTCTGCTCGATCCCGGGCACGCCGGTCAGACGTACCAGATATCCGGTCCGGAGGCCCTGTCGTTGCCGCGTACCGCGGAGTTGCTCTCCGCCGCGGCGGGACGTCCCGTGACCCACCGGGACGTGACGATCGACGAGGCCGTTGCCGGCTCCGAGGGCTTCGAACGAGACCTCTCCGCGCTGACGTTCGAGCGTGTCCGCGCCGGCGGCTTCGCCGAGGTGACCGACACCGTCGAACACGTCATCGGGCGTCCGGCGCGTACGCTGCAGACCTTTCTCCGCGACGCCTTCCGCTCCTGAACCACGGTCCTGGCCGCCGACGGCCCGAGCTGCGGCGAAGGTCCCCTCATCCCGATGACGGCTTGGTTGCCGCCCGCGCCGCCCTTCGCCGCACGGAACCCGCCAGGAGCAGAACGGCCAGGACACCGCCGGCGCCGGGGCCGAGGATGGCCATCCACGACATCGACAGTCCGGTCCGCGCCTGATCGGCTTTCACCTGGGAGACCGGACGGTCAGGCTTCTTCTCGTCCGGGCCGACCAGGCGGCCGACCGACGCGTCGGGGGAGAGCGCGAAGCCCCAGTTCAGCAGCGCCGCCGCCTCGCCCAGGCTGCCCAGCGGCGCGGTCTCCGCGCCGAGCAGGGTCACGGCGAGCCGTCGTCCGTTGCGCTCGGCCACCCCCACGTACGTCTGCCGTGCCAGGTCGGTGAAGCCCGTCTTTCCGCCGAGCGTCCCCGGGTAGCGGTCCAGCAACGTGTTGTCGTGGGTGAGGGAGAGGCCGGGCCGTCCCGGCCCGGCCGGTATCTCCGCCACTCGGGTGGCGACGTACCGCCGGAAGTCCGCGCGGGCGTAGGTGGCCCGCGCGATCAACGCCAGGTCGTATGCGCTGGTGTACTGGCCGGGACCGTCCAGGCCGGACGGTGTCGCCGCGTGGGTCTGGTTCGCGCCCAGCCGGTGGGCCTCGTCGTTCATCGCCTGCACGCCGCCCTGCCGGCCGGTGCTGCCACCGCCGACACGGGCCAGCACGTTGGCGGCGTCGTTTCCCGACTTCAGGAGAAGCCCCAGCCACAGGCTCTCGATCGAGTACCGGCCGCCCGGCACCACCCCCATCACCGAACTGGCCGGATCGAGATCGCGCAGATCCGCCCGGGTCACCTCGACCACCTGCGTCGGGTCGAGGTGCGGCATCAGGGCCGCGGCGAGCAACATCTTCTGCACGCTGGCCGGCGTGCGGCGTTCGTGCGGTCCGCAGCCACCCAGCACCGCGCCACTGTCGAGGTCGGCCACCAGCCACGAGGTGGCGGTCACCGCCGGGGCGTTCGACGCACCGGCCGGAATGGACAGCCCGGCAGTGGCCAGCGACTCACCGCCCACGGCCAGGTCGGCGGGGTCGACCGGCGGCGGAGACGGTGCGGGCGGTGGGGCAACCGGCGGCTTCACGGCCGGGCAGGGCACGTACGGCGCGGCCAGTCGCGCCGGTGACGCGGGCACCACGGCGGGCGTGGTCAGACTGAGCGCCACCGCGACAACGCAAATGATGGTCACGTCAAAGGACCGTAATCGCCAATGATGCGGGCATGGCCCGGTCGCAGAAAGTGGTCCCGGGAGGGCGGGTATTCCCGGCCTTGGCCCGGACGGCACTGCTTCTATCGCCTTGTGCCGTTTCGCGCGGCTCCGAGGGCCCATGGGAACGGGCGTGCCAGCGATGTTTCGCTCATTACGTCGAAACGGATGTGAACAGGCATCACCAGCCCCTTGTACTCCGGCGAGACCCCGGTGTGTACGAACGCGACGAGTTCTGTGGTCCGGAAGCCCGGGGCGAACTCCACGCGTTTCACCGGGTCGCCGCAGGAGAGGCCGCGCCGGCTCGGGGAGCCCTTCGTCAGCGAGTACGCGTCGAGCCCATCGCCGAAGCGAGCACCAGTAGTCAGGTCCGCCACCGGCCGTACCGGCAGTGCCCGCCGCCGTTCATCCAGACGGGCAGGCGGATCTCGGACAGTGCGATGCTCCCGAGCTGCTCTGATCCGCAGGATGCCGGGTAGCCCCCGGTCGCACCGGCGTCAGTCAGCCGCCGTCGCCGGCTGCTGGACGATCGGAGATGCTCATGACCAGCCCGTTGGGCTCGCGGCGGCACCGCCCCAGCGATGATGTCCGGCGGCTGCACGCCGCGTTGCTGCGGATGCCCGTCGACATCGCCACCGACGAACTCGTCGACGCCCGGTACGGGCCGACCACCCGCCGCGGAGTGGCCGAACTCCAACGGGCGCACAAGCTGCCGGTGACCGGCGTTGTGGACGGGGCGACCCGGGACGTGGTGCAGATGGTGCTGGCCGAGCCGCCGTCCCGGTTCGTGGTGGTGGGCCGGGTGCGTTGGGCCGACGGGCGGCCGGCGAACGCGCTGACGGTCGGCGCGTTCGACCGGGACCTGCGGCACGCCGAGCAACTCGGCGAGGCGAGCACCGGGGACGACGGGCTGTATCGCGTCGACTATTCGCGCGACCAGTTCACCCGCTCCGAGAAGCAGTCCGCTGACCTGTTCGTCCGGGTGTCCGCAGGCGATCGTGTCCTGTCCGACCCGCCGCTGAGCGCGGTGCTGTTCAACGCCCCCGAGCTGGCCGTGCTCACTGTGGATCTGTCCGGGGGTGGGGAGCGGGAACGCAGTGAGTACGAGCGGATCCTCGCCACGATCGTCCCGTTGCTCGGCGAGGTGCCGTTGTCCGAGCTGCGGCAGGACGACGAGGCCGAGGACGTGACGTTCCTGGCCGCCGAGACCGGACTGCCCGCGACGGCGCTGGCGCACTTCGGGGTGGCGCAGAAGCTGGCGGCGTCGTACAAACTGTCGGCGATGTTCGGCTACGCGCTGCTCGCCGAGCGGACGCTGTTGACCGCGAGTCGTACCGGCGCCGCGCTGGCCCGGTTCGACGTCGATCTGAACACCGAGCTGCGGCCGCTGTACTACGACATCGCCCTGCTCGACGAGGACACCGTCCGCAACGCCGTCGCCGACGCCGTGCGCCACCGGTACGTTCCCAAGGACCTGCTCGGCGAGCTGGACCGGATCCTCGAGATGCTGGCCCGGGTGCGGTCGGAGGCCGAGGAGTACGTCGCGCAGGAACGGCCGAAGGTGTTGTACGGGCGGGTGGAGCGGTTCCTCGTCGACGGGGCGCACGAGCGGGTGCAGAGTCTCCTCGCCACCGACGCCGCCGGTGACCTGCCCGGACTGATCGCCCGGCTGGCCGACGCGGCGGCGTTTCCCGACCGGTCGGTCGCCGAGGCGGCCGGCGCGGCGAGCGTGCTGGCCGACGTGTTGGGCTACGACGAGACGATCGTCGACCGGGTCCGCCACCGCGAGGGGATCGAGCGGGCGGCCGACGTACGCCGGCTGGCCCGGCTGGCCCCGGCGGACTGGCGCCGGGTGTTGGGGGACAGCACCGCTGATGTCCGGGTCGCCGGTCAGCCGGTCCGGCCGGCGCTGATCGACCTGCACGCCGGCGCGCTGGCCCGCAAGCTGGAACGGCGCTATCCCACCACTGCCTTCACCGCGCAGCTCGAACGCGATGCGGGCGCCACGGTCGGGACCGCAGCCGACGCCGACCCGGCAGCCGACGCCGCGGGCGGGCGGGCCGACGGCAGCGGCGAGCGGGCCAGCGCGGCTGAGCGCGCCTTCGGTGGGCACCGGGACGCGGTGCTCGAACTGCTCACCGCGAACCCGGATTTCGACCTCGCCACCGGCAACGTGGAGCGGCTGCTGCGCGACCACCCGGAGCGGCTGCGCACCGGTCGACCGGCGCTCAAGGCCGCGCAGCGGATCTTCAAGCTGGCGCCGACGTACCGGCAGACCACGGCGTTGCTGGGGGCCAACGTGCCGTCGGCGGCCCGGATCCACGCCCTCGGCGAGACCCGGTTCGTGGCCACCGCCGTGGACACCGGCCGGTTCACCGACGAGCAGGCCCGGTCGGTGTATCGCCGGGCGGTGGACGTGCACGTGGCGAGCGGTCTGCTGGCCGGCGAACTCCAGAGCGCGGCGCGGGCGCTGCCGGTCCAGGCGTTGGGCGGCTCGGCGGCTCCGGACCTCACCCCGGTCAGCGCCGACTTTCCCAACCTGGCCAGCCTGTTCCGGCTCGCCGACTCCAGCTACTGCGAACCGTGCCGCAGTGTGCACAGCGCCGCCGCGTACCTGGTGGACGTCCTTCAGTTCCTCGGCAACCGGCTGGTCACCGACGCCGACACGCCGGGTCCGGCCACCAAGGTCGCCCGGGACGTGTTGTACGGCCGCCGGCCGGACCTCGGTGACCTGGATCTGAGCTGTGACAACACCGACCTTCCGCTGCCCTACCTGGACGTGGTGTGTGAGCTGCTGGAGGAGGCGGTGGCGCCGGACGCCGGTCTGGCGTTCGCCGGCCCGCTGAGCGGCGGCGTCGATCCGGTGGAGGCGCCGTCGGCCGGGCTGCTGAGCCTGTTGCAGGGCCAGGGTTGGCCGTTCACCGACCGGTCCCTGGTGTATGAGCCGGACCTGGCCGGGGCCCGCGTGGTACGGGACACCGGCGTGGTGGCCAAGGCGACCCCGGACGGGTCCGGTGGGTGGTTGGTGCGCCAACTGCGCCAGAGCACCGGCACCGCGGCGGAGTTGGCGGCCGCGCCGCAGTACGTGAACGGTGCCGCCTACACAGTGCTGGCCGGCAGCCGGTACGCGTTCGCCCTGCCGTTCGACCTGGCGCACGAGGAGACCCGCAGCTACTTCGCCCAGTTCGAGATCCCCCGGGCCGATCTGATGCGGGCGCTGCGGCGGCCGATCGGCCCGAGCGACGAGGCCATCGCGGCCGAGGAACTGGGGATCAGCGAAGCGCAGCGGAACCTGGTGGTGAATGCCGACCCGGGTGCGCAGGACGACATCTGGAACACCGCGCCGCTCGGCGCTCTGGGCGGCATCGCCCGGGTGGACAATTTCCTTCCTCGGGCGCGCCTGGACTATCGGGAGCTGACCGAACTGCTGGCGTTGGCCTGGGTCAATCCCGGGAACGTCATGTTCGTCAAGCACCTGGACACCGGGTCCGATCTCAGCGCGAAGCGGATCCAGCAGCTCACCGACGCGCGCCTGGACCGGATCCACCGGTTCCTGCGCCTGCTGCGCGCGCCGGCCTGCACCGGCTGGACGCCGCAGCTGCTGGACCGGGCGATCCGGGCCGACGCGCTGGGCGGTGGCGCCCTGGACGACGACTTCCTGGTCACGGTGGCGGCGCTGCACCGGCTGGCGGCGCGGCTCGGGCTGCCGTTGCCAGTGGTGGTCGACCTGTTCGCGCCGCTGGACGAGTCGCGCTACGCCGAGGTGTTCCGCAACGCGGCGAACGGCCCGGTCCTCGCGGCGTTCGAGCCGGCCAACGTGCTCGCCAACGAGCAGGCGGAGCTGACCACACCCGGCTCGGGTGCTCCGCTGTCGGCGCACGAGGCGTACCTGGCGACCTGCCTGGGTGCCACGACGGCGGACACCGCGCTGCTGGTGGCCGACCTGCCGGCCCCGGCGATCGTCAGCAACGCCAACCTGCACGCGGTGTACGCCGGCACGCTGCTGGCCCGGGCGCTGGGGCTCACCGCCGCCGAGTACCTGATCATGAAGGATCTGATCGGGTCGGATCCGCTCACCGCACCGGCCACCGCGCTGGTCTTCGTCGAGCGGTTCGACGCCGCCCGGGCCGGCACCGGCATCCGCCCGGCGGATCTGCGCTACCTGCTCCGGCACGAAGCCGACGACCTGGCCGTGCGGGACCTGCCGGACGAGACGTTGACGGCGGTGCTCACCGGGTTGCAGGCCGCCTACCAGAGCGCGTACGCGAGCACCCGGCCCGCTGTCGACCCGGCGGCGCCGCCCGAGGAGAACCTGCCGGGGATGCGGGCCCTGCTGGCCACCGTGCCCGGAATGGCCGAGGCGGACCTGGCCGGCTTCGTGTCCGTCGTGGACGGCAGTTGGACCGATGCGGCGGTTACCCCGGCGCAGTTCGTCGACGCGAAGCTCGCCGCCCTGGTGGACACCACACCGATAACGGCGGCGATCGTGGCCAACCCCACCGAGGCCCAGCAGACCACGCTGCTGCTGACCATCACCACGGCGCTGTCCAGCTACGCGTACACCCGTACCAAGCAGGAGCTGGCGACGACGGCGGTGGCCGACACCTTCGGGTTCTCGGCGGACGCCGCCACCACGGTGCTGGCCGGTGCGGAGCTGACCCGGCCGCTGCTCGCGGTCCTCACCGACGACGCGCTGGTGGACCTGGTGAACGAGCCGCCGGCGCCGCCGGCGGTCACCCCGGCCGGGTTCGACGAGCAGTACCGGGCCCTGCGCCTGCTGCACGTGCTGAGCCGGCTCGTCGACCACCTGACGGTGCCCGACGCCGACCTCGGTTGGCTGCTGACGAACGCCGCGCCGCTCGGCTGGCTGGCCCCGGACCGGGTGCCGTACCAGACCGGCCGGCCACCGGCCCCGTTGGCCGACTGGATCCGGTTGGCCGCCGGGGTCGAGCTGGCCCGTGCCTACCCGCCGGTGGCGAACCCGCTGGACGCGGCCGCGCCGTGGACGGTGTACGGGCTGTTCGACCTGGTCCTGGCGGCCGGCACCACCGCCGCGCAGGTCCACACCCATCTGGCGCAGCTCGGTGGTTGGGACGTCACCACGCTGGCCGACCTGGACACCCACCTCGAACTGTCGGCGGCGAACCTCACCGCGTACCGGTCGCCGGTGACGGTCCAGCGGTTGGCCGAGGCGCTCACAGTGCTACGCCGGCTGGGCCTGCCGGTAGCGGCGGCGGTGCCGCTGGGCCAGCCGGTCACTACCGCGGCGGGCGTGGCCACCATGCGGCAGGCCCTGAAGGCGCGGTACGCCGAGGCCGAGTGGCTCGGGGTGCTCCAAGGTGTGCAGGACCGGCTGCGGGTGGCCAAGCGCGACGCGCTGGTCGCGTACCTGCTGGCCGAGAACCCGGCGCTGCGCGACACCAACGACCTGTACGACAACTTCCTCATCGACGTCGAGATGGGCGCCTGCATGGCGACGTCGCGCATCGTGCAGGCGCACGCCACAGTGCAACTGTTCGTGCAGCGCTGCCTGTTGGGACTGGAACCGGACAGCGTCGCCGCGGTCACCGAGGACCCGGGTTGGGAGCAGTGGGACTGGATGGCCAACTACCGGGTGTGGGAGGCCAACCGGAAGATCTTCCTGTACCCGGAGAACTGGATCCAACCGGAGCTGCGCGACGACAAGTCGGAGTTGTTCAGCGAGCTGGACGACCAGTTGCAGCAGGACGAGCTGACCGACCTGGCGGTGGAGAACGCCACCATCGCGTACCTGGAGAAGCTGGACGACCTGGCACACCTGGACGTGATGGCCTGCTACTACCAGCACGACAGGCATCTCCTGCACGTGTTCGCCCGCACCCGGGGCGGCGACCCGGCGGTGTACTACCACCGGCAGTTCGAGCGGGAGCGGTACTGGACGCCGTGGCGGCGGGTGCCGCTGGACATCGCGGGCGACCACCTGCTCGCCTTCGACCGCAACAGCCGGCTCACACTGGCCTGGCCGGTCTTCACCGAGGAGACGGACACCTCGCAGACCTCCCAGATTCCGGACCCGGACGGCATCCCGCCGGGCGGCACGGAGACGGATCGGCCGCGCCGGCGGTGGCGGATCCAGTTGGCCATCGGTGAGCGGGCACAGGACCGCTGGCAGCCGAAGAAGATCTCCAAGGATGCGCTGTACTACCCCGCCAGCGGCTACCAGGAGGACCTGCCCTCGGCGAACGAGTTCACCTGCTTCGCGTACGCGGCCGGGGAGGCCGGCCAGGCGATCAGCGTGCTCACCGGTGTCGAGTTCGTCGGCTCGTTCGCGCTGACCGGCTGCCGGGGCTATCCGGAGCCGATGCCGGGCGGCGGTTCCGGCAGCTTGCTGCTGTCACCGGTGTTCAAGGACACCAAGCTGCTGGCCGAACGGTTCACCGAGCTGGTCTCCCGAACGCAGAACGACCTGGCGATCAGCACTCCGCTGATGGGCGCGTACCAGACGTTGGTGGCGCAGACGCCCGGCCGGTTCCGGGTGACGTACCCCATGCAGATGTCGTTGCTCGACTGGATCATCATGCTGCTGGGGATCTGGCAGAACGCCCGGGGCATCCAGGACCGCCGGCCGGTGCTGCCACTGGGCACCCTGATGCCGTACTTCTACGGCGACTACGACCGCGGTTACGTGATCATCCCGGGCTTCTACGACCGGCGCGCCGAGGACCCGACGGACCGGATCGAGAAGACGTACAGCGACGTGGACCAGTTCGTCCGCGACGTGCTGGCGCTGCTCACCGAATACCTGCGCCGGTACGCCGAGGATCCGGCGCACGACCTCGCTGCCGCCGTGCAGGCGATGACCCAGGACGCCGAATACCACCGGCTGGTCGCCGAGTTCAAGGTCTACGACACCCTCTCGTACGGGGTGAAGTTCGCTAACTTCTACCACCCGCTGCTGTGTTTCCTCCGGGCCACCGTCTACCGCTCGGGCGTGTCGGCGTTGCTGAGCCGGAGCACCCAGCTCACCAACACGGGGTTCGACTTCGCCGCCACCTACCAGCCGCAGCCGGTGGTCGTGTCGCCGTACCCGGTGGAGGACCTGGACTTCGCCGCTGACGGCGCGTACTCGGGCTACAACTGGGAGCTGTTCTACCACCTGCCGTTCGACATCGCGATGCGGCTCAACCGGGACCAGCGCTTCGCCGAGGCGCGCAACTGGTTCCACCACATCTTCAACCCGGTCGGCACGGCCGACGGCGCCACGGCCCCACAGAAGTACTGGGTCACCAAGCCGTTCTTCCAGACCGGGGCGCCCGAGCTGATCAGCCAGCGGATCGGCGACATTCTCACGGCGATCGCGGCGGACCCGTCGGGGGCCAGCATCACCGACCTGAAGTTCGCTGTGGAGCAGTGGCGGGCGAAGCCGTTCAACCCGCACGTGGTGGCCCGCAGCCGGCCGGTCGCCTACCAGTTGGCCGTGGTGCTCGGTTACCTGAAGAACCTCGTCGACTGGGGTGACCAGTTGTTCCGGCAGTTCACCAGGGAGTCCGTCACCCAGGCCACCCAGCTGTACATCCTGGCCGACAAACTGCTCGGGCCGAAGCCGAGCGTGGTGCCGCCGCTGGTCACTCCGGCTCCGGCCACCGTCAACCAGCTTCAGGCCTCTGTGGACCTGTTCGGCAACGCGCTGCTGGACCTGGAGAACCTGATCCCCGACCTGGACCTGCTGCCGCACGGCGGGGCCGAGCTGCCCAGCCCACTGAGCTACTCGGCGCTGTACTTCTGCGTCCCGCCCAACGAGGAGATGCTCCGGCTGTGGGATCTGATCGCCGATCGGCTGTTCAAGATCCGCAACTGCCAGAACATCGACGGGGTGGAGAGCATGCTCGCCCTGTTCTCACCACCGATCGACCCGGGGGCACTGGTCCGGGCCGCCGCCGCCGGCATGTCCGTCTCGTCGTTCCTGGCCGGGCTCGGCGCACCACTGCCGAACTACCGCTTCCGGGTGCTGGCCCAGAAGGCCACCGAACTCGTCGGGTACGTCGGCGAGCTGGGCGGCGGGCTGCTCGCGGCCATGGAGAAGCGCGACGCCGAGCAACTCGCCCGGCTGCGCGCCGGCCAGGAGATCGCCCTGCTCGACGCGGTACGGGCGGTCAAGCTCGCCACCATCGCGGAGGCCGAGGGCAACGTCGCGGCCCTGGAACTGAGCCGCAAGGTGGTGGAGGAGCGGCAACGCTACTACGCCGGTCGGCCGTACATGAACGCCTGGGAGATCACCGCCACGGCGCTGTCGGGGGTGTCGCTGCTCGGCGAGGCCGCGATCGCGGTGGGCTACATCCTGTCCGGCGGGCTGAAGCTGATACCTGACTTCACCACCGGCGGTGCCGGCTTCGGTGGCTCACCCACAGTGACCCTGACCATCGGCGGGGACAAGGTCGGCGCCGCCGCCGACTCGGCCGTGATGACCCTGGAGGCGATCGCCCGGGCGCTGGACAAGGCCGCCGGGATGGCCGCCAACCAGGGTGGCTACCGCCGCCGGATGGACGACTGGGAACACCAGGCGGCGCTGGCCGGCCTGGAACTGACCCAGCTCGACCAGCAGATCCTCACCGGGCGGCTGCACGTGGCCATGCTCACCGACGAGTTGGCGGCGCACGACCGGGAAGCCGACAACGCCCGGGCCACCGAGGAGTACCTGCGCGGCAAGTACACGAACACTGAGCTGTACCAGTGGATGGTGAGCCGGGCCAGCTCCGTCTACTTCGGGGCGTACCAGCTCGCCTTCGACGTGGCGAAGAAGGCCGAGCGGTGCTTCGCGCACGAGTTGGGCAGCGAGGCCACGTTCCTGCAACCCGGCTACTGGGACAGCCTGCGCAAGGGGCTGACCGTGGCCGACGCGCTGCGCCACGACCTGAAGCGGATGGAGGTGGCCTACCTCGACCGGCACAGCCGCGAGCGCGAGCTGACCCGGCACGTCTCGCTGGCACAGCTCGACCCGGCGGCGCTGATCGAGCTGCGGGCCACCGGCAGTTGCCTGATCAACGTGCCGGAGGCGCTGTTCGACCTGGACCACCCGGGGCACTACTTCCGCCGGCTGCGTACGGTCAGCCTGTCCATCCCGTGCGTGGCCGGCCCGTACACCCCCGTCACCGCGAAGCTGTCCCTGATCGCCAACCGGTACCGGACCGGCACCGCGGCCCGGCAGGGCGCCACCAGCGCCAAGGACAAGTACACCGAGGTGCCCGGCGACGACCGGTTCGCGTACAACGTGGGCGGGATCGAGTCGATCGCCACCAGCAGCGGCCTCAGCGACAGCGGCATGTTCGAGCTGAACTTCGCCGACGACCGCTACCTGCCGTTCGAGGGCAAGGGCGCGGTTGGCACCTGGCGGCTGGAACTGCCGACGGCGGTCCGCCAGTTCGACTACGACACCATCAGCGACATCATCCTGCACCTGCGGTACACCGCCCGCGACGGCGGCTCGACACTGCGCGGCCTGGTCGAGGACTCCCTACGAGAGGTGCTCAACGAGATGCTGGTCGACGCCGGCCGGACGGGCCTGTACCAGGCCTACAGCCTGCGCCACCAGTTCCCGGACGAATGGTGGCAGCTCACCCAGCAACAGAGCACCGAACTGACCATCGGCCCGGAGCACCTGCCGTACCTGGCCCGCGATCACCAGCCGGTGGTGGACCAGGTGACCTGGTACGCGCGGGTGGACGGTGATCCCGGGACGTACGACCTCACGGTGGCCGGTGACCCGGTGACGTTGAACCGGGACGCTGACCTGCACCAGTGTGTGGGCCAGTCCGATCCGCTGGTGCTCGGTGCCCCGGTCACGCTGGCGGCCGACCCGGACGGCCTCACCGACCTGGTCCTCCTGTTGCACTACCGGCTCGACGGCTGAGGGGGAGCGGTGACGACCAGCTATCCGGTCGGCGGCGGATCGTGGGGGCCGGGGCCCGGCTCCCGGTGGCGCGGCTCCGCCGACCCGACCGGCGCGGGCGCTCCCGACGCGGCGGGTGGGGCGTTCGGGCCGGGCGGGCCGACGGCCGACGCGGCCGGCACCGGCACGCCGCCAGCCGGTCAGGGCACGGCCGGGCCAGGGCTCGGCGGACCGGCGATCAGCCTGCCCACCGGCGGCGGCGCGATCCGGGCCATCGGCGAGACGTTCGCCGCCCACCCGGTCACCGGGACCGGCGGCATGTCGGTGCCCATCCCGGTCAGCGGCAGCCGGTCCGGGTTCCAACCCGACCTGACGCTCAGCTACGACTCGGGCGCCGGGAACGGCCCGTTCGGCCTCGGCTGGCAGCTGCCCGTGCCGGCCATCAGCCGGCGCACCGACCGCGGCCTGCCCCGCTACGACGACACCGACACCTTCCTGCTGTCCGGCGAGGACGACCTCATCCCGGTGCCCGGCGGCACCCCGGTCGCCGGGCACACGGTGCAGCGGTTCCGGCCGAGGACCGAGGGGGCGTTCGCCCGGATCGAGCGGTGGACCCGGGACTCCGACGGTGACGTGCACTGGCGCACAGTGTCCGGGGCGAACCTGCTGGCCGTGTACGGCCGCGACGGCGACTCCCGGATCGGCCGGGGCGCGAAGGTGCACACCTGGCTGCTCTGCGAGACCCGGGACGACCGGGGCAACGCCATCACCTACACCTACAAGGCCGAGGACGCCGTCGGCCTGGACCTGGACCGGCCGCACGAACGGCACCGCACCGACCGGCACACCAACCGCTACCTCAAGTCGGTGCGCTACGGCAACGCGGTGCCGCTGCTGGACGCCGACGGTCGACGCCCGGTGGACCTGACGCCGGCCCAGATCGCCGACGCCGGCTGGTTGTTCGAGGTGGTGTTCGACTACGGCGAGCACGACCCGGACGACCCGCGCCCGGCTGACACCGGGGACTGGACCTGCCGGCCGGACCCGTTCTCCACCTATCGCCCGGGATTCGAGGTCCGCACCTACCGGCTGTGCCGCCGGATCCTGATGTTCCACCACTTCCCTGACGAGCCGGAGGTGGGAGCGGACTGCCTGGTCCGCGCGGTGGAGCTGGAATACGCCACCGGGCCGGTGCTGTCCACCCTGGTCGAGGTGACGCAGCGCGGCTACTCCCCGGCCGCCGACGGCGGGCACACCAGCGCCGCACTGCCCCCGGTGACCTTCGAGTACATCCCGGCCACCATCGCACCGACCACCCGGGAACTGGACCGGGACAGCCTGGCGAACCTGCCGGCCGGCGTGGACGGGCGCACCGAGCTGTGGGTGGACCTGGACGGGGAAGGACTCGCCGGGGTGCTGACCGGGCACGAGGGTGCCCTCTACTACCGGCCGAATCTCGGCGCCGGCCGGATCGGCCCGGTCGCCGCGCTGCCCACCGTGCCGTCGCTGACCGACCTGGCCGGCGGACGCCAGCAACTGGTCGACGTGAACGGGGACGGGCGGATCGAGCTGGTCCAACTCGGCACCGTCCCGGCGGGCTTCGTCCGCCGCACCGACGACGCCGGCTGGTCCGATCTGCAACCGTTCCGCGAGCTGCCCGCCGTCGACTGGGCCAGCCCCGACCTGCTGCTGCTGGACCTCACCGGGGACGGCCGGCCCGACCTGCTGCTCACCGGGGACACCGTGCTGACGTGGCACGAGTCGCTGGCCGAGGTGGGGTACGGCCCGGCGCGACCCGCGCTCTGGCCCGCCGACGAGGATCGTGGCCCACGGCTGCTGCGCTCCGACGACCGGCAGAGCGTCTTCCTCGCCGACATGTCCGGCGACGGCCTCACCGACCTGGTCCGGGTCCGCGACGGATCCGTCTGCTACTGGCCCAACGTCGGCTACGGCCGATTCGGCGCCAAGGTCGAGATGGACGACGCGCCGTGGTTCACCGGGCAGGACGAGTTCGACCCCGCCCGGGTGCTCCTCACCGACGTGGACGGCACCGGCATGATGGACCTGTGCTACCTGGGCCGACGGGAGATCCGGCTCTGGTACAACCAGTCCGGTAACAGCTGGTCCGCCCCGGTCGACCTGCCCGACCTGCCGCATGTCACGCCCGACTCGACGGTGACGGTGACCGACCTGCTGGGCACCGGCACCGGCTGCCTGGTCTGGTCGTCGCCGCTGCCCGGCGACGCCTCCGGTCCGGTGCGTTATCTGGACCTGGCCGCCGACGGCAAGCCCCACCTGCTCACCCGGGTGGTGAACAACCTGGGCGGCGAAACCATCATCCGGTACGCCGCTTCCACCGCCTTCCAACTGGCCGACCGGCGCAACGGCCAGCCGTGGGTCACCCGGCTGCCGTTCCCGGTGCAGGTCGTCGAGCAGGTGGAACAGGTCGACCGGATCGCCGGGACCCGGCTGGTCACCGGCTACCGCTACCACCACGGGCACTACGACGGCGACGAGCGGGAGTTCGCCGGCTTCGGCATGGTCGAGCAGATCGACGGCGAGTCGTTCGTGGACCACGTGCTGGGCGTCGAGGCGGTCGACGGGAATCAGGACACTTCGCCCGAGCTGTTCCAGCCACCGGTCACCACGAAGACGTGGTACCACACCGGTGCCCCGGTCGACCTGTCCGCCGAGTGGTACGCCGGCCGGCACCTGCCCAGTGTGGAGCTGCCGGTCGGAGTCTCCGCCGCGGAGCTGCGGGAGAGCCGGCGGGCGCTGCGCGGCCTGCCGCTGCGGCAGGAGGTGTACTCGTACGACGGCAGTGCCGCGCAGGAACACCCGTACGGGGTGGTCGAGCAGACGTATGAGGTGCAGCGGCTGGACGCGCGAGTGTTCGTCGCCGTCGAACGGGAGGCGGTCAGCCTCTCCTACGACCGGGAGCCGGATGAGCCCCGGATCAGCCACCGGCTCAACCTGGTCCTCGGCCCGTACGGCACCGTCGTGCAGGCCGCCGCGGTGGTCTACGGCCGCAGCACTCCCGACCCGGACCTGCCCGCCGAGGTGACCGTCGAGCAGCGGCGCCGTCACGTCACGTACGGCGAGCAGAGCTACACCCCGGACATCGACGACACGGTGCCCGTGCCGGCGTACCGGCTCCGCACCGCGTACGAGGCGGTCGGCCACGAACTGACCGGGCTGGCCCCGGCCGGCCCGCTGTTCACCCGGGCCGAACTGCTCGCCGGATTCGCCGCGGCCACCCCCATCGGGTACGAGGTGGTGGCCGACGGGGTCAGCGCGCAGCGGCGGTTGCTGTCCCGGTCACAGGTGCGGTTCCGGGACAACGCGTTGGCGCCGCTGCCGGCCGGGCAGTGGGACAGCCTGGGGCTGGGACACCAGACGTACCAGCTCGCCTTCACGCCGGCCGCGCTGGCTGCCGGCTACGGCACGGCAGTCACCGGCGCGGACCTGGCCGCCGCCGGATACGTGCAGCTCGACGGTGGCCCGGACTGGTGGATTCCCTCGGGCGAGCTGCGCTATCCCGCCGACCCGGCCGCGCACTTCTACCTGTCCAACGGGGCCCGGGACGCGCTCGGCCTGGCGACGGCGGTCACCTTCGACGACTACCACCTGCTCACCGAGCGGGTGACCATCGACCAGGCGGCCTGGTCGGTCACCACCGCCGTCAACGACTACCGGGTGCTGGGCCCGAGCCTCGTCACCGACCCGAACGGGCAGCGCCGCGCGGTGCGCTACGACGAGCTGGGCCGGGTGGTGGCCTCGGCGCTGCTCGGCCGGCCCGGCGCCGGGGACGGTGACACGCTCGACGATCCGACGTTGACGTTCACCTACGACCCGTTCAACTGGATGGTCAACGGCCAGCCCGCGTACAGCCGGGGCCTGCACCGGGAACGGCACGGCCCGACCAACACGCGCTGGCTGGAGAGCTACGAGTACAGCACCGGCACCGGTGGGGTGGCGATCACCAAGTCGCGGGTGCATCCCGGCAGGGCCCTCGAGGTGGGGGAGGACGGGGTGGCCGTCGAGGTGGACGCCGACCCACGCTGGGTCGGCACCGGCCGCACGGTGGTCAACAACAAGGGCAACCCGGTGAAGCGGTACCAGCCCTACTTCAGCACCACCCACGAGTACGAGGACGCGGCGGCGCTGCGCGAGATCGGCGCCACCGCGATCCGCTACTACGACCCGCTGGGTCGGGCCGTGCTGACCCGGTATCCGGACGGAACCCTCAGCCGGGTCGAGTCCACTGCCTGGTCGCACCGGTTGTTCGACGCCAACGACACGGTGCTCGACAGCCAGTGGTACGCCGAGCGGGGCAGCCCTGCCGTCTCCGATCCGGAACCGGCCGACCCGGCCGTCCGCGCCGCGTGGCTCGCCGCCGCGCACGCCGACACGCCGTCCGTGGTCCACTTCGACAGCCTGGGTCGGGCCGTCTACTCGGTGGCCGACCGGGGAGCCGGCCAGCGCTTCGGCGTACGCACCACCGGAGACCTCACCGGCCGGTCCTCGGACGGGTACGACGCGCTGGGCCGGCACATCGCCAGCGCGGCCACCGCCATGCACGGCGCGGGGGTGCGCTCGTGGAGCGCGGAGAAGGGCGAGCGGTGGGTGTTCCAGGATGTGCTCGGTGGGGTGCGCCGGATCTGGGACGAGCACGGTCGGACGTTCCGCACCACGTACGACGCCCTGCACCGGCCGGTGGGCGTGTACGTCCGGGAGTCCGCCGGCGCGGAGCGCTGCGTGCAGTACGTGGTCTTCGGCGACCGGCACCCGGACGCGGCGACGCTGGGCCTGCACGGCGTGCCCTACCTGGTGTTCGACCAGGCGGGCCAGGTGCGGGTCCCCGCTGTCGACTTCAAGGGCAACCCGCGGCGGGCCGAACGCAGGCTCGCCACCGATGACGTCGCCGGCCCGGACTGGTCGCCGGTTGCC
This sequence comes from Micromonospora parva, assembly GCF_000718515.1. Lineage (GTDB taxonomy): Bacteria > Actinomycetota > Actinomycetes > Mycobacteriales > Micromonosporaceae > Micromonospora > Micromonospora parva. The sequence goes on along the minus strand of NZ_JNZS01000007.1, from coordinate 347,837 downwards.
GCCGCGCCCGACCACGCGGCGGTGCTGGCCGCCGCGGCGCCGCTGCTGGAGAGCGAGGCCTTCGGCACCGCCGCCGAGTACGACGCGCTCAACCGTCCGACACTGGTCACCCTGCCCGACGCCACCGAGCTACGACCGGCCTACCTTGAGGGCGGCATGCTCGGCCGGCTGACCGCGCGGCTGCGTGGCCAGGGCGCGGAGGTGGAGTTCCTGTCCGAGCAGGACTACGACGCGCTGGGCCGGCGGCGGTTCGCCCGGCACGGCAACGGCCTGGTCACCGAATACTTCTACGACCCGATGACGTTCCGGTTGGAACGGCTGCTCACCGCCGGGGTACGCGACCTGCGCTACACGTACGACCCGGTGGGCAACGTGACCCGGGTGGCCGAGCCGGGCGCGCCCACCTTCTTCGGCAACGCGGCGGTGCCGGCCGCCAGCGACTACGCGTACGACCCGCTCTACCAGCTGGTCCGGGCGAGCGGGCGGGAGCTGGCCGGGGCGCCGAACGACGCGATCCGCGACCACACCGACGTGCCGCCGGCCGGCAGCCTCACCGATGCCGGCGCGGTACGCGCCTACACCGAGGAGTACGAGTACGACCCGCTCGGTAACCTCACCGTGCTCCGGCACCGGTTCCGGACGCAGGCCGGGGTGGGTGCCGGCTGGACCCGGCACCACCGGTACGCGTACCAGGACGACCCGGCTGACGCCACGAACCGACTGGCCGCCACGAGCGTCCCCGGTGACCCCGACGACGGCCCCTACTCGGCCGGGTACGCGCACGACGCCGTCGGCAACCTGACCGTCATGCCGCACCTGCCGGCGCTGGAGTGGAACGTCCGCGACCAGCTCAGCCGGGTCGACCTCGGCGGCGGCGGTGAGGCCCGGTTCGTCTACGCGGCGAGCGGGCAGCGGCTGCGCAAGATCGTGGACCGGCCGGGCAGCGTCCAACTGGAATGGATCTTCCTGGGCGCGGTCATCGTGTTCCGGCGGCGCAACCGGGTCACCGGCACCCTCCAGCACGAGCGCTGGACCACCACGATCGCCGACGACACCGGCCCGGTCGCCCAGGTGGACGTCAAGACCGTCGACGTCGGCGGCTTCGACCCGGCCAACCCGCTCGGCGTTCCGCTGATCCGCTACCAGCTCACCAACCACCTCGGCTCGGCCGCGCTGGAGACCGACGCGGCCGGGGTGATCATCTCCTACGAGGAGTACCACCCGTACGGCACCACCGCCTACCGGTACGGCCGGCCGGGCGTCGACCTCAGCCTGAAGCGGTACCGCTTCGGCGGGCACGAGGCGGACGACGAGACCGGCTTCTGCTATGCCGGGGCGCGGTACTACGTGCCGTGGTTGGGCCGGTGGGCGAGCACCGACCCGGGTGGCTTCGTCGACGGGGGCAACCTGTTCCGGTACTGCCGCAACAATCCGGTCGGGATGGCAGATCCGTCCGGATTCCGGCCCGCCACCGTCATCGGGCCGGAAACCCACGACATCTCCATCTCGGAGCCCCACTTCACCGGGTCCGAGAACCCCACGGTGGAGGACTTCCGCCGCTATCTCAGCAGCCACGGCGCGACGCTCGATCCACGGATCAACAACAGCAACTCGGTCATCTACTACCAGCCCAACGTCACCCTCAACCTGGAGGGGGGCACCTGGTCCGAGCACCCGGGCGGCACCTGGGTGCTGCACGCCGTACTTCCGCCTCCCGCGCCGCCGCGACCGAGGCCGACGCCGCCGCCTCCGCCGCCGGAGCCGCCACCGGCCGAGCCGCCGCCACCCGCACCGGAGCCGCCACCCGAACCGCCGCCGGCCGCGCCGCCGGCCGCGCCGCCGGCCGACTCCGGCGGCGCGGCCCCGGCCGCACCCGGCGTCACCGGTGGCGCCGCCGCGCACACCGCGCCCGCAGCCGAGAAGTTCATCTGGAACTTCAAGTTCAAGGGCGGCCGGGGAACGTTCCGCGGCAACATCCTCGAATGGCTGTACGGCATGCCGTGGCGCGACAACACGGCGGACTTCGACCTGGAGACCGCGACCACCGTCAAGCAGATCAAGTCGACCGACGTGTACGGCAGGGCCGGTGACATCGCCCGGGAGGCGACCCGGGACGCGGACGCCGCGATCCAGGCCAACCCGAGCGGCACCATGGCCGGCAAGCGGTCTCAGGCCGTCATCATCACCGAGACCGACGCGCCGGCCAGCGTGGGAAACGCGATCCGCACGGCGACCAACCCGGGACGGGGACGGAAGATCCCGGCCACCGCCACGGCGCCGGAGCACGTGCGCGGACTGCCGGGCCGGACCGGCATGGCCGGCAAGGGGCTCAGCGTCCTCGGGTTCGGCCTGTCGGCGTTCGCCCTGTGGGGCGACTACCAGCAGGGCGACTGGGAGATGGGCGTCGGTGACGCGCTCGGCGCGGTCGGCGGTGGCCTGGAGTTGTACGCCATCGCCGTGCCGGGTGCCACGGTCGCCACCGTCAGCGCGATGACCGCTGGACTGGTGATCGGTGGCATCGGTCTGGCCGCCGTCTCGTACGTCAGCATGAACCGGGCGGCCGAGGCTGGCGACACCCCGGGGGTGGTGGCCGGCGCCGTCGGCATCGGCGCGGGTCTGGCCATCGCCGCTGGTGCCATCGGCGTCGCCGCCGGCAGCGTGGTGATCGCCCCGGTCGTGCTCGCGGTCGGCATCGTCGCCGCCATCGGTGTGGGGATCTTCCACGCCGGCCGCTACTTCGACTGGTGGTGACCGACGGCGCATACCGGCACGCGAGCGGTCGAGGGTCTACGCCCGGAACCGTCGCCTACGGGGCGGCGACGGTTCCGGGCACGACTTCGTGTCCGGCGGGAGTGCAGCCACCCGGCAGCGGCAGCGGCGGTGGCGGTAACGGTGCCGTGGCATTGACGTTCTTGACAGGCTCCAGATAGTACGGTTAACATCACCGAAACCTTGTTAGCGCTAACAGCTGCCCGTCGCTGATCCTCGCTCGCTGGGCGAGACCGAGCCCATGAACGTGCGCGCTGAGCGCCCAGCTGGTCGAGCGGACCCGCCTTCTCTCACCCTTCTTGCCTATTCGAAGGGTGCCTCACACCCAGCAACCGACCACGTGAAGTCGGTTGTCCGAAAAATCGGGCGACGGCGATTGTTGTTAGCGCTATCACGACCAGAAGGAAGGTGGGACCTGATGGTTATCGAGAGGGCCGCCGGGAAACGACGTCGAGGGTTGGCGGCAATTGGCCTCGCTCTCCTGGTGGGAATCGGGGTGGGTCAACTGGCACCGATCGTGCCGGCCGCGGCGGAGAAGCCCGTGCCGCCGGCACCGCCGGGCGTCGGACCGCAAACCCCGTCCGCCAAGGTGCCACTGGCCGGTGTCGACATGGCCCAGACGTACGTCAACCCGATCAATTTGCCGGGGATGGCGGTGCGCAACATCGTGGGGACGATGCCACCCACCGACGCGAACGTCGCGAACACGTCGCAGATCCCGGCCAGCTTGAACCTGGAGACGTGGACGGCAGCGTCCGGGCGGACGCTGGCGAGCCGATCCACAGTTGGCTTCAGCAGGATCTCGGAGAACTCCGCCCGCACCGGGGCGGACTGGTCCGCGCTGAACGTCGACGGGACCATCTATCTCTACGCATCAGGTGCCATGCAGAACGCACCGAACAACAACCGCACCGTCTGGTCCACCACCGACTACCTCACGTGGACGCCCCACCAGATGAACCTGGGCCTGGTCGCGCCGACCGTCGTCCAGCTCGGCGACAAGTTCTACATGGCCGGCAACAACACGCCGGTCTATCAAGCCGACTCGCCCACCGGGCCGTGGACCAGCATGGGCAACTTCCTGCGCCCGACCGGCCAGACCCTGAGCGTCGGCGACGTGCAGTTCTTCCCGGACACCGACGGTCGGCTGTATCTGACGTACAACATCGGCTCACCGATCATGGGCGCCGAACTCGACCCGAACAATCCCCGCCAGCTCATCAGCGACCCGGTCGTGCTCTGGACCTTCGACCCGCGCCAGGAGTGGCAGCACATCGGTGACAACAAGGCCACCTACACACACGGGTACGTGGAGGGTTCGCAGCTGTTCAAGGTGAGGGACACCTACTACCTCTCGGTCGCGTCCGGTGGCACGGAGTTCACCACGTACGCGACCGGCGTGATGACCTCGGACAAACCGCTTTCCGGATTCAAGGTCACCCAGCAGAACCCGATCGGCTACGGGAACAACCACCCGAGTGCGGTGTACCCGAACGCCGGGCACGGCAGCTTCGTCCTCGACAACTCCGGAAACCTGGTGTTCTTCTACACCTATGTCATCGCCTACGAGGAGTTCTTCGAGCGGCGACTGGGCATGGACGTCTGCACCGTGATTCCCGCCGGTCCGAAACGGGGAGCGATCGACTGCGAGTTGTCCAACACGCCGCAACTGGCCCCGGGTAAGAAAATCTCGGGCCGGGACGACGTCGGGCTCTACAACGTGGCCACCAACAGCCAGGCGTACTGGGCAAGCAGCTATGCGCCCGGGCGTAACCCGTACTACGGATCGGACCGTTCCCTCTCCACGTGGTGGGAGCCGGCGGACAGCGACACCGCGCCCACGTACATCAGGGGCTTCGGGACCGTCTTCCACATCTCCGCCGCGCAGATCCAGTGGAAGGAGCTCGGGCGCACGTTCACCAGTGACAACGCCGTGCGGTACACGCTGGAGTACAAGGACATCCCCACCAACACGTGGCGGCCCCTGGTCGACAGGAGCACGAACACCACCGCGTACACGGCTGACTACGTCACCTTCGACCGGGCGCTGACGAACGCGGTCAGGCTGAAGGTCCTGGGTACGACCGAGAACGTCAAGGTCGGCGTCCACGAACTCAACGTGTTCGGCGAGAACTACAACCTGGTCGTCTCGAAGGGCATGATCACTCCGTAGTCCGGCCGCGGGGTCGAGCACGAGGGGAGCGGGCGGGATCCACTGATCCCACCCGCTCCTTCCTGCGCCGCCCTTCAGCGGTGCGGGTTCCTGGGCTGGCTACCGCACCGTCAACTTCTGATAGTTACCGGCGTGGGGCTGGTAGGTCGGGTTGCCGGAGTAGGCGACGTGGACCTGGTACGACCCGCGCCGCAGACCAGCGGTCGGCAACTCGACGACGGCCTTACCGTCCACCAGCGGCACGACCTGCACGGTGCCGCCGAAGGTGACGGTGACCTCGCCGGTCGGGGTCGGAGCGTTCTTCTTGGGCCCGCCCGTCGGCCCCACGCTCACGTTCAGCGTGAACGTGTCCCCGCGGACAACCGACGCCGGCGTGGCCTTCGCGTGGACCTTGACGGCGGCCGTACCGGAGGGCACCTCGAACGACGCCGTAGCCTCCGACGCCTTCAGGTAGTCGAAGCCCAGGTATTCGGCCTTGACCGTCCGGGCACCCGCAGGCAGACCCGTCGGCAGCGTGACAGTGGCCGCGCCGTCGCTCAGGTGGGCGAGCGTCGACCACGAGCCGACACTGAGCCGCACCTGACCACCGGTCTCGAACCCGTCGGCTGCCGTGACGGTCACGGTGGCCGTGGTCGCCTGGGCCCCGCTCGCGTACGGCTGGACGGCCACCTCGGTGGTGGTCGCGACGTCGCTGTTCGGGATCCCGCGGATGTCGTTCCACTCGCGCACGGTCAGCGGGATCACGGTGCCGTGACGCGGACGGACGACACCCGCGTTGGTCATCGTGATCGCCTTGGCGTTCCAGGTCGGCGCCTCGATGTTCTCGTGGCACGCGGCCTGGTACCCACCGCCGTTCGTGTACCGGTCACCCCAGAGGTAGAACTGGCCGGGGCAGGCGGTGTCACCGGGGTTGGCCTTGAAGATGACCGGTCCCTCGTACCCCTGGTTGGCGACCCACGTCGTGCGCCCCAGCGCCGGCGCGACCAACGTCCAGTTGTCGATGTTGCTGTCCAGGAAGTCGGTGTGCTTCTCCGAGAAGATGTCCGAGCCCTGGTTGCCGGCCTCGTTCTTGGTCACGCGGTAGTAGTTGTCGCCGACCCGGATCGCTGTCGTGTCGATCCGTGACAGCGGGGCCGGGTTCTGCCAGACCTGGGGAGCGGAGAACGTCTGGAAGTCCCGCGTCGTGGCGTACCACATCTGCGCGTTGCCCTGACCCGTGCGGTTCACCGGGTCGCTCCAGAGCGACTGGGCCCAGAACACGACGTAGGCGCCGATTTCCTCCACCCACAGCGACTCCGGCGCGAAGGCGTTGCCCGCGTTGTCGGGCGCGACCTTCACGTGCCGCTGCGGGGTCCAGTTCACCAGGTCGTGCGACTCGAACACCTCGATGTACTGGGTGTCGTTGATGGCGTACCCGCCCTGGTCGTACCAGTTCAGGTCGGTAGCGATCATGTAGAACGTGTCGCCGTCAGGTGAGCGGACGATGTGCGGGTCACGAAGACCCTGGTCGCCCAGCTGGGAGATGAGTGACGGCCGACCCCCGGTCAGGCCGGTCCAGTCCAGCGCGGTGTTCCCGTTGGATGTCGCGAACATGATCTGCTCGCCGTCGGCGATCCCCTCACCCTTGAAGTACCCCATGAAGTACCGCTCGTACTCCTCGGAGCGCGGCATGGCGACGACGCGCACCGGGAACGACTTCGTCTGCGAGGTCGCGCCCTTGGTGATGGTCGCGGTCAGGGTGGCGGCAACATCCGCACGGCCGAAGGCCGGGCGGGTGACCACACCCGTCGGGGTGACGAGGTCGGTGGTCGACCGCCAGGTGATCGTGGAGCCGAACTCGCCCCTGGCGGCAAGGTCGAGGTTCCCGCGTACGTCGTTGGTGGTGTTCAGGGCCAGGTCGAAGGTGTCACGGTCGACAGCCTGCGCATCGTCGAACTCGGCCTTCACCACGACGGGGATGTCCCGCGTGCTGACCTCCTGGGCGCCCTTGCGGACAGTCGCCGTGAGCGTGGCTGTCGCGTCCGGCTGCCCCTGCGCGGGCCGGGTGATCCTGCCGGTCACCGCCACCTTGCGGGCGCTGGCGACGGCCGGCGGGGTGTGGACCGCGACGACCGACGGGTCGGAGCTCGTCCACGTGATGGTCGAGCCCGCCACGGAGCCCACCTTCGGCAGCGTGATGTCACGGACGATCGCACTGGTCAGGCCAAGATCGATGGCGTCGGTGTCGGCGCGGACGCCGTCGGAGACGGTCCGCTGCGCGAGGGCGAGTGTCTCGTCGAGACTGACCGCCCGGTCGTACACCCGGAAGTCTCGGATCGTCCCGCGGAACGAATAGTGGCCCGACGTCTGCGAGCGACCCAGGAAATTGCAGTTCGTCCCCGCGGCGTTCACCGAGGGCGGCGTGGTCAGGTTCGTCGACGTCGCGTGCAGCACGCCGTCGAGGTAGAGCCTGCCGGTCCAACTCGTACCGGTCGAGTTCAGTGACTGGGTGAAGGTGACGTGCGTCCACGCTCCCTCCAGCATGCGGACCCGGTTCTGCTGGAGGTTCGCCGGACCCACCGCGACGCGGAACCGCTGGGTGTTCGACGCGAAGATCGAACCCTCGGCCCCGGTGTCAACGTCGCACGAGCCGGACTTGCGACCAAAACCCCACATCTGGTGCTCGCCGACGTTCGCCGGGTCAACCCAGACGTCATAGTCGACGGTGAGGTTGGACATGCCGGCGGTGATGTCGTTCGGCAGCTTCACGTACGCGCCGTCGAGGGCGAACCTGACTCCCTCGCCGGTCAAGGTCGCCTTCTCGGGGTTCACCAGCGTGGCGTTCGCCACCGATCCCGCGCTACCCGAGTTGACCAACGTCGTCCCACTGGTCTCGTCGAGCGCGAAATGATGCACCAGACCGTCGTCGAGTTGCTCCTCGGCAGCGTGTGCGGGCACCGCCGCGGACGAGACCGAGAGCAGCGCACCCAGTGCCAGGACCGCGACACCTCTACCTCTCCGACCCAACCCGAGACGTGGCCTTCGCTGTCGCAGTCTCAATGGACCCTCCTTGACCGGTGGATGGCTCCCTCTGATGTGGACGGGGGTTGTTAACGCTAACTACGCTGTGCTGCCGGGTCAACGCAGCACGTCGTGGCCCGGCCCCACGGACTGCGTGGTTTGACGGTGGGCACCCGGGGCGGCCTCACCCAGAGCGACGAGGAGACCCATCCCGCGCCGGAGACGACGGCCGAGGCCAGGGCAGTGGCTAACCGGCGGCCAGGCCGCCCTCGTCGCCGGGCTCCGCTGGCCCGCGCGACACCGGTGCGGGGGGTGCCAGCCGCGCCGCAGGCGGCAGCGGTGAGGCATCCGGGCTGGCGCGGAATGCCTGGATGGCGAGCGCGGCGAAGCGCCGGGAGGCGGCGACCCTGGCGGTCGGCGACGGCGCGTGGATACCGCTGTTGGCCATGAGTACGAGGATGACGTCGTCCAGGGCGAAGTCGGGGCGCAGACGGCCGGCTTCCTTGGCCCGGCGGGCCAACTCGGCGATCGACCGGAGAGCGTATTCGCGGCGCGCGTCGAAATCCACGGCATTGGGAAACGTCGAGATCAAAGCCGCGGTGAAACCCCCATCGCGTGCGTTCAGTTCACACATCTTCTCAATGACAAGACAGAAACCGTGCCACGGATCCGGATCGGCGAGACCTTCGTCGACGACGGCGCGGCAGGCGTACATCTGCTCTGCGAAGGCCTCGGTGACCAACATCTCCTTGGTCGGGAACCTGCGGTACAGGGTGGCCGGCGCCACTCCGGCATGCCGTGCGACCTCCCGCATCGGCACGTCCAGACCCGCAACGGCGAAGACCGCGCGGGCGGCGTCGAGGATGCGCTCCCGGTTGTCCAGCGCGTCGGAGCGAAGGGTGTGAGACAAATGGGCGGTCACTGCTCTCACTTTAGCGAGGCGGACGGCGCAGGCGCGTTAGCGTCCCCGCACATGAGGGCTCTGCAATTTTCCCAGTACGGTCCCGCGAGTGTGCTTGCGGTCTCGGAGGCACCGGAACCGCACGCCGGACCCGGGCAGATCCGGGTGGCGGTTCGGGCTTCGGGTGTCAATCCGGCCGACACATACGTCCGCGCCGGCCGATTCCAGGAATGGATTCCGCTCCGCCTGCCGCACGTGCCAGGCGTCGACGCAGCCGGCGTGGTGGACGAGATCGGTGACGGGGTGACCACGGTCCGGCCAGGCGACGAGGTGTTCGGGATCACGGACTACGCCCAGATGGGCGGAGCGAACGCCGAATACGCCGTCCTGGCCGCGTGGGCACCGAAGCCGGCCGCCCTGAGTTGGGAACAGGCGGGCGGCGCGGCCGGCAACATCGAGACGGCCACCCGCGTGCTCGACCTGCTGGGCGTGCGGGCCGGCACCACGCTGTTGATCGAGGGTGCGGCCGGCGGGGTCGGTACGACGGCGATCCAACTCGCTGTCGCTCGCGGCGCGGCCGTCATCGGCACGGCCAGCGACCGCAATCACGGCTTCCTGGCCTCGCTCGGGGCCATCCCGACCACCTACGGCTCCGGGCTGGCCGGGCGGGTCGACGCGCTGCTGCCCGGCGGAGTGGATGCGGTACTCGACTGTGCCGGCTCCGGCTCGATACCCGACCTGGTCCGGCTGGTCTCCGGCCCGGACAGGGTGGTGAGCATCGCGGACATCAACGCCCCGGCGTACGGCGTGCACCTGTCGCGCGGCTCTGGCCCCGGCGCGGACTCACCGGCTCTCGAAGGGATCGCCGCCGCCGGCGAACTCGCCGAGCGGAGCCGCTTCACGGTGCCGGTCGCAGCCGTCTTCTCCCTGGAGGAAGCGGCCGCCGCCCACGAGTTGAGTGAGTCCCGCCACGCGCGAGGAAAGATCGTGCTGAAGCCGTAGCGCGCCCCACCCGCCATTGACCCAGTTCGTGGGCCCGGGCTTCGCTCCTGGCCCACGAACTGGGTCACCTGAACAAGGGCGATCCGCTTCGGGTAGGGAGGACCCTGCTGGCGAGGACGTTCGACACCGGCGGTAGCGGCCACCGGTTTGCGGAACCCCTGGTGGCGGGCCGTACGCCCGGCGGACTCACTGGCCGAGCAGGGGAGAGGAACTGTCGTTCTCCTCGGGGTGGTCGTCCATGGAGTGCCCGCTCTGGCCAACGGAGCCGCCGCGACCGCGCAAGTGCCTGATGAGGAACTCGCCGGCATCCGCGAAGGCCCTCGCCTGGTTGTCGCGGCGAAGCAGGCCGTGGCCTTCGTCTGGGAAGACCTCGTAGCGCACCTCGACGCCACGGGATCGAAGCCGCTCGACGATCTGATCGCTCTCCTGCCGTGGTACGCGAGGATCGTTGGCGCCCTGGACGACCATCAGGGGAGCTTGGATCCGGTCGGCGTGGGTGACCGGCGAGCGCGCCATCAGTCGATCCGCATCGGCTTCCGGGTCACCGATCACCGCGGCCACCAACGAGCGCCACGTCGGCGGTGACGCCTTGGCCAAGGTGACCAGATTGCTCGGTCCATAGAAATCGACACCGGCGGCCCAGTTCAGCTCCGACAGCCGGCTGAGGCACGACAACACGGCGAAGCCGCCGTAGGAGGCACCCATGACGCCGATGCGATTCGGGTCGATCCACTCCTGCGCCCGCAGGTACGCGACGGCGTCAGCGAGGTCGGTCAGATCGCCACCGCCCCAGTCGCGGTTGACGAGGTCGGAGTAGGTGCGGCCGTAACCAAGAGAACCCCGCACGTTGGGAGCGAAGACGCCGATGCCATGTGCCAGGAGATACTGGTAGAAGCCGTCATGCATATAGACCGGCAACTCCTGCCAGGCCGGACCACCGTGGATCGAGATCAGGACACCGGCTGGTTCCGGTCCTTCAGGACGGTAGAGATAGCCAGGGATCTGGCGGCCGTCCTGCGCCGGATAACGAACCAACGTCGGCTCCCGGAAGGTGGCGGGGTCGGCCGCGACCGGCCGAACGTTGCTCAGCCACCTGAGCTCTCCAAGCTCCAGATCAATCAGGAGAATGTTCCACGGTCGGGTTGCTGTGGACAGCCGCAGCACGACGAACCGCCCGTCGCCGGACACGGTGAGGCCGGTCCCCGTGCCAGCTGGCAGTTCCGGCATGCGGATGTCGACGCCGCTGACGAGGTCACGCCCGCGCAGTTGGGAGAAGCCGTCGACGTTGACGTTCCAGACCAGGACCCGGCCGTCCGCCGAGAGAGCGACCTCCTCCACATCCCAATCCGGGGTGTCCAGCCAGGTGAGGGCGCCGCTTTCGGCATCCATGGTCGCGAGCCCGGTGAACTCCCGACCGACGTTCGACAGCACCAGAAATCCGCTGCCGTCCCTCAGCCACGGCCCCAACCAGTAGGTCGCCACATCGTCGTACGGCGTCAACGATCGCGGTTCGGCACCGTCGACAGTTATGAGATGGACCAGGTGGTCGCTGTTGGTGGTCCGCCATTCGGCGAGGGTGAGCCGGGACCCGTCGGGGGACCAGTGCCCGGGGTGGACCCTGCCGCCGCCGGTGTAGATCCGGCGTACCTCATCGGTCGGCAGGTCGTGCACAAGCACGTCCTGGTCGGCCGGATTCCGGTCGTTACCGCAGTAGGCGATGAACCGGCCGTCGGGGGAGAACGGGTCGCCGAGGGCAGCCGAGTACTGCACGTCCGGCGCGTCGGTTAGCTGCACCGTGATCCCGCCAGCAGCGTCGACCCGGTACAGCTGCGTGTTCTCGTCCCCGCTGTCGTCGGCGAGGAACAACAGCCATTCACCGCCGGGATGCCATGCCACCCGACGGACCGTCGAGTCGGTGCCGGCGGTAAGACGTCGCGTGTCGCCAGCCGACAGTGCTTGGGTGACCAGGTTGAATTGTCCGTTGGCGTCATCGACGTAGGCGATCGAGTCACCATCGGGAGCGATCGCCAGTGTCGGCAGGAATCTCAAGCCTGACTGAAAGTCGCGGTATCCGGACACGTGGTGAATCCTAGACACTCGATGCACTCTGGCGGCGGCACCGACCAGGCCAGCTACCCGCCGCTCAGCGCACTGCGGCCGACATCGACACCCACGCCAGACACCTGCTGCCTGCCCTCAACGCCACCCGAACCTAACGGAGAGATGCCGCCATGACAGCGACTGAGCAGCACGCCAGCGTCCGATACATCGTCGATGACGTCCAGGCGGCCATCGACTTCTACACCACCCACCTCGGCTTCACAGTGCACACCAGCGCCGTGCCCGCCTTCGCCGACGTCGTACGCGGCCCGCTGCGGCTGCTGCTGTCCGGGCCGGCCAGCTCCGGCGCCCGCGCCACCCCCGACGACGCCGCGGACGCCGGACGCAACCGCATCCACCTCATCGTCGACGATCTGGATGCGGAGATCGACCGACTACGCGGCGAAGGGGTGTCGTTCCGCAGCGACGTGATCGCCGGCCCCGGCGGGCGCCAGATCCTGCTCGCCGACCCCGCCGCCAACCTCATCGAACTGTTCCAACCCGCCCACCGCCCAACCGCACAGTGACCTCCACCCGGCGCGCGTCGAGGCGGTGACCCGCCGGTGCGCGGTGGATCCTGCCGGCGGGCGTCGGCGCTGCCAGGGGGTACGCGCTACCGGCTGTGGGGCCGGATGTTGTGGTTGAGGTGGAACACGTTGTGGGGGTCCCAGACCGTCTTGAGGGCGGTGAGCCTGGCGAGCTTGGCGGCCGGGTACGCGCGGCGTACCCCGTGTTGCCCCTCGTCGGCGGCGAGTGAGTTGACGTAGACGCCGTCGGCGTACGGGCCCAGTGCCGCTCCGGCACTGCGCGCCGCTGCCATCCGAACGTCGTCTTCGGCCGGATCGGTCCAGCGGGAGCCAGCGCCGAACTCGAACGCGGTACCGCGGTGACTGAACGCCGCGTCGGCATCCGCGACGTCAGCGATCGCGCCACCGTGCGCCTGCAGGCCGACACCGGGCAGGTGGGTGCCGGCGTGCAGGTCTGCCGCACCGCGCAGCAGGAACGCCTCGATCGCGGCGGTGGGGAACCGCCGCAGGTAGTGCGCGCTGGAGTACCGGCGGTAGGCGTGGCCGCCGACGGTGTCGTCGCGTTGCTGCAACTGCAGGTATGACGGGGTGGTGACCCGCTCAGCGACCGGGCGCCCGAGGGCGCGCATCGCCGGCAGCAACCGGAGACCCGGTGCCGGGTCGCCGACCCACACGAAGCCGACGGTGGCGATGGGGCCGCTGGCAGTGTCGTGGACATCAGCGGTGAAGGTCGCCTCCCGTGGCGCGACGGCGTTGAGGTCCCGCCAGCCTTCGAGCACCGGCACGGCGTCCTCGGCGCGGAAGTCGAACTCGGCCACCAGGGTCCGCGTACCGATGTGGTGCAGGTGGAAGTCGAAGTCGGTGACGATGCCGAAGTTGCCACCCCCGCCGCGCAGGCCCCAGTAGAGGTCGGGGTTCTCGGTTCGGCTCGCGGTGACCACCTTCCCGTCCGCGGTGACCATCGTGTAGGAGACGACGTTGTCGCAGGCCAGACCGTGCTGGCGGGCGAGCCAGCCCATGCCGCCGCCGAGGGTCAGGCCGCCGACCCCGGTGTGCGAGACGTTGCCGGCAGTCGTGGCGAGGCCGTACGGCTGCGACGCCCGGTCGAGTGCGCCGAGCAGCGCGCCACCCTGGACCCGGGCGCGTCGCCGGATCGGGTCGACCCGAACGCCGTTCAACGGGGTCAGGTCGATCATGAGGCCGTTCGCGGGGACGGCGAAGCCGGCCACGTTGTGCCCGCCGCAGCGTACGCCGATCTCCAGGTCGAGGTCGCGGGCCAGGCGCACCGCGGCCACCACGTCGGTGACGCTCGCGGCCTGCACGATCATCCGCGGCTGCCGGTCAACCATGGCGTTCCAGACGGTGCGGGCCGCGTCGTAACCCGGATCACCGGGGGTGAGGACGCGGCCGTCAAAGCGGGGATTGGTCGTTGTCGTCATACATCTGAGCCTGATGGAAATCGGTACACCCGGTAAGGTCCGATTCCATGGGGCGAATCAGGACCAATTCGAGCACCGCGGAGGACCTGCTCATCCATGTCGACCGGTCCGCCGCCGAACCGCTGCACCGGCAGATCGCCGCCTCCATCCGGGGCGGCATCCGGGCCGGCCGGTTGCGTCTCGGAACGTCACTGCCGCCCACCCGCACCGTCGCCGCCGATCTCGGCGTCGCCCGCGGCGTCGTCGTCGAGGCCTACCAGCAACTCGTCGCCGAGGGCTACCTCACCAGTCGGGCGGGCGGGTACACCCGGGTCGCGGTCGAGCCGGCCCCACCGACGGCAGGTCGGAGCGGCGCTGACCGACCGGCGGCACAGATCGACTTCGGGTACGGCCGCACCGACGTGTCGTCGTTCCCACGCGCCGCCTGGCTGCGTTCGGTGCGAACGGTCCTCACCACCACCCCGAACGAACGCTTCGCCTACCTCGACGGGCGTGGCGTACCCGAACTGCACGTCGCCCTGACCGACTACCTCAACCGGGTCCGCGGCACATCCGCCCGTCCGGAGAACGTCGTGATCTGCAGCGGCTACGGCCAAGGCGTCGCGCTGATACTCCAGGTGCTCGCGGCGCGCGGCGCGCGCAGGCTGGCCGTCGAGGACCCGTCCGCGGACGACGATGCCCGCCTCGTCGCGGCCGTGGCCGGCCTGGACGTGATCGGCGTCCCGGTCGGGCCAGACGGCCTCCTCGTCGAGGAGCTGGAACGGACCGACGCGGACGTCGTCGTGCTGACGCCCTCGCACCAGTGGCCCACCGGCGGCGTCCTGTCGGCCACCGCGCGGGCCCGGGTCATCGGCTGGGCGCAGCGCCGCGGCGCCGTGGTGATCGAGGACGACTACGACGCGGAGTACCGCTACGACCGGGCGCCCGTCGGCGCCATGCAGGGGCTGGCACCCGACACCGTCGTCTACTGCGGCACGGCGAGCAAGACCCTGGCGCCGGGGCTGCGCCTGGGATGGCTGCTCGCCCCGGCACACCTGGTCGACGAGATCACGGCGGCCAAGGTACGGGCCGACCGCGGTTCTCCCGTCATCGACCAACTGACCTTCGCCGACTTCCTCACCCGCGGCGAATTCGACAGGCACCTGCGGCGCATGCGCCCGGTCTACCGCCGCCGTCGCGACGCACTCCTGGCCGCGCTGCGCGCACGGCTACCCGAACTGGAGCCGGTCGGTGTCGCGGCGGGCCAACACGTCGTGACCTGGCTCCCGCAGGACCTCGACGAGGCGTCGGTCGTGGCCGCCGCCGCCCGGCGCGGACTGGTCGTGCAGGGCGTCTCCCGGTACCGCGTGAGCCCTGCCGGGCTCGGCGGGCTGATCTTCGGCTACGCCACCCTCACCGAACGCTCCATCGTCGACGGAGTGGAAGTCCTGGCCGACGCGATCGCAGAGGTCCGTGCCCAGGTCCGCCCTCAGGTGCCCGCCACCGACAGTGGCGCGGTCGCCGGTTCCTGAGCGAGGCGCGGTTTCCGGGTTAACGGACAGCGGCGAGGGCGGCGAGTCCGCCGGCAATGACGGGGCGCGGACCACCGGGATCGCGGCTGCCAGCGGGGTACCCGCGTAGATGCGGGCCCCTTCTACTGTGAGGACATGTGGTGGTATCTCCTGCTCGCTGGCATCGGGCTCGCCACGGGCGGCACAGTCCTGCTTCATCGGCGCAGACGCCGTCGGCCACAGACCGCCGAGGAGAAGGTGGCGGCGGCGCGGTCCGCCATGCGCGCGATACGGCGTAGATCGCCGCGCCCTGGTCGCGACATCTTCGAGCGGGGTCGAGGTGTCCCCGAGCGCTATTCCGCCGCCATCGCGGAGAACGCTGTCTATGGCGACGCGGCGAACTTCGATTCAGGTGGTGGCGCAGGGGGAACGCCCTGACCAGCGACGTGCCGCCGGACAGCGGATCACCGAGACGAAGTTCTCGCAGGCGCGGCAGCGGCCGGAACACGGTGGGGTTGTCGGAACGATTTCGCCGCAGGCCCGACAGTGGGCACCGGTCAGGTCTGGCGGGTGGTGACGGGCCGGCGTAGTTCGGTTACCAGCGACCGTACCCATGGCTGGCGCATGGTGGGTTCGCCGGTTATCGCGGCGGTAAGCCCGGCTCGCCCTTCGGGCGAGCGGCCGTAGGCGACGATGGCCACGGCTTCGGCGAGGGCGGCCAACGCTGCTGTCGGGGGAGCGGCCGACGAAGTAGAGGTCCGCGTCGGCGCTGCGGGCAAGGACCTTGGCGGCGCACTCGAGCAGGTCGGGTAGGAACCACAGATCGGGCTCGGGGACAGCGTCGAGGAGCGCGCCGAGCTGGGCCGGAGAGACAAGGTCCCACCGGAACGGACCCGTCGGTGGCGGTACTGCTGTCACAGCCGAGACCCTATCCGGCTGCGCACCTCCACCCCTTGGTCACCAGCGGTCGCCCATCGCAATCGCCCCACAGGACCACAACCACAGACGACTGTCGATGTTGCCCGAGCGGCCGCAGGTGTGCTGAAATGGCGACCATCGCTGCAGCGTGGGGGCAACCGCGCTGGGAACGGTCAGCGCGGGAGCAGCACAGTGCTGGCAGAGCGCCGCCCCGGCGGACGCGCGCCGCACCGCCGAACCATCTCCACGACGACGGGCAGATGTCCGCCGTACGTCAATGCGGCCACGTGTTCCCACCGGCACCGAGGCGTTCAACCTCCGACACGTCGGAGGCGTCCCTCGCGTCACGACGACGGACCCGAACCGGTGACGGGATGAGCAGCGATCGTGATGTCCGAAAGCACTGATCCGGCCCTGCCCGCGCAGTAGGGACCCAACGCCATGAAGGATGACCATGCGCCGTTCCCTCGCGGTGATCACCGCTGCCCTGATCCTCGGCACCACAGCCAGCAGTGTCCCGGCCGGCGCGTCGGGCGCCTCCCACCGCTCGTGCGCCGGTGGCCTGCTCTTCTGTGAAGACTTCGAGCGCCTGCCGCGAGGTGGCGCCAGCACGTTGGACTGGGGCGTCGACACCCGCAACGGCACGCTCACCGTCGAGCGTGCCCGCCACGGCAACCAGGTGTTGCACGTGCACACGGTCGACAACGGGCGGGCCTTCCTGCGGGTCGACGATTTCGCCGCGCCGGGCAACCGCTTCTATGGCCGGATGCGGCTGCGCGTCGATGCGTTCCCCACCGCCCCCGACTGGGCGCACTTCACGCTGGTGGAGGCGACCGGCACCGGTAGTGCGGAGGTCGTCCGGCCGGTCGGCGGCCAGTACGCGCCCACAGTCCCCGGCATCTTCTGGGGCGTGGGCGCCGACGGTGGCCCGACCGGCGACTGGACCAACTGGCGGGAGTCCGCCCCTGTTGCCGAGGACACCTGGCAGTGCTTCGAGTGGAAGCTCGACCCGACGGACAACCGCGTCACGGTGTGGATCGACGAGGTGGCGATCCCGGGGCTGAGCGCGTCGACGACCGATCACGGCGGCAACGACGTGCCCTTCGTCCTGCCGACGGTGAACACAGTGAAGATCGGCTGGCAGCTCTATCAGGGCGGCACCACACCACGCGACTTCGACCTCTGGATCGACGACATCGCGCTCTCCACCAAACGACTGGGCTGCTGACGTCGTTCGTCACCGGGGGCGTCGAGCATCTCACCGCCGGCGCCCCCCAGGACTGCCGTCGGCTTTCCGACTCACCTGCTCGGACGCTCACCGCTCCGGTCAACGTCGCTGCCTTTGTCAGGCACCGTCATCATCCGACGCGGCCCAACCGTGCCATCCGCGTCTCGCGCTGATGCGCGTGCACACGACTCCCACCTGCGACTACGTCAGGTGACGCCGGTGCCCGGCGGGTCAGACCGGCACGACGACCTGGACGGCCTGTGTGCCGTCGCCGGTCCAGTTGACCTCGAAATGGCCGTGACCTGCGCCCCGCCGGGACCGGTCATGGGGTCGAAAACATCGCCCAATCAGACGTTTCTATGCCGAGTCCCCTCCAATCACAATGGTTCCCTTGGACACGGGGGGTGATCGCCGCATGACAACTTTGATCTTCGTGCACGGTACGGGCGCGCGCACCTCACGGTACGAGCCCGTGCTCAAGAAGTTCGATGCGGCGATGCGAGACCGGTGTCCGGACACGACAGTCATCCCGTGTCTCTGGGGTGACCGGCTCGGCTCTCCGCCACCGGCCCCGCACAGGTCCATCCCCCGATACCGGCCGAGCACCACCGCACAGTCCCCGGTGTCCGGGTGGCCGACCGCCCGATGGACCATCCTGGACCTGGATCCCTTGCATGATGTCCGGGTCTGCGCGGCGGTCAGCGCTCGCACCCGTCCGGCGCCTCGCCTGCCGGGGCAGCTCAGTAACGCGGACCGCATCTCCCGTGCGGTGGCCCAGATGTCGCAGGCGACCACGCTGAACGAGGATCTGGTCGCGACCGGGCTCGCCGAGGGGTTCGACGTGGCGGTGGACTCGGTGCTGCGTTCGGCACCGGCCCGCGAGGCGATCGCCCAATCCCAGGGCGACGCCGCCTGGGGTGAGCTGGTCGACGCGCTGGCCGAAGCGATCATCGCGGAGACGCTGCGCCACCAGTCCACCACGACACGCCTGGTGCCCGCCGATCGGCGGCGGCTCGTCGAGTCGGTGATCGACGCCTTTCAAGGCGGTCAGCTCGGCGTACTGGGCACAGCGGCCAGGATCAGCGCGGAGCTCGCCATGCGGATGGGTGGCGCGTGGGCGCTCGACCACTGGCGCGGCTCGCTCAGTGACAGCGCCCACCCGTTCGTGGGCGACGTCCTGCGTTACCTCGCCCGCGGCGAAGCGATCCGGCGGCTCATCGCCGACTGCGTCCGGGACGCGGCCGGTCCGGTCGTCCTCGTGGGGCACAGCCTGGGCGGCATCGCGGCGCTGGACACGCTCGTCCTTCGGTCGCTGCCCGCTGTCGCGGCGCTCGTCACTGTCGGGTCGCAGGGGCCGCTCCTGCACGAGATGGGCGCACTGCCGAGTCTCGACGCCGGCGAGCCGCTGCCCGGCTCGGTGCCCCGCTGGCTCAACGTCCACCACCGGCGGGACCTCCTGTCCTACCTGGCCGAACCGATCTTCCCGGGGCGGGTGGAGGATGTCGAGATCGCCGGAAACGAGGTCATGCCGGAGGCCCACAGCGCCTACTTCGACCGGAAGGACTTCTACGACCTACTCGCGTCACTCGTCAAGGAGGTGGGGAGGGCCGCCCCATGACCACCGCGCCGGCTCTCGTACCCGGGGGCCTCTCCCAGCGGACGTTCGCACTCGTCGTCGGGGTGCAGGACTACCCGGATCTCGGCCCTGACTTCGCCCGCAAAGGCATCGCCGACGACGCCGTCGGCTTCGCCGAGGTCCTGTTGAGGTTCGGTGTTCCGGCGGCCAACATCCGGCTCCTGCTGTCGGCCGAGGAGATTCCGCCGATGCCGCACGGCCTGGAGGTCGCCGGTCCGGCAACGTCCGCCGCAGTTCGCGCGGAGATCCTCCGGTTGCCGCAGCACGACGGCGACCTGCTGTGGGTGTTCTGGGCGGGCCATGGTTGGTACGCCGACCTGCAGTCGCGTCTCCTCCTCGCCGACGCCACAGCGGCACACCAGATCAACATCAGCTTCGAGGAGTTGGTGACGCTCTGCGGCTCCGAGTTCCTGCCCGGCTTCGGCCGGCAGGTCTTCACCGTGGACGCGTGCCGCCTGCCGAACGCGCGGCTCCCGAGGGCCGAGTCGCTGCCGGAGAAGGACGAGGGCAAGAGCGAGTGCTGGCAGGCGATCATGTACGCGGCACCGCCCCGTCGCGCCGCCGGGTACTCGTACGGTGACCGTGGCGGGCTCTTCTCCCGTTCCCTGTTGGACGCGTTGAGGCGGGCCGACACGGCGGTGTGGCCCCCCTCGCTCGCCGACCTCTCGACCACGGTGCTGGCCGGGATGAAGGACCGGGGATCGTCCGACAGCGAGCCGACCACCTGCTACTTCAGCCCAGAGACCGGAGTGAACGAACCCGGCCGCCGGCTTGTCGCGGGCCCGGCGGCCGACGCCACCAAGGCCTACGAGCTGGCGGGGTACGTGATCCCGTCCGGCTGGTCGCCGGGTCGGCTGGTGCCGGGTTGCAGCGAGCGTACGGCGGTCCGGCTCGACCTGCGGTGGATCCTGGACCGGACACCGGCCCACGGCGTGGTGGCGGAGCCGTCGAATGCCGACCTGGCGACCGACCTGAACGACGCTGAGCTGGTGCTTCGGGAGCACTCCCGGATGACCGTCACGCAGCGTCGATGGCTCACCGTCGAGCCGGCGCGGTCGGGCGATCCATGGCGGCTGTCCGACGCCGACTCCGCGTTTCTCGACGCGGGCGGTCCTGACGAGGATCGCGCCTTCGTGCTCCGCGTCGACGTCGAGGTTGCCGCGGAGGGCCCGGACGCCGCGACGGCGAGCCTGTGCCGTGCCTGGATGGCGTACCTTCGGGACCGCTTCCCCGCGTCCTCGGTCGTGGTCGCCGTACGGGCCCCGACGCCGGTCGACGCCATGCTCACGGCACAGCGGTTGGCCGAGGTGCTGACCAGAGACGGGACCGGTTGGTTGACGGTGACCCGCTTCCGGCCGGGCGAGCGGCCGACCACCGCCACCCCGCTGCCGTCGGGCAGCACCCCCGCGACGCCGGTGCTGCCCGCTGTCGTGCACCGGCTGCGCCAGGAGGCCGTCCGACGCGGGCTGAAGCCCGTGCTCCCGCCGCTGCCCGGCCACGCCGGACCGGACCTTGACAGCGTTTCCCCTTCGCTGCTGGCCGATCTGGTGATCAGCGAGCTGGAGGACGGCGACGGCCGGGTGGCGGAAACCGACCTGATGTGTGCCGTCCGCGAGTTCCTGCCAGGCTGGTATCCGCAGTTCCTGACCGCTTCCGGCGCCCGGCGCACCGGCGCCGGCTGGGTTGCCGGGCTGACCGTGGCCTGCGCCTTCGACGCCGACGTTGGCAGGTGGCTGGACTCAATCGGTGATCGCCGGGTGGCACCGACCGACCTGCCCGCCCCGCTGACCGAATCGGTCGTCGAGGCGCTGGTGCTGGCGGCCCTCCGCGATCCGGCCGCGCGCCCGAAACTGCCCGGCTGGCGGTCCGCCTTCGCCGGCCGCGCCATAGCGGACCTGGTCCGGGTCATGGCCAGCCGCCCCGCCACCCCCGGCGACGGGGACGGCACGTCGTCGGCACCGACACCGGCCGAACTGAGCCGGGAAGCGGCACTTCTCACCGGGCGCATCGGCGTGGCCGCCGCGATCGTGCGCGCGGCCCGACCCGCGGACCGGCTGACCGACGCCTACATGGCTGCCCTGCGCGCCTGCCCGATGAGCGCGGATCTGATCGAGCTTCTGACCGGGCCGCCGGACGTGCCGTCCGCCGTGGCGATGGCGGTGGGACTGCGGCCGGTGGACCCCCGCACCGAACAGGTGCTCATTGACCGTATCGCCGAACTCAGACGCGTCCTTCACTACCTTCCGGCTCACCCCGACGGAGAGTGCGCATGATCGAGACCTGGTACTTCTGTTCGGCGGTGCACGCGTCGCCGCATCACGCGGAGGCGTTCATCTCCATCACGGAGGCGCTCACCTCGCGACACTCCGGCGCTGACCTGCTGAACGCGGCTCTGCGTCAGCTCGCCAACTGTGAACCGGCCATGCGCCGGTACGCCGCCCCGCAGGTGCTGGCCGTCGCCGTGCGGCCCGGTGTCGAACCGGGCACGGCGGCCCTGGCGCGCAGTGCGCTCGACGACACGCTGGCAGTGCTGGACGCATCGATCCGTACCGCGGTGGCGCAGGCGGTGGAAGCCATCTTCACGGCCCGGTCGGCCGAGACCGTCGCGGGTCACCTGTCGGAGGCGGCACGACGAGCGCTGGCGCGCGTGCGTCCCGGCCGCGCGGCGCACCCCTATCTCGACATCGAGAGCTTCAGCTCCGAGGTGGTGGTGCTCGCCGCCTGCGTCGAGGCGGCACGGCGCATCCCGGCGTCCGCGCGACTCGTGGTCGACGAGACGATCGGCAAGCTCAGCCGGGACGCGCTCGCCGGTCACTGCGGCCGCCGAGCGCAACTGCTCGCCGTGGAACTCGCCGCCATGGTCGGCGACGAGCTGATGAGCTCCGACGACGTCGTCACCCAACTCCTCGATCCGCGCATCGGCGCGGCGTTCCAGGAGCCGGACCTCCTTGCCGCGATCGCCCGACTCACCTTCGGATTCCCCGGGACGTCCGCTCCGGCCGGCCCGGCGCCCGGTGCGGCCGGCCTGATCTCGAACGAGGTCGTGACGCTGTCGCACCTCCGCCGGCTGCGGCGCGGGCGACCCGATCCGTCGACCGCGTCGGAGGTCCTGTCGCGGCTGGGACTGTCCGGTCAGCATCCGGCCACCATCGCCATGGTTCTCTGGCAGGCCGTCCTGGACGAGCTGTCGGCCGACATCGATCCGCAGGGGACGGCGGACGCGCTGGCGCACCGGTGGATCGCACCCCACCGGGAGATCAACAAGCCGATCCGGGTACGGATCCCGCTGCCGACCCACGAACTGAACGCGTGGCAGACGAGCGCGGCGTCGCTCGCCCGACTGCGGACCGGGAACGAGAAGCCGGTGGAGTTCATCGTCCGGTCCGGGCCCCTGCAACTGTCGAGCTGGTTCTCCGTCGCCGTGCTGTCGCCGTGGTTCAACCGCCAGAACAGCGCGTACAACGCCCGCTTCACCCGAGATCCGGACGAGCAGATCAGGGACTCACTGTTCCCGATGGGTGGTGACTCCGTCCTGCTGCTGCGGCTGATGCTCGCGGTGTGCACCGCCGTACGCCTGCTCCGCAGCGTCGAGGCCGGCCGGGCCGAACATCTCGCCGCACTCGTCCTGCACGCCGCGGACGTGCTGTCGGACACCCGGCACCGGGCCTTCCTGAGCGAGCTGGCGTACCGCCTGGAGTCGCCGAACCCCTCGATGTCCCTCCCGCTGGCCGGGCTGGCTCTGCACACCTACCGGGAATACGAGCGGGCCGGAGACGGCAGGTACCCCCAGATCGAGCCGTCGGTCTTCGCGGATCTGCTGCTCGCCGACCACCACGAGGAGGCGCTGCCACAGCAGGAGCGGTGGTTGCGCGGCCGACCGGGGGTGTCCCTGGTGACCGGCTGGATCGAGAACGCCCTCAGCGGAACGGTGCCGGACCTCGACACCGGTGGCCAGGGGCGATGGCGGCAGCCGGTGGCCGGTGGGCTCAGCCTCGCCGAGCGGGTCCTGATCCGCGCCGTCCAGATCCTTCCGCCATCGCTGACCAAGCGACCGGCAGCCCTGTTGCGGCTGCACTTCCGGCGTGCCGAAGAGGGCGACGCGCTGACGCCGTGGTACGAGCGCGACGTTCATCCGTCCCGCGTCTCGAACCAGTGGGAGGTCCTGGCCGTTCCGCCGCTCACTGCCGACGGCTGGCGACGCTACCCCAGTCTCGTCAACGATCGGCACGGCGTCCAGCTCGCCCTGCTGACCGAGCGTCTGGCGGCCCTCCTCACCGAGCCGGACGTGATCTCTGAGGCCGAGCGCACCGACTGGGTGGAGCAGTGGCGCACCGCGATCAACGCCGTGACCAAGGTGCGCGAGCTGTCCCGGCCGGTCCGGATGCGCCTGCTCGCCGCGCTCGCCCAGGGCATCGGGGGCCACTCCTGGCAGCGGTTGGTCCTCGAGGACATCATCGACACCGAGATCGAGTTCGGCCTCGGCACCCCACTCGACCGCTGGCTCATGTTCGACCGGCTCGGACCGAAGGCGGTGCTTCCGCCGTACCTGGCCGAGGCTCTCCGGCATCGTCTGCTTCGCGGCCTGTACCAGCGGCAGTCAGTGGACCAGCAGGAGCGCCTGCTCAACAACCCGTGGCAGTCACTCGGCGTTCGGCGGAGCAACGCGCTGCTGACCATGCTGATGCAGCGACTCGTCTTCGAGCTCGGTCCCGCCGACGTCGTCATCGGTGGGCACACGCTGTCCGACTTCGTCCTGCAACTGTGGCAGGACGCCCATCAGAACCTCCGCCTGACGGAGCTGAGCATCCCGGTGGACGAGGATGAGGGGGCACACGGCCTGGTCGACCCCCGGCTCCTCGCCGGGCTCACCGTCGACCCGGTGGACGGCGTGCTCCGGGTCCACTCGCGACGATCGCCGCAACTGCGGACCTTCTCGGGGGCGAGCGTCGAAGACCCGTTCCGGCTCTCGCCCGAGCAGTTCGGGCGCCTGCTCGGAAACGACCCCTCGTACGTCATCGGCATGGTCTGCGCGGCCAAGGACGGTCAGGTCTGGGTGAACTGCGGTCTGGCCGACCCGCTGGCGGTGCCGCCGCCGGTCGACGCCGTCCGGGTCGGCGACCAGGTGGCGGTTCCGCTGCGCCGGAGCATCGCCGGACCGGCGGCAGCGGGCCCGATCGAGCGGTTGGCCTCGTTGCCGGTCGTCGGCGACCTGCGGCCCGCGACGATCGAGCGGCCGGCCACCGGACGCCTCGTCGTCCGGGTGGCCGACGCCATGCCGTTCGATGTGGCGGCCCTTCCGCAGCAGGCGCGGCGGAGCTGGGATCCCGATCTCCTCGGTGAGCTGGAGGAGCTGCCGGTGGGCGAGTACCCGGCCCTCGCGCGATGGGAGGGCGAGCACTGGCTGCCCGTCGACCGTGAGTACGTCGAGTTCCTGGCGATACTCACCGGTCGCGGCGAACCGGCGCCGATCCGGCTGGTGGTGGTCGAGCTCGTCCGGCAGGGCCGCTCGATCCGGTTCTCGGCCGGCCCCGGCTGCAACGTGGTGCTGGACAACCAGGTCTGGGACGACGGTGACCGCGCGGACCTCCTCGCCGCCGTCCGCGAGGCCGCCGGTGACCCGTGCGGCCTTGTCGTGACGGCCGATCTGTACGGCGACGACGTCGGCGCGCCGCGACTGCGCCTGCGTCGGGAACCCGGCCGGCCGGCCGAGGATGCGCTCGACGTGCGCGCGTTGCGGTGGCGTGACCTGTTCCGGGACGGCTCGGACCACGAGGCGCGCCTCGTCGACGGCACGTGGCGGTTCGACCCCCGGTTGGCGGACCTTCCGGACGTCGTCGTCACCGGGCTCGACGCGCCCGGAACCCTGTGCCGCTTCACCCCCTCCGCCTGGGGGGAGGAACAGCAGCGGCGGCGGCAGGTCGCCGGGCGGGTCGTGCCGGCCCGTCATCTCAACCTGCCGGATCGGCCGGATCGGGAGCTCTTCGAACGGCTCGTCGATCTGGCCGACGGGCACGTCGTTCAACTCCGCACCACTGTGGCGGAACCGCAGTGGGGCATGCGGCGCGGCTACACCGTCGAGGGGATCGCGGTCGACGTGGAGGCGGAGTCGATCTGGCTCGGGCCGGTCTCCGCCCGACACCGGGTGCATCAGCGCCTGCGACAGAACCGTCAGTCCCAGGTCTGCGACGTGCGGACCTTCGAGTTGCCCACCGGTGACGGCGAGCCGGCGCCGGTACCCAACATCAACCTCACCGCGGGTCTCGCCGAGGCCGACCGGGAGGCTGGCGAGGACGCCCTGGTGCGGCAGCACGAGTTGCGCGGCATCGTGGTCGACGCGCCGATCACCCGGAGCCGGGCCGACGTCTACACGGTCCTGCTCGACCTCGGAGTCGACATCGCGGTCTGCTCTCTGCGCCGGGAGAACTTCGACCGCCCGCCGACCGACGTCGGCGCGATCGTGCGTGGCCGCCGTAGCCGGCACGGCTGGATCTTCACCGCGTACCGCCGGCGTATTCGCGTCCGGGCGGTCTGGGAGTACCAGAACGAGGTTCCTCCGTCGGACGCGATCGGCCTCGGCGTCGTGCAGTGGCGAGGACAGCGCAAGGCGCTGGCCCAGTCGACCAACCGGCCGGTCCTCTACCTGTACGACGACCTCTCCGCCACGGCGCATCTGCGACCGGTCGGAGCTAACGGCGAGGAACCCGCGCTGAGCGCTGGCACTGTCGAGATGTCCCGGGTCTACCCGGACCGCGACCGGCGTCGCATGGCGGTCCGGTATGCGGACCGGCGTGGATCGGCCGAGGTGCACGGTGAGACGCGCTACGTCCAAGCCGGTCCGTTCTCCCGGGTCGTCGGTGTCGACGTGGCGCTCGAGGACGTGGATCCGGGACATGTCGTGGTCCGGCGCAGCTTCAGCCTTTCCACCGGGGTCGCGCAGCAGCCAGCCGCCACCCCCGCTCCGGGGCAGTCGAGCACCGACGGTTACTACCGCTATCTCGCCGGTGAGCGCTCCCCGCTGACGGCGACGCTCAGCGGCTCCACGGTGACCCTGCAGACGGAGTGGACGGTGCCGACGCCCACCGGAGGGTCGACGTGGCAGATCCCGCTCGCCGAGGGCGAGGAGCCCTGGGTGGCCGTCGCGTACCGCAGCAACGATGTGCGGGTCGTTCTGCTGGAGTTGGCCGGCGGCGTGTTCGCCAGCTACCGGACCGCGCCCGCGCTCTCCATGGCGGAGTTCTTCCGGCACTTCCAGCGACAGGGCATCCGCCTCGGGATTCGTTCGGATCTGCGCGGGGCGCGGCTGCACTACGTCGACCGCCGGGAGACGGCGCAGGGGGTGATGCACCGGTTCGAGTGGGGCTACGGCCACACGCTGGAACTGAACGAGCAGGCCCTCACCATCGACGGCAGACCGGCGGCGGACAACGCCGTCTCCCTCTTCCACGGCGACTTCGTCACCGACGTCCTGATCGACCAGCGTGCCGGCACCCAGGACCTCGTCCTGGACATCCGGATGGAACACATCCGCTGGGGTTGGTACGCGCAGCTCCACCGGGAGGCCGCCAACCAGGTCATCCACCTCGCCGACATCGTCGCCGACCAGGACGGTGGCCGCCCGCGCATCAAGGCGCTGCACGTCCGCTGGCGCAAGCAACCCGCCGACGGCCCGGTCTACCGGGACACCCAGACGGTGGTGCTGCGCCGGTTGCGGCTGGCGCCGGAGGCCAGCCGCCGCATCACCGACGCCTGGCAGGCGGAACGGCGCGAGGCCCGGCCGGACCGCCCGAACCAGGCGCTCGTCCGGCTCGACGTCGACAAGTTCAGGCGCAGCGGTGGCGCGCAGGTCGAGTTCCACTTCATCAGTCCGACGTTCGACAACGGTGAGCTTCCGCAGGGATGCCGCCTGTTCCTGACCGCTGACGAGATCCGCCCGCTGCCCAACGACGTCGCCCTCACGCTGCGCGGTGGCGATCTCATCGGCGGCGGATCGCGGACGGGTTTCGAGGTCGCCGTGCTGCGCCGTGACTTCTCCCGCCGGCAGGCGCTCCTGCAGCACATCCACCGCAACGCCGAGCCGGGAACCCACCCGCTGCGTGGCGCCGTCTACCTCGTCAAGCTGACGCGCATTCATCCGGCTGACAATCGCGCCGAGGGCTCGATCGTGGGCGGCCCCGGACGCCCGCACGCCGCCCTGATGAGCCGGCTTGCCAACGACGAGACCCCGTGCTTCGCCACTGTCGTACGGCAGGGCGACCGGATCGAGTTCGAGGTGCGGCCGAACGTCGTGTTCCGTTTCAGCGCCGATGCCGTCGCCAACGCGGACGAGGCGCGCAACGGATCGATCGTCCGTCTGCTGCGCGGGCCAGACCGGTCACTCATGGTCCGTCAGGCGCTGCTCGGTGACGCGGCGTATCTGCCACGGGAGGGCCGGCCGGTCCAGCTGCTGCCGATGCAGAACCTGCTGAGCCGGCGCGATGACGGCGCGACAGCGCTCGGCCGGGGCTCGTACACCGTCGTCGGCCTCCCGTCGGTCATCGTGCCGGCCTCCCGTCGGGGGCGTACCCCGGACGCCCAGGCCCGGGAGCTGATCGCGACGCCACATCCGAAGCTGGGCGTCGTCCGGCGGGAAGCCCACAACTCCTACCACCTGGAGCGGATCGGCAGCGACGTTCGCGTGGGCATCCTGCGCCGCGAAGCCGATGGCACCCTGTCCGCCGCTGGCCGCGACGCCGACGGGGTCGCCTGGCGTACGCGGGTCCGTTGGGCCCAGGTGTCCTTCTTCGACCGTGGCGCGAATGGAATCCGGGAGTGGTGCGACAAGTCGTCCTGGGAGTATCACGACAGCACGACCGGGTACCGCCAGGGCGAGCGACTGGAGACGGTCACCACCGAGCGACTCAATCCGTCCGCCACGGTCTGGACCGACCCGGTGTTCCTCGGCAGCGGCGGGATGCTGCGGTACAGCGCTGACGAGCTACGGCAGTACGGTCTGCCCGCTACCGAACTGGTCGACGGCGGCGCCGGTCGGAAGGTCGGCCGCCCCCGTACCTACGCGGTGGGTGGCGTCACCCACCGCGGCGGCCGTCCGAGTGGCCTCTGGGTCGAGGTCGCTCCGGGCCGCCTCATCGAGGTCACCGGTCCCATGCTGTCCACACCGGACGGAAACAGCCTCGACGGTATGGACTGGTCGAGCTTCGCCCCCGGCGACCGCGTCACCCTGTCGGTGCAGCGGCACGATCCCACCGAGATCGGCGGCCTTGTGCTGCACGAGTGGATCGCCGGCCCCCGGGGCGCGCTGGGGCGGCGCGCGCTGCTGCCGATCGGGCAGACCGACACCGCCCGCCGCAGCGTACGGGTGGGGGTCGGGATCTGGTCGGCCACCCTGCCCACCGAGCCCGACGAGGCTCACCGGAAGGACTCCCTGGTCTGGCTCACCGACCGGAACGAGGTCACGTCGGCTGGCGAGAGACCTGTGGTCGGTCGCGGTGACACGGTCCTTCTCGAGGAGGGCGAGGCCGGCCTCAGCATCGTTGGCCTGCCGGATCGTGTCCCCGTGGCGGCCGGGAGCGACTCCATGGCGGGATGGCTCGTCGCGGCGTTGAAGGATCCGGCGGATCGTCGGGCGCTGTTCGAGCTGTGCGGGGGTGCTCTGCCGGTCACGGTCGAGGTGGTGGCCGGGACGACCATCCGCTTTTCGCGGCGCCGGCACGACCGCGACCTGAGCCCGGGTGAACTGACAGTGCTTCAGCCGCTCGGTGTGCTGCCGTCCGGTGAGCTTCTGCTGCGCCGGGGATTCCGGCTGGCTGTGGGTGCCGTCGGTGACCTCGTTCCGGGCCTTCCGCTTCCCCTGGTCGACCAGGCCATCCAGACGATCCGTCGCACGCGGCAACCGCTCTGGGCGTACGCCGACCGGTCGGCGGGAGTCCGGCTCGGGTTGCCCGACGAGCCGAGCCGACCCGCCGAGGAGATCACCGTCAGGCCGGTGGGAGTGATCGGCACCGGTGCCGACGCCGGCATCATCTGCCTCGAACGGCGCACGAACCGGCCCCGCTGGCTGCCCGCCACCGAGGTCGGCTGGACGCCACTGGACGCCGAGCACCTGCACCACTACCTGGGCCGACCGAACAGCCGGCAGCGACTGCGCGAGCTGTCCTGTCGGCTGCTGCCGGACGGCACCGTCTCGCTGGTCCGCACGGCGGCGAACCTGCAGCGCTTCGAACAGCTGAGGCTGGGCGACCCGCTCCGGGTGGAGGTGATCGGCGAGGAGGCGACCGAACGTCTGGCGGACGGACGGCACCGGTACATCGTCCGCGCGTACATGTCCGACATCCTGCTCGACATGCGGCTGGAAGGGTCGGCTCCTCCGCTGACCGCCGAGCCCCGCCTGTGCGAGGTCGACAGGCGTCTTCTGGACCGTGGTTCCCCACGAATCAGCGTCTGCGACCCCGACCGGCGTCACCTCGCTCTCGACCTGCCGGCGTGGCTGATCCCGCAGGCGCCGGACCGGTCATCCGCGGTGGATCCGTCGGCACGGGGCGAGTACCAGGCGTTGCTGGCCGGGGCGGGTGCCGTCGTACACGGGGACGCCGGGCCCAGTGAGGACCACCAGGCTTCCCTCGGGCGCTGGCTCGCGAGCGACGCAGCGGCGGCCTTCGGGCTGGGCGCACCCCGGGACATCGAGCTGGCGCCCGCGGTGGCAGCCGCGCTGCTGCTCGACGCAATGCGCGGGCACCCGTCGGTCGGGGCGACCGCCGCGGCCGCGGCCGTCCACCTGTGCCGCCAGTTGGCGCTGCGGGCGATCCGGTCCCGGCACCTCGAGCCGCTCCTGCACGACTGGATCGGTGACCCGGACACGGCGGTCAAGACCGACCTGTGGCGGCGGTTGGATCAGGTGAATCTGGGCCCGGTGCTCAAACCGGCCGATTTCCGGACCATCAAGGACGTGCAACGAGGCATTCGGGCCCGAACCGCCCTCCGGCCGGACCAGGCGCTCAGCATCGTCATGGAGAGTCTCGCCGCGAGCGCCGGCGCGCACGTCAGCTATGACGAGATCGAGGGGTACGAGGGCGTACTGGGCAGCGTCGCCGCGCTGGGCCGGCCGCTGGCGCCGTCGCCGGGGCAGGTGACGGCGCAGCGGGAGCTTCTCCCGGCGCAACGGGACGCGCTCGGGCGGGTGTTGTGGGGATCGGTGCAGCGATGGCATGGCCTGACGCTGCTTCCGGTCCCGCCGATCGTGCAGGATCCGGACTGCGCCCGCAGTGCGCAACTGCTCGAGGGTCTTGTGGGGGTGATACCGGCAGCGGAACCACCGGCCAGCCAGGTGTGACGGGCTGAGCCCGTCCGCCACGACGCTTCCGATCGACATGCCGTGCCTGTCGATCGGAAGAATGTCGCCCCGGGTTGTTAGCGTGCCGCATTCGCCGGCGGGAGGGCGGACGAGGTGCCGTGCCAGCCGTCATCATGCTGACCAGAAAGGGCGTGGACCGGGTGGACGACGCTGAGAAGAACGCACTGTTGATGTTCCTGGAGGCGCAACGTTCCAGTGTTCTCGCGATTGTTGACGGCCTTGACCTCGACGCTCTGACCACCGCGGTGCTGCCCTCAGGTTGGACGCCGCTGGGTCTCGTGGAGCACCTCGGCTACGCCGAGCGACACTGGTTCCAGGAGATCGCCACCGGCTCCGTCGAGCCGCTGGCCTGGCCCGACGACGACCACACGCCCCTGACCACCCCACGGCCACCGTCGGTGGTCTTCGCGTTCTACCGGGCACAGTGCGAGCGTTCCAACACCGTCGTTGCCACGACGCCACTGTCCGCGCCGGTGCGCGGGCGTCATCCCGGTTGGCTCGGCGACGAGGTCACCGACCTGCGGCGCATCATCCTTCACATGATCGAGGAGACCGCACGCCATGCCGGTCACCTCGACGTCGTGCGCGAGCTGATCGATGGAAAGACGGGGCTCGGACCTCGATAGCAGTTCCCCCTCGACCGTCGCCGAAAAATTTTCTGGGAAAGGCGGTAACCAAATCAGCTGACCAACCCGTCTGGTCAGCGACGGATCACCACAGCGGGTGGTCGGCCGGGGGAGGGGTTCGGGACATGGGTGACGTCCGTGTGCGTTTCACTGACGATTTGGCCCGGCACCCCGCCCCGCCGTTGGGTGATCTGGTTCAGCAGTCGATGGTCCAGGGCCGCCGGCTGCGCCGTCGGCGCCGCCTGGCACAGTTCGGCGCGGGCGGCTCGGCGCTGGTGATGGTGCTGGTGGTCGGGCTGGCTGTCGGGCCGTTCGGCGTCGGCGCGAATGACGTCGGTCCACCAGGCGGCGCGGCCGGTGGCTCGCCGGCCAGGCCGGTCGGCTCCGCCCCGCCGTCCCCGGTTCAGCGCTCCGATGGGCCGCCGGGTCTGATGGGCGTCGACGACGAGGGGCGGGCGAACCCCTTCCGGGCGGGCCTGCCGACTTCCTCGACCACGGTGATCGGCACCGTGCGGATCGGCGTGGTACCGGACGGTGACCTGCTGCCCACCACACCGCAGGGGGCCCTGGAACTGCTCACCCGGCTGCTGCCCGAGGGCAAGACCAGCGGTTACGCGAGTCTGCAGGGCAGTGGGGCGGGCCCCAGCACGCCGTACGTGCAGCTCTACCTGGATCGGGGCGCTGGCCCGGGGATGCTGCGGCTCTCCGTCTACCAGGGCGGCCTCGGCGGCAACCCGGCCCCGGGGACGGTGGAGCTGACCGAAGTGCCCGACAACTGCGTACAGAACAAGATGGTCACGGTGCATCACCCCGATGGCGTCCAGGTCAATCTGATGATCTCGACGTGTGTGGACTGGGGCGCCAAGGGGACCTTGCCGGCACGACCCGTCCTGTCCGTGGACGAGGCGACCGCTGTCGCCGCGAGCCCGATGTGGGGGACGAAACTGCCGGCGGAGTTCGTCGTCACCGGTTCCAAGAGGTTCCCGTCGCTGGCCCGGTCGAATGGCTGACGAGGACTTCGTCGAGTTCGCGCAGGCTGCCGCTGGCCGCCTGCGCGACGCGGCGTTCCTGATGTGCCGCGACTGGCATCTCGCCCAGGACCTCACCCAGACGACGCTGGCCAAGGTGTACGCCAACTGGCGACGGGTCCGCCGCGCCGACGACCCGCACGCGTACGCCCGCAAGGTGCTGCTGCGGTGCCTGATCGACCAGCAGCGTCGTCGCTCCAGCCGTGAGTTGGCGATGTCGGCTCCGCCGGACCGGGGCGAGGAACATCCGGCCGAGCTGCGCATGACGCTGCTGGACGCGGTCGCCACCCTGCCGTTGCGGGATCGGGCGATCATCGTGCTGCGCTACTGGGACGACCTGAGTGTGGAGACAGTCGCCGAGGTCGTGGGCGTCTCCGCCGCGGTGGTCAAGAGCCAGAGCATGCGCTCGCTCAGTCGTCTGCGCGAGGTGCTCGGCGAGACCCGGGCCGAGCTGTTCGCCGAGGAACGGCATTGATCGGTCCGGCTGCGGCCGACGTGCGACGGATCCCGCTGGTGCCGGGCCGCGCCTGTCGTACGGCGGCGAATGACCCACCACGCGCGGTCGTCACGAACGCGACCCACGGTGGCGAACATCTGTGTTGGGGGAGGTCCATGGTGTCCGTATCGAGCAGCGGGAGGGGCCGAGGCCGGCCTCGCGGCGAGGGCCGCGGCTCGGCCGCTGTCGTCCCGGTGATCCTGACCGCGTTGGTGCTGAGCGCCGCGGGGTGTCATCGGGGGGAGCCCGGCGTCGGCCCCGCTGGGCGGCACACCGCGAACGCGGAACCGGGCGGCTCGGGCATGCTGCTGGGGGCCGGCGAGCTGGGTTCGGACTGGCGCGAGGACGACGCGCGAACCGGTCTGCCGCCCTGGCCGTGGGAGCAGGACAACTGCCCCAGCTATCAGAGCAGCGACTACCCGGCCAAGTCGCATCGGCGCGCGGCCGTGCAGCGCTACTACCGGCCGTCTGACGGCTCGTCGCAGGCCCATCACGTCGTGGAGACGTACGAGCCGGGATGGGCCGAGCGGAATGTCGACGATGTCCGTCGCGTCCTGCTGCGGTGCGCGAGCTACCTGGCGTTCGGCTCGCGGGTCGCGTTCGACGTCGTCGATCCGCAGTATCTCGACGGCACCGGCATGCTCATTCGAGGTCGCATCGCGCGTGCCGACGCCCGGACCACCGTCAGGTGGTTCGTGATGCTGAGACGAGGCGAGACGGTTTCGACGGTCAGCGTGCCCGATCCGGGCAGCCGGGCCGCGGTGGACGTCATCGCGGCGAGGGTGGTGGCCCGCCTTGGCTGAGCGGAAAGGCCGGCAACTGCCGCGCCGGTGGGTTGTCTCCACTGTCGCCATGTCTCTCGCCGGTGTGGCGACGGCCGCCTTCGGCGCCACTCGCGATCGCCTCGGCGACCACCCCGGCCCGTCAGTCGGTCCTTCCCCTGCCAGTCCGATCCCCACCACACCGGCCGTCGACCGGGTCGCCGAGGCGAGGACGCGCATCGAGGCCTACGTGGACCGCTTCGACGGCCACCTGGCGGTCGCGGCACTGGACCGGCAGGGAACGGCTGCGGTGACGGCGGGCACCAAACGCTTCGAGACCGCCAGCATCGTCAAGGTCAACATTCTGGCGGCCCTGCTGCTGCGTCAGCGACCGCCGGGCAAAACCCTGGGGGCGAACACCCGGCGATTGGCCGAGGACATGATCGTGTCCAGTGACAACGATGCGGCGGTGGCCCTGTGGCAGCGAATCGAGGGCTCGCGCGGCCTGACCGCCGCGAACCGCGCGTTCGGTCTGCGGGAGACCAAGCCCAACTCGCACTGGGGGCTCACCACGACGACGGCCGCCGACCAGCTCCGTCTCCTGACCGCGCTGACCTCGCCGACCGGACCGCTGACCCCGCAGGACCGTACCTTCATCATGGGCCTCATGACGAAGGTGATCCCCGAGCAGCGATGGGGGATCACCGCCGCCCGAGAGCCGGGCAATCGTTCCGTCTACGTCAAGAACGGCTGGGACACCGCTGACGTCGACGGAGGTCGTTGGTTGGTCAACAGCATCGGACGGATCGTCGAGGCCCGTCATGACTGGCTGATCGCGGTGCTCTCCGACCATCACGTGAGCCAGAAGGCCGGCGTCCGGGTTGTCGAGAAGGCCGCCACGTACGTGCTCAAGGAGCTGCGTGCCGCCACTGCCGACGATGGCCCTGCACAGGGGTAGGCCACCTCACCTGGCACGCCGACGGGGTGACGGAGAGCGCGGTTCCTCAGCCTCGGTAGCCGTTCTGCTGGGTGCCACCCGACGGGGGAGGGCCGTACGAGCCCGGGAACCCGCCGCCGACGGGCCCGATGCGCAGCACCGCCGTCGGAGCGTCGGCCATGCTCCCACCGGTCGGCGTCAGCAACTCGGTCGTCGCCGGCGTACCCGCCTCCGGTGCGTTCCTCCGACGCATCACGACCAGTACGAGCGCGCCCAGGCCGGCGGCGACGAGTAGGCCGCCGAGGAGGAAGAACGGCGACGTACCGCCTGCCTCGTCGCTGACGGCCTTGAACGTCGGTGGCGCAGCCTCCGGGGTGCCGTCGCCCGCCGCCGCGACCGGGCTCGCCTCCGCAGCGGGCGACGGGGACGCCTTGGTGGGCGCTGCCTCCACGGCGAGGGTCAGCCGCACGGTCGCGACGTCACCGGCGCTGCCCCGTACGGTCGTGCGAGCGGTGCGGTAGCCGTCCTTGGTCGCGCGGACAGTGATGGACCCGGCGGCGATCGTCTTGCTGGCGCTCGACGTGATCGAGAACTGGCCGCTGGAGCTGCTGGTCGTCCGGTATTCGTGCCCGGCGCTGTCCTGGATGGTCAGGGCCACGCCGCCGATCGCCTTACCGTCGGCGTCGCGGACCCGGCCGGAGACCCCACGCACGCCGGCCGCCGGCTTGTTCTCGCCCGACGACGCCGCACCCGGGCCGTGGACGTAGACCATCTTGTGGGCGTAACTGTTCTGCCCGGCAAGACGCACACCGACCGAGATGTTGAGGCCGGTGATCTCACCTGGGCGAGCGTCGGGGGCGACGAGCGTCGTGTCGAACGTCTGACTCCGGCCGGGCCCGAGGTTCGGTTCCACCCGGCATCCGGAGGTGCATCGCAGGCCGCCGCCGATCACCACGATGGCCGTCTCGGCCTTGCGTCCGTTGTTGGTGACCCGGTAGCGCAGGCGCACCGTGTCGTTGGGTTTCACGTTCTCCGCCGACACGCTCAGGATGCTGACGGTCTCCGGGGCCGCCGTCGCGGGTGCCGCCGACACGGCGAGCGTCCCGCCGGTCAGCGTGATCAGTGCGGCCACGGTCCAGCGGAGACGTAAGCGCGTCGTCACTTCCCACCACCTTCTGTACAGCGAGCAACCCCGTCGATGGCACCGCGGGCCACTATGCCCTGTCCGGAACGGGTTGCGCGACCTACCCCCGACGGCAGGGCCGGGAGACGCTGCCCGGTGCCACGTCCGCACCTGTTGTGAGCCAGCGCCCTGCGTTGTCGCCGTGCCAAGCCCGGCCGAGACTGTCAGTATCGTGGTTTGTGGAGCCGGTCCGCGTGAGCGAGGAGAAGGCATGAGTGACTGGAACGACAAGATCATCGCCGAGTTTCGCGCCAACGATGGGCAGGTTGGCGGCCAGTTCGCGGGCGCGCCGCTGCTGCTGTTGCACACGGTCGGTGCCAAAAGCGGCCAGCCTCGGGTGAACCCGATGATGTACCAGAAGGTGGATGGCGGCTACGCCGTGTTCGCGTCCAAGGGCGGTGCGCCCAGCAATCCGGACTGGTACTACAACCTGCTCGCCAATCCGCGGGCCCAGGCGGAGATCGGCACGGACAAGGTCGAGTTGGTAGCCAGGGTGGCCACCGGGGACGAGCGCGAACGGATCTGGAGTGCGCAGAAGGCCGCGTACCCCGGCTTCGCCGACTACGAGCGGAAGACCGCCCGCCAGATCCCCGTCGTCGTACTGGAACCCGCGCCATAGCCGACCCCGGTCACCCCACCCGCGACCATCAGGGCTTCACCGGGCGTGACCGGGCAGATCGCCGCGCAGGCGGTCCAACTCGGCGAGGTACATCGCCTGCATGCGGTTGTAGTGCCGGACCAGCAGTTGGACCTCCTCGGCGCTGTAGCCCTCGATGAGCCATTCCGCCCGCTCGGCGAACCGCTCGTACGGTCGCTCCAACTCGGCGACCCGGTCCGGCCGCAGGGTGACGATCACCCGCCGCCGGTCGGCCGGGTCGCGCTCGGTCGTCACGTAGCCGGCCTGCTGGAGCCGGCGGAGCATGCTGGTCACCGCCCCGGTGGTGAGGTTGGTCCGTTCGGCCACCTGCCCCGCGGTGGCGGATCCGACGTCCGCCAGGTGGTCCAGGCATTCCAGGTCGCTCACGGTGAGGCCGAGCCGCTCCGCGATGGCGTACCGGAACACCATGGACAGCCGCGACATCTCCCGCCCGGCGCGCATCAGCTCGGCGATCGCGGAGGCGGGGGCCGGCTCGTGAGGCATGCCCGCAATCATGCCTCCGGTACGGTGACCCGGTGCAGCCGAGGTAACACGCGGGTCAGCACCCAGTGCGGTGCGGCCGCGCCCCCGGTGAGGCGGCGCATCAACCCGGCGGCGGTGTCGACGGCGCGGAACGCGTAGGGCACCATCTCGTCCTGGTAGCCGGCGATCGCCTCCTCCACCGACGCGCCGCCGGAGCGGGCCTCGACCAGCTTGCGGCCGAGCAGGGCGGCGTCGCGAAGCGCGGTGTTGCCGCCGTGTGCGCCGAACGGCGGCATGACGTGCACGGCGTCGCCCATCATCGTCGCGCGGGGCACCGCCCACCGGCGTGGGCGACGGCCGGTGGCGAAGAGGTTGAGCACCGTGGCGTCCAGCTCGGCGGTGCCGACCAGCCGTCGGATGACCGGGTGGAAGTCCACGCTCCTCTGGGAGGCCAGCCTCCACAGCGCCAGCAGGTCCCCGCGGCTGTCGACGGGCACCTCCTGCTGCTGGAGCAGCAGTCCCCACATGACGTAGTCGTAGCCGGTGGGCGCGTAGTTGCCCGGGGCCAGGCGCCCGAACGCCTCCTGGGGGCTCTCGCCGAACCGCATGGAGGTGAAGAAGAAGGCGCGGCCCGGCCGGTCGGCGAGGGCCAGGACCCCGCTGGTACGCAGCGCCTCCGGGATGACGCTCTCGCCGTTTCGGTGGAGGGGCGACCGGCCGTAGATGCCCGCCATCGGGGTGTTCACCGGGTCCGCGTCCGGCATGAGCTGTGGGCGTAAGGCCGAGCCGACGCCGTCCGCGCCCACGACGACAGTTGCCGCGGCGGCCCCGCCGTCGGAGAACCGCAGCCGCAGCCCCGCCGGGCCGCCGGTGTCGACGGCGACGGCGTCCTTGCCGTAGTGGATGCGCCCGTTCAGCCCGGACTGCAGGATCGACCGCAGGGTCAGCCGGTCGACCTGGCGGGTCGCGTGCGGCTCGTCCTTGAAGGTGATGGTGAACGCGTCACGCAGCCGGCTGTCGGTGAAGCGCAGGTGCCCGCCGGGTTCGTCGCCGGTGGCCAGCGCCAGCTGGTACAGCGCGCGCGGCAGGCTTTCGCGCAGCGCCTGCAGCCCGTGCCGGTCGAGAATGATGCGGTAGCCCTGCCGCCGGACGAAGGGGCCCGCGTCCCGCTCGTAGACGTGCACGTCGATGCCGGCGCGCATCAGGTACTGGGCGAGGCAGAGGCCGGAGAGGCCGGCGCCGGCGATTGCCACCGAGAAGTCAGTCGATGTGCCCATGCAATTATCTTAATGACTAAGATGATTTGGGCAAGGGCCCGGCGCCGCCGCGTGTCAGCGGCCCTGCAGGCGCTTCACGTTGTCGCCGAAGGTCCACCCCTTCGACCCGTCCCAGTTCGCCGACCAGGTCATCAGGCCCTTGAGGCCGGGTACGGAGTTCCAGGCCTGCGTGACCAGCGACGTCGACAGGTAGCCGCCGCCCGCCCCGATCTGCGCGGGCAGACCCGGGACCTGCTTGTCGTACGGCACCCGGATCGTGGTGCCCTGGATGGTGAGGCCGTTGTTCAGGCACTGGGTCTGCACGG
Organism: Micromonospora parva; assembly: GCF_000718515.1. Classification (GTDB taxonomy): domain Bacteria; phylum Actinomycetota; class Actinomycetes; order Mycobacteriales; family Micromonosporaceae; genus Micromonospora; species Micromonospora parva. The sequence continues at coordinate 309,574 of NZ_JNZS01000007.1, read as the reverse complement.
TGAAGCCCTGCACGGTGCCCGCCGGGTACGAGTCGCCGGCGCAGCCGTACATGCTGCCGTTGTAGTACTGCATGTTCAGCCACCAGAGCCGGCCGTTGTCCACGTACTTCTTGATGATCGGCAGGTACGAGCCCCAGATCGAGCCGTAGACGACGCTGCCGCCGGTGACGTAGGCCGTTTCCGGTGCCATGGTCAGGCCGAAGTTCGAGGGCATCCGGGCCAGCACGCCGTCGATGATCCGGATCAGGTTGGCCTGCGACGTGGACAGCGTGTTGATGTTGCCGCTGCCGGTCAGGCCGGTCTCGATGTCGATGTCGATGCCGTCGAAGTGGTAGGCCGTCAGGATCGGCACGATCGTCGCGATGAACCGGTCAGCGACCGCGCTGGAGCTGAGGTCGATGCCCGCGGCGGCCCCGCCGATCGACATCAGGATGGTCGCGCCCGCCGCTTTGGCCTGGCACATCTCGGCCGGGGTGGCGACCTTCACGCCCGCGTCCATGCCGTTCTCCCAGAGGACCGTGCCGTCCGCGCGGATCACCGGGAACGCCGCGTTGATCACGTTGTAGCCGTGCTGGTTGAGCCGGCTGTCGGTGATCGGGATCCAGCCGAGGCCGGGGTGAACGCCGTTGGAGGCGCCGTCCCAGTTCTCCCAGTACCCCTGCAACACCTTGCCGGTGGGCCGTGACTTCACCGCGCACGTCCCGCCGGTCGGTGGTGGGGTGGTCGGCGGCGGTGTGGTCGGGGGAGGCGTGGTGGGTGGCGGCGTGCTTCCCGAGCACGCACCCAGGTCACGCCAGAGCGACGGCGTCGCGGCGGGGTTCCAGCCGGCGCCGGGGTGCGCGGTGTGGGTGACCAGTGCCTGGTAGAGCCGTCCGCCGTAGGTGACCTGGCTGCCCGCCTGGTAGGTGGTGCCCTCGGCCCAGGCCGGGGCGGTGCAGGCGACCATCGCGACGGCGTTGGCCGAGGGTGCTGCCGCCGTGCTGCTGGGGACGAAGGCGACGGCGGCCGTGACGGTCATCGCCGCCCCGGCCAGCACTGCGAAGATCCGACGGCTTCTCATGGCTCACTCCCCAAGGGCTCGACGACCCGCGACCTCCACATATTGACGTTCGTGACCGTGAATATCAAGGGTTGTTTACAGATAGCACGTGGCCGTACCGCGTCGTGCCCCACGCACCACGCCGAGGGCCGTTCCAGGCCCGGCCCCGACCGGGCCGGCGGCAATGGGAACGGCTGCCGCCGGCCCGGCTCGGCGTGACGTCAGAGTCGGGAGGTGAAGGTGGCCAGGAAGCGGTGCGGGGTGACCGCGCCGGTGTTGTCGAAGCAGATGACGTCGACGTCGGCGTTGGTGGTGTACGTCCATTGCTGGGTGAGGTGGCAGTAGTTGCTGCCGGCGCCCTGCGCCACCACCTGGGCGTGCGTCTCCTTGAGGCCGATCTGTGGGAAGGTCGCCAGGTAGCGGCCGGCGGGCGCCAGCGGCGCCACGGTGTTCGCGCCGACGCCGAGCACCGAGTTGTCGTTGGTCGGCCCGCCGACGGCGGTACCCAGGTAGCCGAAGTACGACGGCGGGCCGAGGGAGCCGATCACCGGCCGGCGGCGGTGGTACGAGAGGACGAAGTCGGTGTTGACGAACGCGCCAGCCTGGTCGTAGCAGAAGACGTAGACCTGCACGTCGCTGCCGACCGCGCTCCAGGAGTAGACCTTGCACCGGCGCGGACCGGCGTTCGGCTGCACGGCGGTGACCTGCGGGTTGCCGGCGAGCACTCCGGCCAGCCCCACCCCGGGCAGTCGCACCAGGTACTGCCCGACGCCCAGCGGTCCGACAGCGTTCGCGACGCCGGTGGAGTTGTACGACTGCGTCATCAGGCCGCTGCTCCACTGCACGTACGCGTGGGAGGTGCCGGCCGGCAGCACGCCCGAGCTGGTTGTCCAGAGCACTGTGAACGGAGTGTCCTCGCGCGTGCCACCGGGACGGTGGCACTGCACGTCGACGATCTCGTCAGCGCCGGACTGGAACCAGCGGACCACCTCGCAGTAGTGACCGGTCCGGTTCACCGGGGTCACGTGGGGAACGCCCCGTGAACTGGCACCTATCTGCGGGAAGCGGACCTGGAACCGGCCGGGTGCGAGTTTGACGCCGTCGGCCCAGGCGGCCGGGAACGCGGTTTTCCAGCTGCCCCACTGCCGGCTGGTGTCCAGCACCGTCCAGACCGGCACGGTGGGGTCCTTGACGTACGCGAAGCCCCAGCGGTCGGCGGTGGCCGCCGTGGCCGGTGCCGCCGGAGCGAGTGCGCTGGCGGCCAGGACGGTGGCCAGTGCCGCGGTGACGAACGATCGGAGACGCATCTGTTCCTCCAGTCGACGGGAACATGTCGGAGAGGAGCGTGCGCGTAGTGACTCCATGGTCACAGTCGGCTACCTCGCGCTCCGGTGTCGGCTGTCCGCCACTGGCGCCTCATGGCCGATCGGCAGGTGTGTCGGGCCGGGGGCATTCTTCTGGTCCTGACTCGACGGCCTGTTCAGCGTGGTACCAATACCCAGATAGGCCAAGCCGACAGAAGTGGGCGGCCCATGTCGACAAGGGCAGCAGCGCTGCTTCGAAAGCCGGGGCAACCGCAGCGACCGAGCCTTCTGGAGCTCTTCTTCGACCTGGTCTTCGTCTTCGCTCTCAACCGGGTGTCGCAGCGGCTGGTCGAGGAGCTCACCGAGCGGCGGATCGTCCTCGTCGAGGCAGGCGAGACCCTGCTGTTGCTGCTGGCCTTCCTGGTGCTGTGGTTCGTCACGGCGTGGGTCACCGACCTCTACGACCCACAGAAACCGCAGGTCCAGCTCCTGGTCTACACGGCGATGCTCGGCGCGCTGGTGATGGCGGTGGCGGTGCCGAACGCGTTCGCCGACAGAAGTCTGGCCTTCGCTGGCGCGTACGTGGCCGTCCATATCGCTCGTGGGCTGATCATCGTGCCGATGCTGCGCGGCCATGACGCGCAGCGCCGAGCGGCCGGGGTGTTCTTCTGGTTCGCGTTGTCGGCCGTGCCCTGGCTCGCCGGCGCGATAGCCACGGATCAGGCCCGAGTGCTGTTGTGGACGCTGGCGATCGGCATCGACTGCATGGCACTGCTGCTGTTCTATCCCACGCCGTGGTCCTGCCCCACCCCACGGCAGTGGCCCGTCCTGGCCGAGTACCTGTCCGAGCGCTACCGACAATTCTTCATCATCGCCCTCGGCGAGCTGATTCTGACGACCGGCTCGGCCTACAGCGACACGTCCTCCGGGCAGGGCGGGGCAGCCGCAGCCTTCGCGGTCTCCTTCATCACGACGGTGCTGCTGTTCCGCGTCTACCTCTTCCGGGCGGGCCAGCTGTTGCCCGAGGCGATCAGAGCCTCCGCCGACCCCTCGCACCTCGTCCGGGACGCCTTCCTCGCGCACGTCCTCATGGTGGTCGGCATCGTTGCCGTCGCAGTCGGATACGAAATCGTGATCGAACACCCGTTCGGGCACACCGAAGCGGCATGGATTCTCATTGTCCTGGGCGGACCGATGCTGTTCCTGATCGGGCGGGCCCTGGTGGAACATGCCGTCTTCGACCGGGTGTCACGCTCTCGGATCATCGGCGCCGCGGTGATCGCCGGCGCCGCGCCGTTCATGATCCGGCTGCCGCCGCTGGCTGTGGCCGTCACCGCCGTCGTCGTCCTCGCCGGCATCGCCGCCTCCGACGCCATCCACGCCAGTGGCAAGCCGCCTGAACGGCCGCACCCGCCCCACCCCAGGCAGTGAGCGGTTCGGGCTAGCCGTCACGGTTCAGGCGGGGCGGGTGACGATGGTCAGCGTCCTGCGGACGAATTCCAGTGCTTCGTCGCGGAGCGCCGGGGTTTCGGCCGAGACGATGAGGTAGCCGGCGCGTTCCGCGCTCCAGGTGGCCGCCGGCACGACGTCGCCGGGATTCTTCCACCAGCCGCACGAGACGAAGGCCGGGTGTGCCTCGATCTCGGCCGTGCCCCGCATCTCGACCAGGATGCCGGGTGGCGCGATGGGGAGATAGCTCGCCGCGTACGCGACGGGGCCCGACGGTGGTTCGGGCAGGGGCATCGCCATGGCAAGCCGGACGACCATCTCGAACCAGTCCAGGCCGTAGGTGAGGCTGAGCAGATCCATGAGGTAGTCGCCGGGGGTCCGGACGGCGATCTCCATCAGGGTCGGCCCGTCGGCGGCGAGCCGGAACTCGAGGTGCACGATGCCCGTACGCATGCCGAGGGCGCTCACCACCGCGGTGCAGAACTCCGTCACCTCGGCGGCGGCCTCGTGGTCGAGCTGGACGCCGGTGCGATGCGCTATCTCGACGAAGTGGGGCGGCTCGGCGGTCTCCTTGGCGGTGAGGTTGGCCAGCCACACCTTCCCCTCGCTGATCAGCGCCTCCCAGCTGTATTCCGGGCCGTCCACAGCCGTCTCCACCAGGAGCGGACCCTCGTCGTTCCGGCGTGCCACAGCGTCCTGGAAGGCGTCCAGGCTGTCGACCAGTTCCACTCCCTCGCTTCCCGCGGCGGACAGTGGCTTCACGACGACCGGCAGGCGGGCGGTGGCCCAGTCGCGCGCCGATTCCAGGTCGCCGGTCATCAGATACTCCGGTTGGCGGATGCCCGCCGCGGCGAACAGCCCCCGTTGCAGAGCCTTGTTGCGGGAGACGGTCGCGGCGTGCAGGGACGGGCCGGGAACGCCGAGCCGGTCCTGCAGCAGGGCCGCGCCGAGCACGTTGTTCTCGGTGAACGCCACCACTCCCGCCGGCCGGCGGTCTGCCGCGGCCGCCCAGGCCCCTTCGGCCCACTGCTCGTCGTGGTTGCCGGGGGCCACCCGGATGTGGTCGACGAGCCCGCCCGTGTCGGCGGCTCGGGCCGCGCCTTCCACGGCGGCCACCCGCAGACCCAGCCGTCGCGCGGCGGCGAGGTACGGCCTGCCCATGAAACCGACCCCGACCAGCAGCAGCTCAGACATGGTTGTCCGCCTTGCCGGCGGCCGTGACCTTGACCGAGGCGAAGATGTCCCGCAGGAACTGTTCGAGCACCGCCGTGGGTGCCGGGCCGACGATACCGGCGACGGGTACGTCGTACTCGGCGTAGCTCAGCGCCTGACTGACCGGCTCGTCCTCGGTGCGCTGCACCCAGCGCCAGGTCAGCGGGCTGCGCCGGAACTCGTCCGCGCCGTCGACGGTGCAGAACCTCGCGCCCAGGGTGTGACCGGGGACGATGAACCAGCCGTACCGGGAGTCCGGGCCGGAGTCGTGCGCCTCGGGGGCGGAGGCGCCGGGCGTCGAGAGGGCCCGCAGTTGCACCGACGGCATGTGCACGCCGGTCGCCAGCTCGAAGGTGTCGGCCACGCCGGCCCCGCCGAACCTGCTGGCCACCTCGAGGAAGACCAGGCCGTCGGGCGTCTCGATGCCTTCGAGGTGGAACAGGCTCGTGGTGATGCCGACGGCCTGTAGGCAGGCGGTGGTCCACTCCACGACGGCCGGCGGGGTGTCCGTCTGCACCGAACCGAGCGGGCTGCCCTCGGCGTACCCGAGGCAGGTGCCGACGTACCGGCTGGCCTGCAGCGTGACCGGGGTGCCGTCGACGGCCAACCCGTCGACGTGGATGATCGGGCCGCTGACGAATTCCTCGATCTCGAAGCCGCTCGGGTCCGCGTCGGAGGGCAGGCCGTCGCGACGTACCGTTTCGAGGGCGGATGCGGCGGTGTCGAATACGCGTACGCCCTGGCTGGAGGCGCCGTCGAGCGGCTTGAGCACCGTCTGGCCCGACCACCCGATGTCGGCTCCGGCGAGGGCCGAGGCCAGCGGGAGATAGCGCGGCACACGCAGACCCGCCCGGGCGGCGGCGGCCTTCATCATGACCTTGTCCCGGACGGGAAGCACGTCGGCCTCGCGTGGGCCGGGCACGTCGAGGGCCTCCCGGATGCGCGCCGCGGCGATCAGGTCGAACTCGGACTGGGCGATGACCAGGTCGGGCTTCGGGTGGCCGGCGAGCGCCGCCACCACCTCGGTCTCCGTGGCGCCCGTTCCGGGCCGCTCGATCCGTGTGCCGGGCAGCCGTGCGGGCAGTGTCGCCATGCGCTCGGCCGTACCGATGAAGGTCACCTCGTGGGCTTCGAAGTCGAGGCCATCCGCGTAGCGGATGATGTCATCGGTGATTCGGTGCAGGATCAGGATGCGCATGCGGATACCTCAGTTGAAGGACCAGTGGGAGCAACAGAACGGCGACGAGAACGGACCCGAGCACCGCGCCGAGCAGTACGGCCTGCGGGCCGTGCGCGGTGGCGAAGACGGCGACGACGAAGCCCGAGACCGGCAGGGAGACCTGGTTCAGCAGGACGATGAGGCCGATCGTCTTGCCGAGGTGTTCGCGGGGGATGCGGCGGATCCGTTCGGCGCGGATGAAGACGTTCAGGATGCCGACGGTGCCGATCAGCAACGTGTAGCCGATGGCGAACTGCGTGAACGTGTTCGCCTGGCTGATCGTGAGCCCACCCAGGCAGATGATCACGAAGGTGCCCAGGATGGCGACCAGTGGGGTGATCCGCCGGGACAGTCGCGGGATGATGAAGAAGATCAGCAGGGAGAGCACGCCCTCGGCGAAGGACAGCACCCCGAAGTAGCGGTCGGGCTTGCCGAAGGTGCCGGTGGTGATGGCGGCGCTGGTCGCCATGCCGACGCCGACCATGAGGTTCACCATCATCGTCAGCCCGACGAGGCCCACGATCGCGGGGAGCTTGAACAGCGTGCGCGCACCCTCGGCCACTGAGGCCAGCACACCGCGCACCGTCGTGGGCTCGGTGTTGGTGACCGCACTGCGCAGGCTGCCGCGCAGGGTCAGGACGTTGATCGTGGTGAGCGCGAAGAGCACCCCGGTCACCAGCAGGAGATCGGTCGTTCCCAGCAGCGTGGCCAGCAGGACCGCGATGGCCGGCCCGAGCACTGTGCTCGCCTGCTCGGTGCCCTGGATGACGGACTGGGCGCGCACCATGTGCTCGGGGGGCACGAACCGGGGGAGAGTGGTCTCCATCGCGATGTACGCCTGGGCGCTGGCCAGGGACATGGACGCGGCGAGAATGCTGAGCGTCACCACCGTCGCGCCCGGCCAGGCCAGCACGGCGGCGAAGGCCCCCACGGCGAGCAGTGCCCGGACGCTGTCGGCGATCAGATAGAGCCGGTAGCCGTCGACCCGGTCGGCGAGCACCCCGGCAACGGGGGCGAAGATGACCCTCGGCAGCCACTCGACCAGGAAGACGAGCCCGCTCGCGGCGACACTGCCGGTGGTCTTGAAGACCAGCAGCGGAATGGCGAACAACAGAAACTGGTCGGCCAGCGCGGCGACCCCCCGGCCCCCGACGAAGCGCACGATCTGGTGGGGCCGGATGTCAGTTGTCGGGGACTCCCTGGCGGGGGCACGCAATGGTCCATTCACGCAGAGCTCCCCCGTCTGTCCATCGAGGAGCGTAACAGCGGCCGATCAGCAGCGACAACCCCGTCCAATCGGTGTGCGGTGAGCAGACCGTGGCCGGTGGCCGGGTTCGGGCTCTGCGCACCGCACTCGTCCCCGGTGATGGAACGACCCCGGATGACCGGAACACAATGGACGGTCAACGACTCGGCGGTGCACGGCAGACCCTGCTGAATCGCCAGTGCCACCACGCCGGCGGCGTACGCCGTGGCACCTGACGTGCCGCTCGACACCAGCCAGCCGTCATCCGCACCCGTGCCGTCGTACTTGCTGTTGCGACGGTCGAACAGGCAGCCGGGTTGGGTGGGGAAGAGGATGTAGTTGCCGTTGGGCAGCATGCCGCACGGGCCGGACACGTCCGGCACGGCCCGTCCGGGAAAGACCGCCGACCGGTAGCTGGAGGCGAGATCGGCGGCCCGCAGCTCGCCGTCCGGGCCGACGTGCACGCCCCCGACGGTGATCGCACCAGGGGTGGCGACGGACTGGAACATCGCTGTCGGCCGGTCGGTCGAGCCGTTACCGGCGGCGAACAGCACTGTGCAGCCCCGCCGGATCGCGTTGGCCACCTCGAGATGCAGATGGGGTTCCGCGCGCAACGTCCCCCAGCTGCAGGAGATGACGTCAGGTTCGAGCTGCACCGCCCGCTGGAACGCGGCGACCGGAAACGAGAAGCCCTCGGTGGCCATCTTGACCATGGTGAGCGACACGTCGGGCGCCACCGCCAGCAGCAGCGCCGACATCGCGGTGCCGTGACCGCGTTCGTCGACAGCGGGATCGAGCTGCGCCAGTGCGGGGACGACCGCGGTCCGGTAGCCGTGCTGGCGGTGATGCGGGTGGTCGTAGAGGCCGGTGTCGACCATGACGACGCGGACGCCGTCGCCGCGGACACCGGCGGCGTGCAGCGCTTCGGCTCCGGCCACCCGCACCGCGTCGCCGGGAAGGCGGAGGTGGTGCCCGGTCCCGCGCACCACCGGCGGCGACGCGGTGACGGTCAGCTCGAATCCGGAACGTGGCACCGAGACCGCACTGATGAGGTCGGTGCACACCCGGGAACGCAGTGGACCCCGCGCCACGAGTTCGTAGCGGGGGGAGTCGCGGATGTACTTGTTGCGGACCACGCCGACGGCGCTGCCGAAGACGTCCCCGAGCAGGCTCTGCTCGCCGCTGACGGTCAGGCCCACGTCGGTTCGGGCCTCGATCGCGAGGCCTTCCCGGAGCAGCGCCTCGGCGACCCGGTCGACGGTGGCCGGCGTGGGGAGGAACTCCTCGACACCGTGGCGCAGCAGCTCGGCGGGGTCGGTGAGGCTGCGCCCGCTCGCCGCCCGTGGGACAACTGTCAGCACACCCCGCCGGGTGAACGCGGCTATCTCGTCATCGATCATCGGAGGTCACCAGGTCGCGCAGGCGGGAGCGGTCGAGTTTGCCGGTCGGTGTCAGGCCGACGTCGCCCTCGTCGATCATGACGATCTTGGCCGGGACCATGTACGGCGGCAACACCCGGGCCAGCTCGGCCCTCAGGTCGGTTTCGGCGCCGGTCCGGTCGGCGGCCAGGACGAAGAGCGTGATGGCCCGGCCGGCGACCCGGTGCTGGGTCACCACCGCGCAGCAGTCGACCACCCAGTCCACGGCCAGCGCCGCGGCTTCGACCTCGGAGGTGTGCACGAGGTTTCCGGCGATCTTCACGGCATCGTCGCGTCGGCCGACGAAGACGAGCTGACCGGCGCCGGTGCGCCGAACGAAGTCGCCCGACCGGTAGTACCGGATCTCGGGGGAGCCGCGTGTGATCAGCAACTGCTCGGTCCTCGCCCGCTCCTCGCAGTAACCCAGCATGACCTGCGGGCCGCCGATGAGCAGCTCACCCGTGTCGCCGTCGGGCACCGGTCGCAGGTCGTCGTCGACGATCAGGACGTCGACGGCGGGCAGCGGGGTCCCGATCGGCAGGTACTCGTCATCGTGGCCGGCGATGTCGTCGGTCACGTACAGGGTGGCGCTGTGCGTGGTCTCGGTCGGGCCGTAGCCGTGCACATAGGTCAGACCCGGAAGCTTCTTGTCCATCGCCCGCAGCAGCGAGGTCGGGCACGACTCCCCGCCGAACCACAGGCGGCGCAGGGAGCTCAGGTCGCGGCGGTCGATGTCGCTGAACCGCCCGAGCAGCATCCGGATGACCGAGGGCACCAGCAGCACGTCGGTGATGCCCCACTGCTCGCACGCCTGCGTGACCTGGCCGGCCATCGACAGCCGGGGCAGCAGGTGCACGCTGCCGCCGACCAGGAAGGTGGAGTACAGGTCGACAACGGACGCGTCGAAGAACAGCGGCGCCACGTTCAGGTATCGCATCCGTTCCGGAAAACCGACCACCTGCTGTACGCCCTCCAGCAGCGCGCACACACTGCGGTGGCTGATCATGACGCCCTTCGGGCCGCCGGTCGATCCCGAGGTGAAGATGACGTACGCCTGGTCGTCCGGCGTCCTGTCCCCGTACGCCGACGGCCGGTAGTCGGCCTCAGCCGACACGTCCCAGGAGTCACCGGCGACCACCAGAGTGCCGGCCGCCGCCTCGGCGAGCAGCCCGAGATACCGCGGATGCGCCACCGTCACCGTCGGGCGGCACCTGGCGAACTGCACCGCGGTCCGGGCCGGCGGCAACGACTCGTCGACGGGGACGTACCGCGCACCGAGTCGAAGCGCCGCCACCATGCAGACCACCGAGTCGATGGACTTGTCCATCACCATCGCGACGGTGCCTTGCCGGCCGACGAGGGGAGCCAGCAGGTCGGTCAGGGCCTGGACCCGCCGAGCCAGCGTCCGGTAGGACACCTGGACGCTGGTGGCCAGATCGACCACCGCCACGGCGTCGTCGTCGTGGCGGCGGTCGATGACCTCGTCGACGAAGCGGAGCGGGCCACCGGTCACCTGTCGACCATCTCGAGTTGCCGGCACACCGCCTCCAGCAGTTCCGGGAAGGTGTCCAGCTTCTGGTCGTACGACCCGAAGTGGCCCATCCCCTCCAGCACCGTCAGCCGGCTGCCGGTCAGTCGGTGCAGCTCCCGGGCCACGTCGAGGGGGACCCACGGATCGTCCGTCGAGTGGAACTGGACGATGAAGCGTTGGTTCCGCTTGATCGCCGCCCAGTCCCACGGCTGGTCGAAGAATCCGCTGCGCCGTTCGAGTTCGAAGCCGCAGTCGGTGTGGTGCCCGGCCACCACGAAGGTGCCCAGCAGCGGCGCCGACTCCGCGTACCGCAGTGCGGTCAGTGCTCCCGACGAATGCCCGACGATGACCGTCTGGTCGTCCGGACGGATGACGTCGGTCAGGTAGGGCAGCCAGTACCGCATCCGACCCTTGATCGGATCGGGGAAGGTCTGGGCCACCACGTTGTGGCCCCGAGCCTCAAGCTCCCGTTTGAGGTACGGGAACCAGATGCCGTCGATGGTTGCTCCGGCGTTGCCGTGCACCAGGACGACCCGTACCCCATCAGACATAGGAGTCGTCGTTGAGCTGGTCCTCGAGCATGGTCGCGAGCGAGCCGAGGGTGGCGAAGTGCTCCACCGTCAGCAGCTCCGGTTCGAGTTCGATGTCGTAGTACGACTCGAAGGCCAGCGTCAGCTCGATCATCTGGGTGGAGTTCAACGAGAGCCCGCCGTTGAACAGGGGCGTGTTCGAGGTCAACTCGACGTCGTGGTTCGGGAAGACCTCGGCTGCGATCTTGCGCAGGTCGTCCTCGATGTCGGCGCGGGTCTTCCGGTCGGTGCTCGTCACGTCAGCCCGCCTTCGGCGCGGTGCTGGAGTCGGCTGGACGGGTCGCCAGCTTGGACTGCAGGAAGACCGGTGTGCGGGGGATGTTCATCTCGTCCTGGTGGAACGGGTTGCGCTTGTTCTTCAGGGAGAGGTACATGGTGCGCCGGGCCCGCGCCTTCTCCTCGTCGGAGTAGAACAGGAAGGCGATGTTGCCGGCGTTCTCCCGGCCGACCTCGGTGAGGGTGATGTCCTCGTCGGTCTCGATCGCGTACCCGCTCTCGACCATCCAGTTGATCTCCCGGCGGTACTTCTCCAGGTTGGCGACGTCCGCCTTGCGTACGGTGCCGAAGACCGGGAAGAACACCATCACCCGGTTCTCGACCTCGTCCTCACTGCAGATCCGGCCCTGCTCGATCGGGATGATGCCGTCCTCGACGTCCTTGATCCAGCGGTCCACGTTGGTGTGGTTGCGGTAGCTCCGCTCACCCATGTAGTTCTCGGCGGCCGGGCCGATGCCCAGTGTGTAACTCGCCCGGTAGCCGTTGCCGCCGCAGGCGTGGTCCAGCCCGATCGGGCCGGTCTCGTCGAGGTGGGTGAAGAAGTTGATCAGGAGCTGCTTGTCGTACCCGTAGTCGGCCAGGCTCTCCTTGATCTGGCGGTACTGGACCCGCTCGATGCTGCCGGACGGCAGCACGTCGCTCACCTTGCCGGCCCGGATCTGCTTGTCGAGCCGGGTGCCCTCCCACTGGTTGAACCGGTACGTCTGCACGAAGCTGGGGCGCAGCTCGGCGCAGATGCCGTGAATGTCGGAGGCGAGGATCTCGTCGGTCTGACCGGCGAGGTTGTACATCAGGTCCAGCGCGAAGGTCCTGATCCCGGCTTTGCGGATGTTCTCCGCCGTCTGGTAGACCTGCTCGACGGTGGCCTTGATGGTCAGCTTGCGCCGGATCTCCTCGTTGAGCGTCTGCACGCCGAACGAGATGCGGGTGATCCCCAGGGACTTGAGCATCTCGATGTAGCCGTCCGTGGACAGGCCGAGCGGGCTGCCCTCCAACGAGATCCCGTCGACCTCGCTCAGGTCGAACTCGCGGTGCACGGCCTGGATGATGGTCGCCATCGACTCCTGGTCGAGCGCCGACGGCGTGCCCCCGCCGAACTGCACGTACTTGATCTTCGTGCCCTGGAAGTACGCCGAGCGGGCGTTGCGCTCGATCTCCTTCACCATGGCCTTGACGAACCGCACCCGCTGCTCGCCCTGGTACTTCGCCGAGGACTCCTTGAAGCAGGCGCAGAAGTTGCAGAACGCCTCGCAGAAGGGGATGTGGAAGTACAGCAGGATGTTCGTCTGCTGCGGGTGCGTCTGACGGTCGAGGAAGGAGAAGTACTCCGCCTTCTCCTGCTCGGTCCGCAGGGCGTCCTGGAAGCCGCAGATCTTCGGGTAGAACCAGGTGACGTTGGTCCGCTTCTCCGGGCTCTCGAAGTCGTCCTTGAGGTAGAAGTTCGAATCGAGACCGAGCATGAACGAGTTCTCGATGGTAGTCATGTCTGTCGATCCCATCCCTTATGAGGCGGACTTCTTGCTGACGGAATTGGCGTCGCTCTGGTAGATCACCGGGTACTGCTGGCTCATCTCACCGTTGATCAGGATCCACTCGAACTTGTCCTCGGGCAGCTCGACATCGGCCCAGATGGCTTCCGGCGGACATTCGGCAACGCAGGCGTTGCAGTCGATGCACTCCTCCGGATTGATGTAGAGCATCTCCGGGCCTTCGTGGAAGCAGTTGACCGGGCAGACGTCCACGCAGTCGGTGTACTTGCACCCGATGCACGCATCGGTGACGACGTAGGCCATGATCAGATCTCCTGACGGGTTGCGCTGCCGTGGTCAGGCGTGGACAGTCGAAACTTCGGTGAGCCGGCGCATCCAGCCGAACCGGTCGATCACCTCGCCGCGGTGCAGGCCCCCGAGCACCTCTCGGAGGTGCGACGCCACGGCCACGCTGCCGGGCAGTCGGTATTCCTCCCCGCGATAGCCGAGGCCGTTGATGGACACGACGCCCTCGACCGTGCCGGTGCCGAAGCACTCGGTGATCCGGCCGTCGCTGATGCCCTGCAACACCTCCGCCAACGGAACCGGCCGTTCGACGACAACGGTCCCGGCGTCACGGGACAGCTTGATGATCGAGTCGCGGATGATCCCCGGCCGTACGGTGCCGTCCAGCGACGGCGTGGTCAGGACGCCGTCGATGACGAAGAACGCGTTCATCGCGCCGACCTGTTGGACAGTGCGCTCCGGATCGCCGCCCACCCACAGCACGTGGTGATAGTCGTAGTTGGCGGCGATCTCCCGCGGGACCAGCCCCGGCCCGTAGTTACCGACGGCGTTGATGTCCCCCGTGCCGCCCGGCCACGCCCGCACGTAGTCGTCCACGACCATCGCCCGCACCGGCACGTCGCTGGGAGCCGGCCGGGTCAGCGGGCTCGCCACGATCGTGAACAGGCACTCCTCGGCCGGGGCGACCTCGAGTGACGAGCCGTTGCCGGCCAGGACGGAGTGCAGCAGCAGCGCCGACCCGGGCTGCGCCGGGATCCACGCCTCGTCCAGGTCCACGAGTCGGCGGATCGCGAGCCAGACGCGGTCGAAGTCGAGTTGCGGGAGCGCCATCCGCCGGGCCCCCTTGTTGAGCCGCTTGATGTGGCTGTCCGGGCGGTACACCGACACGGACCCGTCGGTCATCCGGTAGGCCGCGAGGTCGTCGAAGACCGCCTGTCCGTGGTTCAGGGCCGAGGACGTGGGCCGTACGGACGGCAGCGCGTCCCGGTCGGCGATGACCGTGCCCTGCCAGGACCGCCGCTTGCTCCACCGCATCGAGTACGCGTGATCGGTCAGAACGCCGCCCGGGCGCGTCGGCGCGTCGGCCGCCGGCTTCGAACGGGGTGCGGTCGTCGCCTCGACGATCAGATCGTTGTCCTTGCTCACGATCAGCTGCCTTCCTTGTCGGATATATCGACCCGCACGTCGCGGAGCACGGCGCCGACCAGGTCCTCGACCCGGCCGGGATCGCCGACGAAATAGACCTGCGCGACCCGGTTGTGGAAGATGTCGTCGGGGTCGAGCGCGGCGCCGCGCTCGGCCTCGAAGACGATCCGGTCGAACTCGTCGGCATCGAGAAACGCCTCGATGCCGGACACACTGCCGGCGAAGGCGCCCGGCCGATCGGTGGTGACGAAGGCGACCCCGGCGCTCGCCGACGAGACCGGCTCGTCCAGGTAACGGCCGCCCCGCGCCGCCTCAGCCGTCGCCAGGTAGAGATCCACCCCAGGGCCCGCCATGATCAGTTCGGGGATGCAGTCGCCGGCCAACCGCGCACCCACCTCGATCAGCACCGGACGGCCGTCCGCGGCGATGCGGGTCTCGATGTGGAACGGCCCGACGGTGATGTCGAAGGCGGCGACCACCTGCGCGGCGAACTCGTGCAGCAGCTGTCCGTGCGGTGAACTCCGTGGCGGCGTGGCGACGTGGCCCATCTCGAAGAACTGCGGCAGCGCGCTGACGAGTTTCGTGGTGATGCTGACGAGATGCAGCCCGGCCGCGTCCACCCAGCCCTCCAGAGAGAACTCGGGGCCCTCGACGTACTCCTCGACCAGGGCGACCCGCCGCGGATCGTGGTGGAACTTGACCTCGCCGTACCGGTGGATCTCCGCGCACGCGCGCTGGTATTCGTCCGCGTCCCGGACGAGGCGCACCATCAGGCTGCCGCCCCAGTCGGCCGGCTTGACGACCGCCGGGAACGCGAAGGGACATTCGCCCACATCGTCGGCCGGGACCGTGATCGATGCCGGGACGGCGATGCCGTGCTTGACGCAGCGCTCCCGCATCACGTCCTTCTGCCGGACGGCCTCGGCCGTATCCTGGCTCAGCGCCGGCAGCCCGAGGGCGCGGGCCAGCTCGGCCGCCGGGCCGACGGTGTACTCGAAGCCCGCGATGACGCCGGTCGGCGTCACCCCCAGCCGGTCGACGAGCGCCAGCAGAGCGGGGACGCCGTGGTCCGGATGCCAGTCGACGACGCGCGCGCCGGAGTGGACCTCCGCCGGCAGCAGGTCGGGAAACTGCGTCGGGATCAGGCACGGGACACCGGCCGCCACCAGCCGGCTCGCCAGCTGGATCCCGGCCGAGAGCGGCTGGACGATTATCAACACGCGGCGCCGGCCTTCCCCACGTGCAGGGTGAACACCATCGGCACCGGACCGAAGTTTTCCAGCGTCCGCAGCCCCTGGGCCTGGGCCGCGCGGTCGGTGGTCACGCAGGCGTCGTAGTCGCCCGCGGCGCAGGCGGCGGCCGCCACCGAGTTGCTGCTCGCGTACGAGATCGTGCCCCGATTCGTCACCAGGCAGCTGGGGGCGGGATGGGTGACGATGGTGGTGACGGACTGCTGGCCCGGCCGCGCGGCGAGCACCATGTCGTACGTGTCCAGGATGAAGCTGTCGGCCATCGTGAGCCGATGGAGATTACCGAACACCAGGTCGTGCAGGCGCGGATAAACGGCACAGGCGAGGATCGCCTCGCTGCCGTCGAACGCCATGACGTCGAGGCCATCCTCGACCTCGGCGTGCAGGACCACCCGGCCCTGGCGCTGTCGGTCGGCGAACCAGCGGTGCGCGGCCTTCTCCAGGTTGGTGCCGGTCGGCCCGAGCGTGTGGATGGTGGTGACGTGCGGCAGTTCGGTTGAGCTGGAACCCGCTGTGGAACGGCCGTTGGCGTCAGGCATCCGCCATCTCCCTTACTGTCGGTCGGTCGAGCTGTGAACGGATGCAAGGTCTTTGCGTACGCTCCGCAGCCATCCGTGGGTGTCCGGGCGGCTGCCGTGCTGGATCTCCATGAGCGTGTGCCGCACCCGGGCGGTCACCACGCCTTCCTGCCCGTCCCCGATCGTCACGTCGTCGTCTCCGTCGGCGATCCGGCCGACCGCCACGACCACGGCGGCGGTCCCGCACGCGAACATCTCGACGAGTCGCCCGGACCGGGCGCCGGCCATGAGGGCGTCGATCGGGGTCGGCTCCTCGGTGACCGGAATGCCGAGCTCACCGGCGAGGGTGATGACGCAGTCGCGGGTCACGCCCCGCATGATCGTCCCCTGGCACGGCGGGGTGGTCAGCCGCACGCCGTGCCGCTCGTCGTCGTCGCGCCAGACGAAGAAGACGTTCATGCCGCTGAGCTCTTCGACCCAGCGGAACTCGAGGCCGTCGAGCCACAGCACCTCGTCGTAGCCGCGCGCCTGGGCTCGCTTGCGGGTCAGCAGGCTGGCGGCGTAGTTGCCGGAACACTTCGCCTCGCCCATCCCGCCGCGCACCGCGCGTACCGTGTCCGCCGAGGTCAGCACGGAGATCGGGGTGAAGGCCCGGCCGAAGCAGGGGTCGGCCGGATACGCCAGGAAGGTGCACCGGTAGCGCCGCGAGTCGCGGAGCCCGAGCTCGGCCTCGGTCGCGATCATCAACGGGCGCAGGTAGAGGCCCTGGCCCGGCTCCTCGGGAAGCCAGCCGTCGTCAACGGCGACGAGCTGAGCGCAGGCGTCCAGGAACAGGTCGGCCGGCATCTCGGCCATCGCCAGCCGACGCGCCGACCGGGCCAGCCTGCGGGCGTGGTCGGCGGGGCGGAACAACGCGGCGGAGCCGTCGGGCTGGCGGAACGCCTTCAGGCCCTCGAAGACGCTCTGTCCGTAGTGCAGCACGAGGGTGCCGGGATCCATGGTCATCGGGGCGTACGGCTCAACGGAGAGGTCGGACCAGCCGCGCTCGGCCGACCAGTCGACGACCGCGGTGTTGTCGGTGTGGAACCGGCAGAAACCGGGATCGCGAAGGGCAACGGCACGGTCGGTGATGGTCGGGATCCCGTCAGACATGGACCTCACTGCCCCAGAGGCTCAGGGATGCCCGGGGGCCGCCGTACCTGTCCGCCTTGTTCTCCGGTTCCAGTAGCAATCTCTCGTACAGGAAATCGGTGACCTTCTCGCGATAGGACTCGTCGTCGGTGATCGCCTCGAATTCCTCGATCGTCCGGACGAGTTCCTTGGCCGATGCGACGATTTCCGCCTTGCCGGCCAGACTGCGCCGGCCGTCGTCGCCGATGGTGAACAGGCCGTGCTCGGCAAGCCAGGTGCCGAGGGCGAAGCCGGTCCCGGAGTCGAAGTTGCGCAACGGGCGTGGCTCGGCCGGGTAGCGGAAGAGCCTTTCCAGGATGATGTACTCGAAAATGATGTCGCCGTAGGGCACCGACTCCTCGTGGCAGGCGATCGCCGACTTCAGATCGACCTTGAGCTCCTCGGCGAGACCGGGGCGCCATTTCGTCTTCAACGCCAGGTGCTGATCCAGTGGACGGGGCCCGGTGTGGTGGTAGTAGTCGTGCAGGTAGCCCCAGACGCAGCGCGCCTGATAGACGTCCTCCGGGTCGACGTCGGCGGACGCCAGCACCTTCGTGTCGGCGAACGGGGAACCGACACCACAGAGCCGCGCCACGATTTCCAGCGTGCGGGCGTAGATGGTGGTGTGCCGGTTGAAGAAGAACCAGGCGAACGACTGATCCACTGTGGGACTGGCCGTCGGAATGTTCTCCGGGAAGAAGACGACGCAGTTTCCGTCGCGCAATCCTGGGGAGGCGGAAAGGAGTCGGGTCGATTGGAAAACCGCTTTGTCGTGCGGATAGCGCGACTGAAGTTCGGCGGTGCAGTCCGGGTCCTGGCGGACGACCGTGAACGCCTCGAGGAAGGCGCCGCGGGAGCCGTCGCCGTTGGGCAGGGTGACCGGTCCGACGAAGGCGGCGGCTTCTCCGTCCTCCGGCGCGGGAACGGTGTCACGGGTCGCGTCGAAGGCCGGCTTCGCCAGGAAACCGGAGTCTGACCAGGCACGCAAGTCGTGGACCGTCGCCTCGATCTGACGCGTCGGCATCAGCGGAGCGAGCTGCTCGATGTCGCGGCAGAGCTGGTCGAGGTGCGCGAGGGCCTGATCGCCGTCGCCACGGATCTGGGCCGCGCGGATCAGGCCGGCGGCCGGCACTATGCGACGCTCGAATTCCAGGAGCTGAGAGAGCGTGCGTGGTTCCACAATATCCCCTCGGCAGCAGCATCGACGCCGTTACGGCGTCCCACCCCGTGATGCACCTCGAAGTATGCACGAAAGTTCCCCATCCCCCGAGGAACCGCTTGATCGAAATCCTCTGGGGCTGATCCGGGTCCGTCAAACGACTCTCGCTATCTGGGATATCGACAGGAGTGACTAGAGGTATTGCCGGTCTTGACTGCCCCTTGTTTTGCCCGATTGCGAGGTAAATATCGGCTGATGGCCAGTGTCGAACCTCCACACTGAATGGCTAAAGTCAACAATGTGGCATCGACGGTCAATCAAATCATATGAGCGCAATGTCCAACTTGGACGAATAGATTAGGAAGCGTTCAGGCCGGTTGGCCCACGCCCGCGACGAAGGCGTGCGCCAGATGTCGGGTGTGCGTCAGGGTGATCAGCCAGGAATGGACACCGGCCGCCTCGGCGAGCGCCGCCGCGCGCCCGGCCAGGGCCAGTTCCGGCTGCCCGGAGTGCCGGCGCACCACCTCGATCTCCCGCAGGGCCGCCCCGCTCAGGCCGGTGCCGAGAGCCTTCAACACCGCCTCCTTGGCGGCGAAACGGACGGCGAAGCGTTCCGCCGGGTCGCGTTCGAGCAGGCAGTACGCGCGCTCACCCGCGGTGAAGTGCCGCTGCGCGAAGCGCGGCTGCCGGGCCAGCAACGCCCGGATGTCGTCGACGTCGACGAGGTCGG
Organism: Micromonospora parva; assembly: GCF_000718515.1. Lineage (GTDB taxonomy): Bacteria > Actinomycetota > Actinomycetes > Mycobacteriales > Micromonosporaceae > Micromonospora > Micromonospora parva. The sequence continues at coordinate 290,542 of NZ_JNZS01000007.1, read as the reverse complement.
TGCCCGCACACACGACCACCCGGCCCACCACCTGGCGGGCGGCGCTGTCGGCGGCCGCGACGATCCGCTCGTCACCCCGGCTCACCGGCGCACCGTCCCTCCCGAGTCGCCGCAGTCTGCCTATGACCGGCGACAATACGGTCGGTATTCTGCACCTGTCATCCGACAAACTTCCCCTGCGTGTTCGTTCTCGGTGACTGAGCGCCCAGGGATGCGGCCATTGAGAGGACCCGGCCATGAGCCTGCCGTTCCCGTTGCAGCAGAATCCGAACCCGGCCAGCGCGCAGCGGCGAGCCGAGATCATGGCGAATCCGGGGTTCGGCACCTACTTCACCGACCACATGGCACGGGCGGTGTGGAGGCCGGACGGCGGCTGGCAGGATTCCGAGATCGTCCCTTTCGGCCCGATCCTCATGCACCCGGCCGCGGCGGTGCTGCACTACGCGCAGGAGATCTTTGAGGGGATGAAGGCGTACCGGCACGCCGACGGCTCGATCTGGTCGTTCCGGCCGCAGGCCAACGGCGAGCGCTTCGCCCGGTCCGCCCGACGGCTGGCACTGCCCGAACTGCCGGTGCCGGACTTCATGGCCTCGGTCGAGGGGCTGGTCCGGGCCGACCAGGTGTGGGTGCCGGACGAGGACGAGTACAGCGTCTACCTGCGACCGTTCATGTTCGCGTCCGAGCCGTTCCTGGGGGTTCGGCCGGCGAAGGAGATCACCTACATGGTGATCGCCTGCCCGGTCGGCGCGTACTTCTCCGGTGGTGTCAAGCCGGTCTCCATCTGGCTCTCCACCGAATACACCCGGGCGGCGCGCGGCGGCACGGGTGAGGCGAAGTGCGGCGGCAACTACGCCTCCAGCCTGGCGCCGATGGTCGAGGCCGCCGAGCACGGCTGTGAGCAGGTCTGTTTCCTGGACGCCGCCGAGGGCCGCTACGTGGAGGAGTTGGGCGGCATGAACCTCTACTTCATCACCGCCGACGGCAAGATCATCACTCCGGAACTCGGCACCATCCTCGAGGGCGTCACCCGGGGGTCGATCCTCATCCTCGCCAAGGACCTGGGCCTGGAGGTCGAGGAGCGCCCGGTGGAGATCCGGGAATGGCAGGAGGGCGTGGCGTCCGGCGCGATCACCGAGGTCTTCGCGTGTGGCACCGGCGCCGTGGTCACGCCGGTCGGGCGTCTGGTCTGGGACGGCGGCGAGGTGACGGCACCGAAGGCCGGTGCCGAGGACTCGGTGACCATGCGGCTGCGCCGGCATCTGCTCGACATCCAGTACGGCCGGGCCGCCGACCCGCACGGCTGGATGACCCGCCTGGTGTGACGAGGACCGTCCGCTCGGTCGCGTCGCTGTTCGCGGCCACGCCACGGGCGGGCGGCGTCACGGTGTGCGGTAGTGGCCCGTGAGCCGACCGAGCTTCATGGCCAGGTGCAGGCACAGGCGTTCGTTGCCGTCCTTGAGGTCGGTCCCGGCGAGCTGTTCCACCCGCTGCAGCCGGTAGTACAGCGTGGTCCGGTGCAGTCGCAGTTTCTCGGCGGTCGCGTGCGCGTTGCCCGCCAGGTCGAGGTAGGCCTCAAGGGTCTCCAGCAGCACCTGGTGGGCGTCGTCGCGCAGCAGCCGCTCCAGCCCGGGATGGACTCCCGCGACGTCCAGATGCTGGCTGTCCAGCTGGGAGAGCACCCGGTAGATGCCCAGGCCGGCCCAGGAGATCACCCGGCCGAGCGCGGGCAGTTGGGTGCCGACCCGGGCCGCCTGGGCGGCCTCCTGGTAGGACGCGACGGCGCTGGACAACTCGGCGCGGGGCTGGCCGATCCCGGTCACGGTCCGGTCCACCGACGCCAGACCCCGGGTCGCGGTGCTCAGCGCCGCGTCCAGGTGCGCGGCGGAGGCCTCCGGCGTGGGGCGGCCGGCGATCCGGTCGCCGCAGACCAGCAGCACCCCGTGGTCGTGCCAGACCAGGTGCAGCGTCTCCCGTACGCCGATCCACCGACGGGTGGTGACCAGGGCCTGCTCCAGGGCGATCCGGGCCACCTCGTCGGGTTGCCGCCCACCGGTCGGCACGAGCTGCGCGACGAGCGCGACGGTAGATCCGTCGGCGGCCACCACGCCCTCATCCAGCAGCGCCCGCGCCGCGTGCTCCCGCGCCTGCCGGCCCTCCACCAGGAGGGTTCGGGTGGCCTCGGTCTCCCGCTGCGAGGCGAGCTCACCGAGCAGGTTCTCCCGGTAGAGGGCCAGGGACAGGTCGGTGAAGGCGCCGGCCGCGGTGGCGATGTCGGCATCGGTCATCGAACCGTCGGCGTCGATGAACCAGACGAACCCGAGCAGCAGGTCGTCGTGCCGGATCGGTACGCAGACCCTCGCCAGCAGGTCCAGCTCGGCGCACGCCGGGGTGCGGATCGGTGCGCGCGCCGTGAGCACACCCTTCCCCCGGAACCAGGCGATCACCTCCGGCGTCGTCTGCCGACGCAGGATCGACATCCGGCGGACGTCGTCCATCGGGCCGTCGTGCTCGCTGTAGGCGACCACCCGTTGCCGCCGGTCCTCGATGAGGGCGGGTCGCCCCACCCGGGCGGCGACGGCGTCGACGATTCGCTGGAGCTCACCGTGCATGTATCTCCCATGGTTGCGCTGCGTGACAGGGATCGCGCGACCGTCAGTCCTTACCCTCCGGTGCGGATGGGCCATTGCGCAAGGTCCACTGTCGAAGTCGCGACATAAGGACGGACGGCACCGCGACTGTTCCGGCATCTGTCCGAAGACCGGGGATGACAGACGTTCCTAAGGTTCCGGTACGGACCGCACCGGTGCCCCGCGCACGATGCGGTACCGATGACGGGCGTTTGCCGGCGGGGAGGGGATATCCGAGTGGGAACTGGTAGGCCCTGGCGGGGCGTGCTGGTCGCCATCACCACACCGTTCCGCGCCGACCTGTCGGTCGACTTCGACCAGCTCCAGGAACACGTCCGTTGGCTCGCCGCCGAGGGGTGTCACGGGGTCGCGCCGTGCGCGTCGATGGGGGAGTACCGGGCCCTCTCCGACGACGAGCGGGCCGCCGTGGTGAAGGCGACGGTGCAGGCCGCGCCACCCGGTTGCGCGGTGGTGCCCGGTGTCGGCGGTTACGGCAGCAGGCAGGCCCGCCACTGGGCGGAGCAGGCCGCCGCGGTCGGCGCCGACGGCGTGCTGGCACGGCCGCCCGACGGGCCCGCCGCCCGGCCCGCCGATGTGGTCGCCCACTACCGGGAGGTGGCGGCGGTCGGCCTGCCGGTGGTCGCCCACAACGACCCGTACGACGCCCGGCTGGACCTCACGCCGGACCTGTTGGCCACCGTCGCCGAGATCGACGGGATCGTCGCGGTCAAGGAGGTCACCGGCGACGTCCGCAGGTTGCACCGCCTGCGGGACCTCTGCCCACACGTGGACGTGCTGGTCGGGGCCGACGACGTGGTGCTCGAACTGGTGTTGTGCGGCGCCACCGGATGGATCGCCACCCTGCCCAACGCGCTGCCCCGCCAGGCCGTGCGCCTGTACGAGCTGTGCGCCGCCCGCGACCTGGCCCGGGCGCTGCCGCTCTACGCCGAGCTGCACCCGATCCTGGGCTGGGCCTCGCGGCCGGAAGCCGTACAGGCGGTCAAGCTGGCCATGGAGTGCGCCGGGCGGTTCGGCGGACGGTGCCGCCCCCCGCGCGGACCCCTGTCCGGCACCGCTGTGGACGGGGTGCGCCGCGACGTGCTGCGGGCCCTCGCGGCGACGGCCGGGCCGGCGTTCGGGGCCGGCAGTGGCTGAGCCGGCGGGCACGCCGGTCCTTCAGGTGTCGGAAGTCGCCGGCCCACCTGCCGACATCTGCACGGTGACCGGCACCGGCCCGCCCTCCTAGATTCGCTGCGCGGCCTGCTGACAGGTGTCGCGCGGTACCCCCACCGGGACGCCAGCGCCGCGTTTTCCTCCGACGAGAGGTGATTCCGTGCACCGTGCTACCCCCCATCGAACCCGGCTGAGGCGGGCCGTACTGGCCGCAGCCGTGGTGACCACCCTGGTGGCGACCGGGGCGGCGCAGGCCGCCGCGGCCCCGGCCAACCCGGCCGGCGGCACCGCGCCGTTCCAGGTCCTGGACCCGCAGGCCTGGCAGAACCCGGACACGATGACCTGGAACGACTACAAGGCTGTGCCGGGCAAGAACTGGGCCGACCCGAGCGTGTCGGGCTCGGTCCGCAACTTCAAGATCGCTCTGGTGGCGCTCGACTATCCGGATGAGACGTTCGCGGTCTCCCAGCGGGCCCGCTCGACGGTGTTCGGCAACCCGCAGTCCGTCGCGACGAACATTCCCCGGGCCGACGTGCCGAAGTTCTACCAGGACTTCCTGAACACCCCGAACACTTTGAACAAGGGCCACACCCTGCACGAGTACTGGATGCAGGACTCCAACGGCCGCTACGGCGTCGACCTCACCGGGTTCGGGCCGTACCAGATGCCGGCCAAGTCCTACCAGTACGGGCTGGACAACGGGTTCAACCCGGGTGCCTGCCCGAGCGGGGACGTGTGCGGCAAGAACATCCGCACCGACGGCCTGGGCGCCTGGCGGGCGGCCGTCGGCGAGGAGGTCGCCAACCAGTACGAGTTGGTGTTCATCCTCAGCGCCGGCCAGGACGAGTCGTCGACCTGGCAGGAGTTCGGGCAGATGATCTTCCAGAACAAGGAGGACGTGCCGGACGCCTGGGGTCCGCCGGACCCCAACCTGCCGAACTGGGCGAAGACCCGCTACGTGGACTGGACCTCGTGGAAGGCGGCGGCGACGCTGTGGCCGAACGCTGGCGGCGGCTCCTCGACGCAGGGCGAGAGCTCCGGCATGGGCGTCTACGCCCACGAGTTGTCCCACCTGCTCGGCATCGGCGACAACTACAACAACCCGTACGGCGAGCCGCTGCGCCGGGCGTACACCGGGATCTGGAGCATGATGTCGCGCGGGTCGTTCAACGGCCCGGGCGGTCCGCACACCCGCTGGCAGATCCCACCGACCAACGGTGGCTCGATGGGCTCGCTGCACACCCTGCGGGACAAGATCAAGATCGGGCTGGTCGGCGAGGAGCACGTGCTGCGGCTGTCGCGGGAGTCGCTGGCCTCCTCGGGTCTGGTGGTCGCGCAGGTCACGTCCCGGGCGGTCGACGCCGGCCCGAAGGGTCTGAGTGGGGTGAACATCGCGCTCAACAAGGACCTGTCGCCGACCTGTGCGGTCAGCACCGACCCGTTGTGCGACGGCGGCAACTTCAACAACTACACGGTCGAGGTCGTCGACCGGATGGGCGCGGACTCCTTCACCCCGGACAGCGGCGTGCTGCTGAGCAAGACGAAGAACGCCGACAGCGCCCCGTTCCAGTGGGTGGTGGACGCCAACCCGCAGGACATCGACATGATCGACTTCTACCGGCCCGACGGCACCCCACAGAAGATCACCATGGGTGACTACCGGCAGCTCTCCGACGCGCTGTTCCACGCCGGCGCGGACACCGGCAGCCAGTACGAGTACGTCGACGAGGCCAACCGGCTGCACTTCTACATCATCGATCTCAAGCGGGACTCGGCCGGCTCGCTGTCCTACACCGTGGCGGTGCGTTCCCTGGACGGCACCGGCGGGCCGAGCAGTCACGGAGTGAACCTGGGCAAGGGCGAGGTGACCAGCGGCGGCAAGCCCACCAACCGCGGCGTGACCTGCTCGTTCGAGCTGACCAACACCGGTACCTACTCGGCCGGCGGGCAGCAGCACCCGGAGAACGTCAGCGCTTACCTGAAGTCGGACGTCTACCGCCTGTCCGCGGAGGTGGCCGGCAAGGGTTGGCGGACCTGGCTGCCCAACCAGCTCGCCACCGCACAGTTCGGCAAGGCCACCACGGTCACGGTGTCGGTGGGTGCCACCGCCGCCGCCGCGGAGACCGGCTTCGTGAAGCTCACCGCGACCTCGGAGAGCGACCCGACGAAGACGGTGACCAAGCAGTGCCGGGTCGAGAAGTCCTGACCGACGCCCGAGGTTGACCCCGGTCCTGCCGGGTCCGCGGCGACAGGCCGCCGCGGACCCGGCAGGCGGGCCGAAGGAGGATGACGTGCGGCGAAGCATCATGACTCTGCTGCCCCTGCTGCTGGCCGGCGCGACCGGCTGCGGCGCCGTCGGCGCCACCCAGGAGGCGGTCTCCCCGACGACCGTCCGGGTCCTGGTCCGCGACATCAACATCCGGGCCGCGGGTGTGGACTGCGCCGGCACCGGCCCGTACACGCACTTCCACAACCGGGCGCCGTACCGCGTACTCGACCCGGACGGGGCGGCGGTGGCCAGCGGGCAGCTGCCGGCGGGAACCGCGGTGGCCGCCTTCGCCGAGGACCTGGGGGTCGAGCGCATGCCCACCTACTGCGAGTTCGCCGTTGCGGTGCGCGTGCCGCAGCGGGCCTCCTACCGGCTGGAGGTGGACGGCCGGCCGGCGCTCGACCTGACGTCGGACAGCAGCGAGGGCCCGGCGCTGGTGGCGGTGGTCCCGTCATGAGGCGGGCACTCCTGCCGCTGCTGCTGACTGTGGCACTGCTGGGCGGATGCAGCACGCCCACACCCGAGGCCGGGCCTCCACCGGCGCCCGCCGGAGGGGCGGCGGCGCTGCCCGGACCGGTCCCCGCCGACCTGGCGTTGCGCCCGGCACCCGGCACCGCCCCGGCCGCCCCGGCGTTCACCGGCGCGCTGACCGACGGCACACCGTTCGCCGCCGCCGAACTGTGGGCGCAGCGCCCCGTCGTCTTCACCTTCTTCAACTCCTGGTGCACCACCTGCGCCAGTCGCCAGGCCGCCCTCAGCGAGCTGGCCCGCAGCTATCGGGACCGGGTGGTCTTCGTTGGCGTGGCCGGCGCGGACCAGGCCGACGAGGTCCAGGACTACCTGCGCGCCCACCAGGTGGAGTATCCGGTCGTCCTGGACGACCAGCAGACGATCTGGCGTTCGTACGCGGTGCGGGAGCCGCCGGCCGTCGTGCTGGTGGCCAAGGGTGGCGCACTGCTGCGCGGCTGGCCGGGTGGCCTGGACGCCCCGACCCTCGACCGGCGGCTGCGGGAGCTGGTGCTGGCCGGCCAGCCGTAGCCCCGTCATCCAGACACCCCGGTGCGACGCCGGCCCGGCACCGGTCGGCGTCGCACCGGGGTCTTGCCGTGCCCGCCGCACTGCTGCCCGCCGGGCGACTGACGCACCCCGTCGAAGCACGCCCGACGAACTTCCTACACGTGCAGGTGGTGGCACCGGCCGCCGGCTCGTAGCGTACGCAGCCTCGGACACATCAAGGAGAATGCATGGCTACAGTGGGAACGCGGTGGCGCAGAGGCGTGGCCGTACTGTCCGCGACAGTGCTCGCCGCCCTCGGCGCGGCACCACAGGCGCTGGCGGCGGACGGCCCGCCGTCGATCGTCGTCCAGGACGGCGTCACCCAGCCGGTGTTCGGCTACGCCGACGCCATTCGGGAACGCCTCTTCATCGACTCCACCTTCGACAGCGACAACGACGGTCTGCGCGACATCATCGCGTTCGACCTGATGCGGCCGGCGGCCACCGCACAGGGGCTCAAGGCCCCCGTCGTGATGGACGCCAGCCCCTACTACTCGACTGTCTGCCGGGGCAACGAGTCCGAGTGCAAGGCGGACCTCGACGGCGACGGGCTGCTGGACAAGTGGCCCCTGTTCTACGACAACTACTTCGTGCCGCGCGGCTACGCGGTCATCCTGCTGGACATGGTCGGCACCAACAACTCCACCGGCTGCCCGACCACCAACGCCAACCAGGACAACCTGAGCGCCAAGCAGGCCATCAACTGGCTCAACGGCCGGGCCACCGCCCGTAACGCCGCCGGTGAGATCGTCAAGGCGGACTGGCACAACGGCAAGACGGGGATGATCGGCAAGTCGTACGACGGCTCGCTGGCCATGGCCACGGCGGTGACCGGCGTGAAGGGCCTGACCACCGTCGTGCCTATCAGCGGACCGACCGAGTACTACGACTACGTGCGCAGCAACGGCGTGGTCACCCGCGGCAACAGCTACGTGTCGTCGCTGGCCAACACGGTCACCAATCCCGAGCGTCGGGACTACTGCAAGCCGGTACGCGACGCGATAGGCGCCGCCGACGGCGACGAGCACGGCGACTACACCTCCTTCTGGAACGAGCGCAGCTACGTCAAGAAGGTCCCCAACGTCACCGCCAGCGTGCTGCTCTACCACGGCCTCAACGACGACAACGTCCGCCCGGACCACTTCAGCAAGTTCTGGTACGCCCTGGCGGAGAACAACGTGCCGCGCAAGCTGTGGCTGTCGCAGGAGGGCCACGTCGACCCGTTCGACTCGCGCCGCGCGGTGTGGGTGTCGACGTTGCACCGGTGGTTCGACTTCTGGCTGCAGGGCGTCGCCAACGGCATCATGGACGAGCCGCGGGTGGACCTGGAGCGCTCCGCCGACGTGTGGGAGACCCACGCCGACTGGCCGATCCCCGGCAAGGCCGACACCGAGGTGTTCCTGCAGCCCGGCGCCACCGGCGCGGGCGGTCTCGGGCTGGTGCCCACCGCGAAGCCGGCGACCGGGGCGTTCCAGGACAGCCGCACGCAGAGCCAGAACACCATGATCCTCAACCCGGACGTGGTGCAGCCCAACCGGCTGGCGTTCCTCTCCGCGCCGCTGTCCGCGCCGCTGCACATCTCCGGCACGCCCACCGTGCAGCTGCGGGCCTCCGCCGACCAGGCCGACACCAACCTCGGGGCCATCCTGGTCGACTACGGCACCGACGAGCGGGTCGCGCACCGGGCCTCCGGCGAAGGGATCATCACCCTGGACACGTCGGACTGCTGGGGCGAGAGCAGCCCGACCGACGACGGCTGCTACAAGCAGACGGCGAAGCGGGTGGCCACCGCCGACTACGAGCTGGTCACCAAGGGCATCATGGACGCCCAGAACCGGCAGTCGATCCGCGTCGCCGTGCCACTGGTGCCGGGGGAGTCGTACAACTTCAGCTTCCCGCTGCTGCCGGAGGACTACGTCTTCAAGCCCGGCCACCGGATCGGCGTGATCATCGTGGCCAGCTACCCGCAGTACTCCAGCCAGGCGGACACCACCGCCGCGAACCTGAAGGTCGCGCTGAAGAGCAGCAATATCGTCCTGCCCGTGGTCGGTGGCACCGCCGCCGCACACGCCGCCGGTCTCTGACCGGCTGATCGCCGGGCCGCCCAGCGTGGCTCACCACCGGGCGGCCCGGCGATCACCTCTCCGGGCCGCCCACCCCCACCTCGCGGCTCCTACGCTCTGGGCGGCCGGGCGGCTGCGCCGGCCTTGCGTTCCCGCTCGACGACCTCTCGCACGGCAGGTGCGATCTCGGCGCCGAAACGCTCGGTGATGCTCGGGTCGTCCCCACCGATGATGAAGGCGCTGATGCCGTCCCGCAGCGCCAGGTCGACGATCTGGTCGACCCAGGCGGCGGGCGGGCCGTTGAGAAGCCCACGCGGGGCTGACGAGAGCTGGACCTTCATGAAGTTCATCAACCGTCGTACGGCTGCCGGGTCGCGGCCGGCGTCGTGCGCCGCGCCGTCGATTCGCGCGTTGAGTTCCGGTAGGGAGTCGGCGCCCCGGGGCAGGTACTCGATGCTGGGCAGCCAGCCGTCGGCGACCGCACCGGTGAGCGCGAGCATCTTGGGCTTGTACGCCCCGACCCAGATCGGGATGTCGTGGGCGGGACGCGGTCCGCGTCGGGCGCCCTTGACCGAGTAGTACTGCCCGTCGTAGCTCACCTCGCCGGGGGCCGTGGTGTCCCAGATCTCGCGGATGATCTCGATCCCTTCGCGCAGCGCGGTGACGCCCTGGGCGGCGCTGAGCCGGCGTCCGCCCATGGCGGCGATGCCGTCCCAGAACGCACCGGCACCGATGCCGAGTTCGAAGCGGCCGCCGCTGAGGATGTCGAGCGAGGCGGCGGCCCGGGCCAGGACGGCCGGTGGCCGTAGCGGCAGGCTGGTGACGTTGGCGTTGAGGTGGACGCGCTCGGTGCGGGCCGCGGCGAAGGCGAGCAGGGTCGACGTGTCCAGGTACGAGGCCTGGTACGGGTGGTCCTGGAAGCTGACGAGGTCGAGGCCGGCCCGGTCCGCGGTGACCGCCAGGTCGACGACCTGTCGGGCCTGTTGTGCGGCGGGTGTGATGAAAGCGCCGAAGAGCAGGTCGTGTCCGTAGTCGGTCATGCCTGTGCCTCCTTCGTTGTCCGCGGGTCGATGGCGAAGTTGTCCCGGAAGAGGTTGTCCGGGTCGTAGCGGTGTTTGAGTGTGCGAAGGCGCTCCAACACCGGTGCCGGGAAGGCGTCGAGCAGCCGTTCGGGACTGCGGTCGGTCTCGAAGCTGAGGTAGAGGCCGTCGAAGTGCTGACGCAGTGGTTCCCATACGGCGTTGAGGCGCTGATTGTTCTGGCCCATCGCCGTCAGCTGGAATGCCGGCGTCCGATGGCTGAAGGACGCCTCGCCCGGTGCGACGTCGGCGATCGCGCCGCCCATGGCCCGCAGCTCGAAGAAGTAGACGCCCCCGCTGCGAAGCATCGCCGCGGCATCACGGGCGAACTCGGGGGTCAGTGTGGGCAGGAAGGCCGACCGCGAGTTCGGCTCGCCGAATCCCTGGTGGCCGTTCGGCCCGACGTCGGCGGCGTTGCCCATGACTCCCGAGTACGGCGTCATCACCACCTGCTGTCCGGCGAGCGCCCCGAGTTCCAGGAACGGTGTCAGGCGCGCCACGACGGTGTCGGGATCCGGGTTGTCGACCACAGCGAAGAGTTGGATGGTCGACGTGCCCGCACGCGGCTGCCCGGTCACGAGGAACACCGTGGTGTCCCGTGGTGCCGAACTGGCCAGTTCCGCGAAGCGGCGCAGCGACTGCTCGATGTCGGTGGAGAGCAGGACGAGTTGCGCCCAGCCGACCTCGCCCACCTCGTCGACCTCGAATTCGAACGAGGTGGCGATGCCGAAGTTGGCGCCCGCTCCCCGTACGGCCCAGAACAGTTCCGGGTTGTGCTCTCTGCTCGCCCGCACCTGCCGTCCGTCGGCGAGTACGAGGTCGACCGACCGGAGATGATCGATCGTCAGGCCGTGGTTGCGCGAGAGCAGGCCGATTCCGGCCGCGGTGGCGAGCCCGCCGACGCCGACGCCGCCGTAGTCGCCCGAGCCGAGTGCCCACCCGTGCGGGGTCAGGGCTTCGGCGACCTGCTTCCAGGTCGCGCCGGGGCCGATGCGCACGAGCCGGCGGACGGGGTCCACCACACTGATCGTGTTCATGGCGCCCACGTCGATCACCAGGCCGCCCCGGTTTGTCGAACGGCCGCTGATGCCGTGGCCGGCGCTGCGGATGCCGAGGGGCAGGTGCCGGTGTCGTCGGGCGAACTCGATCGCGTCCGACACCTCGGCCGGTGTCGAGGGCCGCAGCACCAACCCGGGAGCACCGCCGCGCAGATAGGTGGAGGACAGGGAGCGGTACTGCGGATCGCCGGGCTCGACCGCGGCGTCGGCGAGTGACGCTGGTACGCCGTCGTAGTCGATGCCCGGCTTGCGCTGGGCGCGCACCGCGGCCGAGCGTCGGCGTACGCCGCTGCGGTGGTCGCCTTCGGCGGCGAGCGCTGCGAGGCGTTCGACGTCCTCGCGCGAATCCACCGGGACCACGACGGGCAGGTCGGCTTCGGCGAGGCGGGCCAGTTCCGCCGGCTTCGCGTCCCGTGGCGCGACGACCCAGCCGGCGGGGTCGGAGATGATCCGCCCCTGCGCCAGCAGGTCGATGCTGTCCAGCGCCTTGGCGATCACGCTCGGGTACTGCGCTTGCGGGTCGGTCGGATCGGGAGCGGTGGTGGCGCCGGCGGGGGCACCGATGGCGATCCGGCGTGTCGATCCCGCCAGCCAGACCGCCGCGGTCCAGGGGTCCAGGCCGGCTGATGTCCCGGTCGCCGCGTCGGCGACGACCACAAGGTCCAGGCCGCGTTCCTCGGCGAGGCGGGCCAGCTCGACTGTCTCCAGCGGCGCGCGGGCCAACCGTGACGCGTCGAGGACGATGCCGATCTCCATGATCATCTGATGTTCCCCATCCCGACTCGCGCGAGCAGTGCGATCACTCGCGCTCTGAACCCTGTCGCGGCCGGTGTCTGGTGCCGGTCGTCGCTCAGTTGAATGCTCGGCCAGGGAGATAATATTCCACGCAGACGATCTGCTCGGCAATGCGTACGACGATCACCCGGGCGGCCCGGGAAAGGGACGCCGTGACCTGGGGGTGCAGTTCCGCCCGGTGGAACAGGCGACGCGGTGCACCCCGCCCGGGCGTCAGCGGGTGCTGGCCTCCGGAGCCTCGGAAATCTTCCGGGTCACATGGCAGGCCACCTCGCGCAGGACGTCGATCTGGCTCGCGGTGAGGCCGTCGATGACGTAGTCACGGACGGCCGCGACGTGGCCGGGGGCCGCGGCGACCACAAGATCCCACCCGGCGTCGGTGAGCGAGGCCACGGTGTAGCGGGGGCTTTCCGGGTCGGGGGTGCGGCGGAGCAGGCCTCGTTGTTCGAGGCGTTTGACGACGTTCGACAGTCGGGACAGCGAGCAGCTGAGGTGGCTGGCGAGGTCACTGAGTCGCATGGTTCGCCCCGGCGCCATGGACAGGCCGCTGAGCACGAAGTAGTCGAACAGCGTGAGGTGGTTGTCCCGCAGGAGTTGGGCGTCGAGGGCGCTCGGCAGGTTGAACATGAGTTTGGCCAGCGCAAGCCAGGCGTCGCGCTCGTGGTCGGTCAACCACCGAGGTTCGTCGGGCATGGCGCAAGCGTACGTGTCGGCGTGGTTCACGAGGGTGAGGGACGTCTCCTTCAGGTTCAAGCTTGAACAATCTGCTCTAGGGTGAAGTTCAACCTTGAACCTCAGTTCCCCAGGGAGTGCTCGTGACCTTATTCCGGCTTGATGCCAGCATCCGAACGCACGGCTCGGCGAGTCGTGAAATCGCGGACATCGTCGAGGAGGAGTGGCTCGCCAGTCATCCCGGCGACACCGTCGAGCGCCGCCACGTCGGGGTGGACACCCTGCCGGCAACCCTCTGGGCGGCGGCGGTGTCCGCCGGTATGACGCCGGCCGAGGAACGCACCGCCGAGCAGCGGGAGGCGGTGGCCCTCGCCGCGACGCTGGTGGACGAGTTGCGGGCCGCCGACGCGTTGCTGTTCGCCGTGCCGCTCTACAACTTCGGCGTCTCCCAGCATTTCAAGACGTACGTCGACGTGGTGCTCGCGGACCCGCGGGCGACAACGGAGCCGTTCCTGGCGGGTAAGCCCACAGTGCTCGCCACGGTGCGTGGTGGCGCGTACGGTGCCGGCACACCTCGGGAGGGCTGGGACCACTCGACGCCGTACCTGCGCCGGATCATCGGTGACTGCTGGGGCGCCGACCTCACCGTTGTCGAACGCGAGTTCACCCTGGTCGGGGTCAACCCCGCACTCGACGCGTTCGTCGACCAGGCCGCCCAGATGCACGCCGGGGCCCTGCAGTCCGCCCGGGAGGCCGGTCGTGCCCTCGGCGCGCTGAGCGTCCCGAGCTGAGCCGTCTCTTCCCGAGAACCGGAACGCGGGTCAAGCGGTCACCCCGAAGCTGCCGGCTTCAGCTGCTTGATGTCGGGGTGACCGAACCGGCGCCGGGCGGCGAGGCTGACGTAGACGAGGGCGACCAGCACCGGCACCTCGATCAACGGCCCGACGACGCCGGCGAGGGCCTGACCGCTGGTGACGCCGAACACGCCGATCGCCACGGCGATGGCGAGTTCGAAGTTGTTGCCGGCGGCGGTGAAGGCGAGCGTGGTGGTGCGTTCGTAGCTCAGGCCGATCGCCCGACCGATGGCGAACGAGCCGAACCACATGATCCCGAAGTACGCGAGCAGCGGCACCGCGATGCGGGCCACGTCCCAGGGCTGGGCGGTGATCGCGTCGCCCTGCAGGGCGAAGAGCAGCACGATGGTGAACAGCAGCCCGTACAGGGCGACCGGCCCGATCCGCGGCAGGAACCTCGCCTCGTACCAGTCGCGGCCCTTGGCGCGTTCGCCGAGTCTGCGGGTGAGGTAGCCGGCGGCCAGGGGGATGCCGAGGAACACCAGGACGCTGCCGGCGATGTCCCAGCCGGAGACGGAGAGCCCGGCCTGCTCCAGGCCGAGCCAACCGGGCAGCACGGTGAGGTAGAACCAGCCGAGCAGGCCGAAGGCGAGGACCTGGAAGACCGAGTTGAGGGCGACCAGGACGGCGGCGGCCTCGCGGTCGCCGCAGGCCAGGTCGTTCCAGATGATGACCATCGCGATGCAGCGGGCCAGGCCGACGATGATCAGGCCGGTGCGGTACGCGGGCTGGTCGGGTAGGAGCAACCAGGCCAGGGCGAACATGACGGCGGGGCCGACGAGCCAGTTGATCACCAGGGAGGAGATCAGCAGGCGTCGGTCGGAGGTCACGGTGTCGAGGCGGTCGTAGCGGACCTTCGCCAGGACCGGGTACATCATGACGAGCAGACCGAGGGCGATGGGTACGGATATTCCGCCGACCTTGACGAGGTCGAGGGCCTCGTCGAGGCCGGGGATCAACCGGCCCAGGAGCAGGCCGGCGACCATGGCGGCGCCGATCCATACCGGCAGCAGCCGGTCCAGCGTCGAGAGTCGGGGTGCGGTGCTCGACGGGGTGGTCGGCGTCGTCATGTGCCTGGTTCCTCTGTTGGTTCCACGGGGGGCCGGTGGCAGGTCTGGTGGCCGGTGCGCTCGCGCGGTCAGATGGCGGAGCGCAAGTCGCTGAGGAGTTTCTCCACCCGGGTACGGATCTCGTCACGGATGGGGCGTACCGATTCGACGCCCTTGCCGGCGGGGTCGTCGAGTTTCCAGTCCTCGTAGCGCTTGCCGGGAAAGACCGGGCAGGTGTCCCCACAGCCCATGGTCACGATGACGTCAGAGGTCTCCGCGGTGGCGTACTCGAGGAGCTTCGGTGTCTGGTCGGTGATGTCGATGCCGACCTCGCGCATCGCCTCGACGGCGGCCGGGTTGACGGTTTCCGCGGGAGCGGAGCCGGCGGAGCGGACCTCGACGGCGTCGCCGGCGAGGTGGCGCAGCCAGCCGGCGGCCATCTGGGAGCGGCCGGCGTTGTGCATGCAGACGAACAGGACGCTGGGCTTGGCGGGCACCAGGGCCCTCCTTTCAGTACGGGGTGCGGCGTCGGGAGAGCGCCCGGTCAGGAGTCGGTGGCAGGCTGTGCGGCGGTCACCGGTTCGACGGTGAGCAGCGCGGCGAGTTGGCGCAGGATCACCGGTCGGGCCCGGTAGTACACCCAGGTGCCGCGCCGCTCGGCGTCGACGAGGCCGGCCTCGCGCAGGGTCCTGAGGTGATGCGAGATGGTCGGACCGGTGAGGTCGAAGGCGGGGGTGAGATCACAGACGCACACCTCGCCGTTGTCGGCGGAGGCGATCATCGACATCAGCTGCAGGCGAACCGGGTCGCCGAGGGCCTTGAACGCCGGCGCGAGCAGGGTGGCGGTCTCGGCCGGCATGCGGTGCTGCGCCAAGGACGGGCAGCAGACCGCGTCGGCTGTCACGTCCACGAGGGGGAGAGGCGCCGCTTGTTTCGACATTCCTCTAGGTTGACATCTCTCTAATCAGCGTGCAACTGTCTGTTTCGACGGACGTCAAGACAGCGCCTCGGCACCGAGCGGCGTCGCTCCCACGCGACGTGGGCTGCCCCGCGCAACCTGTCTCCGACGGTCCTTCGCTCGCCGTGGATAGCCTTAATCGCCTGTTGCCGATGAAAGGGTGAGGTGGTCATGGGTCGACCCGCCCCCAGCCCGAACGGAACCTGCTGATGACCGACATCACGGTGCGCCCCCTGCGGGACGAGGACGCCGAGCGGGTCCTGGCCATCTACCAGGCCGGGCTCGACGCCGGTAACGCCAGCTTCGAGATCACCGCACCGACCTGGTCGGCGTTCGACGCGGCGAAGCTGCCCGACCACCGCTTCGTCGCGGTGGACGCCGATGACAGGGTGCTCGGTTGGATCGCCGTCGCACCCACCTCGGCCCGCGACGTCTACGCCGGGGTGGTCGAGCACTCCGTCTACGTCGATCCCGCCGCGCAGGGCCGCGGCATCGCCCGGCTGCTGCTGGACCGGCTGATCATCTCCACCGAGGCCGCCGGCATCTGGACCATCCAGTCCGGAGTCTTCCCCGAGAACGCGGCCAGCCTCACCCTGCACGAGCGGGCCGGCTTCCGGATCATCGGCGTACGCGAGCGGATCGGTCGTCACCACGGCCGCTGGCGCGACGTCGTCCTGCTCGAGCGGCGCAGCCCCGTCGTCGCCTGACCAACCGCAGGCCCACCCGTGGGCCCCGTCCACTCCGTTGATTCGATAACTGTCAAAGCAGAGGAGTCTTGCTGATGAGCACCCTGAACGAGCTGCCCGTCATGGTCATCGGTGCCGGCCCGGTAGGTCTGGCCGCCGCCGCGCACCTGCACGAGCGGGACATCGCGTTCACCGTCCTCGAAGCCGGCGACACCCCGGGCGCCGCCGTCCGCCAGTGGGGGCACGTGCGCGTCTTCTCGCCGTGGCGGTACAACATCGACCCGGCCGCCCGCCGCCTCCTCGACGCGGCCGGTTGGGTCGTCCCCGATCTGGAGGCGCTGCCCACCGGAGCGGAGCTGGCCCGCGACTACCTCCAGCCCCTCGCCGAGCTGGCGCAGCTCAAGCCGCACCTGCGCTACGGCGCCCGGGTCGAGGCGATCAGCCGCCGGGGCCTGGATCGGCTGCGCACGGCCGGTCGTGACTCCACCCCGTTCCTGATCCGCCTCAGCGACGGCGAGGAGCTCCTCGCCCGCGCCGTCATCGACGCGTCCGGCACCTGGGGCACCCCGAACGTCCTGGGCGCGTCCGGCCTGCCCGCCCACGGCGAGAGCACCGTCGCCGCGTTTGTGGAGCACGCGCTGCCCGATGTTCTCGGCGCGGCCCGGGACCGTTTCGCCGGCCGGCACACCCTCGTCGTCGGGGCCGGCCACTCCGCCGCGAACACCCTGCTGTCCCTGGCCGAACTGGCCGAGTCCACGGCGGGCACCGCGGTGACCTGGGCGATCCGGACCGCCTCACCGGCGCGTACCTACGGCGGCGGGGACGCCGACGCCCTCCCGGCGCGTGGCGCCCTGGGCTCCCGGCTGCGCGCGCACGTCGACGCCGGCCGGATCCGGTTGCTCACCGGCTTCTCCGTGCACGCCCTCACCCCGACAGATGGCCGGGTCACTGTGCTGGTGCGCCACGCCGACGGCGAAGAGGAGTCCGTCACCGTCGACCGGGTCGTCGCCGCCACCGGCTTCCGCCCCGACCACTCGATCGCCGCCGAGCTGCGCCTGGACCTCGACCCGATCATGGGTGCCACCCGCGCCCTCGCGCCGCTGATCGACCCGAACGAGCACTCCTGCGGCACCGTCCCCCCACACGGCGTGAACGAACTCGCCCACCCGGAAACCGACTACTACGCCGTCGGCATGAAGTCCTACGGCCGGGCGCCCACCTTCCTCATGGCCACCGGGTACGAGCAGGTCCGTTCCGTCGTCGCCGCCCTCGCCGGCGACTGGGACGCCGCCCACGCCGTCCAGCTCGACCTGCCCGAAACCGGCGTGTGCAGCAGCAACCCCGCCGACTCCGCCACCGGCGACAGCTGCTGCGGGCCGGCGTCCGCAGCAGAGCCGGTGGCACGCGGACTCGCCACCGGCATCTCCGGCGGGTTGCTGTCCACGCCCCTGAACCTGGTCACCCTCGACGCCGCCCCCGCTCAGGCCGGCGGCTGCTGCAGCTGACCTCTACCACCACGACGGTGCCCGCCGACCCCAGAGCCGGCGGGCACCCTTCGGCCGAGCCGGGGCGGGCTTCCGGGCCTTCCCCTACGCCGGTACCACCTGGCGATCGCCGGCGGCGTCGTGGATGGCCATCGAGTCCTGCCGGTCGGGTTCCTCTTTCAGGATGGCGCAGTTCAGCCAGGCCTCGGGGATGGCGAAACCGTCCACGAGGGTGCGCATGTGCGGGCGCAGCTCCTTGAGCAGGCCGTTCACCACGGCCGTGATCGCCTTGGAGCGGGCCGGTGTCAGCCGGCCGTGCTCCAGGAACCAACCCTTGTTGGCCTCGATCACGCTGAGCGCGTACAGGTCACCGACCCGGGAGAGCAACGCCCGGACCGCGGGGTCGGCGGTCTCCTCGATGCCGGCGACGAACGCCTCCAGGGTGACCCGGTCGATGTGCGCGGTGGCGACCGCGAGAACGTGGTCCTGGACGTCGTTGAAGATGTCGAAGGAACGGTCCTTCTTGGTGGCCGCGCCGTTGCGGAGCCGGCGGACAGCGCCGTCGAGGAGGTGCCTCTCGCGGTCCTCGAAGGCCTTGAGCTGCCAACCGCGATCGGTGACCGCTACCTCGTCGTCGCGGCCCGGCACCGCGCTGATCAGCCGCTCGATGAGCGAGCGCGCGGCGGTACGCTCGAGCACCATCTCGCGGACCTGGTCGGCGACGAAGGACGCGCGCCCCCAGCCGTCCAACGAGCCGAACGCGTCCCGGTGGCCGGTGAGCAGCCCCTTGGCCACCAGTTGCAGCAGCACCGTGTTGTCGCCCTCGAACGTGGTGAAGACGTCGGTGTCCGCCTTCAGACCGGGCAGGCGGTTCTCGGCCAGGTAACCGGCGCCGCCACACGCCTCGCGGCACATCTGGATGGTGCGGGTGGCGTGCCAGGTCTGCGCCGCCTTGAGACCGGCGGCCCGGGACTCCAGCTGCCGCTGTCGCTGCTCGTCGACCGGGCCGTCGCCGCCCTGCACCTCGCTGAGAGAGGTGAGCAGCTCGGTCTGGGCGAAGTGCAGCGCGTACGTGGTGGCCAGGGCGGGCAGCAGCTTGCGCTGGTGGGCCAGGTAGTCGTTGATCAGCACCTCCCGGTCCGCGCCGGGCGTGCCGAACTGGCGGCGGATGTCGCCGTAGCGCACCGCGATGGTCAGTGCCGACTTGGTGGCCGCGGACGCGGCGCCACCCACGCTCACCCGGCCGCGGACCAGGGTGCCGAGCATGGTGAAGAAGCGTCGGGAGTCGTTCTCGATCGGGCTCGAGTACGAGCCGTCCTCGGCGACCTGACCGTACCGGTCCAGGAGCATGTCGCGGGGCACTGCCACGTGGTCGAAGCTGAGCCGCCCGTTGTCCACGCCGAGTAACCCGCCCTTGGCGCCGGCGTCGCCGATGCTCACGCCGGGCAGCGGATTGCCCTGGGCGTCGCGGATCGGCACCAGCCACGCGTGCACGCCGTGCCGTCGTCCGTCGGTGATCAGTTGGGCGAAGACCACCGCCATCCGCCCGTCCCGTGCGGCGTTGCCGATGTAGTCCTTGCGGGCCGCCTCGTGCGGCGTGTGCAGGTCGAAGGTCTGCGTCTGCGGGTCGTACGTGCAGGTGGTGCGCAGTTGCTGGACGTCGGAGCCGTGGCCGGTCTCGGTCATCGCGAAACAACCGAAGATCCGGCCCGAGATGATGTCCCGCAGGTAGGCGTCGTGGTGTCGTCTGGTGCCGAGGGCGGCGACGGCACCGCCGAACAGGCCCCACTGCACGCCGGCCTTGACCATCAGCGACAGGTCGACCTGCGCCAGCATCTCGCTGGCCACGATCGACCCGCCGACGTCGGACCTGCCGCCGTACTCGGGGGGAAAGGCCGACGCCATGCCCAGCTCGGCGGGGAGTTCGGTGAGCAGTCGGGTGATCCGCTCCCGTGCCTGGTCACCGGTCTCGCCGTACACCGGGAGGAAGCGCGCGTCGAGGTGATTCCGGTGGGCGTTGCGGACGTCGGCCCACGGTCCGTCGAGCACGTCTCGCAGGCGAGCGAGGTCGATGTGATCGGGCATGATCCCCCCTCAGCTAACGGGCATAAGGTGCAGACTGTGCCTAATCAAGAATACCGACGCCACGGTGAATAGCTGGGGAAGATCGTTGTGAGAGGGGACACCCTGGGGTCGTTGTGTGATTCTTTCCAGGGTGTAGCGGCGCGGGCGGCAATAAGCCGCAGCGATCGTCGCGCGACACGTTGGACGGTCAGCCCGGCACCGGTGGTGCGCAATTCCGGGGCGCAATACCACGATCGTGCATGGCGACGGGATTCGCCGCGAGGGCGGCGATCCGGATGCGCAACGCCGCACCTCGCCACCGGCGGCGTCCGGGTCGGGTCGAACTGATCACCGTCAGGTGCACAGGTCGCGGCGGCGGTAGCCGATCGAGCCGGCGACCACTCCTGCTGCGGCGATGCCGGCCATCACCGCTGCTGCCCGCCAGGCCGGTGCGGTGGCCGGCACCGCGGCCAGGTGCGCGAACGGGGACAGCGCACGGACCCAGGCGGGGGCGTCGACGCTGTCGGCGATGACCTGCCACACGAACCCACCAGCGGCCGGAAGAGCGCCGACCGCCGCCACGGTACGCGGCCGCCAGCCGAGCGCCAGGACGCCGGCTCCCAGACAGAGCACCATGATCGGCGCGACGTTCCAGGCACCGGCGAGCGCGTCAGCGGCCCCGAGCCCGGCATGGACAATGGCCGTGCCGGCCCACATGGCGAGGCCCGACAGCGTGATCAGGAGCAGCGCGGCGCACCCGGCGATGGTCGCCTCGGCGGCCAACAAGCGCAGTCGGGTCACCGGTGCGGCCAGCACCAGTGTGAGACGCCGGGCATTCTCGTCCGCGGCGGTGGCGGCGAGCCGCACCGAGACGAACACCCCGACCGGCACGGCCAGCAGCGTGAACATGGTGGCCGCGTAACCCTCCACAGTGCCGAGTGCGGGGAAGCCGGCCTGGGCCGCCATGGCCGCGAACTGGGGATTGCCGGTCAGGAACTCGGTCATGGACCGGGCGATCAGACCCAGGAGCAGGAAGTACGCGCCGATTCCGGCAGACCACGCGGCCAGCGGTCGCATGGTGCGTCGTACCGCGAAGGCCGGCACCGAACCGAGCAATGCGGTACGCGCCGGCCGACTGTCGGACGTCGCCAGAATCCCCGCGCCGACGTCACGCCGCGCCGCGAGCCAACCCGCGAGGGCCAGTAGCAGCAGGGCGGCACATGTCAGCACCACCACCGGCAGCCCTCGACCGGTGGCGAACGGGCGGGTCAGCGCCATCAGCCCGAACGGGGACAGCCACCGAAGCCAGGCCAGCGCGGGGACACCGTCGCCGACCATCCGCATGAGTAGCCCGACCACCAGCACGGCGGCAGCGGCACCGTTGGCCGCCGACCGGCTGGAGAACAGCTGCGCGCCGACTCCTCCGACCGCGACGAAGAAGAGGCCGACGGCAGCGAGGCCGGTGCCGTGCAGCACCGAACCGGTGCTCTCCGCTCCCGCGGCGATCATCGCCGCCGCTGTCGCCGCTCCGACGAGGACCGGCACGACGGCCAGGACACCGAGGTGATGGCGGACAGCCTCGGCAAGGGTGACCCGGCCGGACAGCAGCAGGCCCCACCGGCCGGCGTCCTCCTCCCCACGGGTGATCCGGGTGGCAGCCAGCATCGCCCACACACCGAGCACCACCGCCAGTACGGTGCCCGTACGCCACACCGTGAACCCGCCGGCCTGGTCGAGCGCGACCGGATCGCCGAAGAGGGTACGGATCGCAGGGTTGCGGGCCAGCGCCGCCACGGCGGCCGGATCCAGCGCGTCCGCGCGGTAGCCGACCACCACCAGCGCGGACATGCCCGCGCAGACGGCGGTCACGACCACGGCACCCCGGCGTACCTGTCGCACCGCGAGCCCTCGCATTGCCGGCTGCGGGCGGGTTGCCGGCGTCGCGGTCGCTGTCATCGGGGGCTCTGCCCGTAGTAGGCGAGGAAGATCTCCTCCAGGCTCTGCTCGCGGACGACGATCGTCGCCACATCAGCGTCGGCCAGGGCGCGCAGCGCCGCGGCGGGGGAGCCGTTGAGGGTGAATCGCACTGCCGCCGGGCCGTCCTCGTGCAGGCCGTCGACGCCGAGGACGCCGGTGAGGTCCGGTGGCGTGCCGGTGAACGTTGCGGCCACCTCGGTGTGGTGCAGTCGGCGTAGCTGGGCGACGGAGGCCACCTCCACCAGTTGGCCGGCGCGCAGGATGCCGACGCGGTCGCAGACGGCCTCGACCTCGGCGAGCTGGTGGGAGCTGAGGAAGACCGTCTGCCCGTTGTCGCGGGCAACCCCGACGGCCTGCCGGAACTGCAGTTCCATGAGCGGATCCAGGCCGCTGGTGGGCTCGTCCAGCACCAGCAGAGGCGCCCGGGTGGCGAACGCCGCGATCAGGGCGACCTTCTGCCGGTTGCCCGTCGAGTAGGTGCCGGCCGGTTTGGACACGTCGAGCGCGAACCGTTGGATGAGTTCGTCGCGGTACGCGGTGTCCGTACCGGGACCGATGCGGGCGAGCAGGTCCAGCACCTCGGCGCCGGTCATCCGCTGCCACAGCGCCACATCCGCCGGTACGTAGGCGAGCCGGCGATGGGCGGCGGCGACGTCGGCGGCGTCGGTGTCGAAGATCCGCGCTCGACCGGAGGTGGGTCGGGCGAGGCCGAGCAGCAGCCGGATCGTTGTTGACTTTCCGGCGCCGTTGGGGCCGAGGAACCCGAACACCTCGCCCGCCGCGACGTCGAGGGTGAGGTTGTCGAGGGCGAGTAGGCGTCCATACCGCTTGGACAGATTTTCGGTGCGCAAGGCAGAAACGCCCATCGGAGCCTCCAGGAGTCGCAGCACGACATGACCTGCCGACCAGACTTCCCGGCGCACCTGATGGGAGAGTACTCCCGGCGCTCGCGGCTCGGGGACCCGCCGGGCAGCGGTTCGGGCTACTGCTTCCGGTATTCGGCAACGGCCTCAGCGAGATGTCGGCCGGGTGCTGACCTGGATGCCGGGCGGGAAGGCCGGCGACGATGTGGGCATGACAAGCGACATCGCTCTGCTCACCGAGGACCTGACCAAGTTCTATGGCCAGCGTCGCGGCATCGAGGGGCTCAGCCTGGAGATTCGTGCCGGGGAGGTGGTGGGTTTCCTCGGCCCGAACGGTGCAGGGAAGACCACCACCATCCGGCTGCTGTTGGACTTCCTGCGCCCCACTCGCGGACACGCGACCGTGCTCGGACTCGACCCGCGCCGGGACAAGGCCGCACTGCACCGTCAGATCGGCTATCTGCCCGGCGAGCTCGTGTTTCCCGGGCGCGACAAGGCGGAGGACCTGCTGCGCTTCTTCGCCGCGGCACGCGGCGGCGTGGCCTGGTCGCAGGTTGCCGAGCTCGCGGAGCGGCTCGACCTGGATCTCTCACGCCCGGTACGCACGATGAGTAAGGGCAACAAGCAGAAGGTGGGTTTGGTGCAGGCGTTCATGCACCGGCCGGCGGTGCTGGTCCTGGATGAGCCGACCAGTGGGCTGGACCCCCTCATGCAGCAGGAGTTCCTGGCCATGGTCCGCGACGCCAGAGTTGCCGGGCAGACCGTCTTCATGTCCTCTCATGTCCTGGCCGAGGTGCAGCAGGTGGCCGATCGGGTCGCCATCGTCCGCGCCGGCCGGCTGGCCGCGGTCGAGCGGGTTGAGTCACTGGGGAAGCGGGCGGTCCGCGCCGTCGAGATTCACTTCGATGATCCGGTGGACCCGGCAGAGTTCAGTGTCCTGCCCGGAGTACGTGACGTGGTGGTGTCCGGGCCGGTGCTGAAATGCACCGTCGACGGCCGCATCGACCCGCTGATCAAGGCGGCGGCGCGTCATGAGGTGATGGACATGTTGTCGGCCGAACCTGACCTGGAAGAGACGTTCCTGTCGTTCTACTACCACGCGGAAGGAGCCGGCGATGCTTCCCGCGCTGGTGCGTAAGACCTGGCGGGACGACCGCCTGGCATTGATCGGTTGGACCGGTGGCGTCGCCGCCTTCACCGCCATCTACACCTCCTTCTACAGCCAGTTCCAGGGTGCCGCGGAGCTGAAGCAGGACGCGTTGCCCCAGGGCATGCTGGACTTCCTCGGCATCGCCGACATGCTGTCGCCCGCCGGCTATCTGCAGGCGACCATCTTCAGCCTGGTCGGCCCACTGCTGGTCCTGATGTGCGCCATCACGCTGGCTGCCCGCACGATCGCTCGGCCGGAGGAGGACGGTGGCATGGAGCTGATGCTGGCCAACCCGGTCTCGCGCGCCGCTTTCGCCTGGCAACGGGTGGTCGCCGCCGGGAGCGCGCTCACCGGAATCGCCGCCATCCCGTGGATCCTGTTGATGATCATTGTTCCCTGGATCGGCATGGACATCGCCCTGTCCAACGTCGCTGCCGCGTCCGCCGGGCTGGTCGCCCTGGTGTGGTGTTTCGCCGGCATCGCCTTCCTCGTTGGCGCCGCCACCGGAAAACGGGCTGCCGTTCTCGCGATCACCGGTGGCCTTGCGGTGGCCACCTACATGGCCAACGCCATCGGCGGCATGGTGGACGGATGGCACTGGGTTCGCTGGCTGTCACCGTTCCACTACTTCATCGGCACCGACCCACTGCACACCGGTTGGCACCCGGCCGAGCTTCTCGCCCTCGTGCTCCTTGGTGCCGCGGCCACGATCGCCGGCGTTATCGTCTTCGACCGCCGCGACATCGGTGTGTAAACCTGAAGCTCGTGGCCGCCGTTCACCGGCGGCCACCGCCATGTGGACAAGGAACAGCCCATGAGCGACGACACCTCGCTGGCGGCCGACTGTCAGGATCTGCTGTCCGTCCCGGCCGGTGCCCGGCGTCGGGCGGCGGCGAGCCTGGGTGCCCGCGCAGCGGGTCAAGGGCTCAAGCTGCGCGAGCTCGTCACCGGTCTGCTGGATGCCACCACCGCCCACTGGAGCGCCAACCCGGTCGCGTCGACCGACACCGCGGCCGCCGTGCATTCCCGCGCCGAGACACTCCTGGACACCGCGCGTGTCCTGCTCAGCGCCGCCCTGGACGGGTACGCCCGGCAGAACCGTGCCGAGCTTGATCGCCACGACAACGAACGTTCCGTGTTCGTCAACGACCTGCTCACCGGTAGGGCCGATCCCGGTGATCTCGCCGAGCGCGCACACCGATATGGCATCCGCCTGTCGGCCACCCACACCGTCCTCATCGCCCGTGCGACCGGCCTGACCACCGGCATCACGCACCGCATCGATGCCGCACTGGCCTCCAGGTTCGGCGAGGGCAACACCCTCACCACCCTCCGCGACGGTGACGTGGTCTGCATCAGCGCCGGCGGCCTACGCGGAATCGCGGCCGAACTCGCCCACCTGCTCCTCACCGAACTCGGCGCGGGCAACTGGCAGATTGCCGTCGGGCGTACCCAACCAGGGGTGCATGGCCTGGCCACCTCCCTCGACGAGGCCCGCCACACCCTCGACCACGCCGCCAAGCTCGGCTTCACCACGCCCGTACTCAATGCCGCCGATCTGCTGGTGTTCCCCGTGCTCCTGCGTGACCGCGACGCCATCACCGACCTGGTGACCACGGTCCTCGGGCCACTGACCACGGCGCGCGGCGGTGCCGAGCCGTACCTGGAGACCCTGTCGGTGCTCTTCGACAACCAGGGCAACCACACCGCGACCGCCCGGCAGATGCACCTGTCCGTTCGTGCGATCACCTATCGCCTCGACCGCATCCGGGACCTGACCGGCTACCACCCCGGGGAGCCGACCCAACGGTTCACGCTGCAGACAGCCGTCCTCGGCGCCCGACTGCTCGGCTGGCCGTGATAGCCCGGGAGCGCCAGATCAGGAAGGCGTGCGAGCAGGACCCCCGTTGACCAGACGACGACCATCAGGGTGTCACCGTCGCTAGGGCACGAGAGCGTCCGATCCGCTGTTACGCAGCGTGCGGTGTGGTTACCCCTGGTAGTGGCTGCGCCGTGGGCCGCTGAGCCGCAGCGTGTTGCAGATGTCGAAGACCCCGGGCACGTCGTAGGCGAGTTCCGCCGCGACCTGCCGGGTGTTCGGGTCACTCACCACGCCGGCGAGGATGACGACCCGGTTCTGCACGGAGACGACGATCTGCTGGCGTCGGGTGGTCCAGTCGATGCTCAGTCGCTGCGCGACAAGCGCCTCGATGCGTCGGTCCTCGTGATCCGGCTCGGGCCGGTTCGAGGCGTCGCCGGACCAGTTCTCGTCAGGTAATGGCCAGGGCAGGTACACGGTCAGCTCCTTGGTCGTGGCGAGGCGGGGGCGGAATCGCGGGCCGGTGGGACGTCCACGTCGGGCACCGGTGCCGCCGCTGCGTCGCCCCCGGTTCACGGGGCGTCGGACGGTTGGGGCTTGGCGGTGGCGACGACGAGCACGACGCCGCTGCCGGCGAGGCCGACCTGGATGACCAGGGTCAGGAGGTTGAGGGTGCCGGTGTCGACGCCAGCGAGCCGGGCGAGGATGGTGCCCGCCAGCGCGGCGACCACCCCGACGGACACCGTCAGCCAGATCGGGGCTTCCCGGCGTCCCGGGATGACGAGCCTGCCGAACAGGCCACTTGCGACGCCGACGAGGAGCGCGGTGACGAGACCGGCGATGCTCATGGGCTTCCTCGGGTGTCCTTGGAGTACGGGGGCGGGTGGCAGTCGGTCTCGACGTACGCCACGGGGAACACCGGCCGATCGATGTCGATCAGGAACGGGCGGCCGTCGCGGCGGAGGTCGTGCGCTCCGACGCCGAACCCGCGGACAACTGGGCGAGGGCGTCGTCGCGGCTGTCGAAGATGGGGAAGGCCCCGTCCAGGCGCATCGTGTGCAGGACGGTGCGGACGAACCGCGACGGCGCGGCCAGGCAGAGCGTGGCCCCACGGTCCCGGGCGTCACGGTGGGCGCGGACCAGGAGGCCCAGGCCGGTGGAGTCGATGAGGTGTACCCGGCTCAGGTCGACCACGATGTTTCCGCCCATGTCGGCGGCGTGCCGCAGGGCGTTGCGCAGCGTGTCACCGGTGTCGAGATCGACGTCACCGGCGGCGGCGACAACTGTCACGTCGTCCACGTGGTCGATGCCGAGGATCCCGCCAGGACCGTGGTCCCCGCACGACGCGTGGCCGCCACCAGCGGGCGGCAGCAGGCTGCAGTGCGGGCAGCGGTGCGGGCCGGTGGCGAACGGGGAACCGCTCCACCCCTGTTCGGATACCAGGGTCCAGACGACCTCCGCGTCGGGGAGCACGCACGCGGTGGCCTTGACGGAGTCGCCGCAGGTGTCGCAGATCAGGGTCATCAGGTGGTCGTCCGGGACAACTGTCATTCTGCTGGTCCTTCCTGGGGCCGTGTCCTCGCGCGCGGTGGGACACGGCGTTCGTGCAGAGCCGGAGCTGGGCCGCCCCCGAGGCTGATGGCGCGACCCGGGGAGCGGTTCAGCCGGAGGTGGAAAGGTGCGACGCTCCGTCAGGTCGCGGCTCGCACCGAGGCGCGGCCATGAGCGACCAACACCGGCGGTGCGGCGATGGGTTCCTGCTCCGCCGTCGCCGTGCCGGGCGGCGACGAGGGGGCGGTGTCGACTATCGGCAGGATCTGGTCCAGCCGGGCGGTGTGCAGGATGCGCCGGATGCGCGGGTTCGGGTTGCGGACGGTGAGGACCCCGTCGGCCCGGGCGAGCCGCCGGTGCACATCGAGTAGGAGGCCGATGGCGGCGGCGTCGATGTGCCGGCAGCCCGACAGGTCGACCACCACCTGTGCGGGACGCAGGGCCACCAGCCGGTCGAACACTGCCCCGGTCGCCGGCAGGCAGGCCAGGTCGAACTCGGTGACGCACACCTCGACCAGCGGCAGCGTGCACGGCGTGGTTGCCAGCGGTCCGGTCACGGGCACACCCCCTTTTCCTTCGCGGACGCGGTCGCCTAGGACCCTGCCGTGCCGGCTTGGCGGTCACCACGCGGATCTGTGACAGTTCCGTGACAAATCTGCCAACCTGCCGCCGCGGTTGGCAGCCGAGCCGGTCGTCTGGGGATGATGCCCGGTATGACGGCCGTACTGGTGATCGAGGACGACGACCGCATCCGTCTGGCGTTGCTGCTCGCACTCGAGGACGAAGGCTACGACGCTCTCGGCGCGGCCACCGCCGAAGAGGGCCTGCGCGTGCAGCGCCGCGACCCGGCGGACTACGTGCTCGTCGACCTGATGCTGCCCGGTCTCGACGGGTTCGAGTGCATCCGGCAGCTGCGCCGTGACGATGACGTGCCGATCGTGGTGGTCAGCGCCCGCGACGACACCCACGACATCGTCGCGGCCCTCGAAGCCGGCGCCGACGACTACGTCGTCAAGCCGGTGGCGATCAAGGAACTGACCGCCCGGCTGCGCGCCCTGCGGCGCCGTGCCCGTACCGGCGTCGCGGGGCACACGCCGGATCCCGTGCCGGTGCTCGTGGTCGGCGAGCTGGAGATCAGCCCCGACGGGGGAGAGATCCGCCGCGCCGGCCAACCCGTACCGGTCACCCGCACCGAGTTCCGGCTGCTGTGCGAGCTGGCCGAGCACGCCGGCCGGGTGCTGTCCCGCCAGCAACTGCTGGAACGGGTCTGGGGGTACGACAGCGGAGACGAGCGGCTCGTCGACGTCCACGTGGGCCGGCTGCGGCAGAAGATCGAGCCGGACCCGGCGAACCCGCGGCACCTGGTCACCCTGCGGGGCCTGGGCTACAAGCTGCAGCGATGAGACGCCTCGGACTGCGTACCCGGGTCACCGCCGCGTTCGCCGTCGGCGCGCTCCTGCTCTCGGCGTCGATGGCCCTGATCTCCTACGATCTGACCCGCCGGTCCCTGCTCGACGAGCGTGAACGCACCGCCCTGCGCGCCGCCTACTTCGACGCCACGGTCGTTCGTGCCGGGATCGACACGGACACCCCGGACGTGGTGGAGGTGCTCCGGTCGTTGGACACCGGGGGTAGCCGGCGGCCGGTGCTGCACCTCAACGGCGAGTGGTACGCGCGCGCCGCCGATCCGGGCACCACCGCCGCCATCCCCGCCGAGCTGCGGCGGGTCGTCGCCGCCGGGGAACCCGCCGTGCAGCGGGTACGCGTCGACGGGCAGTCCGCCCTGGTGGTCGGGGTGCCGCTGTCCGCGTCCGCGGCGTACTTCGAGGTCAACTCGCTGCGGGAGCTGGAGCAGACGTTCCAGGTCCTGGCCCTCGCGCTGACCACCGTCGCGATCATGGTCGCCGGGTCCGGCGCGGCACTCGGCTGGTACGCCACCCGGCACGGGCTGCGCCCGCTGACCGCTGTCGCCGACGCGGCCGAGAAGATCGCGGCCGGCGACTTCACCGCCCGCCTCGACACGGCCACCGACCCCGACCTGACCCGCCTGTCCTCCTCGTTCAACCAGATGGTCGACCGCCTCGCCCACCGCATCGAACGGGACCGCCGGTTCGCCGCCGACGTCAGCCACGAGCTGCGCTCGCCGTTGCAGACCCTCGCCGCGGCGGCCAGCGTCCTGGCCCGCCGTCGGGAACACCAGGACGAACGGACCGCCATCGCGGCCGGGCTGGTCGCCGACGAGATCGACCGATTCCAGCGGCTCGTCAACGACCTGATCGACCTGGCCCGCAGCGACCAGCCCGCACACCGGGCGCCCGTGGACGTCGTGGGGCTGGCCCGCGACGCCTGCCGAGCCCTCGACCTGCCCACGACGCTCGTCCAGCTCGCCCCCGACGTGCCGGCGACGTGGCTGGTGGAGCGGCGCCGCGTCGCGCAGGTCCTGGCGAACCTGCTCGACAACGCGGTGACCTACGGGGGTGGTCCCGCCGGCGTCCGGCTGGGTCGCGACGGTGCCGCCGGAGTCATTGAGGTCGATGATGACGGACCGGGCGTGCCCGTCGAGGACCGCGAGGCGATCTTCGACCGGTTCGTTCGGGGGCGAGCGGCGCACACCCGCGGCACCGGCGACGGCACCGGGCTCGGGCTCGCGCTGGTCGCGCAGCACGCCGCGGCACATGGCGGACAGGTGACGGTCGGCGACCGGCCCGGCGGCGGCGCCCGCTTCCGCGTCACCCTGCCGGGGAGCCTGCCGTGAAACATCGTCATCTCGCCGTCCTGGCGGTTGCCGCATCGCTGACCGGCTGCAGCATCCCGACCGATGACGCCCCCCGGGTGGTGCAGGCACCGCAGGGGCCATTCCAGAGCTCCGCGTCCGCCGACACGAGCGCGCCGGTCGGCCCGGCCGCCGAGACGCTCTGCTTCGTGCGGGACAACCGGATCATCTCGTTCGTCCGGCGGGTCGACCGACCACCCACCGTCGAGGAACAACTGCGCCATCTGCTGGCCGGACCCACGGCGGCCGAGCGTGACACGGACCTGACCACCGCGCTGGCGGGAGCGGTCAACGCCGCCGGGGTCACGGTCACCGGCACCGAGGCCCGCGTCGTGGTCGACAAACCTGGTGAGGATGCCGGCCGCAGCGACGAGGTCCTCGCGTTCGGACAGATCGTCTGCACCCTCACCAGCCGTGACGACGTCACCACCGTCACGTTCTCCCGTGACGGCCGGCCGCTCCGGGTGCCCCGCGCGGACGGTTCACTGTCCGAACAGCCGCTGACCCGCGTCGACTTCGCCCCGTTGATCGCCCCTCGTTGACAGCCGTCCCGCACCACCCCCGGCGCGGGCACTGCGCCGGGGGTGGTGCGGGCGGGCCCGGCATGGCGCCGAGCCCGCCCGTCTCAGCTGATCAGGCGGTTGGTCTGGCTGTGGCAGCTGTAGATCTGCACCGCCGCGCCGTTGCCGGAGCCGGCGGCGTCGAGGCACATGGTGCCGTACACCTGCAGTTGTTTGCCTGAGGTGTAGGTCCAGGCCTGGTTGGTCTGCTTGTTGCAGGTGTAGAGCTGCACCCGGGTGCCGTTGGTGCGGGAGGCGTTGGGCACGTCGACGCACCGGCCGGACTGGGTGCCGACGATCTCGCTGGCCGAGCCGGGCGGGTTGGTGGGCGGGTCGGTCGGCGGGTCGGTCGGCGGGGTGGTCGGCGTCGACGGCAGCAACGGGCAGGTGCTGCGGGAGGTGACCACACCGCTGGAGTCCAGCAACGGGCAGAGGAACTGGCTGTACCGGGCGTCGTTGTCGATGAACATCTTGAGGAACGGCAACATGGTCCGGATCATCACCGGGTTCGACCGGCCGACCATGAACCCGTGGTCGGCGCCGGCGACCTCCAGGTAGATACTCTCCGTCGTGCTCGGCAGGCTGTTGTACAGGCCGGTGGCGTAGGACGGGGTGACCACGGTGTCGGCCTGCCCGGCGAAGATCATTGTGGGCACCCGGTCGTTGGCCAGGTTCGATGACGGCGAGTACGGCGCGATGCCGACCGCGGCCTTCAACGATGATCGCCGGGTGGCGGCGCTCAGCGCGCCACCGCCGCCCATGGAGTGGCCGGCGACCGCCAGCCGGGTGGGGTCGACGCGGTCGCGTACCGGGCTCTGCTGGGTCAGGTAGTCCAGGGCGGCGAGCAACTGGGTGCCCCGGGCGGTGTCGAAGTCGTTACGGCTGTTGGTCTCGATGCCGATCACGACGAAGCCGTGCGAGGCCAGCCACGGCCCCATCCAGGCCAGTTCCGCGGAGAACAACGCCGTGTAACCCGGCGAGATCGCGATGGCCCCGAAGGTGCCCTGGCTGGTGTCGGTCGGGTAGTAGATCCGGCCGCCGTTGAAGCCGTACCCGGTCGGGACGCTGACCGAGGTGTTGGCGAACGGACCGTTCTCGGTGGCGACGCTGGTCCGGGTCGGGTCCGGACCGCGCTGGTACGGGTTGTCGGCGGCCGACGCCGATCCGGTCGCCACGGTGATGGAGAGCAGGCCGACCGCGGCGGCGAGCCCGGCCGCGGCGAGCGTGAAGACCCCCCCCCCCCCGGGGCGGGGGGGGGGGGGGGGGGGGGGGGGGCCCGCGCGCCCCCCCCCCCGCCCCCGGCGGTGTCCGATCGTCAGCGCTGGAGGGTCAGCAGACCCGGCCGGTACGGCAGGAGGCCGTAGTCGCCGCCGGAACTGGGGGAACGACCCTGGTAGAGCAGTTGCAGGTTGCACGCGTCGACGGTCATGGTCTGGTCGGCGCTGGTCCGCAGCAGCTCACCGTGGCTGATGTCGTTGGTCCAGGTGGCACCGCTGTTGGCCTTGCCTGCGAACGGGTTGCTCTCACTGGTGGCCTGCGGCGTCCACGTGCCACCCAGGCTGCTGGCGGTGAACGAGCGGAAGTAGCGCCCGTTCGCGCCGATCGCTTCGACGATCATGAGGTACTTGTTCAGGCCCTGGAGCTTGTAGACCTGGACGGCCTCGAAGAGGTTGTTCGTCGAGTCGGTCATGATCGTCGTGTAGTTGGAGCCGAAGCTGCCCGGGAAGTTCCCGATCGGCATGCTCGCCCGGTAGATCCGACCGTTGTCGCCGGCGAAGAACAGGTACATGTTCTGGTCGTCGCCGATGAGCGCCTGGTCGATCGGGCCGGTGTTGGAGTTGGAGATGCTGCCGGTGAACAGCGTCTGCGCCGCCGACCATCCGTTCGGGTTGGTCGGGTCACTCGAGGTCCGGTACGAGAAGGCCGTGCCGCCCCACTGGTAGGCCAGCACCCAGATGTTGCGCGGGGCGAAGTAGAACAGCGACGGCGCGACGGTCGCCGAGTTCATCGCGTTCTGGCTGGCCGAGCCCATCTGCGAGTAGTTGCTGAAGAGGCCGAAGTTCATCGAGCCCCAGGTGGTTCCGGTGTCGTGCGTGGTGGCGTAGACGAGCTGCTGACCGTTGTACGGCGCCACGGTGAAGTCCTTCAGCGACACCCAGCCCGACCTCGGCTGAGCGAGCGCACCCGTCGACGACCACCGGTACGACGAGGGCAGGTCGCACGCGCCGCCGGTCGGCGGTGGCGTGGTCGGCGTCGGGGTGGGCGTCTGGGTGCCACCGGTTGGTCTGGCTGTGGCAGCTGTAGATCTGCACCGCCGCGCCGTTGCCGGAGCCGGCGGCGTCGAGGCACATGGTGCCGTACACCTGCAGTTGTTTGCCCGAGGTGTAGGTCCAGGCCTGGTTGGTCTGCTTGTTGCAGTCGTAGAGCTGCACCCGGGTGCCGTTGGTGGTCGCCGCGTTGGGCACGTCGACGCACCGGCCGGACTGGGTGCCGACGATTTCGTTGGCCGAGCCGGGCGGGTTGGTGGGCGGGTCGGTGGGCGGGTCGGTCGGCGGGTTGGTGGGAGTGGCGCTGTTCAGCGCCTCCAGGGTGGCGTTGTAGGCGGCCTTCTTGTTGCCGTTGCACTCGAAGAGCAGCGGAGTGCCACCGGAGCGCCACGAGTCGCAGTCCCGCACGCCCCACACGGTGACCCCGTTGCAGCGGGCCACGGCCAGGCAGTCGTTGACCACGTTGCGGTAGGTGTTGGCCTGCGTCGTGCCGGAGCCTTCGATGTCCAGCTCGGTGACCTGCACGTCCACCCCGAGGGCGGCGAAGCTGGACAGCGTCGTGCGGTAGTTGCTGTTGTACGGCGAGTTGGCGTTGAAGTGCGACTGGAACCCGACGCAGTCGATCGGCACGCCCCGGGACTTGAAGTCGCGCACCATGTTGTAGACCGCCTGGGTCTTGGCCCAGGTCCAGTTGTCGGTGTTGTAGTCGTTGTAGCAGAGCTTCGCGTTCGGGTCCGCCGCGTCGGCGGCGCGGAACGCGGCCTCGATCCAGTCGTTGCCGGTGCGCTGCAGGTTCGAGTTACGACGGGCGCCGCTGTTGCCGTCCTCGAACGCCTCGTTGACGACATCCCACGAGTGGATCTTGCCCCGGTAGTAGGTGGCCACCCGGGTGACGTGGTTCAGCATCGCGCTGCGCAGCGCCGAGCCCTCCATGCCCTGCATCCAGCTCGGCTGCTGGGAGTGCCAGGCCAGGGTGTGGCCCCGGACCTTCCAACCCCGGGAGGTCGCATGGTTCACGATCCGGTCCGCGTTGCCGAAGGTGAAGTTGTTCTGCTGCGGCTCGGTCGCGTCGATCTTCATTTCGTTCTCGGGCGTGACGCTGTTGAACTCGCGGTTCAGGATCGTCGTGTAGGCACTGTCACCGAGCTTGTTCGCGGCGACGGCGGCGCCGAAGTAGCGGCCGGACTGGGCTGCGGCGGCGCCGAGGGTCGTCTCGGCGGCCTGGGCCAGATTGGGCAGCAGCGACACGATCAGGGTCAGAATTATCGCGGCGGTTCCGGAAAGAGTGAGCGTTCGCAGTCGGGTATGCCCGGTGAGACGGGTCCGGGAAGGCATGCTGATCCTCCGGTGGTGGGATAGGAAGAGCTCTGGCGCTGTTCGAGTGGGTGGCCCCGCCAGATGGCGGTGGTCACCGTGCTGAGTCCGCCCGAGCGGGCCGGCAGCGGCCTCAGGTGGTGGCCCGGATGCGGGTCGCTCGGGCTACTTGACCAGCGGGTGGAGCGTTGCGATGAGTGGGTCCGGTCGCCCGCCGGGACATGGTCGCGGGCGCTGGTACCGCAGGGTGGTGGATGTGGTCACCTGGCAGGTGGGTGGGCCTGACGGTTGCGTGAGGCGCCTCCTCCGCGGAAGGATCTTGTTAACGTTCACACCTGTCGATGGCTCCCAGGCTGGCAGAAAAATCCCTGGTTTTCAACCGGTAGTTTCGGACCTGTTACGGATCAGGGCGCCACGATTCGCGCGCCTTCCGGCGCACAAGATCGAACAATGCGTGACCGGTGGGTGGGTCAGCCGTGGATCAGCTGCCCGATCGGCTCAGTCCGACAGTGGTCGACGGCGGATGACCAACAGGGCAATGTCGTCGTTCGGGTGTTCCTCCGCCGTGGTGGCCATGATGTGGTCGCACAACGCCTCGGCCGGCCCGGGCCGCACGGCGTCGGCGAGACGCTCGATCCCGGTGTCGATCACCTCGCTGCGGCGCTCGACCAACCCGTCGGTGTAGAAGACCAGCGCCGCGCCCGGCGGTAGGTCCAGAACCGTGGTGCGGCGATTGCTCACCGGCCGGCCCACCCCGAGTGGCCGGTCCACCGACACGCTGACGGGCACGCTGGGCTGGTCGGGAACGGCCAGCAGTGGGGGAAGGTGGCCCGCCGAGGAGACGTGCACCCGCGTGCGGTCGGGAGAGATCAGGGCGTAGACGGCGGTGGTGAGAGTGCCCGCCTCGAAGTGGTGGATCTTGCGGTCGAGTGAGGTCAGTGCCTGGGCGGGGTCGTCGGAATCCAGAGCGTAGGCGCGTAGCGCGCTGCGGATGCGTCCCATCACGACGGCGGACGGCAGCCCGTGACCGGAGACGTCGCCGATGACGGCGCCCAGCCACCCCGATGGCAACGTGAACACGTCGTACCAGTCGCCACCGATGCCCAGGTCGTGGCCCGGAATGTAGCGGGCGGCCAGGTCCAGGCCGGGGACGTCGGGCAGTCGGCCCGGTAGCAGGCTGTGTTGCAGCGCCAGCGCCGCCTGCCGGTCGAGAACCTGTGCGCGGGCCTGACCGGCGAGGCTGGCCCGATCGGCGACGAGCTGCAACAGCTGCACGTCGTCCGGGCCGAACCGCCGCAGCGTCAGGGAGCCGACGTGCAGTACGCCGACGAGGTTGCCGTTGACGAGCATGGGCACGCCCAGCAGGACACGGATGCCCTTGACGAGCAGGATGGGATTGACCACGTCGTCCGGCCCGACGTCATAGATCATGACCGGTCCGCGGGTCGCCGCCACCCGACCGGCGAAGCCGCGTCCGACCCGGATGCGGAAACCGCGGCGTACCTCCTCCTCCAGGCCCTTGGCCGCTGTCGCGACGAGCTCACCGGTGTGGTCGTCAAGCAGCAGGATGGTGGCGGTGTCGACCTTGAGCAGGTCCCGGATCCGTTCGAGCAGCTCGTCGAGCAACTCGGCGATGTTCAGCCCTGAGAGGGCCGCGTCGGTGATCGCCTCGATACGACGCAGCCGCTCGTCATTCGTCACCAGCTCGGCATCGGCCACGCAGGAAGCCTAGACGCCGGCCCGCCGCCGTCGGCACGCCAGCAGCGAGATCGACACTGTCCGTCGCCCGACGGCGAGTACCCGCCTCTGTCTCCGACCTCACCGACCCGATCTGAGCGCGGCCGTGCGGACCTGACTAATGTCATGTGTGCCTGTGCGCCATGCATCGAAGGTCATGACTAAGCGCACTGGAGACCGCCCCGTCCTGTCGATGAGACTCGATGCAACGCCGGAACAACAGCCGGCCGAGTTCGAAGGGCGGCGAGACGGTGGACGAACGCTACGACAGCTACTGCGCCGCAGATCGGCTGTTCTACGACTCGCTCGGCAGCGCCGTCGCGCAGCCCGTCTTCCCGGCCGCCGACCGGCCGGTACCGGCCGGCTGGCGCCGTGAGCCGCTCGACGACTGGCTGATCTACGCGCCCGACGGCGGCTCGCTGCCCCAGCAGGGCTGGAAGATTCACGTGTCGGCAGGTCTGGCGAACGCCGAGCGGGTGCTGGACGCGGTCTGGAACTACTGCGTCCCCCGCGGCCTGTCCTTCAAGTTCCTGCGCGGGCCACGCACGCTGCTGCTGCGCAACTCCAAGTACGCCGCCCGGGCGGCCAGCGGCAAGTTCGTCACCGTCTACCCGCGCGACGACGCCGAGCTGGAACTGACCTGCAAGGAACTCGACGAACTGCTCACCGGCGAGCCCGGACCGTACATCCTCAGCGACCTGCGCTACGGTGCCGGCCCCGTCCACGTGCGCTACGGCGGCTTCGCCGCCCGCTACTGCCACTCTCCCGACGGCCAGGTGGTCCCGGCGATCGAGGACGACTCCGGCACGCTGGTGCCCGACCGCCGCGAACCGGTCTTCCACGTACCGTCCTGGATCACCCTGCCCGACTTCCTCGGCCCGCACCTGGCCGCCCGCAACGACACCAGCACCAACCAGGTGCCGTACCGGATCGAACGGGTGATCCACTTCTCGAACGGCGGTGGGCTGTACGTGGGCCGGGACCTGCGTACCGACACCGAGGTGGTCCTGAAGGAAGCTCGACCGCACGCCGGCCTGGACGCCGACGGCACCGACGCCGTCGCCCGGCTGGCCCGCGAGGCGCAGGCCCTGCGGCAACTCGCCGACCTGCCGCAGGTGCCGCAGGTGCACGACGAGTTCGTCCTCGGCGAACACCGGTTCCTCGCGCTCGAGTTCATCGACGGCAAACCGCTGAACAAGGTGCTTGTCGACAGGTACCCACTGATCGACGCCGACGCGACAGACGGCGACCGGGCGGCGTACGTCCGATGGGCCCGCCATGTCTACCAGCAGGTCGAAACCATCGTCGCGGCGATCCACGAGCGCGGCCTGGTCTACGGGGACCTGCACCTGTTCAACATCATGATCCGGCCGGACGACCAGGTTGCCCTCGTCGACTTCGAGGTGGCCGCCCCGATCGCCGGGCACCGCCGACCCGGGCTGCGCAACCAGGGCTTCGCGGCGCCGAGGGACCGCAGCGGCCCGGCGGTCGACAAGTACGCCCTGGCCTGCCTTCGGTTGGCGCTGTTCCTGCCGCTGACCCAGCTGGTCCGGCTCGCCCCCGCGAAGGTGACCCACCTGGCCGACATCATCGCCGCGAACTTCCCGGTGCCGAGGTCCTTCCTCGACCCGGCGGTCGAGGAGATCACCGGCGCCCCACCGGTCACCACCGACCCACGCATCGGCGCGGACGACTGGCCCACCATGCGTCACCAGCTGACGACGGCGATCGTGGCCAGCGCCACCCCCGAACGCGACGACCGGCTCTTCCCCGGCGACATCGAACAGTTCCGCAGTGGCGGCCTCAACCTCGCCCACGGAGCGGCCGGCGTGCTGTACGCGCTCGACAAGAGCGGCGCCGGGCGGTGGCCCGAACACGAGGACTGGCTGGTGCGGCGGGCGACAGCACCCCCGTCCGGCACCCGCTGCGGCTTCTACGACGGGCTGCACGGCGTCGCGTACGCACTCGCCCACCTTGGCCGCCGACAGGACGCACTGGACGTTCTCGACATCTGCCTGCGAGAACCACTGGACGGGCTCGACCACAGCCTGTCCGGCGGACTGTCCGGGATCGCGCTCAACCTGGCCGAGTTTGCCGGGCGTACCGGGGAGGCGTCGTTGCGCGACGCCGCGTGGCGGGCCGCCGAGCGGGTGATCGGCCAGCTGGCCGACGACCCGGGCCCGGACGTCAGCGGCGGACACCACCCGTACGCCGGGTTGCTGCGCGGCCGGACCGGACCGGCGCTGATGCTGCTGCGCCTCTACGAACTCAGCGGCGACGGCGAGCTGTTGGAGCACGCCGCCACGGCCCTGCGTCAGGACCTGCGCCGGTGTGTGCTGCGGCCGGACGGTGCGCTGGAGGTCAATGAGGGCTGGCGCACCATGCCCTACCTGGCGCACGGCAGCGTCGGCATCGGGCTGGTCCTCGACCAGTACCTGCGCCACCGGGCCGACGACCGGTTCGCCGAGGCGAGCGCGGGAATCCGCCGCGCGGCCCGCTCACCGTTCTACGCACAGTCCGGGCTCTTCGCCGGACGGGCCGGCATCATCGCCTACCTCGCCGCCTCGACCGACCACGCCGACCGCCGCGAACTCGACGCGCAGCTGGACCGGCTGAGCTGGCACGCGCTGCCGTACCGGGAGGGGACCGCGTTCCCCGGCGAGCAGTTGCTGCGGCTCTCCATGGACTTCGGCACCGGCACCGCCGGCGTGCTGTACGCGCTGGCCAGCGCGCGGCACGACCAACCGCCGGCGCTGCCTTTCCTCGCGCCCCTGCCGGGCGCGCAGAGACTCCCTCGCCACAGCGAGGGCGACCTGATCAGCGAACGGATGGAAGGGAGGTGAACGACATGGCGCTTCTGGACCTCCAGGGCCTGGAGATGGCTCCGGCCGACCGCACGGGTGGCGGTAGCCGGGCGAGCCTGCTGCTCTGCGGCGACAGCTCGCTCTCCGTCACGACCTGCAACTGATCCACACACACGGGGCCCTGGGTGGGTAGACGTGCCCACCCAGGGCAACCGCGTACCAACGGGAGGACCGATGCCGACGTTCGCCTCGGGGGACAGGCTGCTGCGGCAGACGGTCCTGGCGGGCGGCGGCTGGACCGCCGGACTCGCGGCGGTCGCGCTGCTCGGCGCGGCCGCCGAACTGTTGCTACCCGCGGCGCTCGGCCGCGCCGTCGACGCCGCCCTCGGCGGCGGTTCCGGCTGGTGGGCGGTGTCCGCCTGCGGCCTGGTCGTCGTCCTCATCGGCGTCGACACCCTGACGGACCTGACCAGCGGGTACGGTGCGGCCCGCGCCACCGCCGGACTGCGCCGGCGTCTGCTGCGTCACCTGTTCGCCCTGGACATCCGCGCCACCCGCCGGCACCCGGTGGGTGATCTCGTCGGCCGTCTGGTCGGCCAGGCCGCCGACGCGGGACAGGCCGGCAACGCCGTGGTCCTGGCCATCGTGGCGGTGCTTCCGCCGCTGGGCAGCGTCGTCGCGCTCGCCATCATGGAACCGGTCCTCGGGATCACCCTGCTCGCTGGCCTCGGCCTGCTCGCCGTCCTCATGCGCGCCTTCGTGGCTGACGCCTCGGCGGCGACCGCCGGGTACCAACGGGTTCTCGGCACCATCGCCGGACGGCTGCTGGAGTCGCTGACCGGCGCCCGGACCATCGCCGCCGCCGGCACCACCCACCGCGAGCAGGACCGGGTGCTGGCGGCCCTGCCGGAGCTGGACCGGCACGGCCGGCGTTCCTGGGAACTGCTGGCCCGGGCGAGCGCCCGCACCGCGGCCGTGGCGCCGCTGCTGAACCTGAGCGTCATCGCGGTCGGCGGGTACGCCCTGACCGCAGGCTGGCTCACGCCGGGTGAACTGGTCGCCGCCGTCCGGTACGCGGCCATGGGCGCCGGCCTCGGTGGCGTGCTCGCCACCCTGAACCACCTGGTCCGCAGCCGCGCCGGAGCACACCGGGTCGCCGAGCTGCTGGCACAGTCCGCCGCGCCCGCAGGAGATCGGCCCCTTCCACCCGGCGCGGGCGCCCTGCGACTGCGCGGGGTGGGCGTGCACGCCGACGACGGTCGGCCCATCCTGGACGGCATCGACCTGGACGTGCCGGCCGGAGCCACAGTGGCCGTCGTCGGCGCGTCCGGTGCCGGCAAGTCGACCCTGGCGGCCGTGGCCGGCCGGCTGCACGACCCCGACCGCGGTGAGGTGCGACTCGACGGTGTGCCGCTGCGCGACCTCGACACGGCGGCGTTGCGCCGTGCCGTCGGCTACGCCTTCGACCGGCCGGTGCTGATCGGCGCGACAGTCCACGACGCGATCGGCCTGGCGCTGCCGGTCGACGCGGCGACGCCGCCGGCCGATCGGAGCCCGGCCACACCGGCGGTGCTGCGGGCGGCCCGCACGGCGGCGGTCGCCGACGTGATCGACCGTCTGCCCGGCGGCTATCGCACCCCGCTGGTGGACACACCCCTCTCCGGGGGCGAGACCCAACGCCTCGGCCTGGCCCGCGCGTTCGCCGCCGAGCGGCTGCTCATCCTGGACGACGCGACGTCCAGCCTCGACACCGCTACCGAACACC
This sequence comes from Micromonospora parva, assembly GCF_000718515.1. Taxonomy (GTDB): domain Bacteria; phylum Actinomycetota; class Actinomycetes; order Mycobacteriales; family Micromonosporaceae; genus Micromonospora; species Micromonospora parva. The sequence continues at coordinate 250,075 of NZ_JNZS01000007.1, read as the reverse complement.
GGATCACCACCGCGGTCCTCGGGCGGGGCGGGGAGCGTACCCGACTGGTGGTCACCCACCGCACCGCGGCCGCCGCGGCGGCCGACCTGGTCGCCTGGCTGGACGGCGGTCGGCTGCGCGGCCTGGCGCCGCACCGGCAACTCTGGGCCGACCCGGACTACCGGGCGGTCTTCCAGCCGGCCGGCGGCGGATCGTGAGCCGTTCCGGCGTACGCCGGGTGACCTGGCGGGCGCTGCGGGCCCGACGACGGGCGCTCGCCGGGCTCGGCGGCTGGTCGCTTGTCGAGTCGCTGCCCGCGCTGCTCGCCGGCTATCTGGTCGCCCGCGCCGTCGACGAGGGCTTCCTGGCCGGACGTCCGCTCAACGGCCTGGCCTGGTTGGGGGTCCTCGCGGTGGCCGTGCTGGTGGGCGCGGCGGCCACCGGTCGGACGTACCGGAGCCTCGGCGCCGTGGTCGAGCCGTTCCGTGACGAGGTGGCCGCCCAGGTGGTCCGGGGTGCGCTGGGCGACGCCACCCGGGCGGGTGGCCGCCCGGACAGCGCCGCCGTGACCCGGCTGACCCACCAGATGGAGATCGTCCGCGACACCTTCGCCGGTCTGCTGATGGTGACCCGTGGTTTCCTCTTCTCGGCGGGCGCCGCCCTGCTCGGCCTGCTCGCCCTGGCGCCCGTGGTGGCGGCGCTGGCCGCCGTGCCGCTGGTCGCCGGTCTGGGCGTGTTCCTCGCGGCGCTGCCGGCGATGGTCACCCACCAGCGTGCGTACGTCCGGGCCGGTGAGCAGCTCGGCCAGTCGGCGGCGACCGCGCTGGCCGGTCACCGCGACGTGCTGGCCTGCGGCGCCCAGACCCGCGTGACGGCCGAGGTGGCCCGCTGGGTGTCGGCGCAGGCCGCCACCGAACGCATGCTCGCCCGGATGGCGGCGATCCGCAGCCTCAGCCTCGGCATCGGCGGCTGGCTGCCCCTGCTGGTGCTGATGGTGGCCGCCCCGTGGCTGGTCGAGCGTGGTCTCACCGCCGGCGCGGTGCTGGGTGCGCTGATCTACGTCTCCACCGGGTTGCAACCCGCTCTGCACACACTGGTGCAGGGTCTCGGCGGCGGCGGGCTGCGCTACGTGGTCACACTGGAGAACATCCTGCGCACCTATCCGGTGTCCGACGACCAACGCCCGCCGGCCCCCGCCGACCGGACACCCCACCGCCGGCCGCCCACCGCCCCCGGCGGACGGTCACCAACCGTCGAGGTCCGGGGACTGACCTTCGCCTACGGTCCGCGCGCCCGACCCGTCCTGCGGAACTTCTCGCTGACACTGGCCGACCAGGACCATCTCGCCGTGGTGGGACCCAGCGGCGCCGGCAAGTCCACACTGGCCGCCCTGATGGCCGGTCTGGTGGCTCCGCAGGCGGGCACTGTCCACCTGGCCGGCGCGCCGGTCACCGCTGTCGATCCGGTCGGCCTCGCCCGGATGCGCGTGCTGGTACCCCAGGAGGCGTACGTGTTCACCGGCAGTCTCGCCGACAACCTCCGCTACCTGCGGCCGGACGCCGACGAGCACACGCTGGAGGTCGCCCTCGACGCGCTCGGCGCGCGTCCGCTGGCCGCTCGTCTGGGTGGCCTGAGCGCGCCGGTCACGCCGGCCCTGCTCTCCGCGGGCGAGCGGCAACTCATCGCGGCGGTCCGGGCCTGGCTGGCACCCGCCCCGCTGATGCTCCTCGACGAGGCGACCTGCCACCTGGATCCGGCGCTGGAAGCGACGGTCGAGGCCGCCTTCGCCCGGCGGCCCGGCAGCCTCGTGGTCATCGCACACCGGATCAGTTCCGCGCTGCGGGCTGATCGGGTGCTGGTCCTCGATGGCGACGAGCCCCTGCTGGGCACGCACGAACAGTTGATGGCCCGCTCGGCCACCTACCGGATGCTCGTCGGCTGCTGGGACGACCCGGTGGTGCCGTCCCGGGCGACGTCGGCGCGGCCGGGCTGAACCCCGCCCGTCAGCGCCGACGCGCTGGTCAGATCCACCCCGCCTCGCCCGCCATCCGCACGGCCTCCACCCGGGTACGGGCACCCACCTTGCGGGCGATCCGACCGAGATGGTTACGGACGGTGCCGCGGGTGAGCCCGAGCGACGCCGCCACCTCAGCGACCGGCGCTCCCGCGGCCGTCAGCCTCAGCACCTCCGTCTCGCGGCTGGTCAGTGGGCCGTCCGAGCGCAGCGCCGCGACGACGAGATCCGCGTCCAGCACGGGTTCCCGGCGGGCGAGCCGGCGGATGCCGTCGATGACCCGGTGCGGGGCGGCGTCGTTGCGCAGGATGCCGACCGCCCTGGTCGGGCAGAGCATGCCTCGCAGTCGCCGCGCCCGGTGCGGGTGAGCCAGCAACAGCAGGGGGCACCCACCGAGGCGGCCGGGATCGATTCCCTCGACGAAGTCGAGGTCGGCCACCACCACGTCGGGGCGTTGGGTGTGAACGGCAGCGGAGACCGCATCACCGCGATCCACCTCCGCCACGACGCGGATGTCCTCCTCGGCGGCGAGGACGAACGACAGCGCGCCCAACACCAGGGCGCCGTCCAGGGCGAGCAGGGTACGGATCACGATGGACCTTCCTGCACTCCGGTAGTGATCACTCAACGTCAACATTCAAACACGGGTCCGGCGGGTCCGCACGGTGACGGGGCGGGTCCGGACTGTCTCCACCGGACCCGCCCCGACGGCTACAGCCAGCCGTTACGCCGCGCGCGCGACACCGCCTCCAACCGGTTGCGGGCGCCGGTCTTGCGCAGGATCACCGACAGGTGATTGCGCACCGTTCCGTGCGCCAGGTAGAGGCGGACGGCGATCTCCTTGAGGGGCAGGCCTTCGGCGGCCATCCGCAGCACGTCCATCTCCCGGGGCGTCAACGGCATCTCGGTGGGACTCAGCGCCGCCACCGCCGCGCTCGGATCGATCGCCCGCTCCCCGGCCGCGAGGGCGCGGATCGCCCGCACCAACTCGGCCAGCGAGCTGTCCTTGCCGACCAGACCCCGTGCGCCGGCCGCCAGCGCCGCCTCCACCAGGGCTGGGCTCCACCGAGGGCTCATCGCCAGCACGGCGGCCTCCGGCGCCTCGACGTCGATGCGGGCGACCACCTCCACCGGGTCGGGCAGCTCCGGCGTCAGCGCCAGCACCACCACCTGTGGCCGGCACCGCCGAACCACTGTCAACAGCTCGCCGACACCCTCGACGTCGGCGACCACCTCCATGTCCTCCTCTCGTGACAGCGCGGCGCAGAGCGCCCCGCGAAGCAGACCCATGTCCTCGGCGACAACAACGTGGATCACCACGTCTTCTCCGATCTCAGGTACGCGTCACGGCGGCCACCGATCCCGGAGCGTCCACGGGTTGATCAGGGCGGTCGTGCGCGACAGACGGGCAGGCAGCGGCCCGCGGCGCCGTCGGTGTGGACGGGCGCGGGCACCGATCGACCGGCCGGCGGGTGGAGCGGGCCGTGGGGCCCGCCACCGAGGTCGGTCGACCCGCCCTCAGCCCGGGCGGGCGATCGCCGCCGGAGTGCGGCTCTCGACCAGGAGCGGCACGAGATCGCCGGGCTGCGCAGCACCGCTGTGCGACTGCCGGTCCACCGGCCGGGCCAGCCCCGGCCCGGGTTTCGATCGGTCGTCGACACCGGCGGCGTCCTGGTCGACGGGCATGACGGGTTGGCCCGAGAATTCGCTCGCGGCGTCCACCGGCTCCCGTGGCGCGGCCCGGTGCCCCGTCGTCGAGGCGGTGGGCGGTGCGGGGCCGACGACAGACATTTGCGCTGGCGCGGCCGGTGCCGGCGGCGCCGCGGCGGGCGCGGGGGGCACCGGCGGATCCGCCGGTGGCGTCGGGACTGTCGGTACGGGAGCCGGGTCGGTCACCGCGACCGCACCCGCCCCGAGCGCCGGCGGAACGGGCGGCGGAGGTGTCGCCGCGGGAACGACCACCGTGTCGAGAGCCGGTGGTAGCACGGCGTCGACGACGTGCAGGAGCGCCGTGACGAGGGGGCGGATCGGCACCGCGTGGACGGTGTCGACGACGTACGGCAGCGGGGCGGTGATCAGGCCCACCACCGGCGAATCACCTGGCACGTACAGCGTGGGCAGGTCGGGGACGGCGGTGGCCGGCAGGTCGGGGACGGCGGTGGCCGGCGGTCGCGGTGCGCCAGCGGCAGAGCGCGGCGGCTCGGCACGATGAGCTGCCCGATGGGCCGCGCGAGCGACCGGGGCCGGCTGGAGCGTGTCGGGCTCTGCCGCGTCGGGTGGGACGGACGCGTCGGCCCGGGGCGGCGGCACGGACGCGGGCGATGCGTCCGGCCCGCGTCGAGGCTGCGTGGTGGGTGTCTGCTCGCGGGGAGCGACGATGTCACCGACGAGCCCGGCCAGCGGGGCGCGCGGCCGGTCGCGGCGGCGCTCGTCGGCACGTGTGGCCCGCTGGCGTTCCTCATCGGGGCGCTGCGCGACCGTCAGCCGCACGACCGGCTCGACCAGACGGCCGAGCTTCCGTTGCGGCTCAGCGCCGGTCCCGCTGTGCGTACCGTCGGCGGCGGCCGGCCCCTGGAACAGGGCGGCCACGACGAAGCCGGCCCCGACGGCGACCGCGATCAGCACCATCCGCCGGGCGATGCTGCGCAGCCGGTCAGCGGCAAGCGGCGCAGATCGGCCCGGCGCAGACGCCGGCGCGGTTCCGTTGACGGGACTTCGCACGCGGGCACGACCCCTTCCTCTGGATTGCTGACCCATCGTAGCGATGCGCTTACCTAGCCGCATCCGGTGACGTGTCCTGCCCGCAGCGACGCAGGCCCGGTTATCGGGCGGTTTCGGGGCAGTCCGGGCCGGCGCCGGTGACAACAATCTGACTGATTGCTCAGGGCGTCGGGTCCCCGCCCGCTCCCGTGTGACGGTCAACCGGCTGTTCGGCGGCAACACGCCAGCGGGCACCGCGCGACGGTCCATCGTGGAACGCGGGCGGGTGTACCGTCGCCGCATGACGGTGCTGCAGGAGTTTGTCGCCGCTCTTTCCAGCGGCCGGATCCAGGTTGTCGACCTCACCGCTCCGCTGTCCGACCAGACTCCGATCCTGGGTCTGCCCGAGCAGTTCGGCCAGACCTGGCCGTTCCAGCTCAGCGAGATCAGCCGGTACGACGACAGGGGCCCGGCCTGGTACTGGAACAACTTCTCCACCGGCGAGCACACCGGCACCCACTTCGACGCCCCGGTGCACTGGGTCAGCGGTCAGCACGGCGCCGACGTGTCGCAGGTCCCGGTGAGTCAGTTGATCGCCCCGGCGGTGGTGATCGACCACTCCTCCGACGCCGCCGACAACCCCGACTTCCTGCTTCAGGTGGAGCACGTCAGGGCGTGGGAGGCGGAACACGGGCCCCTGCCCACCGGTGGCTGGCTGCTCTACCGCACCGGCTGGGACGCGTACGGCGACGATCCGCAGCGGTACGCCAACGGCGGGCGTACCCCGGGCATCTCCGTGGAGTGCGCCCGCTGGCTGGCCGAGGAGTCACCGATCCGTGGCGTCGGGGTGGAGACGGTCGGGACCGACGCGGGCGCCGCGCACTCGTTCGACCCGCCGTTCCCGTGCCACTCGTTCCTGCTCGGCCAGGACAAGTACGGTCTGACCCAGCTCCGCAACCTGGGGCAGTTGCCGACCACCGGCGCGGTGGTGATCGCCGGCCCGCTGCCGATCGTCTCCGGCTCCGGCAGCCCGTGCCGGGTCCTCGCGCTGGTCGAACGCTAGGCCGGGCCACCGATGCGGGTAGCCGAGGTGGTCGGGCGGGTCCTGCACGGACACGGCGTACGGCACGTCTTCGGGGTGGTCGGCAGCGGCAACTTCCACGTCACGAACGCCCTCGTGGCGGCCGGTGCCCGGTTCGTGGGGGCCGCCCACGAGGGTGGCGCGGCGAGCATGGCCGATGGGTACGCGCGCACCTGCGGGCGGGTGGCTGTCCTCTCGGTGCACCAGGGTCCGGGCGTCACCAACGCGCTGACCGGCCTCACCGAGGCCGCGAAGAGCCGTACCCCGATGGTCGTCCTGGCCCCGGAGGCCACCGCACCGCTGTCGAACTTCTTCATCGACCTGCCGGCACTCGCCGCCGCGGTCGGGGCCGACTTCCACCGGGTACGCGCGACGCACGCGGCCGAGGACGCGGGCGCGGCGTACCGGGCCGCCGCCCGGGGTGCGACGGTGGTGCTGGGCCTGCCGTTGCAGGTGCAGAACGCGGCGACCGAACCGTGGTCCGGTCCGGTCCCCGTGGTCGCGCCGACCCCGAGCGCCGCCCCGCAGGTCGAGCCGTTGCTGACCGCGCTCCAGGCCGCCCGCCGACCGGTCTTCATCGCTGGTCGGGGTGCCCGGGCGGCCCGGGCACCGCTGACCCGGCTCGCCGACGCGTGCGGCGCGCTGCTCGCGGTCTCGGCAGCGGCCAAGGGACTGTTCGCCGGGAACCAGTGGAACCTCGACGTGGCCGGCGGCTTCGCCACCCCTCTCGCCGCCGAGCTGATCGGCGCGGCGGACCTGGTCGTCGCGTGGGGCAGCACGCTGAACATGTGGACCACCCGGCACGGCGAACTGATCCCGCCCGGCGCCGTCGTCGTCCAGGTCGACAGTGACCCGGCCGCGTTCGGGGTGAACCGCCCGGTCGACCTGACGGTGGCCGGCGACGTGACGGCGGTCGCCGAAGCGGTCCTCGGTCGCCTGGACGCCGACACCACCGGGACTACGGACGCCGGTTGGCGTACGCCGGCGCTTGCCCAGCGGATCCGCGACCACGGCCGGTGGCGGACGGTCCCGTACCGCGACGAGAGTGACGCCGCGACCATCGACCCGAGGACCCTCTCGGCCGCCCTGGACGACCTGCTGCCGCCCGACCGCACGGTGGTGGTCGACTCGGGCAACTTCATGGGCTACCCGTCGATGTGGCTGGACGTACCGGACGTGGCCGGGTTCTGTTTCACCCAGGCGTTCCAGTCGGTCGGGCTCGGTCTGGCCAGTGCGCTCGGCGCGGCTGTCGCCCGGCCGGACCGGCTCACCGTCGCGGCGGTCGGCGACGGTGGCTTCGTCATGTCCGCCACCGAACTGGTCACCGCCGTCCGGCTGGCGCTGCCCCTGCTCGTGGTGATCTACGACGACGCGGCGTACGGCGCCGAGGTGCACCACTTCGGCCCGGACGGGCACCCGTTGGACACTGTCACCTTCCCGGAGACCGACCTGGCCGCGATCGCCCGTGGCTACGGCTGCGACGGGCTGACCGTCCGGACCGTCGACGATCTCGGGCCGGTACGCCGGTGGCTCGCCGGTCCCCGTACCCGACCGCTGGTGATCGACGCCAAGGTCTGCGTGGCGGGCGGCTCCTGGTGGTTGCAGGAGGCGTTCCGTGGCCACTGAGCCGGCACCGCCCGCGTACGGTGGGGCGGTGGCCACCTTCTGGACGCTGGGATGCGATGCCGACGATCCGCAGCGGATCGCCGCCTTCTGGGCGTTGGCCCTCGGGTACGTCAAGGAACCCGGTTTCGACGAGCCAGACAACGCGTCCATCGTCGATCCGGACGGTCGGGGCCCCGCCATCGCCTTCCTCAGGGTCCCCGAGCGGAAGTCGGCCAAGAACCGGATGCACATCGACATCCGCGTGGCCGGCCCGGGCTTCGGGGACGAGGCCGAGCGCGCGCGGTTGATCCGGCGGAAAGTGCCCGACCTGGTCGCCGCTGGCGCGACGGTGGTCCGGGAGGAGTGGTACGGCGAGGTCCTCGGGCACGTCGTCATGCTCGACCCGGAGGGCAACGAGTTCTGCGTCGCCTGACGCCATGATCGGGGCCTGTCGATCCGGCGGGGCCGTTTGCTGACCGATCCCGAGGGTAGGTGGGAATCCATGACGACGCCCGAGCAGAGTCAGCAGGAGCGAGCCCTCGAAACCGGTGCGGTGTACCAGGACGCCGAGGGGCGTCGGACGACGGACCCCGGCGCCGGTGCCACGCACGCCGACGATGAGGCCGACCGCAACGCGGAGCTTCTCAGGCGGGGCGAGGTTGGCCCGCGCGTTCCGGAGGAGTAAAGCCGGTGCGCGTGTGGGGACCGGTTGGCGGGCGCCTACGCCACCGACACGTCGTGGGCCTGGGCGCCGCCCCCGGCGTGGAAGGCTGAGCACGCGACTCGGCTTGATACAGCCTCGGCTGTACTATCTGCGGAATGGAGACGTTGACGCACGGGCAGGTACTGGCCCGCTTCGGCCACGCCCTGTCCGATCCGACCCGGGCGCGGCTCCTGCTGGCGCTGCGGGAGGGGCCCGGCTATCCGGCCGAGTTGGCCGACCTGCTGGGCACGACCCGGCAGAACCTGTCGAACCACCTGTCGTGCCTGCGTGGCTGCGGGCTGGTGGTCGCGGTGCCGCAGGGCCGCCGGACCCGCTACGAGTTGGCCGACGTTCGCCTGGCACATGCCCTGGCCGACCTGCTCGGCCTCGTCTTGGCGGTCGACCCGGCCGTGTGCCCGGACTCCGCTGAGAAGGGTTGCTGCTGATGACCCTGCCCCTGAGAACCGTGACACCCGCGGGGCCGTCGTCGGACCGCCACCAGGTCCTCGCCCGCCGGGTGCGGCTGCTGGTCGCCGCCACGATCACCTACAACGTCATCGAGGCGGTGGTGGCGATCACCGCCGGCACCATGGCGTCGTCGACCGCGCTGATCGGCTTCGGCCTTGACTCGATCATCGAGGTGTCCTCTGCGGCGGCGGTGGCCTGGCAGTTCGCCGGCCCCGACCCGCAGGCCCGGGAAAAGGTCGCGCTGCGGGTCATCGCGGTGTCGTTCTTCGCACTCGCCATCTACGTGACGGTGGAGTCGGTACGGGCGTTGGCCGGCGGCCCCGACGCCGAACACTCCCGCACCGGCCTCGTGCTCGCGGCGCTGTCGCTGGCGATCATGCCAGTGCTCTCGTACGCCCAGCGCCGCGCCGGCCGGGAACTCGGCTCCCGCTCTGCGGTCGCCGACTCCAAGCAGACCCTGCTGTGCACGTACCTGTCCGCGGTCCTGCTCGTCGGTCTCGGGGTCAACAGCCTGTTCGGCTGGGCCTGGGCCGACCCGATCGCCGCGCTGGTGATCGCCGCCGTCGCCGCCAAGGAAGGCCGGGAGGCGTGGCGCGGCGATGCCTGCTGCGTCGCCCCGCTGACCACCCCTCCGACCGACACCGCGGCCGGTGGGCCCGGCGACAGCGATGCCGGCGCGTGTGGGTGCGGGCCCGGCTGCTCCTGCTGCACGACCGATGCGACATGACCGGGTGGCCCTCGGCCGGGCCGTCCGCCTCGCGGAGACCGCACCGGATCCGCGCTCGGTGGTGGTCGATTTCAGCGTTGTGTTCATGGGCCGCTGCCGAGGCCGCCTCCAGCATCGCGTCGAAGAGCCCCGGCACACACCGGGTGACCGCCAGGTGTGGCGAACCAACCGGTAACGGATTGCCCATGCCACGCCAACCCGAAGCGTCCGGGCAGGCGTGAGCCGCCGCCCCGGCTCCGCCGGCTTGGAAAGCGGCCGACGACGATGACGAGACGGTGGTCCACGACCCTCGGCTGCTGGGTCCCGACACCATGTCCGTGGCCGCCGACGGGCACCGGTACGTCACCGCCAACCAACCGCACCACCAGGCGACGTGCCAACCCGGGCAAGACCTGCGGCGCAAGCCGTACGCACTGTTCCGGATCCGGGCCGACGCGGGCCCGGTCCGGTGGCGCTGACCGGGCCCGCCCGCCCCTAGGAAACAGTCCCTAGGTGCGCGTGCTCCACTGCTGGTTGGCGCCGCCGTGGCAGGCCCAGAGGTGAAGTTGCGTCCCGTTGGCGGTGCCGGAACCGATGGCGTCGAGGCACAGCCCCGACTGGGCTCCGGTGATGGTGCCGTTGGCGTTCACGTTCCACTGCTGGTTGGCTTGGCCGTTGCAGTCCCAGATGATCACCGCGGTGCCGTTGCTGCTGCCCGCTCCGCTGGCGTCCAGGCACTTGTTGCCGTAGACGGTCAGGGTGCGGTTGGCGGTGTGGGTCCACCGTTGGTTGGCCCCACCGTGGCAGTCCCACAGTTGCGGGCGGACGCCGTTGCTGGTGCTGGAGTTGGGGATGTCGATGCACCGGCCGGACTGGCCGCCCGCGATCAGCACGTTCTGCTGGCCGGCCGGTGGGGTCGTCGGCGGGGGAGTGGTGGGCGGCACGTCGGAGCCGAACTGGGTGAAGAACCGCCACACCTCCTGCTTGACCCAGCTCCGCGCGCCGCTCTCGCAGCCGGCGCACCCGTCCACCGGACCCTGCTGGTGGCCGCCGTCGAACGCCGCCCAGAGCACCGGGTATCCGGATTGGCAGGAGTAGGCGGTGGTGATGTGGGTCAGGCTGCCCGCCCTCGGCTCCGGCGGGGTCTGCGCGGCGCAGCCGTTGTTCCGGACGAACCTGTCACGCAGCGACCGTCCGCTGGCGATGTTGTCGTTGATGCCGTGAATCCCCAGGTACGCCACCGGTTGGGTGCCGCCGCTGCATCCGCTGATCGCTCCCGGGGCGGCGATTGCGGCGACCGCCCGGAACACCGTCGGGCGGGAGCACGCCAACGAGTAGCTCATCGCGCCGCCGTAGCTGAAGCCGACCGAGAAACGTTGGGTGGTGTCGACGCAGAGGGCGTTGTCGATCACACGGATCATGTCGTCGGTGAAGGTCACGTCTTCACCGTTGGTGTTGCCCCAGCCGTTGTTGAGGCCCTGCGGGGCGACGAAGATCGTGCTGTTGTTGGCCTGCGAGAGCATGCCGTAGTAGGCCCAGGCGGCCCCGTCGGTGCCGCCCGAGGCGACCTGGTTGGCGGTGCCGCCCAACCAGTGGAACCCGAAGGCCAGCCGGTGGGCATAGGTGTTGTTGTAGTTGTCCGGCAACCGGAGGATGAAGCTGCGGCTCTTTCCGCTGCTCTGGATGGTGTGGGTGCCGCTGGTCAGCCCGGGTGCCTTGCCGCAGCCGGCAGTGGTGGCCGCTGCCGCCGGCGCGACGGTCGTGACGACGTACATGCCGACGGCGATCAGAACCAGGACGGCCAGGACTGCCCCCGGCCAGGGCGTGGTGTGTTTGCGAAGTGGCACGACTGAGTCTCCTTGTGCGTGGGTGAGCATCGGGAACCTCACCGGGCTCAGCTCCGGCTCCATCGTTGGTTGGCCGCGCCGGTGCAGTCCCAGATCTGGATGCGCGTGCCGTTGGCCGTGCCGTTGCCGACCGTGTCCAGGCACCGGCCCGACCCAACTCCGGTGATCGAGCCGTCGGCGTTGAGCCGCCACTTCTGGTTGGACTGGCCGTTGCAGTCCCAGATGATCACGGAGCTGCCGTTCGCGGTGCCGGCGCCGTTGACGTCGAGGCACTTGCCGCCGAAGACCCGCAGCTCCTGGGCGGCGGTCGAGGTCCAGCTCTGGTTGCTCTGGCCGTGGCAGTCCCAGATGATCGCCGCCGCGCCGTTGGTCTGCGAGGCGCCGTTGACGTCCAGGCACCGTCCGGAGGACGTGTTGCGCAGGGCCGACGTGCCGCTCGGCGGCGGGGTGGTCGGCGGTGGCGTGGTGGGGTCGGTGCTACCGAACTGGGTGAAGAACTTCCACACCTCGCCCTTGGTCCAGGTCCTGGCGCCGCTGTCCCCGCCGCCGTCCACCGGGCCGGGGGTGTGCCCGCCGTCGAAGGCGGCCCAGACCACCGGATAGCCGGCCCGGCAGCCGGAGTAGGTGGTGGTGATGTGGGTCAGGCTGCCCGCCCTCGGCTCGGGTGGGTTCTGTGCGGTGCACCCGTTGTTGCGCACGAACGTGTCGCGTAGCGACCGTCCGGCGGACACGTTGAGCACCGGGTCCCCGATGCCATGGATTCCCATGTACGCGACCGGCTGGGTGCCGCCGCTGCATCCGCTGAGCTGCCCGCCGGAGTAGACCGCGACAGCGCGGAAGACGGTGGGCCGGGAACAGGCGAGGGAGTAACTCATGCCGCCGCCGTAGCTGAAGCCGAGCGCGAAGCGTTGCGTGGTGTCGACACAGAGGTCCGCCTCGATCACCCTGATCATGTCGTCGACGAAGGTGACGTCCTGGCCGCCGGGGTTGGCCCAGCCGTTGCCGTTGCCCTGCGGGGCGACGAAGATGGTGCTGTTGTTGGCCTGCTGCCGCAGCCCGTAGTAGGACCAGGCCGCCCCGTCGGACCCGCCGCCGTCGACGTCGTTGGCGGTGCCGCCGTTCCAGTGGAATCCGAAGATCAACCGGTACGCGTGGTTGCGGTCGTAGTTGTCCGGGATCCTCAGGATGAAACTGCGGTTCTGGCCGCTGCTCTGGATGGACCGTTGGCCGCTGGTCAACGTGGGGGCCTTGCCGCACCCGGCGGTCGCCGCGGCTGCTCCGATCTCCGCTGCCGACGCCGTGGTGCGCACGCCACCGGCGAGCGCCGCCGCGCTGACGGTCACGACGACGGCCGCCGCCGTCGCAAGAAGACCAAGGATGGGTCTACGTCTTGTCATGAAGGGGCTCCCGCCACTCGGCACGAACTGATGGAAAGGGGGTCCGCGGGGCCACCCGCACACCGCCACGACAGACCGGGTCACCCGCGCCGACCGCGTTCGCCCCGGAAGAAACCCAGCGGATGTGATGTGTCCACGGGATCCCGGCCGGCTCATCGACACAGGTTTCCGCCAGTGGTCTCGCCGCCCACGCGGGACCAGTCGGCCGTCGAATCGATTCGCTCAGACGCTAGAACGGACAGTGAAAGATGTCAATGCCGTGTCCGGTGCGTTGCGCCTGCGGTGACAGCGGTCAGGCGCGCGTGAGCTCGGCCGCGCCGAACGAGACCGCGAATCGCTTGCACCAGATGGAGACGCTCCGGAAGTCGCGTGGATCAACCGATGCTGGTAGCTCGTACACCTGGTTGCCCTTGTTGCCCTTGAGCCTGGCCAGCTCGACCCATTCGCCGTCGTCGAACACCCGCCAGCCGGCAGTGCCCGGCAGGACGGGTTGGTCGGTCAGCCACACCCGCAGGTCGGGACCGTTCGACGTGTTCAGCTCCCGAATGACGAGCTGGTGGCGCCCGTCGGCGCGCCGGTGGATCTCGGCCGTGCCGGTCGTGCGGTGCTCATGGGTGACGAACTCGCCGACGGTCAGGATCTCGTTCGCCGCCGGGGCGGCTGCCGAGGCCGCGGGGGTCGGGGACGACGGGATCGGGGCGGCCGATGCCGGCGTCACCCCGGGCAACGCCTCGTCGACGTAGGTGTCGGTGACCAGCTTCCACGGCTGGAACCAGTAGAGGGCCAGCACCGCCACGACGACAGCTGCGGCGAGACCAGCCCGGACCACCGGCGACCGGAACATCCGTTTTCCCACCCCCGCAGCGTACGGCCGCGCATGTCGTCGAACGCGTCGCGAACCCTTTCGGAACTCTTACGACGGGGTATCCGCCAGAGCCTGGCCGCACGGGCACGCCCCCTGCCCCGCCGGCAACAGTTTCACCGCCTCGCCGAGCAGGACGCGCAGCCGATCGACGTTCCGGGCGAAGACGGTGAACACCTCCTGCTGCGTCACCCCCTGTCCGACCTCGACGCCCGAGTCGAGGTCGGTCACCAGTGACAGCGCGGTGTAACACAGTGCCAGCTCACGTGCCAGCACCGCCTCGGGATGACCGGTCATGCCGACGACCGACCAGCCCTCCCGGCCGTACCACTGCGATTCGGCGCGGGTGGAGAACCGGGGCCCCTCGATGACGACCATGGTGCCGCCGTCGACCGGCTGCCAACCGGTGGTGCGGGCGGCGTCCACCACCGTGGCCCGCCCGACCGGGCAGTAGGGGTCGGCGAAGGGCACGTGCACGACCGGGGGGAGTTGCCCGTCCGCGCCGGCCCGTCCGTCGTAGTAGGTCTGCTCGCGGCCGCTGGTCCGGTCGACCAGTTGGTCCGGTACGACGAGGGTGCCGGGGCCCAGCTCCGGGCGCAGACCGCCCACGGCGCCCGGCGCGAGCACCTGGCGGACGCCGAGTGCGCGCAGCGCCCACAGGTTGGCCCGGTAGTTGATGCGCTGAGGAGGGAGCGTGTGCCGGCGTCCGTGGCGGGGCAGGAACACCACCGGCCGTCCGGCGAGACTCCCGACGGACAGCAGGTCGCTGGGCGCTCCGTACGGTGTGTCGACGGTGACCTCGGCGACGTCGTCGAGGAACTCGTAGAAACCGGAACCGCCGATCACGCCGACCGGCGCGCCATCGGTCGGGCTGATCTCTGCTGCAGACATGGGGGTGACCCTCCTGGGCGACGGATGGCAGAAACACGTGGGGCGGGTTCAGCGACTGTCGCTTCGTCGATGCGTGACGCGCCGGTCGACAGCGGTGGCGACGACCAGCACGATCGCGATCGCGGCCCAGACGACAGCCAGCCCGACGGCGAGCCCCAGCGGGTAGTCGCGGTCCGGCAGGCCCGGGTTCGGCGGCGCCGACGGCGGTCGCCACAGCAGCGGCACCGCGATCAGCAGCAACGTGGCGCTGGCCAGCAGGCCGGCGGCGATCCAGGCCCGGCGTCGCCGGTCGGTCACCAGGCGGCCCAGCGCCAACCCGACGAGCCCGACCAGCGGTGCCACCAGGGCGTCGTGCAGCGCCGGGCCGCCGATCAGCCACGGCAGGGCGGTGCCGAGCTGGGGGAGGAGCAGCCAACCGCCGTACGCCGTGGCCGCGGCGCCGAGCACGAACAGGAGCAGCCGGACGGCCCTCACCGCCACACCTCCAGCCGGGCCACCCACTTGGTCTGCAGGACGCCAGGGCGGCTCGGGGCGATGAGCCGGCAGGGGTAACCATGGTCGGGGGAGAGTTGTTCGCCGTTGATTCTCAGCGCGAGCAGTGTCAGCGGGTCGCTGGCGTGGGCGGCGGGGAGCGTGCTCGCCGCGTACAGGCCCTCGGTTTCCAGTGAGGTGAACCGAACCGGTCGGCCGGTGGGCGCGCCGGCCCACCGGAGCAACTGCACGACGGGCACGCCGGTCCAGTGGGCCGAGGCGCTCCAACCCTCGACGCAGGCGATCGGCAGGTGCGCCGTGCGTGGGGGCAGGGCCGCCAGCTCGGGCAGGGACACTGTGCGTCGTCCACCCGGCCAGACGATCTCCAGTCGCCAGTGAGGTGGAACGACGATGCGCGCGGCCGCCGCCGTCCGGTTGATCGGAACGCCCTGCGGCCCGGCGGCGGAGCGCCACGCCAACGGCGACACCCGACGCAGCCACGGCACGGTGACCCCGGCGGTGGCCAGCACGGCGATGCCGGCGACCCCCGCCGACGTCCGCAGGAACGCGCGTCGCTCAACCGAGTCGTCAGACCCGGGTGTCATGGCGGCCACCGGGGCGTTGCGCCGCAGTGGCGTCTTCAGCGCCGCGCGGGCGACCGGAAGCTTCACCGCGACGTGCAGCAGCACCGCGCCCGCCACCAACCAGGCGACCGCGTAGTGCGCCGTCGGGAAGAAGAACCCCCACGGGTACGACTGGGCGACGTTGAACAGGCCGGTGACCAGTTCGAAGAACGCGGCGCACACCAGCACCAGGACGGAGATCCGTTCGAGGGCGTGGGCGGAGAGCCGGATCGGCTGGCGCACTGGCGGACGGACGAACAGTCGCGGGTAGACGCTCCACAGTTTGGCCAGCAGCAACGGGATCGCCGCGACACCGGAGAGCACGTGCACGCCCTGCGTGATCCGGTAGAGGTTGACCGGTCGGGTCGGCCAGCTGAACCAGCCCGGTGGGTGCTGGATGTAGTGGCTGAGCAGTCCGGTGCCGAAACACAGCCCGAACGCCACCCCGAGCCAGAGGCCGAGCCGGGCGGCGACCAGCGGGGAGTGTGACGACGCGGTGAAGTCCTCCGGCGCGGGGATGCGTGCTCGGCGGATCATGCGCGGGCCAGCTCGGCGAACCAGCGGGGGCCGCACCGGAAACGGTCCGCGACCCGCAGGCCGGCGGCGTCGGCGGTACGCGCCACCGCCTCCGCCCCGACCCGCGCCCACCGAAACGCCGACCCCCGCAGCTCCCGTTCACCGGAGCGCCCGGACAGGACGTACGCCTGTCCCCGCCACAGCCCGGCGCCCGGGGGTTCCACCTCCACCATCAGTGTTCCGTCGGCCGCGATCAGGGCGCCGCAGCGGCGCAGCAGTCGGACCGGGTCACCACCGATGCCGATGTTGCCGTCGATGAGCAGGGCGTGTGCCCATCTCCCCTCGCCGGGCAGTGGCGCGAAGACGTCCCGGCGCAGGGCGATCACGCCCCTGCCCTGGGTGAGGCGTACCGCCTCGGCGGAGATGTCCACACCGAGGGCGACGAGACCTCGCTGGGCGAGCGCCCTGGTCAACCGGCCGGGGCCGCAGCCGAGATCGATCGTGGGTCCGGTGCAGCGGGCGGCGACGGACTCGACCGCCGGTTCGGGCGGGCCGTGCCAGCGCCGCACCGGCAACAGGTCACGCCGCCCGTCGGTGTGCACCAGCCAGTGCTCGGGTCGGGCCGCGGGCAGCGGGCCGACCGGGGTACCGCCCGGGTCACTGTCGGCGGGCCACCCGTCGGGCCGGCCCAGCGCCACGTCGAAACCGTCGAGGCTGATCGTCGCGTTCACCGGGGGCGTCCGCTCGTCAGGTGGCCGCCCACCGACCCGACGGCCTCCGCGAACCGGGTGCCGGGCAGGTCGGCCGCGACCGCCAGCGCTGCCGACCACTCGTCGACATCGCGCTGAACGGGCAGGATCGCCGGGTGCAGACCGCGCCCGCGCAGAGCGGTGAGGGTGCGGCGACCGGTGTCCGCCGTCGACATGGGAACCTCGCGCAACCCGCTCGCGTACGACGGGTCGCGCAGCCCGAGTGCCCACCAACCGCCGTCGAGCGCCGGCCCGAACACCGCCTCGTGCGTGGCGAGCCGCTGCAGCGCGGTGCTGAGCAGGGCCGGGCGGATCTGCGGCGTGTCCATGCCGATCTGCAGCACCGGTCGGCCGGGAAACGCCTCGGCGGTGTCGGCGTGGGCGTTCGCGAGGCGGTCGGCGAACGTGCCGCCGCGCTGGTCGAGCAGGTGCCAACCCCGCAAGGCGGCGGTCAGTTCCGCGCCGTACTCGGCGTCGGCGAACCGACCGGTGTGGGCCAGCACGGGAATGGTCGACGCGGTGGCGCGCACCGCCGCGAGGGTGTCCAACAGCGACGCCGCCGCGACCCGGGCCGCCTGGGTGGGATCAGCGGGCGGGCAGAGGCGCGTCTTGGCCAGCCCGGCAACCGGTGCCTTCGCGACCACGAGCAGGACGTTCACCGGGCACCGCCGGCGTCCGCGCGCAGCACCCCGGCGAAGTCCCGGGTCGCCCGTAACGTGCCCCGGACCGACCCGGAGACCTTCGATCTGGTGCCGACGGCCCGGGGTGCGTACCCCACGTCCAGTTCGATGATCCGCCAGCCCGCCCCGGCCGCGCGGAGCAGCAGCTCCAAGGGGTAGCCGAACGCGCGATCGTTGACGCCGAGCCCCAGCAGCGCCGCCCGGCGGGCCACCCGGATCGGGCTGATGTCGGACACCGGCACGCCACGACGCCGCAGCAGCGCGGCGACCAGCGCGTTCCCGGTGCGGGCATGCCACGGCCAGGCGTCCGCCGAGACCGGCCGACGCCGCCCGACGGCGAGATCGGCCCGACCGTCGAGCACCGCCGCGACGAGCCGGGGCAACTCGGCCGGATCGAACGAGCCGTCCGCGTCGAGCACGCAGACCAGCTCCGCCCGCGCCGCCAGCAGACCGGTGTGCACTGCCGCGCCGTACCCGCGTCGCGGTTCGTGGACAACCTGGGCGCCGTGCTCGGCGGCGACGGCCGGCGAACCGTCAGTGGAGCCGTTGTCGACCACGATGGCGCGGTAGCCGGACGGTAGCCCGCCCAGTACGGCAGGGAGCGCGGCCGCCTCGTCCAGACAGGGCAGCACCACGTCGATCGTTGTGTGCATACCGGCGACGCTAGGCCCGCCACGGGCGGTCCGGAGCGCTGTGGCTCCTTACGAATCGCTTACCCGCCAACGACTCCTTACGACTCTCTGACGTCTCGCCGTCCGGCTGTCGGTTGCCTGGTCGCAGGTCGTACCGTCGGCCGTCACCATGACCATGATGACCCGGCCGGGACGACCCCGGTCCGCCGACCTGATCGTCCTCGGTGCCGAGGTGGCACTGCTCGCCGTTGCCGTCTGCGTCGGCGCGTTGCTCAACCACCAGGGCGTACGGCTGCACGCCGACACGGCGCCGCTCTACGCCTCCTGGCAGCCGCACCTGGGGCCCGGCACCCCCGCCGCGCTGCTCGTCGCCGCGCTGGTCGTCTGGCGGGGCACGCGCTGGGCAACCGACCTGCCGTGGCATCGGCTGCTGGTCGTCGGCTACCTCGCCGCGGTGCTCTGGACGCTGTCGCTGGCCCTGGTGGACGGCTGGTCCGCGGGGTTGACCGAGCGGCTCACCGTGCAGGCCGAGTATTTGCACGAGGTGCCCGGGGTGACGGATGTCGGCGTCCTGCTGTCCGGCTTCGCCGACCGGATCCTCGACTTCCAGCCCGACTCGTGGTCCACCCACACCGCCGGTCATCCACCGGGGGCGTTGCTGGTCTTCGTCTGGTTGGAGCGGGTCGGCCTGGGTGGCGGGACGGCGGCCGGGCTCGCCTGCGTGGTGCTCGGCGCCACTGTCGCCGTGACGGTTCCGGTGGCGTTGCGGGCGCTCGGTGTCGAGGACGCGGCTCGGGCGGTGTGGCCGTTCCTGGTGCTCTTCCCGGGGGCGGTCTGGGTGGGCGCTTCAGCGGACGGGATCTTCACCGCGGTGGTCGCGGCCGGGCTGGCGCTGCTGGCGGTGGGTGGCCGGCCAGCGGCCGCGCTCGGCGGGTTGCTCCTCGGCTTCGCGCTCTACCTGTCGTACGGGTTCGTCCTGGTGGGGTTGCTCGCGTTGGCGGTGGTGCTGCTCCGGGCGCGGGACCGCCCCGGTGTGCTGCTGGTCGCGGCGACGGCGGTCGCGGTCGTCGTCGCCGTGTTCACCGTCGCCGGCTTCTGGTGGCTGGACGGCTACCACCTGGTGGCACGTCGTTACTACCAGGGTTGGGCGGCGGAACGTCCGTACGGCTACTGGGTCTGGGCGAACCTCGCCGCTCTGCTGCTCTCGGCCGGCCCGGTGCTCGGGCCGGCGGTGCGCCGGGCGGTGGCCGCCGTGACGATCCGACCATCGGGCGCGGCGGCCCTCCGACGGCGGATCACCGGCGCCGGACCCACCGTGTGGCTGCCCGTCGCGGCGGCCGCAGCGGTGCTCGCCGCGGACCTGTCCGGGCTCAGCAAGGCCGAGGTGGAGCGGATCTGGCTACCGTTCGCCGTCTGGTTGCTGGTCGCCACCGCGCACCTGCCCACCCGCCACCGCCGGTGGTGGTTGGCGGCCCAGGCCGCCACCGCCCTCGCCGTCAACCACCTACTGTGGACGGTGTCGTGACCGACGCCGGCTCCCGCATCACCGCGGTGGTGAAGTCGGCGATGCCGGCGGCGAAGCCGACCCGGGCGGTGAAGCCGAGCAGCCGGGTGGCGCGGGCCGGGTCGGCCACGACGTGCCGCACGTCCGCCGCCCGTCCGCCGCCGACGGTGACCGGCGATGGGCCGCCCATCGCCACGGCCAGCTCGTGGGCCAGCTCGCCGACGGTGTGCGGTTCGCCCGAGCAGACGTTGACCGGCGTCAGCGGATCCGGTGCCGGTGTGGTCAGGGCCAGCAGGTTGGCGGCGGCCACATCGCTCACGTGCACGAAGTCGCGCCGTTGCCGGCCGTCCTCCAGGACCCGGGGCGGTCGCCCGCCGGCCAGGGCCGACCGGAAGATCGACGCGACCCCCGAGTACGGGGTGTCACGTGGCATTCGCGGACCGTAGACATTGTGGTAGCGCAGGGCCCAGACCGATCCACCGGTCTGCCGGGCCCACGCGCCGGCGAGGTGTTCCTGGGCCAGCTTGGTGGCGGCGTACGTGCTCCGCGGCTCCAACGGCGCGTCCTCGGGCACGAGACCGGGGGAGAGCGACCGGTCGCAGCGCGGGCAGGTCGGCTCGTAGCGGCCCTCGGCCAGGTCGTCGGCGCGACGGCCGGTAGGCCGGACGACCCCGTGGGCGGGGCAGTGGTAGCGACCCTCCCCGTAGACGACCATCGAACTGGCCAGTACCAGTCGGCGTACCCCGGTGGCGTGCATCGCGGCGAGGAGGGTGGCCGTGCCGAGGTCGTTGTGCGCGGCGTACCGGGGGGCGTCGGCCGGGTCGAGGCCGTGGCCGACCATGGCCGCCTGATGGCAGACCGCGTCGACGCCGGCCAGCAGCCGGGTCAGCAGCTCGACGTCCCGCACGTCACCGACCGCCAGGTCGTGCCGCTCGGTCCAGGACGGTGCGCTCGCGCCGTGCGCCTCGGGCAGCAACGCGTCCACGGCCACCACCTCGTGCCCGTCCTCGGTGAGCAGGTCGGCGACGTGGGAACCGATGAACCCGGCCGCACCGGTGACAAGTATCCGCATTCCGGTCACCGTATGACAGCGGGCCGGCCCGCTCGGGTCTGCGCGCCCAGCCGTAAGAACCTCGCAAGGTTTGCCGGTGCGGGCGGGCCCGGGTGCGTGGCTACGCTGGGCCGATGGGCATCCGAGGGGCGACGGCGACCGGTCGGAACGGGGATGGTTCGTGACACAGCGCGTGCTGGTGGTCGACGACGACCAGACCGTGAGCGACGTCATTCGTCGTTACCTCGAGAACGACGGCTTCCAGGTGAGCCTCGCGGCGGATGGCGCGGCAGCGCTGGCGGCGGTGGAGCGTCAGGCACCCGACCTGGTGGTGCTCGACCTGATGCTGCCCCGGATCAACGGCCTGGAGGTGTGCCGGGCGTTGCGGGTACGACCCGACGGCGTACCGATCGTCATGCTGACCGCCCGCGGTGACGAGGCCGATCGCATCCTCGGGCTGCAACTCGGCGCTGACGACTACCTCACCAAGCCCTTCTCTCCCCGGGAACTGGTGTTGCGGGTCCGGTCGGTGCTTCGCCGCGCCGGCGGTCACCCGCCAGCCGAGCGGCCGGAGGCGCTCACCGACGGCGACCTGGTGGTGCACACCACGTCCCGAACCGCCCGCCTCGGGGGCACCGATCTGGCTCTGACGCTGCGGGAATTCGACCTGCTCGTGCACCTCATGCGGCATCCGTCCCGGGTGTTCGGCCGGGCCGAGCTTCTCGAGCAGGTCTGGGGCTGGAACTTCGGGGACCACTCGACAGTGACAGTGCACGTACGCCGCCTGCGGGAGAAGATCGAGACCAACCCGGCCGATCCGCAGCGGATCGTGACCGTCTGGGGCGTCGGCTACCGCTACGAGCCGGCCGATGCGTGACGTACTCCTGATCTTCGCGATCGCCCTCGGCGCGGCGCTCGGTATCGGGCTCGCCGGCGCGGTGCTGCTCCGCGCCCTCCGCCGCAGTTCGATCACCGTGCATCTCAGCGTGCTGCTCACCACCACCGTTGTCGCCGTCGCCGTCGGGGTGATGGCGGTCGCGGAGGCGATGTTCCTCTCCACACACGACAGCGAGGTTGTCCTGATCACCGTCGCGGCGGCGGCGGTGGTCAGTCTCGCCGTCGGCGGGCACTTCGGCCGCCGGCTGGCCCGCGCCGCGGTCTGGCGCGACCAGGCCCGGGAGCGGGAACGGCAACTGGAGAAGGGCCGGCGCGACCTGGTCGCCTGGGTCTCACACGACCTGCGGACCCCGCTGGCCGGGCTACGGGCGATGGCGGAGGCGCTGGAGGACCGGGTGGTTCGCGATCCGGACACTGTCGACGAGTACCACCGACGCATCCGCGTGGAGACCGACCGGATGACCCGGCTCGTCGACGACCTGTTCGAGCTGTCCCGGATCAACGCGGGAGCGCTGCGGTTGTCGTTGACGGCGGTACCGCTCGGCGAGGTGGTCTCGGACGCGTTGGCCAGCACCGTCCCGCTGGCCGAGGCTCGCCGAATCACGTTGATCGCCAGCGAGTCGGGGTGGCCGACGGTCGCCGCGAGCGAACCCGAACTGGCTCGGGTCGTGGCCAACCTGCTGCTCAACGCGGTCCGCTACACCCCGGCCGACGGCACCGTACGCATCGAAGCAGGCCGAGAGGAGGACCAGGCCTGGCTGTCGGTCGCCGACACCTGTGGCGGAATTCCCCCGGACGACCTGCCCCGGCTGTTCGACATCGCGTTCCGTGGTGAACCGGCCCGCACCCCCGGCCCCGGCGACGGTGGGGCGTCCGGAGGGCTCGGCCTGGCCATCGTTCGTGGCCTGGTGGAGGCACATGGAGGTCGGGTCGAGGTACGCAACACCCCCGACGGCTGCCAGTTCATGGTCCGACTGGCGACCGCCTGAGCAGAAATGGCGGGCTTTCCATCTGTCGGAGCCGCCGTCGCGGTGTCTGCGCGCGGCCCGTCAGACCAGCCAGTGACCATCACGCATCAGGTCACGACCGGCGATCTCGTTCTCCTCCCGCCACGTCTGAATCCGCCGAGGTGTCACCCGCAGGTACGCGTACCGGGTTGCGCCGACCCGCGCGTCCCAGAGTCTCGCGGCGAACGCGTCGGCCAGCTCGACCGGCACGGTGTCGCGGGTGAACGTCTCGACGGTGCCGTCGATGAGAACCACGTCGCGCGTCGTGCCGAGCGACATCCGCACCCGCCCGGAGGCTCGCAGATTACGGGCGGTCGGGCTGGACTCGGCGGTGGCCAGGGTGAGGGCGGTGCTGTCCCAGAGAAACGAGAGCGGCACCAGGTAGGGGTTGCCCTCCCGGTCCGCCGAGGCGACCCACGCGTCCAGATCGTGTTCGAGGCGAGCGAGGGTGTCCCGCTTACGCTGCGCCAGTTCGCGCGGTGCCTCGAATTCCACGTCTGGGTCCTCCATGCGGTCGGCGTGGCGTCACCGGGCGTCGAGCGCCCGACGGCGCGGTATTCCGGAATGAATGCGGGCTCAACCGACCCGCTGGGCCAGCACCTGCCCGGGCCAGGAGCCGAACAGGAAGGTTTCGGTGCGGGTGAACCCCTGGCGCTCGTAGAACGCCACCAGCTCGCCGCCGCCGCCCGCCCAGCAGTCGACCCGCAGCAACCGCACGCCGGCTCGCCGGGTCTCCTGCACGGCGTGTGCCAGCAGGGCCGACCCGAGGTTCCGGCCGGCGAACCGCCGGTCGGAGACCAGCAGGCGGACGTACCGCTCGGGTTCGTCCGAGGGCGTGATCGGTATCCGCGGGTCGGGCCCCGAGCCCAGCACCATCGCTGCGGCCGGCGTTCCATCCAACTCCGCGATGAACGGGGCGTTCTCGGTCAGGTACCGATCGACCTGCTCGACCCGCGCGGGCTGCGTGGAG
Organism: Micromonospora parva; assembly: GCF_000718515.1. Taxonomy (GTDB): domain Bacteria; phylum Actinomycetota; class Actinomycetes; order Mycobacteriales; family Micromonosporaceae; genus Micromonospora; species Micromonospora parva. The sequence continues at coordinate 226,722 of NZ_JNZS01000007.1, read as the reverse complement.
AACGGCGTCGTGCCCCACTGCTCGGTGTTGCCCCGGTCGTTCATCCAGGCCACCGCGGAGTCCAGCATGGCCAGGACGGCAGGCGCGTCGGCGGGGCTGCCACCCCTGATGTGTACGCCGTGGCTGGTGTCGTTCATGGCGGAATGGTAGTCCGTGGCTGGTCGATCACGACCGTGGTCGTCAGCCGGTCGGGCTGCCGCCCTCGGGGCCGCGATCCGGGGAGGCCAGGTTCCGATCGATCGCCGCCAACAGGCGCTCGAGGCCCTTTCGGTCGCTGTCGGTGAGGCCGCGAAGAATGGACGCCTCGTTGGCCAGGTGCTCCTCGATGAGCCGGTCGGTCAATTCCACACCCGCCGGAGTCAGTCCGACCACTCTGCCGCGCGCGTCGGCCGTGGAGACCGAGCGGGACACGAGTCCGCGGGCGATCAGTCGGTCCACCCGTTTGGTTACCGCCCCGGTGGTGACGAGCATCCGTTGGCTCAACTGCCCCGGGGTGAGCGTGTACGGCTCGCCCTCGCGGCGCAGCGCCGCGAGCACGTCGAAGTCGCCGTTGCCGAGGTCCGCGGCGGCGAACGGCGGTCGCAGGGCCGCGTCGAGCGCGGCGGCCAACTGTTGGATGCGACCGATGATCAGCAGCGGAGTGGGGTCGAGGTCTGGTCGTTCGCGACCCCACTGGCCGACGATGTCGGCGATCCGGTCGTCATCCACTGTTGCATCTTACCTTCCGGGGAAGATAAATTGTCTTCCGTGGAAGATAACGTGACGTCAACGTCCGCTCCGGTAGCCACCACCTACGTGGATCCGTCCTGCCCGTTCGCCTGGATCACCTCACGCTGGCTCATGGAGGTCGCGAAGATGCGGCCGCTCACCCTGCGGTTCGAGGTGATGAGCCTCTCGGTGATCAACGAGCATCGCGACCTGGAGCCGTGGTACCGCGAATTCAACGACCGGGCGTGGGAGCCGGCCAGGGTCTGCGTGGCGGCGGCCGAGCAACACGGCGCCGCCGCCCTCGCGCTGCTGTACCCGGCGCTCGGCCGCCGGATCCACGACGGCGGCGACAAGGACTTCGACACCGTCGTCCCGCAGGCCCTGGCCGAAGCGGGCCTGCCCGCCGACCTCGCCGACGCCGCCCGGCGCAGCGACCTCGACCCGCACCTGCGGGCCAGCACCGCTCGCGCGCAGCAGCTGGTGGGCGAGGACCTCGGCACCCCGACGGTCGTCATCGACGACGTGGCCTTCTTCGGCCCCGTGCTGACCTCGATCCCTCGTGGTGAAGAAGCCGTCCGCGTCTTCGACGGTGCCCGCCTGCTCGCCGGCTGCCGCTCCTTCTCCGAGCTCAAACGCGCCCGAACCGGCGACCTCACCTTCGCGTAGCCGCGCCACCGCGCCCCTCAGCGCTCCGGATACCCCCGGTGCGCCGCCCACTCGGGCGCGAGGATCGACATCACCGTGGCATCGACCCAGTCGTCGCCGTCGCGCAGGACCTGCCGCAGCACACCCTCGGCGACGAAGCCGACCTTCTCGTACACCCGGCGGGCCCGGGGATTGAAGGCGAACACCTCCAGCGAGATGCGGTGCAGGCCGAGCCGCTCGAAACCGTGGCCGACGACCAGGCGTACCGCCTCGGTGCCCAGGCCGCGGTCGCGGCCGGCGGCGGTCAGCAGCGTGCGGAAGTTGCAGTTCCGGTTGCCCGGATCCCAGTTGTTGAGCACCACCTCGCCGACGCAGGCCCCGCTGGCGCGGTCGACGACCGCCAGGTCGAGTCGGTCGGTCTGCGCGTTGCGGCTGCCGTACCAGGAACGCATCCGCTCCTCGTCGGGGGCGTCGTCTGCCGGGCTGCCGGTCAGCCGGGCCACCTCGGGGTCGGCCACCGCCGCCCGGAAGGTGTCCAGGTCGTCGTCGACGAAGGGACGCAGGATCACCCGTTCGCCGGTGAGCGTGGGTTTGATCGAGAAATCGGGGGTCGCCTGGTCACTGAGCATCGACTGATCCTCGGCGTGACACCGACGAGTGGCAATCAGTTTCCGGGTCGGCAGCCGCCGGGGTGAAGGGATCGAAGCTGCCGGCTCGCACCCGTACGCGGCCAAACGCCCGTGCTGCCGGATGCGACGGTTCAGGGGTCACGGCCACAAGACCCGCTGCGCTTCGCGGATGACCTGCTCCGAGGCGATGGGGGTCCACGAGGCGAACAGTTCCCGGAAGTAGGCCCCGTGCCGGTTTAGCATCGCAGGATCGTGCTCGACGACGTCCAACTCGTTGACGATGCTCAGGTCCACCAGCGACCGAAGTTGACAGTCATCCGGCGTCCGCACCTGGCGCGTGAAGCGGTCGAAGACCTCGCCGGTCCTGGCCAGCTCCCGCCAGCTGCGTCCACGGTCGCAGGCACCGTACAGATAGACAAGCTCCTCGGCATCGGTGCCCACGAGATCCCGCAGTACGGCCCGATCGGCCCGATCAAGCAGGGTGCGGTCGAACCCGTCGGTGCCGTAGACGGCGTGGGTGAGGCCCGCGGCTTGCACGTCACGGCTGCGGCCGAGCACGGCGAGCCGTTCGCTGACTCGACAGAGGTGGGCGTACAGGGTGCCACCGGGATGGGCGATCTGTTCGGCCCCATGCCGGCGCAGCCAGGCCCGCACGCCGTCGTCGGTGCTCATGGGTCCGACTGTAGGGATCGGCCGTGGGATTCGGCGGCCCGAGGCGTGGGCGATTTGTCACAGCGCCGTGGCCACCTCCGGCGACACGGCGGCCGCGCGCGTCGTCGCGGCCAACAATCTGCGGTACGCCGGCAGCGGCTGCCTGAGCCAGCGGTGGCCGGGCGGGGGAGCGACGGCAGTCGATGCCTTGACACTGGTAGTTGCGATCGCTAACACTTGTCCGCAACGCGACCTTAACGAACCGAACACATTGTGTCGTGGCGGCCTGCGCCCCAGTGGTGTCCCGTCCGGGCACGTCACCCCACCGCTGAAGCCTTCAAAAGTCCGAACCTGGACACGGCCTGATGTTGTTAACGCTAACATAGATGATCTTGCGGAGAGGGGTCGTGCCCGTGGTTCCACGACGGATGGCAGGGTCCCTGTCGGGAGCATCGAGCATGCGGCTGCGTGCCCTCCTCGTGCTGTCCACAGTGGCCGCGGCGGCTGTCGTGGTGGTGGCCGACGGACCGGCGCATGCCGCCACCCTGCCGACCGGCACCGTCTCGCTGGAGGCCGTGAACCAAGCCGGACGGTACGTGCGGCACATCGACTATCTCGGTCAGCTCGACCCGGTGAGCTCCAGCAGCGCCAACCAGGTGAAGCTTGACGCCACCTTCACCGTGGTCAACGGTCTGGCGTCGCCGACCTGCTACTCGTTCCAGACCAGGACGGGCATGTTCCTGCGGCACCGCGACTACCGGCTCCGGGTCGACCCGAACACCGGCGACGCGACGTTCCGGGCCGACGCCACCTTCTGCGCGACGGACGGCTCGGTCAGCGGATCGGCGGCGCTCGTCTCGTACAACTATCCGACCCGGCGGATCCGGCACCGCGACTTCGCCCTCTGGCTCGACGCCTACCAGGACACTGCCGCGTTCCGGGCGGACAGCTCCTTCCGCCTCGTCGCGCCGTGGGCGCCCAGAACGACCAGGGGCCCGGTGATCCCGGGCCTCTTCGCCGACCCGCACCTCGCCGTCTTCAACGGCCGCTACTACCTGTACCCGACCACCGACGGCTACGCGAGCTGGGCCGGCACCTACTACAAGGCGTTCTCCTCCACCGACCTGGTCAACTGGACCGACCACGGCGTGATCCTCGACCACGGTCCGGACGTGTCCTGGGCGGACAACTCGGCCTGGGCGCCCGCGGTGGCCAACGCCAACGGCCGCTACTACCTGTACTTCAGTGGCGGCGCGGCCAGCGGCAACACCGCCAAACAACTGGGCGTGGCGGTGGCCGACAGCCCCACCGGGCCGTTCCGTGACGCGCTGGGCCGACCGCTTGTCCGCAGCGACCAGTTCTCGGGCGGGCAGGCGATCGACCCGATGGTGTTCACCGACGACGACGGGCAGTCCTACCTGTACTGGGGCCAGGGCGTCGCGCGGGCGGTGCGGCTGAACCCCGACATGACCTCCTTCGACGCAGCGCAGGCGCGGGTCATCACGCCGTCGGGCTACAACGAGGCGCCGTTCGTGTTCAAGCGCAACGGGCTCTATTACTTCATGTGGTCGGAGAACGACACCCGCAGCGAGGACTACCGGGTCGCGTACGCCACCGGCCCCGCACCGCTGGGGCCCTGGACCAGGCGCGGCGTGGTGCTGCAGAAACGGCTCGAGGCCGGCGTCAAGGGCACCGGCCACCACTCCGTGGTCCGGGCACCCGGCACCGACACCTGGTACATCGCCTACCACCGCTTCGCCGTGCCGGCCGGCAACGGCACCAACCGGGAGACCGCCATCGACCGGATGGAGTTCAACGCCGACGGCACCGTCCGGCCTGTCCTGCCGACCCTCTAGCTGACCCGTACGCCCCTGCGCGAAGGAGAAAGACACATGTCGAGAGTCCTCGCCCGGCTCTGCGCGGTCGCGGTGGCCGCGAGCCTGCTGTTCACCACCTGGTCAGCGGCGACACCGAAGGAGGCGGCAGCGCTCGACCCGACCGTCGGCTACCTGATGGCGCACTTCACCGGTGAGTCCTCGACCGACCAGCAGATCTACCTCGCCCACAGCACCGACGGCCTGCGCTGGACCGACCTCAACAACGGCGGGCTCGTGCTGCGGTCCACCGTCGGCACCCGGGGCGTGCGGGACCCGGCCCTGGTCCGCTCGCCGGCCGGCGACCGCTACTGGATCATCGCCACCGACCTGTGTATCGGCTGTGGTCAGGACTGGTCGACGGCGATCAACAACGGCAGCCGCAACCTCGTCGTGTGGGAGTCCACCGACCTGGTCAACTGGTCGACGCCGTGGCTGCTGAACGTCGCCGGTGCGATTCCGGACGGACGCAACGCCTGGGCCCCGGAGGCGATCTGGAACCCGGCCACCGGCGACTACGTCCTCTACTGGGCGACGAATGTCCCGCTCAACGGCGCGACCAAGCACCGCATCTACTACGCGCGTACGGCCAACTTCCGCAGCGTCACCACACCGCAGGTCTACATCAACCGGCCCGGGAACCAAGAGATCATCGACACCCAGATCGTCGAGGTGCCGGCCGGCGTCGGCGGCTACCGCTACGTCCGGGCCTCCCGCGACGGCCAGATCGCCATCGAAGGCAGCAACTCCATCCTCGGCACCTGGACCGCCCTCGGGAACCTCTCCGGCATCGGGCTGACCGGCGCACAGGTCGAGGGCCCGATGTGGATGAAGGTGAACAGCCGCAACGAGTGGGTGCTCTACCTCGACCAGTACGCCAGCGGACGCGGCTACCTGCCGGTGCTGACCACCGACCCGTCGAGTCCGGGCAGCTACCGACTGCCGGCGTCCGGCTCGTACGCCATGGGCGGCACCAAGAAGCGGCACGGTTCGATTCTGAACCTGACCGCCGCGGAACAGAGCCGGGTGCTCGCCCGCTGGCCCGCCACCGCTGTCAACCGGATCCAGTCGTACAACTTCCAGGATCGGTACGTGCGGCACTACGACTACGACGTCCGCATCGACCCGAACGTCAGCCCGGCGCAGGACGGCCAGTGGCGGCTGGTGCCCGGCCTGGTCGGCTCCGGCACGGTCGCCATCCAGTCGGTCAACTACCCGGGCTACTACCTGCGCCACTACGGGTTCGACTTCCGGTTGGAAGCCAACGACGGCAGTGCCGCCTTCGCCGCCGACGCCACCTTCCGCCAGGTCGCCGGCCTGGCCAACTCCTCGTGGACGTCGTTCCAGTCCTACAGCCACCCGGACCGCTACCTCCGGCACTACGCCTACCTGCTGCGGCTCGACCCGGTCACCGACGCGCAGAGCCGCGCCGACGCCACCTTCCGCGTGACCAGCTGACCCTGGTCCCTGTTCAAGGAGTTTCGACTGTGGCACCACATCGACGGGTGTTGTCCGCCCTGCTGGCCGCGCTGACCGTGCTGGTCGGCGTCGTGGTCGCGTCATCGCCGGCCACCGCGGCCACCAACCAGTTCCGAGGCATGAACTGGGCGGTTCTGGGTGACAACTTCAGCACCGGGCCGCTGGTCGTGCAGGGCCTGAGCTCGTCCGACAGCAACGCGACGGTGCGGGCCAAGGCCAACGCCCTCTACGACGACATGGCGTCCGCCATGGGCGTCAACACCGTCCGGCTGCCCATCAACACCCACACGGTGGGGACGGCGTGGTGGGAGGCGTACCGAGGTGCCATCGACGCCGCCACCGCCCGTGGATTCAAAGTCATCCTCGCCTACTGGGAGGACGGCGCGGCCTCCGGCGGCAGGATCACGAACCTCGCCGCCTGGAACGCGATGTGGTCCACCGTCACGAACACGTACGGCTCGAACACCAACGTCTACTTCGAGCCGATGAACGAACCGCACGGATACAGCTCTGCCGAGTGGCGCACCGTGGCGGCGAACTGGCTCAGCTACCACTATTCGGCGGTGCCCAGCCGGGTGCTGATCGGCGGCACCGGCTTCAGCCAGGACCTGCGCGACATCTGCAACGACAGCCGCTTCACCTCGACCCTGCTGTCCTTCCACCACTACGCCTTCTTCTACGGCGCGATGACCTACGACGCGTTCCGCAGCCACATCCAGACCCGCCTGGGCAACTGCGCCTCCCGTGCGGTCGCGACCGAGTTCGGCGCACCCATGAACGACGGCCGCAACTACGCCGACGCGGGAAGCACCGACAACTTCGTGCGCCACATCCGCGCCATGGCGCAGGTCATGCGGGACAACCAGATGGGTGGCACCTACTGGCCGGCGCTCGGCGGCAAGCCCGGCACCATCGGCTACGACTGGTACTCGATGTTCGCCCTCAGCGGCACCGGCACCGACCTCAACCTGAGCATCCGCAACACCTCCGGCGCGGACCAGATCCGGTACGCGTGGGGCGACACCATCGGCGGCGGCCCCACCACGCCTCCGCCGGCGACGGGAACGTTCTACCGGATCACCGCGCGGCACAGCGGCAAGGCCATGGACGTCCAGCAACCGAACACCGACAACGGCGCGCGCGTCGGCCAGTACACGTACGGCGGCAACGCGTGGCAGCAGTGGCAGTTCCAGGACGCCGGCAGTGGCTACTGGCGCATCATCAGCCGGCACAGCGGAAAGTGCCTCGATGTGGTGGGCGCGTCGACCGCCGACGGCGCCGAACTCATCCAGTACACCTGCGGCGGCGGCACCAACCAGCAGTTCCAGCTGGTCACCAACGGCGGCTACTTCCAACTGCGGGCACGACACAGCAACAAGTGCGTGGACGTACCGGCCGCGTCGACAGCGGACGGGGTGGTCCTCAAGCAGTACACGTGCAACACCGGCGCGAACCAGCAATGGTCGCGTACCACCGTCTGACGGTCGTCCGGACAGTGCGGACCGGTCCGCGCCGCGGACCGGTTCCATGTCGGCAATCCGTCGTTGTCCGGGCGTCGGGCGGCTCCGTAGCGTCGCGGCTACGGAACGCTGCCCGGCGGAAGGACCCCTGATGACCGAACTCGTCGCTCCGCAGCTCGTCGTGAACAGCAGAATGATCTACTTCGGTTGGCTGCCGGCCGACCCCGACGCGGTGGCCGCCCTGGTGCCCGACGGGCTCACGCCGGCACCGAACCGCCAGGTCTTCATGAACCAGTACGTCGTCGACGAGGCCGGGCAGACCTCCGGCTTCGGCGCGTACTCCCTGACGTACATCGGGCCGGACCTCGCCGGGGTCGACGCTCCCGACGGGGTCACGCCCGGTCGCTGGTGGACGCACTACGTCAACTCCAGCCCCGACGTGCGGGCGTACGCTGCCGCCCGGGGCGTGCCGGCGACCCCGGGCAAGACCACCATCGAGGTACGCGGGCATCGGCTGGTCGCCACCACCGAGGCGGACGGCGTACCCGTGATCAGGACGACGGCTCGCGTCGGGCGTACCGGCGACGCCGTCAACCGGGGCCAGCTGCGCTACCTCACCCGGCTGGACGGCCGGCTGCTCAGCGGCAACTACCCGTTCGTGGCGGAGCCGGTCGACCCGTTCGCCGTTGAGTCGCTGGAGTTCCTCGAACCCGACCACCCGGTGTACGCGCTGCGCCCGGCCGACCCGCTGGAGATCGTCTGGGGCTTCTACTCACCGCGCGCGTCGTTCGCCTATCCGGGCGGCGAGTCGGTGCTCGACTGACCCCGTCGCCTCGCTCGTCCCGCACGGCCCGCCCTGCGTCGTCCGGTACCGCCTGCGCGTTGCCGGACCCGGCTCGGGCGTGACACCGGCCCGCCTGACCGTTCACTGCCTGGCCTGTTGCCATTCATGATCCGGAGTGGGTCGCGATGCCATGATCCACACGGCCCACACCAAGATCGGTTGTGGGCCGTGTGGCGATCCGATGACGACGGGGCGCTCTGGCGCCAACAGGGAGGGTCACGAACATGAGCAAGAGTGCGCTGGTCAAGAGGGTGGGTGTTGCCACGGCCGTGGCCGCCGCCCTCACCGTCACGATGGCGCAGCCGGCCTTCGCGGCAGCCTCGATCTCGCACCACCAGACGCAGGCGCAGGCAGACAACAACCCGGGAAGCGGGACCGCCTGGGTGTGGGTGTACTCCGGCAAGGAGCGCGAGGCGACCGGTGGCACGGTCGAGTACCAGTTGACGAACGGCGGCAGCGGCTCGCTGCAGGTCGGCCGGGGCCAGAGCGCATCGAAGGACCCGGGCAGCAAGATCAGGGCATTCCGTGCCTGCACCAACTACTACGTCGACGGCTATGACTTCACGGCCTGCTCCAGCTGGGCCTACTTCAGCTGACCGCCCCGCTGCCGGGTCGTGAGCACGTGGCGTCCCGGCAACGCCGTGGCGGTCCAATCCGGCGGGACCGGCACCTCTGTGCCGGTCCCGTACCCATGTCGCCGGTGGCCCGCGTATGCAGACCGTGCACAGTGGAATTCGAAGGCCGACGGACGGCGGTTTGTCGGCGACCACGGGTACGGTGAGGTGCTCGACGCGCACGGGCATCGGCGGTGCGCCGCCGGGGCGGGAGCGGCCAGCCCGGTGGTGACGGACCGTGGGAGGGAGCGAGAGTGACGCAGCAGAGGGCACTGGTGGTTCGCGGCGGGTGGGAGGGGCACCAGCCGGTCAAGGCGACCGAGTTGTTCCTCCCCTTCCTCGAACGCAGCGGCTATGCCGTGCGGGTCGAGGAGTCGACGGAGGTCTACGCCGATGCCGCCGCGATGGCCGAGACGGACCTCGTCGTGCAGTGCATGACGATGTCGCAGATCACCGCGGAGCAGGTGGCGGGTCTCAGCGCGGCGGTCGTCGCCGGCACGGGCTTCACCGGCTGGCACGGCGGCATCGTGGACTCGTTCCGCGCGTCCTCGGAATACCTGCACCTGGTGGGCGGCCAGTTCGCCACCCATCCGGGCCTGGAGCCGTGTGAACGTCACGGCGGCCCGGAGGACAACTTCCTGCCGCACACGGTGCGCGTCACCGACCTCGGCCGGGAACACCCGATCACCGCGGGGATCGAGGACTTCGACCTCGTCACCGAGCAGTACTGGGTGCTGCACGACGACCTCATCGACGTACTGGCCGAGACCACCCACCCGACCCAGGCCTGGCATCCATGGCACCGGCCGGTCACCTCGCCCGCGATCTGGACCCGGCTCTGGGGTGCCGGGCGCGTCGTCGTGACGACCCCGGGGCACAGCCTGGACGTGCTGGAGCACCCGAGCGTTCGTACCGTCATCGAGAGGGGGATGCTGTGGGCGACCCGCACCGCGTCGGCGTCGTAGGTCTCGGGGTCATCTCCCACGTCTACCTGGACACACTCGCGGACCACCCCGAGGTGAGCATCGTCGCGGTGGCCGATCTCGACGCCGCCCGGTCGGCTGCGGTCGCCGCCACCATCCCCGGCGCCGAGGCGATGAGCGTCGAGCGTCTGCTGGCCCGCCCGGACGTGCAGACGGTGCTCAACCTGACCATCCCCGCAGCGCACGCCGACATCTCGCTGGGCACGATCGAGGCGGGCAAGAACGTGTACGTCGAGAAGCCGCTCGCCGTGACCTTCCCGGACGGGCGCTCGACCATCGAGCGGGCCGCGTCGGCAGGCGTCCGCGTCGGGTGCGCGCCGGACACCGTCCTCGGCACCGGCACGCAGACGGCACGGGCGGCGATCGACGCCGGGCTGATCGGGCGCCCGATGTCCGCGTCGGCCGTCATGGTCACCCCGGGGCACGAACGCTGGCACCCCAACCCCGACTTCTACTACGCACCGGGTGGCGGCCCGATGCTGGACATGGGGCCGTACTACGTCTCGGCGCTCATCCACCTGCTCGGGCCGGTCCGCGCGGTGACCGGAGCCGCCAGCCGCCTGCGCGCCGAGCGCGTCATCGGCTCGGGCCCGCGCGCCGGCCAGCGGATCCCGGTCGGGGTGGACACCCACCTCACCGGCGTGCTCGAACACGTCAACGGTGCGCTCTCCACGATCACGACGAGCTTCGACGGCGTCCAGACGACGGCCGCACCGATCGAGGTGCACGGGGAGGCGGGCACGCTCGCCGTGCCCGACCCGAACTACTTCGACGGCGAGGTCCGCCTCTTCGCCCTCGGCGACACCGAATGGCGCGCTCTGGAACCACGGGCCGGTTACGCCGACGGATCCCGGGGCATCGGTCTGATCGACCTGGTCAGGGCCGACGATCAGCGTCCGCCGCGCGCTGGCGGCGACGTCGCGCTGCACGTCCTCGAAACGATGACCAGCCTGCTCCGGTCGGCGGCGGAAGGCCAGCGGATCGAGCTGAGCACGATGCCGGAGCGGCCCGCTGCGGTTCCGCTCACTCCGGTCGAGCAGTGGAAGGCGCACCACGCGTACGGACACTGAACGGGAGCCTGGCAGGGGCACGAGCGGCGACGGCCGAAGCCGAGGCGGTCGGCGCGCGCCCGGCCGGGTCGGCGCGGGCTCAGCCGGGTCGGCGCGGACCGGCAGGGTGCGCTGGTGGCCGTGCCCGGTGGTCATCGTGCGTTGCCGAAGTGGTGGGCCAGCGCGGCGCGCAGCGTGTCGACGTTCCCGGCGGACCAGGCGATGAAGCAGTCGGGGCGCACGAGCAACGCGGCGGCGGTCGTGCCCTCCAGTTGCCCGGTGACCACGTCGACGCGGTCCCGCCAGGGCGCGGCGACGTCCGCGTAGGCGCCGGTGGAGTCCAGCAGCAGTGGCCGGGCGGTGCGGGTCAGCTCCGCGAGGCGCATCGGCCCGTGGTCGCCGTGCACGATCACGTCGGGGGCGCAACGACCGGCCAACGGGTCGGCGGGGTCGGCGGGGTAGTGGATGTCCGCGCCGGACATCAGCGCGGCGATGTGCCCGGTCACCTCCGGCTTGCGCAGCAGTTCGGCGAAGAGTTCCCGCAGGCCGGTGATCTCGTCGCCGGGGCCGATGAGCGCCGACTGCGCCTGAGTGGACATCACGACCCGTTCGGCGACGGGGCGACGCTCCGTCTCGTACGTGTCGAGCAGGCCCTGCGGCGCCCAGCCGCGCACGGTGGCGGCGAGTTTCCAACCCAGGTTGACCGCGTCCTGCAGGCCGAGGTTGAGGCCGGGGCCGCCGATCGCGGGGTGTACGTGCGCGGCGTCACCGACCAGCAACACCCGGCCGGCGCGGTAGCGGGCGGCGATGCGGGTGTTGCGGCCGGTCAACCGTCGCAGCAGGCCGGGGCCGTCAGGCGCGTCGAGGGGAATGTCGGCGCCGAGCACCCGGGCGACGCTGGCCCGCAGCTCCGCCAGGTCCATCGGGGTCTCGTCGTCCGTCGGTGTGTCGGGCCACTCCGTCGTGCTCAGGATCGCCGGGCGGCCGGGAAACGGGGCCCAGGCGATCAGGCCACGGGCGGTGCGGGTGTGCTGGAACGGTGGGACGACGCCGTAGCCGGGGACGCGCAGACCGCCCGTCTGGGGGTCGACTGATGACGCGGGCACGGTCACCGTGGCGGTGCGGGAGACCGACCGGTCGTTGGTGACACCGGGAAAGTCGATGCCGGCCAGACGGCGTACCGCGCTGCGGCCACCGTCAGCGCCGACGAGGAAACGGCAGCTGAGCCGCGTACCGTCGGCGAGGTCGACCTCGACCCCGTCGGGGCGTTGGTGGAGGTCGACGACCTCGTGGCCGCGGCGCAGGTCGACGCCGAGTTCGACGGCCCGGGCGGCGAGGGCGGCCTCGAGCTGGGCCTGCGGCACCCCGAGCACGTAGTGCGGGTTCTCCGCGAGCACCGTGAGGTCAAGCGGGAACGCGCCGAAGGTGAAGGCGGGTTGGGGGACCGGCGGGGTGCTCTCACCGCTGAGCCGCGCGTAGAGGCCGCGCCGGTCGAGCAGGCGGACGACCTGGCCCACGAGGCCGTTGGCGCGAGCTTCGCCGGTGGGCGCGGCGTGGCGTTCGAGGACGACGGGGCGCACGCCGGCGAGGGCCAGTTCACAGGCGAGCATGAGGCCGTTGGGGCCGGCCCCGACGATGACGACATCGATCATGACGATGATCCCTTCGGGGTGCGCGTCATCACCACGGCAGGCGCGGCACGTGGCCGGCCCGCCGCGGAGGTGTGACGCGGCTTGTGGCGTGGGTGAGGTGGGGCCCTGGACGACGGGCGGCTCAGTGCGACGGGGCGGCTCAGTGCGACGGGGCGGCTCAGTGCGACGGGGCGGGGAGGCCGGCGGCGACCTGGGTGAAGGCGTCGGTGATGAGGTGTTCGATCGGGGTGGGTGGGTCGGCGCTGTCCAGATAGTGCTGCATGGCAACGGCGACGGCTGCGCTGGCGGCGGCCGCGACGAGCCGCGGATACATGTCGGTGGCGAGGTCGGTGGCGGTTCGCTCGGCGACCGCGGCGGCAAGCTCGGCCTCGGCGACCGCTGTGGCGCGCAGCCGTTCGCCCTGCAACGCGGGCTCGGCGAGCATGGTGCGGACACCGGCGACCCACTGCGCGTGGTCGGGGGAGGGCATCGCCTCGACCTCGGGGCCGCGGGTGAACTGCTCCAGCGCGGCCTGGGTGAGCGCAACCCAGAGCGGCTCGTCGGCGGGACGTTCCCGCAGCGCGGCGGCGGTGCGCAGGCTGCGGTCGAGGTGACGCGAGGCGATCGCCTCGGCCTTGCTGGAGAAGTAGTTGTTGAAGGTGCGTGGGGAGACGCCGACCGCCTCGGCGATGTCCTCGACGCGGACGTTGTCGTAGCCGCGCTCCGCGGTGAGGTGGATCGCCGCCCAGCCAAGCGCCGCCCGTGTCTCGGCCTTCTTGCGTTCCCGCAGCCCCGTCATGCCACCACGTTAGCACTAGTTGCGCGTCACGCAAATATGCGTGCCACGCAAAATTCCTGAACCGCAGGCGTTCCGCTCACCCGGGGCCCGCGAGGTGCTCGCGTCGGCCGGCGGGACGGCCGTCCGGCGCCGAGAATGGGGCAGTGGCACCCGCCTTCGTCCTGCACGACCACCGCAAACCGCGACCGCACTTCGACCTGCGGCTCGAGGAGGACGGCGTGCTGCGCTCGTGGGCGGTGCCCCGCGGTCTGCCGGACAACCCCGGCGACAACCGGCTCGCGATCGCCGTGCCCGACCACGATCTCGATCACCTCACCTACGAGGACGTCGACAAGTCGATCGCCGACATCGGCACCTGGGAGGAGCACGATCGCACCGACCGCCGGATGCTGTTCACCCTGCACGGCCGCACCGGCAGCCGGCGATACGCGTTGATCCGCACCGGCGAGGGGTGGCTGCTCCACCTGACGAAGCAGCAGCCTCCGGACGATCTTGAGGCATCGCCGTAGACGTTGGCTTTACCGCAGACACCAATCTATGGTGGGGGCATGCCGTCGGTGACCTTCCGCTCGCCCGCCGCCACCATGGTGGCGGTGAGCGGTGCTGTCCGCGTGCCGACGGTCACACGCCGCAAGGCCGACATGCGGGTGCCGGTTGTCCGCGCGCCGCACACCGCGCTCGCCGACAGGATGTCGAGCCCGGTGCGAACCGGTCGAGGCCCACCCGCGCAGTCGTTGCACACCCAGAACGACCGCCAGGGCGAAGCTATCCAAGCTTCGGCCCTTTTTGTTTTCCCGTCCATTTCCCTTTGAAGGGGCAGACCATGAGTGTCGATCATCCTCGCACCATCGATCAGACCTGGCTCGCCGACATGCGAGCGTCCCTGACGGACGACTTCGCCGCCCAGACGGCCCGGCTGCGGGAACTGACCGAGCTCAACGCCGACACCGGCGACCCGGGCGAGGCCCACAACCAGGCCGCGCTGCTGGCCGCCACCCGTCAGACCATCGAGCAGATCACCGGTGCGCTGAGCCGCATCAGCGACGGCACCTACGGTGCCTGCCAGAGGTGCCACCGGAGCATCCCGACCGAGCGGCTCGAGATTCTCCCGCACGCCCGCTTCTGCGTGCCGTGCCAGGAGAAGCAGAACAGGTGAGGCCCGGTGTGGCTGCCGCGCCGCCGGCACGGCAGCCACACCATCCCGTGCGAGAGAGCCACGACCGTCATCCCGCGCACCGCGCGGCATCTCGGTCCCGGTGCCAAAGCAGCCGCTACGAACGCCACAGAGCCTGACAACGCGCTACTACGACGAGATCGCCCGTGCCCACGGGGCGAGGAGGCGTTCGAGGCCGGCCATCAGGTAGAAGAGCAGCGCGCCCATCAGCGCGAGCAGGGTCAGCGCCGCGAACGCGAGTGGAGTGTCGGCGGACTGGCCGGAACTGGCGATCACCGAGCCGAGGCCGGCCTCGGGGTTGATCACCTCGCCGATGGTCGCGCCGATGATGGCCAGCGAGGTCGCGACCTTCAGTCCGACGAAGACCTGCGGGAGGGCCCACGGGAGTCGTACCTTCACGAAGGTCTGCCACCACGAGGCGGAGAGGGATCGGGCGAGTTCGCCGAGTTCGTTCGGGGTCGAAGTCAGCCCAGCCATGGTCGAGACCAGGATCGGAAAGAAGCAGAGCAGCACAACCATCACGACTTTGGTTTCGTAGCCGAACCCGATCCAGACCAGGAGCAGCGGTGCGAGCGCCACCTTCGGCACCGCGTTGATTCCGGCGATCATGGGGAGGGCCATCCGCTCGACCGTCCGGGAGGCGGCGAGCATGACGGCGAGCAGGAGCCCACCCACGGCCGCGATCCCGAACCCGATGACGGTCTCCAGGAAGGTGACCATCGTCTGCTCTGCAAGGTAGCCAGGGAGCCGGACGAACGCGTCGACCACGTCCGGGGGTGCCGGCAGGAAGAACGGCTCGATGTCGAAGGCCCAGGTGGCCAGCCACCAGAGCGCGATCGCCAGCACCGCACCGAGCGCGGGCAGCCCGACGTGGGGCCAGCGTTGTGACAGCGGGAGGCGGTCAGGCACGATGATCTTCCGTCAGGACTTCTTCACGAACCTCAGGTCGACGATCTCCTCCGGGGTCAAGCCGGGCGGAATCAGGTCGGCGCCCTGTAGGACGGTGATTGTCTGGGCCACCTGCTTCTCATCCATGAAGCCGATCGGGGCGCCTGACGCGGGGCGAACGTGCGGGGACATCGCCTCGATCTCGCCCTTGCCCGCCGCCACGGCATAGGTGGGCTTCACCTTGTTGAGGATCGCCGCGGCCTCGTCCGGGTGCTCGATGCTGTACTGGAGCCCCTTGAGCACCGCGTCGGTGAATCGCTGCACCAGGTCGGGGTCTTTTTCGATGAGCGAGGGAGTGGTGATGATCGCGTTGCCGAAAAGGTCCCGCAGATAGTCGCTGTAGGGCAGCACCACCACCTCCTTCTTGGAGGCGGCCTGTAGCGCGTTGCGGCTGAGCAGGAAGGTACCCAGCGCGTCGACCTTCCGGCTGGCCATGAGTCCATTGAGCGCCGTGGCCTGGACGCCCTCGATCTTCACCGTCTTCGGGTCGAACCCGGCCAGCCGGGCGTAGGCCGGGAAGAGCAGCTCGGTCACCGACCCGGCGCCGGTCGCCATCGTCTTGCCCTGCAGGTCCTTCGGGGTGGTGATGTTGGTGTCCGCGGTGGTCATCACCGAGATCAGCGTCTGTTGGTGCACGGCGGCGATGGCCCGCCAGTCAGTGAACTCGCCCTTGCCCGCCTGAATCACGGCACCGGTGAAGTCGAGCGCACCGAACTGGACCTGACCGGACTTGAGGGCCGTCAGGTTCTGCTGATTGCCAGCGCCCTCTTTGATGTCGACTTCAATGCCGGCCTCGGCGAAGTAGCCCTTCTCCTTCGCCACCCAGGCGAACGCGTCCCGACCTA
This sequence comes from Micromonospora parva, assembly GCF_000718515.1. Taxonomy (GTDB): domain Bacteria; phylum Actinomycetota; class Actinomycetes; order Mycobacteriales; family Micromonosporaceae; genus Micromonospora; species Micromonospora parva. The sequence continues at coordinate 210,389 of NZ_JNZS01000007.1, read as the reverse complement.
CAGCGCCGAAGGCGGTGATGTAGGCGACCCTGTCGGTCTCCTCGCCGGTCGGGTCGCCACTGGCGTCATCGGAACCGCTGCAACCGGTCACGCCAAGGGCCGCGGCGAGCAACGTCACTACCAGGGCGCGAGAGCGCTTGACCATGTGCTGCCTCCAGCTTGAGAGTCTCGGAGAAGGCGCCGGCGCGCCATGCCGACAAAGACCGCACGGGCCGGGGCTGTCCACATTGCTCTTCCCGATGAATGATCGTAGATGATGATCGCTATGACTGTCACCGGACCGGTTCCCGGATTCCTTTCCCTGGGCTCTGCGAAGGAGTCATTTCTGCAGTTACAGCGCTGTCAACAATGGACAGTCGGTCCGGGAAAGCCGCGAGAACCTTCGAAGGAGCACGATGTCTGACCACCCTGCCCCGTCCGCCCGGGCCCGCGCCCTGGTCCGCGGTGCCTACGACACGCACGTCCACGTGGCCCCTGACGTCATGGCGCGGCGGATCGACGATGTCGATCTGGCGTACCGGTGTGCCGAGGTCGGGCTCGCCGGTTTCGTCCTCAAGTCCCATTACGTGGCCACGGCCGAGCGGGCGGCCGTCGTCCGCAAAGTGGTCCCCGGCGTCGACACGCTCGGCGCGATCACTCTCAACGGCGCCATGGGCGGCATCAACCCGGTCGCCGTTGAGGTCGCGGCACGGCAGGGCGCGCGCATCGTCTGGATGCCGACGGTGGACTCCGGAAACCAGCGGCGTAACACCGCCGCCGACCTGCCGGGTGCCACGCCGGCGATGTGGGGGGCGTTCCAAGCCGATCTGCACAGCCAGGGCATCGTGCCGGAGCCGGTCGAGGTCGTCGACGACGAAGGGCGCGTTCTCGAGCGGGTACGCCAGGTGCTGCGGGTGATAGCCCGGCACGACATCACACTCGCCACCGGACACCTGAGTGGCGACGAGATCGTCGCCGTCGTCCGGGCCGCCCGCGAAGAGCGCGTACGCCGGATCGTGGTCACCCATCCCGAGTTCACGTCCCAGCGGCTGCCGGCCGAGCAGCAGCGGGAGTTGGCCGAGGCGGGTGCCCTGTTGGAACGCTGCTTCACCACCCCGCACTCGGGCAAGGTCGCCTGGCTGGAGCTGTTCGCCACCATCCGGGCGGTCGGCACGGCGCACTCCGTCCTCTCCAGCGACCTCGGGCAACCCTTCAACCCGCCGGTCGAGGACGGTCTGGCGCTCTTCGCCGACCGCCTGCTCGACGCCGGCTTCACCGATGAGGAGATTCACGTCATGGCTGTGGTCAACTCCCGTCGTCTGGCGATGCCCAAGGCGACGGTGCCAGCATGAGCGCGCGGCGACTGCTTGTGGTGGGTGCTCACTCGGCCGACTTCGTCTGGAGGGCCGCGGGGGCGATCGCCAAACACACAATGGCGGGTGGTGAGGCTGTCGTGCTGGCACTCTCCTACGGAGAACGGGGCGAGTCCGGCGAGCTCTGGAAAGACCCGAACCAGACGGTGGAGAACGTCAAGCGGCTGCGGCACGCGGAGGCGGAGCGCGCTGCCGCCATGGTCGGCGCCCGCCTGGAGACGTTCGATCTCGGCGACTACCCGTTGCGGATCAGGGACGAGGACATCGACCGCCTGGCCGCGCTGATGCGGGAGTACGCGCCGCACGTGGTGGTCACCCACCCGGACCGCGATCCCTTCAACCCGGATCACCCGGTGGCGCACACCGCAGTGGCGACCGCCCGGCAGCTCACCGCGGGAGCCGGGGTGTCCAGCGGCTTCCGGACCGCCCCGCCCTCGGAGTTCCTGGTCTTCGAACCGCACCAGCCCGAGCTGTGTGGGTTCGTCCCCACCGTCTTCGTCGACATCACCGATGTGATGGCGGCCAAGCAGGAGGCGATGGCGTCGATGGGCGCCCAGGGCTACCTGCGCGACTACTACACGCAGCGGGCCGATCAGCGTGGTAACCACGCCCGCCGGGTGACCGGCGACCCCGGCATTCGGCAGGCCGAGGCGTTCCAGCGATTGATCCCGAACGTGGTGGGGGCTCTGTGAGCGAGTTTCGTGACGTGGCGGTCGTCGGACCGGGTGTGATCGAGACATTGGCTGCCGGCGGGGTGGCGACCGTCTACGAGGCTGCCGGCAGGTCTGGCCTGCTCGACGTCGACCTTGTCCAGATCGTTCCGGGCACTCGGGTCGCCGGTGTGGCCCGGACCGTCCGCTGCGGTCAGGACGACAACCGGGCCGTGCACGAGGCGATGACGCTGGTGCGCCCCGGCGACGTGCTCGTGCTCACCATGCCCGAGCCCGCCCCGGTAGCCCTGATCGGTGAGCTGCTGGCCAGCCAGGCCAAGGTCGCTGGCGCGGCGGGCCTGCTGGTGGACGCGGCGGTACGCGACCTGGATGAGCTCCGGGAACTCGGGCTGCCGATCTGGGCCCGATGGCAACGGGTCCGAGGCGCGACCAAGCGGGCGCGGGGCTCGCTCGACGTCGCGGTCCACGTGGGTGGGACGACCGTCAACCCGGGAGACGTGGTGGTGCTCGACGCCGACGGTGCCGTGGTCGTAGCGCGGGAGAGTGCGGCCGAGGTGGCCGCCGCGACGCGGAGTCGGATCGAGAAGGAGACGCGGCTGCGGGCCCGGCTGGATGCCGGTGAGTTCAGCTACGACCTACACGGAATGCGGGCGCAGGACGAGGCCGCCGGGTGAGCAGGAGCGCCGATCGTCGGGCGCCGAGCAGCGGCAGTTGCAGAAGTCCGGCGAGGGCTGAGCGCTTCGGCTTTCACCCAGTGAAAGCGCCAGTCCCCACCGTGGGCACCACACGCGATGATGCGACTCCATCGACGTCCGTGCGCATGGAGGTCCGGTCGCATGGCATTCGCGCGTAACCAGTGGTATGTGGCGGCCTACGGCAGTGAGGTGGGGCACAGCCTGCTCGCCCGCACGGTGCTCGGTGAGCCGCTGGTGCTGTACCGCACCGGTGCCGGGAAGGCGGTGGCGCTCGCCGATCGGTGCGTGCACCGGCGCTTCCCGCTCTCGGAGAGCCGGCTCGACGGCGACACGATCGTCTGCGGCTACCACGGCTTCACCTACGACCCGAGCGGTGCGTGCGTCTTCGTACCCGGTCAACAGCGCATCCCCCGCACCGCGCGGGTGGTCTCGTTCCCGGTGGTGGAACAGGACTCCTTCATCTGGGTCTGGATCGGCGACCTGGACCGGGCCGACCCGGCCGCGATTCCCCGCGCACCCTGGCTCGCCGACCCGCGCTACGCGGTGGTGCGGGGCATGGCGCCGCTGAACGCGCGGTACAGCCTGCTGGTGGACAACCTCCTGGACCTGTCCCACGAGACCTACCTGCACGGCGGCTACATCGGCACACCGGAGGTGGCGAACACCCCGATCACCACCGAGGTGGACGAGGACCGGGCGATCGTCTACGTCAGCCGGCACATGGACGACGCCGAGTGCCCGCCGTTCTACGCGCGCTCGACCGGCATCCAGGGCCGGATCACCCGGTGGCAGGACATCGAATACCACCCACCCTGCCTCTACCTCCTGCACAGCCGCATCGCGCCGCAGGGTGTCTATCCGCCCGCCGAGGGCGAGGACAGCGAGGCGTTCCACGCCGAGATCGTGTACGCCATCACCCCGTCGACGGAGCACACCACCTATGACTTCTGGGCGGTGGCGCGCGACTTCGCCATCGACGACGAGTCGGTCAGTGAGTACCTGCACCACAGCAACCACACGGTGGTCATGCAGGACGTGACCGCGCTCAACATCCTGGAGCAGGTGCTCGTGACCGAGCCGGACCGGTACCAGGAGTTGAGCATCAACATCGACACCGGTGGCCTGGCCGCCCGGCGGCTGCTGGCCCGGATGGTCGGGTCGGGGACGGTGGGAGCGGCGCGGTGACGTCCCGGGCCGGCACGCTCACCGGGGAGCGGGTCTACCGGATCCACTGGGTGCCCGGCACCGACACCCTGCGCGGGATCTGCCACTGTGGTGCCGAGCGCCTCGCCGAGGAACCGGTCGAGTTGTGGGAGTGGCTGCTCGCCCACCCGCAGGGCCACCAGGGCCCGGCCGTGCCGGTGCCCGGCCCGCCGAGGCGGCTGGCGATGCGCGGGTGACAGTGGACGCGCTGACCGGAGTGGAACTGGTGGTCGCCGGACGCGATCAGGTGGCCGCCGACGTGGTGGCGCTGCGCCTGTGTCGTGCCGACGGCGGTGAGCTGCCCGAGTGGACGCCCGGCGCGCACATCGACCTGGAGTTGGGCGGCGGACTGGCCCGTCAGTACTCCCTCTGTGGCGACCCGGCGGACCGGTCCGTGCTGCGGATCGCGGTGCGGCGCGACCCGGACGGACGCGGCGGCTCCCGGCTGGTGCACGAGCGGCTCACCGTCGGCGCGACCGTCCGGGTGAGCGGACCCCGCAACACCTTCCCCCTGGTCCCGGCGCGGCGGTACCTCTTCGTCGCCGGTGGCATCGGCATCACCCCCCTCGCGCCGATGGTCGCCGCCGCCGACGCCGCGGGCGCGGACTGGCGGCTGGTGTACGGGGGACGCACCCGCGCCACCATGGCCTTCGCCACCACCCTGCGGGAGAAGTACGGCGACCGGGTGAGCCTGCACCCGCAGGACGAGACCGGGTTGCTCGACCTGGCCGGGTTGCTGGGCCGGCCCGGCACCGGGCTCGTCTACTGCTGTGGGCCGGAACCACTGATCACCGCGGTGGAGGAGCTGTGCCGCGGTTGGCCTCCCGGCTGCCTGCACGTCGAGCGGTTCACCGCGCGGGGCGACACCGGCGCGCCGGACACCACGATCGAGGTCGAACTCGCGCTCTCCGGGCGGACGGTGACGGTGCCGCCGGGCACGCCGATCCTGCGGGCGGTGGAGGAGGCCGGCGTGCAGGTCCTCTCGTCCTGCCGGGAGGGCACCTGCGGTACCTGCGAGACCCCGGTGCTCGCCGGCGTGCCGGAGCATCGCGACAGCCTGCTCACCGCGCAGGAGCGGGCCGCTGGCGACACCATGATGATCTGCGTGTCCCGGGCCCGTACGCCCCGACTCGTGCTGGAGCTGTGAGCGCCCGGCGTGGGCGGGGATGATGACGGGGTGCGCGCAGAGCCGGGGCGGTCGGTGACGAGCAAGGTGCTGGCGCTGCTCGACGCGTTCAGCCCGGCTACTCCGGCGTTGACCCTGAGCGAGTTGGCGCGGCGCACCGGGATGCCACTGCCCACCGTGTACCGGCGGGCCGCGGAGCTGGTCGCGTGGGGGGCGCTGGAGCGCGGCGACGACGGCCGGTACCGGATCGGTCTGCGGCTGTGGGAGGTGGGTTCGCTCGCTCCGCGGGGCCTGGGGCTGCGGGAGCTGGCCCTGCCGGTGATGGAGGACCTGTACGAGGTGACCCACGAGAACGTCCAGTTGGCCGTGCGGCAGGGCCTCGAACTCGTCTTCATCGAACGGATCGCCGGGCGGCACGCGGTGCCCGTGCTCACCCGGGTGGGGGGTCGCTTCGCGTTGCACGCCACCGGGGTCGGGTTGGTCCTGCTCGCCCACGCGCCCGCCGAGGTGCAGGAGCAGGTGCTGGCCGCGCCGCTGGAGCGGTACACCGAACTGACCATCACCGACCCTCGGCGGCTGCGCCGCTGCCTCGCCGAGGTGCGCCGGGCCGGGTACGCGGTCAGCGACCGTCAGGTCACCATGGACGCCCTGTCGGTGGCCGCGCCGATCCGCGTACCGGAGGGTGTGGTGGCGGCGATCTCACTGGTGGTCGCCCACGACCGAGCCGACCCGGTGGCGCTGGCCCCGCTGGTACAGGCCGCCGGCCGGGTGGTCTCCCGGGCGCTGAACAACGCCACCGGCCCTGCCGTCTGATGTAGACAGACTGCAAATCGTTGACGCCCGGTCAAATTCTGCATTACGTTGCCGGTGCGCGTGTTACTCCCCACCTTCGTGCGCGGATCGGCATCGACGAAAGGGAGCACCTCATGGCACTGGACGGCAAAGTCGCCATCGTCACCGGCGCCGGGCGGGGTCTCGGCCTCGCCTACGCGCAGGAGTTGGCGCGCCGCGGCGCCTCGGTCGTGGTCAACGACGTCGACGCCGAGGCCACCGCCGAGGCCGTGGCGGCGATCGAGGCGTCCGGCGGCCGGGCCGTCGCGGTGGTCGCACCGGTCGGCCCGACCGAGACCGCGAAGGAACTCGTCAGCACGGCCGTCGAGCGCTTCGGTCGGCTGGACATCCTCGTCACCAACGCCGGCGTGCTGCGCGACACGGTGCTGTGGAAGATGAGCGACGACGACTTCGACACCGTCATCAACGTGCACCTGCGTGGCACGTTCACCACTGTGCGTGAGGCGGTGCGGCACATGCGGCAGGCCGGCGAGGGCGGGCGGATCATCTGCGTCGGGTCACCCACCGGGCAGCGGGGCACCTTCGGCCAGACCAACTACGCCGCCGCCAAGGCGGGCATCGTCGGCATGGTCCGTACCTGGGCGCTCGAACTCCAGCGGGCCGGCATCACCGCCAACACCGTCGTACCGGTCGCGGCGACAACGATGACCGCCACCGTCCCCTACTTCGCCGCGGCGGTGCGGGCCGAGGCGAACGGCGAGCCGATGCCCGCGTTCTTCCGGCACGAGCTGGGGTTCGGCACGGCGGACGACGCGGCCGGGCTCGTCGCGTTCCTCGGCTCCGACGCGGCGGCCTCGGTGACCGGGCAGGTGATCGGGGTCGGCGGCGACCGCCTGCAGATCTGGACCCACCCCGAGGCCGCGCTGACCGCGCACCGCGAGGGCGGCTGGACGTACGACGCGCTCGTGCAGGCCTGGCCGACGACGTTCGCGGGTGCCGCGCAGAGCGTCGGTGAACGCTTCCCGAAACTCCCCGAGGAGTTCGAGCCCCCGACGTCCTGACCGGCCCGAACAGCCCCGCCGACGGAGGGTGGCCCGATGTACCAGTCCGCGATCGACCTCGACGACGTCACGGCGATCGACATGCACGTGCACATCGAGGTCGACGACCACGGGCACACCTCACTGCCCGAGCCGCTCGTGGCGGCGGCGTCGGCGTACTTCAAGACGGACGGCCCACGGCCCGCTGTCGACGCGGTGGCACAGTACTACCGCGAGCGGCGGATGGTGGCCGTCGTCTTCACAGTGGACGCGCGTACGCAACTGAAGCACCAGCCGCTGTCGAGCACCGCCATCGCCCGCGCGGCGGCCGAGCACGCCGACGTGCTCATCCCGTTCGGGTCGGTCGACCCGCGCACCGGGGGAGCGGCAGTCGAGCTCGCCGACCGGCTGATCCGGGAGGAGGGGGTCCGGGGCTTCAAGTTCCACCCCACGGTGCAGGGCTTCGATCCCCGCCACGACGAGTACGCGCCACTGTGGGGCCTGCTGGAGCGGGCGGGGGTCCCGGCGCTCTTCCACACCGGGCAGACCGGCATCGGCGCGGGTACGCCGGGCGGTCACGGTCTGCGGCTCGGCCTGTCGAATCCGATGCTGCTCGACCCGATCGCCGCCGACTTCCCCGACCTGCAGATCATCATGGCGCACCCGTCGGTGCCCTGGCAGGACGAGGCGTTGTCGGTGGCCACGCACAAGCACAACACCTGGATCGACCTGTCCGGCTGGAGCCCGAAGTACTTCCCGGCCGAGTTGGTGCGCTACGCGAACTCGCTGTTGAAGCGACGGGTGCTCTTCGGCACCGACTACCCGATGCTCACCCCCGACCGGTGGCTGCGCGACGTGCAGAGCACCGACCTCAAGCCGGACGTGCTCCCGGGCATCCTGAAGGACAACGCGGCCCGACTGCTGGGCCTTGCCGCCCGGTGACGACGAGAGGACACATGCCATGACGATGACCATCACCTACGACCGGCTCGGCGACCTCGCCGGCACCGACCTCGGTCACACCGGCTACCGCACCGTCACGCAGGACCAGGTGGACCTCTTCGCCGACGCGACCGACGACCACCAGTGGATCCACGTCGACCCGGAACGGGCGAAGACCGGCCCGTTCGGCGCGCCGATCGCGCACGGCTTCCTCACCCTCTCGCTGGCGGTGCCCTTCTGGACCGAGTTGCTCGAGGTCAAGGGTGTGACCACGAAGGTGAACTACGGCCTCGACAAGGTGCGTTTCCCCGCACCGGTGGTGGTCGGGGCGCGGGTGCGGATGCGGGCCACCGTCGCCGAGGTGGTCGAGGTTCCCGGCGGCTACCAGCTCACTGTCGACCAGACGATCGAGATCGCGGGCGGGAGCAAGCCGGCGGTCGTCGCGCGAGGGCTGTACCGCTTCTACGCCTGAGCCCGGGGGGCGACCGTCGAGCCGGGCGAGCACACCACCTCCACCCCCGGGAGAAGATGATGCAGCAGCACGGAATCGGCGCCTGGGTGGCCAGGCGCCGGCTCAAGTCCCCGGACCAGATCGCGATCATCCACGACCGTTCGCCGCTGACCTACGGGCAGTTCGCCGACGCCACGGACCGGATCTCGGCGGTGCTGCGGGAGCGGGGCGTCGGCAAGGGCGACCCCGTCGCCTACCTGGGCGAGAACAGCCCCGAACTGCTCGAGGTGATGTTCGCGGCGGCCCAGGTCGGTGCCGTCTTCGTGCCGATCAACACGCGGCTCGCCGTCCCCGAGATCGCCTACGTCCTCGCCGACTGCGGCGCGCGGGTGCTGATCCACGACCCGGACTTCGCGGTGCCGGTGGCCGCCGCCGTGTCGGCCGCCCGGACCCCGTACGTCATCGTCAACGGCGACGGCACCGCGGACCGACCCGGGCTGGCGTACCTGACCCGGGCGGCCGCCGGCCTCACCGACCATGCCGACACCACCCACGAGGATCCGGCGGCGATCGTCTACACCTCGGGCACGACCGGCCGGGCCAAGGGCGCGGTGCTGACCCACGGCAACCTCACCTGGGTGGCGCTCAACTGCGTGGTCGACTACGACGTCGTCTCCACCGACGTCGCGCTCATGATCTCGCCGCTGTTCCACGTCGCCTCGCTCGGGATGGGCGCCCTGCCGGTGATCCTCAAGGGCGCCACGATGGTCATCGAGAAGGGCTTCGAGCCGGGGCGCGCGCTCGCGCAGATCGAGCGGTACGGGGTCACCATGCTCAGCGGCGTACCCACCACCTACCAGCTGATGGCCGACCACCCCGCCTGGGCGTCGACCGACCTGTCGACGTTGACGAAGCTCACCTGCGGAGGTTCGGCGGTGCCGGCCAGGATCCTCAACGCGTACGAGGCGCGGGGTCTGTCGTTCTCGCAGGGTTACGGCATGACCGAGGCCGCGCCGGGGGCCACCGCGCTGCCGCCGGCGATGACCCGCGTCAAGCAGGGCAGTGTCGGCCTGCCGCACTTCTTCACCGACGTGCGGATCACCGACGCGGCCGGCGCGGTGGTGCCCACCGGCGTCGTCGGTGAGATCGAGGTCGCCGGACCCAACGTCTTCCCCGGCTACCACGGGCTCGCGGAGGCGACCGCCGAGGCGTTCACCGCCGACGGGTGGTTCCGCTCCGGCGACCTCGGCCACCTGGACGCCGACGGCTACCTCTACATCACCGGCCGCCTCAAGGACATGATCATTTCGGGGGGCGAGAACATCTACCCGCTCGAACTCGAGCAACTGCTCACCGAGGTCGACGGGGTCACCTCGGCGGCGGTCATCGGCGTACCGGACGAGCGTTGGGGCGAGGTGCCGTGGGCGATAGTGACGGTCCGGGAGGGCGCGTCAGTGGACACCGCCACCATCCGGGCTCACCTCGACGGCAGGATCGCGCGCTACAAGCTGCCGAAGAACGTCGTCATCGTGGACGAGCTGCCGCGGACGGCGTCGGGGAAGGTGCGGAAGGCCGATCTGCGGGCCCGATTCGGCGCCTAGCCGCGGGCCGGGCCGCGACGAGGTCGGCGAACTCCGCCGCGGACGCCCCGGCCAGCTTCTCGTGCATCCGGCGGTAGGTCTCCACCGACCTGGTGGCGGGCCACTGCGCGTCCATGAACTCGGCGGGCAGCCTCGGGTCGGCGCGCAGCAGCGCAAGCCAGTCCGCCACCAGCATCGTCCGTACGGTGAGGGCGCTCGGCGCCAGCGTCGCCGCGGACGGGTCGTCCCACACGTCGATGAAGGCGAGGTGGGCGCGCCGGATCGCCTCGATGTCCCACGCCGCGCGGACGCTCTCGCCGATCGGGAACCCGGCGAGTTCGCGGGCGTGGAAGGCGACCACGGTGTTGGGTGCGAGGTCCTGGCGCAGCGGCTCCAACGACCCGGCGAGGTCGACCTCGCCGGGCGCGAGCCAGAGCCCGTCGCGGATCGGCGCGAAGCCCTCCCAGGTGAGGGTGGAGCGCAGCCGGTGCCGCAGCATCCGCTGGCCCTCCGGGATCGAAAAGGTGACCAGGGTCCAGCCGCTGCCCTGCGGGTCGAACGGCCGGGGGCCGCGAACGCGGTCCTTCGCCTCGCGCAACACCGCCGCGCCGTGTTCGGTCAGCGAGAACAGCGTCTCCCGGCCGCTGCGGCTACGGGCGAGGATGCCGCTGTGCACGAGCCGGTCGAGGGTCGCGCGGGTGGCCGGCGCGGCCACGTCCGCACCCTCCAGCACGGTGATCAGGACGCTCGCCCGGATCGGCCCGGTGTCACCGTCGACGACGTGCTCGCCGAAGAAGGCGAGCAACAACTGCTTCGGCTGACGACTACCCACAGCCCTTCCCTTCGGCGAACTCGTTGACCTGGCCGTCGGTCACGGCGCGGATCACGGGGCCACCGCCTGCCCGCGCTTGGCCCGCTGGATCTGGTCGTAGACGTGCGTCCGCAGTTGCGTGAAACGGGGCAGGGCGCGGGTCGTGATCTGATCGCGCTCCGGTGGCAGGTCGATCGCGAGGTCCTCCTGGACCCAGGTCGGCGACGTGGACAATACTAGAACCCGCTGACCGAGATACACCGACTCGTCGATGTCGTGGGTGACGAAGACAACTGAGATGCTGCGGCTGGCGTGCAGCTCCCGCACCAGGTCCTCCAGGTCGGCCCGGGTCTGCGCGTCCACAGCGGCGAACGGTTCATCCATGATCAGGACGTCGGGCTGGTAGGCGATCGCCCGCGCGATCGCGACCCGCTGTTGCATCCCCCCGGAGAGCTGCCACGGGTGGCTGCGTGCGGCGTGCGCGAGGCCCACCGCCTCAAGGGCGTCGACGACCAGCCTGCTCCGGGCGGCGCGGGTCAGCTTCTTGTGCCGCAACGGAAGCTCGACGTTGCCGCGCACGGTGAGCCAGGGGTAGAGGCTGCGTCCGTACTCCTGGAACACGACGGCCATCGCCGGGCTGGGCCCGGTCACCGGCGCGCCGTCCATCTCGACCACGCCGCTGGTGGGCCGCAGCAGGCCGGCCAGGCACTTCAGCAGGGTGGTCTTGCCGCACCCGGACGGCCCGACGACGCAGATGAGCTCGCCGGCGTCCATCGTGAAACTGATGTCCCCGATCGCCTCGACGTCGCCGGTCGCGGACTCGTAGACCTTCCGCAGGTGCTCCACCCGCAGCAGGGTGCGCCGGTCAGACACGGTTGACCTCCCTGATTCCGTGGTACCAGCGCAGCACGCGCCGTTCGACGAGACCGAAAGCGACGGCGAGGAAGACGCCGACGAGACCGAGCAGGAGGATGCCGCTCCACATCTCGGCGATCAGGTAGTTGCGCTGGAAGTAGGCGATCCGGTAGCCGAGGCCGGACGACGAGGCGAACATCTCGGAGATGACCATCAGGATCAGCGCCACCGAGAGGGCCTGGCGGACCCCGGCCATGATCCGTGGGCTGGCGGCCGGGAGCACCAGGAACCAGAGCCGCTCCCACCAGGAGACCTGGAACGATCTCGCGGTCTCCTTCATGACGCTGTCAGTGCCCCGGACACCCTCGATGGTGTTCAACAGGATCGGCCACACCGCGCCGGAGACGATCACGACCACCTTCATGGTGTCCGTGATCCCGAGCAGGAGCATGGCCACCGGGATCAGCACCGGTGGCGGGATGGCCCGGAGGAACTCCAGCAACGGTTCGAGGAGGTCCCGCAACCACTGGGTCAGGCCGATGACGGTGCCGGCGGCGATGCCGACCACGATCGACGCGGCGATGCCGAGGCCGAGGCGGGTGAGGCTCGGCAGCACGTCCTCGACGAACGCCGGCCCGACCCAGGTTTGCCGGAAGGCCTCGGCGATCGTCAGCGGGTCGGGGAAGAACGTGCTCGTCGCCCTCGTCGCCACCACACCCCAGAGCACCAGGAGCAGAATCGGCAGCCCCAGCGGGTAGGCGAGGCCCGCCGCGATCCGGGAGCCGACCGTCCGACCACGCCGCGTGGCGGCGATCCGCCCGGTGTACGCGGTCACAACGGCTCCTCCCCTCGTACTGACTGGTGCCACGACAGCACCCGACGCTCGACGAACCGGAAGACGATGTTCACCGTGAGGCCGAGCAGGCCGGTGACCACGACCAGCGCGTACAGGCCGGGGGCGTCGCCGGCGGACCGGGACAGTTCGATCATGCGCCCGAGGCCGGGGTTGCCGATCACCATCTCCGCGGTGATGGCGAGGATGAGCGCGACCGCCGCCGCGAGCCGCAGCCCGGTCATGAGGTACGGCAGGGTGGTCGGCAGGACCAGGTGCGAGAGTTGCTCCCGCCGGGTCAGGCCGAAACTGCGGGCGGTGTCGCGGGCCACCGCGTCGACGTCGGCGACACCGTAGATCACCTGCACGAACACCTGCCAGAACGACGCGTAGATGATGATGACGAGGGCCGCCTGCCGCTGGATGCCGAACATCAGCACGGCGAGCGGGATGAGGGCGACCGACGGGATCGGCCGCAGGAACTCGACCATCGTGTGGGTCGCGCGCCGCAGGAAGGGCACCAGCCCGACGACGGTGCCGAGGACGACGGCGGCGATTGTCGCCACCGTCAGGCCGATCGCCCAGGACGTCATGGTGCTGCCCAGCCGCCGCCAGAACGCGAGGTCGACGAGCTGCTCGAACAGCCGCGCCAGCACGTCCGTCACGTACGGCAGGTACAACGGGTTGATCAGGCCCAACGTCGGGATCAGTTGCCAGATGAGGAGGAAGCCGGTCAGGCCGACGACGCCCAGCATCGCCCTGCGCAACGCGCGCAGTCGTCGGGTGGAGGGAACGCGCATGTCACTCCCGTCGTCAGGCGGTGCGGCGAGGCCCTCCCCGCGCCGGGGCCGGGGAGGGCGGGATCGCGCCGGCTACTGCTGCTGGATGAGACGGTCGAGGTTGGGTTGCTTGTCGAGCACCTTGTACTTCAGGGCGAGTTCGGCGAGCGTCTGCAGGCTCTGCCGGTCGACGTCCCAACCGAACTCCGGCAGCCGCACCGAGTCGGCCACCGGTGGCGGCAGCTCCAGGTTGTCCTTGATGGCCTGCCGCAGCGCCGCCTCGTTGGCGGGGTCCTTGGCCCACTCCAGCGTCTTCTTCATCGCCGCCGTGAAGTCCTCGACCAGCTTGGCGTCCTTCTCGGTGCGTTCCTTGGTGGTGATGGTGGTGAGCGTGGTCAGGCCGGGCACCACCGCCTGGTAGGGCGCGACGACGAAGGTGTCGCCGCGGCCCTTGAGCTGCGTGACGAACGGCTCCGGCACCCAGGCGGCGTCGATGTTTCCGGATTCGAGTTGGGCCGGGGCGTCCGGGAACGCGACCTCGACGAACTTGATCGTCGACGGATCGCCGCCGTCCTTCTCGACCGCCGCCATGATCGTCACGTCGCCGGCGGCGCCCAGGCTGTTGACCGAGACCCGTTTGCCGGCGAGGTCGGCCGGCCGCTTGATGCCGGACTTCGCCGAGGCCACCACGGCGTTGATGTCGTCGCCGTCGGCGTACGAGGAGGCGTAGTTGCCGATGATGACGACACCGAGGTCGCGCAGGTCGGCCCGGAACGGGCCGAACGGCTGGCCGATCGCGAAGTCGATGTCGCCGTTCATGAGCGCGGGAATGGCCTGCGCGCCGCCCTGGGCGGGCAGCACCTCGACCTGGAGGCCGCGTTCGGCGAAGAGGCCCGCCTTGATGCCACCCCACAGCGCGGCGGTCTCGGTGATGGGCAGCGCCGCGACCCGGACCGGGCGCAGGTCGCCGGAGTCCTGATCGGACGGTGTGGACGCGTCGGAGTCGGTACATCCGGTGAGGGCGATCGCGGTAGCAGCGATCAGCCCGAGAGCCATGACCTTCTTCATTGACGAGGCCCTTCCTGGGCGGGGGTGGTGGGTGCGTCGGAAGTCGGCGGATGCCTCGGATCTGCAGGTGAACTACCGCTGCGTGGGGGCGCACGCCGCTGTGGTGGCCATGGTCAGTCACGCCGGCATTGAAAGTCAATAATTTCTGACGCCCGTCATGGATAAGTTGAACAACGCGACGTCACGCCGGCTCCCGTTCACACCTCGGGCAGGCCCACGTAATTCTCCGACAGGCTCCTGGCGTACGCCTCGGAGGTGGTGACATACCTCAGCGTGGCGATCTGCAGCTTCGACTCGTACGGGTCGTCGCGCTCCAGCCGGTGCAGCATGGAGGTCATCCACCAGGAGAAGTGCTGGGCCCGCCAGACCCGGCGCAACGCCGTGGCCGAGTAGCCGTCCAGCAGATCGGTGCGGCCCTCGTCGTACCACGCGGCGAACGCGTCACCGAGCAGCGCGACGTCGGCGAGAGCCAGGTTCATTCCCTTGGCGCCGGTCGGTGGGACGATGTGGACGGCGTCCCCGGCCAGGAACAGCCGCTCCCACCGCATCGGCTCGACCACGAAACTGCGCATTGGCGTGATGGACTTCTCCAGGATCGGCCCCTCGTTGAGTGACCACCCCGGCACCGTCTCCAACCGGGTCCGCAGCTCCGCCCAGATCCGCTCGTCCGGCCACGCGGCGATGTCCTCGTCCGGTGCGACCTGCAGATACAGCCGGGAGATCTCGGGGGAGCGCATGCTGTAGAGGGCGAAACCACGCTCGTGGTTGGCGTAGATGAGCTCGTCCACGGCTGGTGGCGCGGCGGCGAGGACACCCAACCAGGCGAAGGGGTACGCCCGCTCGTAGGTGGTCAGCACACCCTCGGGCACCGCGCCCCGGCTCACCCCGTGGAACCCGTCGCAGCCGGCCACGAAGTCGCAGCGCAGCTCCTCGTCGCGCCCGTCGCGTCGAAAGTGGACCACCGGCGAGTCCGAGTCGAGACCGTCCAGACGTACCACGTCGGCCTCGAAGAGAATCGAGCCACCGGCCGCGAGCCGGGCGGCGATCAGGTCCTTGACCACCTCCTGCTGCCCGTAGACGGTGATCGCCCGCCCGGTCAGGTCCGCCATCGGCACCCGGTGCGACTCCCCGGCGAAGCGCAGCTCGATGCCCTCGTGACGCAGTCCCTCCCGGCGCAGCCGTTCACCCACACCGCTGCGACAGAGCAGGTCGACCGAGCCCTGTTCGAGCACGCCCGCCCGGAGCCGGTGCTCGACGTGGTCGCGGCTGCGGCTCTCCAGCACCACGGACTCGATGCCGCGCAGGTGCAGCAGGTGCGACAGCATCAGCCCCGCCGGTCCCGCGCCGACGATGCCGACCTGGGTACGCATCTCCGGCATGCTCCTCTCCTCCGGTGTCAGAACGGGTAGCGCGTGATGGTGCCCTGCACGGTGAGCCACTGGGTCTCGGTGAACGCCTCGACGTTCGCCGCCGGCCCGCCGAACCGCGAGCCGGTGCCGGAGGCTCCCACCCCACCGAACGGCGCCACCGCCTCGTCGCTCACCGTCTGGTCGTTGATGTGCACGATTCCGCTGGGGATCCGGTCGGCGAGCGCCATCGCCTTCATCACGTCGCGGCTCAGGATGCCCAGTGACAGGCCGTACTCGGTCTGCCGGGCCAACTCCACCGCCTCGGCCTGGTCGGTGAACGTGATCACCGGCGCGACCGGGCCGAAGACCTCCTGGGCGTACGCCGGGGTCGCGGGGGTGACGTCGGTGAGCACCGTCGGCCGGTAGAACAGCCCCTCGTACGTGCCCCCGGCCGCCAGCCGGGCGCCCGCGTCGACGCTTGCCGTGACCAGTGCGTGGATCTTGTCGCGCTGGCGCTCGTCGATGATCGGTCCGAGCGCCACCTGCTCCTTCGCCGGGTCGCCGACGGGCAGGTGGTTCGCCTTCTCCGCCAGCCGCTCGACGTACCGCTCGGACAGGCTCTCGTGCACCAGGTGCCGGCCGGTGGTCATGCAGATCTGGCCCTGGTGCAGGAACGACCCCCAGGCTCCGGCGGAGACCGCGAGCTCCAGGTCGGCGTCGTCGAGCACGATCAGCGCCGAGTTGCCACCGAGTTCGAGGTGGGCGCGTTTGAGGTGGCGTGCCGCCGCCTCGCCGACCAGGCGACCGGCCGCAGTCGAGCCGGTGAAGCTGATCACCCGCACGTTCGGGTCGGCCACCAGCGCCTCGCCGGCGTCGACCCCGCCGGGCAGGACGTGCAGCAGCCCGTCGGGCAGGCCGGCCTCCTCGAAGACCCGTGCGATCGAGATGCCACCGCAGACCGCCGTGCGCGGATCGGGCTTGAGCACCACCGCGTTGCCCAGCGCCAGGGCCGGGGCGACGGAGCGGGTGGCCAGGATGAGCGGGAAGTTGAACGGCGCGATGACTCCGACGACGCCGACGGGCAACCGGCGAGCCAGGCTGAGTCGCGGTTGGGCGCTCGGAATGATCTCGCCGAGCGGGTGCGAGGCCAGCGCCGCCGCCTCGTAGCACTCCTGCGCCGCGGTGTCGGTCTCCACCCCGGCCTTGGGTGCGATGGACCCGGCCTCCCGCACGATCCAGTCGCCGATCTCGGCGGCGTGCCGCTCGAACAGGTGCCCGGCCCGGCGCAGCACCGCGGCCCGTTCGGCGTATCCGGTGGCGGCCCAGGCGCGCTGGGCGGCGGCGGCGCGGGCGCAGGCGCGCGTCACGTCCTCGGCGTTCGCCACGCCCACCTGGGCGATCTCCTCGCCGGTGGCGGGGGATCGCACGGGCGCCGTGCCGCCGGCCGGTTCCACCCAGCCGTCGCTGTGCAGCGTGCCCTGCCAGGTCATGGCGTCCAGCAGTGTCATGGCGGTCCTCCTCGGAGCGTGGGGCCGGTGGGGTGGTGACGGGTGACCCGGTGGGCTCTCCGTTCGCGCGCAGGGGCCCAGATGTGTTCGCTGACCGAACGGGCGTTCTCTGTAAGAACGTTGGCACGTGGTCGCTCCCGCGTCAACGCATCGTCGACGGTGAGCGCCGAGCACTGTGGACGGCGTGGGCCGGGCCCGGTGAACCTGTCGTTGACTGATGCCATCCGCCCGTCGTACGTTCGATATGAGCACGGCAGTCCGCATAGCGAACAGCGGGCAGCACTGTTGTCGCGGGAGGCGGGAGGCCCATGGCGAAGCTCGTCTCGCTGGCCGAGGGCGTGGCGCAGCTGGTCCACGACGGTGACGTGGTGGCCCTCGAAGGGTTCACCCACCTCATTCCGTTCGCCGCCGGTCACGAGATCATCCGTCAGGGGCGGCGGGACCTGACCCTCGTGCGGATGACCCCCGACGTCATCTACGACCAGCTCATCGGCGCCGGCTGCGCCCGTCGCCTGGTCTTCTCCTGGGGCGGCAACCCGGGCGTCGGGTCGCTGCACCGCTTCCGCGACGCCGTGCAGCACGCCTGGCCGCGCCCACTCGAACTGGAGGAGCACAGCCACGCGGGCATGGCGAACCGGTACGTCGCCGGGGCGTCCGGGCTGCCGTTCGCCGTCCTGCGCGGCTACACCGGCACCGACCTGCCCCGGCACACCACCAACATCCGGCCCATCACCTGCCCGTTCACCGGCGAGACGCTCACCGCCGTCCCCGCCCTGCGTCCCGACGTGACGGTGGTGCACGCCCAGCGTGCGGACCGCAACGGCAACGTGCAGATGTGGGGCATCACCGGGGTGCAGAAGGAGGCGGTGCTCGCCGCCCACCGGTCACTGGTCACCGTCGAGGAGATCGTGGACGAGTGGGAACCCGTACCCGGGCAGGTCGTCCTGCCCGGCTGGGCGGTCACCGCGGTGGCCGAGGTGCCCGGCGGCGCACACCCCTCCTACGCCCACGGTTACTCGGTGCGTGACAACGACTTCTACCGGGACTGGGACGCCGTCAGCCGACACCGCGACACCTTCCGCGCCTGGCTGGACGAGCACGTGCACAGGGCCGGCGCGGCGGCATGAGTCAGCGCAGCGAGCGAGGGGAACGCGATGGCGGACTGGACCGCGGACGAGATGATGACCGTCGCCGCGGCGCGGCAACTGCGCGACGGCACCGCCTGCTTCGTCGGGATCGGGTTGCCCAGCACGGCGGCGAATCTCGCCCGGGCGACGCACGCCCCGAACCTGGTCCTCATCTACGAATCCGGGTGCCTCGGCGCGAAGCCGGACCGGCTTCCGCTCTCCATCGGCGACGGGGTCCTCGCCGACACCGCTGACGCGGTGGTGTCGGTGCCGGAGGTGTTCAACTACTGGCTCCAGCCCGGCCGGATCGACGTGGGTTTCCTCGGCGCCGCCCAGCTCGACCGGTACGGCAACATCAACACCACCGTCGTCGGCGGTGACTACGACACCCCGAAGGTCCGGCTGCCCGGAGCCGGTGGCGCCCCGGAGATCGCCGCCTCCTGCGGCGAGGTCGTGGTCATCGTCCGGCAGGACCTGCGGACGTTCACCGAACGGGTCGACTTCGTCACCTCGGTCGGGTACGGGACGGGCCCGGGCGACCGGGAACGGCTCGGCCTGCGCGGCGGCGGTCCCCGCGTGGTGATCACCGACCTCGGCGTGCTCGAACCCGACCCGGTCACCCGCGAACTCACGCTGACCCACCTGCACCCCGGCGTGACGCGGGAGCAGGCACGGGCGGCCACCGGCTGGGACCTCGCCGTCGCCGAGGCACCGGCCGCCACTGCGCCACCGACGGCCCACGAACTCGCGGTGTTGCGGGCGCTGGAAGCGACGAAGTCCGACAGGAGACGACAATGACCACTCAGGACACCCGGGCCGGCGGCGGCCTGGTGCTGCCGCGGTACCGACGCGACGACGTCGACGCCCACCCGCCGCTGCTCAGTCCCGGCTACAGGTCGACGGTGGCGCGGGCGCCGAAACACCCACTGATCCACCTGCCGCAGCGGCTGACCGAGATCACCGGGCCGTTGCTGGGGGAGGGGCGGCTCGGCCCGCTCGACCACGACCTGACCCGCCAGCACGACGGCGAACCGCAGGGACAGCGGATCATGGTGCACGGCCGGGTCCGCGACGGTGACGGTCGACCGGTACCCCGCACGCTCGTCGAGATCTGGCAGGCCAACGCCGCCGGACGGTACCGCGACGCCCGCGACACCTGGCCGGCCCCGCTCGACCCCCACTTCACCGGGGTGGGTCGGGCGCTCACCGACGACCAGGGGCGGTACCGGTTCATCACCGTGCAGCCCGGCGCGTACCCCTGGCGTAACCACGACAACGCCTGGCGGCCGGCGCACATCCACTTCTCCCTCTTCGGCCGCGCGTTCACCCAACGGCTGGTGACGCAGATGTACTTTCCGGGCGACCCGCTCTTCTTCCAGGACCCGATCTTCAACTCGGTCCGCGACCCGAAGGCCCGGGAACGGATGATCGCCCGGTACGACCACGCCACCACGACACCGGAGTGGGCGCTGGCGTACGAGTTCGACATCGTGCTGCGGGGCCGGGAGAGCACCCCCTTCGAGGACGAGGACGACGATGAGTGAGCGGTTGGGTGTCATGCCCGCGCAGACCGTCGGGCCGTACCTGCACATCGGCCTGCGCTGGCCCGACGGCCCGTACGTCGTGCCCGAGGGCACGCCCGGCGCGTTCTGGATCAGGGGCCGGATCGTCGACGGCACCGGGACGCCGGTGGTGGACGCGATGGTGGAGAGCTGGCAGGCCGACCCGGACGGCCGGTTCGACCACCCGGACGACCCTCGGGGGGCCCGGCCGCCAGTGCTCGCCGGCTTCCGCGGATTCGGGCGCAGCGAGACCGACGGGCAGGGGTGGTACCGGTTGTTGACAGTCAAGCCGGGTGCGCTGCCCGATCCGGAGGGCGGCACCGAAGCCCCTCACCTCACCCTGTCCGTCTTCGGGCGTGGGCTGCTGCACCGCCTCGTCACCCGGCTCTACTTCCCCGACGAGCCGGCGGCGAACGCCGTTGACCCCGTGCTGCGCGGCGTCGACGCCGACCGCCGCGACACCCTGCTGGCGACACCCGCAGCGGACGGGTTCCGGTTCGACATCCACCTGCAGGGCGCGCATGAGACCGTCTTCTTCGCCGTCTGACGGGCTGCTCGGCGGCCTCTCCGGCACCTCGGACGTCGACGCGGAACTCAGCGACCCGGCAGTGCTCCAGGCGATGCTCGACGCGGAGGCCGCGCTGGCCCGGGCCGTGGCGGACGCCGGCATCATGCCCGCACCGGCCGCCGAGGCGATCGTCGCGCGGTGCCGCGCCGAGCGGTACGACCCGGGGGCCCTCGGCAGGGCGGCCGACGCCACCGGCAACCCGGTCGTTCCGCTGGTGGGTGAGCTGACCGCCGCAGTGCCGGAGCACCACCGGGCCTGGGTACACTTCGGAGCGACCAGCCAGGACGTGCTGGACACCGCGCTGGCCCTGGTGGCGGTGCGGGCGCTCGGGCCGCTGCTGCGGCACCTCGACACCGCGGTGGACGCCGCCGCCCAGCTGGCCGACGCCCACCGGGACACCGTGATGGTCGCCCGGACCCTCGGTCAGCAGGCGGCACCCACCACGTTCGGGCTCAAGGCCGCCGGCTGGTTGACCGGGCTGGCCGAGGCCCGGGACCGGCTGCGGCAGGCCGGCGTCGCGCAGCCCGCGCAGCTCGGTGGCGCGGTCGGCACCCTGGCCGCGTACGGCCCGGCCGGCGCCGACGTCGCCGAGCGGTTCGCGGCGCACCTGGGCCTCCCGCCGAGCCCGCTGCCCTGGCACACCCGCCGGCAGCCCTGGCTCGACCTGGCCACCGCCCTCGGTGGGCTCCTCGTGGCCGCCGGCAAGGTCGCGCTCGACGTCGGCCTGCTCGCCCAGAACGAGATCGCCGAGGTCGCCGAGGGTGGCGTCGGCCGGGGCGGCTCCTCGGCCATGCCGCACAAGCGCAACCCGGTGGACTCGGTCCTCGTCACCGCCGCGACACGACGCGGTCCCGGTCTCGTCGCCACAGTGTTCGCCGCGGCGGTGCAGGAGCACGAGCGGGCCGCCGGCGCCTGGCACGCCGAGTGGGAACCACTGCTCGACCTGCTGCACGTGACCGGTGGCGCCGCCGCGCGGTGCGCCCGGATGCTCGTCGGGCTGCGGGTCGACGCGCGGCGGATGCGGGCGAACCTCGACGCGACAGGGGGCGTCCTGCTGGCCGAGGCGGTCGCCGCGCGACTGACGCCCGCCGTCGGTCGCCGCGCCGCGCACGACCTGGTGACCCGTGCCGCCGCCGCGCCCTCGTTCCGCGCCGCGCTGCTCGCCGACACCGAGATCCGCGCTCACCTGTCCGACACCGAGATAGCCGAGGCGCTCGACCCGCACCGCTGGCTCGGCTCGGCCGGGCGGTTCGTCGACAGGGCCCTTGTCGCCGTTCGGGGAGCGGACGGATGACCGCCCGGCTGCATCTCACCGTCGACGGTCCGGCCGTCGCCCCGGTGCTGCTGCTCGGCAGTTCCCTCGGCACCGCCGCCGCGATGTGGGACCCCCAGGTGCCGGCGCTCGCCCAACGGTTCCGGGTCATCCGGTACGACCACCTGGGCCACGGGCGCTCGGCGGTGCCGCCCGGGCCGTACACCCTGGACCTGTTGGGCCGGGAGTTGCTGCGGACGCTGGACGACCTCGACGTGCCGTGGGTCCACTACGCGGGGCTGTCCCTCGGCGGCATGGTGGGCATGTGGCTCGCCACGTACGCGCCCGAGCGGGTGCGCCGGCTGGCGCTGCTCTGCACGTCGGCGTCGCTCGGCCCACCCGAGCAGTGGCGGGACCGGGCGGCGACGGTGCGGGCCGAAGGGTTGCCGACGATCGCCGACGCGGTGGTGGCCCGCTGGTTCACCCCGGCCTTCGCCGCCGCCCGGCCGGAGGTGGTCGCCGCCCACCGCGCCATGCTGACCGCGACGCCCCCGGACGGGTACGCCGCCTGCTGCGAGGCGATAGCCGCGATGGACCTCCGACCCGACCTCGGCCGGGTCGCCGCGCCGACGCTGGTCATCGCCGGCGCGGACGACCCGGCCACCCCGGTGCCGCACGCCCGCGAGATCGTCGGACGCATCCCACGGGCTCGGCTGGCCGTGCTCGACGCGGCGGCGCACCTGGCCAACGTCGAGCAACCCGAGCAGGTGTGCCGACTCCTGTCGGGACACTTCCAGGAGGGACGTGATGAGGAATGAACGACAGCGAGCGGCACGAGGCGGGCATGACGGTACGTCGACAGGTGCTGGGCGACGCGCACGTGGACCGCGCGATCGCCGGCACCGACGAGTTCACCGCCGACTTCCAGGACTTCATCACCCGCTACGCGTGGGGCGAGGTGTGGAGCCGGCCCGGCCTCGACCGGCGTACCCGTAGTTGCATCACCCTCGCCGTGCTCGCCACCCTGCACCACGACGACGAGTTGGCGATGCACGTCCGGGCCGCGCTGCGTAACGGGCTGAGCCCGCAGGAGGTGGCGGAGGTCCTGCTCCAGGTCGGCGTCTACGCTGGTGTACCGGCGGCGAACCGGGCGTTCACGGTGGCCCGGGAGACCCTGCGGCAGGAGGCCGGGTGAGTGTGAGCGAGGAGGCGACCAGGTCGCCGGAGTTCGTTCAGTCGCTGGAGCGCGGCCTCGCGGTGATCCGCGCGTTCGACGGCGACCATCCGCAGCTCACCCTCAGCGAGGTGGCCAGGAGGACCGGGTTGACCCGGGCCGCCGCGCGCCGGTTCCTGCTCACCCTGGTCGAGCTGGGCTACGTGCACACCGACGGGCGGCTCTTCTCGCTGCGGGCCCGGATCCTCGAACTCGGCTACGCGTACCTGTCCAGCCTCAGCCTGCCCGAGGTCGCGCAGCGGCACATGGAGGCGCTGGTGGCGCGGGTGCACGAGTCCTGCTCGGTGTCGGTGCTCGACGGCGACGAGGTCGTCTATGTCGCCCGCGTGCCCACCAAACGGATCATGACGGTGGGGATCAGCGTCGGCACCCGGTTCCCCGCGTACGCCACCTCCATGGGCCGGGTGCTGCTCGCCGCGCAACCGACGGAGTGGCTCGACGACTACCTCGCCACGGCGCAGCTGCGCCCGCTGACCCGGCGCACCGTCACCGACCCGGCGAAGCTGCGCGCCGTCCTCACGAAGATCGCCGCCCAGGGGTACGCGATCGTCGACCAGGAGTTGGAGGAGGGGCTGCGCTCGGTGGCCGCGCCGATCCACGGCGAGAACGGTTCGGTGATCGCGGCGGTGAACGTCTCCGCGCACGCCACCCGGGGGTCCTTCGAGATGATCCGCCGGGAGCTGCTCCCGCCGCTGCTGGCCGCCGCGAAGCGGATCGAGGAGGACATCCGTGGCGGTCTGAGCCGGTCACCGACGGCCGACGGGCTCAGCTCAGCGTGAGGGCCGGCGCGGTGACCGCCCGGGCCGGGCGCCGCAGATACCATTCGGCCACCGCAAGGTTGATCAGCCAGCCGGCGACCACCAGGCCGGCCCGGAGGTTCCCGTCGGGCTGTTCGCCGACCGCGATGAGGTACGGCGCGTGGGTGAACGCCTGGGTGCCGGCGCCCAACCCGATCGCGTAGCCGCGCACCATCCACCTGCGGTGCCGGTCGATGTCCTGGCGCAGCACGGCGGCGAGACCGAGCAGGATCGCACCGGCCATGACCGAGCCGAAGACGAGCCGCATGCCGGCGAGCACGTCGTTGTCGTGGGCCGGCAGGTCGTACCCGACGGCCATCCACATGCCGCTGAACGCGACAGTCAGCCCGCACGGCACGAGCACCCGACCGGCACGGCGGTGCCAACGGTGGCGGCGCAGCCGGGGTACGAACTGGAACGCGCCCAGGACCGTGTAGACCACCGCGCCGACGATGTGCAGCACCACCGGCAGCGGATCGGCGACGAAGCGGGCGTTCTCCGGGGTGACCTGCGGCCCGGTGCCCAACTCGGTGAGCCGTCCCGCTCCGGCGAGCATCGGTATCAGGCCCAGCAGGATCAACGCGGCCGGCAGCCGCCACTCTCGCATCGTCATGCCACCGATGGTGGACGCCGTACCCGGCCCCACTCATCGGCACATGGGCCGCGATCCGGTCGGCCCATGGTCGGACACCGCCGTCGTACCTATGTCGCTCACCAGTGCCGCCGGCCGCGGTTGGTCTCGTACGCCCACATCGCCACCTCGACCCGGTTACGCACCCCCAGCTTGGTCATCAGGCTGGTCACGTGCGACTTGACGGTGCTCAACGTGATGTGCAGCTCCGCGGCGATCTCCTGGTTGGTGCGTCCCCGCGCGACGGCGACCAGGACCTGCTCCTCCCGGTCGGTGAGCGCGTCGATGGGCTGCTGGCGCGGCGCGGCCGGGTCCGCGTCGGCGAACGCCTTCAACAGCCGGGTGGTGACGCTCGGCGCGATCAGCGCGTCCCCGTTGGCCGCCGCGTGCACGGCCTGGCTGAGCAGCTCGGGACCGGCCTCCTTGAGCAGGAAGCCGCGGGCGCCGGCCCGCAGCGCCGCGTACACGTACTCGTCGAGGTCGAAGGTCGTGATGACGACCACCGCGAGCGGCTGCGCGACCGTTGGGCCGGCGAGCGCCCGGGTGGCCTCGATGCCGTCCATGCCGGGCATGCGAATGTCGAAGAGGCACACGTCGGGGCGCAGCCGCCGGGCGAGCTCGACCGCCTGCCGGCCGTCGCCCGCGCCGCCGACGACCTCGATGCCGGGCTGAGTGTTCAGGATGATGGTGAGGCCGGTGCGAACGATCTCCTGGTCGTCCGCCACGAGCACGCGAACCGTCACGCGCCGACCCCCTGGCGCGGGAGCACCGCCGTGACCGTCCAGCCACGGTCGGGATTGGGCCCGGCCTGGCAGGTGCCGCCGAGCAGATCGGCGCGTTCCTTCATGCCCGTCAGGCCGAAACCGGGTGAGCCGGTCGGCCCGGCGGCCCCGGCCTCGCCGTCGTCGCTGACCCGCAGCCGCACCGACGTGTCGTCGGCCGCGACGCTGACCTCGATGCGGGTGGCGTGCCGGGCGTGGCGACGGGCGTTGGTGACCGACTCCTGAGCCAGGCGGTAGAGCGCGGAGCCGACACCGGGCGCGAGGTCGTTGAGGTCGCCGCGCAGATTCACCTCGACGTTCGGCCCGGTGCGGAACTGGCCGGCGAGCCGCCCGATGTCGGCGACCTGCGGGTGTGGCTCCCGGTCGGCGGGCTGGTCGTGGCGCAGGACGCGGACCATCGCGCGCATCTCGGCGAGCGCACGGGACGCCTCGGCCTCGATGGTGCGCAGCGCCTCGACGGCTGCGTGCGGCTGGCTCGCCGACACGGCGATGCCGGCCTGGGCGCGGATCGCCATCGCCGACACGTGGTGGGCCACCGTGTCGTGCAGGTCGCGGGCGAGTCGTTCCCGTTCCAACAGCTTCACCCGATCGAGCTCGCGCAGCCGGGCGGCGGCCCGGAAGCGGATCGCGACACCCAGCGTGGCGGCGGCGAACATCACCGCGAAGCCGGCGACGAGTTCCCCGCCGTCGATCGAGCCGACCACACCGGCGGCGGTCACCTTCGCCACCACGAAGAACGACCCGATCACGGCATCGCGACCGGAGCCCCACCGCAACAGCGCGTAGACCAGCAGGACCAGAAAGCTCGCCGTGAACAACTGACAGGGATCGCCGGGCAGCACGAACGGGGCGACAGTCGTGCCGCCGAACGCGATCACCACCATCGCGAGCGGCCTGGTCCGTCGCCAGAGGATGGTGGGCAGCAGCGCGAGCGCGACGACGACGCAGCCCACCCGCCACGGCAGATCGGGTCGGAGAGCGCCTTCCACCAGCATCGCCGGCGTCAGGACCGCGATCACCGCCCAGTCGCGCCACAGCCGGGACGGGGCGGGTGAGACACGCGGCTCGGCCAACACCGCGTGCAGGCGAGGGTGCATGGGGTCCATCGTACGAACGGTGGTGCGACTCCAGATCGTCCCAAAGTACGACCGGTGGCTAACGGGTGGCCTGCTCGCCGGATGGGAGGCGTCTCTCACGGCGGGTGGAGTCTGGTCCGGACGGCAGCGCCGGCACCGGTTGCCAGTAGATCTCCGCGGCGTTACGTTGAGACGCCATCGACGTATGTCTACATCGCTAGGTACGGGGGCCCGCATGTCCACGCCTGTCACTCGTCGCACCGTGCTGGCCGGTGGGGCCGGCGCCGCCATCGGCCTGGCAGTGCCCGGCCTCGCGGCCGCCCACCCCGACGGCCACCATCGCACCAGCGTGAGCTTCACCCTCGACGCGACAACCCTCGACGGCGGCGAGCAGGTTACCTCGGTCACCCTCGACACCAGCCGGCTCGGGCCGATCGACCCGGCCGGGCTGACCCCCGCCACGTTCACCGTGCACGCCAAGGCCACCAGCCCGATCCCGATCGCTCCCGGCGACCTGATCTTCAGCGAGTACGACCTGGACCGGACGGTGACCGCGGCCCGGCTCGACCGGCGCGGCAACATCGTGCTGGAGTTGAGCCACGGCGAGGGTCAACCCGGCGGCGGCACCCTCGGGTACATCCTGAGCAGGGGCCGCAACGTCCAACTGGACCTCGTCTACACCATCACCCAGAACACCCCGATCGTCCGACGCCACGGCTCGCCGGTCACCATCAGCCGCTTCGTGCAGGCGGGGCTGTCGAACCCCGAGGTGGACGCCTTCAGCTACCACGTCTCGGGCTCCGGCCTGAAGTACCGGCTGTACTCTCCCGACCACTCGCCCCGACGCGGTCGGCGGCCACTGATCGTCTGGCTGCACGGCGGCGGTGAGGGTGCCTCGCTGCCCGACGACTACTACGACAACGAGACCACACTGCGTGCCAACCGTGGAGCGCTCGGCTTCGCCACCCCGCAGGCACAGCAGATCTTCTCCGGCGCGTACGTCGTCGCTCCGCAGAGCACCTCCTACTGGATGGAGGACGGCCCCCGGTTCGCCCCGCTGATCCGCGAGATCGTCCAGGACCTGGTACGCCGCAAGCGGGTCGACCCCGACCGGATCTACGTGGTCGGTTGCAGCAACGGCGGCTACATGTCGCTGGAGATGACCTCGACCTATCCGGACCTGTTCGCCGCGTCGGTGCCGATCTGCGGTGTTGTCGAGCCGCTCGACGGGGAGGGCCCCCCGTTGCTCACCGACGCGGAGCTGGCCGGGATCCGCACGCCGACCTGGCTGGTCACCTCACGCGACGACGACACCGTGCCGCCCGAGACCAACACGATCCACGCGCACGACCTCATCCCAGGGTCGCTGATCACCCTGTACGACCACGTCGTGTGGAACGGCTACCAGTTCCCCGGGCACTGGTCCTGGATCTACGTGGCCCGCAACGACCCGAGCCTCAACGGCACCCACATCTGGCAGTGGATGGCCCGTCGTCGTCGGTGATCCGTCGTCCGGCCCGGATGGATCACCGCCTGCGGCGCAGTTCGCGCAACACCCCGTGTCGACGCAGCGCCCAGACGAGACGCCGCACGCGGGGGTGCCACACCACCAGCACCGCCGCCCGGCGGATCAGGCCGATCCGGTTGTCGCTCACCTGGTTCTCGATCGCCTGCCAGATCAGCTCGCGCACCTTGGCGCTCGCCAACACCGCCCGAACCTCACGCCGTACGGTGGGATCCTCGGCCGCCGACGCGATGGCCGCGGCCTGACCCGGCCGGTCCGCGAGCGGCTCCACCGCCGCCGCGACGAGGGGCCGGCGTACCTCGTCCCGCTCCAGCAGCAACAACACCGCTTCCCGGATCTGCACAGTGTCCAGGGCCGACCGCAGCAGCCGGAGCAGGCTGCGTTCCACCTCGTGGTCGTGGTCCGGAACGGTGAGGGTGGCCAGCAGTCCCGCGACCTCGTCGAGGTCGACGACGTGTCGCACGCCGGTGCGGAACTCCGGCAGCTCCCACGCCACCTGCAGCGCCTTGACGAGATTGCGGTTCATGGGCCACCCGCTACCCGCGAGCGCCGGCCGGCGAAACCCCGCGACCGGTCCGGGGCGGCGCGCCAGCCACGATTTCCGTGACGGGGTGAGCGGCCGCCCGGGGTCGGGCGGCCGCTCGTCATCGGGTCAGCACCAGGTCAACGTCGAGTTGATCCGTGTGACGTTGCTGATCGTGTTGTTCGCTCCACCGCAGGGGTTCTGGGTGATGTTGGTGTTGGTGACCGTCAGGTTCTGGAAGCGGATGCCGGAGGAGATCGGGAACTCCGATCGCGAGGCGATCCGCACCTCGCCACCGCCCGTCACCGTCCCGGACACTCCGGCGATGACGACGTTGTAGCAGTTCTCCACCAGGATCGAGTTGTTCCCGGTGTTCGAGATCGTCACCCGGTCGATGACCGCGCCACCGGACTCGGAGACACAGAAGATGCCCCGACCGCCCCCGGACGCGATCACGGTGCCGACCCGGATGTTGGTCGGGTACGAGCTGCCCACCCGGCCGTTGCGGTTGGCCATCCGGAACGCCGCGTACCCGGTGCCGGTCCCGGCGCCCTGCGCGTCGACAGTGCCCACCGTGGCGTTGATCGTGTCGTTGAGCAGCAGCCCGGAGTCCCGGGTGTTGCGCGCCGTGACCGTGCCGATCGTCAGACCGTCCACGCCGTACGTCTCCACCCCGTGCGTCCCGGTGCCCGACACGTACACGTTGTCGATGCGGATGTTGCGCACCTTGACCGCCCGATCTCCGCCGTGGTTGTCGATGCGTACGCCCAGACCGGCCGAGAGCCGCATGTCGATCTGCCCGAGGGTCAGGTTGTTCACGTTGCGCATGAAGATCCCGTACAACGGTGAGCCAGTCAGCGTGAGGTTCTGCACCTCGACGTCAGTGGTGCCGCGCGAGTAGACCGGCGCCTGGTCGCCCGAGCCCGACCCGGTCACGTTGATCGTGCCGCACACGGCCAGTGTGGTGTACGACGGCAGCGACAACCGGGAGCCGGCGCTCATCGAACCGGAGCCGCGAACCACCACCCGCTGCTTCGACGTACGACCCGCCGAGAGCGAGTTGACCGCCGCCTGCATCGCCGACAACATGTCCGAACCCGAGTAGACAGTCGACGAGCCGTTGCGGGCCGTCCAGGTGCTCCCGCTCAGCACCGCCTCGGCGTTTGTCGACCCGCTGCCGCAGCCGGTGGTGGGTGGTGTGCTGACACCGCCCACCGCGACCAGCTGCCACTGCTGGTTCGTGCCGTTGAGGTCGGTGTACTGACTGATCCGGCCGCCGTCGGCGGTGGACCGCTCCCAGACCTCCAGCACCTTGGCGGAGTGGCGGTTGACCAGGCGGACGTGGCCGCTGTCGGAGTCGAGGACCTGGAACTGCTGGTTGGTGCCGTTGAGATCGGACCACTGCCGGTACTCGGCGCCGTCGGCGGTGTTCCACTCCCACAGGTCGACGACCTTCCCGCTGTGCCGGGCCTTGAGGCGGTAGTAGCCGCCGCCGGAGGAGACGAACTGGAACTGTTGCCACGCCCCGTCGTTGCGGGACCACTGCTGGATCACCGCGCCGTCCGCCGTCGAGGTGTCCCGGACGTCGAGGACCTTGCCGCTGTGCCGGTTGACCAGGACGTAGTAGGCGTTGGTGTCGATGGTCGCCGCCGCTGCCGGCGGTGCGCCGACCAGAACCACGCCGGCCGCGCCGACCAGCGTGGTGATCATGGCGAACACCAGGCCGGTACGCCATCGGCGACGGACCGACCCGCCGCCGGACCGTTTTCTCGTGAGGGGGAAGGGCATCGCTCCTCCTGGCTGGATGGGCTCGGGGTGAGACGGGACGGGTGCCGAGGCCGGCGGGCGCTACTCCAGGTGGAAGGTCGCCGATGCGCGGTCGGCGCTCGAACTGACCGCCTCCACGTAGAGCAGTCCGCCGCGATGGCGCACATGACGGCCCGGGAAGTTCTGCGACTCCAGGGAGATCCCGGCGCCGTCGGCGAGGCCGGCCTGGCGGTGGAAGCTCGCATCGCCAGCGAACAGGGCTGAGCCGTCGCTCTTCTCGACGTACAGGGCGAAGCCCCGGTGACGCAGGTAGTACCCGGGGAAGTTGGTCGACTCCAGCGACACCGATCCGCCGCCGGCGAGGCCGCTGACGATGCGGAACTGGGAGTCGGCCAGGTTGGTCACGTTCGGCTCGATCCGGGCCCGGTAGTCGTAGTGCCGGATGTAGCTGCTGGTCTGGTCGTGTGACCGCAACCGGACCGGGGTGGCACCGTCGGGCACCGGGATGCCGAAGTTCGGGGTGCCGTCGGCGTTCCAGTACACCTTCTGCAGCCGGGTGCGCCGGTTCGGGTCGTTGAGCGGATCACCGGAGATGTCGCGGTAGCTCCGGTCGTGGTAGACGAGGATGTCGCTCTGCCCGTCCTCGGAGACGGTGAACGAGTTGTGGCCGGGGCCGTACTGGCTGGTGGCCGCGTTGCTCGCGAACACCGGGCTGGGGCTCTTGCTCCACGAGGCGGCGTCGAGCAGGTTCGCGGTGACGGAGGCGCTCAGCATCCCGAGGCAGTAGTTGGCGTCCGTGGCGCTGGCCGAGTAGGTCAGGAAGATGCGGCCGTTGCGTTGGATCACCGCCGGTCCCTCGGCGACCCGGTAGCCCCGGGTCTCCCAGTCGTACGTCGGCACGACGAGGCGAGTCACCGTGCCGGTGATCTGCCACGGGTTGGCACCCATCCGGGCGAGGTAGACGTTGGAGTTGTTGGAGATCCCCGGCTCCTGCTGGGCCCAGGTCAGGTAGCGCACCCCGTTGGCGACGAAGGTGGAGGCGTCCAGACTGAAGGTGTCCCAGGGGGTGCTGATCCGGCCGCGTTCGGTCCAGGAACCGGTGAGCGGATTGGCGTTGGCGTTCTCCAGCACGTACATCCGGATCCGCCACACGTCATCGGTCCGCCCGGCGGCGAAGTAGACGTACCACCGGTTGTTGATGAAGTGGATCTCCGGTGCCCAGATGTGGGCACCCATCTCTCCGCTGGTGTGGCGGCTCCAGATCGTGGTCTCCGCCGCCGTCGCCAGCCCCTGCAGGGTGGTCGCCCGGCGCAGCACGATCCGGTCGTACTGCGGCACCGTCGCGGTCAGGTAGTAGTAGCCGTCGGTGTGCCGGAAGATGTGCGGGTCGGCCCGCTGGTTCGCCAACGGGTTGGTGTAGCTGACGGCCGGTGCGGCCTGAGCCGGCCCGGCCACGGGCAGGCCGGCCGACACGGCCAGCACCACCAACACCGCGGCCAGCGCCGACCGCAGTCGTCGATGGCCGCCGCGGCCGGCGGGCCCGTGGCGGACGGCTCGGCGGGTGGTGGGGTCGGTGGGAGCGAGTGGCAGCGGCATCTGTCCTCCGCGAGCGTGGGAAACGGCCATTGACCGGCGCGGGACGACACCCGCCGTGCGGCGTGCCGATGCGGTCGACGTCACCCGGCGATGTCGGGAAGGGCCGGGGGAGAGGCCCGAAAAGGCGGGAGTGTGACGGTGGCGTTGCGGGCAGGTGGCGGACTCATGTTGGCGTTAACATCGATGCATGTCAAGGTGTGAAAGTCACTGACCTGGCGGCGGCGGCCACCCTCGTACCTGCGGGTAGTGTCCTCGGCGTGCTGCGACGGTGGGTTCTGGCGATCCTGATGGCGGCCTGCGGCGTGTTGGTGGCGGCGAGCCAACTGACCGCCGGGCTGCCCGCCGTCGGCGCGGTCGAGCTGGTGGTCTTCCTGGTGTTGGCACTGCTGCTGTCGCCGTGGGCCTTCCCCCGCTCGGTGAGTGCCGCCGAAGCGCGGCGGGCCAGCGCGGTGGACGGCCGGCCGATCGTGTACTGGCGTCCCGGCTGTCGCTACTGCCTTCAGCTGCGGTTCTCACTCGGCCGGCTCGCCCGGCGGGCCCACTGGGTGGACATCTGGCACGACCCGGCCGCTGCCGCCGCCGTCCGGGCGGTGGCCGGCGGCAACGAGACGGTGCCCACCGTCGTGCTCGGCGAACGGGCTGTGGTCAACCCCGACCGGGCCTGGTTCCGCCAGCAGCTCCGCTCGTCCTGACCCGGCGTCACCCTCATCCCACCGGGTGGCCGGCACGGTACACGGCCAGCGGGCGACGCAGCGCCCTGATGTCGCTCGTCGGGTCGCCGTCGACGATCAACACATCGGCGTCGAACCCCGGGGGCGATGCGGCCCTTGCGTCGCGCCAGCCCACCCCGCTCGGACCTGGCTTCCGTGAGTCGGGGCAGGTGTTCCACAATCGGCGTCACCTCAGGAGCGGTGCGCTGCCACGTTGATGACGTTGCCGTCCGGGGCACGGACGAAGAACCGGCGCACCCCCCACGGCTCCGTGGTCAGCGGGTGCACGATCTCGTAGCCGAGCCGCTGTGCCTCGGCATGGGCGGCGTCCACATCGTCCACCTGCACGCTGATGACCGAGTCCTCGGGTGCGGACGCGTCACCGGAGACGAGCTGCACGGCCACGTCGGGGTCGGGCGAGGTGTAGCGGGCCACCCAACCCAGGTTGAACGCCTCGGTGCTCAGACCGAGGAAGTCGGTGTAGAAGCCCTTCGCGTCGCTGATGTCAGCCACCGGAAGGTTGGGCAGGATGCGGACGACGCGCATGGGGACCTCCAGCTCGGGTCCGATGATTATCCGCCTGACACCGCACGCGCCACGGTGCATCCTGACGCGATGGCAGCCGATGACATGATCGATTCCGAGAACTGGGCCGGCGGGTTCTACGAGCTGATCCTGGTCCTCGGGCCAGCCGATGATGCCCGACTCGACCGGGCCGCGGGTGCTCTCTGGCGGGCCGCTGACGTCCGTGGGTGCCGCGTCGGGGTTGACCTGGTCGAGGTGACCCCCGGCGCGCAAGCGTTCACGACAGGCGGGCACCTGCGCGGGACGCTCACGCTCCCGTCCGGCGCGCGGGTGGTGTGCGGCAGCTACACGACCAGGTACGACAGCGTCGACAACCTGGTGCTCTACCTGCCGCTC
The DNA here is from genome assembly GCF_000718515.1 of Micromonospora parva. Taxonomy (GTDB): domain Bacteria; phylum Actinomycetota; class Actinomycetes; order Mycobacteriales; family Micromonosporaceae; genus Micromonospora; species Micromonospora parva. The sequence continues at coordinate 177,264 of NZ_JNZS01000007.1, read as the reverse complement.
GGCGCGCTGGCCCGGGTGGACGGGAGGATCGGCGGGTACCCGTTCGACCAGCGCAGCGGCGTCGAGTCGCTGACCTGGCGCGCCCCACTCGACCGTTGGCTGGCCGACATCGCTGTCACCGTCCACGCCGACGTGCCGTTCACCCGCGCCATCATCGGCTTCGAGGCTGACGACGACACCGACACCACCGCCGGTGCGAGCTACACCGCTCGCCTGGTACCCGGGACCAACGGCATGGACTATCACCCGGCGACCAACTGACCGGGCACCGAATCCGGCGCGGTCGCCGTGCGGGTTGGCTGTGTGCTGGGCCGCCCGGGTACGGCCGGGCCCCGACTATTCCGCTGGTCGCACCCGGGCGACGCGTCGGCGGTAGTCGGCGGCCACGGCTATGACCAGCGGACCCCACGCCAGAAGTGGGGCGTAGAAACGCAACACCTCCCAGCCGGGGGCCGGATGTGCCGGTTCGTCGTCCCCGATTCCCACCCAGCCGCTCTGCACGACGTGGAACCGCTGATTCAGCAGGAAGTACACGCAGACGGCGACGAGCAACCAGCCTCCGGCCAACGCCACGCCCACGACCGGACGCGCCGGGATGCGACGGCCGCCGAAGCGGGGTATCCACGGCGGAACCCGCTGGCCCCACCCGTGCACCAGCCCGAGTGTCGACAGCGCCAACCCCATCGACACCGCGGACAGCAACAGCATGTACCAGTGCGAGACGGCATCGTCGGTGAACACCAGCGACAGTCGCCAGAGCGCGGACGGCAGGACGCAGAGCGGAACGGCGTAGGCGGCCCAGACCGCCCAGGGCGGCGCGGCGGTGCTCGGGTACGCCGGCGCCGGTGGTCCGGTTCGGGTCTGTTCGTCAGCGGCAGTCATGGACCAACGATCGCCGGCTGTGGGTTCGCTCTCCTCCCCGACGCAGGGGAAGTGCTTCCCCTGCTGGGGGCAGGTCGTCGGGGTGGGGACCCGTTCGCCCGGGACCGCCTAGGTCGTTCTCTGCTGGGCGAAGAAGGACTCGGCCGCCTCCAGCCGGGGCACCTCGACATTCAGCCTGCGCGCCTCCGCCAGGGTGTCGCGGCAGACCGCGCGCAGTTCCTCGGGGTTGGCGTGCGCCTCCATCACCACGCGCATCGGCGGGAAGTGCCCGAACAGCCAGGCGAGCGCCGGCGCTGCCAGCCAGACCGGTGCCGTGAAGGGCAACAGGTCGGCCCGGTGCCGCCGCAGGTCGACGCCACGGGCCTCGACGAGCGGGAGGAGTTCGCGGATGGCGAGGATCGCCTCGCGCATGGTGCTGGTCGTGAGCTTGGACAACGAGCCCAGTTTCAGGCTCTGCGTGTGCAGGCCGGCGTTCTGCACGAAGTGGATCGACAGCCAGCCACGGAAGTCCCGGTTCTCCCGGAGCCTGAACCCCGCCTCGCGAAACACCTGGCGCACGGCCCGCTCGCGTTCGGTCGGTGCCCCGCCGAGGGTGCCGAAGGTGACCACGGGCAGGAGACTTCCACGAAGCACACCGTCGTCGCCGAAACCGCCGCCGGCCCCGGGGAAGCCCCAGGCCACCTGGTCGGCGGGAAGGTGCGCTGTCGCGGCCAGCGGCTCGACCCACAGGTTGTTGAAGACGAGCACTGTGGCTCGGCCCACGCGCGGTCCCAGGAAGGCGGCGGCTTCCGCGAAGCTGTAGTGCTGCACGCTCAGCACGATCAGGTCGAAGTCGTGGTCCGGCTCCAGGGACTCGCGATAGCGCACCGGCCACCTCTCGGTGATCCGCTTCCCCCACGGCCGTCGGCGCGCGTCCAGCAGATCAAGATCGATCGCATCGCCGTACGCCGCTGCCCGCCCTGGCCGGACGTAGAACTCGACGTGGTGCCCGGCCTGCTCCAGCGCCCACCCGTACACCGCGCCGATCACGCCGCGACCGAACATCAGAATCTTCACGTGGCACCTCGTACCCTATAATTGGAGGTCATCTCCGCTTTCAAAAATATGGAGACAGTCTCCACTTGTCAACCCTGGGGCCCCTGTGACCGATGCCAAGCCACTGCGCGCCGACGCCCGCCGCAACCGCGACGCCCTGATCGCCAAGGCTCGCGAGCTCTTCGCCGACGGCCGCTTCGACCTGCGCTTCGACGACTTCGCCAAACTTGCCGGGGTGGGCACCGGCACGCTCTACCGGCACTTCCCGACCCGTGAAGCGCTGGCCGAGGCGGTCTACCGTGAAGAACTCACCGCCATGTGTGAGCGCGCCCACGAGATGCAGGCCACCCTCCCCGCCGACCAGGCGCTGGAATCCTTCCTGCGCGGCTTCGTGGACCACCTGCACCACCACGAGGGCCTCGCCCGCACCCTCGCGACGCTGATGGCCACCCAGTCCGGCGCGCTGGCGGAGGGCACCCAAGCTCTGGGCCAGGTCGTCGCCGATCTCCTGGCCGCCGCCGCCAAGACCGGCGCCATCCGCGACGACGTGGGCGCCGGCGCCGTCATGATGACCCTGCACGGCATCTGTGCGGCCTACGACCACCCGAGCTTCCGCACCGACGCGGACGGTGTCGTCGCCCTCGTCCTCGACGGCCTGCGCCGCGGAGAACCCTGAGCAACGGGTCCCCGCGCCGACCGGCCATCTCAGTCACCGCCCAGCGCGGCCGCCTTGCCGAGCAGCACCGAGCGCTCGCGCTGATTGGCGCAGAGCCGGGCGGCCAGCGCCAACTCGGCGCGGGCCTCCGACCGCCGGCCGAGGCGGGTCAGCAGCTCACCGCGTACGGTCGGGACGAGGTGCGAGCCGGGGAGCCGGTTCGAAGCGATCAGCTCGTCCACGACGGCCAGGGCTGGTGCCGGACCCGAGGCCATGGCCACCGCGACGGCCCGGTTGAGCTCGACCACCGGCGAGGGCGCGACCCGGCCGAGCGCCTCGTAGAGCCGGACGATCCGGGCCCAGTTGGTCTGCTCGACCGAGGGCGCCGACGCGTGGGTGGCCGCGATCGCGGCCTGCAGGCCGTACTGGCCGAGGCCGCGCTCCGATGCCGTGGCCAGCGCGGCCAGCCCACGACGAATCGCCGACAGGTCCCACAGTCGGCGGTCCTGGTCGGCGAGGAGCACCGGCGCGCCCTGCGGGTCGGTCCGGGCCGGGAAGCGGGCCGCTGTCAGCTCGCACAACGCGAGCAGGCCGTGCACCTCCGGCTCGTCCGGCTGGAGCGCGGCCAGGGTGCGGACCAGCCGGATCGCCTCCTCGGCGACGTCGGGGCGCAACAGCCGCTCACCCGAGGTGGCCGTCGACCCCTCGGTGAAGATCACGTAGAGGACGCTGAGCACGCCGCCCAGCCGCTCCCGGCGCGCGCCGGGCGGCGGCAGTTCGAACGGCACCCCGGCCGCCGCGATCGCCTTCTTGGCTCGGGTGACGCGGGCCTGCACGGTCGGCACGGGCACCAGGAACGCGCGGGCGATCTCCTCGCTGGACAGGCCGCCCACCACCCGCAGGGTCAGCGCCACCCGCGCCTCGCGGGGGAGCACCGGGTGGCAGCTGACGAACATCAGCGCCAGCACGTCGTCGTCGATCCGGTCCGGATCGATCTCCTGGTCGATCACGGGGTCGGCCGCCAACAGGGCATACCGGTCCTGGAGGGCGGCCCGGCGGCGGATCGCGTCGATCGCCCGCCGCCGGGCCGTGGCCATCAACCACCCGGCCGGATTGGCCGGAGATCCACGCGGCCAGGCCACCAGTGCCTCGGCAACCGCCTCCTGGGCGGCATCCTCGGCCAGCCCGAAGTCACCGGTGAACCGGGTCAGCGCGGCGACGATCCGCGCCGACTCGATCCGCCAGACGGCCTCGATGTCGGCCGTACCCATCAGACCTGGCCGTCGCTCTCGCCGCCCAGCGGAACCTCGTCGGCCTCGGCCACCCGACGGACCTCGATCTTGGAGCCGCGGACCGCCGGGACCCGTTTGGCCCACTCGACCGCCTCCTGCTTCGTGGCGACGTCGAGCAGGAAGTAGCCGCCGAACAACTCCCGGGTCTCGCCGTACGGGCCGTCGGTGACCACCGGCGTCTCGCCACCGAAGTCGACAACGACGCCCTGGCGCGGATCGTCGAGACCCTCGGCCGCGACGAGCACGTCCGCCTTCATCATCTCCTCGATGAACCGGCCGGTCGCCGCCATCGCCTCATCAATCGAGGCCATCATGGCCGCGTTCGTCTCGTCGGTGCCCCGCATGATCAACATGTACCTCGACATCGTCTTCTCCTCATCCGACGGGCCGCCTCCCGACCCTCGCACGCACTCGTCGAACGAGCGGCCCGCGAATCGACATCGCCAGGAGATTCTCTCGCCGCGACACCTCCGATTCCCCGAACCACGGGTGGCGGCCCACCGAACCGGACGCCCGCCGGTGGTCACCTTGCCCCACACCGCTTGATTGAATCGGCGTACATCAATAGATTGAGGGTGGGCGCCGCCGAGGCCCGGGAGACCGGGCCGTCGGCGGCTGACAGGTCCGCCCCGAGCCGGGCATCTCGGTCGTCCGCACGACCGGCAGCTGTGGCGCACCGCCGCGCCGCATCCAGGGCACGTTCTCGCGTCGCGTCCGTCCAGGACACGCCGCGGTCGCGGCCTCCGCTCAGCTCGATTCAGAAGGACCTTCCATGACGATTTTCCGTGCCCGCCCCGCCGCGACAGTGGTCGTCGTCGCCGCGCTGGCCGCCGCCGCGACCACAACCGGCGCGGCGGTGCTCACCGGCCCGGCGTCGGCCGCCCAGGGTTGCCGGATCGACTACACACCCAACCAGTGGCCCGGCGGGTTCACCGCCGCCATCAAGGTCTCCCCGGGGGACACGGCCGTCTCCAGTTGGACCGTCACCTGGACGTACGCGGGGGACGAGCGGGTCACCAGCGGCTGGAACGCCACTGTCAGCCAGTCAGGATCGACGGTGACCGCCCGTAACGCGTCGTACAACGGCAGCATCCCGGCCGGCGGCTCCACCGAGTTCGGGTTGCAGGGAACGTACGGCTCCAGTCCCGGCGCACCGACCGGGTTCGCGCTGAACGGCGTCGCGTGCAACGGCGCCACCCCGCCGCCGACGACGCCCCCACCGACGACGCCTCCGCCGACCACCCCACCGCCGACGACGCCGCCGCCCACCACCCCGCCGCCGACCACCGAGCCGCCGACCGGGTGTGCCGGCGCGGTGCTCTGCGACGGCTTCGAGAGCCAGACCGGTTCGACGCCGTCCGGTGACTGGGCCGTGGTCAGCCCGGACTGTTCCGGTGCCGGCACCGCCACCATCGACACCACCACCACGCACAGCGGCAGCCGGTCGGTCCGGATCAACGGCGCAGCCGGGTACTGCAACCACGTCTTCATCAGGTCCACCAAGAACCTCGGCAGTGTGGGCACCGTCCGCTACGGGCGGATCTGGGTCCGGCACACCAGCGCCCAGCCCACCGAACACACCACGATGATGGCGATGGTCGACGCCGCCGACGGCAACAAGGACCTGCGGTTGGGTGGCCAGAACGGTGCCCTGCAGTGGAACCGCGCCTCCGACGACGCGACGCTGCCCGAGCAGAGCCCGGCCGGGGTGGCACAGAGCGTGCCGCTGCCCACCAACCGATGGACCTGCCTGGAGTTCATGGTGGACGGCGCGGCCGGTCAGCTGCGTACCTGGTTGGACGGCACCGCCATCGTCGGGTTGACCGCCGACGGCGCGCCGACGCACGACATCGACGGCCAGTGGTACAACCGCACCTGGCGACCGCAGCTCACCGACCTGAAGCTGGGCTGGGAGAGCTACGGCGGCGGAGCCGACACCCTCTGGTACGACGACGTCGCGGTGGGGTCCAGCCGGATCGGCTGCTGACCCGTCGGGGTCGTCGACGGCGCCCGGCAGCGGTGCGCCGTCACGCCGACGGTGCTGTCTAGGGTGTGACCCCGAGGGTGGGTCACACCCTGGACCGCGTCGGCCTCGACCTGGCCGGGCCCCGCAGGAGAGAGCGACAATGGACCGCAACCTGGCCGACGTCCTGGACGCGGCGGCGCACGGGCACTTCCCACCACCGGACGGCGGAACCACAGTGGTGCCGCAACCCAGCCGCCGGGACGCCGGAGTCATCGCCTTCACCGGGCACTCGGTGGTGTTCACCGACGAAGACCCCCAGTGGGTACGCCGTCTGCTGAGCAGCACCGACTGCGACCCGTTGGCGGCCACGATGAACCCGCGTTTCCTGGGTGCGCTGCTCGACCGCACCCGACGGTCCATGGACACCATCGACCTGCTGACCGTCGCGAGCAACCTCGCCGGGCCGCCGCCACTGCGGCTGACCGAGCTTGCCGACGGCGAGCATCCCCGCGAGGTCAGGGCCCGTCGCCGCCGTGACGACGTCCGGGTCTGGGCCGCCGAGGGTGGAGTGGTCGTGCTCGGCCGAGGGGTGGCCGGCCGTTGGGAGGCGGCGATCGAGGTCGACGACGAGCGTCGCCACCGGGGCCTGGGGCGGGCGCTGGCGACGGCGGCCCGGCATCTGGTGCCCGACGGCCAGCCGGTCTGGGCCCAGCAGGCCACCGGGAACGCCCGCAGCGTGCGCGCCTTCCAGGCGGCGGGATTTCGACCGGTGGGCGCCGAAGCACTTCTCCTCCAAGCCTAGGCACACCACATTGACGGACCCCGCGTCCACTGTGCGCATACCGTGATCCGGGGGACGTTTCCACGATCACGTCCGGGGGCATCCCGGCGGATGAAGGCAGCCGCCTCTACCCCCTGATCGAGGAGAACACCATGTCGGTCCAGGCATTTCTCTACGTCGTCGCCGTCATCCTGATCGTGCTCGCGGCCCTGCCGTTGCCCACGAGGGGTGTCTCGCTCGCGCTTCTGGGTGCCGCCTGCGCCCTGCTCGCCTACGCCTGGCCGGTGATCACCGACTGATCCTGCCGTGAGTCATCGTGGGGTCGGTCCTGGCCGGCAGCCCTAGCGCGATCGGGGTGCCGGCCACGACCGTGAGTCTGTTGTCCTCATGGTGCCGGGGTGCGCCGTCGCTGGCGGTACGCGGCCGCCTTGGCGCGGTCTCCACAGCCGCGCATGCCGCACCAGCGCCGCCGCGCGCCGCGCGACCGGTCGACGAACGCTCGGGTGCAGTGCTCGTCGGCGCACCAGCGGAGGGTCAGGCGGTCGCGACTGGCGTGCAACTCCAGGCAGTCGCGCGCCAGGACCGCCAGGACGGCGGCCAGGTCGCCGTCGCGGTGCACCCCGTCGGCCTCAAGGCGCAGCGCGGGTAGCGGCTTCGCGGCGGCTGCATTGACCAGCTCGCGGTCTGTCGGGATCGGCCCGGTGCCGTTGATCAGGGTTTGGACCAGGCGGAACATCGCCTCTCGCAGCGCCTTGGCGTGGCTCAGCCCGGCGTCGTCCACAGCGGGCGGTCGTTCGACGATGCCGGCCTGGACGGCCCAATCCGCTACGTCTCGCGGAGCGGCCAACTGCTCGACATCGGTGTGCCCACGCTCGGCGAGCGTGGGGAGGAAGTCCAGTACCGGCCGATCGGCGATGAACTCGAACCTCACGTCACCATATTGACCGGTGACGTGATGCGATGCAAGAGTGATGCGATGGCATCACCGGTTGAACGGGTGACGAGAGCGGGTTCCGGTAGCCGTCGGGACAACGCTCGACTGGTCCGGTACCTGACCGCGGCGCTGCTGGCGCGTACCGCCGACGAAGGCGCACGTGTGGCGCTGGTGATCCTCGCCCTGGACCGAACCGGCAGCGCGGCCGTCGGCGGAACGTTGGTCGCCACCCTGCTCCTCCCACACGTCGTGGCTGCGCCCCTGGTCGGTGCGCTGGTCGACCGCGCGCGACGGCCGGCGGTCGTGCTCGCCGGCGCGATCGCCGTCTTCGCCGCCGGCCTCGCCGCCCCGGTCGCGATGCTCGGCCATGCGCCGCTGTGGCAGACCTGCCTCGTCCTCGCGATCGCGGGGTGCTGCGGACCCGCGCTGACCGGCGGACTGACCAGCCGACTGGCGGCACTGGCCGGACCCGGACAGGAGGCTCGCGCCTTCGCGCTGGACTCGTTGTCCTACAGCGTCGCCGGCATGCTCGGGCCGGCCACGGTGGGGCTGCTGGCGGCGGCCGATCCCGGCGCCGGCGTTCTCGCGCTCACGGTGGCCGCCGGGCTCGGCGCCCTCGGCGTCACATCCCTGCGCCTGGTCGCCTCCACCACGACGGAGCGGACACGAGCCGCCGGCCTGTTCGACGGTGCCCGCGCGATCGCCCGGATCCCGGACCTGCGAACGATCACCCTCACCACCAGCTTCGGTCAACTGGGCCTCGGTGGTCTGGCTGTCGTGGCCACCACCCTTGCTGCCGCTGCACAGCAACCGACCCAAGCCGGGCTGCTCCTCAGCGTGACCGCCGGTGGCGCATTGGTGGGATCGCTGCTCTGGGCATGGCGGCCGCTGCCCGCCCGCCACGCACCCCGGGTGACAGTCTGGGCGATGGCCGCGGTCGGCGTACCGCTCGCGTTGGCCGCCGCTGTGCACTCCCTACCACTGGCCGCAGCGCTGTTCGCGCTGTCGGGTCTCTGCACTGGACCGCTCGGCGCAGCGCTGTTCCTGGCCCGGAATCAGTTGGCCGACGAGACGATCCGCACTCAGGTCTTCACCATCGGCGCCGGGTTGAAGGTGGCGGCCTCGGCGATCGGGGCCGGGCTCCTGGGCCTCGCCGCCCCCCTCTCGGCGAGCGCCCAACTGCTGCTGGTCGCCGCCTTCCCGATCGTCGCGGGGATCGCGGGCGGCCTGCTGGTGCGGCGCCGCCCGCAATTGTGTGCGAGCGGACTCATCGACCCTTGCTGAGTTTCTTTCACAAGCGTAGGAAGAACACCACCACCGTCAGCCCCGCATCGGTCCGCCGTCCAGCGTCGAAGGAGATGCCTGTGACCACCCCCAGAGGGCTCCGTCTCGCCGTGTCCGTGCTGGTGACCGCGGGCGCGGTCCTGCTCGGCACGGCGGCCCCCGCGGCACCGCCGACGGCACCCGCACCGGCCGGGCACCCGTCCTGCGACCCGATCGACCCGACCGCCTGCCTGCTGCCGTTCCCGAACGACTACTTCACCGTTCCGGACCGGAGCAGCCCCACCGGCAAACGGGTACGGTTCGCCGCCGCCGCGATGCCCGCCAACGTGCAGGGAACCCCCATCGACCCGACGGAGTGGAACCGGCAGGACGGATTCAGCCCGGGCTCGCCGATCCTGGTGCGCGTACCCGGTCTCGACGCCACCGCGAGCGGTATCGCCCCGGTCACCGACATCGGCCGTTCGCTGGCACCGGACGCCCCGATCGTGCTGCTCAACGCCCGGACCGGCACACGCACGCCGTACTGGGCAGAGCTGGACGCGCACGCCGTCGGCCAGCCCGACCGGCAGCTGCTGATCATCCGGCCGGCGGTGGCGCTGGCCGAGGGCACCCGCTACGTGGTCGGGCTGCGGGGCCTGCACGACGGAAACGGGGCCCCGATCCGAGCGCCGAAGGCGTTCACGGCGTACGTGACGGGTGCCGGCGTCACACACCGCGACCCCCGGGCGCCGCAGATGCGCAGGATCCTCACCGATCTGACCCGGAGCGGCGTCAACCGGCACAGCCTCTACCTGGCCTGGGACTTCACGGTGGCCAGCCGGCACGGGCTGACCGGCCGGATGCTGGCGGTCCGCGACGACGCGTTCGCCGACCTCGGCCGGGCTGTCCCGTCGGTCACCGTCACCCAGGTGACCGACTACCGGCCGGAGCAGGACCCGCTGATCGCCCGGCAGGTCAGCGGCACCATCGGCGTGCCGTCCTATCTGACCGGCGACGGCGGCCCCGGCTCCCGGTTGCACTACGGCCCGGCCGGCGGCGCCGGGACACCGCCCACGCCCAACGCCCTGCCCACGCCGTCGGGCACGACACTGGCGGCGGACTTCGTCTGCAACATCCCGCGCAGCGCCTCGGCCGCGAAGCCGGCGCACCTCTCGCTGTACGGCCACGGGCTGCTCGGCCGGCCGACCGAGATCAACGCCGGCAACGTCAAGACGATGTCGAACACCCACAACTTCACCTTCTGCGCGACCAGTTGGATCGGCATGGCCGCCGCCGACGTTCCCTATGTGGCCGGCGCCTTCACCGACCTCAGCGCCTTTCCCGCGGTGGCCGACCGGTTGCAGCAGAGCTTCCTGAACTTCCTCTTCCTGGGCCGCGCGATGATCCACCCCAGCGGCTTCGCCGCCCACCCGGCGTTCCGGGACGCCGCCGCCCGACCGCTGATCGATCGCGGTGGCGGGCTGCACTACGACGGCAACAGCCAGGGCGGCATCAACGGCGGCGCGCTCACCGCCATCGCCCAGGACTGGACCCGGTCGGTGCTCGGCGTGCCGGCGATGAACTACTCCACGCTGCTGCAACGCAGTGTGGACTTCGCGCCGTTCCAGAGCGTGCTGGACGGCTACTACCCGGACACTGTCGACCAGCAGCTCATTCTCGCGCTGCTGCAGATGCTGTGGGACCGGTCCGAGGCCAACGGGTACGCCCAGCACCTGACCGACCAGCCCCTACCGCGCACCCCCGCCCACCAGGTGCTGATGCACGTGGCCTTCGGCGACCAGCAGGTGTCACCCGCCGCTGCGGAGGTGCAGGCGCGCACCATCGGCGCTCGGCTGCACACCCCCGCGCTCGCCGACGGCTGGTCACTGGACGTGCACCCGTACTGGGGTATCGCGCCGATCCGCCGCTACCCGTACACCGGATCGGCAATGGTGATCTGGAACAGCGGCGCGGCCCAGGCGCCACCGCCGACCAACCTCGCCCCGGCCGGGCCCGAGTTCGGCGACGATCCGCACGAGTTCCCCCGCGCCCAGGTCGGGGCCCAGAAACAGAAGGCGGTCTTCCTGCTCACCGGCAGGGTCATCGACGTCTGCGCGCGGACCCCCTGCCCCTGACCCGGACATCGTGACCCGGTGGGGCGCTGGACCGGCCAGCACCCCACCGGGGTACGTCGGACTCGTCAGGTCAGCAGCGCACCTCGGTCTCCTTCTGCGCCACGTCCGAGATGCCGCCGAGGGCGCGGGTGCACACCGACAGCGTGTTCGCGCCCAGCGACCAGACCTCCGGGCCGCTGGAGCACTGCAGGTCGCGCAGCGTGCTTCCGGTCACGATGGAGGTGCACACCTGGTACGCGCCGTGGCTGGCCCGGTACTGCTGCCACACGTACGTGTAGGCGTAGTTCTTACCGCAGCCCTTGTACTGCTTGACCGATGCCGCGGTCTGACCGCCGACGGTGACGTACGCCGTCGCACCGATCTGCACCGAGCCCGCACAGCGCGGGTTGGTTTCGGCGTGCGCGGGTCCGGCGAACGCCAGCGTCGCGGGCAGAGCCAGACCGGCGGCCGCGAGGATGCGTACGCCACGTCGGATATGGCTTTTCATCGGGTGACCTCCTTCAATGCACCGGGGCGTCGCCCGCCGGTGTCGTCGATGCACCACATTGATGGCGGCCACCGCCCGTTCGGTACCCTCTGACACGCTCTGACAACGCCTGACAACGTCGTCTGACATGGGGGAGTGATGAAGGACCAACGTGCTGCCACGGAGTCGACTCAGGACAGACGGGCCGCCGAGCGGTTCGCCGAACAGCTACGGGCCCTGCGGGCCGAGGCGGGCGACCCGTCGTTCCGGAAGATGGCGGGGCGCTCGGGCCGGATCTCGCACACCACGCTGCACGAGGCGGCCTCCGGAACCAGGTTCCCCTCCTGGGAGACCGTCCGGGAGTTCGTGCGAGCCTGCGAGGCGGACGAGGTCCAGTGGCGGCGTCGATGGGAGGACGCACAGCTCCCCGGGACGGTCCCCGGCATCGCGGACGCCGAGGTGGCACCGATCGGCACCGCTTCCCCGGCCGGCGTCGACACCCCGCCCGCCACCGCTGACAAGCAGCCCGACACCAGGGTCGACGCCCCGCAGACCCACCGGCCCGTCGTCTCCGGCGTCCCCGTGACGCCGCCCGGGGATCGGGGCGCGCTGGTTATCACGGGCTACCCGCGGACCGACGAGGAGGTGGTGGGTGCGCGGCGGCACCGGCTGCCGTGGCTCGCCGCCGCCTCGGTCGTGCTGGTGGTGGCGATGGTTGCCGTCGTGGGTGTCATCGTCCGCGACAAGTCCCGGGACGACCCCGGTGCCGTGGCCGCGTCGCCCGCACCGCCGGCGTCGCCCTCCGAGTCAGCGTTCTCGGACTCGCTGATCCCCGGCGACTCCAGCAAGTTCATCTCCGACGTGACCATCCCCGACGGCACCCGGGTGCGGGTGAACTCCCAGTTCGTCAAGGTGTGGGCCCTCAAGAACGTGGGGAAGGTCGCCTGGCACAACCGTTTCCTCGCCCGGACCAACCCGACCGCCGACGCCGACGGTTGCCAGGTGCCGGACCGGGTGGCGATCGGTGACACGCCTCCCGACGAGCAGGTGATGATCAGTGTTCAGGTCACCGCACCGAGCCGCCCCGGGAAGTGCTGGGTCAGTTGGAAGATGGTCGACGAGAACGGGCAGGAGTTCTTCCCCACCCGCCGGCCGGTGTACTTCATGGTCACCGTCATCGCCTGAGCGCGCCCCGGTCGCCGGTGTCAGCGCACGATGAGCCGGTGTCAGCCCCGGTGCTGCCGAAGCTGACAACACCACATCCGTCGAGGTCGATGACCATCTGACGGATCTGACAGGACGGCGGGGGTACCGAACAGCAGGTCGATTCTCGCAAGGTGATGTCCGTTCCGAACGACTCACCAACCGCGAGGAGAATCGACAGTGCGTCGTCAGTGGTTATCCGTCGGGCTCGCCGCGCTCTGCGTGGCCGTCGGGGTCCCGGCCCACGCGTGGGCCGCCACATCCGGCACCACCGCGCAGCGAACCGTCACCACGGCCGTGCGGCCAGTCGTGGACATGGAAGCCACCGTCCTGGCCGCCCAGATCGACCCCCGTCGGCCCGACAACACCCTCACCCCGGGCGCGAAGAGCTCCGTGCTCGCCGTCGAGCAGGCGTTGCAGGCGCAGGGCCTGCTGAACGCGCAGTGGGTCGACGGCTACTTCGGCACCGTGACCATCTCGGCGTACGCCGCGTACCAACGCACGCTCGGCTACACCGGGCTGGCCGCGAACGGGCTGCCCGGCACGACGTCGCTGACAAAGCTCGGGCAGAACCGCTACACCGTCGTCAACACGATCGGCCCGGGCGCGAAGGTCCCGCGCGACGGGTACGTCGTCAACGCCCGTACCCAGGCGATGCTGGCGCAGGCGCAGCGGCTGCTCGGCTACCCCCTGGTGCTCGACCAGGGCTCGTACAACCCCGGCGGCGACCCCACCTCGGCCGGTACGCACGACGGCGGGGGTGTGGTGGACATCGCGGTCACCGGCATGACCGCGGCCAGGCGCACCGCAGTTGCCCGGGCCCTGCGCCAGGTCGGCTTCGCCGCCTGGGTCCGCAACCCGGATCAGGGCGACTGGCCGTGGCACATCCACGCCGCCGCGATCAACGACACGGACCTGTCCAGTCAGGCGCAGCACCAGGTCGGCGACTACTACCTGGGCCTGAACGGTCTGGCCAACCAGGGTCCGGACGACGGCCCCCAGGTCCCGATCAGGACCTGGGAGCAGTACCAGCGCGGGCAGTGACCCGCACCCCTCACCAATTCTGAAAGGACACCATGAACATCCGGAAGAGCCTTGCGGCCGTCGGCGTCGCGCTGGCCGCGACCACCTCGATCCTCAGCGTCGGATCGCCCGCGTCGGCGGCGGCCCGAGACGGGGTCTGCGAGAGCGGCGAGTTCTGCTACTACTACAACAGCGACAACGCGGGGTCGGTCTCGGACTTCACCGGCTCGCTCGACGACTACGGCACCGAGCAGCCCTCGTGCTACGACTTCAAGGGCGCCGGCGCTGGCAAGGGCCTGTGTATCAAGAACGAGGCCGCCTCGGTCTGGAACCGCAGCACCAAGACCGTGCGCGTCTACTACAACAGCGGCTACGCCGGTTCCTACCAGGACTTCGCGGCCGGCGCGAAGGGCAACCTCAACGCCACGCTGAAGAACAACAACGCCTCGCACGAGTTCTCGCCGTCGACGCGCACGAACCTGTCGTACGCGCTGTACCAGGCCAGCGGCGGCTCGGTCACCTGCGCCTTCGACGGTTACACCACCACGCCGGGCCGGCACGAGGGCATCGACATCGCCCGCAGCGTCGGCTCGGACGTGCGTGCCCTGGTCTCCGGAACTGTCACCTACGTGGCGCGGGGCGCCACCGGCAGCGGCGGTCTGTCCACGATCTCCGTCTACAACTCCTCGCTCAACAAGACGGTGATCTACCTGCACACCGCGCCGAGGTCCGGGGTGAGCGTGGGCGACGCCATCAGCAAGGGCCAGATCATCGCCGACGAGTCGTGGCACGGGGTGTCCTCCAGCTCGGGCGCGCACACCCACGTCGAGGTCCGGGCCGGCCGGCAGACCCACGCGGCCGTCAGCGTCGGCGACCCCACCCTGGACAACGCCGACCCGACCGCGTTCTGGAACTCCCAGGGCTACAACGAGAGGTAGGACGCCGTGAATTTTCGCAAGGGCCTCGCCGTCGTCGGCGCCGTCCTCGCCATGTCCACCTCCATCCTGAGTGTCGCCTCGCCGGCAGCGGCGGCGGGACGGGACGGAACCTGCGACAGCGGCGAGTTCTGCTACTACTACAACAGCGACCAGGCCGGCTCGGTCTCCGACTTCACCGACTCGCTCGATGATTACGGCACGACCCAGCCGACCTGCTACGACTTCAAGGGCGCGGGCAGCGGCAAGGGCCTGTGCGTGAAGAACAACGCCGCGTCGGTGTGGAACCGGACCGGCAAGACGGTGCGGGTCTACTTCAACAGCAACTTCGCCGGTTCCTACCAGGACTTCGCAGCCGGCGCTATGGCAAACCTCAACGCCACGCTGAAGAACAACAACGCCTCGCACGAGTTGGTGAGCGGGGCGACGGGCTGTAGCACCGACGGCACCAACACCAAGCTGCCGAGCACGATCCTCGTGTACCGGGTCAGCCTCGGGCGCGTCGATCGGGTCGACTTCAAGACGTACGTCAAGAACGTCCTCCCGAACGAGTGGATCACGAGCTGGCCGGCCGCCTCGCTGGACGCCGGTGCGATGGCCGTCAAGAGCTACGGCTGGTACTGGGCGTTGCACTCGACCCGGAAGACGTCCGGTGGACAGTGCTACGACGTCCGGGACGACACCGGCGACCAGGTCTACCGGCCGTCGACGGCAGTCTCGTCCACGTCCGCCGCGGTGGACCGGACCTGGTCGGCCCGGATGACCCGCAACGGCAACATCCTGCGGGCGCACTACTGCGCGACGACGACCGCGTGCGGTGGCTGGGTGGACGGGGACTGGCTGTCGCAGTACGGCTCGCGTGACCTCGCCAACCAGGGCAAGACCTACCAGGCGATCCTGCGCTACTACTACAGCGACATCGCCCTGTCCTGAGATCACGTACCAACCGCGCCGCCCGCCGCAGTTCGCGGCGGGCGGCGTGCGCGTGCCGGTTACGCCGGCGGCTCGACGGCCTCGACGAGCACCTCCAGCACGTGCCGGTACGACTGCCCGGTGGCCCGGCTCATGCCCAGCTCGCAGGTGCGGTTGCTGGAGGCGTACGCGTCGTGGCCGCGCTGGTTGATCTCGGTGGCCTGCGCCGCCGTGGCACCGGCAGTGACCTCGGGGTGCAGCAGCCCCCGGTCACCGGCGAAGGCGCAGCACCCCCAGCTGTCCGGCACGGTGACGGTGTCGGCGACCGCCCGGGCCACGGTGCGCAGGTCGTCGATGCCGTCCAGGTGCACAGTGGAGCAGGTGGGGTGCAGGGCCAGCGAGCGCAGTCGCCGGGGCTGCGGCAGCGCCGGCAGGAGGTGCTCGGCGGTGAAGCTCACGCTGTCGACGACGCGCAGGCCGGCGTAGCGGGCCCGATCCTCCTCGGCCAGCGCGGCGGTCAGCTGTGTGAGCCCGTGCGTGCAGGACGACGCGTCGCAGACGACGGGCAACCGGCCCTCGTCGCTGGCCGCCCAGAGCGCGGCCAGGGTCCGTTCGGCCATCTCCCGGTGCCCGGCGGGGTAGCCCTTGGACTGCCACGGGGTTCCGCAGCACAGGCCCGCTGTTCCGGTCGGTACGACCAGCGGGACTCCGGCCAGTTCGCAGAGGCGCAGGAACGCCGTAGCCGCTCCGCCGGACCGGCCGTCCTCGGGAGCGAAGAGGCTGCCGACGCAGGCCGCGAAGAACACCGCCCGGGCGTCCGGCTCGCTGCGGGGCGCGGGGCGGGGCGCACCGGCGCGCGGCATGTCGTCGCTCCACAGCGGCATGAGTTCGGTCCCGCCGAGCCCTCGGATCACCCCGGTGGCGGCGCGGGTCAGCGGCGCCGGTACGGCGTGCGCGGCGGTCAGTCCCACCCGGACGCCCGTCACGGCGGCCTGCCAGTGCCGTGCGGCGGTGCGGGCGGTGCGCTGGGCGCGTGGGCTGTGCCGCTCGGCGCGCAGCCGCTTCATCGCCGCCCCGGTGTCGATGCCGACCGGGCAGGCGGTGACGCAGAGGCTGTCGGCGGCGCAGCTGTCCACAGCTGCGTACGCGTAGTCGGCGGTGAGTTCCCGGCGGCGTTCCTCGTCGCCGGCGGCGGTGGCGAGGGCGATCTGTCGTTGCAGGACGATGCGCTGCCGGGGGGTGGTGGTGACGTCGGCGGTGGGGCAGACCGGCTCGCAGTAGCCACACTCGACGCAGGCGTCCAGCTCGGGGTCGACGGTCGGCACGGCCTTGAGCTGCCGCAGGTGCACTGTCGGGTCGTCGTTGAGCAGGACGCCGGGGTTGAGCAGGTCGGTCGGGTCGCACAACCGCTTCAGCTCGCGCATCACGTCGTACAGCTCGTCGCCGTACTGCCGCCGGACGAAGGGTGCCATGGCCCGGCCGGTGCCGTGCTCGGCCTTGAGGGTGCCCCCTTCGGCCAGCACCAGGTCGACCATGTCGTCGGTGAACCGGGCGTAGCGCTCGATCTCGGCAGCGGTGTCGAAGGACTGGGTGAGCATGAAGTGCAGGTTGCCGTCGCGGGCGTGCCCGAAGATCACCGCGTCCGGGTAGCCGTGCCTGTCGAACAGACGGATCAGCCCGTCGCAGGTGCCGGTCAGCCGTGGCATCGGCACCGCGATGTCCTCCAGCAGGGCGGTGGTGCCGGGCGGGCGGGCACCGGCGACGGCGGTGTAGAGGCCCTTGCGCAGGTGCCAGAGCTGGGCCCGTTCGCGCGGGTCGCGGGTCAGCTCGGTGCCCGCGACGGCCGGCAGCCGGTCGAGGACTACCCGGGCGTCGGCCAGCGTCGCGGCCAGCCGCTCCGCGCTCTCCTCGGTGAACTCGACCAGCAGCGCGGCGTGGCCGGTGACCGTCAGCCCGCGCAGGGCCGGGCTCGCACCCGGGTCGCGCTGGCTGACCCGCAGCGCTGCCGCGTCGAGCAGTTCGGCGGTACGGGCGCCGGCGGCGAGCAGGGCGGGCAGCGCGTCGGTGGCGGCGGTGAGACCGGGCAGGATCAGCAGGCCGGTGGCGGCGTGGTCGTGGATCTCGACGGTCCGGAAGACGGCCTCGGCCACGAAACCGAGCGTGCCCTCGCTGCCGATCATCAGGTGGGCGAGCATCTCGACCGGGCTGTCGTGGTCGAGCAGCGAGTTCAGCCCGTACCCCATGGTGTTCTTCATGGCGAACAGCCGCTCGACGGTGGCGCGCGACTGCGGCGTCGAGCGCACCCGGTCGCGCAGCCGCAGCAGCCCGGCGTGCAGCTCGGGCTCGTCGGTCCGCAGCCGGTCGTCGGCGTCGCGGGCGCCGGAGTCGACGACGGTGCCGGACGGGAGCACGAAGCGCAGCGATTCCATCGTCCGGTACGCGTTGTCGGTGGTGCCGCAGGTC
Organism: Micromonospora parva; assembly: GCF_000718515.1. GTDB lineage: Bacteria > Actinomycetota > Actinomycetes > Mycobacteriales > Micromonosporaceae > Micromonospora > Micromonospora parva. Next base: position 159,319 of record NZ_JNZS01000007.1, on the reverse strand, counting down.
ATCCCGCTGGAGTTGTTGGCCACCATGCCACCGACGGTGCAGGCGGCCTCGCTGGCCGGGTCCGGGCCGAGCCGGCGTCGGTAGCGGGCCAGCCGGGCGTTGGCCTGCCGGATCGTCAGGCCGGGTTGCAGCCGGATGCGCCAGCCGTCGTCGAGGACCTCGGCGTGCCGCCAGTCGGTGCGGACGTCGACCAGCACGCCGGCGCCGCCGGCCTGCCCGGCGAGGCTGGTGCCACCGCCGCGCAGGGTCAACGACACGCCGGCCTCCCGGGCGCCGGCCATCAACGCCCCGACCTCGGCCGCCGAGGCGGCGCGGACCACAGCCTGCGGTTCGAACAGGTACGGCGAGGCGTCGTGTGCCGCCGCCAGCCTCCGGGGCAGCTCGGCGCTGGCCCGGCTGGGATCATCGAGGCGCGCGCGCAGCAGTTCGGCGACCGCACGGGCGCGGACGCCGGCCGAGGTTGGCGCGGGTACGGCGGTGCTCATGGGCGATCCTCCCGGGCGAGGGGGCGGTCAGTCGGCGACGATCTGTAGCCGGTTGGGAGCGGTGCTGACCGGCGCGGGCAGCCGTAGCGGCTGCCGGCCGGGCGTGATGCTGCCGAGTACGGACGGGTGCCGCGCGCCGGTGCCCGAGCGCAGGGTGCCCGGCAGCCCGTGCACGGTCAGGTAGCCCAGCAGCGCGAAGGCCAACGCCTCCTTGGCGTCCGAGGCGATGCCCAGGTCGTCGCTCGACGACAGGTCGACGTCCGGCAGCTCGTCGGCGATCATGCGCATCAGCGTCGGATTGCGCGCCCCGCCGCCGGAGACGACGAGCCGGGTGACGCCGTGATCGCGGCAGGCGTCGGCCACCGTGGCCGCCGTCAGTCGGGTGAGCGTGGCCAGCACGTCCTGCGGGTCCGGGGTGGGCGCGTCGGCGAGGGCGGCCAGCAGGTAGGGCGTGTGGAACAGCTCCTTGCCGGTGCTCTTCGGGCTGGGCAGCCGGTAGTACGGCTCGTCGAGCAGTCGCCGCAGCAGGGCCAGGTTCACCTGCCCGGCGGCCGCCCCGCGTCCGTCCCGGTCGTAGTGCTCGGTGCCTCCGCTGAAGTGGCGGGCGGCGGCGTCGAGGAGCGCGTTGGCCGGGCCGGTGTCGAAGGCGAGCGGGTCGGCGTCCGGCGCGACGACGGTGATGTTGGCGATGCCGCCCAGGTTCAGGGCGGCCGGGACGCCGGGCAGGCCGCCCAGCAGCAGCGCGTCGAAGAGGGCGACCAGGGGGGCACCCTGGCCGCCGGCGGCGACGTCGCGGCTGCGCAGGTCGGCCACCACCGCAAGACCGGTGGCCTCCGCGATCCAGGCCGGCTGACCCAGCTGGAGGGTGCCACGCACCGTGCCGTCCTCGACCCAGTGGTGCATGGTCTGCCCGTGCGAGACGAGCAGGTCGGCGTGGCCATCGCAGAGTTCCGCGAGGGCCCGCACGCCAGCCTCGGCGAACGCCTGGCCGATGCCGGTGTCCAACACGCAGATCGCCTCGGTGGTGGTCGGGGCGGGCGGCAGGGCGGCGGCGATCCGGGTGCGCAGCTGCTCGGGGTACGGGTGACTGAGCCGACCCAGCGTTCGCATCCGCAGCGTGTCACCGCTGAGGTCGAGGTCGGCGGCGGCGGCTTCGATGCCGTCGTAGGAGGTTCCGGACATCAGGCCGATCACGCGCATCACGTCCTCCTTCATGCCCGGCCGGCGGGCGCTGCCGTCTCGTCGACCTCGTCGGTGCGTCCATGGTCGTACGGCGTCTCCGGGGCCGGGTGGAACCGGCTCGACACCGCGCCGACGACCAGGGTGATCAGGACGCCGATCGGGACCAGCCACTGCGCGGCGATGGCGGTGGCGGTGGTGGTCCCGGCCGTCGTCACATCGATCTTGACGTAGCGGACGATGTAGGTCATCACCGCCACGGTGACCAGGAAGGCGATCACCGCGTCGACCTGGTTGGCCCGCTTGACCAGGCGGCCGAGCAGGAAGGCCCCGAGCAGTGCGCCGTAGGTGTAGCCGGCGATGGTCAGACCGGTCAGGTAGACGTTTCCGGTGCTGGAGCTGAACGCGCAGGCGAAGACCGCCATCAGCACCGCCCAGACCAGGGTCATCACCCGGGCGAGCCGGAGCATCACGTCGTCCGACGGGACCGTGCGGAAGAAGCTGTGGATGAAGTCGGCGACGGTGGAGTTCGACATCGAGTTCAGCGCCGACGACAGCGAACCCATCGCGGCGCCGAGGATGCCGGCCACCAGCAGACCCGAGATGCCCACCGGCAGAGCGTGCAGGATGAAGCTCGGGTAGAGGTTGTCGCTACTGGCCAGGCCGAGCTCCTTGAAGCTCTGACCCTTGTTGTACGACCACAGCAGCGCCCCGACCAGGGAGAACGCCGCGAACTGGATCACCACGAAGATGCCCGAGGAGATCATCGCCTGCTGCCCCTCGCGCAGCGTCCGGGTGGACAGGATGCGCTGGACGATCAGCTGGTCCGACCCGTGGCTGGCCATCGCGAAGATCGCGCCACCGATGATCGCGGTCGGCAGGGCGAACGGGCTGGTGAGCACGTGCGCGAGGTCGAAGTTGGTGTCGAAGAGCTGGAACTTGCCGGCGTCGAATGCCTGCGAGTAGCCGTCGAAGCCGACGGCGTGGCTGAGCACCGCGATGGCCAGGATCGCCCCACCCAGGTACAGCCCCATCTGGATGGCGTCGGTCCAGATGACCGCTTTGATGCCACCGAGGTAGGTGTAGACCACCGTGATGAGCGTGAGCACGATGATGATGGCCTGGTAGCTGACGTTCAGCCCGAACTCGTCGAGGAGCAGCTTGATGGGGATGGCCGAGGCGAACAGCCGTACGCCCTCGGCGAGCAGGCGGGTGAAGACGAACGTCACCGACGCCAGACCCTGGAGTTTCAGGCCAAACCGCTCACCGAGGTACTGGTAGGCGCTGACGAACCCACCCCGCTTGTACAGCGGGATGAGCACCGCGGCCACGACGACCCGACCGATGACGTAACCCAGGGCCAGCTCGACGTTGCCGAAGCCCTGACCGCTGTAGGCGCCGCCGGGAACACTGATCACGGTCAGGACGCTGGTCTCGGTGGCGACCACGGAGAACGAGACGGTCCACCAGGGCAGTCGGCCCTCGCCGACGAAGTAGTCCTTGGCGGACTTCTGTTTGCCGGACAGGCGTAGTCCGACGAAGGCGATCACCACGAGGTACAGCACGATCACGACGAGGTCGAGTTGACGCACGGCTCGCTCCCAACCAGCGATTGTCAAGAAGTGACGTTGGACCAGGGTAACGCGAAACTTTTTGCCACCGCCCGGCCGGGCTGGTTACGCTGTGGTTTCAGCCTGCTGATACGGGGACTGTTCGCAGCTGCGCCGCGGCCTGGCCGTGGCGGCGGGTCGCGAGGACGCGCTCGACGACGAGCCGTCCCGGGCCGCCGGGCGACCGGAGATCCGCGCCCCGCCGGCCGGCGACTGCACACCAGCGAGAGGAACGAGCACCCCGTGGACCTCAGCACCCTCGGCACCGAGACCCGCAACGACAAGACCAGCGACCTCGACCGGATGTCTCCCACCGAGTTGCTTCTCGCGATGAACGACGAGGACCAGACGGTCGCCGAGGCCGTCCGCCGGGCCGTGCCGGACATCGCCGCCGCCGTCGACGTCATCGTGGCGTCGCTACGCCAGGGCGGACGGCTGATCTACCTCGGCGCGGGCACCAGCGGCCGGATCGGCATGCTCGACGCCGTCGAGATCCCACCCACCTTCGGCACCACGCCCGATCGGGTCGTCGGGCTGCTCGCCGGCGGGGCACGCGCCTTCGGTGTCGCCGTCGAGGGCGCCGAGGACGACCCGACCCGCGCCGTCGCCGACCTCGACGCGGTCGGCCTGACCGCCCGCGACACGGTGGTCGGGCTCGCCGCCAGCGGCCGTACCCCGTACGTGGTCGGCGGGTTGGACCACGCCCGCGCGCGCGGCGCGGCGACCGTCTCGGTGGCCTGCAACACCGACGCGGTGACCAGCCGGCACGCCGACGTCGCCATCGAGGTGCCCACCGGGCCCGAGGTGCTCACCGGCTCCACCCGGCTCAAGGCCGGCACCGCCGAGAAGCTGGTCTGCAACATGCTGTCGACCGCCGCGATGGCCCGGCTGGGCAAGGTCTACGGCAATCTGATGGTGGACATGAACGCCACCAACGAGAAGCTCGTCGACCGGGCCCGTCGGATCGTCGCCGAGGCCGCCGACACCGACCTGGACACCGCCGCGCGGGCGCTCGCGGCGGCGCGCGGGCACGCCAAGACGGCCATCGTGCTGCTGCTGGCGAACTGCACCGCCGAGGAGGCCGCGGCCCGGCTGCGCGACGCCGACGACGACGTCCGGGCGGCCGTCGCCGCCTGACCCGTCGGGAGGCCGGCCTTCGGCGGGGCGAGCTGTCCCGCGGCTGACCCGCTACCAGATCGACGAAGCGCCCCGTTCGTTGCGGACGGGGCGCTTCGTGGTGTCAGTGCTGCTGGGTGTCGGGAGCCGGCTGGTCCCCGTCCGCATCGTCTCCGGTGGCGCTGGCCAGCTCGATCCGGGGGGACCGGTCCGGCGGGAGGTGGGCGAAATCGGCGATGACGACGACATCCACCTCCCCGTCGATCATGCTCTGTTCGACGGTCTCCCACGGTGCCCGCACGGTTCCCGCGAATCGGTACGAGTGTCGGCGAAGGTGGCGGAGACACTTCGCGACGGCGGGCTCCGACGGCTCGATGTCGGCGGGGATCCAGATGACGGCGATTTCCATGAGTCTCTCCTGATCAACGTCGTGGACGTGAGTGGGCGATCAGGAGCTACCGGGGTGGGGGAGGACCCCGCTCCACCGGTAGACCGGTAGCGCGCAGGTCGACGGCGCTGACGGTGAACCCGGCCCGCAGCAGCGGGATGGATGGCGGAGCTTCGGCTGTCGACGGAGGTGGCTCGGCACCGCCGGTGCTGGTGGTGGCCGGCCCGGTGGCGAGCGCCACGACGAACACCGGCGGCCCCGGTGCGGGACGGGCCGGCGGGACGGGCCGCTCACCGGTGACGGTGACGGTGGCCGTCGTCGCCCGCGCCCGATCCGACGCCCGGCCATCGGACCTGCCGTGGGCACCGCCCGGGGACACCGTCGACGGCACCGACTGGTCAAGGCGTACGGCAGGCGGGACCGGGGCGGCTGGCGTCGGCGTGGTGCGCGGCGACGAGGGGGCACGGGCCGGACGACGTGGCGCGGTGGTGGCCGGCCTGGCCGACACTGTCGGTACCGGCCTGGCCGACAGCGTCGGTACCGGCAGGGGCGGCGGTTCTATCGACGGCAGGGGCAGCGGGTCCGTGGACGGCAGGGGCAGCGGGACGACAGTCGTCGGCACGGGCAGTGGGACATCCAGCTGCACCTCGACGACGTCGTCCACCGAAACCGAGAGGGCCTGCGGCGAGGTGGCGACCTCCAGCGGCGGGAGACGCGACGGTGACGGGCTGTCGGCGTGGGCGGGGCTGGCGCCCAGGGCCGCCCCGAGCGCCGCCGCCCCGAGCGCCACCGGGGGAAGGCTGTGCCTCAACCGCATCAGCCGGCGGCCGTCGGCAGCGACGTCGCCGGCCCTGCCCGGCCGGGCTCGCCAGTGCGGTGCCGCTGGTCGGGCAGGTACCCGTGCCGCAGTGTCGCTTGCCTCATGTGCGGGTTCTTGCCCCGGTGAACCGTTGGCTACACCTTCTGTCGATGTCCTGGCCGAGCACTGTGGACGGAGCGGGGGTGGGCTTCACACCCGGGCCTCGGTGGGGGCCGGCGCGCTGTCGAGTGGCAGGTCGCGCAGGCCGCGGATCGGCGTCGACAGGTAGATGATCGGGGACAGCACGGTGAGCGCCCCGAAGATCAGCAATGTCGTGCGGGCACCGAGCGGCCCGGCCAGGAGGCCGGCGAGCAGGCCACCGACCGGGATGGCGCCCCAGGAGACGAACTTGACAGTGGCGATCACCCGGGACAACAGCTCCGGTGGGCTGGCGAGCATCCGGTACGTGCGGGTGGTCACGCTGAGCACCACTGTGGAGCTGGCGAGGATGAGATTGCCGGCCGCGAAGGCCAGGAATGCGACGGTGCCGGTACCCAGCGGGATGATGAGCGCGCCGGCCACGCCGACGAAGGCCGCGATGATCAGGCCGCGGGCGGTGCCGAACCGGTTGGTGAAGCGGGTCGTCAGCGCGGCGCCGATGAGTGTGCCGAGACCGTCGGTGGCGATCAGCAGCCCGACCAGGACCGGCGATGCGTGCAGCTCGCGCACCAGGTAGAACGGGAAGAGGGCCAGCATCGCGCCGCTGACGAAGTTCGTCGCGGTGGCGTCCCACATGGCCGGTCCGATGATCGGGTGTCGCAGCACGAAGTGCCAGCCCTCGCGGATCATCGTGACCATCGGTGGTCGCTCGGCCGATCGCTGCACCCGGCGAGCCGGCAGGGTGCGCAGCAACACCGCGGAGACCAGATAGCTGACGGCGTCCACGAAGAGCGTCGGCACCGCGCCCAGCACCGCCACCGCGAAGCCGCCCAGGGACGGACCGCCCAGCGTGGTGGCGGCATGGGTGCCGGAGGTGAGGCTGTTGCGGGCCTGCAACTGCGCGGCCGGCACGATCTCCGGCAGGAACGTCTGGTTCGCCACGTCGAACAGCACGTTGGCGAAGCTCACCACCAGGGCGACAGCGATCAGCTGGGCCACGGTCAGCATGCCGAGCCACCAGGCCAGCGGGACCGACGCGATGGCGAGGGCCCGGACCAGGTCCAGGCCGACCTGCATGCCGCGCAGCGGCACGCGCTGCACGATCACCCCGGCCGGCAGGCTGATCAGCAGGTACGCCAGATAGCCCGCCGCGGTGATCAGACCCATCTCGAAGGCCGACGCGTGGAGCACGTTCAGCGCGGTCAGCGGTAGGGCCAGCGCGCCGACCGCCGAGCCGAGGTGGCTGGTCGTGCCGGCGACCCACCACCGCCAGAACGTAGTAAGTCCCATAATGGAACTCACTATAGGGACGGGTGGCGGACGGCGTCGACCCCGTTCCAGAGGGCTCGACCGGGAAGGTGCTGTCTATCCCGCGCGGCGGACCATCTCGGTGATCCAGATCGGCGCGAACGGAGACGTGCAGCCGGGGGAGGTCGGATAGTCCCTGAGCACCCCCAGGCGTTCGCCGATGTCGATCGCCCGAGCGCGGTGCTCGGCGTGCTCGATCCCGATCTGCGCCAGGCAGTGGTTCATCGCCCACTGGAGGCGATCCGGCGCGTCCGCCATCTCGGTCTCGATCACATCGAGCAGTCCCGGGAGGTCGAGACTCTCGGGACTCTTCGTCACGCGTTCGGTGGTCAGCGCCCAGCCGGCGCTCGCGACCACGGGATCCGCGTCGGCGAACCAGGCCAGCCGCAGCTCGTCGGCGTGCCGGTTCTTCTTCACCACGTAGTTGACCAGCCAGTCGTGCACCTTCGGGGTGCGCGCCTCGCGCACCATGACGTCCAACTCGTCACGCGTGAACGCCCGGGGACGACAGATCAGGATCGCCAGCAGTCTCGCCGCGGACTCACCCGTCGCCCAGAGTTGGCGCGCGAGATCGTGCTGCGTCTTCAGCCGCTTCGCGAGCGCCCGAAGCGCGCCGAGGTTTACACCATGATCGTCACCGTGTCTGGCGTTCACCTCGCGGGCCCTCGGGTCCGCCAACTCGGCCAGCTCGGCCATCACCTCGGCCACCGTCGCAGTGTTCGTCGTCGCCGCCACCGCAGCCTCCTGCCCATCGGGGTTGATGCAGCTTACGGCGCTGGCCCGCCGACCGACGCGTTCGGCAGGACCGGTGCAGGCGACCGGGACCGGACGTTTCACATTCGCGTGACGGGTATCCAGGCGTACCAGTGCGACCGGCGGTGAACAGCTTCACGGAGTGAGGGGGCACCAGTCATGCCTGATCCACAGCCCACCATCGTGCTCGTGCACGGGGCGTTCGCCGAGTCGGCGAGTTGGAACGGAGTGCTCGAGCGCATGGGCGCCGCGTACGACTCGGTGGCCGTCGCGAATCCGCTGCGCAGCGTCGCGGGCGACGCCGCGTACGTGCGGGATGTCGTACGCGGGATCGGTGGACCGGTCATCCTCGTCGGCCACTCGTACGGCGGCATGGTGATCACGCAGGCCGCGGCCGGCGACACCTCGGTGCGGGCCCTCGTGTACGTCAACGCCTTCGCCCCGGACACCGGGGAGTCGGCACTGTCGCTGTCGGGCAAGTTCCCCGGCAGCACCCTGGCCGACACGCTGGTGCAGTACCCGGTGTCGACGGGTGGCAACGAGGTGGCGATCGCCCAGGACCGGTACCACGCGCAGTTCTGCGCGGACGCGTCGGGCGACATGGCCGCGCTGATGGCCCGGACCCAGCGGCCGATCACCGAGCAGGCCCTGGGGGACCAGCTCACCGGCGACCCTGCCTGGCGGTCGCTGCCCAGCTGGTTCGTGTTCGGGGACCTGGACAAGAACATCCCGGTCGAGGCGCACCGCTTCATGGCCGAGCGGGCCAACCCTCGGGGGCAGCGCGAGGTCGTCGGCGGGTCGCACGCGATGGCGGTGGCCGACCCGAGTGAGGTCGCCGAGTCGGTCATCGAGGCGGTTCGGGGGGTGAGCTGACGGTCCGGACGGTCGGCTGACGGTGGGTGGGCCGACGACGGAAGGTCGCCGGCCCACCCGGCCTGCTTGTCTAGCGAACCCGCAGCCGCTGGTGGACGGCCGCGGTGGGGGCGTGCACCGGGTCACCGGAGTAGGCGACGTGCACCGGGTACACCCCCGCGGACAGTCCGTCGGTCGGCAGGTCGACGACGGCCGCACCACCGCGCAGCGCCACCACGTGGGTCGCGCCGCCGAAGGTGACCGCGACCTCGCCGGTCACCGTCGGAGCCTTCGGGTGCGGCGACTGTGCCCGTACGTCGACGCGCAGTGTGAACGTGTCACCGCGAACGACCGAGGCAGGCGCGGCCTTCGCCTTCACCGTGACCCGTGCCGTGCCCGCCGGCACCACTGTGACCTGGGCCGAAGCGGACTTGGTCGGATCGATCACCGACGTCGCCACCACCGTGAGCGACGACGCGGTTTCCCCGGCGGCGACCGAGAGCAGGCCCGCCGTGGAGATGGTGGTGTCCGGGGAGGTCGCCCCCCGCACCGACCACGTCACCGCCGGGCTCACGCCCTCGTTGGTCGTCACCCGGGCGCGGAACTGCCTGGTCCAGTTCCACCCTGTCGTCAGGTTCACCGACGCGGGCGTCACCGACACCGAGTCCACCCCGGACCACAGATGGTCCCGGGCGAAGATCGTGAACAGTTGGCCCGCCGTCATCCCGTCGTGCGCGCCGGGAACCTGGGCCGTCGCGGCGGCGTACCCCCGGGCCCGGAAGTTGTCAGCGATGGCGTTCTGGGCGTTGAGGTTGCCCTCGAAGACGCCGTTGCCGAGGAAGACGGAGAGGTCGTCGTCTCCCACCGCGTTGGCGATGGTGTCGTAGTCCCCGGTGGTGAGCGACGGGTTGCCGGAGAAGTGTCCGTAGAACCCGAAGGTGGTCGGGTAGTTCCTGATCACGACGCCGCCCGTCATCCCGCCGTACGAGAACCCGGCGTAGGCGCGCCCGGAGCGTTCGGTCGAGACGTGGTAGCGGCCCTCGATGAGGGGCAGGATCGTCTGGACCAGGTTGTTGGCCGCGTTGGTCTGGTTGTAGGAGGCGAAGCCGAGGCTGGTGCCCGTGAAGTGGTTGCCCATGGTGACGACCACTGTGGGCTCGATCTCGCCCTTGGCGATCATGTTGTCCAGGATGTTCGGGACGTTCGCGGGGACCATGAAGTCGGTCTCGTCGCCGAAGATGCCGTGCGCGAGGTACGCGACCTTGTACGGTTGCGCGCGGTTGGCGTCATAGCCGGCCGGCAGGTACACGCCGAGGTAGTGACCGCTGTCGCCCAGGATCGTGGTGTACGGGATGTAGGTGACCGTGCCCCGCTTCGCGCGGTCGGCCACCGGCAACTCGTAGCCCGCGCGTTCCTTGAGCACCGGGTCGTTCTGCTTCTCGGCGTACGGCACGGACACGGCGTCGAGAACGTCGTTGTTCCTGACCCGGAACGAGGACTCGCCCGGGGGCCGCGGGTTCGTCGAGGCGGGATCCCAGATGCGCTTGTTCTCCCAGCCCTGGGTCGGGTCCCAGACCCGGTACCAGTAGCTGAGGCCTCCGGCGTGCAGCGGGACCGAGACCGACCAGTTCCCCTTCGGGCCTCTGGTCATGTCGCGGAGGAACTCGGTGCCGCCGGAGTGGTAGCGCCCCGGTTGCCACTGTTCCGGCTGGTAGCGCGTGGTGCCGGTGTTGACGTCGAGCAGGGTCAGGTCGCCGGCGAGGCGGACCTGGCTGGCGTGCGGATTGCGGTAGACGAACGTGACGGTGTAGCCGGTGGGTGAGGTGCGGTCCGCCTTGACGGTCGCGCCCGGCGCGGGGGTGGGCCTGCCGGCGGCGGCAGCTGGCGCGGGGACGACGGCCCCCGCTCCGAGTGCCGTGAACGCGAGAATCGAGATCGCTAGCCGGAGCCTGCGTCTTCCGGTCGTTTCCCTCATGCGCGAAGACTCCTCTGTGGTCGCACGTCGCGGTCTGGTCCGGGCACTGGCAGTCGAGGGGTTTCAATGGACGCTAAATCGAATTAGCATCGGGAAGTCTGGCGGGGTATGCCGTCCGGTGTCAAGGTTTGCGGCGCCGACGCCGGGCTCGCGCCCCGCTCACCCGAGCGTGCCCGCACCCCCGGCAGCCTGCGGGTTCGCCCGGCTGGCCGCCGCCGGGGTGGCAAGGTGAATTCCATGGACCGCACGCACGTCGAGGACTGGCTCGCCGCCTACGAGCGACTCTGGCGTACGCCGGGCACGGATGGCCTGGCCGGGATCTTCACCGAGGACGCGAGCTACCAGCAGGGCCCGTACTGGACGCCGGTCGTCGGGCTGCCGGCCATCGCCCGGATGTGGGAGAAGCAGCGCAAGGGTCCCGACGAGGTGTTCCAGATGACCGCGGAGATCGTCGCGGTCGAGGGCGACACCGCCGTGTCGCGCCAGGAGGTCCGCTACGGCGACCCGGTCGAGCAGGAGTACCGCGACCTGTGGGTCATCCGGTTCGCCGACGACGGCCGGTGCCGGTCGTTCGAGGAGTGGCCGTTCTGGCCGGGGCAGCAGCCGGCCAGCTCTCCGGACGGGTCGTGACGTGGGAACGCGGCACCCGTCGGGTGGTGTGCTCCGTCACGGCGGCGGGCATGGGCAGGACGTTGGGGTGCCGCGAGGCGACTGCTACAGTCGAGATTGTTGCGGCCGCAAATTTATCGACAGCAACTACTTTGGGAAGGGATGCCTCCGATGACCAAGCTCGCCGTCATCTACTACTCGTCCACCGGGACCCTGCACGCCATGGCCAAGCGCCTCGCCGAGGCTGGCGAGAAGGCCGGCGCCGAGGTGCGACTGCGCCAGGTTCCGGAACTCGCCCCGGGCGAGGCCATCGCCTCCAACGCCGCCTGGAGCCAGCACTTCGACGCCACGAAGAACGAGCCGAAGGCGACCGCCGACGACGTCGTCTGGGCGGACGCGGTGCTGTTCGGCACCCCCACCCGGTACGGCAACGTCGCCAGCCAGCTCAAGCAGTTCATCGACACCCTCGGCCCGCAGTGGGCGCAGGGGCTGCTCGCCGACAAGGTGTACGCCGGGTTCACCGCGTCCATGACCGCGCACGGCGGCCAGGAGTCGACCCTGCTGGCGCTCTACAACACCATCCACCACTTCGGCGGTCTGATCGTGCCCCCGGGTTACACCGACCCGCTGAAGTTCGCCGACGGCAACCCGTACGGCGTCTCGCACGTCACCGGCGGCAACAACGACGCCCCGCTGGGCGACGCCCAGTTCGCCGCCCTGGACCACATGGCCTCGCGGGTGGTCAAGATCGCCGGGAAGCTCAACGCCTGAGGGTACTGCCGCCGAACCGGACGCCGGTTCGACGCGGGTGCGCAGTTGCGCGAGGGCCGGCCTCCCGGGAGGGGAGGCCGGCCCTCGGCGGCCTCACACCACCACCGCGGCCATGGCGGCGTGCGGTCGGTGCTGGTCGTCGCCGGCTCGGGGTAGGCGTTCGACCTCCCGGAAGCCGGCCTGGGTGAGTCGCTCGGAGAGCACGTCGAGCGGCCACCGATAGGCGGTCACGACCTTGTGGTCGAAGGCGCCGACCTCGTCGGCGGAGAAGGTGCCCAGCACCAACCGCCCGGCCGGGACCAGCGCCCGGCGAAACTCGGTGAGTACGCCGTCGAGTTCCTGCGGCGGAAGATGGATCAACGAGTACCAGGCCAGGATGCCGTCGACGGACCCGTCGGCGACGTCGAGGTGGGCCAGCGACCCGAGCCGGAACTGGACGTCCGGGTGGGCGGCCCGCGCGTGCGCGATGAACTCGGGGACCAGGTCGATCCCCGCCGCGTCGACACCGAGTGCCCGGAGGTAACCGGTGAGGTGGCCGGGCCCGCAGCCCAGATCGAGCACCGGGCCCTGTCGATCCCCCAGGTGTCGCTCGATGAGGGCGAGGTCGTCGGGGTGTACCTGCTCCTTGGTGCCGAACATCTCGATGTACAGCTCTGCGACGGACGTGTAAGCCTGCCGTACCGGGTCCGTTTCCATCGCGGCACTATACGGGTCACCACACCTTGCGGGTCGCGCCTACCGTGATGGCCATGACACGTCGAGCCACGCTGGCCGGCATCTCTGTGGGCCTGCTTCTGCTGGGTTGCTCGGTCGGCACGCGGGCGGAGCGCGACCCGGAACCTCGAACCGCTCCGGAGTCGACCGCCAGCGCCAGCGCCGACGCCGCCGCCACCGCCGAGGCGGTCGGTCTGCTGCGGGCGGGCACGGCGTTCGTCAATCAGACGAGCTTTCGCAGCGACGTCGACATCGCCAGCCAGATCACCTCGCTGTCGCACACCGACAACGTCAACAAGCGTGTGAACGCCACGATCACGGCGCCGGGCGGGACGATCGAGATCCGGATGATCGACGACGACGTCTACCTGAAGGCCGGTCAGCTCCTGCGGGGCGTGGGCGACCAGTGGATGGTCCTCGACCCGGCCCGAGTGCCGGCGGGCTTCGCCCTGAGCTTCGCGCCGGGCAGGAACGACTCCGGCGGCTCGGGCCGCCTCATCGACGCGATCGTCACCGCACGTGCCGACGGCCGTCAGATCACCGGGACGATCGACGCGACCCGGATCGGCGTCGGTAACGGGATCAGCTTCCGGCTCGATCCCGGTGGTGTCTTTCCGGACAGCGCACGGCGACACGCGTTCCGGGCGATGCTGGACACCGAGGGTCGGCTGGTCAGCTTCCTGATGCCGGAGGCCAGTGGTCTGCCGAGCGCGTCCCTGCGCTACAGCGACTTCGGGTCGACGGTCAGCGTCGTCCGGCCGGCCGGGGCGGTCGTCGCCCCCGATGCCCTCTATCCCCAGCTCGGCATGGGTGGCGGCGGGTAACCGGGCCAGCCGTTTGCCCTCTGCGGCTAATGCGGTTAGCCTTAAGCTAATCGCATTAGCTCGCTGTGGAGGCGTCATGACCGAATACCTGGACATTGCCGGCAACACCATCGCCTACGACCTCACCGGGCAGGGGCCACTGGTCGTTCTGGCGCACGGCATGGGCGACAGCCGGCACTCGTACCGGTTCGTCGCTCCGGCCCTGGCCGCCGCCGGATACCGGGTCGCCGCCGTCGACATCCGCGGCTGCGGTGACTCCAGCCTCGGCTGGGACGGCTACAGCCGCACCGACATCGCTGACGATCTCGTCGCCGTGGTACGCCACCTCGGCGGCCCGGCGGTGCTCATCGGCCAGTCGATCAGCGGCGGTGCCGCGACCGTCGCGGCGGCGACCGCGCCCGACGTGATCTCCGGCGTCATCGAGCTGGCGCCGTTCACCCGCGCGCAGTCCATCGACCTCGCCGGGCTGGTGAGGGTCAAGCGCTACCGGGCCGGCTACCTGCACCTGGCGCAGGTGCTGCTGCGGGGCAGCGTGGCGAGCTGGCGCAACTACCTCAACCTGGCGATCCCGACCAAGCCCGCCGACTGGGACAGCGAGCTGGCGCGCATCGAGGCCAAGATGAGTGAGCCCGGCCGGATGAAGGCCCTCCAGGCCATGGCCAAGACCAGCGCCGCCGACGCTGGTCGGCAGCTGCCCAACGTCACCTGCCCGGTCCTGGTGATCCAGGGCAGCGTCGACCCCGACTGGGCCGACCCGCGGGCCGAGGGCGAACGCATCATCGCCGACCTGCCGCAGGGGCTCGGCGAGCTGGCCGTCATCGAGGGCGCGGGACACTACCCGCACACGCAGACGCCCGACGAGGTCGTCGCCCTGGCCGTGCCCTTCCTCGCCCGGACGCTGACCAATGCCTAAGGCTCGGCTCACCCCGGCGTCGGTCACCGAAGCCGCCGCCGCGCTTGTCGACGAGGTCGGCTTCGACAACCTCAGCATGGGCCTGCTCGCCGAACGGCTCGGGATCAAGACCCCCTCGCTCTACAAGCACGTCAGCAGCCAGGCCGACCTGGCACACCGGATCGCGATCCTGGCCATGACCGAGGCCGGCGACGTCATCCGTGACGCCATCCAGGGTCGGTCCGGTAGCGACGCGCTCGCCGCGGGGGCGCAGGCGATGCGCACGTACGTGCGGGAACACCCCGGCCGGTACACGGCGGCCAACGCGGTCCGCCCGACCGGCCCCGACGACCCGTTTATTCCGGCCAGCGAGCGGGTGCTCGCCTCCTGGGCGGCCATGCTCAGCGGGTACGGGCTGGACCCGGGCCAGGAGATCCACGCCATGCGGACGCTGCGCAGCGTCCTGCACGGGTTCGCGACCCTGGAGGCGGCCGGCGGGTTCCAGATCGACACGTCGGTCGACGAGAGTTTCACCTGGCTGATCAACTTTATCGATCAGGGCCTGCGTGCCGGCGCCAGCACCGGCGCCCGCTGACACCGGGTCGACCCCTCAGCCGTACGCGAGCAGGAAGTCGACGGTGCCCGTGCCACCGGGTTGCCCGGCCGGAACCGGCAGGCCGGGCTCACTGTTCAGCACGTAGAACCCGCCGCTTCCGGTCAGTCGGGGCGTCACGGCCAGCATCTGCGCCGCCATGGTCGTCCCGGTCGGCCGCACCACGCTGTCCAGGAGGAGCCGGAAGAGGTTCCCGTTCAGGTTCGCGACGTGCAGCACCCGGTACGAGCGGGGGGCGGGCAGGCCGGTGCTGGTCAGGCCCCAGACCGGCACGATCTGGTTGCGCCACCGCGTCGGATCGTTGCTGATCGCACTGTCGTGGTTGTTCAGTTGCGTCTGGATTCCCGAGTGGATGCCGGCCAGGTGGATGTGCAACTGGTCCTGCATCCGGATCGTCGGGTCGGCGGAGTTGACGCCCAGCCCGATGTGCGGGTAGACGACGTGCCCGGGCTGCCCCGGCTGGGCGTTGTTCCACGCCTCCAGCCAGTAGTTCGGGGCACTGGCGGTGATGATGAACGGACACTCGATGCCGCTGATCCGGCAGCTGGGGACGAGCAGGTAGTCGTGGTGCGACCCCGACCCTCCATTGAGGACCCACGTACGTGGGAGTCGTGCGCAGGCACTGGGGAAACGGTGGGCCGGTCTTCGTACCCTCGCAGACCTGGACCCGGTCCCGTGGTTGCCGTGCTGGGGCGAACGTGAACGTTGTCGAAATTAGGGCGAAAGCGGGCAATTGGCGCGCCGGCCGGTGAACGGGCCGCCTGATCGTGTCGTCGTCGTGCGACGATTTCCGGCGTGACAGAGACCGCTGTGACACTGACCGAGATCCGCGCTCGGATCGACGAACTCGACGGTGACCTGGTCGGCCTGCTCGCCCGGCGCGAGGCGCTGGTCCGGCAGGCCGCCCCGCTCAAGAGCGACGGTCAGGCGGTCCGCGCACCGGAGCGCGTGGCGCAGGTGGTGGCCCGGGTCCGCGCGCTGGCGGGCGAGGCCGGCGCCGACCCGGATCTGATCGAACGGATCTACCGGGGCATGATCCAGGCCTTCATCGACATGGAGACCGACGAGCACCACCGGATCACCGGCGGGTCGGCGCCGCCGACGCGGTGATCGTCCGGGCCGGGCGCCCTCAGGTCGCGCCGTGGCCGGCACCTTCCGGGCTCGCCGTCGCTGGCGGTGCGTAGCCGAGCTCGTACGAGATCTTGTTGGCGGTCTCCAGCAACAGCGGAAGGTTGCTCTTCAGCTGATCGAGGCTCGCGATGACCTCGATCGCCGTGATCGAGGCGGCGGCGATGACCTGGCCCCGTGAATCCCTGATCGGCGCGGCCACGCACATCACGTAGGCGTCGTGCTCGCCGTTGTCCATGGCCCAGCCGCACTGCTGGATGCGGGCGAGTTCGGCTTCCAGGGCGTCGTGGTCGGTGAAGGTGGTGTCGGTGAATTTCTCGAAGACGACGTGGGAGAGCAGGCGGTCGCGCTCCTGCCGGGGCAGGTACGCCAGGATCGTCTTGCCGACGGCGCTGGCGTAGATCGACACCGCGCGTCCCACCCGTGACGGCAGCTTGACGGCGTCGAACGCCGGGCTGTCCACCTTGTCGATATAGATGATCTCGTCGCCGGTCAGCTGCGCCAGGTGTACGGTGTGGCCGGTCTCGCGTTGCAGCGCACGAAGGTGCGCGGCCGCGGGCTGGCGGAGGTCCATCGAGCCGAGCGCGAGCTCGGACAACTCGATCAGGCCGCTGCCGAGCACGTAGGTGCCCGCGCCGGTCCGACGGACGAAGCGCGCGGACTCCAGTGTTTGCAGGATGCGCAGGGCTGTGGACTTGTGGACGCCGAGCACGTCCGCAGCCTCGGTAAGGGACAGCGGGTGCTCCGCGGATCGCCGGATGAGGTCGATCGCGCGACGAATCGATTGCGCCAAGGCTGTTTCTCCCCTCGCGCGACGGATAGCGCCGTCGCTGTCATTGCATATTGTGCAATATAGATGACGCGATGCGCAATCGCCACTTGACACCGTTGCACATGGCGCTACGATCGTTGCAATTTCACCCCCTTGACGCCAACTCGTAACAGTGGAGTAACGATGGGTAATCAGCGCTCTCGCTTCGGCATCGTCAGGGCGACATGTGCCCTGGGCTTGGTTGCCGCTCTCTTGACCGGTTGCGGCTCGGACGGCGACTCCGGTGACGGCGTCACCAAACTGACCTTCGCCGCCTCGACCTTCGGCGACCCCGGCCGTGGGCCCCTGTTGACGAAGTGGCTCGAAGAGTTCAACCAGAGCCAGACCAAGGTCCAGGTCTCCGCCGCCGCGGTGCCGTACCCGACCTTCGGCCAGACCGTGCTCACCCAGATGGGCAGCGGCAAGGGCCCCGACCTGGTCCGCTTCGACATGCCCGAGTTCGAGGCGGCCTCGGACGCCGGCCTCGTCGCGCCGCTGGACAAGGTGATCGACGCCAGCAAGTACGACCTGCTCAAGCAGCCGGACCAGTTCATGGTCCACGACGGTGTCCGGCACGGCGTCATCTTCGAAGCGTCGAACTACGCGATGTTCTACAACGCGGACCTGATCCCGACGCCGCCGACCACCTTCGAGCAGTTCACCTCGACGGCGAAGTCGCTGACCAAGGGCGACGTCTTCGGTCTGGCGTTCCGCCAGACCGAAGCCGAGGAGGCCGGTGTCTGGCAGGACATCTTCAACTACGTCTACGGCTTCGGCGGCGCCTGGTCCGACGGGAAGAACCTGACCATCAACTCGCCCGAGAACCTCAAGGGCCTGCAGGCGTTCAAGGACCTCTACGACGCGAACGTGATCCCGCGCGGAGCCGACGCGGCGACGTTCCGGCGAATGTTCGCCGAGGGCAAGGTCGGGATGGAGCTCAACAACGGCGGCTACGTGACCGCCACCCGCGGCCAGAACGCCAAGCTGAACTTCAGCGTCGCCCCCATCCCGTTCCCGGTCCGCAAGCAGGGCGCGATCCTCGCCCCGGTCGTCATCAACGAGGCGAGCGAGCACCAGGAGGAGGCGGGCACCTTCATCAAGTGGGCGCTGGAGCCGCAGAACCAGGTCAAGCTGCAGGAGATCCTCGGCGCGAGCAGCGTCGCCACCACCACGCAGCGCAGCGCGGAGACGCTCAAGGAGACCCCGTTCCTCACCGTCTTCGACGGGCTCACCGAGACCAGCCTGCCGCAGATCGTGTTGGGCTTCGAGGCCAAGACGCCGGACATCCGCAAGGTGGTCGTGCAGAACGTCGTCGCTGCCCTGCAGGGCAAGACCGACCTGAAGTCGGCACTGGACCGCGCCCAGCAGCAGGCGACCGAACTGGTCCGCTGACCGCTCGACACGGCGACGCTGCCGGCGCGACGATCCGTGCGCCGGCAGCGTCCTTCCCCAGAAGGATCGAACCCGATGACTGTGGTCGAGCAGACCGGAGCACCGAAGACAACATCCCCAGGCCGGGCCCGGCGTCGGCCCAGCCCCCTGGGTAGCAAGTGGACGCCGTACCTCTTCCTGGCCCCCGCCGCGCTGTTCATCCTCGTCTTCCAGGCGGTACCCCTGCTCCAGGAGGTGTACCTCAGCTTCACCAGGACGAGGCTGCTCAACCCCACCCGCAGCGAGTGGGTCGGGCTCGACAACTACAACCGGATCTTCGGCGACCCCGAGTTCCACCGCACCCTGCTGATCACCATCGTCTACGTGATCACCTGCGTCGTCGTCGCGATCGGCGCCGGGCTGGTCGTCGCGCTGCTGCTCAACAAGAAGTTCCGGGGTCGTGGCGTGGCGCGGGCGCTGGTGACGGTGCCCTGGGCCGCCCCCGGTATCGCGGTCGCGCTCATCGCCACCTGGATGCTCAACGCGCAGTACGGCATCGTGAACCGCTTCCTCGACGCCGTGGGGCTCGGGGTGCCCGGCGGCGCCATCCTGGACAGCCCGCGCTACGCGCTCCCGGCGGTGCTCGCCACGACCATCTGGCAGCTGTTCCCGTTCACCTCCGTGGTGCTGCTCTCCGCGCTGCAGTCCGTTCCGCAGGACCTCAACGAGGCCGCGACCGTCGACGGCGCGGGACGGTGGGCCACCTTCCGCGCCGTCACCTGGCAGGTCATCAAGCCGACAGTCGGTCTGCTGGCCCTGCTGATGACGATCTGGTCGCTGCGGCGGTTCGAGCTGATCTGGCTGATGACCAAGGGCGGGCCGGTCGGGGCCACCGAGACGCTCGTCATCGACCTCTACTCGCAGGCGTTCGACTCCAAGGAACTCGGATCGGCGGCGGCCATCGGCATGGTCGGCGTCGTCATCTCGCTCATCGTCATCATCGGCAGCCGCCTGGTCGCCCGTGCCGTGGAGAAGGGGGACGTCCGATGAGGCGCTTCCGTTTCGGTGTCACCGCACGGATCGTCGCCGTGCTCGTCGTGCTGGGTGTCGCGGTGTTCCCGCTGTACTGGATGTTCGTCACGGCGCTGTCCAGCAACAGCGACCTCTTCGCCGACCAGCCCCGGCTCACGCCGGACCTCGGCCAGTTCGGGGTCTTCGTGGACGCGCTGGCCGAGGGCAAGGCCGCGGGTTGGCTGCTCAACAGCCTGATCATCGCCGTCGGCACCATGGTCGTCTCCGTCGGTCTGGGCATCCCGCTCGGCTACGCGCTGTCCCGGTTCTCGTTCTGGGGCAAGGCCGTGCTGACCGTCGTGCTGCTGTTCACGCAGATGCTTCCCGAGGCGCTCATGGTCGTCCCGCTGTTCGCGCTGTTCCGCCGCTTCGAACTGCTCGACTCGCTGACCGGCCTCGTCCTCGTCAACTCCGCCTTCGTGCTGCCGATCGTCGCCTTGATCCTCAAGGGCGCCATCGACGGCATCCCGAAGGAGTTGGAGGAAGCCGCCCGCGCCGACGGCGCCCGGCCGTTCACCACCCTCACCCGCATCAACGTGCCGCTCATCGCCCCGTCGATCGCGGCCACCGCGGTCATCGCCTTCTTCCACGCCTGGAACGAGTACGTGTTCGCGGTGACCTTCATCTTCAACCCCGACCTGCAACCCGCCTCCGTCGGCATCGCGAACTTCATCGGCGAGCTGGGAACACCGATCCAGACGGTGATGGCTGTCGCCTTCCTGTTCACACTGCCCGCCGTCGCCTTCTACCTGTTGGTCCAGAAGTACGTGGTGTCCGGCATGACCGCCGGTGCGGTGAAGGGTTGAGCCGAAAGATGAAGATCATCTCTGTCGACACGCTGGTCGTCGACTTCTACCGCACGAACCTCGTCATCGTGCGCGTGCGCACCGACGAGGGGATCACCGGGCTCGGTGAGGCCACCCTGGAGGGCAAGGAACGCGCCGTCCAGGGTGCGATCGCCGAGCTGGCCGAGGCGGTGGTGGGCCTGGATCCCACCAGCATCTCGAAGATCCTCTACGAGACCGCGCGGGACTGGTACTGGCGCGGCGGCCCGGTCATCATGACCGCGTTGAGCTCGCTGGAGATGGCCCTGTGGGACATCTCGGCGCGTGAGCTGGGCGTCCCGGTCTCCCGGCTGCTCGGCGGCGCGACCCGGGACCGGGTCCGCGCGTACGCGAACGGTTGGTTCTCCGGCGCCGTCACACCGGAGGACTACGCGGCCGCCGCGCGCCGGACGGTGGAGTCCGGCTTCCGGGGCCTCAAGTGGGACCCGTTCGAAAACTACGACCTCACCATCACCACCGCACAGTTGGACCGGGTGCTGGCCCAGATCGACGCCGTCCGTCAGGCGGTGGGCCGCGATGTCGAACTGTTCGTCGAGGGGCACGGCCGCTTCGACGTCCGCCACGCCATCAAGGTCGCCAACGAGATCGCCCAGTTCGACCCGGTGTGGTTCGAGGAGCCGTGCCCACCGGACAATCTTGACGCGCTCGTCGACATCCGTCGCGCGTCGCCGGTGCCGATCGCGGCGGGGGAGCGGTGGTACGGCCGGCAGGGTTTCGCCCCGGCGCTGGCCCGCCAGGCCGTCGACTTCGTCCAGCCCGACGTGACGCACGCCGGTGGGATCGCCGAGCTGGCCTTCATCTCCACGCTCGCCGCGACCAGCTACGTGGGGTTCGCGCCGCACAACCCGAGCGGCCCCCTCAGCACCGCCGCGACGCTGCAACTCGGGGCGACGCTGCCCAACTTCCGGTACCTGGAGATCATGGCGACCGACGTGCCGTGGCGTCCGGAGATCACCAACGAGCGGCTGGTGCTGACCGAGGACGGCGACATCCTCATCCCGAACGGGGTCGGCCTGGGCATCGAGGTGGATCTCGCCGCGATCGAGCAGCACCCGTTCACACCCCATCCGCTGCGGATGTTCCAGGACGCCGTCTACGACATCCGTCCCCGCGACGAGCGGTCCTTCTTCAACCTGGAGAGCGACTCATGACGGTGCCACGGCCGCGAGGGCAGGCCGCGGGTGCGGACTGGGTCGGCACCGCCGCCGAGGCGTTGCCGGACGACCCCGACAGCGTCCTCATCGGCCGGATCTGGGATCCGACCGGCGACGGCCCCTCACCGGTGACCGTCCGCGACGGCGAGGTCATCGACCTCAGCCACCGGTTCCCGACCGTCCGCGACATCTGCGAGCTGCCCGACCCGGCCGCGACGATCGCCGGGATCGACGGGCCGAGGGTGGGTGACTTCGGGGAGATGCTGGCCAACACGGCGCCCGCGACCCGGGACCGCGACCACCCCTGGCTGCTCGCCCCGGTCGACCTCCAGGCGCTCAAGGCCGCCGGCGTGACCTTCCCCATCTCCATGATCGAACGGGTGATCGAGGAACGGGCGCGGGGAGACCTCGCGCTGGCGGCGGACATCCGTCAGCGCATGCTCGACGACGTCGGCGTCGACCTGCACAACCTGGCGGCCGGCTCACCGGAGGCGGACCGGCTCAAGAGCCTGCTGGTGGCCGAGGGCATGTGGAGCCAGTACCTGGAGGTGGGGATCGGCCCGGACGCCGAGATCTTCACCAAGGGACAGATCCTCTCCGCCGTCGGCACCGCCGTCCCGGTCGGCGTGCTCGCCGCGTCGACCTGGAACAACCCGGAGCCCGAGGTCACGCTCATCGTCGCGTCCAGCGGCCGGGTCGTCGGCGCCACCCTCGGCAACGACGTGAACCTGCGCGACATCGAGGGCCGCTCGGCGCTCCTGCTCCCGCTGGCGAAGGACAACAACGCCTCCTGCGCCCTCGGGCCGCTGATCCGGCTCTTCGACGACCGATTCGGTATGGATCGGGTCCGCGAACTCGAAGTGCGCCTGGAGGTTCGCGGTGTGGACGGCTTCCACCTGGAGGCGGTCTCGGAGATGACCCGGATGTCGCGTGATCCGCAGGAGCTGGTCCGGCAGCTGATCGGGCCGCACCACCACTATCCCGACGGCGCCGCCCTGATGCTCGGCACCATGTTCGCGCCCATCCAGGACCGGGACCGCCCCGGCGAGGGCTTCACCCACAAGGTCGACGACGTGGTACGGATCAGCTGCCCGGCGCTCGGCACCCTGGTCAACCGGGTGCGGCACGCGGAGGAGTGCGAGCCCTGGCACTTCGGAGTCCGCGATCTGATGGGCAATCTGGTGAGGAGAGGACTGCTGTGAACGTGGTCAGCACTGTCGATCCGCGCGACGGTCAGCGTCGCGCGACGGATCTCAGCGAGACCGACGAGTCTCGGCTGGAGGTGATCGCCGGTCAGGCGTCGGGGGCGGCGCAGTGGTTGGCCGCCCGCGGGCGGGTCGGCCGCGCGGAGCTGCTGGACGCGATCGCCGCGTCGCTGGAGTCCCGGCGGGCGGACCTGGTCGCCGCCGCCGAGGTGGAGACCGGGCTGAGCCACGCGCGACTCGACGGGGAACTCACCCGGGCGGCGGTCCAGTTCCGGATGTTCGGCGAGGTGCTGCGCGACGGAGCGTACGTCGAGGCGGCCATCGATCACGCCGCCGACACACCACTCGGGCGCGGCCCGGACCTGCGGCGGATGCTCGTGCCGCTCGGGCCGGTCGCCGTTTTCGGGGCCAGCAACTTCCCGTTCGCCTTCTCGGTTGCCGGCGGTGACACTGCCGCCGCGCTGGCCGCCGGGTGCCCGACGATCCTGAAGGCCCACCCGTCGCACCCGCTGACCTCGCAGGCCTCCGCCGCCGCGATCGAGTTGGCCGTCCGCGACCTCGGCGGGCCCGAGGGCGTCATCTCGATCGTGTACGGGGAGCAGGCCGGCCGCTCGCTGGTGCGCCACCCGGCGATCCGCGCGGCAGCCCTGACCGGCTCGGTCAACGCCGCCCGCGCCATCCAGGCGGCCATCGACGAACGACCCGACCCCATCCCGCTGTACGCCGAACTGAGCAGCGTGAACCCGATCGTGGTGCTGCCCGACGCGGCCGGCGCCCGGGCGGACCAGATCGCCGAGGGGCTGTTCGGGTCCTTCACGAACTCGGGCGGTCAGCTGTGCACCAAGCCCGGCCTGGCGTTCGTCCCGTCGGATCCGGGTGGTGACCGTCTGGTCGACGCGCTGCGGTCGAGGGTCGACTCGTCGGGCGGCGCGGTCCTGCTCAACGAGCGCATCCGGGACGCGTATGAGAGTCGGGCCACGGAGTTCGAGCGGGCCGGCGCGCGGGTGGCGGCGCGGCCGCAGGTCGACCGGGGCGCGGGCTTCACCGTGGCGCCGACCCTCCTGGAGGTCGGCCTCCCCGGCCTGACCGCCGAGATCGCCGACGAGTGCTTCGGACCGCTTCTGGTCGTGGTCCGCTACGAGGACGACGCCGACCTCGACGCCGCGCTGAACGCCGTTCCGCCGTCGCTGACCGGCTCGCTGCACAGTGGACCGGGCGACGACCCCGACGTGGTACGCCGCCTGGCCGACGTGTTCGCCGCCCGCGCCGGTCGCGTCGTCTTCGACGGCTACCCCACCGGTGTCCGGGTGTCGTGGGCCCAGCACCACGGTGGGCCCTGGCCGTCGACGAACGCCGTGCACACGTCGGTCGGCGCCACGTCGATCCGACGGTTCCTGCGCCCGCTGGCGTGGCAGGACGCCCCGGCCTGGGTCCTGCCCGAGGAGTTGCGCGACGAGTACACCGCCATTTCCCGGCGAATCGATGGGAGGTTGGTGCCAGCGGCCGGGTAACCGCCTCCGCCGGTCGTTGCGGGTGCGTTTTCGCGCCACCTGTGGCTGGCGCGCGAATTCCTTGCCGAAATCGACCAGACAGGGAATTCGCGCGCCGGTCGTTCTGGCGCCGCCGAAGCGTGCCCAAATTGTTGGTGGCGCAATTTCTTTGGTCCGGGTTCACGGACCCTTCTTGACCATCAATGCAATTCATGGTTTTGTTTTCGACAGGGAACGATGTTAGCGCTCGCATCGCTGCATCGCTCGTTACTGGTATCCCTTCGCCTCACCATCGAATGGTCGGTCGGCCGCTCGGTTGCGGTCTGACCACACGCCGAAGAGGGAGCAGGACATGCCCGTTGCACCTCCCCGTCCCGTGACGCCGGCACCGACGCGCCGGCTGATGCTCGCGCTGCTCGCCGCCATCACCGTCACGGCCGGCACGGTCGCCGCACCGGCGGCCTCGGCCGCACCGCCGGCGCCGCCCGCGCCGCTGGGCCCGACCGTCACCCGCACCGACCAGGCCCCCACCGGCTACACAGTCACCTTCCGGTACCAGGCGCCAGCCGATGTCCAGCAGGTCCACATCTACGGCGACTGGTTCTACTCCCGACCGGAGAACATCGGCTGCCAGGACTGCGGCGACGCGCGCCCGCCCGCCGAGTGGCAGCCGGGCGACGTCGCGGCCACCCCGTGGCACACCCAGGCCATGCGCAAGGGTCCCGACGGGGTGTGGACCTTCACCACGCCACTGCCGGCGGGCACCTTCCGCTACGCGTTCACCCACGACTGCGCCAACGAGCTCGCCACCGGCTGTGCCCTGCACGACGACCCCGCCAACCGCTGGCAGATCCAGCCGCAGTACCCGGGAGCGCCCGGCGCGGTACGCAGCACGATCTACGTCCCGGCCAGCCGGAAGTTCCCCACGTACGACACCGGTTACCAGGCGCCGGTGGCCAAGGTCGGCCGGCTGGAGTCCCGGCGGTACCCCTCACCACTGTCGACCAACCCGGCGGGAGTGCACGACATCGTCGTCTACCTGCCGCACGGCTACGACCCGAACCGGGCCACGCCGTACCCGACGCTCTACCTGAGCCACGGCAGCGGTGACCACTCGACCGCCTGGACGATGCAGGGCGTGGCCCACCTGATCCTGGAGAACGCGGTCAAGGACCGGGCGGCGCAGCCGATGGTGATCGTCTCCACCGACTTCAACGGCCTCCCCGGTGGCAACGAGGGCTACGTCAACGAGCTGCGCGACAACATCTTCCCGTTCGTCGAGCAGAACTACCACGTCTCGACCCGGGCGCAGGACCGCGCCTTCGCCGGCTTCTCCGCCGGTGGCAGCCGGGCGTACACCATCATGTACAACCACACCGACCTGTTCGGCTACCACGCGGCGTGGAGTGCGGGCGGTCCGGCAGCCACCCCGGCGCAGGTCGACAGCATGAAGGCGGTGACCGGTGGCATCATGATCGGCACCGGGCTCCAGGACCGGCTGGGCAACATCGCCGAGAACTCCCAGCGCAACGCCGCCGCGCTGCGGGCGGCCGGCGTCGAGTTGGACGAGTACAACGTGCCGGGCGTGCACACCTGGCACGTCTGGCGCCCGCTGCTGGACCACTACCTGCGTACCCTGGCCTTCCGGGCCACCACCACCGGTCTCGACGTCACCACGTCGTCGGCGGGCGGGTCGCGGCAGACGAAGGTCACCGCCACCGCGACCGTCGACGCGGTCAGCACCAGCGCGTCGGCACCGGCCGGCCGGGTCGACTTCTTCGCTGGTGACACGCGCCTCGGGTCGGCCCCGGTGCGCCACGGCGTCGCCCGGTTGACGACGACCGTCCGCGGTGAGCTGAACGCGCCGGTGGTCGCCCGCTACCAGGGCGACAAGCTCTTCAACGATTCGCACAGCGATCCGGTCGACGCCCGGTAGTCCCCGGCTCGACCCCGTACTCCCTGTGGTGGGGAAGCCCCGGCCGCGCACCCCTGGTGAAGCCAGGATGTGCGCGGCCGGGGTGGTTCGTCAGCCGATCACGCGCTGGTGTCGGTGGCGCGCAGCCGCAGCATGGTCCAGGACGCCTGCGGAAGAGTCAGCCCGACGCTGGCGTCGGCGCCGCGTGCGGTGCCGTTGGGGCGCGGCGCGGCGTGGTCCGGACCGTCGGCGGTGTTCTTGGCGTGCAGGTCGGTGCCGCCGACGGTGACGCACTCGATGATGTCGGTGACCTGGGCGCCGGCGACGTCGATGGTCACCTCGGCCGGGGTGTCGAGGGCCCGGTTGACGAGGAAGACGCTCATCTCCCCGGTGCTGTCGTCCCAGGTGGAGACCGCGTCGACCGCGTCGACCTCGCCGTAGCGGCCGGTGGTCGTCGTGCTGCCGTCGCGCAGCACGTCCAGCACGGCGCCCTGGGCGTGCCGGGCGGTGCGGGCGAAGGGGTGGAAGATGGTCTGCCGCCAGGCCGAGCCGCCCGGCTCGGTCATGATCGGTGCGATGACGTTGACAAGTTGGGCCTGGCAGGCCGCTGTCACCCGGTCACTGTGCCGGAGCAGGCTGATCAGCAGGCCGCCGACGACGACCGCGTCGGCCACGCTGTAGTGATCCTCCAGCAGCGGTGGCGCGACCGGCCAGTCCTCGCCGCTCGGGGGCGTGGACGGGGCGGCGGACTGGTACCACACGTTCCACTCGTCGAACGCGATCATGATCTTCTTGGTCGACCGGCGGATCGCGCCCACCGAGTCGGCGATGGCGGTGACGGCGTCGATGTACCTGTCCATCTCCTCGGCCGAGGCGAGGAAGCTGGCCAGGTCGTCGTCGACCGGCTGGTAATAGGCGTGCAGCGAGATCAGGTCGACGTCGTCGTACGCCTCGGTCAGCACGTCGCGCTCCCAGCTGCCGAAGGTCGGCATACCGAGGTGTGAGGAGCCGCAGGCGACGAGTTCGAGATCGGGGTCGAAGCGGCGCATGGCCTTCGCGGTCTGCGACGCGAGACGCCCGTACTCGGTCGCGCTTCGCTGGCCCACCTGCCACGGGCCGTCCATCTCGTTGCCCAGGCACCACAGCTTGATCCCGTACGGGTCGGTCGCGCCGTTGGCGCGGCGCTGGTCGGCGAGGTGACTCCCGCCGCGGTGATTGGCGTACTCGAGCAGGTCGACGGCCTCGGCGGTGCCCCGGGTGCCGAGGTTGACCGCCATGATCGGGTCCAGGTCGGCCTTGCTGACCCAGCGCATGAACTCGTCCAGCCCGAACGCGTTGGTCTCCAGGCTGTGCCAGGCGAGGTCGAGCCTCGTCGGTCGTTTGTCGACCGGGCCCACGCCGTCCTCCCAGCGGTAGGAGGAGACGAAGTTGCCGCCCGGATAGCGCACCGTGGTGACGCCCAACTCGCGCACCAGTTCGAGGACGTCGCCCCGGAAGCCGTCGGCGTCGGCCCTCGGGTGGCCCGGCTCGTAGATTCCGGTGTAGACGCAGCGACCCAGGTGCTCGACGAACGAGCCGAAGAGCCGGCGTGGCACGGGCGCGACGCGTCGGCGGGGGTCGAGGGTCAGGCGGGCCGTGTTCACGACGTGCTCCGGCGCGCTGTCGGGGTGGGTGTTCAGGGCTGGCTCCCTTCGTGCGCGGTACGACGCGGAGATCTCTACCCGAGCGCCGAGACCGAGGGGTGGTGGAGGCGGTGTGAGCTCTGGACAACGTGATCGCGCTCGATTACGTTGTCGATCGATGTAAACGTTACCGATTACGTTTACGTAAGGGAACACGGCGCCTGGATCAAAGTGTGGACGGCCCACCCGACGGAGGGCTGCGCCGCGCAGCTGGCCGGGCGTCCGGCTCCCGCGCCTCGCCGCCACCCGGCCCGCCGCCCGCAGCGCGCGGCCCGGCGCCGGTGGCGTGGTGACCGACGAGGCCGGAAGACCAGCTTGTCGCGGTGATTGGGGTGACCGGGTGACCAGTGTTGAGCCGGCGATCGAGGCGACCTACGCCGACGCGAACGCGCCCGTCGACGAACGGGTGGCGGATCTGTTGGCCCGGATGACCCGCGAGGAGAAACTCGCGCAACTGGGCAGCACGTGGGCGTTCACCCTGTTGGAGAGCGGGCGGTTCGCACCGCAGCGGGCCCGGTCGGTGCTGGCGCACGGCCTGGGGCACGTGACCCGCGTCGCGGGTGCGACCAGCCTGAAGGCGGCGGAGGTGGCCCGGGCCGCCAACGCCATCCAGCGGTTCCTGGTGACCGAGACCCGGCTGGGGATCCCGGCGATCGTGCACGAGGAGGTCTGCTCGGGGGTGATGGCCCGCGAGGCGACCATCTTTCCGCAGGCGATCGGCGTCGCGAGCACCTGGGAGCCCGAGCTCAACCGGCAGATGGCCGACGCCGTCCGCGCCCAGATGCGCGCCATGGGCAGCCACCAGGGCCTCTCGCCGGTGCTGGACGTGGCGCGCGACCCACGGTGGGGCCGGACGGAAGAGACCTACGGCGAGGACCCGTACCTGGTGTCCCGGATGGGAGTGGCGTTCGTCCGGGGCCTGCAGGGCGCCGACCTGACCGACGGTGTGCTCGCCACCGCCAAGCACTTCGTCGGGTACGGGGCGTCCGAGGGTGGGTTGAACTGGGCGCCGGCGCACCTGCCGCCGCGGCTGCTGCGCGAGGTGTACCTGTACCCGTTCGAGGCGGCGGTCCGCGAGGGCGGCCTCCAGTCGGTGATGGCCGGCTACCACGAGCTCGACGGCGTCCCCTGCCACGCCAACCAGGAACTCCTCGCCGACGTGCTCCGTGGCCAGTGGGGCTTCACGGGCAGCGTGGTCTCCGACTACTTCGCCGTCAACGACCTGCACACGTACCACCACTTCGCCCCGGACAAGCAGCAGGCCGCGGCGGTGGGTCTCGGCGCGGGCGTGGACGTCGAACTGCCGGCGACGGACGCGTACGCGGACGCCCTCAGTCGCGCCCTGGACGCCGGCGAGGTCAGCGAGGCTCACCTCGACGAGGCGGTCTCGCGGGTCCTTCGGCACAAGGTCGAACTCGGGCTCTTCGAGAACCCGTACGTCGACGAGGACGCGGCCACGACGACGGTGAACGCCGAACGGCACCGGGACGTGGCGCTGGAGATCGCCCGCCGCAGCCTCGTCCTGCTCAAGAACGACGGCGTCCTGCCGCTGCTCGCCGAGGCCGGAACCGTCGCGCTCATCGGCCCGAACGCGGACAACGCCCGGCACCTGCTCGGTGACTACTCGTTCGTGGCCCACATCGAGGCGTTGATCGCCGCGCGCAAGCGGCGCGGGCTGCTCGGCGAGATGATGACGATCCCGGACGACCTGGAGATCGACGAGAGCATCGGCGGGGTGCCGACGGTGCGCGACGAACTCGCGGCGCGGTTCGGCGAGCGGCTGCGCTTCGCCCCGGGCTGCGACGTGCTCGATCCGTCGACGGAGGGGTTCGCCGAGGCGGTCGCGGTGGCCGCGGCAGCCGACGTCGCGGTGCTGGTCCTGGGGGACCGCTCGGGGGTGACGCTCGGGACCACCACGGGGGAGTCGCGCGACCGCTCCAGTCTGGACCTGCCGGGCGTGCAGGAAGAGCTGGTCCGGGCCGTCGTCGCCACCGGCACGCCAGTCGTGGCGGTGCTCGTCGCGGGTCGACCCGTCGGCACTGACGTCCTGCACGAGGAGTGCGCCGCGGTGCTGATGGCCTGGCTGCCGGGGGAGACCGGGGCGCGGGCGATCGCCGAGGTGCTCCTCGGCGAGGTGAACCCGAGCGGGAAGCTGCCCATCTCGTACCCCCGTAGTGTGGGCCAGATCCCCGTCTTCTACGGCCACAAGGTCTCCGGCGGACGGTCGCACTGGCACGGCGACTACGTGGATTCGCCGGTCGCCCCGCGCTACGTCTTCGGCCACGGCCTCGGGTACACCTCGTTCGCGATCGACGACGCCGTGGTGGAGAGCGCGCAGGTCCGCGCCGGGGACAGCGTCGAGGTCGAGGTCACGGTCACCAACACCGGGCAGCGGGCTGGGGAGCAGGTCGTGCAGCTCTACGTCCGGGACCCGCAGGCGACGATCACCCGGCCGGTGCTGGAGCTGAAGGCCTTCGCCCGTGTCGCGCTGCCTGCCGGTGGGCGGGTGGCGGTGCGGTTCGCGCTGCCCACCGGCCAGCTCGGTTTCTACGACCGGCGCATGGCCTACGCGGTGGAGGCCGGGCAGATCGAGGTGTACGTCGGTTTCTCGGCTGCCGACCACACTCACGCCGGCACCTTTGTCATCACCACGGACCCGGGCCAGCCGACGCCGAAGGTCTTTACCGGGACGGCAGAAGTTCGGCAGCTGTGATCGCTCACCCGGTCCCGGGAATGGTTCTTGACGCAGCGTGCCGTCCCGTTGTCAACGAGTAGAAGCAGCGCGGAAAACGGGGCTTAGTGGCCTCTTCTGCACTGTCGACTATGGGCGAAGAGGTCTTGTGTTCGTAATCGTTCTCCGTTACGTTGGCAACATCCTGGAAACGTAACCGATAACGATTGCAGTCCAGAGAGAGCGGGCATGATTGAAGCCAATACGCCGGTAACAATGAGTGATGTCGCCCGAGTCGCCGGCGTTTCCACCGCCACCGTCTCGCGCGTCGTCAACGGGCATTACGGCGTCAGCGCTCGCACCGTCGCTCAGGTCCGCTCCGCCATCGACCAACTCGGCTACGAGTCGAGTCTGGTGGCCACCAGCCTTCGGCGCAGCCGCACCAACGTTCTGGGTCTCGTCGCGCACAGCTTCCAGTCGTACACGGCAGAGGTGCTCAAGGGCGTCATGAAGGCGCTGAGCCGCTCCGGCTTCGATCTGATCATCTACGCCAACAGCGACCTCTACGGCTCCTACTCGGAGGGCTGGGAGCAGCGGCACCTCACCCGGCTGTCCGGCACCCTCACCGACGGGTGCATCGTCGTCACGCCCTGGGGTGAGGTCCGCAGCCGCACGCCGGTCGTTGCCATCGACCCGGTGCGGGGCTCGACGGCGCCGTCGGTGATGGCCGACAACCTTGCGGGCGCCACCACAGCTGTCGAGCACCTGCTCGGGCTGGGCCACCGGCGCATCGGGTTCATCGCCGGGCGCGACAGTCTGGCCTCGGCCTGGTCGCGGGAGGAGGGATACCGGGCCGCGCTGACCGCCGCCGGCGTGCCGGTCGATCCGTCGCTGATCGGTCGAGGGGATTTCAACCCGGAGTCGGCGACCCCCCTGGCGCGGGTTCTGCTGCAACGACCGGACCCGCCATCGGCGATCTTCGCGGCGAGCGACGGGATGGCCCTCAAGGTCCTCGAGGTCGCCCGCGAGTTGGGGTTCTCCGTTCCGGGGGACCTGTCCGTCGTCGGGTTCGACAACATTCCCGAGTCGGCGTTGACCGAGCCGGGTCTGACCACTGTGGACCAGTCGATGTACCAGCTCGGGTACGAAGCCGCCCGGATGCTGAAGTCACTGGTGACCGGCGAGTGGGACGAGCCACGCCAGATCGTGCTCCCGACCAACCTCGTCGTGCGCAGCTCGACCGCACCACCGACGAGCGCGGCACGACCATGACATCCGCCCATGGGCGCGCACGCCTGATCGCTCCCGACAGAGCGATCAGGTCGGCTGTGCCCGTGGCAGCAGCCTGAAGGAGGTGCACGCAGCACACACGGCCAGATCCACCGTTGAGTTGAGCCGGTCAGTCGGGTCGCATCCGCTGCCGGCACATGAAAGGAGTGGAGCGTGACTACCGAACAGTATCATGGGCGCTTACGCCGTCCGGGCGTGCGTCGACGGCTCTCGGCGGCGTTCACCGCCGGAGTCATCGCCACCGCGGCGGTTCTCCTCGCGCCGCAGCCAGCAGCGGCGGACACGCCCTGGCTGGACGTCTCCGAGGACCGCTACGCCTCGTTCACCGTCCCGGCGGCGTACGTCCAGGAGAAGCTGGGCACCGTCTCGCAGGTCGTCGTCGAGGGAAACTTCGGGCCGTCCGCCAGCTGGGCGGAGTTCGGTCTGACCCGCCGGGGTGACGTCTGGTCGGGCGTCCTCGGCGCGCTGGAGCCGGGGCTGTACAACTACCAGCTCACCGCCGACGACACGTTGACCATCAAGGACCCGACGAACAGCGCCGGTGTCGCGTCCGACCCGCTGCTGAGCACCTTCCTCGTCGCTGGTGACTCGGCGCGGTGGCTCGTCGACGCGCCGGCTGGCAGCGGCGGAAAGATCGAGACGCTGACCTACCGCACCGGGAACGCGCAGCGCTCCGCGGTGGTCTGGACACCACCGGGTTACGCGGCCAAGGGTCCGAAGGGTTACCCGGCTCTTTTCCTGCAGTCGGGTGACGGTGTCGCCGCCACCGACTGGCTCGATCTCGGTCGGTCCAAGCAGATCCTCGACAACCTCTCGGCCTCGGGCGCGATGAGCCCGATGGTCGTGGTGATGAACAACGCCGACGTTTCGGACCACAAGGAGTTGAAGGACCTCCGCAAGGCGGTCACCGACACCTACCGGGTCCTTCGCGACCCGGCGCACCAGGCGATCGCGGGTGTGTCCGACGGCGGCACGCAGGCGTTGCGGGCCGCCCTCACCAAGCCGGGCCAGTTCGGTCACGTCGGCTGGTTCTCGGGCAGGTCGGCTCCGGAGATCGACCGGAAGGACGCCAGGGCGATCAACCGCGGCACCAGGTTGCTGCGCCTGTACACGGGCAACGTCACCGATCCCGCGTACAACGCCACCTACCGCCTGACGAAGGCGCTGGACCGCGCCGACGTCCGGTTCGAGTTCGACGGGGTCAACCCGGACGGCGGCGCGAACTGGACCACCTGGCAGGAGAACCTCGTCGACTTCCTGCCGCGACTGTTCCGCGACGTGCGCGACCACGGGCCGAGCCCCGGTCACCAGCCGCTCAAGCGGGAGTTCACGCCACCTCCGGCCGGCACCACCCCGACGCCCTTCGTCACCGAGGACGGGTTCGTCACCTTCGAGACGACCACCGAGTTCACCGCCGCCCAGCACGTCACGGTCTGGGCGAACGTCGCGCCGGGCGGCAGCTGGCTGCGACTGCCGCTGCACCGCGACGGTGACCGGTGGCGGGCGACAGTCGGCCCACTGAAGCCCTGGTTCTACTACTACCGGCTGATCGTGGACCGGGTCGCGGTCAAGGACACCTCCAACCCGACGAAGGTGACCACCGAACCGATGTGGAGCACCTTCTTCATCCCCGGGCCCGGCGCTCGACTGCTGTCGGACGTGCCCGCCGGTCAGGGCGGAACTGTCGAGAGCATGACCTACTCCAGCACCGTGGCCGGTCAGGACCGCACCGCGCTGGTGTGGACCCCACCCGGGTACGACCCCGGCCGGGAGCAGCCGTACCCCGTCCTCTACCTGCAGCACGGTGGCGGCCAGAACTACACCGACTGGGTCGAGATGGGCCGGGCCAAGCAGATCCTCGACCACCAGTTCCTCGACGGTGATCTCACGCCGATGGTGGTCGTGATGGGCAACGGCAACTCGTCGAACTTCAACAGGGAGTTGCGGGAGAACATCGTTCCGACGGCCCGTGCCCGCTACCACATCTCCAGCGACCCGTCCCAGCAGGCCCTCGCCGGCCTGTCGATGGGCGGCGGGCAGGCGTTCGGGGTGCTGAAGGCCTATCCGGGCGAGTTCGCCTACGTGGCGGCCTTCTCGGCCGGGTTCGGCAGCAGCACCGGCGTCGACGCGGCGGCGATCAACAACGGCACCAAGATGCTGCGCCTGTACGTCGGTGACCAGACCGACTTCGTCTACCCGAGCTTCATGGCCTCGCTGACCACGATGGACAACCTCGGTATCCGCTACGAGTTCGACGGGGTCACCCCCGGGCCGCACGGCTGGGACGTGTGGCAGAAGAACCTCATCGACCTGGCGCCGCGTCTGTTCAAGCGCTAGGAGCCGTTCCAGGCGACGCCACCGGGAGCAGGTTTCCTGCCCCGGTGGCGCCCGCCACGGCACGGCCGCCCCCCGCACCGCCACCCGAAGGGAACCACCTCAATGAAGAGAAGACGGATACTCGCCACGGTTGCCATGCTCGCGGTCGGGACCGGCCTCGCGGCCTGCTCCTCCGACGAGGGCGGCAGCGACGCGAGCAATTGCACCAACACCATCACCAAGAAGGACCTGCCGGTCGTGACGATGTGGGGTTGGTACCCCAACACCCAACTCGTCGTCGACAACTTCAACAAGCTGAACAACGAGGTGCAGGTCTGCTGGACCAACGTCGGGCAGGGCGGGGACGAGTACGACAAGTTCCAGACGGCCATCTCGGCGGGCACCGGGGCGCCCGACGTGATCATGGTCGAGGCGGACCGCATCCCGACCTTCCAGATCCAGGGCGCGCTCGTCGACATCAAGAAGTACGGCTACGACGCGGTCAAGGCCAACTACAGCGAGGGTGCCTGGAAGGACGTGTCGGTCGGTGACGCGGTCTACGGCGTCCCGGTCGACGGCGGCCCGATGGGCATGATCTACCGCAAGGACATCTTCGACAAGTACAAGATCACGCCGCCGAAGACCTGGGCCGAGTACGAGCAGGCCGCGCAGAAGGTCAAGGACGCCGGTGGTCCGCTCTTCGGGGACTTCGGCGCCAACGTGCCGGCGGTCCTGATGGCGCTCCAGATCCAGAAGGGCGCCACGCCCTTCACCTTCGATCCGGCGCAGCCGAAGGCGATCGGTGTGAAGCTCAACGACCAGGCGTCCAAGGACGTGCTGGACTACTGGGGTGGCCTGGCCAAGAAGGGCCTGGTCGGCACGCAGAACCAGTTCACCCCGGAGTACATCACCGGCGTGATCAACGGCAACTACGCGACGTACATCTCGGCGGCGTGGGCACCCGGCTATCTCACCGGCGCGGGCGTCGGCAAGGGCCAGGACACCGGCAAGTTCGCGGTGGCGCCGCTGCCGCAGTGGGACCCGGCCAACCCGGTGCAGGTGAACTGGGGCGGGTCGGCGTTCTCGGTGACCAAGCAGGCGAAGAAGCCGGAGCTGGCCGCGAAGGTCGCCTACGGGCTCTACGCCGACAAGGAGTCGCTCACCGACGGCTGGACCAACCAGATCATCTTCCCGCTGAACCTCACGGCGCTCAAGGATCCCGCCTTCGTCGACCTGAAGGTGGCGTTCTTCGGCGGCCAGCAGGCGAACAAGGAGGTCTACGTCCCGGCCGCCGACGCCTACCAGGGCGTCCAGTACGCCCCCTTCGGCCAGTACTACCTCGACGCGATGGAAAAGCAGGTCAGCGAGGTCATCAAGGGGTCCATCACCGGATCGCAGGCAGCCGACCGGCTCCAGGAGGACGTGGCGAAGTACGCCAAGGAACAAGGCTTCACCGTTCAGTGACCAGCTGGGTGGGCCGCGCCGGCACTGGGCGGCCGGCCCACCCTCCCCCCTCAGCGTCCACGTCCCGGAGACCGCAATGACATCCCTGACCGAGAAGCGCGCAGCGCGTACACAGCCTGAGACGCGCACGATCCGTGGCAAGGTACACCTTCGCGAGCACCTGATGGGATGGCTCTTCGTCGGGCCGTTCGGGGTCGTGTTCCTGGCGTTCCTCATCGCGCCGCTGGCGTACGCGCTGTATCTCAGCCTCTTTCAGAAGAAGCTGATCGGCGGCACCAGCTTCGTCCTCTTCGACAACTACGTGAAGGCGTTCACCGACCCGAGCTTCCTGTCCGGGGCGTGGTTCGTCATCCGCTTCTCGCTCGTCTCGATCCCGGTGCAGATCATCATCGCGCTCGCGATGGCGCTCATCCTGGACTCGGTGACCACTCTGTTCGCCCGCTTCTCCCGCCTCATGATCTTTCTTCCGTACGCCATCCCGACGGTCATTGGCGCGGTGATGTGGGGCTTCCTCTACAGCCGGGGCTTCGGCCCGCTCACCGACATCTTCGGGCTCTTCGGCGCCACCGCTCCCGACTTCCTCGGCAGCGACCTGATCTTCTACGGGCTGCTCAACGTCGTCACCTGGCAGTGGGCCGGCTACTACATGATCATCCTGTACGCGGCCCTGCAGGGCGTCGATCCGACGCTCTACGAGGCGGCCCGGATGGACGGCGCCGGGCGGTGGCAGATCGCGACACGGATCAAGATCCCGCTGATCGCGCCAGCGCTGATCCTGATCCTGGTCTTCTCGCTCATCGGCACCCTGCAGTTCTTCAACGAACCACAGATCCTGCGTTACCTCGCCGCGGGCACGATCGGCTCGGACTTCACCCCGAACATGTACGCGTACCAGCAGGCGTTCTCGCTCGCCAACTTCAACTACGGGTCCGCGATCTCCTTCGCCCTCGGCGGGATCGTGTTCATCTGCGTGTACGCCTTCCTGTTCTTCACCCGCAAGCGGAGGAGCTTCCTCTGATGACCGACCACAGCAGCCTCCGCGCCGGCGCCCGCCGACCGCAGCGCTACCTCCCGATGCAGATCCTGCTCGGCTTCCTGGTGATCTACTTCCTCGTACCGTTCTGGTGGGTCATCGTCAACAGCTCCAAGGACGCGCCCGGCCTGTTCGGCGGCGGCAACACCCTCTGGTTCACCGACCAGATCGACTACCTCGGCAACCTCAGGCAGCTCTTCACCTACGACGGCGGCATCTACCTGCGGTGGATCCTCAACTCCACCCTGTACGCCATCGCCGGCGGAGTCGGCGCCACGGTCCTCGCGGTCATGGCCGGCTACGGGTTCGCCAAGTACCGGTTCGCGGCCCGACGCTTCAGCTTCGCCGTCGTGCTCGGCGCGCTGATGGTGCCCGCCACCGCCCTGGTCATCCCGACCTTCATCATGTTCTCCCGGCTCGGCCTGACGAACACGGTCTGGGCGGTGATCCTCCCGTCGCTGCTCAACCCGTTCGGTGTCTACCTGATGCACGTGTACGCGCGCGACGCGGTGCCCGACGAGCTCCTGGACGCGGCGCGGGTCGACGGTGCGGGGGAGCTGCGGACGTTCTTCCAGATCGCCCTTCCACTGATGCGTCCCGCGGTGGTCACCGTGCTGCTGCTGTCGGCGGTGGCGTCCTGGAACAACTACTTCCTGCCCCTGGCCATGCTCTCCGACAACCGGCTCTTCCCGGTCACCGTGGGCCTCGGCCTCTGGCAGGGAATCGCGTCGGCGAACAACGCGGGAACCACCTCGCTGTGGAGCCTCATCATCCTGGGCTCCCTGGTGTCGGTGATCCCACTGATCATCGCGTTCTTCAGCCTCCAACGACACTGGCGCGGCGGCCTGTCCGTCGGAGGCCTCCGGTAGGCCACGCCACCAGCCAACGCACCACACGCGCATGGATCGCCGCACTGGACGCGGCCGGACGGATGACAGAGAGGTGTGCTGATGTCGACGACGAATCGACCGCTGCGCAGCGGGGAGTGGTTCGGTGCGGAGGGCCGCAACGGGTTCATCCACCGGTCCTGGATGCGCAATCAGGGTTTCGCGGACGACGTGTTCGACGGTCGCCCGGTGATCGGCATCGCCACCACCTGGTCGGAGCTGACGCCCTGCAACGCCCACCTGCGCGACCTGGCCGAATCGGTGAAGCGGGGGGTGTGGGAGAGCGGCGGCCTGCCGCTGGAGTTTCCGGCGATGAGCCTGGGCGAGCCGCTCATGCGACCCACGACCATGCTCTACCGCAACCTGCTGGCGATGGAGTTGGAGGAGTCGGTCCGCGCCAACCCGCTCGACGGGGTGGTCCTGCTCTCCGGCTGTGACAAGACCACCCCCGGTCTGCTGATGGGAGCGGCGAGCGTCGACCTGCCGACCCTGATGCTGACCGGCGGCCCGATGCTCAACGGCAAGTTCCGGGGTCAGGACATCGGCTCGGGCACCGTCGTGTGGCGCTTCACCGAGGAGATGCGGGCCGGCCGGATGACCGCTGCCGACTGCTCCGAGGCGGAGGTCGGCATGTCCCGCAGCCGGGGGCACTGCATGACCATGGGTACCGCCTCCACGATGGCCTGCGTGACCGAGGCGCTGGGCGTGCAACTGCCGGGGGCGGCCGCCGTGCCGGCGGTCGACTCGCGGCGGTACGCGCTCGCGCACGCCGCCGGACGCCGGATCGTCGCCATGGTCGAACAGGACCAACGGCTGTCCTCCGTGCTCACCAGGCAGGCATTCGAGAACGCGGTACGGGTCAACGCCGCGATCGGCGGCTCCACCAACGCGGTCGTCCACCTGCTCGCGATCGCCGGACGCCTCGGCGTCCCGCTGTCGTTGGCGGACTTCGACACGCTCACCGCCGACGTGCCGATGCTCGTCAACCTGATGCCGTCGGGGGCGTACCTGATGGAGGACTTCGCCTACGCGGGCGGCCTGCCGGTGGTGATGAAGGAGTTGGCCCCGCTGCTGCACATGGATCACGTCACCGTCAGCGGCAGGAGCGTGGCGGAGAACGTCGACGGCGCCCAGTGCTGGAACCGGGACGTCATCGGCACCCTGGAGGAGCCGTTCCAGCCCGCCGGCTCGGGCACCGTGGTGCTGCGCGGGTCGCTCGCGCCGTCCGGTGCGGTGTTGAAGGTCTCCGCCGCCTCCGCGAACCTCCTCACGCACACCGGCCCGGCGCTGGTCTTCGACCGGATCGAGGAGTACGTCGCCGCCGCCGACGACCCGGACCTCGACGTCACCCCCGACACGGTGATCGTCGTCCGCAACGCCGGCCCACGGGGTTACCCCGGCTTCCCGGAGGTGGGCAACGTGCCCATGCCACGACGACTGCTCGCCGACGGCATCACGGACATGGTGCGGATCTCCGACGCCCGGATGAGCGGCACCGGCTACGGCACCTGCATCCTGCACGTGGCACCGGAGGCGTCAGTGGGTGGCCCGCTCGCGCTGGTCCGTACCGGTGACCTGATCTCCGTCGATGTCCCGACGCGCCGGCTGGATCTCCTGGTCGACGACGGGGAACTGGCCCAGCGCCGCGCCGCCTGGCAGCCTCCGCAGCCGGTGGCCGACCGGGGTTGGGTACGGCTGTACAGCGAGCACGTCCTGCAGGCCGACAGCGGTGCCGACCTCGACTTTCTCGTCGGTGGCAGCGGCAGCGCGGTGCCCCGTCACTCACACTGACGACCACGGACGGACGAGGTCCACGAGGAACTGATCCCATGGAAGAACGGACGGCCCGCCAGTGCGAGTTCACGCAAAGGCCGCTGTGACAGGGGCCGACCGGCCACCGGTCATGGCCGACGTCGCTCGCCTGGCGGGCGTGTCACACCAGACGGTGTCCCGGGTCATCAACGGGGCACCCAGCATCAGGCGCGAGACGCGGGAACGGGTCCTCGAGGCCATCCGTCGGCTCGACTACCGCCCCAACACGGCCGCCCGTGCGTTGGTGCGCGGGCGGTCCGGGATGATCGGCATCATCGGCACGGCCCGGACGCTGTTCGGCCCGACGAGCATCCATCGCAGCGTCGAGGACGCCGCCCGCGCGGCCGGCTACTTCGCCACCTCGGTGAGCCTTTCCGAGGTGACGGTACGGGCGCTCAGCGACGCCACCGAACACCTCATGCGCGTCGGCGTGGAGGGCGTCGTGATGATCGCCGGCAACGACGAGGCTCTCGAGGTGGTGCGGATGACGCGCTCGAGTGTCCCCTTCGTCGTGGTGGAGGGCGACCTGTCCCGGGCCAGCGTGACGGTCGGTGTCGACCAGGTGCTCGGTGCCCGGATGGCCACCGAGCACCTCCTCGACCTCGGGCACCGGGAGATCGTGCACGTGAGTGGCCCGCTCAACTGGGCCGAGGCCCGCGCCCGCCTCACGGGTTGGCGTCAGGCGATGAGCGCGGCGGGCCTGCGCCCGCCGGAGCCGGTCGAGGGCGACTGGCGGGCGCACAGCGGCTACGTCGCCGGGCTGCGGATCGGTGCGATGCGCGCGACCACCGCGGTGTTCGCCGCCAACGACCAGATGGCCATCGGCGTGCTGCGAGCGTTGCACGAGCGCGGCCGGC
The DNA here is from genome assembly GCF_000718515.1 of Micromonospora parva. GTDB lineage: Bacteria > Actinomycetota > Actinomycetes > Mycobacteriales > Micromonosporaceae > Micromonospora > Micromonospora parva. Next base: position 119,270 of record NZ_JNZS01000007.1, on the reverse strand, counting down.
GGGTGCCACACGACATCTCCGTCGTCGGATTCGACGACGTCCCCGAGGCGCCCTACCTCATCCCGCCGTTGACGACGGTCCAGCAGGATTTCGACGCTGTCGGTCGTCGGGCCATCACCGCTGTCACCCAGGCCATCGACGACACGGTGCCGCAGCGCCTGCCGCTGGTCGTCCCCAAGCTTGTGGTGCGGCAGAGCACGGCGCCGCCGGCCGGGGCCGGCGGCTGACCTGGGCTGGCTACGCGATCGGGCGGGAGCCCCGGCGGATGACCGGGGCTCCCGCGACGACGATGGTCCAGGTGCTCAGAGGGTGAACACCACTGTGGAGATGCTGCGCGCGCCGACGTTGATGGTGGCCTGACCGCCGTTGACGGTGGTCGGTTGGCTGGCCGCGTTGGCGTTCTGCGACGTGAGGTAGTGCTCGGCCCGGGTGACGTTCTGCGGTGCCTGGATCACCGCGTTGTTGACCGCGCTGTTCGAGCGGTTCAGGATCACCAGGGTGATCTTCCCGTCGCCCTGGTAGGCGGTCACCTCCAGCGGCGAGGCCTTCGTGCTCTTGGTCAGGGCGACCCGCTGGTAGCCGGGGCGCACGTACTTGGCGTACTGGGAGAAGGCGTACCCGCGCTTGAGGGGAGCGCCCGCGACGGTGCCGAACGCCGACTCGCCGTCACCGATGAAGGAGTAGTAGCGCTTGCCGTACCACCAGATGTAGGCGTTCCAGTTGGCCTCCATCGACTTGTGCACGGTGCGCATGATGTCGTCGAGCGTCTCGTTCCAGACCGCCGTGTTGGAGGGGTTGCCCCAGATGTTGGAGCCGCCCCCGTCGGCGGCGTGCAGGTTCCACTCGGTCATCCACACCGGCTTGTTGTGCTGCTCCGCCAGGGAGTACGGCCGCAGTCGGCCCGACTCCTCGGTGCCGTACAGGTGCCCGCCGATGTAGCCGACGTTGTTGCGGGCTGTCGCGTCGTTGAGGGTCGGGTCGGTGAAGGTGTAGTTCATGTTCACCGCTTCGGCGACCATCAGCCTGGTGTTCTGCACCCTCGCGCCCTGGTCGCGGACGAAGGTGCGTAGCTCGGTGCCGCTCCAGTCCATCGAGTCGTAGTCCGGGTGCCAGTCGGGCTCGTTCTGCACCGACGTGACGTCGACGGTCACGCCCTGGCCGCGCATGTACTGCACGTAGCTGTTCAGGTGGTTGGCGTAGTCGTCGTAGTAGTCGGTCTTCAGCTTGCCGCCGTTGACCCGACTGTTGTTCGTCTTCCACGCCGCCGGGGCGGTCCACGGCGAGGCGAGGATCTTCACGTTGGACCCGTACGACTTCGCCGTCTTCAACGAGTTCACGTGCGTGGCCCACTCGCTGGACACCGGTGACAGGCCGGTGCGCACGATGGACAACCCCAACTGGTTGGCGCCCATCCCGACCAGTGTCTGGGTGTCGGTTGTCGACCAGGCGCTGCCCCAGATGGACTGCGCGGCCCCGAAGCCGTCGACGGTCTGGTACCGGGTCGCGCTGTTCACCGTGATGTCGGCCGGCCCGTTCGGGGGTGGAGTGGTGGGCGGCGGGTCCGTCGGCGGGGGCGTGGTCGGCGTCGTGGCGCCGGTGCAGGCCACCCCGCTCACCGCGAAGGTGCTCGGATCGGGGTTGCTGCCGGTCCATGAGCCGTTGAAACCGAACGAGACCGTCCCGTTGGTCGGCAGGGCACCGTTGTAGTCGACATTCTTGGCAGTGACGGCGGCGCCGCTCTGGGTCACCGTCGCGTTCCACGCCTGCGTGACCGTCTGTCCGGCGTCGTAGCGCCAGGTCAGTGTCCAACTCGTCAGCGCGTCACCGAGATTGGTGATGGTGACGTTCGCGCCGAATCCGCCCTGCCACTGGGACGACACGCTGTAGTTCACCGAACAGCCGGCGGCCGCGGCACCCGCCGGCACCGCCACGGCGACCGCTGCCGACGCCAGCAGGACGGCGCCCGCCGACACCAGGGCGGTGTGTGTCACTCGTCTTCTTCTCATGAGTCTCCTCCGGAAACGGTGGTGGTATCCACGCCTCGGGAGGGCTCGTCTGCGGTGAGATTCAGCGATGGTCGGACGGTGGAGGGTTGGGAGCGCTCCCAGGTGCTGATCTCAGAAAGCTAATTCGTATAACGATTCCTGTCAATGCATCTGAGCCGGGGCCGGCGGGTGCCGTCACCGGCCGCAGGTCCTGCACTGCCCGCGTGTGCGCAGGTGGTAGTCGGTGGACGCGACGACCAGACCCAACCCCATGACGAGGTACGCCGAGATCGCCACCCACAGGAACGCGTCCGAGAACTCGCTGGGCGAGCCCGAGATCACCTGCGCCATCCCCATCCCGAAATAGGCCACGATGCCCGCGCCGAGCCCGAAGCCGGGCACCAGCAGCAGCGGTCGAGGAATCACGCGGCCCGCCACCAGCGGTACCCAACCGGGCCAGACCTCACCCCAGTGGTGCACCAGCGCCAGCGGCAGCAGCACTCCCGCCAGCACCAGCCCGATCTCCAGCCCGAGCAGTGAGGCGTCCTGGTCGACGCTGTCGAATCCCACCACGAACTGGGCCGCGAACCGGGTCACGAGACCACCCACCGCGGCGTACGCGGCCCAGCGCGCCCACCGCGCGGACGTCGAGCGCCGCGCACCCGGCCGGACGGTCCGGCAGCAGTCCGGGCAGTCGCCCCGGGTGCGCTGCTGGTAGCGCGCGGTGGACAGAGCGAGCAGGACCGCTCCGGTGACACAGCCGAGCCGGCTGGCGAACGCCGTCGGATCGAAGTACGGGCCGACGGTGAACAGCAGGAAGCCCACCAGCTCCGGCAGGAGGATCGCGGCCGCCGCGACGAGCGACCCGGCGACCGTCCAGGCGAGCCCCGCGAGCGCGGGCCGCCAGGTCGGCACCCACTCCAGGGCAACCGCCAGCCCGCCCGCCGCCGCGCACAACAGCACCGACCACCAGCCGGTGAAACCGAGCAGGTCCAGCCCCAGCCGTCCGAACTCCGGAGCCTCGCCGACCGTCCAGGCCAGACGTACGCCCCCGTATGCCACGGCCCAGCCGAGCACTGCGTACGTCAGACCGTGGACGCCCCGACCGCTGATTGGTGTCGATGCCGCCATGCACCTGATCCTTGCGGCGTCCGGTGGCGGGCGAACCCCGCTGGCAGGGGACAGCCCTCCCTCCCGGGAGGGACGGTGCTCAGATGGACGGTGCGCGCCGTCCGCTCAGCGTGAGCGGGTCGCGCCGCAGGGTCTGCTGTGGATCGACCGGTGTGGTGCGGATGCCCGACCTTCTATACCGTGGCACGGTCACGGGCGGTCACTTCCTCCACGTGGGCCGTCCCGGGGACATCGTCGCGTACGCATACATATGGGGGTTTCGTCGTGACCATGGAATCGTCGACGAGCGGCCGGCCCGAAGCCGGTGCGGCTGGCAGTCCGCAGAAGATCGACACGTCGGTGCCGCATTCGGCGCGGATCTGGAACTACTGGCTCGGTGGCAAGGACAATTTCGCTGTCGACCGCGAGGCCGGGGACCAGTACCGGCAGGTCTTCCCCGGCGTCGTCGACGTGGCCCGGGCCTCCCGCCAGTTCCTGGTCCGCTCGATCATGTTCCTCGCCGCCGATGCGGGCATCCGCCAGTTCCTTGACGTCGGCACCGGCCTGCCGACCGCCAACAACACCCACGAGGTGGCCCAACGGATCGCACCGGACGCGCGGATCGTCTACGTCGACAGCGACCCGCTGGTGCTGGTGCACGCCCGTGCTCTCCTGGTGGGCACCGCCGAGGGCCGGACCGCCTACATCGACGGCGACCTGCACGACCCGGCCGCGGTGATCGCCGAGGCCGGCAAGACGCTCGACTTCGCACAGCCGATCGGCCTCATCCTCAGTGGGGTGATGGGCCACGTGCCCGACTACGAGACGGCCCGGTCGATCACCCGGCAGCTGGTGGCGGCGCTGCCGAGCGGCAGCTACCTCTCTCTCAACGACGGCACGAGCCTGATCAGCGCCGAGATGCAGCAGGCGCAGGACGACTACAACGACAGCGGGGCGACTCCGTACACGCTGCGCTCGCCGGACCAGATCGCCGGCTTCTTCGACGGGCTGGAGCTGGTCGAGCCCGGCGTCGTGCCGTGCCCGCAGTGGCGACCCGACGACGCGGTCGACACGCCTGTCGACATCGACGCCTTCGGCGGGGTGGGCCGCAAGCGCTGACGCTGTCTAGACGGCGCCGGACAGGTACTCGCGACGACGCCGCGGTTCGAACTTCTCGATCGCGTACCGCAGCATGACCCGTGGCATCACCTGGTAGCGGCGGGCGAGGAACTCCTCCTCCGCCGCTCTGTCCCGGTTGCCCACCTCGCGCAGCATCCAGCCCACCGCCTTGCGGACGAGGTCGTGCGGGTCGTGCAGGAGCCGGTCCCCGAGTCGGAAGGTCCACTCGAAGTCACCGACCTTGATGAAGGCGAACGTCGCCATGATGGCGATGCGGCGGTCCCACACCAGGCTCGACCCGGCCAACCGGTCCAGAACGCTCCGGTCCCTGTCGATCAACCAGGGCCCGACGATGTACGGCGCTGACGAGTCCACCAGATCCCAGTTGTTGATGTGGCGGGTGTTGGCCAGAACGGTGTCGAAGATCTGGCCGCGTTCCCGCTCGTCGCCAGTGCTGAACTTGCGGACCAGGATGAAGAGCGCGGTCAGCCGCTCCTCGTGCACGTCACCGCTGAGCAGCCGTGTCGTCTCGGCCAGCGCGAGGTCGCGCCAGTAGCGCGCGGCGACCTTGCGCTGCTCCGGCACGGAGACCCCGATGGCCCGGTCACCCTCGCCGTACCCACCGGCGGCCATCTGCAGGAACCGGCTCGACGCCTCGGCTCGACGTGGGTCGGCGAGGCTGGCGAGTGCCCGGCGTACGTCGACGCTGGTGACCATGACCGTCAACGCTACCGGGGGTCACCCCGCGCGGCGTAGGCGTCGGAGCATTCCGTTGAGGTCCTGGACGAACAGGTCGTGGCGGAAGAAGTGCCCACCGGCACCTCGCGCCACTACGGCGTCCGGTTTGGGTCGTAGCACCAACTGATGAGGCCGTTCTCGTTCCCCGTGTCGATGGCACGGCCGACATTCGGGGCCAGAGTGAATGCAGCGTCGTCGCGCGGTCGGCGGGGGTCCTGGCACCAAGGTCGAAAGAGGTCATCCGTGAGTGGGGAAGAGCAGCAGAACGGCAAGTGGGCGCCCTGGTGGATCTATGTCCTCGTCATCCTTGGCAGCAACTACGTCAAGCAGTACCTCGTTCAGGACCTGCCCGTGGCGGTCAACGCCGTGATCACCCTCGTGCTCGTCGGCACGCTCTTCCTGATCATCACCGTGGTGTATCGCAGCATGAGACGCGTCGACCGGTAGCGACGTGGAAGCGGGCGCGGTGGGGGTTCTTGTCCTGGAGGTGACCACCGATCAGCCGGCGCTGGCTGATCGACGCGGACGGGGGAACGTCGAACATGTGCGGTCTCCCTGGGGTCAGAGGGTGGTCTCGTTGGGCAGGCCGAAGAAGTCGTGCCATCTGGTGGCGCCGAGAAAGCTGGTGCCGGTGGACAGGCCGACGTGGACGTCGTTGAAGCTGCCCTTGGTGAAGGCGACGATGTCGTCCTTGCCGTCGCCGTTGTAGTCACCCAGGTAGGGGAACTCCCCGGGCAGGCAGAAGAGGTCGTTCCACTTGACCGTGGTGCCGACGAACGAGGTGCCGGTGGAGACGGCGGCGTAGACGTCGGCATCGGCGTTGCAGGTGAACGTGACGATGTCGTCGCGACCGTCGCCGTTGATGTCCCCGGTGGTGGCGGTCTCGCCACCGAGGGAGAAGAAGTCGTTCCACTTCGCCGAGGTGCCGGTGTAGGAACTGCCGGTGGACGTGCCCACGTAGACGTCGGCGAGAGCGTTCTGGGTGAAGGCGACGATGTCGTTCCGGCCGTCGCCGGTGACGTCGGTGGCGGATCCGCCGGCGATGGCGTGGGTGCGGGCCGCCTCGTTGAGCTGGGCGCGGGCGGTGGTGGCCGCCTGGTCGTACCGGTCGGGGAAACCGGAGCGTTGGACGCACTGGGCGACCTGGCCGGCACTGTAACCGGGGTTGTCCCGGTCGCAGACGATGGCCCGGGTGACGTACTGGGTGCTGGCGTAGACCGGGTCCATGATCTGTTCCGGCGTGCCCCACCCGTAGTCCCAGCGTTGCTGGAACACCCCGAGCGACGACTTGTCGCCACACGGCAGGTTGTTCATGTGCGACTCGACCCAGCCCGCCTCGAACGCGGACAGCATCACCTTGTCGTTGGCGTTGTGGGCCCGGGCGACCCGATAGGCGACCACTGTCACCGCCGGGTCGCGGTTGGCGGGGATGGAGGGGCAGGCCAGGGTGCCGACCGGGTCCGCGTGCGCCAGCGTGGCCGGGACCGTCGTGCCAGCGACGCCGAGGGCCGTCAGCAGGGCCAGGAGAGTACGTCTCACGCTGCTCCTCGTCGGGTCGGGGATGGTCAGCTGGTGGCGTCACCAGACCGCCACTGACCGGGAACCGAATGCTGAGAGTTTCTTCAGGGCGATGATGACTGTCAATCTCCTATGAAGAATTCCTTCAATGCATCGTTCAGGGCGGGCAGGTATTGACAGTGGCGATTGTCGGCGGGTTTACTCGCCCGCAACCGCTGTCCATCCACACGGCACGGCCGTGACGAGTGTGACAGGAAGGGGCAGCCATGGGGGTACGTCGTCGCTCGGTGCTCGGCCACGCCGCCGCGATCGGGGCCGCCAGCGCGGTCGGTTCCGTCGGCGCGATCCTGGCCACCGCCGCTCCGGCCCAGGCGGCGGTCTGGAAGAAGCGGCTGACCGGCGCGGACCTGGACACCAACAGCCGCTGGCGGGTGGCCGGCACCGATCTGGGCATCCCGTACGTGTTGGAGAACGGGTCGATCGGCTACCTCTTCGGCGACACCTTCGACACGCCGTGGCCCGAGGGCCCGCCCCTGCCGAACGACTGGCGTTCGCCGGTCATGTTGCGCTCCGCCGTCCACCCCGGCGCGCCGGGCGGAATCGTCTTCGACAGCGCCGCACGCGTCGCCGGCAACGGACGGGCACCGGAGCTGATGCACAACGGCCACCACGGCATCGGCATCGACGGTCTTCCCGAGGTGACCGTCATCCCCAACGACGGCATCAGCTTTCCGGAGACCGGTCGGCAGCTCATCTCCTACCTGAGCATCGAGAACTGGAACTCCGCCGGCCCGGCCGGGCCGCACTGGAAGTCGCGCTACGCGGGGCTGGCCTACTCCGACAACGGCAACGACTTCATCCGTACGCCGCTGAAGTGGTGGAACAGCCCGGACAACAAGGACCCGTACCAGATGTGGACCATGCAACGCGACGGCGAGTACGTCTACGTCTTCTCGGTCCGGTCCGGGCGGCAGGACGGCCCGATGATGCTGCGACGCGTCCGGTGGGACCGGCTGTTCTACCCCGAGTCGTACGAGGGCTGGGGCTGGAACGGCACCAACTGGGGCTGGGGGAGACCCTGCACACCCATCCTCACCGGCCGCTTCGGCGAACCGTCGGTGCGCCGGCTGGCTGACGGGACCTGGGTGATGTCGTACCTGAACTGCCAGAACGGGTGCCTGGTCACCCGCACCGCCGCCGGACCCGACCGGGCCTGGTCGACGGAGAAGATTCAGGTGACGAGCTGGCAGGAGCCCGCGCTCTACGGTGGGTTCATCCATCCCTGGTCGAGCCGGAACGCCAACGACCTGCATCTGATGGTCTCGAAATGGACCCGCACCCCGGACGGCCGCAGCACCGCCTACCACGTCAGCCAGTTCACCGGCACTGTGTGACGGGCCGTTTACCGACCGCCGTCGAGGCTCAGGGATGGGCTGCTCCGGCCCCCTGAGCTGACCGGCGCAGCCGTGGGCCGCCCGGGACTGACCGGGGTGTGAGCGGGTGATTCAACGGGTAGCACCAAGATTGCTGAGGACCGCCCGGAGCGGAGCTGCGTTGGGCATCTGACGAGGTGCCGGCCATGCCGGAACCCCCGTTCCGACGGATGCCGACCGAGGAGGGCACTGCGATGACGCAGCCGACGATGGACCCCGCCGACGCGTTGGCCGAACTGGGCCGGGTCAGACTCGACGAGGTCAGCCTCGATGACGTGCTGCTTCGGATCGCCGAGCTCGCCAAAGGGAGCATTCCCGGGACGAGGGAGGTGACGGTCACCCTGGTACGGGGTCGGGTCCGTTGGACCGGGGCGTTCACCGGCGAGTTGGCCCGTCAGTTGGACGAGTGGCAGTACGAGCAGCACCGGGGCCCGTGCCTGGACGCCTCCGCCAGCGGTGACACCATCTCGGTGCCGGACATGGCCGCCGAGGAGCGCTGGCCGGCCTGGGCGGAGAGGGCTCGCGCCGCCGGCGTGCAGAGCTCCCTCTCGATCGGGCTTCCGATCCAGGGGTCGGTCGTCGGTGCGCTCAACGTCTACAGCGATTCGGTGGACGCGTTCGACCCATCCTCGATCGCCAGCGCCGAGGGCTTCGCCGCGTACGCGGCGGTGGCGCTGGCCAACGCCCACCTGTACGAGAACGCCGCCACGTTGGCGGCGCAGATGCAGGAGGCGATGCGGAATCGGGCGGTGATCGAGCAGGCCAAAGGGATCATCATGGGGGGACGGCGGTGCTCGGCGGAGGAGGCGTTCGCGCTGCTGTCCAAGATCTCCCAGGACACCAACCGGAAGGTGCGCGAGGTCGCGGAGGCGCTGGTCGCCCAGACAGTGGGTAACACCCGCGGGTGAGTATCGGCCGTTGCCGGCGGGCAGGGCCGCCCACACGGGGTGGGCGACCCTGTCATCCCGGTCAGCTCTCCGAAGGCTTGCGCACCGCGTCGCGTACCCGGTCGATGACCGCCAGCACCGGGCCGGCGGCCAGGTTGCCCTTCGCGGACTGGGCGCTGGGATGTGGCCGGGTCGGCGCGGACGCCTCCGCCGCCCGAACGGCCGTGGCGAGGCTGCGGAGCCGGTCGACCGGTACGTGCTGGCGAAGCTGGGGGAACTCGTAGCGCTCCTCGTGTCGGGCGTGCAGGAGCACCGCCTCGCGCAGCAGGACGATGCCGGTCTCGAAGCCGTCGGCGTCGACGCCACCCTCGATCAGGGTTGGCAGGGTCTCCTTCGCCTGCCGCTCCTCGTCGAGCCGGTCGTCGACCATCGCGTCACCGCCCCCGCCGGGCAGCGTCCGGGCGAGCGGGTGCACGACCTCCTCCTCGGCGGTCTCGTGCGCGGCGAGGAGCTTCACCAGGTCGTCGAAGGCGTCCCGCCGGGTGTCGCCGGTGCCGCCGATGACCAGCAGGAAGAGCTGCTCGATCTGGGCGTGCTGGGCGAGCAGCAGGTCGACCACGTCCTCCTCGGGGCCCGGCGTGGCCGGGGTGCCGGTCTCAGGCATGGCTGCCACCCTCGGAACGCAGCGCCTCGACCGGGTGCGGCCCCTCGGTCTCGATGCGGTACTCGTCGCCGAAGCGTTCCCGGTGCAGGTCGATGACCTGCTCGCTCGGCGGCTGCTGGCCGTCGTGCAGTTGCTGCTGCATCCACTCGAAACGCTCGTGGGCCTCGCGGACGTAGCCTTCGCCGAGCTTCGTCAGGTCCATCTGGGTGGCCAGCAGGTGACGCAGGTAGTCCTTGTTGGGCTCGAAGGTCAGCGGTTCGGGGAGGCCGGCGCTGCCGACGATCTCCTCGGGCTCCCGCCCGTCGTGGCGACGCAGCAGGTCGGCGGCCTGCTGCAGGTGGGCCAGCTCCATCTGCAGGTGCAGCTCCCAGATCGCCTTGATCCGTGGGTCACTCTCCTGTTGCAGGAAGGAGTAGTACAGCCAGCACTCGTTGTACTCGTGGGTGAGCAGCCGCTCCCACCAGTTCTCGCCCGGGTCCAACAGCGACTCGTAGTGGGTGACGTGCTCCTGCTCGATCAGGCTGATCTCCTGGTAGAGCTGGCGCGCGATCGGCTCCATGTACTGCGGGCCGACGTTCATGTAGTAGAACATCACCTGCTGCTCGGCCGAGAGGATCGTCAGCGCGTGCAGCTTCGAGCGCGGGTCGACCGAGTTGCGGTCGTAGGGGGTGCGGATCTCGTCGAACGGGTGCCGGTGCTCCAACACCGTCGGCCGGCCCGGCATGACCTCGGTGAGCCCGTCGACGATCTTCTCCGCCTTACGACGCTCGACCATCTCGTAGAGATTGGCGTAGCGGTACAGATGGTCGAAGTCCTCCAGCACACCGAACTCGTACGCCTGCTTCAGGTAGGGATCGGGCTCGTGGCGGGCCACCCAGGCGGTGAGGTCGACGGCGACCTGCTCGTAGCCGAGCGTCGTCTCCAGCACGCTGGCGACACCGGGCAGCAGCCAGTTCACCACCCGCTGCTGCTGGCTCTCCACGTACCGGACATAGGCAAGTTGCCGACGGACCTCCTGGTCCGGACAGTTGCGGGCGAACTGGTGCTGGAAGTTGATCGCCTCCACCTCGATGCCGTTCATGGTGATGATCCGGCACCGGGTGTACGGGTCGACCGCCTCCGGATCGATCGGCTCGACGTTCAACTCACGCCAGTTGCGGAGTTGGCTCTCGAGCGGAATTCCCTTGTGGTCCAGTGGATTGAACATGCGTCTCCTTGATCGGGGGAACTGTCGCCGCGCGTCTAGGGCTGGTCGGCGACGGACGGGCTGAGGGGCTGATGCGGCGGTGCGGCACGGCGGGGCGGCGGCGCGACGACGCCACTGATGCGAGCACCGGTCGGGGTCGACGTGTCATCACGTTCGAGATGCCGCAGCAATCGGGTCACGCCGAGGACACGGAGAACGAACGGCGAGGGATCGCGCAGCGTCAGCCGGCCCCCGGCCTGGGCGGCCAGTTGACCGGACCGGAGCAGCGCGCTGATGCCGTGGGCCCCGAGGAAGCGAACTGCCGACAGGTTCAGGGCGATCCGTGGTGTGGGGGCGCGGCACAGCTGCTCCACCAACTCGATGAGGAGGTGGGCGTTGCTCATGTCCATCTCGCCGACGACGCTGATCACACTGACCGGGCCGTCGTGGCTCATCGTCAGCGACAGGATCGGCTCGACCAGGACGGTGCCCTGATCATTCAGGACGTCAGGTGACACCGGCCGGGAAAGGGGGGTTTGGTCGATCACATGCTTTCTCCGCCCTCGACGAGGGTGGCCGACCTGTCGTGCGCGTGCACGAACAGGACTGACCACTGGAGGGCGCATGTCTTGACCCAACCGCCACCGTACCCGCCCCGAACGGCGGTAAACCAACTGGCCTCCAGCCGAGACGTCCGCCGACGACTCGCGGGTGTGGACGTCGGCCCGGCGGGTAGGGCTGACTCATGCTGAAGCGAGCGGTGTGGCAGGGACTGGTGGCGGGCCTGGCCGGAGCGCTGGTGATGACGGCCGCGGAGAAGCTCGAACAGCGGGTGACCGGCCGCCCCGACTCCTACGTGCCGGCCCAGGTGCTGGCCAGGCTCACCGGCCTGCCGGAAGGGCGCCAGCCCCGCTGGCAGAACCTGACCATGCACTACGGACAGGGCGTACTGGTCGGGGTGCTGCGCAGCGTCATGGCGCAGGCGGGGCTGCGCGGTGTCTGGGCCTCAACGATGTTCACCGCGCTGCGCCTGAGCAACGACCAGATCCTGGAGAACGCCACCGGCGTCGGGGCGCCGCCGCTGACCTGGCCCCGGCCCGAACTCGCCATCGACATCGTGCACAAGTCCATCTACGCGTTCGCCACCGGTGTGGTGGCCGACGCGCTCGCCGCTCGCGACGGGGCAGGCCCCGGGCAACGACACGCGGCGCTGCGCCCCGGTCGCCACGCGGACGTCGGTCCGCTGGATCGGGTGGCGGCACGTCGGGCCTAGCCGCGCCACGCAGGAGCCGCGCGCAGCCAGGAAGCTGCGAGTCGGGCCGTGGGGTGCTTAGCTGCACGGATGATCCCACCCGTTCCTCTCGGCACGTGGCCCACGCCGGTGGAGGCCGCGCCCCGGCTCGCCGCCCGGCTGGGGCTGGCCGAGCTCTGGTTCAAACGTGACGATCTCACCGGCCTCGGTGGCGGCGGCAACAAGATCCGTAAGCTCCAGCACACCTGCGCGCAGGCGATCGCCGTCGGCGCCGGCACGGTGATCACCTCGGGTGCGCCGCAGAGCAACCACGCCCGGCTCACCGCGGCCGCGGCCGCGCGGCTCGGCCTCTCCTGCGTGCTGGTGCTCGCCGGCCCGCCCCCGCCGACCCCACGAGGAAATCTGCTGCTCGACGCGCTCGCCGGGGCGCAGATCGTCTGGGCCGGGGACCGGCCGCTCGCCGAGGTGGTGGCGGTCGAGGCGGAGCGACGCTCGGCGTACGTCATCCCGTTCGGCGGCACCTCCACGGAGTCGGTCCAGGCATACGTGGACTGTGCTCGGGAGCTGCGTACCCAACTGCCGGCCATCGACGGGGCCGAGGTCGTGGTGGCGCTCGGCTCCGGCGGGTCGATGGCCGGCCTGGTGCGGGAGTTGGGCGCGCAGCGGGTGATCGGCGTTGACGTCGGTGCCGTGCCGGACCCCCGGGCGACAGTCGCCGGGCTGCTCGTCGGCGAGGTCGAGCCAAACGCGCTGCGGATCGACGGCTCGCAGGTGGGTGCCGGGTATCGCACGTTGACCGACGCCGTGCGGGCGGCGCTGGAGATCACCGCCGGTACGGAGGGGATCTTCCTGGACCCGACGTACACCGGTCGGGCGATGGCGGCGCTGCTGGCCGGCAGCTTCCCGCGCGGCGACCGGCTCGTCTTCGTGCACACCGGCGGGCTACCCGGACTCTTCGGCCACCCCGAGCTGTAGGGGTCATTCGGGCCAGGCGGAGTCCTCGATGACCCGGACGAAGTCGATGTGGCGGTAGCCCGGCACCCGGTGCTCCAGCACGTCGCCGTTGACGGTCCCGAAGGTGGTGTCCGGCCGGTGCCGGAAACCAGCGGCGAAGGCGTCGACGATGGCCCGCTTGAAGTTCGGCCGCGGGTGTGCGGCGGTGACCGCCGCGATGTCGGCCGGGGTCAACTCGTGGTAGCCGATTCCGAGCACGTCGGTCTCGACGCCCGCGGTGACCAGGGCGACCTCGGGCTCCAGCCGGTACGGAACCTCGGGCGTGGTGTGCAGGGCGATCCCCTCCCAGACGAGCCGGGCCTCGTGTTCGCCGATGCCGTTCGACAGCAGGAAGCGGCGTGCCTCGTCGGCGCCGTCGAGTTCGAAGCGCTGATCGTCGCGGCGGTAGCGTTCGGTCAGTCCCAGGTCGTGGAACATCGCTCCCACGTAGAGCAGTTCGGGGTCGGCCGTCAGGCCGAGCCGCCGACCCTGCAATGTGCCGAAGAGGAAGACCCGCCGCGAGTGATGGAACAGCAGGTCGTCGGTGGCCTCGCGGACGAGTTCGGTGGCGTCGGTGGCGAGCCGCGAGTCGGGGATCCGGACGCCGGCGATCGTTGTGTGGCTCATCACTGTCCTGTCGGTCGGGAGCCCGGCCGGGCTCCGGTGCGTCAAGCGTCACCCGCTGGACCGGTCAGCCGCCCTGTCCTGTCTGCCATGCTTCCCTCAGATCAGGACATCACCGGAGGGGGTCGGCGGGTGGGTAGCGCGACGGCAGGGGTGCACCGGGTCACCGCCCTGGTCTTCGACGGAATGACGATGCTGGACCTCGCCGGACCGTTCGAGGTCTTCGCCGAGGCCGCCAAGTTCGGCGCGCGCTACGAGCTGGAGGTGCGCTCCGGTGACGGCGCCGCCGTCCGTGCCTCGACGGGTCTACTCGTTCAGGTCGACGGCGCGGTCGACGCGGCGACCGACGTCGGAACCGCCCTCGTGGTCGGCGGCGACGCGTTGGCGGTGCGCCCGATCAGTGCCGACCTCACCGCCGCCGCCGCCACGCTGTCCCGCACCGCCGGACGCACCGCCGCGGTCTGCACCGGCGCCTTCGTCCTGGCCGCCGCCGGCCTGCTGGACGGTCGGCGGGCGACGACGCACTGGCAGCACGCCCGGTTGCTGTCCGCCGCCTTCCCACAGGTCCACGTCGAGAGCGACGCGATCTTCGTACGGGACGGGACGATCTTCACCTCCGCCGGCGTGTCCGCCGGCATCGACCTCGCGCTCGCCCTGGTGGAGCGTGACCATGGTGCGGAGATCGCCCGGTCGGTGGCCCAGTCGCTCGTCGTCTTCCTGCAACGGCCGGGCGGCCAGTCGCAGTTCTCGCCGTCGCTCGCCCTGCCCCGACCCCGCACTCCGGTGCTGCGGCAGGTGATCGACGCGGTGGCAGCCGACCCGGCCGACGACCATTCGGTGCCGGCCCTCGCCGCCCGGGCGCACGTGAGCCCCCGTCACCTCTCCCGGATGTTCCGGCAGGAGCTGGGCAGCAGCCCCAGCAAGTACGTGGAGGGCGTGCGGGTCGACGCGGCCATCCGGTTGCTGCATGCGGGGAAGTCGGTCACCGCCTCCGCCCGACAGGTCGGCATCGGCAGCCCGGAGACGTTGCGCCGGATGTTCCTCGCCCGGGTGGGGGTGTCGCCCCGCGCCTACCAGCAGCGCTTCCGAACGACCGAGCGGGACTCGACGACGGTGCCGGACGACGGGGGCCGGCCGGAGCACTGACCCGCGCACCACCGTCCGGTGCGCCCGAGCCCGGTGCCCTCCGGTGCGATCGCGCCGGAGGGCACCCGCGCCGGGCTGTCGACGGGTCAGAGGCTCGCGAACTGCTCGCGGTGATCGCTGACGAACTCGGCGAAGGTCCGTGGCTGCCGCCCAACGATCCGCTCGACATGGTCGTTGGTGAAGTCACCCCACCCCGAACCGTAGGCGACCCGGTACTCGGCGAGGACCTCGGCCGACCAGTGGTCGAGGCCGGCCTGGAGCAGGCCGTCGCGCGTCTGTTCCGGGCTCTGCGGCACGTAGCGCACCGGCTGGCCGAGCGTACGGGCCATCTCGTCCGCCGCCTGGTCCAGCGTGATGCTCTCCGGGCCGGTGGGCGTGTAGATCATGCCCTGGTGCTGCTCGGGTGCGGCGAGGATCGCCGCTCCCGCGGCGGCGATGTCCCGGGCGTCGATCAGGCCGACCCGGGCGTCACCGAAGAGCCCGAAGAGGTGCTCACCGGCCTTGGCGGCGAGCAGGTTCTGCATGAAGTGGCTCGGCCGCAGGATCGTCCACCCGATGCCCGACTCCTGCAGCTCCGCGTCGGAGAGCGCGTGCAGTCGGCCGTTGCGGGTCGGCGCGTCGTGCGCGGCGCCGATCGCGGAGAGCCGGACGATGTGCCGCACGCCGGCCTGCCGGGCCGCCCACACCGCGTTCATGCTCTGGCTCGGCGCGAGCGGACCCATCGGCATCAGCAGCCACAGCGTCGTCACGCCCTCGAACGCCGAGGTCAGCGTGGTGGGGCGGTCCAGGTCGCCGACGACGTAGTCGACTCCGTCGAGACCTGGCGTACGTGCCGCGTCCCGTACGAGCGCGCGGACCGGCTGCTTGCCGGCCAACTCCCGCAGCACCTCCCGCGACACGGTGCCGTTTGCCCCGGTTATCAGAATGGTCATGGTCATCCTCTCGGTCAGGCGGACCGAGGTCGGATCATCGGTCGCCGCCAGCGACGATATAGTACAAAACTTGTACAGTCCAATGATTGGACCAAAGTATGAAGCGCAGCACACTGAAGGAGCAGGACCCTGACCTCGGGATCCTGGCCGTGCAGCTCTCCGCCCGCGTCCAGCGGGAGATCTTCCGACGTTCGGCCGAGCAGGGCTTCGACGACGTCCGGCCCCGCCACGGCGCGGTGCTGGCCTACCTCGACGCCGAGGGCACCCGCCCCGGCGAGCTGGCCCGGCTGGCCGGGCGCAACAAGCAGACGATGGGCGCGATCCTCGACGAGTTGGAGCGACTGGGCTACGTCCGGCGTACGCCCGACCCGGCCGACCGCCGCGCGAAGCTGATCGTGCCGACGGACCGGGGCCTCAGCTTCATGGCGGCCTCCGACGCCGTCGTGCACGTGATCGAGCAGAACCTCGCCGAAACGCTCGGCCCCGACCGGTACCGCGACTTCCGGGACGCACTGGGCCGTGGCGTGGCCAGCCTCCCCTCCGGCGGTCAGGACCCCGAGGGCTGAACCGGCGGCACGCGACGTCGTACCCCGGCGCTTTTCGGGGCGGGCGCACCCGGCGGCGGACCGCGCCGAACCGGTCGAACTGGCATACGACGGTGCCGGCCGGGTACGCCGCCGTGGCCGCGCGGCCGGCGCGACGCCCAGGCCGGACCGTCTTCGTGCAGCCGAGGAGCACCGACATGTCGATCTCAGGGCGGGCCCGACTCTCGCCGACGGCCTCCCTGGTGCTGCTCGCGTCGATCCTGGTGTCGTTCCTGGCCGCGTCGGCGGCCCCGACGCCGCTCTACGGCGTGTACCAGGAACGCTGGCACTTCTCGCCGGTCACGACCACAGTGGTGTTCGCCGTCTACGCGCTCGCCGTGCTGGCGTCCCTGCTCGTCTTCGGCAAGCTCTCCGACCACCTCGGCCGGCGGCCGGTGCTGGCCGTCGCGATCGCGGTGCAGATCCTCGCGCTCGTCGTCTTCGTCTTCGCCAACGGCGTCGCCGCCCTGCTGATCGCCCGCCTCGTGCAGGGGCTGGCCGCCGGTGCCGCCACCGGGGCCGTGGGCGCCGCCATGCTCGACATCGACCGGGCCCGGGGCACCCTCGCGAACTCGCTCG
This sequence comes from Micromonospora parva, assembly GCF_000718515.1. GTDB lineage: Bacteria > Actinomycetota > Actinomycetes > Mycobacteriales > Micromonosporaceae > Micromonospora > Micromonospora parva. The sequence continues at coordinate 102,520 of NZ_JNZS01000007.1, read as the reverse complement.
CCCCGGGCATCGGAACCGGAAGCGGGGCGCTGCTCTCCGCGCTGCTCATCCAGTTCCTGCCCGCGCCGACGCGACTGGTCTACCTCGTCCTGCTCGTGATCCTGCTGATCCAGGCCGTCGGGGTCGCGCTGATGCCGGAGACTGTCACGCCGCTGGCCGGGGCCCGGCGCAGCCTCCGGCCGGACATCACGCTGCCCCACGCGGTACGCCAGCCGGTCCTGGCCGTCGTCCCGGTGCTCTTCGCGGTCTGGGCGCTCGCCGGGTTCTTCGGCGCGCTCGGCCCGGCGCTCGTCCGCAGTCTGATGAACACGTCGATCGTGATCGGCGGTCTGGTCCTCTTCGTCTTCGCCGTCTTCGGGTCGATCGCCGTCCTGGTCCAGCGCAACGCCGCCGCCCGGACGGTGATCCTGACCGGGATCAGCACGCTCATCCTCGGCATGGTCGTCACGTTGGCAGCGATCATGGCGGAGTCCGTCCCGGGCTTCTTCGTCGGTCTCGCGCTCGGGGGAGTCGGCTTCGGCAGCGGCTTCCAGGGCAGCCTCAAGACCGTCATGCCGCTGGTGGAGGCGCACCAACGCGCCAGCGTGCTGTCCGTGCTCTACGTCATCTGCTACGTCGGCTTCGGTCTCCCCACGGTCATCGCCGGCTTCCTCGTGGTCTACGCCGGCGGCCTGCCGCGGACCGCCGACGAGTACTCCGTCGCCGTCATCCTCCTCGCCCTGGTCGCCCTGGTGGGGGTACGCAGGGCCACCCGGATGGCGCCGGGCTGATGCCGGAAAGCCCGCATCGGGCGGGAACGCGGACAGTAGCGTGTTGATCAGGAAGGGGACAGCGATGAGCCGGAAGGTTGCCCAGGCCGACGCGAGCACGGCGGCGCGGATCGAGAGCCTCGACATCAAGCTTGAGGTGCTCGTCATCCCGGTCTCGGACGTGGACCGGGCAAAGGCGTTCTACCAACGGCTGGGGTGGCGGCTCGACCAGACCCCGCCCGGCATCGTGCAGTTGACGCCGCACGGCTCCGCGTGCTCCGTGCAGTTCGGCCCCGGGCTCACCCCGGCGGCACCCGGCTCGGCAGTGGCGTATTTGGTCGTTTCCGACGTCGAGGCGGCCCGCGCCGACCTCGTCGCCGCCGGCATCGAGGTCGGCGACGTCTTCCACGTCACCCCGGACGGCCCGGTCGACGGGCCGGACCCGCAGCGACGCAGCTACTTCTCGCGCGCCACACTGCGCGACCCGGACGGCAACACCTGGCTGATTCAGGAGATCACGACCAGGCTTCCCGGGCGCATCGAGGGCGGGCTGACGTCGTTCGGCTCGCTGAGCGACCTGGCGGACGCGATGCGGCGCGCGGCCGCCGCACACGACGAGCACGAGAAACGTACCGGGGAGCGGGACGACAACTGGCCCGACTGGTACGCGGCGTACATGGTCAGCGAACAGTCGGGGGCCACACCGCCCGAGTGAGCCCTGACCGACGACGGATTCGGGGCCGAGGCCGGCGCACGGCTGCCCACCACGGCCCCGGGCGGGCTCAGGACGCCGCTCGCCACACCCAGTTGCGGCGTTCGTAGAGGGGCACCAGCCCGGCCCGGCGCAGGTTGTTCAGCGACGGGTTCTGCTGACCGGGAGCGGGCTTGCCGGTCTCGGCGAACAGCCACCGGCATCCCGCCTCGACGGCGGCCCGGGCGCGGGCGGTGATCAGCGCCGACTGCGCCCCGAGGCCGCGGTGACCGGAGGCCGTCGCGGCGGCGTTGAGCGCCGCGGCCTCGCCGTGCAGGAACAGGTTGGCGCCCGCCACCAGCTCACCGCCGTCCCACGCCGCGCAGGGTCGCCACGCCGGCCGGCCGACCGTCGCGGCCACCATGTCGGTGAGCCCACCGGTCGGCATGCCGAACCCGGTGAGCAGCACATCGGCCCAGCGCCGCGCCTCGGTGGTGGGCACCGGGCCGACCCGCAGGCGGGTCCGTCCGGCGGTGACGTCCTCGGGCCGGGCGGCGAGCTTGATCCAGGTGCTGCCCGGCGTGAGCCCGCGCGCGGCGGCCACCTCCTCGAAGCCGGCGGGCACTACCGACGGAATGAGCTGGATGACGGCCTGACCGATGCCGTGCTCCCGGTAGAAGTCGAGGACGTCATCCAGGACCTGCACGGTGAACGGCTCGGTGGTGCCGAAGCCCAGGGCCTTACTCCAGTACCCGCCGGACGGATCGTTGCGCATGCCGAGGGCGACACCGCCGCCGACGCGGGTGGTGGCGATCCCGAGATCGGTGTACGTGGGTGCCTGTGACTCGTACGAGTGCATGAATTCGCACTCCACGGCCTCGGCGAGTGGGGTCAGGTCGGCTGGCGCTGTCACCAGCCGATTATCGTCTGGTCCTCTCCCAGGCCCGCACCAGCTGCATCCGGTTGTTGATGCCCAGCTTGTGATATATGGACCGGAGCTGGGTGTCCACGGTGTGGAAGGAGACGAAGAGGCTCCTGGCCGCCTCCTTTTTCGTGGCGCCGGCGGCGAGCATCTCGGCGACCCGCTCCTCGGCGGGGGTGAGCGCGTCGAGGCCCCCACCGGGCGGCTCGTCGATCGACGGCCGGTGCCGCGGGGTGCCGCTGAGGTCGGCGCAGCGCCGGTCGGCAATCGCCTGGTCGCCGGGGGCGCCGATCCGGGCGTAGAGGGCAGCAGCCTCGTGCGCGGCGTCGCGCGCCTCCCCGGGGCGCAGCCGAGGGTTGTTCGCCAGGTCGAGCAGCGCGTCGGCCAGCGCCGGCCGGGCGGCGGTGGTGCGCAGCTGGTCGACCGCCGACCGGAGCGCGTCCGGGTCGCCGTCGCGCAACCCCCGGCTCTGGTCGGCCAGCGCGCGCCACAGCGGCACCGGCGTACGGGTGGACACCAGCTCGACCAGTTCGGTGACCCGGCGGGCGGCTCGGGTGTCGCCGGTGGCCACCGCCGCGCGTACCAGCCGGGGACCGAAGTGCGGCACCGGCAGCAGCGGCCGGACCGAGCGGTGCAGGTCGGCGACGACCCTGGTGAGCAGGCCCGCCGGCGTGCTCACGGCCGGGTCGCGGGCTGCCACGCAGAACGCCGGGCTCCACATCGTCCGGTCGGGCCAGCGGTCCTCGGCGAGGCAGGTGCGCAGGATGGCGCGGGCGTCGTCGTGCTCACCACGGCGGTAGCGCACCTCACCGATCACCGCAACCAGCAGGGCGCGCACCTCTCTGCTGAGGTCCGCCGAGCCGGAGCTGAGCGTCGTGACGGCCAGCGCGGCCGCCTCGGGCAACTCGCCCACCGCCACCATGCGCAGGCAGTCCAGCGCGGTCAGCCCGGTGAGCGGCCCGTCGCCGTCATCCGGCGCCTGGCGGGCGGCGGCCCGGGCGTCCGGGTGCCGGCCCAGGCCGAGCGCGACGAGGATCCGTTCGGCCCGGATGGACGGGGCGTCGGCGCGGGCCGACCAGGAGTTCGGATCCAGGGCCGCCAGCACGGCCTGGGCGCCCGGCAGGTCACCGTGCGCGAGCGAGCGGGCGGCCCGGCCGAGGGCGAGATGGCGAGCGGACGACTGGTCACCCGACGCGGCGTGCGCGGTGCCCGCGTCGCGCAGCAGGGCGTCGGTGTCCGGATGACCCGTGCGGGCCGCGACCGTGGCGACCAGGGCGAGCACCGTGGCGCGACTGCGGGCGTCCAGCCGGAGGTTCAGTGCCTCCCGCAGGCCGGTGAGGGCGATGGTCGGCTGTTCCAGTGCGACGGTCCGCGCCACCCGACCGAGCACCAGGGTGCGGTGCGGCTCGCCGCCGCGGCTCGTCGCGACCTCGGCCGCCAGGATGTGGAGCGCCTCCGTCCCGCGCCCGGCGAGCCGGAGCTGGTCCGCGGCCTCGAAGAGCCGGTGCCGTCGTTGCTCGGTGGTGATGTCGTCGGCCGAGAGCGTTCCGGAGCTGAAGGATGATTCGGACAATGGCGTTCTCCCCGGTTGTTACCCGGCGCGTCGAAATGCCGTCCTGCGACCGAGCCTAGCCACGCCGGCACGTACGGGAGACCGGATCGCCGAACCGGCGGGATTGCGTCGAATGGCCCGTGCCGTCCGGGAACTGGTGTGCGGTAATGGCGCGATCACGTGATGCGACGGTCGGTGTTCCGCGCCGATCATCGAACCATGGCCCCGCTCACCGACCCTCCCGGTCTGCCTCGGCTCCGGGTCGTGCTGCTGATGTTCGTCGTCTATGCCGGCACCGGGGTGGGTGGTCACGCTCCGGCGTGGACCCGTCTGGTGCTGACGGCGATCGCGGTGGCGATCCCGGTCGCGATCGCGATCCAGCACGGCCGGCCCGGAGTGCGTGCCCTGCTGGGAATCTCGTCGCGGCTGCGGCTGCGTGGCGGATCCGTTCCCGCGCCCGAGCCGGTCCGACCCGAGTGAGGAGACAGCGATCATGGCTGACAGTGATCCCGAACCGAGGCGCGGCGACCAGGGCGCACCGCCCTTCGCGGGCCGCAACGTCGCGCTTGAGCGGCAGAACCCGGACCTTGTGGTTCCACCCACCACCGACAGCCGGTTGGTGCCCAACCTCAAGTTCTCGTTCTCGCAGGCGCACACCCGGGTGGAGAAGGGCGGCTGGACCCGGGAGGTCACCAGCCGCGACCTCCCGATCGCCACCCAGTTGGCCGGCGTCCAGTTCGGTCTCGAACCGGGCGCGTACCGGGAGATCCACTGGCACCAGCAGTCGGAGTGGGCGTACATGCTCAGCGGAAGCTGCCGGATCAGCGCCGTCGACCACGAGGGACGCAACTTCATCGAGGACGTGAAGGCGGGCGACCTGTGGTTCTTTCCGCAGGGTGTGCCGCACAACATCCAGGCGTTGCAGGACGGCGCGCAGTTCCTGCTGGTCTTCGACGACGGCGCGTTCTCGGAGAACAACACGTTCCTGCTCAGCGACTTCTTCGCGCACACCCCTCGGCACGTGCTGGCCAAGAACTTCGGCTGGACGCCGGAACAGATGGAGAACCTGCCCGAGCGGGAGAAGTACATCTTCCAGGGCGACGTCCCACCACCACTGCAACAGGACCGGGTGGTCAGCCCGACCGGCGACATCCCCCGAAGCTTCAAGCACCGGATGCTCGCCCAGACCCCGCAGCGTTTCCGCGGCGGAACCGTCCGGATCACCGACTCGACCAACTTCGCCGCCTCCGTGACCACCGCCGCGGCACTGGTGGAGGTCGAGCCGGGTGGGATGCGCGAACTGCACTGGCATCCCACCACCGACGAGTGGCAGTACTACATCTCCGGCACCGCACGGATGGGCGTGTTCGCCGCGCAGGCCGCCGCCCGGACGTTCGACTTCCAGGCCGGCGACGTGGGGTACGTGCCCTTCGCCTACGGCCACTACATCGAGAACACCGGTGACGAGCCGCTGGTGTTCCTGGAGATGTTCCGCCATCCCCGGTTCGAGGACATCTCGGTGATGCAGTGGATGGCCAACACGCCCCACGAGATCATCGCCGACACGATCAACGTGTCGACGTCGATCGTGGACAGTCTGCCGAACACCAAACAGGTGGTGATCTGAGCGTCTTCGCGTCCGGCCGTCCGTCGCGTCACGGACGGCCGGACCGGTGGATCAGCGCCCCGCGGGTGCCGGGGAGGTAGGAGCCGCGAGTCGTCGGCGTCGGGACACCGCCCCCACCACCACGTCGATGACGAGGAAGGCGAGCACTGTGATCCCGAACAGCGGGAGCGCCCAGCCGATCGCCACGGTCACCGGTACGCCGATCAGCAACGCCCAGAGCGGCAGACCGCGTACACCGCCGCGCGCCGGCGGGGTGCCGGCGAGGGCGCGTCGGTCGGCGCGGGTGGGTCGACGCTGCCACCACATGCGGTAACCCCAGAAGATGACGCAGAGCAGCCCGAGGGCGAGCGCGGCGAGCAGGATCTGGTTGACCAGGCCGAAGAGGATCCCCATGTGGGCCTGGATGCCGAGGCCGCTCAGTTTGGCCAGCAGGGGCCAGTCGGCGAAGTCGCTGCGGGCGGTCACCGCGCCGGTGGCCGGGTCGACGGCGATGCGGTCCTTGTTGACCGGCCAGGTGTTGTCGACCTGGGTGACAGTCCAGGCGGAACCCGGCTCCGGCGCGGGGGTGATCTCGACGGGACCGGAGAGGCCCGCGTCGCGAGCGACGCCCAGGACCCGGTCGAACGCCGCCGACTCGACGACCCCGCCAACCCCGGCGGCACCGTGCTCGTGGCCCCCGCCGGTCTCGGCAGGGGCGGTGGGGCCGGCCGTGAGGCTGGTGGAGATCTCCGGGGTGCGGGCGTTCACCGCGTCGAGGCCGTCGGCGAAGTTCGCACCGGCGTAGCGGGACCACGTCAGACCGGTGACCGAGAGGAAGAGGAGACCGACGGTGAGCCAGATGCCGGTGGTGGCGTGCCACCCTCGGGTACGACGAACACCCTTACCCGTGGACAGGTCCGGCACGAGCAGATGCCGGGCTGCGGCTCGGGCGGCGCCGCGTCGACGCCACCAGAGGATGCCCCCGCCGAGCGCCATCACCCACAGCCAGCTCGCGGCCAGCTCGGAGTAGTGCTCGCCGACCGTGCCCAGGTGCAGGTGGCGGTGCAGGTCGTCCAGCCAGGTGACGGCCGGCGTGGACCCGAACCAGGTGGTGAGCTGGCCCTGGGACTCGGCGGTGTACGGGTCGATGTAGACGGTGTGCTGCTTCTCGCCAAGCTCGGGCAGGGAGAACACCACCTTCGTGGTCCGGTCGCCGTCGCCGGGTTGCACGGTGGTGATGCTGCCGTCGGGGTGCGCGTTGCGGGCCGCCCCGATCTGTTCGGCCAATGGCAGCTGACGCTCACCCACCTCGGCGACGGTGAGCTGGTTGCCGTAGAGGATCGTGTCGAGTTGCGGTGCTGTGGTGTAGGCCAGACCGGTCAGTGCGGCGACCACCAGGAACGGGGCGACGAGGATGCCGGCGTAGAAGTGCAGCCGCAGCAGCAGCGCGCCGAACGGCGACGTGCGCCGGGCGGCTCGGGCCGGTTTCTCGGCGGTGATGGCGGGTTCCGGCTGCGGCGTGCCGGACAGTTCGGTGAGAGACATGGTGATCCGATCGGAAGAGTCGGGAGTCACCCGGTAGGTGTCTCCCGTGCTGGTCTGGTCGCCCGGTGAGGTGTCGCGTCGGCCCCTGACCGGTAGTCGGGGGAGAGACGCCGCTGGTTCCGGAGACGTGCAAGACCGGGCCGGTCGGTCCGGGCCGTGCGGTGCGCGTCGCCGGTCCGCCCCACTGTGGAGCGGATCACCGTCTGATCAGCGCCGCACCGTCCGTCGCCACCGCAGCCCAACGGCCGTCACCAGGACGAGGAGGGCCAGCGCGGCCCCCGCCACGAGCACACCGCTCGGGCCGTCGTCGGACTCCGCGCCGGCGGCGGCTGGGGCGGGCGCTGAGGCGCTGAGGTTGGCAACCGGCGCGGCGCTGGACGAGGGATCGGCCACCGTGAACGGGTACGACCCCTGCACCGGGTGCCCGTCGACGGAGACGACCCGGTAGGCGACCGTGTAGGTCCCGTTCGGCAGGGTGTCTGTCACCTGAACCGTGCTCGTCGCCCCGGTGACCACCGGTTCGCCGGTGGGAAGCTTCCGCTTGGCGGCGTCGGTGAGCACGATCGTGGTGAAGGTGGGGTCGAGCCGCCGCATGAATTCCAGCGTGACCTCGGTCGGTGCGCTCGACAGTGTCGCGTCCCGGGCGGGCGTGGCCGCCCGGAGCGAGTTGTGCGCCCAGGCCGGGCCGGCCGGGATGAGCACCGCCACGAGGACGGCGAGCACCGCCGCGCCGAGCCGGACGGCGGTGGGGCGCGACGGCGACCTGGTCATCCGAGCACCTGCTCGCCGATCCAACCGCCCGGTGGACATCCGGGCGGGATGGCGAAGACCGCGGAGCCGATCGGCGTGGTCCACTCGTTGAGCAGGTCCCGGTCTGCCAGCCGGCGCTGGATGGGCAGGAACTGCCGGGCGATGTCGGCCTGGTACGACGTGAAGATCAGGCCGCTGTCCGCGTGACCGTCCGCCGTCGGCACCCCGTCGTAGTTGTACGGCCGGCGGAGGATCTTCAGCCGGTCGTCGGTGACGTGCGCCCGGGTGAGGTGGGAGAAGTCGGGGATGACGGTGAGCCCGTCCGGATCGGTGGCGGCGAAGTCGGGTTCGTCGTGCTCGGCGGTGCCGGTGAGCGGGGCACCGGTGTCGAGCCGCCGCCCGACGGCGAGTTCGCGGTCGGCCCGGCCGAGCAGGTCCCAGGTTTCCATGTTCATGCTGATCCGCCGCACCACCACGGTGGTGCTGTCGCGCAGCCACGCCGGGCCGTCCGGCACCCAGAGCGCGGTGTCCATGGGCGCGCCGGGTCGCGGGTTGGCGGTGCCGTCGAGCTGACCGAACAGGTTGCGTTGGGTGTGGCCACCCGGCTCGACACCGGGGCTGCGCCGGAAGCCCTGCTGGACCCACCGCACTGTGGCGAACGGTCGGCTGTCCTTGATCAGCACCCGTTGGGCGTGGGCCACGGTGATCGCGTCGTCAGCGCAGATCTGGAGCAGCAGGTCCCCGCCGGACCAGGCCGGCTGGAGCCGGTCGATGCGGAACGACGGCAGGTCGGTGACCGATGCCGGCCGGCGGTCGTCGACGCCGGCCGCCCGGTAGAGGCCGGGCCCGAAGCCGATGGTCACTGTCAGCCGTGCCGGCAGCAGCCCCAGTTCGGCCTCGGTGTCGGCCAGCGCGGGCCGGCCCTGGGTGAGTCGGGCGGCGTCGTCGGTGAGCAACCGCAACATCCGGCCCAGCGCGGCCCGGTCGACGCCGGCCCGCAGCGTGAGCGCCACGAACGACGCGTGCGCCTGCGGTTCGGTGGCCACCCCGGCCTGCCGGGCGCCGTGGAACGGCTCGACCAGGCCGCCGACGCTTGCCACCGCCGTGGGGTCGGCGGCGGCCGGTGGTTGCCCGCTGCCGGTACGAGTCGCGGCGATGGCGGCACCGCCGGCCAGAGCCCCTCCGGCGGCCAGGGCTCCGCCGGTGAGCAGACCACGCCTGCTTACCGGCCGCACACGTGGCGTCCGCGTCACGATGCCGGGCTCGTGCTCATCTCCGGCGTGGCGCTCGTGCCGTGCATGGGCTGACCGTGCCCCGGGGCGTAGCTCTCCTGCGCGCCGGTGAACGGCTTGGCCACGGCGCGGAACTGCTGGGTCCTGCCGTCGGCGAACGTCAAGGTGAAGGTCACCTCGTCGCCGGCCCGAACGGGCCTGCTGAGGTTCATCAGCATGAGGTGGTCGCCGCCGGGCTCCAACGCGTGGGTGCTCCCGGCCTTGATCACGATGCCACCCTGCTTCTGCCGCATGACCATAGTGCCGTCCTTCATGGCCATCTCGTGCAGTTCCATCGAGGACAGGGCGGTGGTGGCACCTGTCACCGTGACGTCGACGTCGCCGTCGTTGACCAGGGTGCCGAAGGCCGCCGTCATGCCCTTGTCGGCGGCCTTCACCCACGGGTCACGAATGCCGAGCACACCAGCGTCCGGGTTGGCCGACGCCGACACCGACGGTCCCGCCTGCGCGGTCGCCGGAGAGTCGGACGAGCCGCAACCGGCGGTGCCCACCGTCAGGATCGTGGCGGCGAGGATCGCGGCCGAGCGGCGGCGTGGACGGAGCGGGCTGGCGCTGCGCATGTGTTCTTCCTCCGATGGTTGCTGCTGGCTGGTAGGTCGGCAGCAGCACGGAGAAAGTTCCAGGCTCAGGGCACGTCGATCGTGAACTCCCCGGTGTGCACCGTGCCGGCGACCTGGAAGTCGAAGAAGGCCCGGTACCGGCCGGCACTTGGCACGGTCAACCAGAACTTGACGGTCCCGTCGACCAGCTCCTGCTCGGGGTGGACGTGCACGTAGCCGAGGTCGCCCTCCCGCACGACGACCAGGTGCCCGTACGCGCCCAGGTACCGCTGCAACTGCGCGGGTGTGCCGGCGCTGGTGACCTGGAAGTGGATCGGCGCCGTCACCCCCACCGTCGGGGTGCCGGTCATCGACACGGTGAACGGACCAGCCGCCGCCTGTGCCTGCGGCGGCGGCAGCGCGGCCGGGGTGTGCGCGCCGGGCACCGTGTGGTCGACGCCCAGCACCAGGGGCTGCTGGCTGCCGTTGGCACTGGTGACGGAGAAATCGGCGTAGACGCGGTAGCCGCCGGGTCGGGCCAGCGTCAGCGGGACGCTCCAGGTGCCGTCGGGTGCCATCGTCGGGTGCAGGTGCTGGTAGCCGGTCAGGTCCCGGCCCACCACGATCAGGTGCAACGGCTTGTCGTGCACGACCGCGAAGCGGGTCGCCGGCTGCCGGTCGGTGCCGACGATGCGGAAGCGGTAGTCGGCGCGTACCCCGGCGGGTTGGGTTCGTTCCAGCGGTTGCAGCGTGAAGCCGGCGGCGCTGACGGTCGTCCCGGTGGTAAGCGTCTCGCCTGTTCCGCTGTCGCCCCGGTGCGTGTGCGGCCCGGTGCCCGCCGGGTGTTGGTGTCCGTCGGTCGCGGACACCGCCGGGCCGGAGGCGGGCGGACCGCCCGCCGGCTGCCGGGCGGTGTTGGCGGCCGGGCCCTCGTTGCCGCTGATGCGCGCCAAGCCGAACCCGCCGAGCAGGGCCAGCACCAGGGCACCGACGAACAGTGCCAGCCCGGTGTTGCTCAGCCGGGACCGGGGCGTCGCGCTGGCGAGGTCCGGGTCCGGCGACGCTCCGGGGTCGGCGGGCGGTCGAGTGTCCGAGGTCTGCGTACCGTTGCCGGTCGTCGCGGCGGCCCGGTCTGCGTCGGTTCTGCCACCGACCGCCCTGCCGCCGCCAGTCTTGGCAGCGGCGGTCCTGCTACCGGCGCCCTTGGTGCCGGGGGTCCTGGTTCCGGGACGGGTGCCGGCGCCGCGTCGACCGGATGTCGCCGGCGCGGTACGGCCCCGGCCGGCGGGTCTGCCAGTGGAGGCCGTCCGCCGACGCCAGACGACGGATCCGGCCGCCGCGACCGCCACCGCGACCACCGCCAGGCCGACCCACGCGACCGCTCCGGGGCCGCTCTCGTCAGTCGACTCGATCGGAGCAGCCGCTGCCGCGGACGGCGGAATCGGGGTCTCGGCCGCGACCGTCGGCACTGCCGACGCCTGCCCGGACGACCCGTGTTGCTCGGCAGCGGCCAGCAGCGCCGGGTCTGGCTGGGTCGACGGCGGGCTCCACCCCTTCGGTGCCGCAGTCACCGGCCCGTTGTAGCGGAAGGTCACGGTGCCGCGTACGGGGTCGCCGTCCGAGGCGACCGACAGGTAGCTCACCGAGTACTCGCCCTTGGCCGGCAGGTGTGCGACCGCCACCGTCGCGGGGAACCCGGTCGTGTACTCGCGCGGCTCGAACTGGCCGTTCACCAGGAAGTACTCGCGTACCGGCTTGTCCAGTGGCTTCGGCTCCCCGTACGACCAGCCGTTGTCGACCCGGATGCCACCGGGCGCGGTGACCGTGAAGTACGCGTTGGCCGCGGCCTTCTCGGTGAAGAACAGCCGCACCGACGTCAACGCCTCGCGCACCGTGGCGCCTGCCGCCGGCGTGGACATCGCGAGGGTCCCGTGAGCTGCGGCGGGCTGAGCGGACGCGAGGAGGGCGACAGCCGAGACGAGGAGGAACGCGAGGAGGCCCGAGACCACCCGCCCTGCGATCTGAGGGTGACGACGCATCTGAATATCCTGACGGCGCGGAGACTTTTTACAAGAGGTGGCGATCTTTTTCCTCAGATGGCAAAAGCGGGGCGGGTGGAACGGTGGCACCGGGATGGTCGGCCGGCGTCGGGCGAAAGTTTCCGGCGGGTGCCAGCGGCGGTCACCGAAGAAGCCGCCCGGTCGGCAATCCGGTCGGTTAGCGTCCACCTGACGTCTCGATCACGGAGAGTGTGGGGGCTATGCGGGCTGCGGTGCTGCGGGAGTTCGACGTTCCGCTGACGGTCGAGGAGATCGGCGACCCCGCCCCCGGGCCCGGGCAGGTGCTGGTGCGGGTCGTCGCCAGCGGGGTCAACCCGCTCGACACGAAGATCCAGGCGGGGAAGGCCGCACACGCGCGTGTCCAGCTACCCGCGGTGCTCGGCATGGACCTCGCCGGTGTGGTCGCGGCGGTCGACGCGGAGGTGACCGGCTTCGCCCCGGGAGACGAGGTGTACGGGCTGTGCGGGGGAGTCGGTGACCTGCCGGGCTCGCTGGCCGAGTACACCGCCGTGGACGCCCGGTTGCTGGCTCACAAGCCGAACAACCTCTCGATGCGGGAGGCCGCCGCGTTGCCGTTGGCGGCAGTCACCTCCTGGGAAGGTCTGGTCGACCGGGCCGGGGTCCACGCCGGGCAGAAGGTGCTGGTGCACGGCGGCGCCGGCGGGGTCGGGTACGTGGGCGTGCAACTCGCCCGGGCGCGAGGCGCCGAGGTGTACGCCACGGGCCGGCCGGCGAACCTGCCGGTGATCGAGAGCCTGGGCGCCGTGCCGATCGACTACACCACGAGCACCGTCGACGAGTACGTCGAGAGACACACCGGCGGTGAGGGTTTCGACATCATCGTCGACAACGTCGGTGGCACGACCCTCGACGCCTCGTTCGCGGCGGTCCGCACCTACCACGGGCACGTCGTCAGCGCGTTGGGCTGGGGCGCACACTCGCTCGCCCCGCTGTCGTTCCGTGGCGCCACCTACTCCGGCGTGTTCACCCTGCTGCCGATGCTCACCGGGCGGGGCCGTGACCACCACGGTTCCATCCTGCGCGAGATCGCGGCGCTGGCCGAAGCCGGTGCGCTGCGTCCCCGACTGGACGCGCGCCGGTTCACGCTCGACACGGTGATGGACGCCCACCGCCTGGTTGCCGACGGCACCGCCAACGGCAAGGTCATCGTGGACGTCGCCGACTGAGTGGGAACCCGTCGGCCGGGAGGTCAGGTCCGTGCGGGTGCCGTGCCGGCCAGGTCGACGATCCGGTCGCTCCAGCGCTCCAGCAGAGTCTGGTCGTGGCTGATGACCAGGACCCCGGCCTGCTGGGCCAGCTGGTAGTCGCGGATGACGGCGGCGACGTGCGCCTGCGTGGAGGCGTCGAGCATCGCGGTGGCCTCGTCGCAGAGCAGGTAGTCGGGACGGTGCACGAGGGCCCGGGCCAGGCAGGCGCGTTGCAGTTGCCCGTCGGAGACCGCGTGCGGACGTCGGCTGCGCAGATCCGCGGTGAGGCCGACCAGGTCGGCGAGTTCGGTGACCCGTTCCCGGACCGCCGCCTCGGGTGTCCGGGTGGCGCGCAGCGGTTCGGCGATCAGGTCGGTGAGGCTCAGCCGGGGATCGGCGGCGGCGCGCGGGCTCTGGAAGAGGGCGGCGACGCGGGTCCGTAGGGCCACCGGCACGGCGTACCGGACGGCGCTCACTGCGGTGCCGTCGATGCTGACCCGGCCCTGATCGGGCTGGTGCAGCAGGGCCAGGACCCGTACCAGTGTCGACTTTCCGCAGCCGGACGGCCCGCGCAGTCCGACCGTCTCGCCCCGGTCGATCCGCACCGTGACGCGGTCGAGGACGACCTGGCGGCCGTACCCGACGGTCACCTCGTCGGCGAGCAGGTGTGGCGTGCTGGTCACGGGTTGGCTCCGGTGCGGATCGGGTGGTGGCAGGCCACGGTGCCGCCACCGGCGACCGGTGTCGGCTCTGGTGGGTGAGCGCAGGTGTCGGTGCGGTGCGGGCAGCGGGGCGCGAACGCGCAACCGGGGGGCAGCGCGGTGAGCATCGGCGGGTCGCCGGGCACCGGCCGGAAGGCCCGGTCCGGCAGGGCGTCGAGCAGCGCCGAGGCGTACGGGTGGGTCGGCGCGGTGAAGAGTTCGTCGGTGTCGCGGTGCTCCACGACGCGGCTGGCGTACATCACGGCGACGGTGTCGGCGACCCGGCGCGCGGCGGCCAGGTCGTGCGTGATGAGCACGACGGCGGCGCCGTTGTCGCAGCGGCGGCGCAGCAGGTCGAGGGTGTGGTCGACCAGCGGCCGGTCCAGCCCGGTGGTGGGCTCGTCGGCGATGAGCAGCGCCGGGTCTGGTGCCAGCGCGAGCGCGGTGACCAGCCGCTGTGCCATCCCGCCGGACAGCTCGTGGGGGTAGCGGTCCAGGTCCGCCGGGTCGAGCCCGACGTCGACGGCGAGCTGGTCGGCGTCGGCGCGGTCGCGGCCGTGCGCCCGCAGCGTCTCGGCGAGTAGCCGCCGTCCGGTGCGGACCGGGTTCAGGGCGGTGGCCGGGCTCTGTGGAACCAGGCCCACCAGGCGCCCGCGTACCCGCCGGGCCAGCTGGCGTTGACCGCAGGTGATCAGGTCGACCGGTTCGCCGTCCGACTCGTGCAGGACGGCGTGGCCGGTGGTCGTGGCGTTGCCCGGCAGCAGGCCGAGCAGGGCGTGGGCCAGGACGGACTTGCCGCAGCCGGACTCGCCGACGACGGCCAGCAGTTCGCCGGCCCGGACGGTGAGGTGGAGATCGGTGACGGCGCGCACCCGCGCGTCGCGCAGCCGGAACTCGACGCCGAGGCCATCCACGGCCAGCAGCGGCCGACTCGTGGCGGCGCGGGCCGACGCCGGGGCGGGAACGGATTCGGTGGTGGTCACAGGTGCAGCTCCGCTCGAACCCGGGGATCGAAGCGGTCACGCCAACGGGCGGCGAGGACCGCGATGGCGAAAGTGACGACGACGATGACCGCGCCCGGCGCCAGGCTCGCCCACCACGCACCGGTCAGCAGCGACCCCTGACCGTCATTGATCATGTTGCCCAGTGAGGCGAGGTGCGGCGGCAGGCCCAGGCCGAGGAACGACAGGGCGGTCTCGTGCCACACCGCGTGCGGGATCATCAGGGTGGTGGCCAGCGCCAGTCGGGGCAGGACGTGCGGCAGCAGGTGCCGGGTGAGGACCCGGAGTCGGCCGGCTCCTCCGCTGATGGCGGCGTCGATGAACGGTCGGTTCCGCAGACTGAGCACCTCGGATCGGACGATGCGGGCGGTGGACAGCCAGTGGGTGAGCCCGACGGAGGCGATCACGGCACCGAGGCTGGGCCGCAGCATGGCCACGATGAAGATGCCCAGCAGCAGGTGCGGCATCGCGGCGATGGTGTCCACGATCCGCATCAGGATCCGGTCCACCCGGCCGCCGAGCGTGCCGGCGATCCCGCCGACCACGCCGCCCAGGACGGTGGCGACGAGCGCGGCGACAGCCCCGACGAGCAACGAGACCCGCAGCCCGTAGACGGCGCGGTGCGCCACGTCGCGGCCCAGATCGTCGGTGCCGGCGAGGTGGGTCCAGGACGGCGCCAACCGGGTCTGGTCCAGCGCGACGGCGCTCTGGTCGAGGGGCCAGACGAGCGGTGCGAGCAGCGAGCCGGCGACGGTCGTCAGCAGGACCAGACCGGCGATGACGACACCGGTCTGGCCGGGGCGCAGCCGCAGCCGGGACCGGGCCACGTGGAGCAGTGGCGGTCGGGTAGCAAGGTCAGCCATCGAGTCGTACCCTCGGGTCGGCGGCGGCGTAGGCCAGGTCGGTCGCGAGGTTCGCGGCCAGCACCACCGCGGTGGTGGCCAGCGTGATCGCCGCCAGCAGCGGGAAGTCGCTGCCCAGCGCGGCGGCGACGGTGACCGCGCCGAGGCCCGGCAGGGAGAAGACCGTCTCGACCAGCACCGCCCCGCCGACCAGTTCGGGCAGGTGGGTGCCGACCAGGGTGAGGAACGGCAGCAGCGCGGTTCGCAGCGCGTGCCCGAACAGCACCGTCCGGCCGGGCAACCCGCGCGCCCGCGCCGCGAGCACGTGGTCGTCGCGCATGCTCTCCGCGACCGCGTCCCGGACGAACAGCACGAACCACGGCGCCTGGGACACGGCCAACACCCCGACCGGCAGGATCAGGTGGTGCGCCACGTCGCCCCAGGACGTGCCGGTCGCTGTGACATCGGTGAGCCCGCCGGCCGGCAACCAGCCCAGGGCCAGCGCGAACACGGCGATCGCGGCCAGGCCCAGCCAGAAGACCGGCATCGACTGCACCGCGTACGCACCGGCGCGCAGCGCGCGGTCGAACAGCCCACCCCGGCGGTACGCGGCCAACGAGCCCAGCAGCAGGCTCCCGACCAGGGCCAGGGCCAGGGCCACGCCGATCAGCAGCAGCGTCCAGCCGGCCCGGGCGGCGAGCACCGAGGCGACCGGCTCGTGCCGGCTGGTCGACCAGCCCAGGTCGCCCCGCACGAGGTTGCCGATCCAGCGCAGGTACTGCACCGGCACCGGGTCGTCGACGCCCCAGTTCGCGCGCAGCTGGGCCAGGTTCTCCTCGCTGGCGGTGAAGGCCGCCGCGCCCGCGTACTGCTTCGCGGGGTCGACCGGCGAGGCGGCGCCGAGGGCGAACATCCCGACGCTGGTCGCGGCGAGCACCGGCACGGCGACGAGCAGCCGACGCCGGAGCACCGCCCTCGCCCCGGCCAGTCGACCGGAGCGGGTCACGACCGGGTCCAGGTGTCGATGTTCCACCACAGGCTGTTCGCCACCCCGTGCTCGTGCGCCTCGACGCGGGGAGCGACACCGCGCACCGAGGACTTCAGCACGTAGGTGTGCCGCAGGTAGGTGAGGAACAGCCACGGCACGTCGGCGGCCAACTGCTTCTGGAACCGCGCGTACGCGGCCCTGCGAAGATTCGGGTCGATCTGGTCGCGGCCCTGCTGGAGGGCCCGGTCGGTCACCTCGGAGCGGTACGAGCCCGGGTTGAAGTAGCCCTGCCCGGCGAACTGGGAGCTGAACAGCTTGTACGAGACGAAATCCGGGTCGTACGGCGTGCCGTAGCCCATCAGCAGCGCGTCGGATCTCATCCGTGGGTCGATGGCGTCCCAGGTGAGCCCGGCCGGGGTGACCCCGATGCCGATCTTCTTCGCGTCGGCGGTGACGGCGAGCGCCAGGTCCTTGCGCAGCGTGTCGCTGGCCGGGTACATCAGCGTGAACCGGGCCGGCCGGCCGTCCTTGACGCGGATCCCGCCGGGGCCGGGGGTCCAGCCGGCCGCGTCGAGCAGCGCGCCCGCCGCCGTCGGGTCGGCGGTCGGCTTGCCGATGATCGAGGCGTCGGTGAACTCGGAGGTCGGCGGGATCGGGCCGAACGCCGGTTCGCCGGCGCCACCGAGGATTCCGGAGACCATCGCGGCCCGGTCGACGGCCAGGTTGAGCGCCCGGCGGACCGCCGGGTCGGCGAGGACCGGGTTGCCCGTCGGCAGCATCACACCCCGGTAGTCGGCGGTCGGCACCCGCTGCACCCGGTACGCCGCGTCGGCGTCGAAGCCGGAGGCCAGCTTGGGTGGCAGCTCGGCGGCGTCGAACTCGCCGGCGCGCATCCGCTGGGCGCGGACGTTGTCGTCGGCGACGAACGCCACCACCACCCGGTTGTTCTTCGGTCGGCCCGCGAAGTAGCTCTCGTTCGCGGTGAGCACCAGGCGGTCGCCCGGCGTCCACGACTCAACCTTGTACGGCCCGGTCCCGACCGGTTTGCGATTGAACCCGGCGGTGTTGATGTCCTGCCCGCTGAGCAGCCTGGCCGGCACGATGCCGAGAGTGAGCCGTTGCAGGAACGGCGCGTACGGGTAGCGCAGCCGGAACACGACGGTGGCCGCGTCGGGCGCGGTCACCGACTCCACCATGTCCAGGTCGGAGCGGAGCGTGGAGTCCACCCTCGGGTCCAGCACCGCCTGGTACGTGAAGACGACGTCCGGGGCGGTCAGCGTGGTGCCGTCGTGGAATTGCACGCCGTCGCGGAGCTTCGCGGTCACGGTGCGCCCGTCGGGCGACAGCTCCGGCAACGCCGTGGCCAGAGAGGCCACGAGGCGGTTGTCAGCGTCCCGGCTGACGAGGCCGTCGAAGATCAGCGAGGCGCCGTCGACGCCGTAGTTGAGCACCGGGTTCAACGCGTCCGGTTCGTCGGAGGTGGCCACGACCAGCGTGGTCCCGCCCGCTGAGCCGTCGGGCGTGGCCGGGGCCGAACAGCCGGCGAGGACGAGCATTCCCGCCGCCGCGGTCGACGCCGCGAAGCGTCGGACGGTCGGACGCATCCGGGTCACGGAGGGCTCCTGTGGTGTGGGGAGTCGTTGGTCGGGTGGGCGCAACGCCGCAACCGTTGATCATCACGGTGGCACAGTTGCCAGTCTTTGGCAATTACCAAGCTTGTGCGTCATGCTGTTGATCAACGGGGCCGCCGGCGTGCGGGCTCGCGTTCACCGCCGGTGGTGACTGTTGCCACCGACCGGCTAGGGTTCCGGGGTGTTCCGCGTCGTCGTGTTGATCGCTGCCGTGGTGCTCGCCGCGGATCAACTCACCAAGTACTGGGCCGAGTCCGCGCTGTCCGGCGGGCAGACCATCACCGTTCTCGGTGACCTGCTGCAGCTGCGACTCGTCTACAACCCGGGTGCCGCCTTCTCGATCGGCTCCGCGTACACCTGGATCTTCGCGGTGTTCGCGGCGGCGGCGGTGGTCGCGGTGACGGTCGTGGCGCTGCGGGTCACCTCGCGGGCCTGGGCGGTGGCGCTGGGCCTGGTGCTCGGCGGCGCGACGACGCACCTGCTGGACCGCCTCTTGCGCGAGCCGGGGTTCGCTCGCGGGCACGTCGTGGACTTCATCGACTACGCCGGGTTCTTCGTCGGCAACGTCGCCGACATCGCCCTGGTGGTCGGCGTGGGCATCGTCATGCTGCTCAACGTGCGCGGCATTCCGCTGCGGGCGCCGGCGAGCGAGGCCCGCGAGCAGGTGTCGTCAGGCTCCTGAGCCGACCAGGACGACCTCCAGCCGGCGCGGGCCGTGCACTCCCTCGACCCGGTTCAGCTCGATGTCGCTGGTGGCGGACGGGCCGGAGATCCAGGTCTGCGGCGCGCGCGGGTTCAGTCGGGTGAGCGCCTCGGGCAGCAGACCGACCACCTGGTCGGCGCGAACGACGCAGATGTGCCGGTCGGGCACCAGGGTGAGCGCCCGCCGCCCCTGCGTCGGGCCGGCGTCGAGGATGATGGTGCCCGTGTCGGCGATCGCGACCGCGCAGCCGGTCAGCACCGCGTCCAGGTCGTCGAGTACGGCCGGTGACAGCGCGGGCGCGTCGCGGTGCACCTGCCCGGCGTAACCGGTCAGCCAGTCGGCCGGCAGGTCGGCGGGGACGGCGAGCCGGTCGACCTCGCTGAGCAGCCGGGGTAGGGCGTCGATGCCATGGTGGACCACCGCCCGGTAGTCCTCCAGGCGGTCGACCAGGGTGGCGATCAGGTCGGGGCGGTCGTCGACCCGGCGGTAGCGGCGGGGCACCTGCACCGGCGGCGGGCTGTCGGCCAGGGCCGTCCGCAGCCGCGCCAGGATCTCGTCACGTGCGCTCACTGCTTCCCCCACCATTCCCGGAAGGTCTGCGGCCCGGGCAGCGGCAGGTCGCGCGACCGGGTCCACGCCGACCCGGGCCAGGGCAGTCGGCGCAGCGTACGCGCGCCGGTGCGGCGCATCCGGTACGCCCCGAGCGGCCCCGCACCCGCCCGGGCCAGGCGCAGGGCGGCGGCCCAGCGCCGAGGGCTGCGCATCACCCAGGACAGGACACCCATGGCGGCCCGTTCGGCCGGCGGATGCGGCGCCTGCTGGCGGAGGTGGACCAGGATCTCCGGAATGTTGATCTTCACCGGGCAGACGTCGTAGCAGGCGCCGCAGAGGGTCGACGCGTACGGCAGCGAGGCGTTGTCGGCCACCCCGGTCAGCTGCGGCGACAGGATCGCCCCGATCGGCCCCGGATACACCGAGCCGTACGCGTGCCCGCCGGCCCGCTCGTACACCGGGCAGACGTTGAGGCAGGCGGAGCAACGGATGCAGGACAGCGCCGGCCGCCCCACCGGGTCGGCGAGCACGGCGGAGCGGCCATTGTCGACAAGGACGACGTGCACGTCCTGCGGACCGTCGCCGGGGGTGACACCGGTCCACATCGAGGTGTACGGGTTCATCCGCTCGCCGGTCGAGGACCGGGGCAGCAGTTGCAGGAAGACCTCCAGGTCGGTGAAGGTCGGCAGCAGCTTCTCGACGCCGACGACGCTGATCAACGTCTCGGGGAGGGTGAGGCACATCCGCCCGTTGCCCTCGGACTCCACCACCACGAGGGTGCCGGTGTCCGCCACGGCGAAGTTGGCGCCGGAGACGGCGACCCGGGCCGAGAGGAACCGTCGTCGCAGGTGGGCGCGGGCCGCCTCGGCCAGCGCGGCCGGTTCGTCGCTCAGGTCGGCCGGCACGTCGGGCATGCGACGCTGGAAGATCTCCCGGATCTGCGCCCGGTTGTAGTGGATCGCCGGCACCAGGATGTGCGAGGGGGTGTCCTCGCCGAGCTGCACGATCAACTCGGCGAGGTCGGTCTCGTACGCGGCGATCCCGGCGGCCTCCAACGCCTCGTTGAGCTCGATCTCCTGGGTCGCCATCGACTTGACCTTCACGACCTCGTCGGCCCCGGCGGCCCGGGTCAACGCGACCACGATCCGGCACGCCTCGGCCGCGTCGCGGGCCCAGTGCACTGTGGCGCCGGCGGCGGTGACGGATGCCTCGAACTGCTCCAGCAGCTCCGGCAACCGACGTTGGACGTCCGCCTTGATCGCCGAGCCGGCGTCGCGCAGCGCCTCCCAGTCGGGTACCTCGTCGACGACCCGGGCGCGCTTGGCGCGGATGGTGCGGGTGGCCCGGTGCAGGTTGGCCCGCAGCTGCGGGTCGGCGACTGCCGGTTTGGCGGCGGTGGGAAAGGGCAGCGGCGTGCGGATCCGTCCGCTCCCGGTGGCGGGTGCGACCGGCTGGCTCATGAGCTGGCCCCGGCGAGAATCTCGGCGTAGTGCATGGCCCGTACGCCCGAGCGGTGGCGGTCGAGGCCGCCGCCGATGTGCGCCAGGCAGGAGTTGTCGGCGGCGGCCAGCACCCGTGCGCCGGTGTCACGAACCCGGGCGCACTTGTCGGTGAGCATCGCTGTGGAGACGTCCGGGTTCTTCAGGGCGAAGGTGCCGCCGAAACCACAGCACTCCTCGGCGTCGCCCAGCTCGACCAGTGTGATCCCGCGCACCTGGCGCAGCAGGGTCAGCGGCCGGTCGCCGAGGCGCAGCATCCGCAGGCCGTGACAGGTGGGGTGGTAGGTGACCGTCTCCGGGAACTCGGCGCCGACGTCGGTGACGCCGAGAACGTCGACGAGCAGCTCGGACAGCTCGTAGGTGCGCGCGGCCACCGAGGTGGCGGGCGGGTGCAGGCGCGGGTACTGGTCGCGGATCATCGCGGTGCACGACCCGGACGGTGCGACGACGGCGTCGTAGCCGTCGAACACGTCGACGTAGTTGCGCACCATCGGCATCGCCTCGGCCCGGTAACCGGTGTTGGCGTGCATCTGCCCGCAACAGGTCTGCCGGTCGGGGAACTCGACGGTGTGGCCGAGCCGCCGCAGGATGCGGGTGACAGCGATGCCGGTGCCCGGGTACGCGAGGTCGTTCACGCAGGTGATGAAGAGGGCTATGCGCACGGCTGCTCCTCGGACGGGTCGGGGGTGGTCACGCCGGGTCGCGCGGTGCTCCGGGCGCGGGAAGCTGGTCGAAGGCGGGCAGGTGGCGCTCCCGGGCGGCGGTCAGGTGCGCCCGCATCGCCTCGGCGTCGGCGTCGGAGTCACCGGCGGCGATGGCGGCGGCGATGCGTTGGTGCTCGGTGTTGGTGTCCGGAGCGCCGGTGACCGGGAAGTACAGCCGGTGCAGGTGCAGGTGGGAGTGCAGCCGGGTGATGCTGTCCCGCAGCAGTGGGCTGCCGGCCACCTCGGCGATCAGGTCGTGGAAGGTGGCGTCCAGCGCGGTGAACGCGGCATGTCGGCGGTAGCCGTCGCCGGCCTCCACATCGATCGTCGCCGCCGCCTCGGTGCTGATCCGCTGCCGCTCCTCGGTGGAGGCGTGGGCGGCGGCCCGGCCGGCGGTGGCACCCTCCAACAGCAGCCGGACCTCGAACAGGTCGTCGAACTCGGCACGGGTCAGCAGCGGCGTGGTGGTGTAGCCGGACAGCGGGCGTTTACGGACCAGGCCGTCGGCTTCCAACCGGGCGAGCGCCTCGCGCACAGGGGTGGGGGAGACGTCCAGCTCTCGGGAGAGAGCGTCGATGTTGACCCGCTCGCCCGGCGGCAGGATGTGGTCCATGACCAGGGTCTTTATCGACTCGTAGACGTCGTCGGCGAGGGTGAGTCGACGGGCGGGACGGAGTCGGCCCTCGCGAGCTTCCTGCTGGGCCATCTCGTCTCCTCAACAACCCCTTGACTGTGCCGGTGTGAGCGAGTACACACTAGCAAAGCAACATCCTATAGGAAATAGGCTCGCCCGCCGCCGTCTCACCCCACCACCCTGAGGAGACGAACATGTCGCGCAGAATGTTGTCCCGGATCGGCTCCGGCCTCGCCGTCTTGGCCCTCGCCAGCACCACCGCGGCCTGCACGAAGAAGAGCGACACCACCGACGCCGAAGCCGGGGGTCGGGAGCCAGGGCAGGTCAAGGTCGCACTCGTCCCCGGCGGCTCGCACCCGTACTTCCAGCCCTGGAAGGACGCCGGGGCAACCGCCAAGTCGGAGCTCGCGCTCGGCGACGTCACCTTCAACGAGACCGCGGGCTGGGACCAGACCAAGCAGAACGACGTGCTCAAGTCCCTCGCCGCGCAGGGCTACAACGCCTTCGGGGTCTTCGGCGTCTCACCCGACAACATCAACTCCACCTTCGAGGACCTCAAGCGGCAGGGCTTCCCCGTCGGCTCGCTGGCCTCCTGCCCAGCCGGCGCCAACAAGGCCGACTTCTGCCTCTCCACCGACGTGGAGGTCGCCGCGTACAAGGGCGCCAAGGCCGCCATCGACGCGATGGGCGGTCAGGGCAACCTGGTCCACCTGACCGGAAACAAGGTCGACTCCAACACCCAACGCCGGATCGCGGGCGTGGAGAAGGCGGTCGCCGAGACCGGCGGCAAGGTGACCCTGATCCAGAGCGTCACCGACATCGACAAGGACCTGCAGAGCGCGCAGAAGGCCGTGGCCGACCTCCTCGCCGCGAAGGGCCGGCAGATCCAGGGGATCGTGAACACCGCCTACAACCCGGCGGTCGCCTCGGCCGAGGGTGTCCGCCAGTCGAAGCTGCCCATCAAGGTCATCGCCATCGACGACGACCCGACGGTCCTCGACGGGCTGCGCGGCGGCTCGGTGGCCGCCACCGTCCTGCAGAACCCCGTCGGTCAGGCCCAGGTCGGCTCGTACGCCCTGATGAAGCTCAGCGGCGGCTGCACCATGGCCGAACCCGGGGTAACCATCGACTCGGGCTCGTTCGTGGTGACGAAGGACAACCTGGACGGCTACGAGGCCGACCGCACCGCCACCACCGAGGCACTGCGGAAGAAGTTCGACGGCGACCTGCTCAAGTGCAGCTGATGTCGAGCATCACCACGGCCGAGGCGTACCTCGTCGACATTCCCGTGGAGACCGTCCGCACCGACGCGGTACAGGCGTTCCTCAAGCAGGAGACGATCTTCGTCGAGGTGCGCACGGCCGACGACGGGCACGGCACGGGGTACGCGTACACGATCGGGACCGGCGGCACCGCGGTGCTCGCGCTGCTGCGCGACTACCTGCTGCCGCACCTGGTCGGCCGCGACGCCGCGCGGGTGGAGGCGATCTGGCGTGACCTGCACGCCGCCACCCGCGCCACCGCCGTCGGGGCCATCACCTCGCTGGCGCTCGCCGCG
The DNA here is from genome assembly GCF_000718515.1 of Micromonospora parva. Lineage (GTDB taxonomy): Bacteria > Actinomycetota > Actinomycetes > Mycobacteriales > Micromonosporaceae > Micromonospora > Micromonospora parva. Next base: position 78,793 of record NZ_JNZS01000007.1, on the reverse strand, counting down.
ATCGACACCGCGCTGTGGGATCTGCGCGCCCGCGCCGCCGGTCTGCCGCTGTGGGTGCTCGCCGGTGGCGCCAAGGACCGCGTCCCGCTGTACGACACGGAGGGCGGCTGGCTGCACCTCACCGAGGACGAGCTGGTCGCCGGCGCGAAGGCGTCCCAGGCGGCCGGCTGGCCCGGCGTCAAGCTGAAGGTCGGCAAGCCGAACCCGGCCGAGGACGCCGCCCGGATCGGCGCGGTCCGGGCTGCCCTCGGCGACCACGTCGACGTGATGGTCGACGCCAACCAGTCGCTGACCGCCGCCGAGGCGATCCGCCGGGCCCGGCTGCTCGAACCGCACCAGCTCGCCTGGTTCGAGGAGCCGCTGCCGGCCGACGACATCGCGGGACACGAACTGCTGGCCCGCGCGACCAGCATCCCGGTCGCGGTGGGGGAGTCGATGTACTCGATCGGCCAGTTCGCCGAGTACCTGCGTCGGCAGGCCGCCGGCGTCGTCCAGGTCGACGTGGCGCGCATCGGCGGCATCACCCCGTGGCTCAAGGTGGCGCACCTGGCCGAGGCCTGCAACGTGGTGGTCTGCCCGCACTTCCTGATGGAACTGCACGTGAGCCTCTGCGCGGCCGTGCCGAACAGCCGCTACGTCGAGCACATCCCACAACTGCGCGCGATCACCCGGACCGAGATCGCGATCGTCGACGGCCACGCGCTCGCCCCCGACGAGCCGGGCCTCGGCATCGACTGGGACCGCGACGCGATCGAGGACAGGAGGGTGGCGTGAAGACGGAAACAGCGCCGGAGGCGTCGGCGGCACCCCCGGCCGCGGAGCCCCGGCCGCCGACCAGGGCCCTGCCGGTCTGGGCGAACCCCCGGCTCGGCCTGCTCATCGTCATCGCCGTGCTGGTCGCGCTCTTCTCGTCGCTCACCCCCGCGTTCCTCGACCCCCGCCTCACCCTGGCACCGCTGCAGGCCGACATCAGCGTGTACGCCGTGGTCGGTCTCGCCCAACTCGCCGTGCTGTCGCTCGGGCACATGAACATGGCCGTGGGCCGGATGGCCGCGCTCTCCACCTTCGCGATGGGCCTGGCCTACGACCGGCTCGGCGTACCGCTGCTGGTCGGGCTGCTCGTGGGACTCGCCGTCGGGGCGGGCATCGGCGCGCTCGCCGGCCTGCTCATCGCCAAGACCGGAGTGAACTCGTTCGTGGTGACCCTCGCGCTCGACTTCGGGCTGCTCGGCCTGGTCACCATCCTCTACACCTGGGCGACCGGCGGGGTGTCGTTCGCGGTGCAGCCGAGTGGGCTCTCCGCGCTGCGCTTCGACACCTTCGCCGACTACTGCATGGGCGAGGTCTGCGGGCCCCGGATCCCGCTGGTCGTGCCGATCGCGGTGGCCGCGGCGCTCGGTGTCGGGCTGCTGTTCCGGCGTGCCCGGCTGGGCCGGGAGATCCTGATGACCGGCTCCAACCCGGTCGCCGCCGAGCTGTCCGGTATTCCCACGCACCGGCGGGTGGTCGCCGCGCACGCGCTGAGCGGGCTGCTCGCCGCGCTGGCCGGGTTCCTGCTCGCCGCCAACAACGGTGCCTTCTCCGCCACCATCGGGGAGTCGTTCCTGCTGCCGTCGTTCCTGGCCCCGGTGCTCGGTGGGACGCTGCTCGCCGGTGGTGCGGTCAGCGTCCTCGGCACCGCGCTCGGGGCGACCCTCACCCAGGTCATCTACAAGGGACTCAACCTGCTCCAGTTCTCCCTGGAGGAACTGAAGCTCTACATCGGACTGGTGCTGCTCGCGGCGCTGTCGCTGGACCGGCTGCGGGCCGTGCTCGCCGAGCGAAGGGCGGTGTCACCGTCATGAGGAGCCTGATCCGGACCAACGAGTTCACCCTCGCGGTGATCGCGGCGCTCGGGTTCGCGGCGCTCGCGGTCGCCACCGACTTCAACCTGCTCACCGCCGGCACCCTGGACGCCTTCCTGCGTTTCCTCGCCCTGCCGATCGTCATCGGCCTGGCCCAGATGGTGGTGCTCGCCGTCGGTCAGATGAACCTCTCGGTGGGCGTGCTCACCGGGTTCTGCGCGATGGCCTCGGGTTGGCTCATGATCGACGCCGGGCTGCCCGCCCCGGTCGCGGTGCTCGCCGCGCTGGCCCTCGGCGCCGTCGTCGGACTGGTCAACGGCCTGCTGGTGATCTTCACCCGGATCAACGGGTTCATCGTCACCCTGGCCACCATGACGATCCTCGAAGGACTGCGGTACGGGGTGAACGGCACCGGCACCTACCAGGGCTACTCGCCCGGCCTGCGGGAGTTCGGGCAGGCGTCGCTGGCCGGCGTGCCAGTGGTCTTCCTGCTGGCGGTGGCGAGCGCCGTCGCTGTCGCCCTCTTCTTCCGGCGTACGGTGCCCGGCCGGCACCTGCTCGCCTCCGGCGGCAACCCGTTCGCCGCCCGACTGTCGGGCATCTCGAACGACCGGGCGCTGGTGCTGGCCCACACCCTGTCGGGGCTGCTGGCCGGCTTCGCCGCGGTGATCGTGGTGGCCGCCTTCGGCTCGGTGAACGCCTCGATCGGCGACGACCTGCTGCTGCCCAGCTTCGCCGCACCGATCATCGGCGGTGTGGCCCTGGCCGGCGGCATGATCAGCGTGACCGGCACGGTGCTCGCGGCCTTCCTGGTACGGCTCGTCGACGTGAGCCAGTCGCAGTTCGACATCAACCGGCGGTGGGTGGACCTCATCATCGGCGCGGTGGTCCTCGGCGCGGTGCTGCTCGGGCAGTTCCGCGACAAGCTCTCCGGAGGTACCCGATGAGCGTCGTGCTGGCCGCGGAGAAACTGGTCAAGACGTTCCCCGGGGTGCGCGCCCTGGACGAGGCGACGCTGACAGTGACCGCCGGCAGCGTGCACGCGCTGCTCGGCGAGAACGGCGCCGGCAAGAGCACCCTGATCAAGATCCTGACCGGGGTGTACCGGCCGGACGGTGGGCAGCTGCGGCTGCCCGGACCGGACGGGCAACCGCGTACGGTGCAGCTCGGCAACCCGCAGGACGCCCAGCGGGCCGGCATCGGCGTGGTGCACCAGGAGCGGAACCTGATCCCGGCGTTCAGCGTCGCCGAGAACATCTGCCTGCAACATCTGCCCCGCCGCGCCGGCCTGGTCGACCGGGCGGCGTTACGGACCGAGGCTCGCCGTTGCCTCGAACTGCTCGACCTCGACCTGGACCCCGACCTGCCGGTGTCGCGGCTGTCGGTGGCCCAACTCCAGCTGGTGGAGATCGCCAAGGCGTTGTCGGCCGACTCGACAGTGCTGCTGCTCGACGAACCGACCGCGTCACTGACCAACGACGAGGCCGACCGGCTCTACGGCATCGTGCGTCGACTGTCCGAGCGGGGTCACGCCACAGTGCTGGTCAGCCACAAACTGGAGGAGGTCTTCGCGATCGCCGACACGGTGACGGTGCTGCGCGACGGGCGCAGCGTCGCCGAGGCGGAACCCCTCGCCGAGCACAGCCGCGAGGAGATCGTCGACCTGATGGTCGGCCGGGCGTACCAGCAGGTGCACCTCGCCGCCCGGGCCGTCGCGGCGGACGTCGAACCGGCGCTGGCGCTCGACCACGTCGCCACCGCCGCCGGCCACCACGACGTCAGCCTCACCGTTCGCCCCGGCGAGATCGTCGGCCTGTACGGGCTCGTCGGTGCGGGCCGCAGCGAACTGGCCAAGGCGTTGCTCGGCCTCGACCGGATCACCACCGGTGAGGTGCGGGTGCACGGGCGGCCGGCCCGGATCCGGGACGTGGGTGACGCCCTGCACCGGTACCGGATCGGCTACGTCACCGAGAACCGCAAGGAGGAGGGCCTCTTCCTCGACCAGACCGTGGCCCGCAACACAGCGGTGACCGTGTGGCGCCGGCTGGCCCGGCTGGGACTCGTCCGCGACCGCTCCGAGCGGACGCTCGTCGACGAGTACGCCGACCGGCTGGGCATCCGACTCGCCTCGCCCGACCAGCACGCCGGTCAGCTCTCCGGCGGCAACCAGCAGAAGGTCAGCCTGGCCAAGTGGCTGGCGGCCGACTGCGACGTGCTCATCATCGACGAGCCCACCGTCGGCATCGACGTGCGCACCAAGGGGGCCTTCCACGAATTGATCGCCGGCCTGGCCGCGCGCGGAATGGCCATCCTGCTGATCTCGTCGGACCTGCCGGAGATGGTCACCCTCGCCGACCGGATCGCGGTGATGCGCGAGTTCGCCATCGTTGGTGAACTGGACAACGACCACGACTACGAGCGGATGAGTCAGTCGGTGATCCGGTTCATCCACGACGGGCAGGGGGTTGTCGCGTGAAGGCCGTCGAACGAGTGACAGTGGGGCGTACCGACGTGGTGGTGACCCGGCTCGGGCTCGGGCTCGCCCCGATCGGCGGGATGTTCGACGCCGTCGGTGACGAGGTCGCGCACGCCACCGTCGCGGCGGCCTGGGATCTCGGGCTGCGCTACTTCGACACCGCCCCGCTCTACGGTTGCGGCCTCTCCGAGCGACGCGCCGGGGCGGTCCTCGCCGGCAAGCCGCGCGACGCGTTCACCGTCTCCACCAAGGTGGGTCGGCTGCTCGTCCCCGACGGTGGTGACCGGCAGGAGTTCTGGGCCGAGCCGACCGACCTCGTGCCCCGGTTCGACTTCTCCGCCGCCGGAGTACGCCGCTCCCACGCGGAGAGCCTGGCCCGAATGGGGCTGGACCGGATCGACATCGCGCACATCCACGACCCGGACGACCACCTCGCCGAGGCGGTCGCCGGGGCGTACCCGGCGTTGGCGCAGCTGCGGGCGGCCGGCGAGATCGGCGCGGTCAGCGCCGGCATGAACCAGGCCCCGGCGCTGGTCGAGCTGGCCCACGCCGGCGACTTCGACTGCTTCATGCTCGCTGGCCGGTACACGCTGCTCGACCAGTCCGGCCTCGACGAGCTGTTGCCGCTGTGCCAGGCGAAGGGGATCGCGATCATCGCCGCCGGGGTCTACAACTCGGGCCTGCTGGCCGACCCGAGCCCGGGCGCCCCCTACGACTACGCCCCGGCCGGCCGCAGGCTGCTCGACCGGGCCACCGCGATCCGGTCGGTGTGCGAGCGGCACGGCGTACCGCTGCGGGCCGCGGCGATCCAGTTTCCGCTCGGGCACCCGGCGGTCACCAGCGTGGTGGTCGGCGCCCGGGACCCGGAGCAGATCGCCGACAACGTGGCGATGTTCGAGTGGGACGTGCCCGATGCGCTGTGGGCCGATCTCAAGGCCGAGGGTCTGCTGCCGAGCCAGGTGCCGACGCCGTGATCATCGACGCGAGCAGCCGTCCGGCTTGTGTCGCGACTCGTACCTATGCACTGGAGGTTGGTTCGTGAAGTTCATGCGCGTCGGGCCCGTGGGGCGGGAACGCCCCGTGCTGTTCGCCGACGGAAGGCACTTCGACCTCTCGTCGCTCACCGCCGACATCGACGGCGAGTTCCTCGCCGGCGACGGCGTGCGGAGGGTCCGCGAGGCCACCGACCTGCCCGAGATCGACGTCACCGGTCAGCGGGTCGGCGCACCGGTCGCCCGGCCCGGGGTGGTGCTCTGCGTGGGGCAGAACTACGCCGCGCACGCCGCCGAATCGGGCGCCGCGCCACCGACCGACCCGATCATCTTCTACAAGGCGCCCAACACCGTCGTCGGCCCGCACGACGAGGTCCTGATCCCGCGTGGCTCGACGAAGACGGACTGGGAGGTGGAGTTGGCGGTGGTGATCGGCCGACCGGCCCGCTACCTCGCCTCGCCCGCCGACGCCCTCGGGCACATCGCCGGGTACGTCCTCTCCAACGACGTCTCCGAGCGGGACTTCCAACTCGCCGTCTCCGGCGGTCAGTGGTCGAAGGGCAAGTCCTGCGAGACGTTCCAACCGCTCGGCCCGTGGCTGGTCACCGCCGACGAGGTCGGCGACCCGCAGGCGCTGCGGCTGCGCTCCTGGGTCAACGGCGAGCCCCGACAGGACTCCAGCACCAAAGACATGATCTTCGACGTGGCGTACCTGGTCTGGCACCTGTCCCAGTACACAGTGCTGGAGCCGGGCGACGTCATCAACACCGGCACTCCGCAGGGAGTGGCGCTCTCCGGCCGCTTCCCGTACCTGACCGCCGGCGACGTGATGGAGGTCGAGATCGACGGCCTCGGTCGGCAGCGCAACACGCTCCGGGACGCCTGATGGCGGTGATCACCTCCGTCGACACGTACGACGTCCGGTTCCCCACCTCGCGGGACCTCGACGGTTCCGACGCGATGAACCCCGACCCCGACTACTCGGCCGCGTACCTGGTGCTGAGCACCGACGACGGCCCGGACGGGCACGGCTTCACCTTCACCATCGGGCGGGGCAACGACGTCTGCCGGGCGGCGATCGACGCGCTGGTGCCGTACGTGGTCGGCCTGGACCCGGACACCGTGGACCTCGGTGCGTTCGCCCGCTCGCTCACCCAGGACTCGCAGCTGCGCTGGCTCGGCCCGGAGAAGGGCGTGATGCACCTCGCCGCCGCAGCGGTGATCAACGCGATGTGGGACCTGGTCGCCAAGCGGGCGGGCAAGCCGGTCTGGCGCTACCTGGCCGACCTCAGCCCCGAGCAGATCGTCGACCTGGTCGACTGGCGCTACCTCACCGACGCCCTCACCCCCGACGAGGCACTGGAGATCCTGCGTGCCGCCGAGCCGGGTCGGGCCGACCGGATCGCCCGGCTGACCGAGCGGGGCTACCCCGCGTACACCACGTCGCCCGGCTGGCTCGGCTACTCCGACGACAAGGTGGTCGGGCTGGCCCGGCAGGCCGTGGCCGACGGGTTCACCCAGATCAAGCTGAAGGTGGGCGCGGACGCCGCCGACGACGTACGCCGCCTGAAGATCGCCCGCGAGGCGGTCGGCCCGCGGATCCGGATCGCGCTCGACGCCAACCAGCGCTGGGACGTCGCCGAGGCGGTCGACCGGATGCGCGAGTTGGCGCCGTACGACCCGTGGTGGATCGAGGAACCGACCAGCCCCGACGATGTGCTCGCCCACGCGGCGATCCGGTCCGCCCTCGCCACCAGCGCACCCGACGGCGGGCCGATCCGGGTCGCCACCGGCGAGCACGTGGCGAACCGGGTGGTGTTCAAACAGCTGCTCCAGGCCGGTGCCGTCGACGTCGTTCAGATCGACGCCTGCCGGGTGGGCGGCGTGAACGAGAACGTCGCCATCCTGCTGCTCGCCATGAAGTACGAGGTGCCGGTCTGCCCGCACGCCGGGGGAGTGGGCCTGTGCGAGCTGGTGCAGCACCTGTCGATGTTCGACTTCGTGGCGGTGTCCGGCTCGATGCGTGACCGGGTCGTCGAGTACGTCGACCACCTGCACGAGCACTTCCTCGACCCGGTGGTGATCAAGGACGGGCACTACGTGGCGCCCAGCGCGCCGGGGTTCTCCGCCGCGATGCGTCCGGCGAGCCTCGCCACGTACGCGTACCCCGACGGGCCGGCCTGGGTCTGACTCGGGGCGCGCTTCACCGCGCGGCCAACCTGACGGCGGTGCGTCAACTACTCGGAAGGAGAGAGCAGCATGCGGTGTGACGGTCTGGTGGCAGTGGTGACCGGAGGCGGATCGGGGATCGGGCTCGCGTGTGTGCGGGCGTTCGCCGCCACCGGCGCCCGGGTGGGTGTCCTGGACCTGGAGCTGTCGGGTCTGCCGGAGGATCACGGCGTCCTCGGCGTCCGGGCGGACGTGGCCGACCGCGCCTCGCTGAGCACGGCCGTCGCAGCGGTCGCCGAGGCGTTCGGCGGCATCGACATCCTGGTTAACAACGCCGGGATCTCGGCCGTGGGCACGGTGGAGGAGAACGACGACGAGCAGTGGAGCCGGGTACTCGACGTCAATGTCTCCGGTGTGGCCCGCACCAGCGCCGTCGCCCTGCCGTACCTGCGCCGGTCGTCGTCCGCGGCGATCGTCAACATCTCCTCGATCGCGGCGACCACGGGTCTGCCCAAACGCGCCCTGTACTCGGCGTCGAAGGGTGCCGTGCACGCCCTCACCCTCGCCATGGCCGCCGACCTGGTGACGGATGGCGTCCGGGTCAACTGCGTCGCCCCCGGCACCGTCGACACGCCCTGGGTGGCCCGCCTGCTCGCCGGCGCCGCCGACCCGACGGCGGAGAAGCGGCACCTGGCCTCGCGGCAGCCGATCGGCCGCCTGGTGACCGCCGACGAGGTGGCCGCCGCCGTCGTCTACCTCGCGTCGCCCGCGACCGGGTCGGTGACCGGTTCGTCGCTGCCTGTCGACGGAGGCATGTCCGGCCTGCGCCTACCTGCCCCGGCGCGGCCCGCGGCCGATCCTGCCGAATCGGGCGCGTGACATGATTGCGCGATGGGGAAACAGCAGGACGTCGGCGAGCCCGACCGTCACAGCGGGTCCGGCACCACCGCCCACCGTCCGATCGGTGGGAGCGCTGACGCTCGACTCGCGCTCGCCCAGGACCCCACAACGCCACAAATGACCCTTATCGACCTGGCTTCCGACCCGTCGGTACTGGTCCGCAAGGCGGTCGCCGCTCGGGCCGACGCACCCGCGCAAGCCCTGCGACCGCTCACCCGCGACCATGATCGTCAGGTCCGGGAGGCGGTGGCGAGGAACCCCTCCACCTCGATCGCCAACCTCATGCGCCTGGTCAAGGACGCCGACCGGTGGGTCCGCTGGGCGGTCGCCGGCAACCCGGCGTGCGACGAGTCGATCCGCCAGGTCATGGCGCAGACCTCGGACAAGGAGCTTCGCGGCCTGCTCGCGGAGAGTCGGGAGCTGGAGCCGGAGCTGGCCGCCAAGCTGATCGACGACGTGTCACCCGAGGTACGGGAACGACTCGCCACGCACACCCACGACCCCGACGTGATCACCGCCCTGTTGGCCGACCGCACCGCACGCGTACGCAAGGGGGTCGCCCGCAATCCACGGACCACCGCCGAGCAGCGCAGCGCGCTCGCCGCGGACCCGGTGGTCGACGTCCGTGCCGCGCTGGTGCGGGCCGTCGAGCTGAGCGACGCGGATCTGGCCCGGCTGGTCGACGACCGCGCGGTGCAGGTCCGACTGGCGATGGCCACGTCCGACGTCGTTCCGCCGCACATCCGGCAGGCCCTCACCCGTGACCCCGACGAGATGGTGGCCAGCGCGGCGCGCGACCACCGCCCCGGAGCCGGCAACGCCTCCGCCGTGCGGGCACCTCGCATCGCGCACCGGCCCTCCGCCGGTGCGGGCCGATCGGGCGGCGGCACCGCCCGGTAGCACCGCGCCGCGTCCCCCAGGCCGTGCGGGCGGGTGCTGATCGGAGCCATCGGGGACCCGGGTGCTCCGCCGAGCGGCGGATGCGCCCGCGAGCGTGATGACTCACAGGCATCATGATGCCTGTGAGTCATCAGGCTGGTCGGGGCGTCTGCCCCACGACGACCGTGCGGGTTGGTGCGACCAGCTGCCGTCGGTCGCTGTCGGATCAGTACGGCCGCCGGATACCTCGATGCGACAGCACCCGCGCCTGCTCCTCGCTCATCTGGACATGATCCCAGCACCACCCCGCCATCGCCCGCCGCCGACGAGCGCCCATCCCGAGTGATGAGTTGTCGCGTCCGCGCCCGTCATACCTCCGACAGGACATGACGAGGCGGAAGGATGACGTGATGAGTGCGGACACACGGCTGCAGGAGATGGTTGTGAGCGGTCTCGGCGAGGTCGACGAGCCGGCGTTCTCGGGGCTGGCACAGCGGCACCGGCGGGAGCTGCACGTGCACTGCTACCGGATGCTCGGCTCGTTCGAGGACGCCGAGGACACGGTGCAGGAGACGTTCCTGCGGGCCTGGCGGCGGCGGGAGACGTTCGAGGGGCGGTCGACGTTCCGGGCATGGCTGTACCGGATCGCCACCAACGCCTGCCTGGACCTGCTCGCCAAGCGCCGCCCGGAGCCGGCGACCGGCGGTGAGGTGCTGTGGTTGCAGCCCTACCCGGACCGATTGCTCGACGAGCTGCCCGCGGGCGACGGGGACGAGCCGGAGAGCGTTGCCGTCGCGCGGGAGACGATCGAGCTGGCGTACCTGGTCGCGGTCCAGCACCTGGCGCCGCGTCCACGGGCCGTGCTGATACTGCGCGACGTGCTCGGCTGGCCGGCGAAGGACGTCGCGGAGCTGCTCGGGGATTCGGTCAACTCGGTGAACAGCGCACTGCAGCGGGCTCGCGCCGGCATGCGGGAGCACCTGCCCGCCGAGCGGCAGGACTGGGTCGGCGGCGACGAGGACGCCGGGACGCGCGAGCTGGTGCGCCGCTTCACCGACGCCAGCGTGGCCACCGACGTCGACGCGCTCGCCACCATGCTGCGCGACGACGTCCGCTCCTCGATGCCGCCCACGCCGGGCCTGTCCGTCGGCCGCGACGCGGTGCTGAGCAACTGGGTCGAGGACGGCTTCGACGCCATGACGGGCCTGCGCGCGGTGCCCACCTCGGTGAACCGGCAACCCGCTGTCGCCTTCTACCACTGGCGCGAGCAGGAGGGCGCGTACCTGCCGCTGACGATCGACGTCCTGCGCGTCACCGGCGGCGCGATCACCGAGGTCTTCATCTTCCACGCCGACCAGTTCCCGCGGCTCGGTCTGCCGCCGCGGCTGCCGGCCGACGGCAGGGAGTAGTCCCGATGCGGACGCTGACCCTGCCCGGGGGCGCCCGCGCGGCGGTGGTCGGGGCGCAGTGGTCCGACGCGTTCGCCGTCGTCACCAGCGGACGGATCCAGCTGGAGCTGCGCGACGGCGAACCAGGGCCGGTCCTCGGACGCGACGCCGGGTTCTGGCTGCGCGGCACCGGCGTCCGCGCTCTGCGCAACCCCGGCCGCCGCACGGCGACGGTGCGCGTCTGTACGCCACGGGACGTCCCACGCCAGTCAACCAGTCCGGTACGCCAGCTCACCGTCGATGGAGACGCCATGACCAGCACTGAGGACACCCAGATCGCCGCCGGCCCGACACCGGGCCAGCCCCGCCGGGGTCACCGGCTGCGGAGGCTTGCCGGCACCGGCCTGGTCGCCACGCTCGCGGCGATGGTGGCCACCACCCTCGCCGCCGCGCTGGCTCGGGCCGTCGGCGTCGATTTCGCGATCCCCGACGGCGGCGGCGAGACGATCCCGTTGTCCGGGTTCGCCGTGGTGACGGGCTTCTTCTCGGTGGTGGGCGTCGTCATCGCCGGCGCTCTCCTGTGGTGGAGTGCGCGCCCCGCCCACCGGTTCGTGTGGACGGCGGTGGCGCTGACCGCGCTCTCGCTGATCCCACCGTTCGTCTCGGGGGCGAACGCGGCCACCATCGCCGCGCTGCTGGGGCTGCACCTCGTCGCCGCGACGGTGATGATCCCGGTCCTGACGCGCAGCCTCCGTACCGACTGACGCACGCGCTGGTCGCTACCCGGTGCCGTGCTCGGGCCCGCCGGTCTGCTCCCACAGCGACTTCATCTCGTCGAAGGCCTGCTCCATCAGCTGCACCATCGCCTGCCGGGCGCGCTCACCGTCGCGCCGCTGGATCGCCTGGGCGACATCGGCGTGCATCTGGAGGGCCTGCTCGTGCGGGTGGTGCGGCATGAGGTGGTGCTTGTGCCGGCCGGTGAGCACCTCCGCGACCAGCTCCTGGAGCCGGACGAACATCTCGTTGCCGGAGGCGAGCAGGACCCGCCGGTGAAACTCGATGTCGAGGTGCAGGAAGCGTTCCTCGTCGCCGGCCTCGCCGGCCGCCCACATCTTCGCCGCCAACCCGACCAGGTCGCTGGCCTCGTCACGGCCGATCCGGCTGGCGGCCAGGAAGGCCGCGTGCGGCTCGACCGCGGTGCGCAGTTCGGTGATCGACCGGAGCTGGGCCATCCGACCCGCCGAGGCGAGACGCCAGCGGATCACCTGCGGGTCGAAGACGTTCCACGCGCTCGCCGGCCGGATCAGCACGCCCACCCGTCGACGCGCCTCGATGAAGCCGATCGAGGCCAGCACCCGCAGCACCTCGCGGACGACCGAGCGGGACACGGCGTACCGCTCGACCAGCTCGTCGATGTTGAGGACCGACCCGGGGGGCAGCTCACCGCCGCAGATGGCGGTGCCGAGGTGGTCGAGGACGCGCGCGTGCAGCCCGGACTCGGCGGGGAGGGGCGAAGCGGCTGCAACCTCTGGTGAGGACGGTTCCACTCAAAGATCATATCATTTGCATCTACCTCTTGAGGTAATCAGCTTTTTCGGCCTAGCATCCCGATGTTAAGCGGATGTAACGCCGAGGTAGCGGCTCTCTCGGGGGCGGCGGCCACGACAGAAAGAGAGACAGCGTGCGACGTCGACTGGTAATCGGCACATCTCTGGCCGTGGTCGCCGCCATGAGCCTGACCGCCTGCGGTGGCGACGGCGGCGGCGAAGACTCCAAGACCGTTCGCGTGACACTCGTCAACCATGTGTGGACGGAGAACATCAGAAAGGCCCTGCCGGAGTTCGAGAAGCAGTCCGGCCTCACCGTCGACGTCACCCAGCTCGGTGAGGACCAGCTCTCCGACCAGTACAACGTCAAGCTGAACGCCGGCTCCGACGACATCGACGTGATGATGTACCGGCCGCTGCAGGAGGGAAAGCTGTTCGCCAAGAACAAGTACCTCGCCGACCTGAGCGAGAGGGCCAAGTCCGACAGCGCCTTCGAGATCGGCGACTTCCAGGCTGGCCCGATGCAGGCGACGACCTATGAGGACAAGGTGGTCGGGCTGCCGATCATCACCGAGCAGGAGGTCCTCTACTACCGCAAGGACCTGCTGACGAAGTCCGGCTTCACCGCGCCACCGAAGACGCTCGACGAGCTCAAGGCGCAGGCCGCGAAGATCGAGGCGGACAACCCGGGCGTCGCCGGCTTCGTCGCGCGTACCGGCAAGGCCGCCGCCGTCACCCAGTTCTCCAGCTTCCTCTTCAGCTTCGGCGGCGACTTCGTGGACTCCAGCGGGAAGGCGACTGTCAACACCGAGCAGGCCAAGCAGGCGTACGCCTACTACGGCGGGCTGCTGCGCGACCACGGCCCGGAGAACATCAGCACCGACATGAGCTGGTCCGAGGCGATGGCGATCTTCACGCAGGGCAAGGCCGCCTTCTACACCGAGGCCAACTCGCTCTACAAGAACGCCACCGACCCGACCAAGTCCAAGGTCGTCGACACGGTCGGCTTCGCGGCCTTCCCAGCCGGCCCGGCCGGCTCGAAGCCGTACAACATCCCGTCCTGGGCGCTCGGGGTGAACGACAGCTCGGAGAACAAGGACAACGCCTGGAAGTTCATCCAGTGGGCGGCCGGCAAGGAACAGGCGCTGGCGCAGCAGACGGCCGGCGTACCCGGTGCCCGCACCTCGGTCTGGGCGAACCCGGCGGGTACCGCCTCCTACCCGAAGGACCTGGCCGAGGCGAACACGGTAAGCACCGCCAACGGTGTCGGCCACGACCGTCCGCTGGTGGTCAAGGTGGCCGAGGCGCGGGAGATCGTCGGCCAGCCGATCGTGGACGCGATCACCGGCAAGGACGCCGCCGCCTCGGCGGAGACGGCCAACGCGGCGTTCCAGAAGTTCCTCGACGACGAGGCGAAGTAGCCCGACCGCCGGGCGGCGGAGCCGACCGGCTCCGCCGCCCCGCCGGGACCTGACCCCCGAACCCGGAGACCCCTCATGTCAGCCGTCATCACCCCCCGCACCGACACGCCCGAGGCCCCTGCGGCGGTCCAGGAAGACTCCGCCTGGTCACGGTGGACGAACGAGCACCGCAAGTGGCTCTTCGCGGCACCCGCCATGCTCTTCGTCGCCGTGCTGATCATCTTTCCGGTGGCGTGGACCGGCTATCTGAGCCTGACCGACGCCGAGGGCTCGGTGCGCGCCGAGTCGGAGTTCATCGGAATCCAGAACTACCTCGACGTGCTCACCGACACCGATCGGTTCTGGCCGGCGGTCTGGCGTACCGTCCTGTTCACCGGCGTCGTGTTGTTCTTCGAGGTCATCCTCGGCATGGCGATCGCCCTGCTGCTGTGGCGACCCTTCCGCGGTGAGAAGTGGGTCCGCGTCGCGATCCTCCTGCCACTGGTGGCCACCCCGGTGGCGGTCGGCATGATGTGGCGGCTGATCTTCGATCCCAACATCGGGATGGCGAACCAACTGCTCGGCTGGATCGGGATCGGCCCGCAGCCCTGGCTGGCCGGGCAGCACTCGGCCCTGCCGACCACGATGTTCATCGACATCTGGCAGTGGACCCCGATGGTCGTGCTGATCCTGCTCGCCGGGCTCACCTCGCTCTCCGACGAGCCGCAGGAAGCGGCGCGGATCGACGGCGCCAGCAGCTGGCAGCGGTTCCGGCACGTCACCCTCCCGCTGTTGATGCCCACGGTGATCGTCGCCATCCTGCTGCGCGGCATCGACGCGCTCAAGACGTTCGACATCCTCTACGCCACCAAGGGTCGCGGCGGCGGGTCGTTCCACGAGGTCGAGACCCTCAACGTGTACGCCTACGGCCTCAGCTTCGACTACAACGACTACGGCGTCTCGTCGACAGTCCTCATCATCTTCTTCCTGATCATCATCGGGGTGATGTGGGCCCTCACCTATCGCAAGAAGGGGCTGGGCCGATGAAGCCGAGCAAGCCGTACCGCGTCTTCCGCACCTCGGCGCTGGTGGTCGTGGTCTTCGCGCTGATGGCGCCGCTGCTCTGGATGATCGCCGCGTCGTTCAAGACCAACGTGGACATCTACGACACCGCCAAGGCGTTCGTCTTCTCGCCCAGCCTGAAGAACTACGAGACAGTTCTCCAGCAGGCCAACTATCTCCAGTTCATCGGCAACAGTCTCTGGGTGGCGTTCGCGGCCACCGCGCTCTCGCTCCTGCTCGGCGTGCCCGCCGCGTACTCGATGAGCCGGTTCAGCATGAAGAAGTCCGCGCTCGTCGTGCTGATGGCCCGGGTGATCCCCGGCGTCTCGCTGCTGGTGCCCTGGTACTACGTCTTCTCGAACCTGAAGCTGGTCGGCGGGTTCAGCGTGCTGATCCTGAGCCACATGTTCGTGTCGCTCCCGCTGATCGTCTACATCATGATGGGCTACTTCGACGGCCTGCCGACCGAGTTGGAAGAGGCGGCGCTGGTCGACGGGCTGACCCACATCGGCGCGTTCCGGCGGATCACCCTGCCGCTGTCGGTGCCGGGCGTCGCGACCGCCGGCATCCTCTCGTTCATCTTCTCCTGGAACAACTTCATGTTCGCCCTGGTGCTCTCCGGCTCCGACACGAAGACGCTCCCCGTCGCGATCTTCGACTTCGTCGGCTACGCCAGCATCGACTGGGGCGGCCTGATGGCCGCCGCGACGGTGGTCACCCTGCCGATCATGCTGATCGCCCTGTTCGTGCAGAAGTACGTCGTCTCCGGCCTGACCGCCGGTGCCACGAAGGGCTGACCGGGTCATGACGAGGATCGCGAAGGTGGAGACCTTCCTGGTCGCGCCGCGCTGGCTGTTCGTCCGGATCGAGACGGAGTCCGGCATCGTCGGCTGGGGTGAGGCGACCTGCGAGGGCCGGTCCGAGACCGTACGCACGGCCGTCGACCAGCTCAGCGAACTGCTCACGGGTCGCGACGCGCTGCGTATCGAGGACCACTGGCAGGTGTTGACCAAGGGGTCCTTCTACCGGGGCGGCCCGATCCTGGCCAGCGCGGTGTCCGGTCTGGACCAGGCGCTCTGGGACATCGCCGGTAAGCACTACGGCGCCCCCGTGCACCAGCTCCTCGGTGGGCCGGTCCGGGACCGGATCCGGGTCTACGGCTGGATCGGTGGTGACGAGCCCGCCGAGATCCGCGACCAGATCAGCGCCCGGGTCGAGGCGGGCCTGACCGCGGTGAAGATGAACGCGTCCGGGCCGATGGGCGCGCTCGCCTCGGTCGCCGACCTCGACGCGGTGGTGCGGCGGGTGGCCGTCGCCCGCGAGGTCCTCGGCGACGACCGCGACGTCGCCGTCGACTTCCACGGCCGGTTCACTCTCGCCAACGTCCGGCGGGTCGCCCCGCTGCTGGAGCCGTACCGGCCGTTCTTCCTGGAAGAACCGGTGGTTCCGGAGAACTCGCACCTGATCGGTGAGGTCGTCCGCTGCACCACCACCCCCATCTCCACCGGGGAGCGGCTCTACAGCCGGCAGGAGTTCCTGCCCGTGCTGCAGGCCGGCATCGCCGTGGCCCAGCCGGACCTCGCGCACGCCGGCGGCATCACCGAGGTTCGCAAGATCGCCACGTTGGCCGAGGTGTACGACGTGCAGCTCGCCCCGCACTGTCCGCTCGGGCCGATCGCCCTCGCCGCCTGCCTGCAGGTCGGCTTCGCCACCCCCAACTTCCTCATCCAGGAACAGAGCATCGGCATCCACTACAACCAGGGCGCCGAGGTGCTCGACTACTGCCTCGACCAGACCCCGCTGACCTTCGTCGACGGGTACGTGGCCCGGCTGACCGCCCCCGGCCTCGGCATCGAGATCGACGAACACGCGGTGCGGACCGCTGACAAGCGCGGGCACGCCTGGCGCAGCCCCACCTGGCGGCACCCCGACGGCTCCTATGCGGAGTGGTGAGACCCCGACCGGCACTAACGGAAAGGCCCCCAGTGAAGATCGTCGCAGCAGACGTCATCGTGTCCAGCCCCGACCGGAACTTCGTCACCCTGAAGATCACCACCGACGAGGGGATCACCGGTCTGGGCGACGCCACGCTCAACGGCCGTGAACTCTCCGTCGCCTCGTACCTGCGCGACCACGTCGCCCCGCTGCTGATGGGGCGCGACGCGCACCGGATCGAGGACACCTGGCAGTTCCTGTACCGGTCGGCGTACTGGCGGCGAGGCCCGGTCACCATGGCGGCCATCGCCGCGGTGGACGTCGCACTCTGGGACGTCAAGGCCAAGGCTGCCGGCATGCCGCTGTACCAACTGCTGGGCGGCGCGTCCCGCACCGGCATCATGGCGTACGGGCACGCCTCGGGTCGCGACCTTCCCGAGCTGTTCGACTCGATCCGCCGCCACCTCGACGAGGGCTTCCGGTCGATTCGGGTGCAGACCTCGGTGCCGGGCATCAACGCGGTCTACGGCGTGGCCGCGCAGCCCAGCGCCACCGGCCAGCGCTACGACTACGAACCCGCCCAGCGCACCCCGCTGCCCGCCGAGGAGGACTGGGACACCCGCGCGTACCTGCGCCACCTGCCGTCGGTCTTCGAGGCGGTACGCAACGAGTTCGGCCCGGAGCTGCCGCTGCTGCACGACGGGCACCACCGGATGACGCCGATCCAGGCCGCCAAGCTCGGCAAGGCCCTCGAACCGTACGACCTGTTCTGGCTGGAGGACTGCACCCCGGCCGAGAACCAGGAGGCGCTGCGGTTGGTCCGCCAGCACACCACCACCCCGCTGGCCATCGGCGAGGTCTTCAACACCGTGTGGGACTACCAGACCCTGATCCGTGAGCAGTTGATCGACTACGTCCGGTCCGCCGTCACCCACACCGGTGGCATCACCGCCATGCGCAAGCTGCTCGACTTCGCCGCCCAGTACCAGATCAAGTCCGGCATCCATGGCCCCACCGACATCTCCCCGGTGGGTATGGCGGCGGCGCTGCACCTGGACCTGGCCATCCACAACTTCGGGATCCAGGAGTACATGAAGCACACCCCGCTGGCCAACGAGGTGTTCCGGCAGTCGTTCACCTTCACCGACGGCTACCTGCACCCGGGCGACCAACCGGGGCTCGGGGTGGAGCTCGACGAGGAGGCGGCGGCCCGGTTCCCGTACGAGCCGGCGTACCTGCCGTTCAACCGGCTCAAGGACGGCACGGTCCATGACTGGTGAGCGGCGCGGCGCCCGGCCCACCCGGCACGTCGTGGTGATGGGCGTCTCCGGGGCCGGCAAGACCACCGTGGCACGCGGGATCAGCGCGGCGACCGGGTTGACGTTCGCCGAGGCGGACGAGTTCCACTCCCCGGAGAACGTGGCGCGGATGCGGTCCGGCGTACCGCTGGACGATGCCACCCGGGCGCCCTGGCTGCGGGACATCGCCGCGTGGATCGCCGACCGTGGCGCGGAGGGCCGTTCGACGGTGCTCGCCTGCTCGGCGTTGAAGCGGTCGTACCGCG
Organism: Micromonospora parva; assembly: GCF_000718515.1. Lineage (GTDB taxonomy): Bacteria > Actinomycetota > Actinomycetes > Mycobacteriales > Micromonosporaceae > Micromonospora > Micromonospora parva. The sequence goes on along the minus strand of NZ_JNZS01000007.1, from coordinate 60,637 downwards.
ACGTGCTCCGTCGGGGCCCGCTCCCTGTGGACTTCGTGCACCTGGACGGGCCGGCGGAGGTCATCCGGGCGCGACTGGCAAAGCGCGAGGGGCACTACATGCCGGCCAGTCTGCTGGAGTCGCAGCTGGCCACGTTGGAGCCGGCCGGGCCGGACGAGTCGGTGCTCGTCCTCGATCTCTCGTCGGCCCCGGAGGTCCTGGTCGCGGCGGCCGTCAAGGGTCTCGGCCTGCCCTGTTCGGTGTCGGGTGGGTGAGCACCGGGCCCGCACCTCCGACCCCACCACTGAGATGTTAGGTTAGCCTTCCCTAATCATCAGTGGAGTCCGCTGCCGTGTCCTCATCGATTCGCACATGACAGTCGCCGAGACCACCGGCGGTGCGGTGCTGCGTCGCGCGCTGCGTCGACAGCGCGCCCGGGTGGCCGCCGGCATCGCGCTGCTCTGCACCCACCAGGCCACCGAAGCTCTCGTCCCGGTGGCCGTCGGCGTGGTCATCGACCGCGCGGTGGCCACCGGGGACGTCCGCGCCCTGCTGCTCTCGCTGGCCGGGCTGGCCGCCCTGTTCACGGTGCTCGCCTTCGCCTACCGGGCCGGCGCGCGACTGGCGTTCGCCGCCGTGGAACACGAGGCGCACACCACCCGGGTCGAGATCGTCCGCAGCGCCCTCGACCCGCGGGGACGCCGCTCGGGCCTGCGCGACGGCGAACTGCTGTCCGTGACGGCCTCCGACGCCGAGCTCTCCGCGCTCGTCGTGCGCGTCGCCGGACTCACCGCCGCCGCGCTCACCGCCATCGTGGTCGCCGCCGTCGCCCTGCTCGTCGTCGACATTCCCCTCGGGCTCGGGGTGCTCATCGGCGTACCCCTGCTTGTCGTCGCCCTGCAGCGGATGGCGCCGCTGCTCACCCGGCGCAGCACGTCGCAGCAGGAGGCGCTCGCCGCCACCACCGCCCTCGCCGTCGACCTCGTCACCGGCCTGCGCGTGCTGCGCGGCATCGGCGCACAGGACCACGCCGCCCGTCGGTACGCGGGGGCCAGCCGCCACGCGCTCGACGTCACCCTGCGCGCCGCCACCACCAAGGGCCTGCACCTCGGGCTCACCACCACCGTCAACGGCCTCTTCCTCGCGACGGTCGCCGGATTCGCCGGTTGGCTCGCGTTGCAGGGCCGACTCACCATCGGCGAGCTGGTGGCGGTGGTCGGGCTGGCCCAGTTCATCGCCGAGCCGGTCCAGACGCTCGGGTACTGCGTCCAGCTGTTCGCCATGGCCCGCGCCTCCGCGGGGCGGGTCGCCCGGGTCCTCGGTGCCGCGCCGGTCGTCCAGCCGGGTGACGCCGGGCCGCCCGCCCCGGGCCCGTCACGGCTCGCCCTCGACGGGGTCAGCTACGCGGGCCTCGACGACGTCAACCTGCGCGTCGGGGCCGGTGAGATCCTGGGCCTTCTCGCCTACGACCCGAGCGACGCCGAGGCGCTGGTCGCGTTGCTGGCCGGCCGGGTGCCCCGCGCGGAGCACCGGGGGACGCTCCGCGTCGACGGCGTACCCGCCGACGAGCTGCACATCGATGCCGCGCGCGCCACGATCCTCGTCGAGCAGCACGACGTGGCGCTGTTCGAGGGGACGCTGCGCAACAATCTGTGCGCCGGGACCTCCGTCGACGACGAGGTCCTGCGTGCCGCCGTCCGCGCCGCCGCCGCCGAGGACGTGCTCGCCGCGCACCCGCACGGACTGGACCGCCTGCTCACCGAACGCGGCGCGAACCTCTCCGGCGGGCAGCGGCAGCGGATCGGGCTGGCCCGGGCGCTCGTCGCCGACCCGCCGGTGCTGGTGCTGCACAACCCCACCACGGCGGTCGACTCGGTGACCGAAGGGCTGCTCGCCGCGCGATTGGCCACGGCTCGGGGGACGGGAACCCGGGGCACGGTGCTGATCACCACCAGTCCGGCGCTGTTGCGGATCACCGACCGGGTCGCGGTGATCGACCGGGGACGGGTCGTCGCCGAGGGCCCGCACGAGCTGTTGCTCGCCAGCGACGCCCGCTACCGCGAGGAGACCCTGCGATGACGGCCGAGCCGATCAGCCGGCACCTGCTGCCGACGGCCACCGGCCGGGAGACCTGGGCCGCCCTGCGCACCGAGCTGGCCCTCCTGCCGGGGCTCAGCGCCGTCGCCGGCACGTTGCTGGTCGCCGCGGCCGCGACCGGGCTGGTCGCTCCCTGGGTGCTCGGCCGCCTCGTCGACGACGTCATCGCCGGCACCGACACACCGACGGTGCTGGGCTGGGCCGGTGTGATCGCGGGCGCCGCCGTGCTCGCGGGGCTCCTCACCGCGGCCGGCGCCGCGGTCGCCGCGCGCCTCGGCGAGACCGTGCTGGCCCGACTCCGGGAACGGGTCCTCGACCGCGCCCTGCACCTGCCGTCGGCCACCCTGGAGCGGGCCGGCACCGGGGACCTGGTGGCCCGCGCCGGCGACGACGTGGCAGTGGTGACGAACGTGATCGCCACCAGCGGCCCCGCCTTCCTCGGCGCGCTGCTGTCCGTGGTGCTGACCGCGGCCGGGCTCTTCGCCCTCGACTGGCGGCTCGGCATCGCCGGATTGGTCGCGGCCCCGGCGTACGCGCTGGCGCTGCGCTGGTACCTCCGGCGATCCGTGCCGTACTACGCCCGGGAGCGGGTGGCGACGGGCGAGCGGGCGCAGGCGACCGCCGAGGCGCTGCGGGGCGCGGCGACAGTGCGCGCCTACCGGATGGAGGACGCCCACGTCGCCCGGATCGCGGATCGCTCCGGCGTCGCCCGCGACCTGTCCCTGGAGATCTTCGGCCTCTACACCCGCTTCGGGTTGCGCATCAACCGCTCGGAGTTCGTGGGGCTCGCCGCCGTGCTGCTCGCCGGCTTCCTGCTGGTCCGCGGCGACCTGGCCACCGTCGGTGCCGCCACCACCGCCGCGCTCTACTTCCACCGCCTCTTCAACCCCATCGGCCTGCTGCTGTTCGAGTCGGACTCGGTGTTGCAGGCCGGGGCCAGCCTGGCCCGACTCGTCGGGGTCACCACCCTGCCGGACACCGCGGCCCCCAGCGACGCCGAGCCCACCCGCCGCGATCGGGCCGAACCGGCGGCACTGGAGGTGACCGTCGCGGAGCACCGCTACGACGACGGGCCGGTCGTGCTGCGCGACATCACCCTGCGGCTCAACCCCGGGGAGCGCGTCGCTCTCGTCGGCGCGAGCGGCGCGGGCAAGAGCACCCTGGCCGGCATCATCGCCGGCATCATCGCGCCCACCCACGGTGCGGTCACCCTGCGCGGCGTGCCGCTGGCCCAGCTCGACGAGCACCGCCTCCGTCGCGAGATCGCCCTGATCAGCCAGGAGGTGCACGTCTTCGCCGGGCCGCTCGCCGACGACCTGCGCCTGGCCGCCCCGGACGCCACCGACGCCGAGATCACCACCGCCCTCGACCGGGTCGGCGCCACCGAGTGGGTGCGGGGACTGCCGGACGGCCTCAACACCCCGGTGGGGGAGGGCGGTCGGCAGCTCACCTCGGCCCAGGCCCAGCAGCTCGCGCTGGCCCGCCTCGTCCTCGCCGATCCGGCGGTGGCGGTCCTCGACGAGGCCACCGCCGAGGCGGGCAGCGCGGGCGCCCGGGACCTCGACCGCGCCGCGGTGGCCGCCACCGAGGGCCGTACGACGCTGGTCGTCGCCCACCGTCTCAGCCAGGCGGCCACCGCGGACCGCATCGTCGTCCTGGACCACGGGCGCGTCGCCGAGCACGGGACGCACGCCGAGCTGCTCAGCGCCGGGGGCGGATACAGCCAGCTGTGGCGGTCGTGGCGCATGCCCGACCTCGCGGTGCCGAGAGAACGCGAGAGCGCGGACCAACCCGTCCCGCGCTGAGCGGCCCGCCGGCGCTCGTCGCGTCGGACATCCGCCAGATCAGTCGAAGGTGGGACGCCCGGGAACTTTTCCGGCTCCGGCGGCGACCACCAGAGTGCGCGGCCGATCGGCGGCGTTCCGACGACGGCATCTCGGCATGAAGGAGCGCCCGGTGGCACACAGGACGGTGGTCGGTGCGCAACGGTGTCGTTGACGACGACCAGGTGACCCGGTGGGCGCGGCAGGCGGGTCAGGGTGACGGGCAGGCCGCCACGGCGTTCATCCGGGCACTGCAGGACCAGGTCTGGCGGTTCCTGTCGCACCTGGCCGGGCCGGGGGAGGCCGACGACCTGACCCAGGAGACGTTCCTGCGAGCTTTTCGCAACCTGCCCGGCTTCGCCGGCCGCTCGTCGGCCCGCACCTGGGTGTTCACCATCGCCCGGCGCGTCGCCGTGGATCACGTCCGGACGGCGGTGGCCCGCCCGAGGACGGCGTCGGTGCCGGACTGGCAGGCGGCGGCCGAGGCCGCCGGTGCGATCACCACCGACGCCGACGAGGAAGTGACGCTGCACCAGCTGATCGCCGGCCTGACCCGGGAGCGGCGTGAGGCGTTCGTCGCCACCCAGGTGCTCGGCCTGTCCTACGCCGAGGCGGCGCACGTCTGCCAGTGCCCGGTCGGCACGATCCGCTCCCGGGTCGCCCGGGCGCGCGAGGATCTCGCCGCCGCCTGGCGCGCCGACACCGACCCGGGCCACGAGCGACGAACCGGCTGAGGGTGGATACTGCCGCAATGACTGTGCGGCGTTCCCTGTTCCTGCACTCGGAGCTGCGCCGTCGGCCGCACGACCTCCTGCGGTCGATGCTGGCCCAGGTCGACCCGGCCACGCCGCCGAACGGACCGGACGGGCCGGTGGCCGCCCTCGAACGGCGGTTGGCCTCCCTGCTCGGCACCGACGAAGCGCTGTTCTTCCCCACCGGGACGATGGCCCAGCAGGTGGCCCTGCGCATCCACGCCGACCGGCGCGGCAGGCGGGCCTTCGCCGCCCACCCGCAGTGTCACCTGGAGGTCTGGGAACAGCAGGGGTACGCCGTCGTGCACGGGCTGCGCTTCCAACCCGTCGGCGACCGCCACCGGTTGATGACCCTGGCCGACCTCACCGCCGTCGCCGAACCGCTCGCTGCCGTGCTGTGGGAGCTGCCGCAACGGGACATCGGCGGACTGCTGCCGCAGTGGGACGACCTCGTCGCGCAGACCGAGGCGATGCGTGAACGCGGCGCCGCCATCCACCTCGACGGCGCCCGCCTCTGGGAGGCGCAGACGTACTACCAGCGGCCGTTCGCCGAGATCGCCGCGCTGTTCGACACCGGTTACGTCTCGTTCTACAAGGGACTGCAGGGCGCCGGCGGTGCCGCGCTCGCCGGGGACACCGCACTGGTGGCCGAGGCCCGGGTGTGGCGTCGTCGGCTCGGCGGCGACGTCTACGACGCGTGGCCGTTGGCCCTCACCGCGCTGCACGGCCTGGACACCCTGCTGCCCCGGCTACCGGCGCACCGGGAGCACGCGGTGGCGATCGCGGCGGCCATCAACGCCGACGGGGTGGCCCGCGCCTACCCGGACCCACCGCAGACGCCCCTGTTCCACGTCCACCTCCCGGTCGGGCCGGACGCCGCGACGCGGGCCGCCGACGCGCTGCTCGCCGCCGACGGGGTGGAGTTGTTCGGCCGCGTACGCTCGGCGCCGGCACCGGACCGGTGCTCGTTCGAGGTCAGCGTCGGCGAGAACGCCATGGACCTCAGCCCCGACGAGGTCGTCGGGTTCCTTCACGAACTGCTGCGCCACGCCACCTGAACGGGGCGGGCCCGGTTCCTGGTCGTCCAGGAACCGAGCCCACCCCGCCCGGTCTCGGTGGGTCACCCCAGGCGGGCCTCGATGGCCTCGATGATGCGTGGACGCAGCTCGGCGGCGCGGATGACGGCGTCCACCGAGCCGACCTCGACGGCACGGTGGATGTTGTGCACCCGATCGAACTCGGCGGCCACCTCGCTGAGCTTCTCCGCGCGCACCGACGAACGCAGCTCGTCGAGCTCCGCCGTCAGCGCGGCGCGTTCGGTGCCGGCCGCGGCGGCGGCGCGGGCCTCCAGGTCCCGCACCCGCGGGTCGGCCGACGTACGGGCGTTGACGTCGGCGGAGAACACCACAGCGGCGGCGGGTGCGCCACCGAGCACCGAGGCGAACGAGCCCTCTAGCGCCAGCACCGTCATGTTCGGGTTCAGCGCCTTCGAGAACACCACGAACGCACCGCCGTGGTAGCGCGAGATCACGCAGAAGACGATGGGACCCCGGAAGTTCACGATCGCCCGGCCGATCTCAGCGCCGTACTCCAGTTGCAGCTTGCGCATCGACTCCGGTGAGCCGTCGAAGCCGGACAGGTTCGCCAGCACCACGAGCGGTCGGTTGCCGCTGGCCGCGTTGATCGCCCGCGCGGCCTTCTTCGACGAGCGGGGGAAGAGCGTGCCCGCCGTGTAGGTGTCCGGACCGTCGGTGGGCGGGAAGCCGTGCCGCGGCACCGACCGGGACTCGATGCCGAGCAGGCAGACCGGGATACCACCGAGGTGGACGTCCTGCACGACGGCGGTGTCCGCGTCCGCCATGCCGGCCCAGCGCTCCAGCACCGGGTGGTCCTGGTCGGAGAGGGCCCGCATCACCGTCCGGATGTCGAACGGCTTCTTGCGGTCCGGGTTGGACTCGGCGGAGAAGATCTCCCCGACGGTGGCGAAGGCACTGCCCGCCACGTCGTGCGGGAAGTCGGAGATGTCCCGGTCGGTCGGGTCGGCGGTGACCGCCCGTCGGGGCGCGTCCTCGCCGGGCGCGACGTACGTGTGGTCGTAGTGGGCCATCACCACGTCGCGGGCGGCGGTCAGGTTCGGCGCCCAGTACTGCGCCTGCCCGTTCGGCCCCATCACCCGGTCGTAGCCGCCGATGCCGAAGTTGTCCTCGGCCGACACGCCGCCGGAGAAGTCGAGCGACTGCTTACCGGTGAGCACCATCGCCGAGTCCGGCGTCATCACCAGGATGCCCTTGGTGTGCATGAGCATCGTCGCCTCGGCGTTCCAGTACGGCTGCGCGCCGACGTTGATGCCCGCGACCACGATGTTGATCTCACCGCCGGCCTGGGTGAACTCGACGATCCGCTTGAGGGCCGCCGCCACCCAGTCCATGTTCTCCGTGCCGGAGGTCATCGAGATCCGCGCCCCGGCGGACAGCGCCCACCACTCCAGCGGCACCTGCATCCGCTCGGCCAGGTCCAGTGCGGCGATCACGCGCCGGCACTCCGGCTCCGACAGAGCGCCCAGCGACTTCGTCGGGTCGCCCAGCAGCACCACCCGGGTGACGCCCTGCGGGTGCCGCTCGGTCGGCGTGGTGACCACCCCGGCCACGATGGCAGCGGCGTTGCGGCCCTTCGGCCGGTCCACCGGCGTCAGCACGTGGTCGTCGTCGAGGTCGTGCTCGACGAAGTCACCGAGCCGGCCGGTCAGCTCGTACGGGTACACGGTGTTGCGGCTGCTGGCCCGCAGCACCTTGAGCCGGTACTCGTCGAGTGGCTCGATCGGCTCGACCGGCGGTTCCCCGATGGTCAGGTCGGCGCCGCCCGCGGCGTCGAACGAGATCCGTACGGCGATCCTGGTCAGCTCACCGGTGCGGCGGTCGCGCTGCCGCGCGATGAACAGGATCTCCTCCAGGCCGGCACCCGCTGTCGTCGGGCGCACCCGCCCGGCGATCATCTTCATCTCCTCGCGGGTCAGCTCGCTCGGCGGCCACACGTAGACCACGATCCGGTTGGTGTTGAAGCGCGTCTTCGACGGCCGCCGCGACTGGGCGCGGCGGATCGAGTCGAGGCAGGCGGCGATGGCGTCCTCGGTGGTCGGCAGCGCGACCAGGCGGCCGTCCTGCTCCCGCAGTTCGGTGAGGTCACGCACCTGCGCGAACGCGACGAGGCGCTCATCGGCCCGGTTCTCCCGGGCGACGCACTGGAAGAGGTAGACCTCCTCGTCCGACGACGGCAGCCGGGTCAGGTCGAACTTGTGCAGCCGCTCCAGCTGCATCCGCTGCGCGATGTACGGGTGCAGCCCACGGATCAGCCGGTCCTCGGTCAACTGGTCGCCCGACGGGCGGAAGGTGAAGTGGTGGTGCATCACCGCACCGCCGCGACCCGCGACGGTGGTGGTCACCCGCCGGACCTCAGGTGGCAGCGGGTGCGCGGCGATGACCTCGGCCAGCGCCGCCGCCATCGCGTCGAAGTCCTCCGGCTGGTTCTCCCAGCCGAGGTAGATGTCGGCGTCGACGGCGTCCTCGCCGGCGGCCAGCTCGGCCAGCCCGCGCAGGGCGCTGCCCAGCGCGTCGAAGCGCACCGCGGCGGATACCACGCTCGAGTCGGCGCGTTCGGCGACCACGAACGTGCAGTCCGCGACCGCACGGGTACGCACGCTGGTGAGCGACCGGTTGCCGTAGTACCGCCGGGTCAGCACCTCCAACATGACCGCGTTGTCGAGGTGGTCCCGAACGAGCCGCTGGCCGAGCAGCCGGACCAGCGGCTCGGTGCTGCGTACCATCTCGGCGATGCGCTCGGCGCGGTCCGGCGCGTCCGGCTGCGCGTCCAGGTGCCGCAGGTGGCCACGGACCTCGGCGTAGACGCGGGCGCGGTTGCGGCGCAGCAGCGGCTGGGCGAACCAGGCGAACACCACGCCACGGGCGAGGTCCGCGACCACGGGGAAACGGACCTGCGTCGCGGCGATCAGCCGCTCCAGGGCGAGGCCGGCCGGCTCGCGCAGCGTCTCGTCCGGCGGGGTCTCCCGCAGCCAGGCGCGCAGCAGTGCCGCGATGACCTGCGCGTCCGCGGACGCGCGTTGTTGAGCGAGGAAGATCCGGAAGACGGCGGCCTCAAGGGCGGGGGTGCGGTCCAGGTCGGTGACGCCGTAGCGGCTGAGCGCCTTGCCGAGCCTGGTCTGGAAGGCGTCCGGCAGCCCGGCCCGCTCGACGTCGAGGCTCTGCAGGTAGGTGTGGAAGTACTCCCGGGCGCTGTGGACGTGCGCGGCGCCGCCGTCCTCGCCCGTCGGCCGGTTGCGGCTCAGCTCGGCGAGATCGGCGAACACCTCGATGAGGTCGAGTTCGGCGGCCAACGTGGACTGGCCGGCCTCGATGGCCGCCCGCCGCGCGGTGAGGTAGCCGTCGAGCACCCGGCTGTCGTCGTGCGGGTCGACGTCGAAGCCGAGCAGCAGACCGCGCAGGTCCTCCTGACCGCGCCTGCTGCGCTCGGACGCCGGGACGTCCGTGGCGGCGCTGGGCAGGTCCAGTTCGACGGTGTCGGCGGTCGGGTCGCCGGCGGTCTCCTCGGCGTCGTCCGCGAGCGGCTCCAGGCGCAGCAGCGGCGCGCCCGCCTCCACCTGGCTGCCCACCGAGACGGCGCACTCCTTCAGCCGCGCCTTGAACGGCGCCCGCAGCACCGTCTCCATCTTCATCGCTTCCAGCACCAGCACCGGCGCGCCCGCCTCGACCTCGGCGCCGATCTCCAGTGGCGTGGCGACGACCAGCGCGGGCATCGGAGAGCGCAGGACACCGCCCTCATCCCGGCTGACCCGGTGCGTCACGCCGTCCACCTCGACCAGGTGGGTCGGCCCGTACGTGCCGGTGAGCAGCCGGTATCGGACGCCGTTGACGACGATCTGACCGGTGTGCCGGTCGAAGCGGTCGAGTTCGACGTCGGCGGTGCGCACGACCGGACCGGTCTCGATGCCGACCCGGAAGCGGTGCGCGCCGACCCGGGCCACCCGGGTGCGGTACCCGACGCCGCGCAGCTTGAGGTCCAACGGCCGGCCGCTGGCGTGCTGCACCTGGGGGCGTCCGCCGGCTGCCGTCGACAGCAGCCGCTGCCGCTCGACGCGCTCCTCCTCCTCGTACGCCTCGATGGCGGCGGCCGCCAGGGCGACAGCGGAGTGGCGGTGCGTGACGAGCCGGCCCTCGCCGCGGACGCGGTCGATCCAGCCGGTGTCCGCGCTGGCGTCGATCACCTCGGGCTGGTCGAGCAGGTCGAGCACGAAGCTCTTGTTCGTCGCCCCACCCTCGATGATCACCGTGGTGTTCGCCATGGCCCGGCGCAGCTTGCCGAGCGCCTCGTCACGGTCGCGGCCGTACGCGATGATCTTCGCGATCATCGAGTCGAAGTCGGCCGGGATGGTGTCGCCCTCGCTGACGCCGGTGTCCACCCGGATGCCGGGGCCGCTGGGCAGGTCCAACCGGGCGATGCGGCCGGGCGACGGCGCGAAGTCACGGTCGGGGTCCTCGGCGTTGAGCCGCGCCTCGATGGCGTGCCCGCGCTCGGCCGGCGGCGCACCGACGAGGCGTCCACCGGAGGCGACGTGCAGCTGTGCCTTGACCAGGTCGAACCCGGTGGTCAGCTCGGTGATCGGGTGTTCGACCTGCAGGCGGGTGTTGACCTCGAGGAACGCGAACAACCGGTCACCGGGGTGGTAGAGGAACTCGACGGTCGCCGCGCCGCGGTAACCGACCGCCACGGCCAGCCGCTCGGCCGACGTCTTCAGCTCGGCGGCCTGCGCCGGGTCGAGCACCGGCGACGCCGACTCCTCGATGACCTTCTGGTTGCGTCGCTGCACCGAGCAGTCGCGGACACCGAGCGCCCACGCGGTGCCCTGCCCGTCGGCGATCACCTGGACCTCGACGTGCCGGGCCCCGGTGACCAGGCGCTCCAGGAAGACGATGCCGCTGCCGAACGCCCGTGCCGCCTCCTGGCTGGTGCGCTCGTAGGCGTCGACCAGCTCGGCCTCGTTCCTGATCACGCGGATGCCGCGCCCGCCACCCCCGGCGGTCGCCTTCAGCATCAGCGGGTAGCCGATCTCGGCTGCCGCGGACCGGGCGGCGGCGAGGGTCTCGACAGCGCCACGGCTCCAGGGCGCGACCGGCACGCCGACCTTCTCGGCGATCAGCTTCGAGCCGATCTTGTCGCCGAGCTGGCGCATGGCGTCCGCGCTCGGCCCGACGAAGGTGACGCCGATCTTCTCGCACAGCTCGGCGAACGCCGGGTCCTCGGCGACGAAGCCCCAGCCGACCCAGGCGGCGTCGGCCCCGGTCTCGGTCAGTGCGCGCTCCAGCACCGCCAGGTTGAGGTAGGGGCGCGCCGACGCCGGGCCGAGATCGTAGGCGATGTCCGCTTCGCGGACGAATGTGGCGTTGCGGTCGACGTCGGTGTAGAGAGCCACCGTTTCGAGCTGGATGCCGGTCTCCGCGGCCAACTCGCGGACCGCGTGGATGAGCCGCATGGCGGCTTCACCACGGTTGACGATGGCGACACGGTTGAACACCCGAAAGACCCCTTAGCTAGACCTCGACCTGCATGCCGCGAGACGACGGCTCCCCGCAGTGATCACCTTTCCGCGTGGCGGCGGCCAGCGCTATGGCGCAACCACCGAACCAACAGTCGCTCAGTTGTAGGAAGTGCACAAAACTTTTTGGCGTCCCCGGGGAGGGCGTCGACCTCCACCGACCCACCCCGGCCGGGACCGCCACGGTACCCGCCACGTGCGCAGCGGCGGCCACGCGCCGGCGGCGCACCCGCAACTGTCACCCCCGGTCGGACAATCAGGTCGACCGAAGGGACCCGATGACAGTTCTCGACACCCGGGCGCTCAACCGCGCGACGCTCGCCCGGCAGCTGCTGCTCGACCGCGCCGACCTGCCCGCGCTCGACGCCGTCGCCCACCTCGGTGGCCTCCAGGCCCAGGAGCCGCAGGAGCCGTTCATCGGGCTCTGGTCGCGGCTGCGCGCGTTCGATCCGACGGTGCTGTCGACGTTGCTGACCGAGCGACACGTGGTGCGGACGCACCTCATGCGCCGCACCGTCCACCTGCTCACCGCCGACGACGCCGTGGCCTGGCGCCCCCGCCACGACGCCATGCTGCGACAGCGGGTGCTCGGGGTCTACCGCGGCGAGCTCGACGGGGTGGATCTCGACGACCTCACCGCTGCTGCCCGGGCGTTGATGGCCGACGGCGAGCCGCGTTCGATGCCGGAGATCGGGCGGGCGCTCGGCGAGCACTGGCCGACGTCGGAGCCACGGGCGTTGGGCGAGATGGCTGTCGCACTGCTCCCGATGGCGCAGTTGCCGCCGCGCGGGGTGTGGCGGGCGAAGGCGGGCGTGCGCTACGTCCTGCTCGCCGCGTGGCTCGACCGGGAGCTCGAACCGTCGAGCGCGCAGAGCGCCGATCCGGTCGGTCAGGTGCTCGTACGCCGCTATCTGGCCGCCTTCGGCCCGGCTGCCTCGGCCGACCTGCGGGCCTGGTGCGGCCTCGCCGGGTTGCCGGCTTCGGTGACCGCGATGCGCGACGAGCTGGTCACCTTCCGCGACGAGCGCGGCCGGAAGCTGATCGACCTCCCCGACGCGCCGCGCCCCGACCCGGACACGCCCGCCCCGGTGCGGTTCCTGCCGGCGTTCGACAACGCGATCCTCGGCTACGACGACCGCAGCCGGATCATCGACGACGCGCACCGTCTCCTCTCGGTGGCCGGCGAGCGCGTGGTGCTCGTCGACGGTCGGGTCGCGGCGACCTGGACCGTCGAGTCGGGCACGGTGACCGTCAGCCCACTGCGAGGGCTCTCCCGGGCCGAACGGGAGGCCGTGGGGGAGCAGGGGCAGGCACTCGCGTCCTTCCTCTCCGACCACGAGAGCGACCGGGTGCGGGTCGACCCGTCTCCCTGACGACGGACGATGGGATCGTCCCTGACGACGGACGATGGGATCGTGTTGTATCGATTCCTGTCGACTGCCATGCTGTGGTTCGGTAGTGCGCGGGGAGCCAGCGCGCACCAGTTCTCCTCCGGTCCACAGGGCGCACGAGGTGGCCACGTCACCCGTGCCGGGCAGCCTCGTCGGCGACCGGAAACCGAGCGCGGCACCGGCCACCCCCTCGGTCATCGGTGCCCGGCAACCACGGAGGTACCGATGCTTCGCATGTTCCTCGCTGTCACGACCATGGCGCTGGCCGCCTGGGCCGGGACGACCACCGCCGCCGAGGCGACGCCCACGCCGTCTTCCACCCCGACGCCGACGCCGACACCGACGCCGACCTGCCCGCCGGCGTTGCCGATCAGCGCGAGCGTGGCCGGGGCCACCACCACGAGCCTGATCATCTCGTACTCCATCTTCTTCCGCCCGCCCTGCGGCTACGACCCGCCGATGACCGTCAGCCTCTTCACCAGCCGCGAGGACGCCCAACAGTGGCGGGCCGTCGTCGCCGAGGGTGTCTCCGGGCCGGAGCGCAACGGCTCGGTGACCATCGACCGGCTGACGCCCGGCACCGAGTACTGGTACCGGTTCACCGACGTGGAGGGCCGGCGGGACCCGTACGTGATCGCCTCGGGGCGCACCGCCCCGCTGACCTCGTGCCGTGCGACGGCCACGATCGACACCCACTGGGGCGGCGGCTTCGTCGCGACGGTCACCGTCCGCAACACCGGGACGCTGCCGCTGGACCGGTGGCGCGTCTCCTGGCGGTGGTCCGGTGACGAGCGGGTCCAGGCGGCCTGGGGTGGGGTGGCCGAGACGACCGGCACCGACGTCACGGTGCGCAACGCGTCGTACAACGGGGCGCTGGCGCTGGACACGGCGACGACCTTCGGTCTGCTCGTGGCGACCAGTGCGGTGCCCGACGGCCTGACCCTGACGTGTGAGCGGTGAACGACGTCCGCCCCGCTCCGGCGCGACGGCGGGAGCGGGGCGGACGTCGTGCCGGTCAGGGCTTGCGGGCCACCGCGCCGTAGGCGTCGATCCCCACGGCGTCGGGAGTCTCCGGCCGCCACAGCGGGATCGGCACCAGGCCCGGCTCCACCATCATCAACCCGTCGAAGCAGCTTTCGAGCTCCTCCGGGCTGCGCAGGATGTACGGGACCCCGCCGCTCTGCGCCAGCCGTTCGGCTCCGGAGACCACCGCCGGGCTGGTGTTGGTGCCGTCCCAGAGCACCAGGTGCGAGCCGGACGGCACCGCGTCCATCGTGCGCCCGACGATCGAGCGCACCACGTCCAGGTCGGGCTCGTAGCCCATCACGCCCATGTACATCACGGCGATGGGCTGGTCGAAGTCGAGCGTCTGCGCCGCCTCGGCGATGATCTTCTCCGGGTCGTGGTAGTCGGCCGGGACGTAGGTGGTGACCCCTTCCGAGGTCGTGCTGGCCAGCAGCGCCCGCGCGTGCACCAGCACCATCGGGTCGTTGTCCACGTAGACGATGCGCGAGTCGGGCGCGACGGCCTGGGCGACCGCGTGCGTGTTCTGCATGGTGGGCAGGCCGGTGCCGATGTCCAGGAACTGCCGGATGCCCGCCTCGGCCGCGAGGTGGTGGACCGCCCGCACCAGGAACACGCGGGACTGCTGTGCCATGAGGACGATCTCCGGGTAGACCTCGGCGACGGCGTCGCCGGCTGCCCGGTCGGACTGGAAGTTGTCCTTGCCACCCATCCAGTAGTTCCAGATCCGTGCCGCGTGCGGCACGTCGGGCTGAAGTTTCGCGGCGAGTTCGGGGTCCGGGCCGGCCATGCCTGGCTCCTATCGAGGGGTCGTCAGCTGGAGGTCACCACGGCGGTACGACCGGGATCGTACTCCGCGGGTGTCCACACTCGACCGGGGGAGGACGCGCCGTCGGCCTGCGGATCGGGGCCGCTGTCACCGGTGGGCAACCCCGTTCTGGTACGCCCACACGACGGTCTGCAGCCGGTCCCGGGCGCCGATCTTCGCCATCGCCCGCCCGAGGTGCGACTTGACCGTGCTGGTCTCGATGAAGAGCTGCTCGGCGATCTCGACGTTCGACAGGCCCTGGGCGAGCAACTCCACGATCTCGGTCTCCCGCGCGGTCAACTGGTGCGCCGCCGCGGCGTCGGATCGGGGAGCGGGCGTACGCCTCGCGAACTCCGAGATCACCCGGCGGGTGACGGCCTGGTCGACGAGCCCGTAGCCGCTGGCCAGGCGACGGATCGCCTCGATCAGGTCCTCGGGCTCACAGTCCTTGAGGATGAACCCGCTGGCGCCGGACTCCAACGCGCCGAAGACGTACTCGTCGAGGTCGAAGGTCGTCACGACGAGCACCGCCGGTGGCGTCCCGGTCGCCTCGGCGACGATCCGCCGGGTAGCGGTGAGCCCGTCGCCGTGCGGCATCCGGACGTCCATGCAGATGACGTCCGGTTGCAGCCGGCGGGCCAGTTCCACAGCTGCGGACCCGCTCGACGCCTCCGCCACGACCTCGATCTCACCGTCCTGTTCCAGGATGACGCGGAAGCCGGCGCGGACCACGGCCTGGTCGTCGACGAGCATCACTCTGATCATGCTGGGGCCTCTTCCTTCGGCCGTGAGGTGGCGGGACCGTTCGTCGGAAGTGTCGCGGTGACCGACCAGCCACCGGCAGCCGTCGGCCCGGCGGCGAACGTCGCCCCGATCAGCTGGGCGCGCTCGCGCATGCCCACCAGGCCGACACCACCGGTTCGCGCCGCCGGCACGCGCCGCGGCGCGGCCGGGTCGTTCACCACCTCCAGCGACACCGAGCGGGGCGCGAAGCGGAGCACCACCCGTGCCGCGGCGCCCGGGGCGTGCTGGCGGGCGTTGCTGAGCGACTCCTGCACGATCCGGTAGAGCGCGACGTCGGCGATCGGCGGCACCTCGCGTTGTTCGCCCTCCCGGACGAACTCCACCGGGCCGGCGAGGCTGCCCGCGGTGCGCACCAGGTCGTCGAGCATGCCCAGCCCCGGGACCGGGGCGGCACCGTCGCCGCCCTCGTGCCCCGGTCTGCCGCGCAGCACACCGACGACCAGCCGCAGGTTGTCCAGGGTCTCCTTGCCCTGACTGCGGATCCAGGCCACGCCGGCCTTCGCGGCCGCCGGGTCCCGGTCGATCAGCCGCTCGACCGCGGCGGCCTGCACGACCATGCCGGAGAGGTGGTGGGCCGCCACGTCGTGCAACTCGCGGGCCATCCGGGATCGCTCCGCACCGATCGCCGCCTGGACCTTCGTGTGCTGCTCCCGGATCGCCTCGTCCGCGCGGACCCGGACCAACTCGACGTAGCGGCGGTGGGTGGCCACGTAACCGCCGACGAAGGTCGCGCTGGCGTAGGTCAGGGCGCTCGCCGAGACGTACGCGAGTGCCGTCAGCACGTCCGGGATCACCACGACGGCCACCCCGATCGACTCGACCGCCACGGCCACCCCGACGGCCAGCAGCGCACGCCGAACCGGCAGCAACGACCCGACGGTGTACGCCGCGATGAACGGGGCGATGCCCCGGATCGTCGCCTCCTCGGGCAGGGAGACGCCGATGATGGGCAGCTGAAGGCCGACGATGAGCGCGAGGCAGAGCAGTGGCCGGACCCGACGCAGGCACAGCAGCATCGCCTGCGCGCTGCACACGGCGATGAGCAGCCCGGCCCGCGCCGGGTCGAACGTCACCCCCTCCGCCGGTGCCACGAACCGGAACAGCACCGTCAGCAGGACGAACGTCGAGACGGTCAGCGTCGCCGCCAGCAGGCAGTCGCGGGGGAACACTCCGGTCAACCCGAGCCGGGTGAGCCGTCCGTCGAGCCACTTCGTCAGTCGGTGGGTGCCGGGTTCGGTGTCGGTGTGATCCCTCATGCGGTGCGCATCCTTGCTCCGGATCGTCCCGGGTCGGGCGGGTCAGTAGGAGATGCTAGGCGCGAGCAGCTGGAACTCCACGGCGAACCAGCCCGCGGCGGCGAGCGCGAGCACTGTCAGCCCGCTGCCGGCGATCCGCCGCCAGCCGACGTGGCGTCGCACGTCGTCGACCAGCCGGACCGTGGCGGGCAGCACCCCGAGCAGGCCGATCAGCTGCAGCACCTGGATGGTGCGCAGGGCGCCACCGGGAACGTCCTGCAGGCTCATGATGCTGATGATGCTCAGCACCCAACCGGCGAACGCGAGCAGCGTGCCGGCGACGGCGAGGCGGCTCAGGATCCGCGCGGTACGCCCCGCCCGGTCCCGGGGCGCGCGACCCAGTCGACGGCGGACGATCGCGCCGACCGGCCAGGACAGCACGGTTAGCAGCAGCACGACTGTCGACACGGCCAGCACCGGGACAGCCAACGCGGAGGCGCGGGCGGGCTCGACGGGCAGCAACGTGAACGCGGAGTCGAAACTGATCGCCTCGACCCGGTCGTCGCTCGCCCGCATGGCGATCGTGCGCTGCCCGCCGACCTCACGCCAGACCCAGGGCGCCACCTCCTCGTAGCGGGCGGGGGAGTCGGAGAGCGGACCCGGCACCATCAGCAACCGGTTACCGTCGGTGACGCTGACCGTGGTCCGACCGACCAGGCCGATCGCCGTCAGGAAGTTGCTCCGGATCGCTCGTGAGGACTCGTACGTGCCGGCCGCCAGGGCGGCGTGCGTGGCGGTGGTCTCCGGGTCCACAGTGGTTCCCGGCTGGTCGTCACCGGCGGGGAAGTAGCGGTCGGCGAAGCCGTTCACGATCGACTCGCGAAGCTCCTGGCTGTCGAGCGCGCCGGAGCCGTTGCTGTTGAGGGAGAGGAAGATGCCGGCCCGGTCGTCGGGGTAGATCTGCAGGTGGGAGTGGAAGTACTTGGTGTCGCCGCCGTGGCCGAGGATCCGGTGGCCGTTACGGTCCTCGGTGAAGAAGCCGAGGGTCATCCGGGGTCCGTCGGCCAGCGTGCCCAGCGCCGTCGAGTCGAGTGCCGGCCGCTGCATCAGGTCGCGGGTGGGTTTGTCCAGCAGGGGCGCGAAGCCCACCGGCTCGCCGAGCTGGGCGATCATGAATCGCGCCATGTCCGTCGCCGGGGCGCTCAACGCACCGGGCGGGGGCGTGCCGACGATCTCGAACGGCGCGGCGGGCCCGGCGGAGGTGTCGTACCCGTTGGACATCCGGTCGCGCAGCGCCGCCGGGAGGGGCTGCTCGAAGGTCGACGACGGCATGCCCGCGCGGTCCAGGATGTTGCGCTGGACGTACTCCTCGAAGCGCGTCCCGCTGACCCGTTCGACGATGTACCCGGCGAGGGCGTTGCTGTAGTTGGAGTAGGCGGGGACGGTGCCAGGCTCGTAGATCTGCTCGGGCGGGTCGGTCGCCAGGGCCTTGCGCAGGTCGACGGTGCCGCCCTCGGTGCCGATGAGGCCGGCGATCCGCTCCTCGAAGCCGGCGGTGTGCGTCAGCAGGTGCCGCAGGGTGACGGCCCGCTCGTAGTGGCGCGGCAGGTCGAAATCGAGGTACGTCTCGACGTCGGCGTCGAGGTCGAGCTTCCCGCTCTGTACGAGTTGCAGCACGGCGGTGGCGGTGACCAGCTTCGACACCGATCCCATCCGGAACAGGTGCCGGTCCGGGTCGACCGGCACGGCCGGGTCACCGTCGGCACCGGTGTCGGCGTACCCGTACCCCCGGGTTGTGACGATCTTGCCGTCGTGCACGACGGCGATCGTGGCGCCGGCGATGCCGGTGCGGTCCAGCGCCGCCGGCAGCAGGCCGTCGAGCCAGGCGTTGACGTCGGTGTCGGTCAGAGCCGAACCCGCCCCGCCGCTGGCCGCGGGTGCCGCCGGAGCGGCGATGGGCGGTGCGGGATTGTGCTGCGGTGCGCCGCAGCCGGCGACGCTCACGGCGATGACGACGGTGGCCGCCACCACCGCGCCGAGCCGGACGAAAGGTCGCCCCGACCGGGGTGAGCCGGGGGCGGGAAGAGGACGTGATCGCATCGTCTGCCAGTGCCTTTCCTGGCTAACGGGTGTCCGGAGCAGGTCCGTACGGCGTCACCCGAAGCCATGGAACAAGCCTGTTCGAGGGATCGGCCCCCGCCATCTGGCGCAGGACGGCACTGCGCCTACGACCTGAGGAGGAGGGGCGGCTGCGCCGATGGTCCCGCAGGCACGCGGTGGCGCTAGCTCTCGGTCAATCCGGCGGCGATGGCATCCTGCGCCTCCGCCGTGGTCAGATAGCGGATGCTGTCGTGCGCGTGTGCCCCGTTGTGGACGAGGAAGGACCGCACCGCCGGGCCGAACAGCGGCCGCAGGTCCTTGGTCAGTGCCACCACGTCGCCCGCGTCGGCGATGTTCGTCCAGACCCGCACCGATCCGGGCCAGTGGCCACGGGGCCTGCCGTGATCATCGGTGCGCGGCGGCGGCGACAGCCGATCGAAGATCAACTGGCGGACCCCGATGGGTGAGCCCAGCGTGACAAGGGCCCGGACCTGCCATTCCGGGTGCGCGCAGAGGGCCTCGTAGGCGACGACGCTGCCCAGCGAGTGCGCCACGACCACCCTGGTGTCGGGCGCGACGACTGCCTCGACCCGGGACATCACCTCCCGCCGCAGATCCGGTTCGAGCAGGTACCGGCGTACCTGACGTAGATCAGCCACCAGGAGGCTGTCGAGCGCGGCCGGAATCCGACGGTAGGCGTCGGCGAAGAAGCGCGAGTTGCTCAACGCGCGTAACGCCGCCTGCACTCCGGTGGGCGTCCGTGCCAGGGTTCGGGCGTCGGGGGGCACGACGGCGGCGTCGACCACCGACGCCTCGCGCCACCAGGCGTGGAGAAGCTCGGCTTCGTACCCGCTCTCCACCACACCACCGACATCCACTGCGGTCCCGCCGAGGAGCCGCCCCGGTCGGCGGAACAGATCCCCGTAGAAGGCGCAGGCGAGGTCCGCGGGCCCTGGCAGAAGGTGCCGGACCGCCGGCAACCATTCCTGTTGCATGGTGCCGGCGTTCGCGTACTGGTGCCCGATCCCGTGCACCCCGACGATCAGTGGCACGCTGGTTCCTCCGGCTCAGGAAACCCGATCACGCGGGCGTCAACGCGAACGCGACAACGCCTGCCGCGCATCCGACGAGCACTGTCGATGGCCCGCCGAACTCGACAGCCGCGATGGGTGAGTTCAGTTCGATGCGGTGCCGCTCATCACCCTCGGGCGACAGGACCACCACGATGTTCTGCAGACCGACGGCGATCGTCGACGTCTCGGCCTCGACGCCAACGGCCGTGACCAGTTCGTTCAAGATCCGCCAGGGCTCCGGGAAGCCGCCCCGACCCCGGCGAACCCGTCCGCCGCGGCACTCGCTCAGCCGCAACCGATACAGCGCCGGGCCACTGCCGCAGTAGACGGTGCCCAGGGCGGGGTCGACAGCGAGGCAGGTCACCGGCGCGTCGAAGCGAAGCCCGCCGAGGCGACGGCCGGTGGGCACATCCCACCACTGGACCATGGCGCCCGCGCTGACGGTGAATGCGATGGTGACGTCCTCCCCAGTCACCACCCGGACGGCCAGAACCGGATCCCGGTGCCGCCACGGACGGCCGAGCCGTCGAGGTGCGCCCTCGATGTTCCACGCCTCGATCGCGTACTCGATGATGCCGAGCCAGGGCGACCCCAGCTCGGCCGCCGGGCAGACGAGCACGCGTTGCCCGTCCACGACGGCCAGGTCAGCCGTGAGCTGCGGCTGGGTCGAGCTGTGGGAGAACCGGCGCAGGCGGACCCGGCGATCCAGATCCCAGATCTGTACGTACCCGTCGTCGCCACCGGTCACAGCGTGTGTCACGCCGTCGATCCGATGCACCGTTAACGCGCGGATCCAGCCGTTGTGCGCCTCCCATGGCAGCCTCACCTCGATGCCGTCGGAGAACCGGAAGAAGCGGATCTCGCCGAACTCACCGACGGTCAACACCGCCGGATCCTCACCGAGTTGGACGCGGGCCATCGCCTGCACGCCGCCTAGGCGGGGCCCGGCCCCCGACGCCGGTCCGTCCGCGTTGGTGGTCCGCCACACCGCCAGCGTCGCCTCCTCCGTCGCGACGACGATGGTCAAGCCCTCCCCGGCGTCGAAGGCCGCGATGGCGTCGATGCGAGCCTCGACCGACGACTTTCGGACGCTGGCCTGGTCGGTCGCCTGCCGCAGCTCCGCCACCACACCACTGGCGTAGCCCAGCAGAACACGACCGCCGATGCCGGCCGTCAGGCAGGTGACGCCCGGAACGCGGCGGCGGTATCCCTTGCCGCTCGCCACGTCCCAGATGGTCAGCTCCTCGCCCGCGAGGACCAGGACAGAGAAGGCCGTGTCGTCGTCCAAAATTCTGAGCGCGGTGATCCGGCCAGAGGCGACCTGATCGACGTATGCGATTGACTCGAGTCGCTGCCCGCGGAAGACGGTCACCCGACCGTCAGCGTCACCAACGAGCACCATCGGCCCGTCCGCCGTGGGCAGAACGGCCAGCCGCTCGACCCGGGCTGCTCTGGGGAGAGGTCGACTCTTCAGTGCCTGGCCGTCGTGCAGGCGCCAGGTGTGCACGGTCCCATCCGCGTCGCCGGCGCAGCCGAAGTCCCCTTCGTCCGATGTTCCGGCGGTCAGGGCCGTCACGGTCAGACCCTCCAACAGGAACGGTTCCGCGACCAGATCGGCAGTGGACAGGTCCCAGACCCGGGTGCCACCGTTACGGCCGGTGGTGAGGGCGACAGGCAGGCCGGCTCGTTGGCCGATGGTCAGACAGCTGACGCCACCGGTGTGGGCGAACCAGCTGCGCAACATGTGTCCGGACTCACCATCGAAGATCCGCACGATCCCGTCGCTGCTCGCGGTGACGAGGACGGTGCGCCCGTCGACGATGGTGGTCACCATGTCGGTGATGGTTCTGG
Source organism: Micromonospora parva (assembly GCF_000718515.1). Lineage (GTDB taxonomy): Bacteria > Actinomycetota > Actinomycetes > Mycobacteriales > Micromonosporaceae > Micromonospora > Micromonospora parva. Next base: position 39,097 of record NZ_JNZS01000007.1, on the reverse strand, counting down.
TGTGTCCCTGCCAGGCACCGGTGACCCTCGGTCGTGCGTCCAGGTCCCACATCCGCACCGTGCCGTCGGACGAGCCGCTGATGATCAGTTGCCGCTCCTCGACCGCTCCCGTGGTCACCGCGCGGATCGGGCCGGTGTGCCCCCGCCAGGGCTGGCCAAAGGGGCGCAGCGACTCGAGATACCACGCGCGGAGAAGGTTGTCCCCGCCAGCGGTGACCACGATGTCCTCGCCTTCGACCCGCAACGCGGTCATCGCATGAACGGCCTTGTCGTGTGCGTTCCGGGTCGCCACCGGCCCCGTCCAGAGCACCCGATGGCCCCACCTCTCCAGGCGCGAGCTGGAGATACGGCCGTCGGCGAGCCCTCGCACCACCACCTTGACGTCGCCGTGGTCGATGACAAGCAGAGCCGTGACCGCCGGAGGCACCGACCTCAGGTCGATCTTGTCCGACATCAGCGAGTCGTCATCGCGCAGCGAGGCGATCTGCGCTCCGGTGAGCGCGTCCCAGAGATAGCTGTAACCGTTCCATGTGCCGGTCACGATGACCGGATCGCCGGCGAGGTGGGTCGTGACAATCGCGGTCAGCTTGTGCGGGTGCTGGAATGGTTTGACCAACTCTGGTACGTCAGGTGACTCGCGTCGCATCCGGGGGATGCGTCTGGGGCTGCGCCGGTCAATCGTCTGCATCTGCGGCTGCGTCGAGCCTTCCGTCGCGATGCGCACCGCGCGGATCCGACGCCCGAGCGCGGCGACGCCGAGCAGCGTTCGGCCGGCGCGCAGGGTGCTTGCCGTCTGAATGGAGCTCAGCCAGGCGAGTCGTTTGTGGGCCACCGGGCGCAGGGTGGGCAGCTCATGCAGGGTGATGGTCCCGTGGGTCTCGCTGACCAGCAGGCGACACGTGCCGTCCGACTCGACCACATCCAGGCCGGTGACTCCGGACGTGTGCGGTCGGTACACCTGCACCTGCGACGGGTTACTGAGCGGATCCCAGCAGTGCAACGCTCCCTGTCGGGTTCCGGCGACCACGAGGTCCGCTTCCTTGCCGGGTACCACTGCCAACGCGGTCACTCCGTCGACAGGCGAGCCCAGGATTCGATGTGGGTGGGGCGCTGTCCACGAGGCCCAGAGCGCCCGCCAGGGTCGCTGCACCGCCTGAGCCACGATCCGCTCGGCCAACGCACTCGCGTCATGCTGCCGCGCGGCGAGTTCGAGATAGCTGAGTCGTTCCCAGAGCTCGGCCCGACCAAAGTGGTGGACAGCCTCCCGGTACGCACGACCGGCCGCGTGACCCTCCTCGGTCATGGCGCTGTCACACACCGCGAGCAGCCGGTTCTGGTCCGCTTCGGTCAGGAAGGCCGGATCGAGCAGAAGTCGGTCGAGGTTCCCGCCAGCGGCGGCATGGCTGGCCAGGTTGGCCAGGACGTAGGGGTGGGCCTCCGACCAGCGTGCCCGACCCGTCGTCGTCGGGACCTGGGACCGCTTCTCGAAGAAGGTGAAGATCGTCTGCTGGATCGACCGGTTCGACCTGTTCGAGCGGAGGTACGACGCGAGCGCCTCGTGATAGAGCCGGTAGACCGAGCGTTGGTTGGCCAGGGCCTCGACGACGTAGTAGCCGGCGTGCTCGATGAGCCAGTCGATATCGGCGTCGGTGTACACCTCGCCGCTGAGCGTCGTGGCCAGCGGTGCCCAGATGTCCTCCCAGGGCAGCCCGGCACCGTCCGCGTACGCCAGGGGTAGGAGCAGGTCGCGGGCCTTGTTCGCCGACTCGCCCAACCGGTCCTCAAGGTCGCGGCGCATCGCTTCGGCGGCGAACCGGGGCAGCGCGCGTCGCCAGGCGGCGTCGCCCGGGTCGACGACATAGTCGCGCAGCGCGAGGCTCCGGGCGGAGATCAGCGCGACCAGGAACGAGTGACCGGCCGCGTTGCCGACGGCGGTGGCCACCTCGTGCGTGAGGTTCTCGGCGACAGAGAGGTAAGGGCTCGGGTTCCCCAACTCGCGCAGGCACCGCTCGGCGTAGCGTCGGACGCTCTCCTGGTCGGCGTACTCCGGATCGTCGAGATTGCGCACGACCACGTCCCGGCCCAGTCGGTCCACCAGGTGTCGTCGGGTGCCGATCAGGATTCGCACGTTGGTCTTCCCGGCGCCCCGCACCAACGGCTGCACGACCTCCCGCATGACGCTCTCGACGTCTGCCGCCTCATCGAGTGCGTCCAGGATGATCGCCTGATGCTGATCCCGGGACGCCACCTCCGACAGCAACTCCTCCACGTTCGCTGCCTCGTCGACGTCGAGCGCCTGGCAGAGGGCCGCGAGCAGTTGGCCGACAGTTTGACCGCGTACGTGCACGAAGCAGGTCAGCACGTTCTCCGGGACGTCCACCTCGTCGTTGCCGGACGTCATCGGAATACGGCTGCGCAGCCGTCGGCTCCCCAGCATGTAGAGCCGGGACAGCAGAGCCGACTTGCCGGACCCCGGATTCCCGGTCACCACCAGGGTCGAGCTGGGCGTGCCGGGCGGCCGACGCAGCCAGGCCGCGCAGCTGCGCAGGGCCGCCGTACGCCCGGTGAACAGCCACACGCCCTCCACCACGACATCGAGGCCCTGTGCCCGGGGCAGAACGTGGCTGAGGAACTCCGCCCGCCGGGCTACCTGCTGCTCGTGGTCGCGTTGAGCACGGAGGTTCAGGCCGTGCAGGGATTGGTTGTACCGGGGGTTCGGCAGGAACTCGGTGACCGTGTCACCGTCGTCGGCCTGCAGGATCCGGGCCCGCTGCCACTGCGGCAATTCGTGGCGGACCACGTTGTACACCGAGTTCAGGGCCAGATAGCGAGGTTCGTGACCACCGCTGGCCCGGTTCCGGATTGCCGCATCAAGTCCCCGGCTGAACGCGCCCGACCTGGCGCTCTCGTGCGGGCGGGCGGCGGCCAGTACGGCGATGCTCGGGTTGACGGCCCGACCGCCGAGCAGGTCGAGACGATCGAGTGCGCCCTTGCCGAGATCCCGGGTGGCCGCCGCGGCGAAGCAGGTGTCGAGGATGACCAGAAACCGTTGCACGACGGTCCCACGGATCAACCAGTTGGTGAGCTCACTGGCCCAGACGCCGGTCCGGGACAGGTCCGACGTGGTCTCCGGGAAGGGGAGGATCAGGTCCCCGCCGTCGGTCTCACCGTGACCGGTGTAGTAGAAGACGACGATGTCGTCGGGGTGCCGGTCCGCGGCGGTCAGGAAACGGCTGAGCTGGCCGGTGAGTTCCTGCCGGGACAGGTTTGGCTCGAAGCCGGGCACCGACTGGTACGGCAGGTAGCGGGTGAACAGATCGCTCATGCGCCGGATCTCGTCCACCAGCTCGGGTCGATCCTCGAAACCCGACTCCGACGAGTAGACGCTTGTCCCGCAGCCGATGAAGAACCGTCGCGGCGAGGTGGACATCCGTCAGCCCGCCGTGACCACGAGGATGACCAGACCCAGGACGACGATGGTGCCCGTGGTGAGCATCAGCCACGGCAGCAACCGTCGATGCGCGGCGACGATGCCCACCGAGACGGCCGCGATGGCGAACGCGGTCATGGCCAGGAAAGTGACGGCGAACCGTTCCGACGCACCGGCGAAGACGTGCCACACCCCGCGCACCACCACCATGGTGAGCGTCAGACCGATCAGCGCCGCCCAGCACGAGAACACCACGATGCGAATACCGTTGACCTCGACCGTCCTGGTCGGCAGCAACTCTGCCGGCCGGCATCCAGGCGGTAGTGCCTCGGAACCCGTCAGGTCACTGCGGCGCGTTGCGTCTCCGGCACCCTTGTCGCGTTCCCCAGCAGCCCTTGATTCCCTCAACGTTTGCCGTCCGTCCGCTCGGCTGCTTACTCAGGAGAGCCAGTGAATCACCTTAGGTGGACACCGGGTAGGTGACGGAGGTGGGTTGTCGATCGCTGGTCCGACAGCTCCATCTACCCCGAAAAGGCCCGCTGGGCGACAAACGTCCGAAGTGGAGTAAACGGTTGGACAGGTGTCGATGGGAGGACCGGGTGCGAGTTGGAACGGGCGCCTGCTCAGGCGAGGTCGGGCCAGTGCGGGTCGTCCCAGCGGGCCGGGCCGGTGAGGCCGAGCAGCCTCAGCCGGTGCGGCAGCTCCGGGTCGGTGTCGGCCATCCGCAGCCGGGTCGGGGCGTGCTGCAGCAGCCAGGCGGTGAGCTCCGTGCGGAGGACCTCCTCCTCGTCGTCCGTCAACGTCCAGGTGTGCCACGGCAGGTCATCGCGGAGCAGGTCGTACTCCCACTCTCCGAAAGCCTCGGCGAGCCGCTGGTGGGCCAGGGCAGTGGTTGCCGTCGTCCAGGCGTCAAGCCACCTGCCGAGCGCGCCGGATGCCTCCACGAGCATGGCCAGCACCACGTGTGCCGGCACCTCGGCGTCCGGATCGGTGAGCGTGACGGCCCACCAGGCGTCCAGGAACTCGCTGATCGCCGTCGACTGCTCGGCGGGCCACCGCTGCCAGCCGCCGAGCGCGAACGTCCGTCCCGCATGATCCATCCCGCCGAGCCGCTCCACCTCACCACTGGTCAGAGCGGTGGCGAGCTGCGGCAGGATCCGACGCAGCATCTCGGCGGGAAAGTCCCAGTCGCCGGTCCAGTAGGTCCGGCGCAGCAGATCCGGGTCCACCTCGACGTCGGGGGTCTTGAGCAGGGCAAGTTCCTCGGCGCTGCCCCAGTGGCACTCGCAGTTGCTGTCGTCGGGGTGGGCGACCATGCCGCGGAAGGCGCAGGCCAGTCGGGCCAGACTGGCGTCGAGCCGGCCTCGGGCGGGCGTGGGTTGGGTCATGGAGAGGTGCCTTCCCGGACTCCGGCGGCGCGTCGCGGCCGAAGAGCGCGACGCTACCGGTCGGGGTGGCGGCGCGCCAGTGGACAGCGCCCCCGCAACGCCCCGCGACCAGCTGGGCGCAGCGCCCTCAGCCGCTGCTCAGGAGCACGAGTTGCTGCGTGGCCCGGGTCATCGCGACGTACCTGTCGACGGCCCCTTCGATGCCGGCGCCGAACGTCTCCGGGTCGATGAGAACGACCAGGTCGAACTCCAGCCCCTTGGCCTGCTCCGGGCTCAGTGACCGGACCCGGTCCGTGGGCGGGAAGGTCGGGTCACCGATGACGCAGGCGATCCCCTCGGCGTGCGCGGCGAGCCAGCTGTCGAGGATCGACAGCAGGTCGGCGACGGACCCGTGGACGACGGGCAGCCCGTTGCCCCGGATGGAGGTCGGCACGTTCGCGTCCGGGAGCACGGCCCGGATGACCGGCTCGGCCTGCGCCATGACCTCCGCCGGGGTGCGGTAGTTGACGTTCAGCGAGGTCACCGTGATCCGGTCGAACCCGACCCGCTTGAGGCGTTCCTGCCACGACTCGGTGAACCCGTGCCGGGCCTGGGCGCGGTCGCCCACGATGGTGAAGCTGCGCGACGGGCACCGCGCCAGCAGCATCTGCCACTGGGCGTCGGTCAGCTCCTGCGCCTCGTCGACGACGATGTGCGCGAACGGGCCGGCCAGCAGGTCCGGTTCAGCGTCCGGCAGGCCGGAGTCGTCGACCAGGACCTCGCGCAGGTCGGGTTGGCGCAGCATCGTCAGCAGGCCCTCGCCGTCGTCGTAGGTGTCGGCGGCGAGCAGTTCGTCGACGACCCGGGCCATGTGGTCGCGTTCGACGGCTGCCGCCGGGTCGTGCCGACGGGTGCGCCCCGACCTCTCCGCGTCACCGAGCCGCTGCCGTGCCGCGTCCAGCAGCGGCAGGTCGGACACGGTCCACGCCCGGGGTTCGTCGCGTTGCAGCTTGCGGACCTCCGCCGGGCTGAGCCACGGCGCGCACGTGCGCAGGTACGCGGGAACCGACCACAGATCACTCACGAGATCGGCCGCGTCGAGCAGCGGCCAGGCGCGGTTGACGATCGCCCGCAGGTCCCGGTTGCGCAGCAGCGAGTCGCGCAGCACGTCGTCCGGTTCGTCGCCGTCGTACCTGTCGGTGAGGATGGCGAGCAGTTCCTCCCAGATCTCTTCGCGCGCCTCGTTGTGCGGGGTGCCCAGGCCCGGCGCCCGGAACGCGTCGACCCAGTCGTCGGCGCTCAGCCGGAGGTCGGAGTCGCCGACAGTGATCGTCATCGGGGTGACCGGCGGGTCCTCGTAGAACCGGACGGCCGCGTCGATCGCCCGGACCAGCTCGGCCGAGGACTTCAGCCGGGCCACCTCCGGGTCGGCCTCGACGGTCGCCGTCGCCCCCTCGGGGACCAGGTCGCGCAGCGTGCAGGTCTGCACGTCCTCCTCACCCAGGCTGGGCAGGACGTCGCCGACGTACGCCAGGTAGGGCTGGTGCGGCCCGACGAAGAGCACCCCACCCCGGCGCTGACCGAGGCGCGGGTCGGAGTAGAGCAGGTACGCGGTCCGGTGCAGGGCCACGACGGTCTTCCCGGTGCCCGGACCGCCGTCGACCACGAGGGCCCCGGCCGACCCGGCCCGGATGATGGCGTCCTGGTCGGCCTGGATCGTGCTGAGCACGTCACGCATCCGGGCCGATCGGGCGCTGCCCAGGCTCGCGATGAACGCGGACTGGTCGTCGAGCGCGGCGGCGTGCCCCACCAACCCGTCCGGGGTGAACACCTCGTCCCAGTAGTCACTGATCCGGCCGCGGGTCCAGCGGTACCGGCGGCGGCTCGCCAGGCCCATCGGGTTGGCGTGGGTCGCGCCGAAGAACGGCTCGGCGGCGGGTGAGCGCCAGTCGAGCAGCAGACGTCGACCGGTGCTGTCGGTGAGGCCGCGACGCCCGACATAGACCGGCTCGGGACTGTCCGCCTCGACCAGGTGACCGAGGCACAGGTCCAGCCCGTAGCGGCTCAGTGAGCGCAGACGGGCGGTCAGCCGACGAACCTCCTCGTCCCGGTCGACGGCCTGGCGGCCCTTGCCGCCGGGTGCCCGGCGCGCGGCGTCCAGGCGGTCGGACAGCTCGGCGGTCAGCTGCGCGAGGTTCCGCGCCATGGCCGCGAAGTGCCGCTCGTCCTGGGCGATGAGCGCCGGGTCGGCCTTGGGGGCGAGGTGACCGGGTAGTGCGAACACGGAGGTAGGCAAGGAATTCATGTCATGACGTCCATTTCGGCAGATTCAAGCCTCGGCCGACGATTCTGCGTCATAAACGGGGTCTTGCCGCAAGCCCCCCAGTGCGCTATAAGTTAGAAGTGGCGGGAGACCAGGGGTCTCCCGTTTTTCGTTGCCGACCGACGCGCAGTGCCGTCACGGGGCGTCGACGACCTCGCGGCCGAGCGGCCAGAACGCGGCCGGAACGAGCTTGAAGTTGGCGATGCCGAACGGAATCCCGATGATCGTGACGCAGAGGGCGATGCCGGCGAGGATGTGGGAGAGCGCGAGCCACCACCCGGCCAGCACCACCCACAGGATGTTCGCCAGGCCGGAGCCGACGCCCGCGCCCGGCTTGGGCACCAGGGTGCGTCCGAAGGGCCACAACGAGTAGACCGCGAGGCGCAGCGACGCGACGCCGAACGGGATGGTGATGACCAGGACGAAGCAGATCAGCGCGGCGATGCCGTAGCCGGCCGCCAGCACGATGCCACCGCCGAAGACGAGCCACAGCACATTCAGTACGAATCGAATCACCACTCCAGCATGAAGCATGCTCACCACCCGGGCGCCCGGTAAGGTACCCGCAACCCCTGCACGGCGTGCGGTAGCCCGGTTCTGCGAAGCTCAGGAGGATCGTGTGTCGTCCGATGACGGTTGGCTGCTCGACACCCCGATCGCACACCGGGGGCTGACCGGCCACAATCGACCGGCGAACTCCCTCGCGGCGTTCGAGGCAGCCGCCGACGCCGGCTACGCCTGCGAACTGGACGTGCAGCTCACCCGCGCGGGCGAACTCGTCGTCGTCCACGACTACGACCTGGCGACCCTCACCGGTGCGGAGATCGCCACCGCGGAGTTGACCCCGGCCGACCGGCAGCGACTCCGGTTGCAGGGCACCGACCAGCGCATCCCCACGCTGTCGGAGGTGCTGGAACGGGTCGCCGGACGGGTGCCCCTGCTGATCGAGCTGAAACGGCCGGCGCTCACCCTCAACTTCGATCTCGTCGAGGAGGTGCTGCGGCAGACGGCCGACTATCCCGGGCGGTACGCTGTCGAATCCTTCGATCCGCTGCTCGTGGCGGCGCTGCGGGTCGCGGTGCGCAAACTGCCGCCGCGCCAGCGGGTGCCGGTGGGGCGCATCGGCGGGCTACTGCGTACCGCCGGGCCACTGACCCGGATGGTGGGTCGCAGCATGGTCAGCAATCTGGTCACCCGACCCGATTTCCTGGCCTACGAGGTGGACGCATTTCCTTCCGGTCTGACGGCGTGGTGGCGTCGACGTGGTGTTCCGGTGATTGCCTGGCCGGTCGCATCACCGGAACGGGAGATGTTTGCCCGTCAATACTCCGACAACATCGTATTCTCGGGCTATAGACCGTCGCATGGGCAGCGTCTAGCATCGTGACGTGTCTGTTGACCAAGGACAGAGCGGGTTGCTCGCCGAGTCGCAGAACGGGCCCCCCGGCGATCCGTTGCAGGTCTACCGCGCGTTGGCGGAAGACAGCATCAACAAGCTCAGGGACCAATACGACTGGCGGGCCAAATGGCACCGTCGACTGTTCCGATTTACCGGCATCCTGGTCATCGTCATCAGTGCGTCGCTGCCACTGCTCGCCGGCTTCAGCTACCCCGGTAAGAACCTGGTAATTGCGGTGTCGGGTGTGGTCATCGCGGTGGCCACCGCGTTACGCACCTTTTATCAGTGGGATCAGATGTGGGCGCTGCTGCGACGTACCCATTTCGCGCTCATCGAGGCGAGCAACCACTGGCGGCTCGCGTTCGGTCGCGCCGAGGCGACAGCTGATCCCCCCGAGCGGGAGCAGCGCGCCTACGCGGCGACAGAGGAACTGCTGGCGAAGATCGAAAGCATTCGCGGTGCCGAGACGGAGAAGTTTTTCAGCTCGTTGGCCTTCCCGGATGAATCCGCGCTGACGGGCAAGCCGTTCGGCCCCTGACCACGGCTCGGTGAAACACCTGATACGACATCCAGGGCCAACCGGGGGACGTACCCGGAGGTCGCCAGGCGTCGGCGGTCACATGATGGCTGGCATGAAACGCGCAGCGCTCTTCGTGATCGCCGGACCGGTCGGCATCGCCACCTACGGCCTGGTTCGTCTGTGGGGAAGATCCGACGGGGTGTACGGCCCCGGGTTCGACTGGCAGGCCGCCCACCTGGTCGCCCTCGCCGGCATGGTGTGCTTCGTTCCGGGTGTGCTCGCGCTGTCGCACCTGCTGCCCCGCTCCGCGTGGCGCACCGGGGTGGTGGCCGGCACACTGGTCGGCCTCGTCGCGACGATGGTGCAGTTCGGCGCGGACATCGTGGAGGGGTTGCTGGCCGACGACCGGGCGGAGATGTCCCGGCTCGGCGCGAGCTTCAAGGACATCCCCGGCGTGGAGGTGGCCTTCTACGACGTCGTACCCCAGCTCTTCTTCCTCGGCCTGCTCGTTCTCGTGGGCATGCTCGCCGCCCGACGCCGGCTGCCGTGGTGGAGCGTGCCGGTGCTGCTCGTCGGCATCGTCCTACCGGCGGTCAATCTCGACCTGCTTCCCATCGGCGGCCTGTGCATGGCGCTGGCGTTGGCGCCGGCGCTGCCGCTTCTCCGGCAGCGGGGCGAGCGGGCCGAGTCGCCCGTCGCCGTCCGCTGAGGACGCCGGGTGGCGCTGGCCTCGGACCAGCGCCACCCGGCGAACCGTCACTTCAGGGCGAGGGTGCGGGCGTCGGCGGCGATGACGCTGGCGGTCTCGGCCGGCACCTGCTTGCCGGCCTGCCGGTCGACGTAGCTGGCCAGCTGGGCGTACTGGGCGTGGGCCAGCTTGGTGGTCATCGCGGTGACGGCGGCCGGATCGGCGCCCGAGGTGAGGATCAGGTAGCCGAGGCCGGCCTGGCTCACCGTCACGGTGAAGGTGCTGGTCGCGGTGGCGGTGCCGGCGGGCCCGGTGGCCTCGGTGGTGAGGGTGTGCCGGCCGGCGGTCAGCCTGGCCAGGTCGAGGGCGCGCCCGGCGGCCGACGTCTTACCGTCCAGCTTGACCGTGACGGTTTCCGCGTTGGTCGCGGCGACGGCGATCACCGGGGACTGCGCCCGGTCCAGCCGGGCCCCGTTGGCCGGCGAGGTGATCTGCACTGTCGGGTCGGCGGAGGGCCGCTGGAGGAAGGCCGCGTTCCAGCCGACCAGCTCGGCCGTGCGGTTGGTGATGACCGCGTCGGTGCCGATGCGCTCCAGCCGCTGCCACAGCGCGGCCGAGTCCATCGTCCAGGCCATCACGGCGACCCCGGCGGTGTGCAGCGCGGCGACGACCTCCGGCTTGGCCAGCAGCGCGTTGCCGTCCGGGTTGTACGCGGTCAGGTGCAGCTCCTTCGCGATCGCCACCGGGTCGGCGTCGAGGGTGCTGCGGAGCAGACCGAGTGGTAGCTCGGGGGCGATCTCGTAGGTGTACCTCAGGGCGTCGACCTCGAAGCTCTGAATGAAGACCCGGCCCATCATCTGCTCGTCGCGGATCACCTGGATGATCGTGGCGACCTCGTCGCGGGTGTGCTTGCCCTTGATCTCCACGAGCAGGTTGCCGCCCCGGGTCCGCAGGTCGGCGAGCTGCTCGGCGAGGGTGGGCACCCGCTCGCCGACGTACTGCGGGCCGAACCAGGAACCGGCGTCGAGTGCCTTGATCTGCGCGGCGGTCAGGTCCCGGATGTTGCCGGTGCCGTCGGTGGTCCGGTCGACGGTGCCGTCGTGCAGGATGAACGGGATGCCGTCCTTGCTCGGCTGGACGTCGTTCTCGATCCAGTCGGCGCCACCCTTGCGGGCGATCTCCTGGGAGACGAGGGTGTTCTCCGGTGCGGCGGCGGACGCGCCCCGGTGGGCGATCACGGTGAGCGGGCTGCCCTCGGGGCGGAGGTAGCCGTTCGGCGCCAGCTCGGTGACGGTGACGTCGTCGTACGACACGGTCGCGCCGTTCACGAAGAGCCCCTGGACGCCGTCGGCGGAGCGCTGGAGGCTGCTCGTGCGCATCGCCTCCCGCCCGTCGAAGATCCAGCGGGCCTGGTTGCCGTGCACCTCGACGGCGACGCGGACGTCCCGGCCGGTGCCGGCGGCGGACGGGGCGGAGGCGGTGTTCGTCACCACCCAGGCGTCGGCAGTGGTCCGCTGGGCGAATTCCAGCCCGTTGGCGGCGGTGGTGCCGCTGCGCATGGTGGCGATCCACCAGGGGGTGGCGCCGTTGGCGGGGACGTCGATGCCGAGCGAGGCCCAGCGGGTGGCGGCCGAGACCGACTCGAAGCGCATGGTCGCCTCGAGGCGGAAGTCGTTCAGGTGCCGACCAAACGTGATCTTGTTGTTCGCGCTGGCGCTGGCCGAGGTTCCGTACAGTCGGCCGTTCTCGACCTTCCAGGTGCCGTCGACCGCGTTCCAACCGGCGGGCAGTGACCCGGTCGAGAAGTTCTCCGAGACGACCACGTGGCCGGGCTCGGCGGTGGCGGGCGACGAGGTCGCGACGGCGACCCCGACGGTCGCGCCGGTGACGGCGAGGGCGGCGACGCCGGCAGCGACCCGGGTACGCAGCGCACCGAGGCGCGACCCGGCGCGGCGAAGCGACGGTGATGCGGGTAGGACAGTCATGGTCGGGACGGTACGAAGCGTGCCCGAACTAATGATCAATCAAGCGTGGCTGCCGCCGGAACGTCGGGTGTACCACGCTCGATCGGGACGTCACTGACACGTTCAGTCGGACAGGCCGGCGCAGGCGACCCCGTCGATGGTGCACGCCTCGGGGGCGGAACCCGTCAACGAACCATTGACCCGGAACGTCACCTGGATCGAGGCGCTCCCGGGCACCGGAGCGGTGTCGCTGTCCGGCACGAACGTCCACACGGCACCGTCGTGGCTGGCCTGTGCGCCCTCGACCCCGCTGATCCTCAGCGACTCGCGGGGCAGGGTGACCACCAGCGTCCACTGCGGCGCCGCGACCGTGCCCGGATTGCTGATCGTCACCGTCGCGCCATAGCTGAGCAGGGCGTTGTCAGTGATGGCGAAGTCGGCGCTCAGGGCCGCCGCGGTGGGTTCGGCGCTCGCGCCGGTCGGGGTGGGCCGGGTCGACGCCTCGGTCGGTGGGGCCGAGGAGGCCGAGGTGGGCGGGGGAGTGGGCACCGTCGGGCTGGTGAGCGCCGGTCGCGCCTGCGCCCGGGGCGTATCGGACGGCGTGGCGCCCACCTGCTGCACGGACGGCGGCGGGTCGAGGGTCACCGGCGTCAACTTCTCCGGCGTACGCAGCACCCCGACCACTGACACTGCCGTCGCGACCAGCACCCCGAGCGCCGCGATGACGGCCAACCAGGTGGCCCGCGAGACGTCCTCCCGACCGGTGAGCACCCGCCGTGCGGCAGTGACGAGGGCCACGACCTTGTCCAGCAGGATGATCGCCACGGTACGGCGTGGTTGGGGTGGTGTTGCCGGCACTGCCTGTCTCTCCTTCAGTTCGTCGCCGGGTACGGGCCCACGATCCGCCCCGGTACCGGGCGGCATCCGCCCGGTCACAGCGCGCGAAGCCCGACGAGGATCGCCTCAAGCAGATCCTCGGTCGGCAGTTCCGACAGCATCGGCGGTTCGTGCGTCTCGATCAGCCCGGCCCCGAGCAGGTCACCGAGCAACACCCGGACGGTCCCCAGCGGAAGGTCCAACTCGGCACCGACCTCGGCCACCGACACTGGATGGTGACACAACTCGACGATCCGCGCCTGTTCGGGGAAGAGCGGGGCGGGGGGTGTGACCCCCGGCCGGGCGACCACCAGCGAGATCAGGTCGAACTGGCCGCGTGCGGGCGCGGTGCGCCCCCCGGTCATCGTGTACGGCCGGGCGACCGGGCCCGCGTCGTCGTCGTACCACGCCTCGTCAGTGCCGCCGCTGGTGTGCACCAGTGTCCCCGATCGTCACCGAGGAGGCCGGCCCCAGAGTGATCGGCAGGTGCCGTTCGGCCTGCCCCACGAAGAGCGCCACCTCGTACGCCATGTCGCCGACCTCGACGTCGTCACCGGCGATCCGCACGGTGAGGATGGTCCCGTTCGGGATGGTGGCGATGAACAGGAACGCCCGCGACATCTGCACCACGACCTGGCGCAGCCGACCCGCGTCGCAGGTGCGGGTGGCGGCCAGCCCCAACGCGATCAGGCCGGCGACCACGCCGGAGATCTGTTCGGCCAGTTTGTCCCCCACCCGCCGCGAGCCGCCGAGCGGCAGCCCGTCCGGCGAGAGCACCACGGCGAACTCCGCGCCGTGCACCCGGTCGACCAGGCTGTTCAGGGCGTCGGTCAGGCCGTCCTCGGTGACCACTGCAGACGTCATTGATGTCTCCTTGCTGTTCTCGCGACTGGCATCTCGACAGTGTCGAGGCTGGTCCTGCCGTGTTCCGGGCCGATCGGCCCGGGTTGGCGGACCCGCGTCGGCAACGCCCCGTCGCCGCTCGGGCCGGGCAGGTCGGTGTCGGTGCGGGCTGGTGGGTACGGGGTGTCAGGTGGTGCGCCGGCCGGTGCGCGGCCGGTGTCGGTGACCGTGACCAGCCGGGCGGGTAGGAGCACGATCGCGGCCGTTCCGCCGCGCCGGCTGGGGCGCAGCGAGACGTGGGCGCCGCAGCGGCCGGCCAGGACGGCGGCGGCGTACCAACCGGTGCGGCCGGCGGGCGGGCCGTCGGGTGGCGGGTTGCCGAACAGGTGGTTCGCCTCGGCCAGCGTGGCGGCGTCCAGGCCAGGCCCGTCGTCGACGACGACGACCGCGCACCCCTGCGGTCGGTGCTCGCCGCTGACCCGGACGGTGGTGTCCGCACCGGAGAAGACCAACGCGTTCTCGATCAGCTCCGCCAGCAGGTGGATGACGTCCGTGACGGCCGGCCCCGCGAGCGACCACGGCCAGTGCGGCGCGATCAGGACGCGGTGGTAGTCCGGCACCTCGGCGACCGCGCCGCGCGCCACGTCGAGCAGTGGCACCGGGCGTCGCCAGCGGCGGGCGGGTGTCGCGCCGGCCAGCGTGATCAGTTTCTCCACGTTGCGGCGGACCCGGGTGGTGAGGTGGTCGAGTTGGAACAGCTCGCCGGTCTCCTCGGTGGACCGCTCCCGACGTTGCATCAGGTCCAGCACGCTGAGTTGGTCCCGCAGCAGGACCTGGTTGCGTCGGGTCAGCCCCAGGAACAGCTCCCGCTCGGCGGCACCCCCCGACGGCGCGGCGTCCGGCGGCGCAGGCGGATCCTGGGGGGCCGGGGCGGCGGCCTTCGGCCCGGTCAGCTCCTCAGTCAGGCGCCGGATGGTGCCCGCCCAGCTCAGTAGGAGCACGAGCACGACGATCAGGCCGAGCCCCACCACGGCTCCGGTCCGCGCGATCAGCACCGCGGCACCGGGTGTGGCCCGCTCGACGCTGCTACGGGCGGTGCCTGTCACCAGGGTCTGCAGCGCACCCAGGGTGGTGTCCGCCGCGGCCCGCCAATCCCCGACGGTGACGCCGGCCAGGGCGTTGCCGGTGCCGGACTGGAGCAGCAGCCGGTCCTCCAGGGCGAGCAGAGCGGTGAACGCCGGGCTGGTCGCGAGGCGCTGCTGCTCGGCCCGACCGTCGGACGGCAGACCGGCGGCGGCCTCGGCGTTCGCGTACCGCTGGACGCCGACCAGGGCGGTCAGCCGACGCCGCTCGTCGGCGCCGAGTCGCGCGCCGGTCAGGGCGGCGCTGACCACTGTGTCCTCCCGGGCCAGCAACTCCCGGGCGCGGGCCAGCGCGATCACCGCGCGGGTGTCGGCGGCCAACCCGCTCTCGTACGCGCCCCACTCCGGGCCGTACACCCGGAAGGCGACGTCGACGACCTCGTCGTACCCGTCGATCGCCGCGGCCAGGCCGAGTCGCCCGGTGTCCATCCGGGACCGGGTGGTGCCGAGGCCGTCGAGCCGTCGGACCAGCTCACCGGCCCGGTCGCGGACCGCGCCGGCGGTGAGCAGCCGAAGGTCGCGCCCCTTGGTGAACTCGCGGATCTCGGCGGCGGCCCGGTCGGTGGCGTCGCGGGCCCCGACCAGCTCCGGCGTCGTCCCACCCGCCCCGGCGATCGTCTCGGCGGTGATCCGGCGTTCCGTCTGCAGGCTCAGGATCAGACGGTCGATGGGCTGTCCGAGCGTGTCCGCCAGCGCCCGGACGCGCAGCAGGTCGACGGCGTCCTGGCTGGACACGTAGGCCGCGTACGACCAGAGCGTGATCAGCACGGCGGCCAGCACGGCCAGCCTGGTCCGGATCAGCCGGACATCGCTGTGGGTCATCGGCCCGCCCGCTGCGGCCACGGCTGCCCGGCGGTGTCGCTGGCCCGGTCGGCGACCAGGGTACGCAGCAGGGCCAGCAGTTCGGTGCGGTTGGCGCAGTTCAACCGGTTACGCATCCGCGCCACGTGGTGTTCGACGGTCTTGGCCGAGATGAAGAGCCGGTCACCGATCTCCCGGTAGGTCAACCCGGCCAGCACCAGCTCGGCGACCTCGTACTCGCGGTCGCTGAGCCCGTGCTGGGTGGGCCCGGTGACCCGTGTCGTGCTCGCACCGGCCGGCGGTGTCTGCCCGGCCGGCCCACCGGAGGGCCGCCCCTGCAACGCTCGGGCGCACTCCAGCAGGGTGGTCATCGCCCGCCGGTCGGCGGTACGGATGGCGGCCTGCCCGGCGAGGCGGGCGCCGTCCCAACACAGCCCGGTGTCGTGCAGCCCGCGCGCGGCGGCCTCCACCCGGGTCGGGTCGACGACTCCCCGGAGCACCTCCACCCAGCTCTCCGCGGCGGCGGCGACCACTGCCGCGTACCGGCTGTGGCCGGCGGCGGCGAGCAGCGCCGCGACGTGGTCGTCGGCGACCGTCGGCTCACCGGTCAGGATGGCGGCGTGCAGGCCGCTCCAGTGCAACGGCACACTCCACAGTGGTGGGTCGCCGAGGCCCGCGAGCAGTGAACGCCCCTGCTGCAGGTACGGCTCCAGCCGGGCCAGGTCACCCAGCCGCGCGCCCGCGATGGCCAGCTCACCCAGCGGCAGCAGGGTGAACAGGTCGACGGGGTGGCGCACCACGGCCTCCAGCGCCTGCCCCCAACCCCGTTTGAGCGCCCCGAGGTCACTGTTGCGCCGGCCGATGCCCATCCGGATGGCGGCGGCGAAGAGCTGGTCGCGCGACTCCAGGTGCCGCCCGTCGAGGGTCACCGTGGCGAGGCGCTCGCCGGCCGCGTGGATCTCGCCACGGACCATCAGGATCCAGGCCTGCAACAGCCGGTGCCGGCGGGCCATCAGCGGGCCGCCGACACCAGCGGCCAGGGCGCGGTGCAGCACCCGCTCGGCGATCTCCAGCTCGCCGCAGTGCATCGCGGTCAACGCGGCGAGGGCGGCCGGGCTGTCCGGCAGGAGCACCGCCCGGCCGTCCGGCTCCAGCAGCGCGGCGGCCTGCACGAGCGCGGAGAGCGCGGCGGTCGGTGGGCCGGTCACGCTCTCCCGTACGCCGTCGGCCATCAGTCGGGCGGCGCTGGCGTGCAGAGTGGGTGGTTCGCCAGCCGGGTCACCCGCCGGTGACTCGGTGCCGGCGGCCGGGTCGCCGGTGGCGATCCCGCCGACGATGGCGAACGCCCTCGCCGAGGCGGTGCCCGACCACCGGAACAGTTCGACGCTGCGACCGACGTGCCCACGGTGGGCCAGTGCGGTGGCGGCGACCATGGCCGCCTCGGAGCGGTCCGGGGGAGCGGTCGTGGCCAGCAGCCGGTCCGCCAGCCGAAGCGCGTCGTCGAGGTCACCGGCGAGCGCGGCGGCGAGCGCCTGCTGGGCGTTGGGCGGTCGTCCGGCGGCGGTGGCCGCCGCGTACAGCTCGGCGGCGAACGCCGGTTCGTCGGCCAGCGCCTCGCCGGCGGCGGCGGCCAGCGTCGCGGCCGGGCAGTCGCCGAGCGCGCCGACCGCGAGCAGGGAGCGGACCAGTGGCAGCACGGCGCCGCCCCGGGCGAGCTGCAACTCGGTGAGCCGACGCCAGACGGCGGTGCGCTCGGTGGTGGGGCTGAGCGTGGCGACGGCCCGCCGAACGATCGGCGCGAGCCGGCCGTCCGCGCCGAGCAGCCCGGCCGCCCTGGTGGTGGCGATCAGCTCGTCGACCCCGGCCGGGTCCCGGCCGAGCAGCGCGCCGAGCATGCTGACCGGCAGCGTGCCGCCGGCGGCCACGGCGAGCAGCAGTCGTCGTACCTCGGTGGGCTGGACGTCCAGGTCCGGGGCGAATTCGAGGACGACGGACCGGGGTGGGTCGACCATCGCGCCGGTCCGAATCTCCGCGCCGGCCAGACCTCGGGCCAGCCGCTCGACGTCCCTTGGGACTCCGGCGGTCTGCGTGTGGACGAAGTCGACCAGGTCGGCGGGGCGACCCAGCTCGGGTGTGGCGGCGAGGTGGGCGGCGGTCTGCTCCCGGGTGAACGGCGTGAGCAGAACGGCCTGCCCGTCGCGTCGCAGGGCGTCGACCAGCTCGCTGAACGCCGCCGACCGCGGCCACGGGCGGTGGGCGACCACCAGCCGGTGTCGACGGCCGGCGACCAGACGCAGCAGCGCCCCGATCCGGGCGTCGTCGAGCAGGTGCGCGTCGTCGACCAGCAGCACCGTGTCGGGGTCGACCGGCGCGCCCGGCTCCGGTGCGGCCGTCTGGACGGCGATGCCGGCGCGCCGGTGAACGCGCTCCAGCTCGGCGAGGAGCGCTGTCTTACCGTGGCCCGCCGGGCCGGCGATGCCGACGGCGAGCGGGCCGACCGGATTCTGGGCGACGGTGTCCAACAGGGCCTGCAACCCCTTGTCCACTGTCAGTCCTGGTACGGCGAGGTCATTCATGATCATCGGGGTCATCCTTCGCGCCCCCGGGCGCGGGCCAGCGCCAGGCGGGACGGCTTCGGCAGTTCCAGTGGGAGGAGTCGGACCGGGGGCCGCGGTGGCGGATCGCCCGGAACGGTGTGCTGGGGGCGGCGTTGTGCCGGGATGGTGGCCCGCCCGGCACCGCTGACCGGGGCCGGGACGCGGGCCGGCGCCGGCTGGCGGGGGCGTGGCGACACCACCTGACAGGCGGCCATCGCGGCGCCGGTGGCGGCGGTCAACTGTGCGTCCGGCTCCACCTCGACCGGCACCGGCAGGGCCGCGCCGATCAGCTCGGTCACCAGCGGGACCCGGGTCGAGCCGCCGGCCAGCAGGACGCCGTCGAGCTGCGCCGCAGTCAGGTCGGCGCTGCGCACGGCCCGCAGCAGCAGGTCGACGGTGGCCTGCACCGTCGGGCGGATCATGGCCTCGAACTGCGCCCGGGTCACCGGCACCCGGACCGGGCCGTTGGGCAGGGTCAGCACCACGTCGGCCGTGAGGTCGACGGTCAGCACCCGCTTGACCCGGTCGCACTCCGCGCGCAGCCCGCGCAGCGCGGCCTGGGCCCCGCGACGTCCGGTCGCTGCCAACTCCCGGGCCAGCACGGTACGAGCGTGCTCGGCCAGCGCCTCGTCGAAGTCGGCGCCACCGATCGAGTCGAGACCCTGCGGGGTGCCGAACGTCTCGTACGTGCCGCGCGGGGTGCGGCGCACCAGGGCCGCCTCGAAGCTGTTGCCGCCCAGGGCGTAGACCACAGCCGTGCTGCCCGCGAACCCGCGAGCGGCGTGGCTCTCGGCCACCGTGACGGTGCGGGGCAGCAGTGTCACGTGCCGCAGGCCGAGGTCCGACAACGCCCGGTGCAGCACCTCCCGCCGGTAGGGGCGCCAGCCGGCCGGGTGGCTGAGCACGATCGCCTCGGCCGCCCCGCCCTCCAGGGCGTGCACCCGCTCCACCACCCACGCCGCCAACTCGGCGGTCAGCGTCTGCGGCGCGCACGGCTCGCCGCCGAGCAGCACCGGCACGTCGTCGCCGATCCGGTGGACGAAGTCCCGGGTGGTGCGGCTGCCGTCGTCGGTCGCCGGCTCACCGACCCGCAGCGAACCGTCCTCCGCCAGGCACAGCACCGAGGGCATGAGAGGTGAGCCGGCACTGAGCGGGACTGCCTCGGGGCGGGTCCAGGTCGCGCCGCGTCGTCGTGCGACGGCCGCGGCGGTGTTGCTGCTTCCGATGTCTATCCCCAGGACGTACGGCATCGTCTCTGTCTCTCCCCGTGAGTCGGCCGGTCGGTGGCGATGGCGCCGGCTGCCCGACGACGCACCCCCGGCGAACCCCGCGGGCTCCTACGTTCGTACCAGAGATCAGTCCCTGGTCGGGACCCTAATCTCGTCGGGACGGTTTCCCCCTGTCCCCCTAACGTACGAGGTGGCGGAGCCCCTAGTTCAACCGGCCCGGATGCGGGCTGAGCCCCGATGCCCGGGGGCCACCCCCGGCAATAGCGTCGTCACTGTCGACGTACGACACCCCGCCCAACGCCAGATCCGAGGAGAACCGGCACATGGACTCGCAGCAGACGCTCCACGACTTCGTGCTCGACCTACTGACGAACCCGGACGCGCGGTCGGCCTTCGACCTCGACCCGGAGGGTGCGTTGCGGGGCGCCGGGCTCACCGACATCACCGCTGCTGACGTGCAGGACGTCGTACCGCTGGTCGTCGACTACGCGCCGGGGGCGGGCCTCGCGCCGCTGGCCTCGCCGGTGGGGCAGCTCGGGCTGGACCCGCTGCTCACCGACACCACCGACGTGGTGGGTCAGTTGCAGAGCGTGGCGCAGCAGATCAGCGTCACCAGCTCGCCCAGTGGCGTGGACGTCAAGGCCGGCGTGCTCGGCGCCATCGCTGTCGACCCGTCGACCGCCGCCGCCGGGGTCACCGTGCTGCCCGGCATCGGTCTGGGCGTCGGTCCGTCCGGCCTGGACACCGACCTGGCGGGTGTCTCCGACGTGGCGCACACGCTCGACGCGGACGTGGTGCAGCCGGTGGACGCCATCGCGGACCCGGTGCTCGGGGACGTCACCAGCACCGTCGGTGACCCGACCGGTCTGCTCGACGTCACCGACTCGAACCTGATCGGCGGCGACCTGACCGGTGGTGCCCTCTCCGGCACCCACGGTCAGCTCGGCGGGGTCGTCAGCTCGCTGGGTGTCGACGACACCCTCAACGGGCTGGGCCTCGGGCACGGCGACGGTGTCGTCGGCGGGGTCCCGCCGCTTGACGTGCCGTCGACGGTGGGCGGCGTGACGCACCAGGTGGACAGCCTCCTCCCCGGTGTCACCGACACGGTCGGTGACGTGACCGGTGGGGTCACCGATGGTGTGCTCGGCGGCGACTCGCACGCCTCGTCCGATCACGGGCTGCTGGGTATCACCGGCGGTCTGCTCTGACCCGGATCTCCGGGCGGAGCGAGGGGCCGGATCGTCTCGGGCGATCCGGCCCCTTCCGGTTCCACATCCGGTCCCTCTTGATAATTGAGCCGAAATCCGCACACTTGGTGCGGTGATGGCCGGGATCTGGTTGGACGTGCTGGACGAGATCGCCCGCACGTGCACTGCACACGGTCGCGGTGACCTGCTCCAGACGGTGCGGCAGAAGCGTGCGCAACTGCTGGATCCGACACTGCGTGTCCTGGTCATCGGCGAGCCGAACCAGGGTAAGAGTCAGCTGATCAACGCGATCATCAACGCTCCGGCCTGCCCGGTCGGCGACGGCCGGACCACCGTCCTGCCGACAGTGGTGCGGCACGCCGAGGCCCCCGCCGCGGCGGTGGCCCAGGCGCCGCCACCGACCCCGGGCCAGGCCACCGGCGCCGCCACGGTCACCATCGAGCGGACCCCGGTGGCGCTCAACCAGGTCGCGGCGAGCGTGGCCGGCCTGGTCGGGCGTCGGCCCGGCGGCGGCCCGGCCTACGTCGAGATCGGGCTGCCGCGAGCCCTGCTCGGGGCCGGGGTGGTGCTGGTGGACACTCCCGGCACCGACGAGGTCGCCGGTCTCGGCGCCGCCGCCCCGGTCGCCGCGTTCAACCGCGCGGACACCGTGCTGCTGGTGTCCGACTCGACCCGGGAGTTGTCCGTCGCCGAGCTGAACATGCTGCTGCACATCATGCGGTCCCATCCGAACGTGGTGGTGGTGCAGAGCAAGACCGACCTGGTGGCGGACTGGCGTACGGTCGCTGAGCGCAACCGGCAGCACCTGGCCGAGGCGGGGGTGCCGGCAACGCTGATCCCGGTGTCCGCGGCGCTGCGACTGCGCGCCGCCGCGGCCGAGGACCACGCGCTCAACGCCGAGTCCGGTTTCCCGGCGCTGATCGCCCGCCTGCAACGCGACCGGGCCGGCAAGGCCGACCACCTGGCCCGAGCGGCGGTGCAGACGGTGGCCCGCACGGTGGTGGAACAGTTGGCCGCGCCGCTGCGCGCCGAGTTGGCGACCCAGGAGGAAGAGGAGCAGTCCGGGCCGATCGCCCGGCTGCACGCGGCGCAGCGCGAGGTCGACGAACTGCGCCGGTGCTCCACCCGGTGGCAGAACACACTGACCGACGAGATCACCGACCTGCTCGCCGACCTCGAGTACGACCTGCGCGACCGGACCCGTCAGATCCTGCGCGCGGTGGACGAGGCGTTCGACACCGCGGACCCGTTGGTCGCCTGGGACACGTTCCAGGAGTGGCTGGAGCGAAGTCTGGTGGAGGCGGCGGAGACGAACCACGAGTGGCTGATCCAGCGCTGCGACTGGATCGCCCGGCGGGTGGCCGCCAACTTCGACAGGTACGGCTACGACGTGCTGCCGCCCTGGTCGATGACGATGCCGGAGGACATGGGCGAGCGACTGCCCGAGCTGCAACGGCCGATGATCGACCGGTTCACCACCGGCCAGAAGCTGTTCACCGGCATGAAGGGCTCGTACGGCGGCATGCTGATGTTCGGGCTGGCGACCACCCTGGCCGGGATGCCGATGATCAACCCGGTCTCGGTCGGCATCGGGGCGCTCTTCGGTGGCAAGAGCATCCGCGACGAGAGCAAGCAGTTGCTGCGTCGGCGGCAGGCCACCGTCAAGACGGCCATCCAGCGGCATGTCGACGACTTCTTCGTCCGGATCGTCCGGGACTGCCGTGACGCCGCCCGGCAGGTGCAGCGGATGTTGCGGGATCACTTCACGGGGCTGACCGAGGAACTCCAGGAGGCCATCGTGCAGTCGTTCCGCAGCGCGAAGCAGGAGGCCGACACCGATGCCTCAGTGCGCGAGCAGCGGCAACGCGAGATCCGGCTGAAGATGACCCGGTTGGCCGCGCTCTACGAGCAGGCCCAGCAGTTGACCGGCGCCCGCTCGGCCCCGCTGCTGCTGGAGCCGCAGGCATGACGGTGGGGGTGCGCCTGGACGAGGCGGCGTGGGGGTTGCTGCACCAGGCCATCGAGCTGTACCAGGACAATCCCCGGGCCGTGGCGGAGCTTCGGCATCAGGTGGCCCGGTTGGAGCAACCGCTGCGGATCGCCGTCGTTGGCCCGTGGCGATCGGGCAAGTCAACGGTGCTGAACGCGTTGATGGGCGAGGAGGTCGCGCCGGTCGAGCGGGCGGACGGCGCCTTCACCTGGTACGAGGACGGCGAAGCGCCGCGGGCGATCGCGTACCCGGTCGGGCAGCCACCGCAGGAGTTGGCGGTGGTGAAGTCGGCGACCGGGCTGCGGGTGGATCTGGGCTGGGGTACGGGCGAGGTCCGGGACATCGTGGTGCGGTGGCCGACGCGGGCGCTGCGACAGATCACGTTGATCGACACCCCGGCGGTCAGCAGCGGCGCCGAGCAGGACCGGTCGCCGGTGTTGGAGCGGGTGCTGCGGGATTCGGACGCGGTGTTGTACCTGACCCGCGACTGTCGCGACAGCGATCTGCGGGTGCTGGAGTCCGCACGCGACAGTGCTGTCGGTCAGTCCGCCCCGGTCAATGTGATCATGGTGTTGTCCCGGGCCGACGAGACCGGCGGGGGCCGCATCGACGGCCTGCTCACGGCCCGGCAGCTGGCCCGGCGGCACCACCGTGACCCGAGGGTCAACGCGCTCAGCGTCAACGTCGTGGCATGCAGCGCGATGATCGGCCTGGCGGGCCGGATGCTCGGTGAGTCGGACTTCGCCGCGCTCGCGACAGTGGCCCAGGTGCCCCGGGCGGAGTTGGACGTCCACCTCATCTCCGCCGACCGCTTTCTCCACGGCGAGCTGCCGGTACGGCTGGACACCGAGGTGCGCGCCGCGCTGCTGGGTCGGTTCGGGGTCTTCGGGGTCCGGCTGGCGGCCACGTTGGTGCGCAGCGGGTTCGACAGCCGGGTCAAGCTGTCCGCCGAACTGATTCGGCGTAGTGGTCTGACCGAGCTGCGCGAGTCGGTGACCCGGTGTTTCATCGATCGCCGCGACGCGCTGAAGGCCCGGTCCGCGCTGGCCGCGGTGGAGGCGCTGCTGCGGTCCGAGCCCACCCGGGGATCCGCCGAGCTGGTCGGCGCGGTGGAGCAGATCCTCGCCGGTGCGCACGAGTTCCGGGAGCTGCGCCTGCTGGTGGCGCTGCGCAACACCCGGCTGGGGTTCGACGCGGAGCTGGCCGCCGAGGCGCAGCGGCTGGTCGGCGGGGACGGGGTGGGCCTCGCGGCCCGGCTCGGTGTCGAGCATGAGGCCGATGTGCGCCGGCTCTGGGAGGTCGCTTCGGAGGCACAGTGGCGATGGCGGGACCGCGCGGAGGATCCGCTGCTCCCGCTGGCGCAACGGCGCGGGGCTCAGGTCGTCGTCCGCAGTTGCGAGGGGATGATCGCCGAGCTGGTGGCGGGCGGCCGCTGAGTCTCGCCGGCCGCCCCCGCCCGCGGTGGTGGTCGTCTCAGCGCGGTTGGTACGTCTGACAGTCCGCGATGTCCTGGCCCGGACCCACCCGGATGGACGGTGCGTGGCACTCCAGCTCGGCGTTGTGCTGGCAGTCGGCCCGCTTGCAGGCGCCGACCTGGGCGATGACGCGGTCCAGCCCACCCTTGGCCGAGGTGTCGATGAAGGTGGCGCAACTGGCGTTCTGCTGCCCGATGGTGATGGCGAACGCGTGGCAGCCGTCGTGGTTGTAACCGCAGTCGGTGACCGTGCACTCGTGTACCCGCGGCATCTCCAGCATGTCGGTCATGGCGGCGTCCCTTTCGTCGGTGGTCATCCCCATACCCGGCCTCGACATGACAACTCCCTGTCAGCTGTCCCTTTTCGGGATGTTCTGGATAGGCCAGCCTTGCCTAAACCGCGTGACCACAGCACTGTTGCGGCCTCCATCGCGACCGTCGCCGACGAGCCGGGGTGCGGTTCGCGGCCGGAAAACCGTTATTCGATCTCACTCCGTACGGTCGCGGCTGACCTGCGGAGATAACGCTCTCACGGATGCTGCTGAAGTGCTTGACGCGCCAGTGATCCGGACGCAACGATGCATTCGCATGTCTCGTCCCACCACCGCCAGGCGTGATCGGCGCACGCCGTCCCCGCACCGCGAAAGGACCCCACCGTGCGCAGATCCCTGAGATCGTGGCTCGGCCTCGCGCTGAGCGCGATCCTCGTGGCGGGCGGCATCGTCGCCGCGCCACCCACGGCCAGCGCCGCGCCCTTCACCGTGCTGGTCTTCAGCAAGACCGCCGGCTTCCGGCACGGATCCATCACCCCCGGCATCGCGGCGATCCAGCAACTCGGCGCCGCCAACGGCTTCACCGTCGAGGCCACCGAGGACGCCGGTCAGTTCACCGACGCCAACCTGGACCGGTTCGCCGCGGTGATCTGGCTGTCCACCACCGGCGACGTGCTCAACGCCGCCCAGCAGGCCGCGTTCGAGCGTTACATCACCGGCGGCGGCGGGTACGTGGGCGTGCACTCCGCCGCCGACACCGAGTACGACTGGCAGTGGTACGGGGGGCTGGTCGGGGCGTACTTCGCCTCGCACCCGGCCGAGCAGACCGTCACCGTGAAGGTCGCCGACCAGGTGCACCCGTCGACCGCCACGCTGCCGCAGCGGTGGAGCCGGTTCGACGAGCTGTACAACTACCGCACCAACCCCCGGGGCAACGCGCACGTGCTGGCCACCCTGGACGAGAGCACCTACTCGGGCGGGAGCATGGGCGCCGACCACCCGATCTCCTGGTGCCAGAACTACTCCGGCGGTCGGGCCTGGTACACCGGCCTGGGGCATACCGACGCGTCGTACACCGAGGCGGCCTTCCGTCAGCACCTGCTCGGCGGCATCCGGACCGCCGCCGGCGCTGTCGACGCCGACTGCGGCCCCACCGTCACCAGCAGCTTCCAGCAGGTGGAGCTGGCCAAGGGGGCGGCCGAGACCGGTGAGCCGATGAGTCTCACCGTCCTACCGGACCGGGGCGTGCTGCACACCAGCCGCAACGGCGTGATCCGGCACACCGACGCCGCCGGCAACACCAAGATCGCCGCCACCCTGCCGGTCTACACCGGGGACGAGGAGGGCCTGCAGGGCATCAAGGCCGACCCCAACTTCGCCACCAACCGCTGGGTGTACGCCTACTTCGCGCCACCACTGAGCACCCCCGGCGGCGGCGCGCCCGCCGAGGGCACCCCGGCCCAGTTCGCCGCCTGGGACGGCGTCAACCGGTTGGCCCGGTTCACCGTGAACGCCGACAACACCATCAACCTGGCCAGCGAGACGCTGATCCTCAACGTGCCGACCAGCCGGGGGATGTGCTGCCACGTCGGCGGTGACATGGACTTCGACGCGGCCGGCAACCTCTACCTGTCCACCGGAGACGACACCAACCCGTTCGACTCGGCCGGCTTCACCCCGATCGACGAGCGGGCCGGGCGCAACCCGGCGTTCGACGCGCAGCGCACCTCGGCCAACAGCAACGACCTGCGCGGCAAGGTCCTCCGGATCAAGCCGAGCGCGGCCGGCGGGTACACCATCCCGGCCGGCAACATGTTCGCCCCGGGCACCGCGCGGACCCGCCCGGAGATCTACGCGATGGGCTTCCGCAACCCGTTCCGGATGAGCGTGGACAAGGCCACCGGGATCGTCTACCTCGGTGACTACGGCCCCGACGCGGGCACCGCCGACCCCAACCGGGGACCGGCCGGCAACGTCGAGTTCGCCCGCATCGACCGACCCGGCTTCTACGGCTGGCCGTACTGCACCGCCCGCAACGACGCCTACAACGACTACACCTTCCCGTCCGGGCCGTCCGGGCCGAAGTTCGACTGCGCCGGCGGGCCGGTGAACAACTCACCCAACAACACCGGCATCACCCAGCTGCCGCCGGCCATCCCGGCCTGGCTGCCGTACGGCGGCTCCGGGTCGCCGCCGGAGTTCACCGGCGGTGGCCTGTCGCCGATGGGCGGGCCGGTCTACCGGTACGACCCGAACAACACCTCGCCCGTGGCGTTCCCGCAGTACTACGACGGGACCTACTTCGCCGGTGAGTTCGGCCGGCGCTGGATCAAGAACATCAAGCTCGACGCGTCCGGCCAACCGCTGAAGATCAATCCGTTCCCGTGGACCGGCACGCAGGTCATGGACATGGAGTTCGGCCCGGACGGCGCGCTCTACGTGCTCGACTACGGCACCGGCTGGTTCAACGGCGACGCCAACTCGGCGCTCTACCGCATCGAGTACGCCCGTGAGGGCAGAGCGCCCGTCGCGAAGGTGTCCGCGACCCCGACCAGCGGCACCGCGCCGCTGACGGTGGCGTTCTCCTCGGCCGGCACCCTCGACCCGGACGGCGACCCGTTCACCTACGCCTGGGACTTCGACAACAACGGCACCACCGACTCGACCGCCGCGAACCCGAGCTTCACGTACACCACCAACGGGACCCGCAGCCCGACGCTGACGGTCCGGGACACCACCGGCAAGACGGCCACCGCGAGCGTGGTCGTCACGGTCGGCAACAGCGCCCCGGTGGTCACCGTGAACACCCCGTTGAACGGGCAGACCTTCACCTTCGGCGACGCGGTGCCGTTCTCCGTCACCGTCACCGACGCCCAGGACGGCGCGGTCAACTGCGCCCGGGTGAAGGTGAACTACGTGCTCGGCCACGACTCGCACGGCCACCAACTGGGCAGTGTGCAGGGCTGCACCGGGGTCATCCAGACCTCGGCCGACGGCGAGCACGACACAGCGGCGAACATCTTCGGCATCATCGACGCCGAATACACCGACCTGGGCGGGGGCGGCCAGCCGGCGCTGACCACGCACACCCAGGCGGTGCTGCAACCCCGGGTCCGCCAGGCGGAACACTTCGGTGACTCGTCCGGCGTCCAGATCGTCGCCGGGGCGGCCGGGCACGGCGGGGCGGCGGTCGGCTACGTCGACAACAACGACTGGATCTCGTTCCGCCCGTACAACCTGACCGGCGTCCAGTCGTTCAGCGCCCGGGTCGGCGCACCGGCCGGCGGTGGCGGCACGTTGGAGTTGCGGGTCGACTCGCCCACCGGCCCGCTGGTCGGTTCGGCCACCGTCACACCCACCGGCGGGTACGCCACCTTCGCCACTGTCACCGGTGGGATCACTGCCGTGACCGGCACCCGGACCCTGTTCCTGGTCTTCAAGGGCACCGGCCCGTACTTCGACATCGACGAGTTCACCCTGTCCACCAGCCCCGGCGGTCCCGGGCCGGACCCGGACCCCGACCCGGATCCGGACCCTGAGCCGGGCACCAACCTGGCCCGGGGCAAGCCGGCGCGAGCGTCCAGCTTCGAGGGCGCGTTCGTCGCGGGCAACGCGTTCGACGGCGTGGCCGGCACCCGGTGGGGCAGCGCCTTCGGCGACCCGCAGTGGATCGACGTGGACCTCGGTGCCACGTACGCCATCAACCGGGTCAAGCTGACCTGGGAGGCGGCGTACGGCAGCGGATACCAGATCCAGACCTCGCCGGACGGTGTCACCTTCACCACGATCCGTACGGTGACCGGTGGCGATGGCGGGGTGGACGACCTGACCGGGCTCAGCGGGTCCGGCCGGTACGTCCGCCTGCTCGGCACCACGAGGGGCACCGCCTGGGGCTACTCGCTGTTCGAGTTCGAGGTGTACGGCGGCACCGGCAGCCCGACCGGCGGCAACCTGCTGCGCAACAAGCCGACGACGACGTCCAGCAACGAGGGGGCCGACGTCTCCGGCGCCCAGGCCGTCGACGGCAGCCTCAGCACCCGCTGGTCGAGCACGTTCTCCGACCCGCAGTGGATCCGGGTGGACCTCGGCAGCGCCACCGCGATCGGCCGGGTCAAGCTGAGCTGGGAGGCCGCGTACAGCAGCGCGTACCAGATCCAGACCTCGAACGACGGCACCACCTGGACCACTGTGAAGACGGTGACCGGGGCCGACGGCGGGGTGGACGAGCACGCGGGTCTCGGTGCCAACGGCCGCTACCTGCGGATCTACGGCACCGCCCGGGGCACCGGCTACGGCCACTCGCTCTGGGAGGTGGAGGCGTACACCAGCTGAACCACCATCGGTGACGTGGCCGGCACGGTGATCCGTGCCGGCCACGTCCTGTCTCCCTTTTGTATATACCGGCAATCTGTATATGCTCCTGGCATGGCTGAGGCTCCACTGCGGGAACCGACGTTCCTGGTGCTCACCGCGCTCGCCGAGGCGCCCCTGCACGGGTACGCCGTCACCGAGGACGTGCTGCGCATCTCCGACGGCCGGGTGCGGCTGCGCGCCGGCACCCTCTACGCCGTCCTCGATCGGCTCCGCGCCGACGGTCTCATCGAGGTCGAGCGCGAAGAGGTGGTCCAGTCACGACTGCGCCGCTACTACCGCCTCACCGCGCTGGGCGCGCGGCGGCTCAGCGAAGAGGCGTCCCGGCTGCGACACAACGCGGACGCCGCCCGGGTGCGGCTGCGCCGCGGCGGCCTGCTCACCGACGGGGGCGCGGCGTGAGCGGCGACGATCTGGAGCGCCGCTACCGGCGGCTGCTGGCCGTCTACCCATGGGAACACCGCCGGCTGTACGAGGACGAGATGCTGGCCGTGCTCCTCGCCGGCGCGCGGCCGGGCCAGCGGCGACCCGCCGCCGCCGAGGCGCGGAATCTGGTCGGGGCGGGGTTGCGGGCGCGGCTGCGGGTGGGCGCACGGGGGTTCACCGAGCCGAGCTGGGCGGACGCGGCGACGGTGACCGGCCTGCTGGTCGGGGTCGTGCTGCTGGCCCTCGCCGCAAAGGCGCTGCTCGACCAGCTCGTCCTCACCCGGAGCCTGCCGCCCGGGTTCGGGTCGGCACGCCCGGATCTCGTCGACTGGCTGCGCGTCGCCGGCTGGGCGGGCGTCTGCGCGGCGGTGCTGATCGGGTGGCGCTGGGTCGCCGCCGGTCTGGCCTGGGCCGGCGTGGTCGGCTGGGGCGCGCTCGTCGCCCCGCAGACGGCTGACAACCCGACGTACGTGGTGGACACGCTGCCGCAGTTCGCCCTCGCCGTGGTGGCTGCCGCAGCGCTCACCGTCCCGGTGCCGCGTCGCCGGGCGATCGCGGTGCTGGGCGTACGCCGACTGCTGGCGCTGCTGCTCGCGCCAGTCGCGGTGGTCGCCCTGTTGGTGACGAACCGGGTGACCAGTCCCGCGTTCAGCGTCGTC
Organism: Micromonospora parva; assembly: GCF_000718515.1. Taxonomy (GTDB): domain Bacteria; phylum Actinomycetota; class Actinomycetes; order Mycobacteriales; family Micromonosporaceae; genus Micromonospora; species Micromonospora parva. The sequence continues at coordinate 9,518 of NZ_JNZS01000007.1, read as the reverse complement.
GGCGGGGTGTCCTACCAGGTCTTCTACGACCTTGAGTCGAGCAGTGAGCTGGTGCTCTGGCTCTACGTCGCGGGCCTGGCGCTCGCCGCGTTGGCCATGGTGGTCGCGGTGGCCACGCTCAGCCCGGGGGTGCGCCGGCGGATCGTCGTCATGCTCCTGCCGGTGGCGGCCCTCGCCCTGGTGATCGACAGCACCCTCGCCGGTTGGGTCACCTCGACCATGCACATGGGACATGCCATCCCCCTGGTGCCGGCGCAGTGGGCGATGCTGGTGCTGGTCGGGCCGGTGACCTTCCTGGCCGGGGTGCTGCTCGTGCGTCGCCGAGAGGAGACCCTGCGCATGGTCGCCCTCGGCCGAGACGCCGACCGCGAGCAGCCAACGGGTCAGTGAGGCGACGGACAGCTCATCCGAGCGTGGTGCTCCCGGCGCCGTCGCGGAAGACCGCACGACTCAGATAGTGCCGGGACCGCCGATCGAAGCGCCCGAGCAGGTCGCGGGCGGCTGGCGGGACGACGGACGTTGACGGATCGCCACCGGTGAAGGCTGACACCGCGGCGAAGTCGGAAAATGTCATGGCGGTGAGGAACTCGCTGCCCGTGGCGGGGTCCAGCTCCTGCGGCGAGCGACGCAGAACCCGAAGCTCCCGAAGCCCGTCCACGCCCCGGGCGAGGATCGCGGGCGCGATGTCCTGTGTCAGCAACCGCTCGTAGGCGTCGGCGTGAGCGGGCTCGGTCCATCCGCTCCACAGTCGAAGAATCATGACAGCATGCTGTCATTCGGGTAGTAGGCTGTCAATGTTTGGTACTATGCCGTCCGTGACGGATCGGGAACGGGTCGACGCGTACCGGCTGCTGATGGCGGACGTGTACGAACTGGCGGGCGAGTCTCGGCGCTCAAGCGAGCAGCTCGCCCGAGCAGAGGGGCAAACTGCCGCGCGATGGCACGTGATGAGCGTGCTCTCCGACGGCTCCCGCACCGTCGCCAGCGCGGCGCGCAGACTTGGCCTGGCCCGACAGAGCGTGCAGCGGGTGGTCGACGACCTGGCCCGTGCCGCAATGGTGGAGTTGCACGACAACCCGGATCACCGCCGAGCGCCACTCGTGACACTCACGGAAGCGGGCCGGGCCACACTCACCGGCCTACTGGAACGCTCGGACGCTGACCGCCGGGACGCCGTGGACCGGGCCGGCCTCAGCCTCAGTGATCTCGAGGACGCCCGCGCGACCCTCCGACGGTTGGTGGACGCCCTGCAACGCCGGTGAGCCCGCCGTGCCCCGCACCATGACTGCTCGCCGGTCGTCATTCGTCGGCGACAGCCACCGGTTCCGAGCCGATGCAGCGCACCTTCAACTCGTACTCCCGGGCCGCCCCCTGGAACGTGACCTCGACGTCGTCGTCCGGGCCCCGGTCCACGTCGCGGACCCGGTAACCCTGAGCGGGCGCCCAGGAGACGAGGCGTACGCCGCCGGGGCCGCACTCGGCCACGGCCGTGCCCCCGTCGGTGGCGAACCCCCGACGGGCCCCGGAGTTGGCGCTGGGCGTGGGGCCTGTCGTGCCTGGCGCGGCCGAGGCGCTGCCCGTCGCGCCGGTGGGCGCCGGCTCTGGTGAGGCGAGCGCCCGTTCGATCTCCGCCGCGCTGCGCACCCCACCCGGGGTGCCGGTGATGCTCTCACCCACCAACCGGATCGCGCCCAACCCGATCACTGTGGCCACGGCGGCGGTGGCCACCCACCCGGTGGCGATGAGGATCGAACGACGGCCCATTGCCTGACTATCCCCGATCCGGCCTTGTGGTTGGCACATCCGAACGCTAAGGCACGGTTAACGTGCGCCTCGCTGCCACTGACAGCGGTTAGCCTGCCAGCTGTGGCCCGCCTGTTGCTCATCGAGGACGACCTGACGATCCGTACCCCGCTGATCCGGGCCCTGCGCGAACGCGGCCACGCGGTGGCCGCGGCCTCGACCGCGATGGCCGGGCTCCGCGACGCGCTGGAGGACCGACCCGACCTCGTCGTCCTCGACCTGGGCCTGCCCGACCTGGACGGCCGCGAGTTGCTGCGGATGCTGCGCGCGGTCAGCTCGGTGCCGGTCATCGTGGCCACCGCCCGCGACGACGAGGCCGAGATCGTCCGGGTGCTCGACGCCGGCGCCGACGACTACGTGGTCAAGCCGTTCACGGCGGCGCAGCTCGACGCCCGCGCCCGCGCGGTGCTGCGCCGGGGCCCCTCCGGCGCCGACGGGCAGGACCCGACGCTGGTCGTCGGCGGGCTCCGCGTCGACCCCCGCGCCCGGCAGGTCACACTGGACGGGACCGCTGTCGAGCTGACACCCCGCGAGTTCGACCTGTTGCACCACCTCGCCGGCCGACCCGGCCAGGTGGTCACCAAACGCGAACTGCTCACCGAGGTCTGGCAGATCCCGTACGGCGGCGCCGACAAGACCGTCGACGTGCACCTGTCCTGGTTGCGTCGCAAGTTGGGGGAGAACGCCCAGCAGCCTCGCTACCTGCACACTGTGCGGGGTGTCGGGGTGCGTCTGGAAGCCCCGGCGGCGCAGCCGTGAGGGCCCGCCTCGCGCTGCTGGTCGCCGCGGTCAGCGTCCTCACCCTCATCGCGTTCCTGGTGCCGTTGGCGCTGCTGGTCCGCACCGTCGCCGAGGACCGGGCCACCGTTCGGGCCACCGCCGACGCGCAGAGCCTGGTGCCGGTGGTCGGCACCGCCGACGCGGCGACCATCCGGCTCACCGTCGAGCAGCTCGCCGCCGAGTCCGGGCGACCGGTGAGCGTCTTCCTGCCCGACGGCACGGTGCTCGGCGCCCAGACACCGCGTACCCCGGCGGTGGCCCTCGCCGCGCGCGGACAGAGCCTCACCGGGGAGTCGGCGGCCGGCCGGGAGGTGGTCATCGCCGTGCAGGGGCGGGCGGACGGCACCGGGGTGATCCGGATCGCGGTACCGCAGCACGAGCTGACCGCCGGAGTGACCCGGGCCTGGTTGGTGCTGGCGCTGCTCGGCGTGATCCTCGTGCTGATCGGGTTGGCGGTCGCCGACCGGCTGGCGCGCACCCTGGTCCGGCCGATCAGCGACCTCTCGGCCGTCTCCCACCGGCTCGCCAACGCCGAGTTGGACGCCCGGGTCACGCCGGCCGGTCCCCCCGAACTGCGTGAGGTGGCCGGCGCGCTCAACCATCTCGCCAGCCGGATCCAGGTGCTCCTGGTGCAGGAACGCGAACAGGTCGCCGACCTGTCGCACCAGCTGCGGACGCCGCTGACGGCGTTGCGCCTGGAGGCGGAGTCGTTGCGTGACCCGGACGACGCCGCCCGGATCACCGCCGCCGCCGACGGGCTCGAACGCGCGGTGACCGGGCTGATCCGGCAGGCCCGGTGGCGGCACAACCCGGCGGCGCAGCCGGCCGCCTCGGACGCGGCGGCGATCGTCGCCGACCGGGTCGCGTTCTGGTCGGTGCTGGCCGAGGACACCGGCCGGGCCGTCACCCTCGACCTGACGCCCGGCCCGCTTCCCGTCGGTGTGGCCGCCGACAACCTGACGGCGGCCGTGGACGCCCTGCTCGGCAACGTCTTCGCGCACACCCCCGACGGCACGCCGTTCGCCGTCCGGCTCGCGCGCGAGGCGGGCGAGGTGGTGCTCACCGTCGCCGACGAGGGCCCGGGCATGCCCGCCGGGGCGATCCGGCGGGGCGCGAGCGCCGCCGGGTCCACCGGCCTCGGCCTGGACATCGCCCGGCGTGCCGCGCAGACCGCCGGCGGTCGGCTGGAGGTGCGCACCGGACCGACGGGCGGCGCCCAGGTGCTCCTCCGACTCGGGCCTCCGGCGTCGCCGCGGGACGCATAGCCGGTGCGGCGCCGGGTAGCTGCCAGTCATGGCGCGGTACACGAAACCCGAGCTCCGAGAGCAGATCAAAGAAGAGATCAAGGCCTCCGACAAGGGCGGCCGGCCGGGGCAGTGGTCGGCGCGCAAGTCGCAGCTGGTCACTCAGGAGTACAAGAAACGCGGCGGCGGATTCCTGGGCGAAAAGGACGAGCGGCAGAAGTCGCTCCAGCGCTGGGGCAACGAGAAATGGCAGACGAAGGAGGGCGACACCCGGGCGCGCAAGGACGGCACGACGAGTCGCTACCTGCCCAAGAAGGCCTGGGAGGAGATGTCGGAGAGCCAGCGACGCGCGACCGACACGAAGAAGCGCGAGGCGTCCCGATCCGGCAGGCAGTACGTCGCCAACACCGGGCCGGCGAAACGCGCCCGTCGGGACGCCACCACGGCCGGCCGGATGTCGGAGATGTCGGTCGCGGAAGCGACCAAGCTGGTCCGGGGCCTCGACACGCGACAGCTGAAGACCGCGCTGCGTAACGAGCGCGCCAGCAAGGACCGCAAGACGCTCGTCCAGCGACTGGAGGCGGAGCTCAACCGGCGAGGGTAGCCGGGCAGGGGCGGATCCGCCCCTGCCGTGCCGTCGACGCTGCTCTTGTGCCGTCGAGGTCAGGGCACCTGCCCTACGGCCCCGAAGCTCGTCGAAGTGATCCGGTCGTCATCCCGGCGGCGCAGGATCCGCATCTCCGTGGTGGCCCCGGTGCCGGTCAACGGCAGTACCGCCACCGGCGGGGGCACCACTGCGGAGATGCTCGCCGGCGCGATCGTGACCCCGAGGCCGGCTGCGACCAGGTGCGCCAGAGTGTTCCAACTGCTGGCGACCTGGACGACGCGCGGTGTGTAGCCGGCGTCCAGGCACGGTCGAAGGTTGCGCTGGTAGGCCCGCTCGCCGGCCACCCGGGGGAAGAAGACGAACAGGTCGTCGCGCAGCAGCGCGGCGTCGATGCTGGGGTCTTTCGCGCGCGGGTGGTCGGCCGGCAGGACGGCGACGAAGGTCTCGGTGGCGAATGTGGTGCCGACCAGGTCGTCGTGGTCGTCCGCGTCCCGGACCACGCCGACATCGATCTCGCCGGTCAACAGCCGGTCGACGATCTGCGCCGTGAACGCCTCGTGCAGACGCAGGTGAACGGCCGGATGGTGTTCCCGGAACCGACGGATCGGCCCGGCCAGTCCGAGCTGGATCGCCGAACTGACGAAGCCGATGTCGAAGCGTCCCTGCTCGCCACGGCCGATGCGGCCCGCCTCGTGCACATCGTCGGCGACGGCGGCCAGCACCCGCCGGCACCGGATCAGGTACGCCTCACCCGCCGGCGTCAGCGTCACCGACCGGGAGGTACGAGCGAACAGCGGCGTACCGATCATCGCCTCCAGCTGGCGGATCTGCTGCGACAGCGGCGGTTGGGCCATCCGCAGCCGTGCCGCGGCCCGACCGAAGTGCAGCTCCTCGGCGACCGCGACGAAGTACCGCAGATGGCGCAGTTCAGGATCCATATGCCAAGGATATAGATTGTTCGGAACAAGATATTGGACGTTCGGATAGCGGGCTCAGAGAATCGAACCATGAATCCGAGCACGCTGACCGTCACGTCCATGACGACCGCCGAGGAGGCCGCGGCCTTCCGGACGTTGAACGAAGAATGGATCTCCCACTTCTTCGCCGCCCTTGAGGAGCCTGACCGCAAGACGCTCGACGACCCGTTCTCGGCCATCGTCGACCCGGGTGGTGACGTGCTGATCGTCCGGGACGGCCGGGAGATCGTCGGCTGTGTCGCACTGATCCGCAGCTCGGCGGAGGTCTTCGAACTGTCGAAGATGGCGGTGGCCCCGGCGGCCCGCGGCCGGGGCATCGGCCGTCAGCTCATCGAGCTGGCGATCGCGCGCGCCCGCCAGCTCGGCGCGGCCACCCTGTTCCTGGGCAGCAACACCAAGCTTGCGAACGCCGTGCACCTCTACGAAAGTGTCGGCTTCCAGCACGTCGATCCGGAACAGATCCCGCTGCCGCCGTACGCCCGCGCCGACGTTTTCATGCGGATGGCGCTCTGACCGCTCGAAGCCGACGCGCAGTCCCGAGAGGGCGGTACGGGATCCTCGGCTTAACCCGGCCTTAGCGTCCGGACAGCGCGGTGCTATCCCAACCTGACCGATCCTCGGAGTCGACAACCGAGGAAAGGTGGACACCACGATGAAGCGCACCAATCTGCTTCTGGCGTCGGTCGGCGGGTCGGCGGTGCTGGCGGTGGCCGGGGTCGCGCTCGGCGTCACCGCCGCGAACGACTCGCGGACCGGCGGCACGGCGCTCGCCGCGGCAACCGTCGCCCCCACGGGCACCGTCGCACCCAGCACCACCGACGCGCCGGGGACCACCGACACCCCGTCGGCCCCGTCGGGTACGCCGTCGAGCGGCACGCCGTCGTCCGGTACCCCATCCGGTACGCCGTCGGCCGGTACGCCGTCGACCGGTAGCGCGCCGGCGGGCAGCGCGGTCGACGAGACGCGTGCCGGTGAGATCGCGCTCGCCAAGGCCGGCGGCGGCCAGATCGTCGAGGTCGAAGCCGAACAGGAGAACGGCCGGCCGGTGTGGAGCGTCGAGATCGTCGCGGGCGACACCGAGCACGAGGTGGACGTCGACCGGGACAACGGGTCGGTGATCAAGGCCGAGCAGGAGCCGGTCGACGACAACGACGCCGACGACGACGACAACGACGCCGACGACGACGACAACGACGCCGACGACGACGCCGACGACGATGACGACAACGACGACGATGACGGCAACGACAACGACTGAGACGACGGTCGATCGGCCGCCGCCCGACCCGGAGTGCCTTCCGGGTCGGGCGGCGCTGCCGATTCACCCGGCGCCTCGCGACCCAGGCGTTCCGGCCTGTCCGTGACGGATGGCCGGCTGTCGCGGCTGTTTCAGGCCGTCCTTGAAAGGCGGACCGCCGCGGCTGTTTCAGACCGTCCTTGAGGGGCGGGCTGCCGCGGCTGTTTCAGGTGGGCGAGGGCCGTCAGAGCCCGACGCGCTGCTCCTGGACCGTCGGTTGGTTCGGGGCCGTCGGTTGCTCCAGGGCCGGCGTTTCCTGGGCCGGGGGGTGCTGCGAGGCCGGCGGGTCCTCCTGGGCCGTCGTTTGGTCCGCGAACTGGGTGCGATACAACTCGTGGTAGCGACCGCCGGCCGCGAGCAGGTCACTGTGTCGCCCGCGTTCGACGATGCGCCCGGCTTCCACGACGAGGATCTGATCGGCTGCCCGGATGGTGGAGAGCCGGTGCGCGATGACCACGCTGGTCCGGCCGGTCAGGGCCTCGGCGAGGGCTTCCTGAACCGCCGCCTCCGAGGTGGAGTCGAGGTGCGCGGTGGCTTCGTCGAGGATGACCACGCGCGGACGGGCCAGCAGCAGTCGCGCGATGGTGAGCCGTTGCCGTTCCCCGCCGGACAGCCGGTATCCGCGCTCGCCGACAACGGTGTCGAGCCCGTCGGGAAGGGAGCGGATCAGGTCGTCGAGTCGGGCGCGCCGGAGCACCTCCCACATCTCGTCCTCGGTCGCGTCCGGCCGGGCGAACGCCAGGTTGGCGCGGATGCTCTCGTGGAAGAGGTGCCCGTCCTGGGTCACCACGCCCAGTGCCGTCCGGATCGACTCGGCCGACAGTTCGCGTACGTCGACGTCGGCGAGCTTCACCGCACCGTCCTCGACGTCGTACAGGCGAGGCACGAGTTGCGCGATCGTCGACTTGCCCGCCCCGGAGGAGCCGACGAGCGCCACCATCTGCCCCGCTTCGGCGCGGAACGACACCCCGTGCAGCACCTCCTCACCGCCGCGCGTGTCCAGCTTCGCCACGTCCTCCAGGGACGCGAGCGACACCTTGTCCGCTGCGGGGTAGCCGAACCGGACGTCGTCGAACTCGACAGCGACCGGCCCTTCCGGGAGGGGTTGGGCATGGGGCCTGTCGAGGATCAGCGGCTTGAGGTCGAGCACCTCGAACACCCGCTCGAAGCTCACCAGCGCGCTCATCACCTCGACGCGGGCACTGGCCAGCGAGGTCAGCGGGGCGTACAGGCGGGACAGCAGCAGCGCGAGGGCGACCACCGTTCCGGCGTCGAGGCTGCCCCGTAACGCGTACAGACCGCCCAACCCGTAGACCAGGGCCAGCGCCAGCGAGCCGACGACGGTGAGGGCGGTGATGAAGACCCACTGCAGCATCGCGGCGCGGATGCCGATGTCCCGGACCCGACGTGCCCGCGCCGCGAACTCCGCGGACTCCTCGGCCGGCCGCCCGTACAGCTTGACCAGGGTGGCCCCGGGTGCGGAGAAGCGTTCCGTCATCCGGGTGCTCATCGCCGCGTTGTGCTCGGCGGCCTCCCGCTGCAACCGGGCGAGCCGCGAACCCATCCGGCGGGCCGGGAGAACGAAGATGGGCAGCAGGACCAGCGCCAGCAACGTGATCTGCCAGGAGAAGGTGAGCATCACGCCCAACGTCAGCATCAGCGTGACCGCGTTGCCGACCACACTCGACAGGGTGTCGCTGAAGGCCCGCTGCGCACCGATCACGTCGTTGTTCAGGCGGCTGACCAGCGCACCCGTACGGGTCCGCGTGAAGAACGCCACCGGCATGCGCTGAACGTGGTCGAAGACAGCCGTCCGCAGTTGGACGATCAACCCCTCACCGATGCTGGCGGAGAGGAACCGCGTCACCAGACCCAGCCCGGCCTCGGCGAGGGCGATCACCGCGATCAGTACCGCCAACCGGATCACGACGCCACTCTCGGCGCCGTCGACGATCGCGTCGACCACCCGACCCGCGAGGACCGGCGCCGCCACGGTGAGAACCGCCGTCACCACACTCAGCAGCAGGAACCTGATGATCAGAGCGCGGTGTGGCCGCGCGAACTCCGCGATCCGTTTCAAGGTCGCGCGGGACAGCGGTCGCTCATCCTGCGCGTTCATCGCGTGGTGCAGAGACATCCACGCGGTAACTTCCATGCTCATGCATTACCTCCGATACCGGAGGCTAGGACCTCACCCAAGCTTGAGGTCAACTGGATTACCGACAGTAGCCGTCATGTCAGGTACGCATCGGTGCCGTCGATGACCTCCGGCACCGCGTCCAACCGCCACGCCCTCGCGTTAGCGTTCGCGGAGGACTGGTGCATGGAGGTCCGCCCGCGAGCCGGTCGCGCACCGGCACGGCAAACCTTCGTGAGTCACCACTGGCAGCTCTTTGTTCGGCCCGGTCGATAGGCGTACGGGCGGGTGTCGCTCGGCGGTTCGGTCTTTCCGCCCCTCGTGAGTCACCACCGGCAGCTCTTTGTTCGGCCCGGTCGGCAGGCGTACAGGCGGGTGTCGGTCGGCGCTTCGGTCTTTCCGCTCGCTTCTGGCGTGCCGACCTGGCAGGCGGTGATCGTTCTCGGCTGGCTGCTCTTATGTTCGTCGGTGGTAGTGGTTGCGGCGGGGGAGTTGTTCGGGGTCGAGCCAGGCCGGTGGTACGAACTCGGGGTGGCCGTCGCCTGCCAGTCGCACGGTCCAGTCGCTGTGGTGGAGGTGTCGGTGGTGGTGGCCGCAGAGCAGGACGGCGTTGTCGAGATTGGTGGTGCCGCCGTTGGCCCAGTGGTGGATGTGGTGGGCGTCGCACCAGCGC
>NZ_JNZS01000006.1 GCF_000718515.1 Micromonospora parva | reverse complement strand
CCGTGCGGGGGGTGTAACCGGGGCGGCCGGGCGGGTGTTCCCGGCGGCTGCCCTCCACCGGTCCGGGGGGGTGCGGTGGTCTGCCAGGTATAACGACCCGGCCCGGCCCCCGATTCCGCCGTCGGGGTGGCCCCGACCACCCGATATCCCCACCCAAACCGGACATCGGTGCTCGCCGGGATGCCCCGACATGACGGACGAACGGGATGATCGACTCGGGTTCCTGAATACCGCGCTGTCCCGGGGCCCGGGACGCCCCGACTTCATGAAACCCGAGTGGATCACGCCCGTTCTGCGCCGTTCACGCCGCCTGGGCGGACCGCGCCGGGCAGACCGGGTGGGGCGGACCGCGCCTGGGCGGGGCGGGTTGGGGCGGGGCCGCGCCTCAGCGAACCGGCGGGGCGGACGGCGCCTGGGCGGAACGCGCTAGGGCGGACGTGCCGGGGCGCAGCTGGGCGGACGCACCGGGGCGCGCCGGGCGGGCCGTGCCGGGGCGGGCCGCGCCGGGGCGGACCGGGTCGGGGCGGAGGTCAGGGCTTGGTGGTGTCCGTTTGGGGGACGTTGCGCTGTGTCGGGATGGCCGGTGTGGTGGACCAGGGGATTTCGGGCGCGCGGTGGAAGGTGATGCCGGCGGTCTCCCAGCGTGGGCCGTGGCCCGCCAGGCGGTCGCGGAAGCCGTTCCAGTCGTGGGTCGCCCGGGGCGACCAGCCCAGCTCGGCGATGGCGGGGAGCCGGGGCAGCAGCAGGAGTTCGATGTCGGCCAGCGAGGTGACCGATTCGGTCCAGAGCGGTGCCTCCACCCCGAGTACCGCCTCGGTGGGTACGTCGGCAACGTGCGTGCCGGGATCCCAGTCGTACGCCTTTCGCACGTCGATGAGTCCGGCCCAGTCGTGCCCGATCGGGGTGTCCGGGGCGTACTTCATGTCCAGGTAAGCGTGGTTGCCGGGGGAGATGATCAGCTGAGCGCCACGACGTACGGCCTCGGCGGTGGTGGGGTCTTCGCCGTTCGTGCCCCACCACTGCAGGACCCGCCCGTCGAGGTGGGCGGCCGGTGCGAGCTGGTGCCAGCCGACGACGGTCTTGCCGAGGCCGGCCACGATGCGCTGGACCCGCTCGACGAAACCGGTGTAGACCTCGCCCTTGACCTTGAACGCCTCGTCGCCGCCGACGTGCAACCAGGGGCCGGGGGTGAGCGCGGCCAGCTCGCCCAGGACGTCGGCGACGAAGTCGTACGTCCGCTCGTCGGCAGGGTCGACGTAGCTGAAACCGACCTCGGTGCCGGTGTACGGCGGCGGCGCGATCTTGTCGGGTGCCAGCTCGGGGTACGCGACCAGCGCCGCGTTGGTGTGCCCCGGCAGGTCGATCTCCGGGACGACGGTGATGTGGCGGTCGGCCGCGTAGGTGACGATCCGCGTGTAGTCGGCCTTCGTGTAGTGCCCGCCGGGGCCGCCGCCGACCTCGGTGGTCCCGCCGAGGGTGGTCAGCTTCGGCCAGGAGTCGACGGCGATGCGCCACCCCTGGTCGTCGGTGAGGTGCAGGTGGAGATGGTTGAGCTTGTAGCGGGCCAGGTGGTCGACCACCCGCAGCACGTCCTCGACGGCGAAGAAGTGTCGTGCGACGTCGAGCATCGCGCCCCGGTAGGGGAACCGGGGTGCGTCGGTGATCGTCCCGCCGGGCAGCGCCCACCGTTCGGTGACCGGGTCGCGGCTCTCGATCGCCGCCGGTAGCAGTTGGCGCAGCGTCTGTACGCCGTAGAAGAGGCCGGCGGCGGTGCTGGCGGTGACGCGTACCCCGTCGGTGGTGATGTCGAGCCGGTAACCCTCCGCGCCGAGGTCGACGGTGTCGTCCAGCACCAGCGCGATGCCACCCGCGGGCTCCGGCGTGGTGGCGTCGGTGACCGGCAGCGGGTAGCCGGTGGCCGGACGCAGGAGGTGGGCGAGTTGCTCGGCGACCGCCAGCGCGGCGGGGTCGGCGGTGGCCACGATGACCGCTTCGGCCGGCAGCACCCAGTCCCCGGTCGGGTCCGGCTGGACCTGCTGCGGGGCGGGGACGACGTCGGCCAGCCGGTGTCGGGCCGGCGGGGCGAGCAGGTCGCCCGCCGCCCGCTCGGCGGCTTGGGCCAGTGTGGCCGCGTCGGCCTGGGCCAGTGTGGCCGCGTCGGCCTGGGCCAGTGTGGCCGCGTCGGCCTGGGCCAGCGTGGCCGCGTCAGGTTCCCGCGTCGGCAGCGGCACCGCGTCGGTGGCGGGGACGGCGCTGGGGGCGGAGGAGGGGATGGTCGACACGGCGGCGACTCCGGGGGGTGTATTCGCGTCCGTTATGGCAAAAGTGAGGTTCACCGGCTGGCGTGGCGTCAAGCGTACGACGCTCGGCCGGGATGCGTGATGGTGCGCATGGAAGCGTTCCCAAAAACCGGTACGAACACGGATAGTCGTGATGGCTGTGCCAATTGTCACCGAACGGTCCCAGGTCACTCGATGGTCGCTTAACCTTCGCCCACCGACCGACGTTGACCCCGGGATTACCGGCGGTCCGTCCCGGGGAAGAAGAAACTGAACCTTCGTTAAGTGTCAATCCCGGCGCGTGTGTTGTGGAGGCTCTGGTGGCAGCGCAAGAGACCGTCGATCACAAGTACGTCTACGACTTCTCCGAAGGCAACAAGGACCTCAAGGACCTGCTCGGCGGCAAGGGGGCGAACCTCGCCGAGATGACCAACCTGGGTCTGCCCGTCCCGCCCGGATTCACCATCACCACCGAGGCGTGCCAGGCGTACCTGGCGACGGGCCGGGAGCCGGACGGGCTCGCCGGTCAGATCGAGGCGCACCTGGAAGCGCTGGAGCGCGCGATGGGCAAGCGCCTCGGCGACCCGCAGGACCCTCTGCTGGTGTCCGTCCGCTCCGGTGCCAAGTTCTCCATGCCCGGCATGATGGAGACCGTCCTCAACGTCGGCCTCAACGACCAGAGCGTGGTGGGACTCTCCGCCCAGGCCGGACAGAACGACAGGTTCGCCTGGGACTCCTACCGCCGTCTCATCCAGATGTTCGGCAAGACCGTGTGCGAGGTGCCGGGCGAGGAGTTCGAGCACGCGCTCGACGACGTCAAACACGCCAAGGGCACCCACAACGACCTGGATCTGGACGCCGACGACCTGCGCGGGCTGGTCGACGCGTACAAGAAGATCTTTGTGAAGCACACCGGGCGGGAGTTCCCGCAGCAGCCACGCGAGCAGCTCGACCTGGCCATCCGGGCGGTCTTCGAGTCGTGGAACGCCGAGCGCGCGGTGCTCTACCGCCGCCAGGAGCGGATCCCGGCCGACCTCGGCACCGCTGTCAACGTGGTCAGCATGGTCTTCGGCAACCTCGGGCCGGACTCCGGCACCGGCGTCGCGTTCACCCGTGACCCGGCCAGCGGCGCGCAGGGCATCTACGGCGACTACCTGGCCAACGCCCAGGGTGAGGACGTGGTCGCCGGCATCCGCAACACCGTGCCGTTGCAGGAGTTGGAGCAGCTCGACAAGTCCTCCTACGACGAGCTGCTCGGCATCATGGCCCGGCTGGAGGAGCACTACAAGGACCTCTGCGACATCGAGTTCACCATCGAGCGCGGCAAGCTGTGGATGTTGCAGACCCGGGTCGGCAAGCGCACCGCCGCCGCCGCGTTCGTCATCGCCGGGCAGCTCGTCGACGAGGGCCTGATCGACCTGGACGAGGCGTTGCACCGGGTCAACGGCGCGCAGCTGGCCCAGCTGATGTTCCCCCGTTTCCAGCTCGACCACGACTTCCAGCCGGTCGCCAAGGGCATCGGCGCCTCGCCCGGCGCGGCGTCCGGCACCGTGGTCTTCACCTCCGCGCGGGCTGTCGAGCTGGCCGCCGAGGGCAAGTCGGTGATCCTGGTCCGCCGGGAGACCAACCCGGACGACCTGAACGGCATGATCGCCGCCAAGGGAATCCTCACCTCGCGCGGCGGCAAGACCAGCCACGCCGCGGTGGTGGCCCGGGGGATGGGCAAGACCTGCGTCTCCGGTGCCGACGAGATCGACGTGAACGTCCCGGCGAAGCGGTTCACGGTGGCCGGGCAGACCGTCAACGAGGGCGACGTGGTGTCCATCGACGGCACCACCGGCAAGGTCTACCTCGGTGAGGTGCCGGTCATGCCCTCCGAGGTGGTGCAGTACTTCGAGGGCAGCCTCGACCCCGAGCACATCGACAACGCGCTTGTCCGGGCCGTACACCGGATCATGACGCACGCCGACGGCAAGCGGCGGCTCGCGGTCCGCACGAACGCCGACACCGGCGCGGACGCGGCCCGGGCCCGGCGCTTCGGTGCGGAGGGCATCGGGTTGTGCCGCACCGAGCACATGTTCCTCGGTGACCGGCGGGAGCTGGTCGAGCGGCTGATCCTGGCGCGCGGCGCAGATGAGCGGGAGGCGGCCCTGGCCGCGTTGCTGCCGTTGCAGCGGGCCGACTTCGAGGAGATCTTCCGCGAGATGGACGGTCTGCCGGTCACCGTCCGGCTCATCGACCCGCCGCTGCACGAGTTCCTGCCGCCGTTGGAGCAGCTCGCGGTCAACGTGGCGGTCGCCCAGGAGCGCGGCGAGGACGTCGCCAAGGAGGAGGCGCTGCTCGCCGCCGTCCGGCGGATGCACGAGGAGAACCCGATGCTCGGGCTGCGCGGCGTCCGCCTCGGCCTGGTCATCCCCGGCCTGTTCGCGATGCAGGTGCGGGCCATCGCCGAGGCGGCCGTCACCTGCGCCCGCCAGGGTCGGGTCGCCAAGCCGGAGATCATGGTGCCGCTGGTCGGGGCCGTGCAGGAGCTGGAGACGGTCCGCGCCGAGGCCGAGAAGATCATCGCGGAGGTGGTCGGGGACAGCGGGGTCGAGGTGCTGATCGGCACCATGATCGAGGTGCCCCGGGCGGCGCTGACCGCCGGACAGATCGCCGAGGCCGCCGAGTTCTTCTCCTTCGGCACCAACGACCTGACCCAGATGGGCTGGGGTTTCTCCCGCGACGACGTCGAGGGCGCGTTCTTCTGGCGGTACCTGGAGCTGGGCATCTTCGGCATCTCGCCGTTCGAGTCGATCGACCGCGACGGCGTCGGCCGGCTGGTGCGGATCGCCGCCGAGGAGGGGCGCGCCGCCCGGCCCGGCCTGAAGCTCGGCATCTGCGGTGAGCACGGCGGTGACCCCGACTCGGTGCACTTCTTCCACGAGGTCGGCCTGGACTACGTGTCCTGCTCACCGTTCCGGGTGCCGGTGGCGCGGCTGGAGGCCGGTCGGGCGGTCGTGGAGAGCGGCGGGTCGGACAGCCGCTGACGCACGTCGACGGCGGCCCGGACGCCCGGGCCGCCGTCGACGCTCAGATCGGCGGGCGACGCCAGGTGGGTCGGGACGAGCGGCGCAACTGCGCCGGCAGGGTCGCCATCGGGGTACGCGTGGCCAGCGGGGCGTGCGCGTCCGGCACGGAGGTGGCGCCGATGCCCGTGCCGCGGACGTCCAGGAACGATCCCGCCCGACGGGCCACCGCCCGCGCCTCCTCGTGCAACGCCTCCAGGTCCCCGACCGCCGACCCGGTGACGACTGTCAGCAGGGCGCTGCGCCCGGCCGGGTAGGTCACCACGCAACCGGTGGTGGTGCAGACCACCGACTCCCGGAACTCACAGTGCCCGACGGTGTCGGCCACCCGGTGACCGAGCCCGAAACTCGCGGCGGCGAGCGCGGCCAGATGGGTGGCGTCGGTGCGGGGCAGGTCGCTGGAGATGAGCAGCCCGTCGGTGCCGGCGAGCACCGCCCCGGCGATGTCGGGGCGGCGGTGGCGTAGCCCGCGTAGCTCCGATCCCATCACCGTGTCTGCGTCCACGAGCGTCACCCCTCATCGGTTGGCTCTGCGTGTCAGTCGCCTGGTCACGTTCCGCGCTGGGAACGCTACCGGCAGCCACTTCCGACCGCGAGCCCGTAACCCTCGGCGATCGGTTGGCAACTGGGGGCCAATCGGTGGTTGTGTGCCTTCCGTCGATGCGTCGCGGGTGCTTCGCGCGGTGGTGGCGGGCGTAATCTTGGCTCCCTCGCACACGGCCGATTGGGCGCCGCGTCGAACGGGAAGAGGTGACTGCATGACCAGTGTCTGGGAGAGCCTGACTGTCGACGCCCGCGATCCCGCCCGGCTGGCCCGCTGGTGGGCCGAGGCGCTCGGCTATCAGGTGGTCACCGAGAAGCCCGACGAGGTGGAGATCCGCCAGTCCGCCGACCGCCTGCCCGGCCTGGTCTTCGTGCCGGTCGCCGAGGGCAAGGAGCGCAAGAACCGCCTGCACCTCGACCTGCGCCCCGCCGACCAGGAAGCCGAGGTCGAGCGGCTGGTCGACATGGGCGCCCGGCACGTCGACATCGGTCAGGGCGACGTCGAGTGGACGGTGCTGGCCGACCCGGAGGGCAACGAGTTCTGCGTGCTCCGTGAGCGCGAGGAGTGAGCCGGTCTTGCGAGCCCCGCAGTCGCGAGTTGCGGAAACCCCGTGAGCGCGAGGAGTGAGCCGGTCTTGCGAGCCCCGCAGTCGCGAACTGCAGCGAATTGATGCGCGGAAGGGGTGACGCGGCGGACGCGCGGTTGGTCGAGGAGCCGCCCAAGGACACTGGGCACCGCCGGTCGCCGTACGAGCGCGACCGGGCCCGGGTGCTGCACTCGGCGGCGTTTCGCCGGCTGGCCACCAAAACCCAGGTGCACACCGCCGGCACTGACGACTTCCTGCGTACGCGGCTGACGCACTCGCTGGAGGTGGCCCAGATCGCGCGGGAGATGGGTGCCCGGTTGGGCTGCGACCCGGATGTGGTGGACGTGGCGGGGGTGGCGCACGATCTCGGGCACCCGCCGTTCGGGCACAACGGCGAGGCGGCGTTGGACCTGCTCGCCACGCCGTGCGGCGGGTTCGAGGGCAACGCGCAGACCCTGCGGGTGTTGACCCGCCTGGAGGCGAAGGTGCTCGTCCCGGACGGCTCGTCCGCGGGGCTGAACCTGACCCGGGCGTCGCTCGACGCGATCGGCAAGTACCCCTGGCCGCGCCGGCCGGGCGAGCGCAAGTTCGGGGTGTACGCGGACGACGCCGCCGTCTTCGACTGGATCCGGGCCGGTGCGCCGGGTGAGCGGCGCTGCCTGGAGGCCCAGGTGATGGACTGGGCCGACGATGTGGCGTACTCGGTGCACGACGTGGAGGACGGCATCCACGGTGGATACGTCACGTTGCGTCCGCTGTTGACCGACGCCGACGAGCGGGCGGCGCTCTGCGCGGACGTGGCCGCCGCCTATTCCGGGGAGTCCGCGTCGGACCTGGCCGAGGTCCTTGTCGATCTGCTGGCTGGCCCGTTGCTCGCCCCGCTCGCCGGGTACGACGGCAGCCACCGGGCGCAGGTGGCGTTGAAGGCGACCACCAGCGGGGTGACCGGGCTGTTCGTGTCCGCGGCGGTGGCTGCCACCGAGGAGCGCTTCGGTCCGGGCCCGCACCGCCGTTACGGTGCCGACCTGGTGGTGCCCCGACTGGTCCGGGCGCAGTGCGCGCTGCTCAAGGGCATCGCGCTGCGGTACGTGATGCGTCGCCGTGGCTTCCGGGGCCGCTATGAGCGGCAGCGGACGATGCTGGCCGAACTGGTCGCCGCGCTGGTCCGGCACGCCCCGGAAGGGCTCGACCCGATCTTCGCCCCGCTGTGGCGGGCCGCCCCGGACGACGCGGCCCGACTGCGGGTGGTGATCGACCAGGTGGCGTCGCTCACCGACCCGGCGGCGGTGACCTGGCACACCCGCCTGGTCGGTACTGGTGCACCCCCGACCGGCCACCAGCGAACTTAGGCTAACCTAACTGACATGACGGAACGCCCCAGGAACGTCACCTCGGCCCGGGTGCTGCGCACCGAGCGGCCCACCCCGCACCTGATCCGGCTCGTCCTCGGTGGGGACGAACTGGTCGGCCTGCCGGTGGGCGAGTTCACCGACCACTACATCAAGGTGGTGTTCCCGCAGCCGGGGGTGGCGTACCCGCAGCCGTTCGACCTCGCCGCGATCCGCCGGGACATGCCCCGGGAGCAGTGGCCCCGGCTGCGCGCGTACACGGTGCGGCGCTGGGATCCGCTGGCCGGGGAGCTGACCGTGGACGTGGTCTACCACGGCGACGAGGGGTTGGCCGGCCCGTGGGCCGCCGCGCTGCGCCCCGGCGACCCGGTGCACTTCCTCGGGCCGGGCGGCGCGTACGCCCCGGACCCGGACGCGGACTGGCATCTGCTGGTCGGTGACGAGAGCGCCCTGCCGGCGATCGCCGCCGCGTGCGAGCGCCTGCCGCTGGGCGCGCGGGCCCATGTCTTCGTGGAGATCTCCGACCCGGCGGAGGAGCAGAAGCTGCTCAGCCCGGGGGCGGTCGAGCTGACCTGGCTGCATCGCGGCGCACGCCCGGTGGGCGAGGCGCTGGTCGCGGCGGTGCGGGCGTTGGAGTTCCCGGCCGGCCAGGTGCACGCGTTCGTGCACGGCGAGGCGGCCTTCGTCCGGGAGCTGCGCCGGCTGCTGCGCGGCGAGCGGGGCGTACCCCTGGACCGGCTCTCCATTTCCGGCTACTGGCGGCGCGGTATGGACGACGAGGGCTGGCGCTCCACCAAGGCCGCCTGGAACCAGCAGGTGGCGGCCGAGGAGGCAGCGGTCCCGGCGCCGGCCGCGGCGGCCTGACGCGCCGGTCATCCCTCGGGCGTGTTCAGCTCCTGACCGGCGCGGGCGAGGCGCCGGCTGAGCAGTACGGCGTACCCGACGACCGCCAGGGAGAGCAGCGACAGCATCAGCCTCGGCTGGTGCACCGTCGTGGTGATCACGCCGACCGAGACCACCCCGTAGGCGGCGATCGCCAACCGGGCGGCGCTCGGTCGGGTCCACAGCCAGTACAGGGCGAGCCCGCAGACCGTCCAGATCACCATCGCGGCACCCAGCAGCAGCCGCAGCTCCAGCGGCAGTCGGTTGGCGTTGTCGTCGACCAGCCGGACGACCTGCCCGAGCGCCCAGCCGAGCAGCAGCAGCGCACCGCCGAGCGGAATGTGCAGGTAGCTGTACGCCTGCCCGCCGCGCAGTCGGCGCTGGGTCAGGCGGGTGGTGACGAAGGTGGTGTAGACCCACCAGACCGCCGCCGGGATCAGGAAGGCCAACGCGGCGGTGAGGATCATGTGTGGCGGGGGGTGGTCCGGCACGGCGAAGAGCAGGCTGGCCAGCGCGCTACCCAGCACGATGATGGTGAACTGGCCGATCCGTTCCGGCAGGTGCCGGTTGTCCACCGGCCAGCGGTTGAGCCAGCGCACCCCGACCCAGGGGGTGGCCAGCTCGATCACCATCGCGACGATCCACAGCACCGGGCGCAGCTCGATGGGCGCGGCCAGCGACACCAGCCAGAGCGTCCAGCCCGACCCGAAACCGATCAGATAGACCGTCGTGACCATCCGGGCCATCGGGCTGGTGGGACGGGCGCGCAGGTACAGCAGGAGCAGCACGCCCCGCACGATCAGGTACCCGACCGGCAGGAGCACGCTCTCCGGCACCTCGTCGACGCCGAGGGTCATCGCGCCCGCGCCGACCAACGCGACGAGCACCAGCACCCGGTGCAGCGCGTCGTCCGGGTCGAAGCGGGTGTCGTAGTAGACCTGCCCCATCCAGGCCCACTGGACCACCACGAAGAGCCCGATCACGGCCAGCACCGCCCTCGGCGACGGGCTCGGTTCGTCGCCCAGCCGGGCCACCACCGCCGCCAGCGCGTACACGAAGATGAGGTCGAGGAAGAGTTCCAACCAGGTGGCGTGCCGATGCCCGGCCTCGTCCGCACCCGGGGTCTGGTCGGGTAGCCCGACCAGACCGGCCAGCCATCTCGGCAGGCGGAGGGCTTGGGTCCGTACCCGGCGCATCTGGTCATGGTCCCCGCGCGGACCCGGCTCGCGGGTCGGAACCGCCCAGCCGGCAGCGGCCGCCGCCACACCGGCGTCCCCCGGCCGGCGTGTCGTCGGTCCGGCAGGGCAGGATGTACGGGGAGGGGGTGGCGAATGGCTGGGCGGATCCGGGACGAGGACATCGCACTGGTCCGGGAACGCACCTCGATCGGGGATGTGATCTCCGAGACGGTCACCCTGAAGTCCGCCGGCGGCGGCAACCTCAAGGGCCTGTGCCCGTTCCACGACGAGAAGAGTCCGTCGTTCAACGTGTCTCCGGCCCGCAACGTCTGGTACTGCTTCGGCTGCGGGGCCGGCGGGGACGCGATCAAGTTCCTGATGGACGCGGACCACCTCAGCTTCGTGGAGTCCGTCGAGCGGCTGGCCGGCCGCGCCGGCATCCAACTGCGCTACGTCGAGGACGACAAGGGCACCCCGCGGCCCCGCCCGCAGCAGGGTCAGCGGCAGCGTCTGGTCGCCGCGCACGCCGCCGCCGTCGAGTTCTACCGGGCGCAGCTCGGCACCGCCGGGGCCCGGCCGGCCCGGGAGTTCCTGGCCCGACGGGGCTTCGACCGGGCCGCCGCCGAGCGCTACGGCTGTGGGTTCGCGCCGGACGGGTGGGACCTGCTCACCAAGCACCTGCGCCAGCAGGGCTTCACCCACCAGGAGCTGGTCACCGCCGGGTTGTCCCGGGAGGCCCGCTCCGGCACCCTGATCGACCGGTTCCGCCGCCGGCTGCTCTGGCCGATCCGCGACCTCGCCGGTGACGTGATCGGCTTCGGGGCGCGCAAGCTCTTCGACGACGACGACGGCCCGAAGTACCTGAACACCCCCGAGACGCCGATCTACAAGAAGTCGCACGTGCTCTACGGCATCGACCAGGCCAAACGGGAGATCGCCAAGCAGGGGCGGGCGGTGATCGTCGAGGGTTACACCGACGTGATGGCCTGTCACCTGGCCGGGGTGACCACGGCGGTGGCGACCTGCGGCACCGCGTTCGCCGCGGACCACATCTCGGTGCTGCGGCGGCTCCTGTTCGACAGCGACGAGGTGGCCGGCGAGATCATCTTCACCTTCGACGGCGACGCCGCCGGGCAGAAGGCCGCGCTGCGCGCCTTCGAGGACGATCAGCGTTTCGTCGGGCGCACCTTCATCGCGGTCAGCCCGGACAACATGGACCCGTGCGATCTGCGGCTGGCCAAGGGCGACCTGGCGGTGCGGGACCTGGTCGCCCGCCGCGAACCGCTCGTCGACTTCGCGCTGCGCCACGTGATCGGTCGCTTCGACCTGGACACCGTGGACGGCCGGGTCGAGGCGATGCGGCACGCCGCGCCGCTGGTGGCCCGCCTCAAGGACCGGGAGAAGCGCCCGGAGTACGTGCGCAAGCTCGCCATGGACCTCGGCATGGAGATCGAGCCGGTGCAGCGGGCGGTGCTCGCCGCCGGCAACACCGCGTCGCCCGGCACCCGCGACGCCGCCCCCGCCGGCCGGCCCACCTCGGCCCGCCCCGAGCCGGCAGTGGACAGCCCACAGTCGATGGTCGAGCGGGAGTCGCTCAAACTCGCCCTCCAGCAGCCGGTCCTGGCCGGGCCGATGTTCGACGCGGTGGAGGCCACCGAATACCGCCACCCGGTGCACGTCGCGGTGCGTACGGCCATCGCCGCGGCCGGTGGTGCCGCGTCGGCGACCGGCGGCGCGGTCTGGATCGAGTCGGTCCGCGACGCCTGCGACGACCTGGCGGCAGCGGCGCTGGTCGGTGAGTTGGCCGTCGAACCGCTGCGGATCGACGGCGAACCGGACCCGCGCTACGTGTCGATCACCATGGCCCGGGTGCAGTTCGGGTCGGTGACCGGCCGGATCCGGGACCTCAAGTCACGCATCCAACGGATCAACCCGGTCAACAACAAGGACGAGTACTTCGCCGCCTTCGGTGAGCTGCTGTCCCTGGAGCAGCACGCCCGGGCGCTGCGCGAGCAGGCTGCGGGAGGCCTCTAGATGGGACTGTTCAGCCGTAAGCCGAAGCTGCCGCCGGCCGACCGGCCGCCGCTGACCTCCGACGAGCGGGTGCTGGCCTGGGCGGCCGCCGGCAACGGCGAGGGCGACGGGGTGGTGGTCGCCACCAACCTCGGGTTGTGGCTGCCCGGTCGGGGGCAGCGGCTCGGCTGGCACACCATCCTCAAGGCGGTCTGGTCCGGCCGGGAGCTGACCGTCACACCCGCCGAGCCCGTCGCCGAGCGGGACGGCTACACGGTGGTCGTCGACGGTCCGGCGGAGACGTACCTGCTGCTCGACCCGGGAGAGCTGCCGCACCAGGTGCGGGCCCGGGTGACCCGCTCGGTCGCGTACACCGAGCACCAGCCGGTGCCCGGCGGCGCGGCGCGGGTCGCGGCCCGGCGCGTGGCCGGGGTCGACGGTCTGACCTGGACGGTCCGACTCGACCCCGGCACTGCGGCGGACGACGAGGCCCTTTTCGCCGAGACCGACCGGCTGGTCGCCGTGGCCCGCGCCGCCACCGCGCCGGCCGACGTCTGAGCGGCCGGGTCAGCTCGCGCCGAGGTCCTTCAGCGCCTTCTCCGCGCCGCGGTGCAGCGGCACCGGCAGGGTCCTGCGGGCCCTCTCCAGCGAGATCCCCTTGGCCGCCGGGTTGGCCTGGGCCAGCGCGTCGCGCTTGTCGAACACCGTCCGGGTGATCGCGCAGGCGACGTTGGCGTCCAGGTCCTTGCGGACCAACAGCACGTTGGGTACGACGATGGTCGGGGTGTCGGTGGCCGTGCCGTACGCGTCCCGCCCGATCGTGCCTTCCTGGTAGCCGGGGCTCAGCGCGGCCATCTTCGGCAGCAACGGCGAGAGGTCGACGAACTTCACCGAGTCGCCGGCCGTGGTGAACAGGTCGGTGAGCCCTCCGGTGGGCAGACCGCCGGACCAGAAGAAGCCGTCGACGCTGCCGTCCTTGATTCCCTCGACAGTCTTGGTCAGGTCCAGTCGCTGCGCTCGGACGTCCTTCGCCGGGTCGAGGCCGGCGGCCTCCAACAGCCGGTTGGCGATCACCTCGGTGCCGGACTTCGGCGAGCCGGTGGAGATCCGCTTGCCCCGCATGTCGGCCACCGAGGTGATCCCGGAGTCGTTGCGGACCACCACCTGCGTGTAGTTGTCGTAGATGCGGGCCAGCGCCTGCACCGGCTGCGGCGCGGAGAAGCTGCCCTTGCCCTCGACCGCGTTGACCGCCGTGTCGAACAGCGAGAACGCCACGTCGTACTGGCCGCCGACGAGCTGCTCGACGTTCTGCACCGACGCGCCGGTCTCGGCGGCGGTGCCGGTGAGCTTGCCACCGGTCGCCCCGGACAACTGCCCGGCCAGGGCGTTGCCGACCACGTAGTAGACGCCTGTCGCGTTGCCGGTGGCGATGCCGACGCGGGTCTCCTTGGTCACCTCGCAGGTGACCTCACTGGCCGCGTCGTCAGTGGCCGCACCGCCCTGCTGACCTCCGCACCCCGCGGCGCCGACCGCGACGAGGGCGAACACGCTCAGGCTCGCGGCGAGCCGTACGTCGATTCGTCTCACAGTTGTTCCTCCACAGGATCGGACGGTTGTCGGTCGGCGGACCGGTGTCGCAGGAACACACCCGCTGCCGCGACGGCGGCCAGCGTCGCGCCGACGGTGACCGGCACGGGTTCGAGCCAGAGCAGTGTGACGCCGGCGAGGACGCCCAGCAGCCGTTCCGGGGCGCCGACCGGCCCCACGCCGGGCAGCCAACCACCGGCGGCGACGGCGAGCACGGCCACGCTGAGCGCGGTGACCACGGCGGCGAAGGCGATGCGCCCGACGCCACCGATGCCGAGCAGACCGAGCCCGGCCGGCGTGATGACGAAGGCGATCGGGGTCAGGTACGCCGGCAACGCGTACCGCAGGGTCTGCCACATGGTGGGCACCAGCCGGCCGCCGGTGACCGCGGCGGCGGCCACCGCGGCGAGCGCGGTCGGTGGGGACACCTCGGACAGCACCGCGAAGTAGAAGACGAACATCGCCGCAGCCGGCGCGGTGACGCCCAGGTCGAGCAGCGCCGGGCCGACGATCACCCAACCGATCACGAACGACGCGGTGACCGGCACGGCCAGGCCCAGCAGGCTGAGCGCGAGGGCGGCGAGCAGCGCGGTGAGCACCAGCACCAGCGTCGGATCCGACGTGGCCGCCTTCGCCCCGCCGATCAGCAGCGCTGCCGCCTGCGGCCCCAGGCCGGTCTTCGTGGTGGTCGCCGTGATGATGCCGGCGGCGGCGCAGACGGCGGTGACGGCGAGGACGCCGCGTACGCCGGTGACGAGCGCTGTCACCAGCCTGCCCGGGGTGAGCCGGTGCGTGCGGTCCAGGAAGGAGAGCGCGACGGCCAGAACGGTGGCGAACACGACCGCCCTCGTCGCGGACATTCCCATCGCGAGGAACACGATGATGGCGATCAGCGAGGCGAAGTGGTAGCCGAACCGGCCCAGCAGACGCCAGGGCGAGCCGACGTCGACCACCACCGGGCGTACGCCGGAGCGGCGGGCGTCGATCTCCACGGCGAGCAGGATGCCGAGGTAGTAGAGCACCGTCGGCACTGTTGCCCAGCCCAGCACCTGAAGGTACGAGACGCCCAGGTACTCGGCGATGATGAACGCCGCCGCGCCCAGGGTCGGCGGGGAGAGGATGGCGCCCACACCGGCCGCGGCCAGCATGCCGCCGGCCCGCTCCGGTGGGTAGCCGGCGCGGCGCAGCAGCGGCCAGGTGACCGCGCCGATGCTTACCGTCGTCGCCGCCCCGGAGCCGGAGACGGTGCCGAGCAGGAAGCCGGAGGCCACAGCGGTCCGGCCGGCGGCGGTACGCGAGCGCCGGAACGCCGCGGCGGACAGGTCGACGAAGAACCGCCCGGCCCCGGACAGGTCCAGCACCGCGCCGTAGATGGTGAACAGCACGATGTACGAGGCGGCCACGTCGAGTGGTGTGCCGTAGAAGCCGCTGTCGGAGTTGTAGAACGCGTCGACCAGTTGACTGAAGTCCAGCCCGGCGTGCGCGACCGGCCAGGACTGCGGCAGCAACCCGCCGTAGTAGCCGTAACCGAGGAACACCAGGCAGATGGCGGGCAGGATCCAACCGGTGGTCCGTCGACAGGCTTCGAGCAGCAGGAGCAGCAGGACGGTGCCCAGCACCAGATCCGTCGGCGACAGCAGACCCTGCCGGTCGAGGAACGCGTTGTAGCCGCCGCCACCGTCGCCGATCCGGATCGGCACGATGGGGTAGAGGCAGGCCGCGACGGCCAGGGCGACGAGCACCCAGTCGGTCACTGTGGGCCGCGTCGACGCGGGTCGCCGCCGGATGCGGAGGCGGGCCGGCAATCGCAGGTCGGCCGGGTAGGCGAGGAAGACCAGCGGAAGGACGCCGGCCAGGAAGATGATCAGGTAATACTTGCTGCCCTGCGACAGGGGCTGGAACACCTGCCACAGGGCGAGCGCGCCGACCGCCAGCGCCGCGATGGTGAGAAGCAGCCCGGTCGGCCCGGAGAGCACCCGGCCCGGCTTCTCGTCCTCGAACTGGGCGGCCAGGTCCCGAGTCGCCTGCTCGGCGACGTCCGGCCCGGCCTGGTCGGGCTTGCCCGGATCAGGGTCGGCCTGGTCGGGCCTGGCCTGGTCCGGTTTGCTCGGGTCGGGCCTGGCCTGGCCTGGCTTGCCTGCGTCGGGCTCGGTCTGGTCGGGCCTGGCCTGGTCGGGCTTGCCTGCGTCGGGCTCGGCCTGGTCGGGCCTGGTCGCCGGGCTGGTGAGCGAGCTGGTGCCGTCGGATTCGGCGGGTTCCGCCGGCCCGGCTCCCGGTCGTGGTCGGGGTGGCCTGCCGCCGGGGCGCGCCGCGCTCTTGTCGGCGGGCAAGTTGGCTGGTCGGGTAGGTGACGACGAACCATCGGGCGAGCTGATGGGCGACACAGGGGGACGATACACGTCGATCAGCTGACGGGTGGGGCATCGATCGGCGTTTCCCCACCGCCGGCACCGGCACCGGCGCTACCGGCCAATGCGGACGTATGTGCGTGGAGGTCTGTCGGACCCGGCGGTTAGTGTCGGGCGGTGACTTCGGGGCGACCACTGATTCAGGCTCGTGGGCTGGTGAAGCGGTTCGGCGATTTCACCGCCGTGGCCGGCATCGATGTCGAGGTCCGCTCGGGTGAGGCGTTCGGCTTCCTCGGGCCCAACGGCGCGGGCAAGTCGTCCACCATGCGGATGGTCGGCTGCATCTCCCCGCCCAGCGGTGGCGAGCTGCGCATCCTCGACATGGATCCGGTGGCTGACGGGCCGGCGATCCGCGCGCGCCTCGGGGTGTGCCCGCAACTGGACAATCTCGACCCGGAGCTGACCGTCCGGGAAAACCTGACCGTCTACGCCCGCTACTTCGGCATCTCCCGCCGGACGGCTCGGGAGCGGGCCGCCGAGCTGCTCGACTTCGTCCAGCTCACCGAGCGGGCCGACAGCAAGGTCGAGCCGCTGTCCGGTGGCATGAAA
The DNA here is from genome assembly GCF_000718515.1 of Micromonospora parva. Classification (GTDB taxonomy): domain Bacteria; phylum Actinomycetota; class Actinomycetes; order Mycobacteriales; family Micromonosporaceae; genus Micromonospora; species Micromonospora parva. Next base: position 249,961 of record NZ_JNZS01000006.1, on the reverse strand, counting down.
CGTCGACTGACAATCGCCCGCGCGCTGGTCAACGACCCGGAGATCGTGCTGCTCGACGAGCCGACGACCGGGCTCGACCCGCAGGCCCGGCACCTGGTGTGGGAGCGGCTGTTCCGGCTCAAGCAGCAGGGCGTCACGCTGGTGCTCACCACGCACTACATGGACGAGGCCGAGCAGCTCTGTGACCGGTTGGTGGTGATGGACGGCGGGCGGATCGTCGCGGAGGGCTCGCCCCGGGCGTTGATCGAGCAGCACTCGACCCGCGAGGTGGTCGAGCTGCGCTTCGCCGCCGAGTCGCAGGAGCCCTTCGCCGGCAAGCTCGACGGGCTGGGGGAGCGGGTCGAGGTGTTGCCCGACCGGGTCCTGCTCTACGTGCCCGACGGTGACGCGGCGGTCGCCGAGGTCGCCGCGTTGGGGCTCCAGCCGGCGAACGTGCTGGTCCGGCGCAGCGGCCTGGAGGATGTCTTCCTGCATCTGACCGGCCGCACCCTGGTCGACTGAGCACCCACGGCTGATCGGCCGCACCCTGGTCGACTGACCGCCCACCCCTGATCGCTGCCAGCTCGGCCGCGACATCTCCGGCGTACCGACGCGGACTCGCCAAGATCCACTCGGCTTTCTGAAAGTCGGGGTGACGCGGCGGGCCCGACAGCCCGATTTCCGGAAACCCGAGTCGATCAAGGAACGGGCGGGGAGTGGGCCGCCGTAAGGTGACCGGCGGTATGCCGTATCCCGAAGGAGCTTCATGTCCGATCTGGTGACCGCCAACCGACGTCAGGCCGGGCTCACCGCCCTCTACCTCGGCTTCTTCGCGATGGTCTGGTTCAGTGTGCCGGCGGCGGAGCAACCGCTGCGCGCCCTGCTCGTGGTGGGAAGCATCGCCGCGTTGCTCACCGCCGTGCTGGGCGGCGTGTTGTCCGCCCGACTCCGGGGGGCCGGCAGCCCCCGGGACCGGGCAGCCGACCGCCCGTACCTGCTCATCGTCGTCGCCGAGTTCGCCGCCGCCGGGCTGGGTGCCGCCGTGCTGGTCGCCGCCGACTGGTCCGAGTACGTTCCGGTGCTGGTCTGCCTGGTGGTCGGTCTGCACTTCTTCCCACTCGCGCCGCTGCTGCGCGACCCGCTGCTTCGCCCGCTCGGTGGGGCGCTGTGCCTGGTGGCGGCGGCCGGGCTCGGCATCGCCCTCGCCTCGGCGGTCTCCGCCGGTCTGGTGGTCGGCGTCGGCGCGGGAGTGCTGCTGCTCGGTTACGCCGTGCAGGCGCTGGTCCGCGCGTACCGACCGGCCTGACCGGTGGCGGCCGTCGAGGTCGACCCGTTCGGATCGTTGGCAGCTCAGCAGCAATCGTTGCCGCGTGTCGCGCTGCTGAGCTGCCAACGATCACCGCTCAGCGGGCTCTGGCCCAGGTGAGGAACCGGTCGCACAGCCGGTCGTTGTCGACCTGGCCGGCGAGGTCCCCGGCCGCCTCGTGGTGCACAGTGGCGAGGTAGATGAGCAGGCTGATCCGGTCCTCGCGGTACTCGCCGAGCAGCGCCAGACGGGCCGGCGAGCAGGGCCACGCCGCACCGCAGACCCGGCAGCGCCAGGACGGCCGGGCCGCCACGTGCGGGCGGTACCGGGGCATCAGTGCCCGCCACCGTCATGAGTCGACCGGGTCAGTGGCACGAGGGAACCTCCGTCGGGTGGGTGGGAGCGCCCCGGATCGGGGGGTCACAGGGCGCTCCCGGCCTGGTTCCGCCCGCCGTCCGATCCCGTGAGCGGTTCCGCTGCGTGACAGTCTGCTGAGGATCCGACTACGGTGGGAGGTTCCGCACGCCGACGACCAGCGCGTACGGCGGCCGGCCCGGCACGGTACGAGGATGTACGGGGGTTGTCCGTGGAGAGTTCGTCCATGCTGGAGCACTTCGCCGAGGAGCTGCGGCTGGCCCGGGCCGCCAGTGGCATGTCGCAGACGGCGCTGGCCGAGGCGCTGAGCTACTCCGGGGCGCTGGTCGCCAAGGTGGAGACGTCCGAGCGGCGGCCGAGTCTCGACTTCGCCCGCCGGTGTGACGCCGTGTTCTCAGCTGACGGTCGGTTCGAACGCATCCAGCGGCGGATCAGCCGCGAGGCCGTGGTGCCGTGGTTCCGCGACTGGGCCGCCATCGAGCAGGAGACAACCGCACTGCGCTCGTTCGAGCCGCTGTGTGTGCCAGGTCTGTTGCAGACCCAGGGGTACGCCCGCGCCCTACTGACCGGCGGCGGGTTGTTCGCGCCGGACGAGGTCGAGCAGCAGGTGGCGACCCGGCTGGACCGTCAGGGACTGCTCACCCGCGACCGGCCCCCACTGCTCACAGCCGTGATCGATGAGCACGTGCTGCGCCGCTCGGTTGGTGGGCCGGCAGTGATGGTCGAGCAAATTCAGCACCTCGTGAAGCTTGGTTCGGCGTTTCCCAGGGTCCGAATTCAGGTGGTGCCAACCGCTGCCGGTGCTTACGTTGGGCTCGGGGGCCCCTTTGTGATCGCTACCTCGACGCAGGGGGAGGACCTCGTTTACCTCGCCGGACAGCGCCATGGGCAGGTGATCGACCGAGTCGAGTACATCCGGCAGATGGTCGAGGTGTGGGAGTCGATCCGCGGTGAGGCACTATCGCACAGGCAGTCCCTCGATCTGATGGCGGAAGTAGCGGAGACATGGATTTGACCGGCGCCCGGTGGCGCAAGACCGTCCGTAGCGGCCCGGATGGCGGCAACTGTGTGGAGGTTGCCGACAACATTCCTGGTGTGGTCGCCGTTCGCGACTCCAAGGACCCGGGCGGCCCGGTGCTCGTCTTCACGCCTGGCGCGTGGCGGGCGTTCGTCGGGTCCGACCCCGTCGGCCGGTAGGTGGCGGTCGTCGCTCCGATCGGTTCCGCGGCCGAACTCGGGTGGACGCTGGCCGGAGGGAGTTCCCGATACCGGTCGACGCCGTCGGCACCGACCCGTCTCGGGTGCGGGTCGCCCCGCTGATCGACTCGACTTTCAGGAAGTCGGGCCGACCCGCGGCCGTTGACACCCCGACTTCTTGAAACCCGAGTTGATCAACGAGCGGGCCTCGAGTGGCGCGCGGCGAAACCCGGGCGACACGTCGGCGGGCCCGTCGTAGGGTGACCGGCGGTCTGTCGTACCCCAGGGGTAGACAGGTCGTGGTGGACGACGCGGTGGGCGGGGTGATCGGGTGAGTGTGGCGGGATCGGCGCGGTTCCCCTGGGTGCCGGCGTACGCGGTGTTCGAGCACTACCTGGTGGGTCTGCGACGCACCTGGCGGGCCGGGGTGTTCTCCTCGTTCCTGCTGCCGGTGCTGACCGTGCTCGGCTTCGGGCTGGGCGTCGGCGCCTACATCGACCAGGGCGTCGGCGGGGTGCGTTACCTCGACTGGCTGGTCCCCGGGCTGATCGCCTCGACCGCGCTCCAGGTGACCGTCGGCGACTCCACCTGGCCGGTGTTCAGCAACTTCCAGTGGGTCAAGACCTACTTCGCGCAGGGCGCTTCGCCGCTGCGGGTGGGTGACATCGTGGCCGGGCACCTGGCTTTCGTGCTGTTCCGGGTGCTCACCACCATCGCGGCGTTCCTGCTGGTCACCGGGGTGTTCGGGGCGTTGCGCTCGCCGTGGGCGGTGGCCACCCTGCCGGTGGTGGCGTTGCTCGGGCTGGCCGTCGCCGCGCCGACCTTCGCGTACGCCGCGTCGGTGTCGAGCGACAACTGGCTGGCGATGCTGTTCCGGTTCGCGGTCATTCCGATGACGCTCTTCGCCGGGGTGTTCTTCCCGGTCGAGTCGTTGCCCGACGCGCTGCGCTGGCTGGCGTACGTGACGCCGTTGTGGCACGCCGTGGACCTGTGCCGGGCGGCCACGCTCGGTGTCGCCCCGCAGTGGTCGATCGTCGGGCACCTGCTCTACCTGGCCGCTTGGGCGATCGCCGGCTGGTTGCTGGCGGTGCGCGCGTTCCGCCGCAAGCTCGTCGTCTGAACAGCAACCCGAAGAGCGAGCAGAGAGGGTGTCGTGGTCACGCTGATCCTGCCCCGGCTGGTCGACGTCTCCGCCGCGTCCCGGCGGTCGGCGTCGGTGCTCGGGCGCAACGTCGCGGCGCTGAAGTCGGTCTACTGGCTGCTGCTGCTCTCCGGCTTCGTGGAGCCGCTGCTCTACCTGCTCTCCATCGGGGTGGGCGTCGGAGCGCTCGTCGGCGACCTGCCGCTGCCCGACGGGCGGCTGGTCTCGTACGCCGAGTTCGTGGCCCCGGCGATGCTCGCCGCCTCGGCGATGACCGGGGCGCTCGCGGAGACCACCTTCAACTTCTTCGGCAAGATGAAGTACATGAAGCTGTACGACGGGATGATCGCCACCCCGGTACGGCCGTTCGAGATCGCCGTGGGCGAGTTGGGTTGGGCGATGCTGCGGGGCGGCGCCTACTCGGCGGCGTTCCTCGGGGTGATGGTCGCCCTGGATCTGACCAGCGTCGCCCGCGCGCTGACCGCCCTCCCGGCCGCGGTGCTGGTCGGGTTCGCGTTCGGGGCGCTCGGCATGACGATCGCCACCCTGATGCGCAGCTGGCAGGATTTCGACCTGATGGGCTCCGCGCAGTTCACCCTCTTCCTCTTCTCCGGCACCTTCGTGCCGGCGCAGGCCTATCCGACGGTGCTGCACTGGCTCGTCGAGATCACCCCGCTGTACCGCTCGGTGCACCTGATCCGCGGGGTCACGCTGGGCAGCGGCGGCTGGCTCTGGCTGCTCGACGTGCTCTACCTGCTGGCGATGGTGGTGCTCGGCCTGCTGGTGGCTTCCCGGCGAATGGCCAGGTTGCTCTACACCTAGGGGTTATCCGCGCCCGTCGACGGGGCATGACCGGAGGTGACACCACCGACCAGGAGGAGGGGCGATGGCCTCGGACGAGTCTTCCGCCCAGCGCGAGCGTGATCGCGATCGGGCCACCACGCCCGTTGGCCCCGACGCGGGCCCGGACAGCCCCACCGACCTGCCCGGCAGTGGCTGGAAGGCGGCCTTCCGCCGGACGATCACCGAGTTCCAGGACGACAGCCTGACCGACTGGGCGGCGGCACTGACGTACTACGGGGTGCTGTCCATCTTCCCCGGCGTGCTGGTGCTGATATCCCTGCTCGGCCTGCTCGGCGAGAGCGCCACCGAGGGCGTCAAGGACACCGTCAACCAGGCGGTGCCGAACGACAGCATCCAGAAGATCATCGAGGGCGCGATCGACACCGCGGGCCGCAACGGTGGCCTGGCCAGCATCGCCGCGATCGTCGGTCTGGTGGCCGCGTTCTGGTCGGCCTCCGGTTACATCGGCGCGTTCATGCGTGCCTCCAACACCATCTACGACGTGCCGGAGGGGCGACCGATCTGGAAGACGCTGCCGATCCGGCTCGGCGTGACAGCGGTGATCGGGGTGCTGCTGCTGGCCAGCGCGGTGATCGTGGTCTTCACCGGCCGCCTGGCCGAATCGGTCGGTGACGTGATCGGGGTCGGCTCGACGGCGGTGGCGGTGTGGGACGTCGCCAAGTGGCCGGTGCTGCTGGTCCTGGTCAGCCTGATGTTCGCGATCCTCTACTGGGCCTCGCCCAACGCGCGGCACGGCGGCTTCCGCTGGGTCAGCCCGGGCGGGGTGCTGGCCGTGGTGATCTGGTTGGTGATCTCCGGCCTGTTCGCCTTCTACGTGAGCAACTTCGGTTCGTACGACAAGACGTACGGGACGCTGGCCGGCGTGATCATCTTCCTGGTCTGGTTGTGGCTGAGCAACATCGCGATCCTGCTGGGGGCGGAGTTCGACGCGGAGTTGGAACGCGGTCGCGCGATCTCCGCCGGCCACCCGGTGGACGACGAGCCGTACGTCGAGCTGCGCGACGATCGCAAGCTCCGCAAGAAGCGCAACTCCGCCGGCCGCCGCTGACGGCCCAGCGCCAGGAGCCGGGCCAGCACAGGCCAGCAGAGCGCCAATCGCCCGCCACCCGAGGATCGGCTGGCGGGGCGATTGCATGTCTGTCGATGAAACTGGCGGCGAGGGGTCGCAGGCCGTCCGTGATCCTTTCCTTGATCGACTAGTAGCTTTTGTTCTTTCGGACAAAAGTTGGTCTCGGAACGGTTGAAGCTCTGGACAGGCGGCGCTGAACGCTCTTACTGTGTCGGACACAACACATCGGCATTGCGTCGATGTGAACGCTGCCAATGAAGAGGGGGCCTCCCCGGTGCGTACCGTCGACCCCCTGCACGTGCGACTGTTGCGGTTGCTCCGCGACGAGGGGGCCGTGTCCCGCGCCGAGCTGGGCGACCGCCTCCAGATGCCGCGTCCACGCATGCTGGCCGAGCTGGACCGCCTGGTGGCGTTGGGTTACGTCGCCGAGGCGGGGCTCGCCGCGTCCCGAGGTGGGCGTCGCTCGACGCTCGTCGAGTTGAACCCGAAGCTGCGCTTCGCCGCGGTCGACCTCGGCGCCAGTTCGATGGACGTCGAGGTGGTCAACGGTCGCCTCGAACCGGTGGCCCACTACGCCGAGGCGGCGGACATCCGCAACGGCCCGAAGGTGACCCTGCAACGGGTCAACGAGCTGCTGCACAAGGCCCGGGTCGACGGCGCGTACGAGCGACTGGACGCGGTGGGCATCGGCGTACCCGGCCCGGTCAGCTTCCGTGACGGCGTGCCGGTCTCACCGCCGATCATGCCGGGCTGGGACCGGTTCCCGGTGCGTGAACTGCTCAGCCGGGAGCACGGTTGCCCGGCGGTCGTCGACAACGACGTCAACATCATGGCGATCGGCGAGCGGCACGGCGGTGTCGCCCACTCGGTGGACGACTTCCTCTTCGTGAAGATCGGCACCGGCGTCGGGTGCGGCATCTACCTCACCGGCGAGGTCTACCGGGGCACCGACGGCTGTGCCGGCGACATCGGCCACATCCAGGTCGACTCACACGGTCCGATGTGCTCGTGCGGCAACGTCGGCTGCCTGGAGGCGCTGTTCAGCGGCGCCGCGCTGGCCAAGGACGCGGCGGCCGCCGCCCGCAGTGGCACGTCGCCGGCGCTCGCCGAGCGATTGGCCCTGCGTGGTGTGGTGACCGCCCTGGACGTCGCCGAGGGCGCCGTCGAGGGCGACCTGACCTGCATCCAGTTGATCCGCGACGGCGGACGGCGGGTCGGCGGCGTGCTCGCCGGCCTGGTCAGCTTCACCAACCCGTCGATGATCGTGATCGGCGGCGGGCTGGCCCAGCTGGGTCACATCCTGCTCGCCGAGATCCGCAGCGTGGTCTACCGCCGGTCACTGCCGCTGGCCACCGGCAACCTTCCCGTCGTCCTGTCCGAGCTGGGCGGCCGGGCCGGTGTCACCGGCGCGGCGGTGCTCGCGAGCGACGTCGCCTTCGGGGAAGCCTCGTGAGCGCGAGGAGTGAGCCGGGTTTGCGAGCCCCGCAGTCGCGAACAGAGGCCGGCACAGTGAGCGCGAGGAGTGAGCCGGGTTTGCGAGCCCCGCAGTCGCGAACAGAGGCCGGCACAGTGAGCTGTTCGAGATTCCGTCGTGAGCGAGGAGGAGACTGTGGCCCTGCCCGAGGATGACCCCGCCACCGCGTCGGCCGAGGCCGTCGCCGAGGCGCCGCTGGTCGAGGCTCCCGCCGACACCGTCGCGGGCGAGGTGGTCCTGCGCCTCACCGATCTGGTCAAGACCTTCCCTGGCGTACGCGCGCTCGACGGCGTGCAGCTGGAGGTGCGTGCCGGCGAGGTGCACTGCCTGCTCGGGCAGAACGGCGCCGGCAAGTCCACCCTCATCAAGGTGCTCGCCGGGGTGCACCAACCGGATTCCGGGCTGGTGGAGTGGCGCGGTGAGCCGACCACGTTCGCCAACCCGCAGGCGGCCATGAAGGCCGGCATCGCCACAATCTACCAGGAGCTTGACCTGGTCGAGGACCTGTCGGTGGCGGAGAACGCCTTCCTCGGGCACGAGTACCGCCGCTTCGGGTTCGTCCGGCGCGGCCGGATGGCCCGGCACACCCGGCAGATCCTCAGCCGGCTCGGCCACGGTGAGATTCCGCCGGGGCGCATGGTCAGGTCCCTGCCGGCGGCGGGCAAGCAGATCGTCAGCATGGCCCGGGCGCTGTCGCACGAGGCCCGACTGATCATCATGGACGAGCCGAGCGCGGTGCTGGCCCACGACGAGGTCGGCAACCTGTTCCGGATCATCCGCGAGCTGACCGCGCAGGGCATCGCCGTCATCTACATCTCCCACCGGTTGGAGGAGATCCGCGAGATCGGCGACCGGGTCACCGTACTCAAGGACGGCCGGACCACGGCGGCGAACCTGCCGGCGCGCGACACCCCGACCCGCGACCTGGTGAGCCGGATGACCGGCCGCACCATCGAGTACGTCTTCCCGGACCGGCCGGCCGACGACCCGGCGGGTGCCGACCTGCTCCAGGTGGAGGGGTTGACCCGCGAGGGCGAGTTCGCCGACGTCTCGCTGAACGTGCGCGCCGGGGAGATCGTGGGCATCGCGGGGCTGGTCGGCTCCGGTCGTTCCGAGCTGCTGGAGACGATCTACGGTGCCCGCCTGCCGGAGGCCGGCACGGTGCGGATGGACGGCAAGGTCCTGCGGCCCGGCGTCGGCGCGGCGGTTCGCGCCGGCATGGGGATGGCCCCGGAGGAACGTAAGAGCCAGGCGTTGCTGCTCGGCGAGCCGATCTACCGCAACGTCACGCTGGCCACCTTCGGCCGGTACGCGCGGCTCGGCTTCACCAACGCGGCCAAGGAACGCGCCGAGGCGGACCGGATCGCCGAGACCCTGGAGCTGCGGCCCCGCGACGTCGACCGGCCGGTCCGCACCCTGTCCGGCGGCAACCAGCAGAAGGTGGTGGTGGGGCGGTGGCTGCTCGGCGGCACCAAACTGCTGCTTCTCGACGAGCCGACCCGGGGTGTGGACGTGGGCGCCCGGGCTGAGCTCTACCAGGTCATCCGGGCACTGGCCGCGCAGGGCGTCGGGGTGCTGCTGGTCTCCAGCGAGGTGCCCGAGGTGCTGGGTCTGGCCGACCGGGTGCTGGTGATGCGGGAAGGGCGGGTCGTCCGCGAAGCCGCGGCCGGCGAACTCGACGAGAACACTGTGCTTGACCTCGTGATGGCGGGGTCCTTGATGGAAGGCGCACCGGCATGAGCGACGCGACTCCCACTCCCACCGCGACACCGGAGCGCCCGCAGCTTCCGGCACAGTCGCCGCCGGTGGACCCGGCGGAGACTGCGGTGGCCAGCGACAAAGCATCCTCCGGGGGGAAGCTCTCCTGGTGGCGGGGTGACGGCGGCGACGGCGCGAAGCGCAACCTCGGTCTGATCGGGGTGCTGGCCGCGCTCATCGTGGTCGGCGCGGTCACCAAGCCCGACCTGTACGGCGACCCGAACTGGGTCTGGAACAACGTGCTGGCCATCCTCCAGTTGGCCTCCGTCGTCGGCGTGGTCACGGTCGGGATGACCTTCGTGATCATCGGTGGTGGTATCGACCTGTCGGTCGGTGCGATCGTCGCGCTGGCCGGGGTCTGGTGCACCACTGTGGCCACCCAGAGCTACGGCGCCGGCGGCATGATCTTCACCGCCCTGGTGGTCGGCATCTGCGTCGGCCTGGTCAACGGTGTGCTCATCTCGTACGGGCGGCTGGTGCCCTTCATCGCGACGCTGGCGATGCTGGTGGCCGCGCGCGGCCTCGCCGCGTCGATCTCCAACAAGCAGACCCAGGTGTCGAGCAGCACCTTCATCAACGACATCGCGGCGCGCAAGGTGATCGGCATCCCGATCCTCGTCTACATCCTCGGCGCGGTGGTGCTGGCCGGGTGGGTGGTGCTCAACCGGACGACCTTCGGCCGGCGGACCATCGCCGTCGGCGGCAACCCGGAGGCGGCGCGGTTGGCCGGCATCAACGTCCGGCGGCACACCATGCTGCTCTACGCGCTCTCCGGTCTCTGCTGCGGCATCGCCGCCATCATGCTCACCTCGCAGGCCACCTCGGCGCAGGCGGCGATGGCCAACCTGTACGAGTTGGACGCGATCGCCGCGGCGATCATCGGCGGGACGTTGCTCAGCGGCGGCCGGGGCACGATCGTCGGCTCGCTGCTCGGCGTCATCATCTTCGCCACGATCACGAACCTCTTCGCCATCAACGGCCTCTCCATCGAGGCCCAGAACATGGTCAAGGGCGGCATCATCGTCGCCGCCGTCCTGGTCCAGCAGTTCCAGTTCAAGTCCGTCACTCGGCTCCTCGCGCGGAACAGGGTCACCACCGCAACCTGACGCACCGCACCGTTGTCCTGGCGACGTCGAGATCTTCGACGGTGGCCGGGGCCCGCACACCCTCACAAAGTCACATCCCGCTCCCAGGAGGTCATTCATGACCCAGCACAGTCGCGACCTGTCGCGCCGCCGGTTGCTCTTCGGTGGAGCCGCAGTGGGCGCTGCCACCCTTCTCACCGCGTGCACCAGCAACGAGACTCCGGCCGCCAGCACCCAGACCAAGGCCGCCGGAAACGCCGAAGGCAACAACGCCCCGGGCAAGAAGGTCGTCATCGGCTTCTCCGCGCCGGCCGCCGACCACGGCTGGATGGGCGCGATCCACGCCAACGCCAAGGCGCAGGCCGCGGCCTACTCGGACGTGGAGTTCAAGGAGGTCGACGGCGGGTCGAACTCCGAGGCCCAGCGCTCCACGCTCGGCACGCTGATCGCCCAGAAGCCGGACATCATCGTCGTGCTGCCGCACGACGGCAAGGAGGTCAACGCCGTTGCCCTCCAGGCGATGCAGGCGGGCATCCCGATCGTGAACCTGGACCGGGCGTTCCCCGACGCGCTGGCCTCGCGGCTGGTCATCAAGGGCGACAACTACGGCATGGGCGTCTCGGCCGGGCACTTCATCGGCAAGATGCTCAAGGACAAGGGTGTCGCCAACCCGGTCATCGGTGAGATCGCCGGTCTGGAGATCCCGCTGACCGTCGAGCGCAGCAACGGCTTCAAGGCAGCCCTGGCCACCTACGGGTTCACGGTGAGCAACCGGCGCTCGGCCGAGTTCACCTCGGACAGCGGCCAGCGCGAGGCGGCCCAGCTGCTCCAGGCGCTGCCGAAGATCGACGCTGTCTGGAACCACGACGACGACCAGGGCATCGGTGTGCTCGCGGCCATCAAGCAGGCCAACCGGTCGGAGTTCTTCATGGTCGGCGGCGCGGGCTCCAAGCTCGCGATCGACGCGATCAAGGCCGATAACACCGTGCTGAAGGCCACTGTCACCTACAACCCGTCGATGGCCTCCTCGGCGGTCTCCCTCGCGCGGCTCATCGCGCAGGGTCGGGGCCTGGGCGACCTGACGGAGCTGCAGGTGCCCAAGGAAGTGACCCTGGCCTCGGAGACGATCACCAAGGAGAACGCGAGCAGCTACGACAAGCTCGGGTTCTGACATACCGGGGGGAGACCCACCTTGTCCACGAACGACAAAGAACTGCGGGTCGGCATGGTCGGCTACGCGTTCATGGGCGCCGCGCACTCGCAGGCGTGGCGCACCGTGAACCGCGTGTTCGACCTGCCGGCACGGGCCCGGATGGCGTTGATCTGCGGCCGAGACACAGCGAAGGTGGCCGACGCCGCCGACCGGCTCGGCTGGGACGCGTACACCACCGACTGGCGTGACCTGATCAATCGGGACGACATCGACGTCGTCGACATCTGCACCCCGGGCGACAGTCACGCCGAGATCGCTCTCGCCGCGTTGGCCGCCGGCAAGCACGTGCTGTGCGAGAAGCCGTTGGCCAACACGGTGGAGGAGGCACGGGCGATGACCGCCGCGGCGGACACCGCCCGGGCCGCCGGAGTGCGGTCGATGTGCGGGTTCAACTACCGCCGGGTCCCCGCGGTCACGATGATGCGCCAGTTGGTCGCCGACGGACGGCTCGGGGTGATTCGACACGTCCGTGCGACGTACCTGCAGGACTGGATCGTGGACCCGCAGTTCCCGCTGGTCTGGCGGTTGCAGAAGGACAGGGCGGGCTCCGGCGCGCTCGGTGACATCGGGGCGCACATCATCGACCTGACCCAGTACGTGACGGGTCAGCGGATCAGTGGCGTCAGCGCGGTCACCGAGACGTTCGTCAAGGAGCGGCCGTTGCCGGCCGAGTCGAGCGGTCTGGCGGCCACCGTGGACGGCGGTAGTGCGCCCACCGGGCCGGTAACCGTCGACGACGCCGCGGTCTTCGTGGCCCGGCTCGACGGTGGCGCGTTGGCCACGTACGAGGCCAGCCGCTTCGCGACCGGCCGCAAGAACGGCCTGCGCGTCGAGATCAACGGATCGCTGGGGAGCGTGGTCTTCGACCTGGAGCGCCTCAACGAGCTGGAGTTCTACGACGCCACCCGACCGGCCGCGGAGCAGGGCTTCAGCCGCATCCTGGTGACCGAGGGCGAGCACCCGTACATGTCGGCGTGGTGGCCCCCGGGCCACATCATCGGCTACGAGCACTCGTTCACGCACGAGATGCGCGACTTCATCGAGGCGGTCGCCACCGGTGTCGACCCGACTCCCTCCTTCGCCGACGCGTTGCAGGTCCAGCTGGTGCTGGACGCGGTGACGCGCTCGGCGGAGCTCGGCTCCTCCTGGGCCGAGGTGGCGCCGACGCTGACCGCGGCGGCCGTCTGACCTTTGACCATCCGCGACGGCGGTGAACGCGCCGCCGTCGCCCGACGGGCTTTCCGACGCCGACCGGCGAGGGACCAGCCACGGATTGCGCCCCGTGGCCGGGACAGAGGTCGGCATCGGGGAGCGTGCAGCCGGGCCGTACGGCCCGGTGGCGCACGAGCAGGACGGTCGTCCGGTGTGACCGGACCGGGATTCCCCGGTCGCACCGGAGGACCGCCACCACCGGTGAGGATCCACAGGACCTGATGAGACCGTCCGCCGCTACCCCGAGCCCTGCCGTACCCGCCCGCCGCTTTCCAACGGGTCGTGGTCCGGTCGGTGTTCCGGTGGGCGCGGCGGCCTGAGGCGCCCGGCCGGGGCATGCCAACGCCCCGACCGGCCGGATGCGGGGGAGGCAGGGTCGAGACGCCGACCCGACCCTGCCTACCAGCCCCGTCTGCTCGCACCTGCCGGGACCGGTCCGGCGTCGTCGCCGCCGACGCCGACGTCGGAAGCCGGTGTTGTTCCGGTGCGGGACGGGCGGACGGGGCCCATCCACCCCGGCTGTTCGGAAAACCGGGGCGTATCTTTCCGAAACATATTCTGATATTCCTATATTTAGCGGTACCGACGGTTCCTCGTGAACGGGGAAGGAGCACCATGCGAACAGGTGTCTGGCTGGTAGGAGCGCGCGGGTCCGTTGCGACCACCAGCATCGTCGGAGGGCTCGCGCTGCGGGCCGGTCTGGCCGGGCCGACCGGCTGCGTCACCGAGCTGCCCGAGCTGCGCGGCCCCGCCCTGCCGGCCTTCGCTGACCTCGTCTTCGGCGGGCACGACCTGGCCACCACTCCGCTGTGCAAACGGGCCGAGGCCCTCGCTGACGCCGGTGTCATCCCCTGGCGGCTGGTCGCGGCGCTCCGCGACGAGCTGGGCGTGGTCGAGCAGGAGCTGCGCCCCGCACCGGTGGGCGACACCCAGGCCGACCGGGCCGCCGCCGTGGTCCGTGATCTCACCACCTTCCGGGAGCGGCACGAGCTGGACCGGGTGGTGGTGGTCAACGTCTCCGCCACCGAGCCGGCCCCTCGACCGCACCCCGGGCACGCCGACCCGGCCGCGCTGCGCGCCGCCCTCGACGGCCCGGACGAGGTGCTGCCGGTCAGCTCCCTCTACGGCTACGCGGCGCTGCTCGCCGGCTGCCCGTACGTCGACTTCACCCCGTCCACCGGGCTGCGGCTGCCGGCGCTCGCCGCGCTGGCCGAGGAGGCCCGCCTGCCGTACGCCGGGCACGACGGCAAGACCGGGGAAACCCTGGTCAAGTCGGTGCTCGCGCCGATGTTCGCGATGCGCAACCTGGCCGTGGGCTCCTGGTCCGGGGTCAACCTGCTCGGCGGCGGCGACGGCGCGACCCTCGCCGACCCGGCCGCGAACGCGGCGAAGGTGCAGAGCAAGCAGCGGGTGCTCGGTGAGACGTTGGGCTACGTCCCGCAGGGCGGCACCCGCATCGAGTTCGTCGAGGAGCTGGGCGACTTCAAGACCGCCTGGGATCTGATCACCTTCACCGGTTTCCTCGGCACCGGCATGCGGATGGAGTTCACCTGGCACGGCTGCGACTCGGCGCTGGCCGCGCCGCTGGTGCTCGACCTGGCCCGACTCACCGCCGCCGCGCACGCCGCCGGGCAGGTGGGACCGCTCGTCGACCTGGGCTTCTTCTTCAAGGACCCGCTGGGCGCGCCCACCCACTCGCTCGGCGAACAGTGGGCCCGGCTGACCGCCTTCACCCGGCAACTGCACGGCGAGGACGGTGCCCATGACAACGTTGGCTGATCTTGCCGAGCTGGTCCGCGCTCCGGCGGCGCTCTCGGTGCCCGGTGACGTGATCGCCGGGGCCGCGGCGGCCGGCGCGTTGAGCCCGCGTACCCCGGCTCTGGCCGGCGCCTCGGTGTTGCTCTACTGGGCCGGGATGGCCGCCAACGACTGGGCCGACCGACGCCTGGACGCCGAGGAGCGGCCCGAACGACCGATCCCGAGCGGGCGGGTCACCCCGGCCGCCGCGGTCGGTCTCGCGGCGGGCCTCACCGCCGCCGGCGTGGGCCTGGCCGCCGCCGTGGGCGGTCGCCGCGCCGCCGCGCTCGCCGTGCCGCTGGCCGCCACCATCTGGGGGTACGACCTGCTGGCCAAGAACACCGCCGCCGGCCCGGCGGTGATGGCCGCCTGCCGGGGCCTGGACGTGTTGCTCGGCGCGTCCGGCGGCCGGCTGACCCGGGCGTTGCCGGCGGCGGCGACAGTCGCCGCGCACACCTGGACGGTCACCGCGCTGTCCCGCCGGGAGGTCACCGGCGCCGACGCCACCCTGCCGATGCGCACCCTGGCCGGCACCGCGCTGGTCGCCGCCAGCGCCGCCGTCGCCGCGCCGGGGGCCCGACGCGCCGCCGCTCGTAGCGCTGAACAGGCCGGAGTCACCGACCGAGCCGGAGCCACCGACCGGGCCGAGGCCGTCGGCGAGATCGGGGTGAGCGCGGGCCGCAGCCGCGCGGCCGGGATCGCCGCGGTGCTGCCCGCGGTGCTGGCCGGCTGGTACGCCGCCCGGTACGGCGCGGCCCAGGCCCAGGTTGTCCGGGACCCGTCGGCCGGACGGGTCCGCGCCGCCGTCGGCGCCGGGATCACCGGGCTGCCGGCCCTCCAGGGTGCCCTCACCGCGCGGGGTGGAGCGGGTCTGCTCGGGGTGGCCGTCGCGGCGGCCGCGCCGCTGGGTCGACGGCTGGCCCGGAAGGTCTCCCCGACATGAGCGTCCCCGAGCCTCGACCGGGCGCGCCGGCCGCCGACGCCACCACGCTGCGCCTCGGGTACGGCACGAACGGTTTCGCCAACCACCGGCTCGACGACGCGCTCGCCGTCATCGCCGAACTCGGCTACGACGGGGTGGCGCTCACCCTGGACCACGACCACCTGGACCCGTTCGCGCCCGGGCTCACCCGCCGGGTCGCCGCCGTCGGTCGCCGGCTGGAATCGTTGGGCCTGGCCGTGGTCATCGAGACCGGGGCCCGCTACCTGCTCGACCCGTGGCAGAAGCACGCCCCCACGTTGCTGCACGACGACCCGACCCGGCGCATCGAGTTCCTGCGGCGGGCCGTGCGGATCGGTGCCGACCTGGGCGCGGAGGCGGTCTCGTTCTGGGCCGGCGTCCGACCCGAGGCGGTGCCGCAGCAGTGCGCCTGGGACCGGCTGGTGGCCGGGTGCGCCACGGTGGTCGACGCGGCCGACGCCGCCGGCGTCACAGTCGGGTTCGAACCGGAGCCGGGCATGCTGGTGCAGGACATCGCCGACTGGCGTCGGCTGTACGCCGCCCTCGGCAGCCCGGCCCGCTTCGGCATCACCCTCGACATCGGCCACTGCCGGTGCCTGGAGCCGTGGCCGGTGCCGCAGTGCGTCGCCGAGGTGGCCGATCACCTGGTCAACGTGCAGATCGACGACATGCGCCGGGGCGTGCACGAGCACCTGGAGTTCGGGGTCGGCGAGATCGACTTCCCGCCGGTGCTGGCCGCGCTGCGCGACGCCGGTTACCGCGGCCTGGTCGCCGTCGAGCTGCCCCGCGACTCGCACGCCGCACCCGCCGTGGCCGCCCGGTCGATCGAGTTCCTGCGCGCCGCCGCCGCGACAGCCGCCGATGACCACTCTGCCAGCTCCCTTTGCTCTGCACCCGCCGAGGCGACACCCACTGAAGAGGCCCCGGCGCATATGTAGGTGCAGAGCAAAGGGTGGTGGGGCGCCTGGAGCAGCAAGAGGGAGGAGACGGGATGACACCGGATTCACTACGGGCCGCGCTGGGAGGCGTACCCGATCCCGACTGGCTGGACACGGCGTTGCGCCGGGTCACCACCGAGCCCACCGCGATCACCCGGCTCTTCCCCGCCGTCGGCCGCCGCTGCGGCCGGGCCGCGCTGCCCGACGCCCCCGGCTGGACCGCCGACGACGCGGCCCGGGTGCTGCTGCTGATCAGCCTGCCCGGCGAGCACGCGGAGTACGCCGAGCGCCTCTACCAGCACGGTGACGCGGCCGAGCGGCGAGCCGTGCTGCGGGCCCTGTCGCTGCTGCCGATCGGCGCCGCCGGCGTGCCGTTGCTGCACGACGCGATCCGGACCAACGACACCCGGCTGGTCGCCGCCGCGCTCGGCCCGTACGCCCGGCACCTCGACCCGGCCGCCTGGCGACAGGCGGTGCTCAAGTGCGTGTTCAGCGGCGTCCCCCTGGCCGCGGTGGCCGACCTGGACACCCGGGCCGACGGCGAACTGGCCGCGATGCTGGCCGCGCTCGCCGCCGAACGGCACGCCGCCGGCCGGGACCTGCCCGCCGACGCCACCGACCTGCTCCACCGGCTCACCGCCGCACTGCCCCGGGAGGCGTGACATGCGCATCTTCGACCCCCACATCCACATGACCTCACGCACCACCGACGACTACGAACGGATGGCCGCCGCCGGCGTGCGCGCGGTGGTGGAACCGGCGTTCTGGCTGGGGCAACCGCGCACCAGCGCGGCCTCGTTC
Source organism: Micromonospora parva (assembly GCF_000718515.1). Lineage (GTDB taxonomy): Bacteria > Actinomycetota > Actinomycetes > Mycobacteriales > Micromonosporaceae > Micromonospora > Micromonospora parva. The sequence goes on along the minus strand of NZ_JNZS01000006.1, from coordinate 232,791 downwards.
ACCGACTACTTCGACTCGCTGATCGGTTGGGAGCCGTTCCGGGCCGGGCAGTTCGGGGTGCGCCACTTCGCCACCATCGCGCTCAACCCCAAGGAGGCCAACGACCCGCGCTGCCGTCCGGTCCTCGACCTGCTGCCCCGCTACCTGGACAAGGACGCGGTGGTCGCGGTCGGCGAGATCGGGTACGACTCGATGACGCCCGAGGAGGACGAGGCGTTCGCCGCGCAGCTCGCCCTCGCTGTGGCGTACGACCTGCCGGCGCTGGTGCACACCCCGCACCGGGACAAGGCGCGCGGCTGCGAGCGGACCCTCGCCGTGGTCGCCGAGTCCGGCATCGACGCGGGTCGCGTGGTGGTCGACCACCTCAACGAGGTGACCGTCAAGCTCGTCAGGGACAGCGGCTGCTGGTTGGGCTTCTCGATCTACCCGGACACCAAGATGACCCCGCAGCGGATGGTGGAGCTGCTGCGCGAGTACGGCACGGACCGGATGCTCGTCAACTCGGCGGCCGACTGGGGGCGCTCCGACCCGCTGCTGACCCGGGCCACCGGCGAGGCGATGCTGGCGGCCGGCTTCAGCGACGACGACGTCGACACGGTGTTGTGGCGCAACCCGGTGGAGTTCTACGGGCAGTCGGGGCGGCTCGACCTCAGCGACCTGGACGTCAGCGCCGCCGTGGACCCGCAGACCGGCAACTCGATCCTGCGCGGCGGTAGCTGATGCGGCTGCGACACGCCGGCGGCGAGACCGTCCACCTCGGCTACTGCACCAACGTGCACCCCGCCGAGGACCTCGCCGGCATCCTCGGCCAACTGGACACCTACGCCCTGCCGGTGCGTCAGGCGCTCGGCAGTGACCTGCTCGGGCTCGGCCTGTGGCTGGCCGCCCCGGTCGCCGCCGAGCTGGCCGCCGACCCGACGCTGCGCCGCCGGCTCCGCGTCGAACTGGACGCGCGCGGTCTGGAGGTGGTCACCCTCAATGGCTTCCCGTACGCGGCCTTCCAGGCGCCGGTGGTGAAGCAGGGCGTGTACCACCCGGACTGGACCACCGAGCAACGTCTGACGTACACACTGGACCTGGCCCGGGTGCTCGCCGACCTGCTGCCCGACGACGCGGCCCGGGGTTCGATCTCCACCCTGCCGCTGGCCTGGCGGCAACCGTGGGACATCGCCCGCGCGGACGCGGCGCGACAGCGACTGGACCAGTTGGCCGCCGGCCTGGCCACGGTGCAGCGGGACACCGACCGTGAGGTGCGCATCGCCTTCGAGCCGGAGCCCGGTTGTGTCGTGGAGAGCACCGCTCAGGCCGCCGCGTTGCTGTCCGGAATGGACACCGACCGGTTGGGTGTCTGTGTCGACCTGGCCCATCTGGCCTGCGCCTGGGAGGAGCCCGCCGAGGCGCTGGACCGGCTGCGGGCCGCCGGCCTTCCGGTGGTGAAGGTGCAGGTGTCGGCCGCCGTCGAGGCCGCCGACCCGGAGGGTGGGGCCGAGGCGCTGCGCCGCTGGGTGGAGCCCCGCTTCCTGCACCAGACCCGGGGCGCCGGTTGTGCCGGTCTGGCCGACCCGGCCGACCCGGCGTACGCGGCCGACGACCTGGACGAGGCGCTGGACCGGGCGCTCCCCGGCCCGTGGCGGGTGCACTACCACGTGCCCCTGCACGCCCCGCCCGAGGAACCGCTCGGCTCGACCCTGCCGGTGCTCCGCGCGGCCCTGAGAGCGCTCTTCGAGGGTCCGACCGCCGGCTGCGACCACCTCGACGTCGAGACGTACACCTGGGGGGTGCTGCCGGCCGCCCGACGGCCCGGCACCGATGCGGAGCTGGCCGCCGGCATCGCCGCGGAACTGGCCTTCGCCCGCGACGAACTGGTCGGCCTCGGCCTGACCGCGCAGCGATCCGTGAGTATGGGAGTGACGCGATGAGCCGGCGACTGGTGGTCCTCGACGTGGTGGGGTTGACGCCCCGACTACTGGCGCACATGCCGCGACTGCGGGGAGTCGCCGACGGCGGCTTCCGGGCCGAGCTGGGCACCGTCCTGCCCGCCGTGACCTGCTCGGTGCAGTCCACCTTCCTCACCGGCGAGCCGCCCAGCGGGCACGGGATCGTCGGCAACGGGTGGTACTTCCGGGAACTGGGCGAGGTGTTGCTGTGGCGGCAGCACAACGCGCTGGTCGGCGGGGACAAGCTCTGGCAGGCCGCCCGGCGGGCCGAACCCGGCTACACGGTGGCCAACGTCTGCTGGTGGTACGCCATGGGCGCCGACGTGAACTGGACCGTCACGCCCCGGCCGGTCTACTACGCCGACGGGCGCAAGGAGCCGGACTGCTACACCGACCCGCCGGAGCTGCACGACGCGCTCACCGGGCGGTTGGGCACGTTCCCGCTGTTCACCTACTGGGGGCCGACGGCCGGATTGCCGTCGTCACGGTGGATCTGCCAGGCCGCCGAGCAGATCCTCGCCGACGTGTCACCCGACCTGACGCTGGTCTACGTGCCGCACCTGGACTACGACCTGCAACGTTTCGGCCCCTCGTCGGCCGAGGCCGCCGCGGCGGCGGCCGAGCTGGACGCGGTCCTCGGCCCGCTGCTGGACGCCGCCCGGGCCCGGGACGCCACGGTGGTGGTGCTGTCGGAGTACGGCATCACCGACGTGTCCCGGCCGGTGGACGTCAACCGGTTGCTGCGCGCCGAAGGGCTGTTACGGGTGCACACCCAGGCCGGCATGGAGTACCTCGATCCGTGGACGTCGAAGGCGTTCGCTGTCGCCGACCACCAGGTGGCGCACGTCTACGTCAAGGACCCGGCCGACGTCGCGGCGGTGGCGAAGCTCTGCGCCAACCTGCCCGGGGTGGCCGAGGTGCTCGACGCCGACGGCAAGGCCGCACACGGGCTGGACCACCCGCGCGCCGGTGAGCTGGTGCTGGTGGCCGAGCCGGACGCCTGGTTCACGTACTACTACTGGTTGGACGACGCCCGGGCGCCGGACTTCGCCCGGCTGGTGGAGATTCACCGCAAGCCGGGTTACGACCCGGCGGAGTTGTTCTTCGACCCGGCCAACCCCGGTGCCGCGAAGGCCCGGGCCGGGGTCGCGCTGGCTCGCAAGAAGCTCGGCATGCGCTACCTGATGAGTGCTGTCGGCCTGGACGCCGGCGCGCGGGCGGTGCGCGGTTCGCACGGGCGGCTGCCGGACGACCCGGCCGACGCCCCGGTGCTGCTCTGCTCCGACCCGACGGCGGCCCGCGACAAGATCGCGGCCACCGAGGTCAAGGCGCTGCTGTTGGAGCTGGCCGGATTAGGCGTCGACGGCGCGAGCGGTTCAGGGGAGCGGACATGACGGTGACCGTCGCGCCCACCGACACCAGCGGGCTGCGGGCCCGCTTCGACGCGGAACTGGCCGGGTTCCTGGAGCGGCAGGGCCCGGACTGGCCCGACGGCGCACCGCGTGGCGTGTTCACCGCCCTGCAACGGTTCGTGCTGGCCGGTGGCAAACGGATACGACCGCTCTTCTGCTACTGGGGCTGGCGCGGGGCGGGCGCGGCCGACGGCACCCCGATCGTGGTGGCGGCCGCCGCCCTGGAGCTGTTCCACGCGTTCGCGCTGATCCACGACGACATCCTGGACGGCAGCGACCGCCGCCGCGGTGAGCCGTCGGTGCACCGGCTCTTCGCCGACCTGCACGCCCGCTCGTCGTGGCGGGGTGACCCCGAGGCGTACGGCCGCAACACCGCGCTGCTCTGCGGGGACCTCTGCGCCGCGTGGTCGGATCAGATGTTCCACGAGTGCGGGCTGAGCACCGAGCAGGTGCACCGGGGTTACGGCGTGTTCGCGCTGATGCGTACCGAGGTGATCGCGGGGGAGTACCTGGACCTGGTCTCGGGCGTCGGGGACGGCTCGGTGGCCAGCGCGCTCACCGTGATCCGGATGAAGGCCGCCCGGTACACGGTCACCCGACCCTTGCAGATCGGCGCGGCCCTGGCCGGCGCGGGACCGGAGCTGATCGCCGCGCTGGGCGAGTTCGGTGACCCGCTGGGTGACGCTTTCCAGCTCCGTGACGACGTGCTGGGCGTCTTCGGTGATCCGGCGGTCACCGGGAAGTCGGTCCTGGACGACCTGCGTGAGGGCAAGCCGACGGTCATGATGGCGCTGGCCCGCAGCGCCGCCGACCGGTCGCAGACCGTCCGGCTGCGGGAGCTGTTCGGCAACCCGGCGTTGGACGCCGAGGGCGCGGCGGAGTTGCGCGAGATCATCGAGGCGACCGGCGCGCGGGAGCGGATCGAGCAGATGATCCGGGTCCGGACGGCGGCCGCGCTGTCCGCCCTACAGAGCGCGGCGGTGGCCGACGATGCCCGCGTGGCCCTGGTCGAGCTGGCCGGGCAGGCGATCGACCGACGCGCCTGACCGGCGACTTTCGATCAAATCGACGAAAGTTGATGCTGAACCGCCGGAAGATATAGACACATCGACACATGGGACTTAGTGTCGTGACCAACACGACAATGTTTCGTCGAGGTGAACCGGCGGCGCGGTAACCCATCGACCCCCACCACCGCTACGGCATCCGGCGCGACGGCGCGCGCCCGGCCTGGCAGTCACTCGTCAGGAAGGGGCAGCACAGATGTCCAAGAAGGATGTTCCCAGACAACGGTCCCGACGATGGTTCTCCGCCGGATCGGCACTGCTGCTCGCGGTCGCCGCCGGCACTGTCACACTCGCCGCCAGCTCGGCCCCCGCGCAGGCGCACACCATCGTCGCCAGCGACTTCCAGCAGGTCGAGTTGGCCCGCGGCGTGACCGACATGGGTGAGCCGATGTCCCTGGCGGTGCTGCCGGACCGCTCGGTCCTGCACACCGCCCGCAACGGCACCCTGCGCCGCACCGACGCGGGCGGCACCACCAGTGTGATCGGCACCCTGTCGGTCTACACCCACGACGAGGAGGGGTTGCAGGGCGTCGGGGTCGACCCGGGCTTCGCCAGCAACCGGTACATCTACCTCTACTACGCCCCGCCGCTCTCCACCCCCGGCGGTGACGCGCCGGCCACCGGCACCGACTTCTCGGCCTGGAACGGCGTCAACCGGCTCTCCCGGTTCACCCTCAACGCGGACTTCACGCTCAACCAGTCCAGCAAGGTCGACGTGCTCGACGTGCCGGCCAACCGGGGCCTGTGCTGCCACGTCGGTGGGGACATCGACTTCGACGCCGCCGGCAACCTCTACCTGTCCACCGGCGACGACACCAACCCGTTCGAGTCCGCCGGCTACTCGCCGCTGGACGAGCGGACCAACCGCAACCCCGCGTACGACGCGCAGCGCAGCGCCGGCAACACCAACGACCTGCGCGGCAAGATCCTGCGGATCAAGGTGAACGCCAACGGCACGTACTCCATCCCGTCGGGCAACCTGTTCGCCCCCGGCACGGCCAAGACCCGGCCGGAGATCTACGCGATGGGGTTCCGCAACCCGTTCCGGATCAGCGTGGACAAGGCCACCGGGGTGGTCTACGTCGGTGACTACGGGCCGGACGCCGGCTCCACCAGCTCCACCCGAGGGCCGTCCGGCCAGGTCGAGTTCAACCGGGTCGCCGCACCGGGCAACTACGGCTGGCCGTACTGCACCGGCACCAACACCAGCACCGAGACGTACAACGAGTGGGACTTCGCGACGAACACCAGCGGCGCGAAGTACAACTGCACCGGCGGGCCGACGAACAACTCGTTCCGCAACACCGGCCTGACCACCCTGCCGCCGGCCCAGCCGGCCTGGATCCGGTACGCCGGCGACGCCGGCACCCCGACCGAGTTCGGCGGTGGCTCCGAGTCGCCGATGGGCGGTCCGGTCTACCGGTACAACGCCTCGTCGACCTCCACCACCAAGTTCCCGCAGTCGTTCGACGGGCAGTTCTTCGCCACCGAGTTCGGCCGCGGCTGGATCAAGCCGATCCACGTCAACGCCGACGGCTCCCGGGGCGCCATCGACACCTTCCCCTGGGTCGGCAAGCAGGTGATGGACTCCGCGTTCGGCCCGGACGGCGCGTACTACGTGCTCGACTACGGCACCGGCTACTTCAACGGTGACGCCAACTCGGCGCTCTACCGCTTCGACTACGTCGGCGGCGGCAACCGGGCGCCCACCGCGAAGGCCAGCGCCAACCGCACGTCCGGGGCGGCCCCGCTCACCGTGGCGTTCTCCTCGGCCGGCTCGTCCGACCCCGAGGGCGGCGCGCTCACCTACTCGTGGGCGTTCGGTGACGGAACCACCTCCACCTCGGCGAATCCGTCGAAGACGTACAACGCCAACGGCACCTACACCGCCACGTTGACGGTGCGGGACCCGCAGGGCGCCACCGGCAGCAGCAGCGTGCAGATCAGCGTCGGCAACACCGCGCCCACGGTCACGATCAACAACCCGGGTAACGGTCAGCTGTTCAGCTTCGGGGACACCGTGCCGTACAGCATCACGGTGACCGACCCGGAGGACGGCACCATCGACTGCACCAAGGTCAAGATGACCTACGTGCTCGGGCACGACCAGCACGGGCACCAGATCACCTCGAAGACCGGTTGCTCGGGATCGATCACCATCCCGGTCGACGGCGAGCACGACGACGCGGCGAACATCTTCGCGATCTTCGACGCCGAGTACACCGACGCCGGTGGGCTGACCACGCACACCCAGCACACGCTGCCGCCGCGGCACCGTCAGGCCGAGTTCTACGCCACCTCGTCGGGGATCAACGTGTTCAGCAAGACCCCGGCCGAGGGTGGCAAGACCGTCGGTGACATCAACAACGGCGACTGGATCGCCTTCCAGCCGTACCGACTGGGCAACGTGACCTCGTTCAACGCCCGGGTCTCCTCGGCGGGTGCCGGTGGCACCCTCCAGGTCCGGGCCGGCTCGGCCACCGGCACGGTGCTCGGCTCGGCCACGGTCCCGGTCACCGGCGGCTGGGAAACCTTCACCACCGTCACCGGGACGATCAGCAATCCGCCGACCGGCACGACCACCCTCTACCTGACCTTCGCCGGGTCGGGCACCGGGGCGCTCTACGACCTGGACGCGTTCACCTTCGTCACCGGCACGCCGCCGGCCAGCGGGACCGGGCCGATCAAGGGCCTGGGCGGCAAGTGCCTGGACGTGCGGGGCGCCGCCACCGCCGACGGCACGCAGATCCAGATCTACACCTGCAACGGCAGCGCGGCGCAGACCTGGGCGGTCACCGCGAACTCGACGATCAAGTCGTTGGGCAAGTGCCTGGACGTCTCGGGTGCCGGCACCGCGGACGGCACCAAGATCCAGCTCTGGACCTGCAACGGCACGGCCGCGCAGAACTGGGCCGCCCAGGCCGACGGCACGCTCCGCAACCCGTCGTCCGGCAAGTGCCTCGATGTCTCCGGTAACAGCTCCGCCGACAGCACCGTGGTCCACCTGTGGACCTGTGTCAGCGGTGCCGCCAACCAAAAGTGGACCCTGCCCTGAGCTGGCGGGAGGAGCCCTTCGACAACGCCTAGTGTGGTGCGAGGGGCCCCTCCTAACCGCAATTAGGAGAGCGATATGCGCAGACGCCTGCGACCCGTCCTCGGTGCGGCAATGGCCGCACTCGCCGTCATCGCCTGTACCACCCCGGCCACCCCGGCCAGCGCCGCCGACGCCCCGTACGACGTGCTGGTGTTCTCCAAGACCGCCGGTTTCCGGCACGACGCGATCCCGGTCGGCATCCAGACCATCCGCGACCTGGGCGCGGCGAACAACTTCACCGTCACCGCGACCGAGGACGCCGCCGCGTTCACCACCAGCAACCTGAACCAGTACGAGGCGGTCGTCTTCCTCAACACCACCGGCGACGTGCTCAACGCCAGCCAGCAGACCGCCTTCGAGTCGTACATCGGCTCCGGCCGTGGGTACGTGGGTGTGCACGCCGCCGCCGACACCGAGTACGACTGGCCGTTCTACGGCAACCTGGTGGGCGCGTGGTTCGCCTCGCACCCGGCGATCCAGCAGGCCAACATGAAGGTGGAGGACCGGGGCCACGCGGCCACCGCTCACCTGCCGCAGACCTGGACCCGCACCGACGAGTGGTACAACTACCGCACCAACGCCCGGTCGACCGCGCACGTGCTGGCCACCCTTGACGAGTCGTCGTACTCCGGCGGCGGCATGGGTGCCGACCACCCGCTGAGCTGGTGCAAGAGCTACAGCGGCGGCCGGTCCTTCTACACCGGCGCGGGGCACACCCAGGCGTCGTACGCGGAGCCGGCGTTCCGCAACCACCTGCTCGGCGGCATCCGGTACGCCTCCGGTCGGAGCAAGGCCGACTGCCGGCCCGAGACCGGCTACACCCCGCTGTTCAACGGCTCGACGGCCGGTTGGTCACAGGCCGGCCCGGGCAGCTTCACCAACTCCGACGCCACCCTGACCTCGGTCGGCGGCATGGGGTTGTTCTGGTACAACGCCAAGCAGTTCACCAACTACTCGCTGAAGCTGGACTGGAAGCTGGCCGGTGACGACAACTCCGGCATCTTCATCGGTTTCCCACCGTCGAGTGACCCGTGGTCGGCGGTCGACAACGGTTACGAGATCCAGATCGACGCCACCGACGCGACCGACCGCACCACCGGCGCGGTCTACACCTTCAAGTCCGCCGACATCGCCGCTCGCGACGCGGCGCTGAACGCGCCGGGGGAGTGGAACACCTACGAACTGCTGGTCGAGGGGGAGCGGCTGCAGATCTTCCTCAACGGCGTGAAGATCAACGACTTCACCAACACCAACCCGGTCCGATCGCTGGCCGGCCACATCGGCATCCAGAACCACGGCACCGGTGACGACGCCTCGTTCCGCAACATCCGGATCAAGGAGTTGGGCACCACGCCGCCGCCGACCGGCAACACCACGATCCAGGCCGAGACGTTCAGCGCGGCCAACGGCGTCTCCGCGTTCACCAAGGCGGGCGCCAACGGCGGGCAGACCATCGGCTACATCGACCCGGGCGACTGGGCCGCCTACAACGGCGTCAACCTGACCGGGGTCACCTCGTTCACGTCCCGGGTCGTCTCCGGCGGCGCGGGCGGCACCATCCAGGTGCGCACCGGTTCGGCCACCGGCCCGGTGCTGGGCTCGGTCGCCGTGCCCAACACCGGCAGTTGGACGACCTTCGCCAACGTCACCACGGCGCTGTCCAACGTCCCGTCCGGCACCCAGAACCTGTATCTCACCTTCACCGGTAGCGGCACCGGGCTCTTCGACGTGGACGACTTCACACTGGTCAAGGGGAGCGGCGGCAGCACCGGGGTCGGCCCGATCAAGGGTCTCGCCGGCAAGTGCCTGGACGTGCGCAACGGTGCCACCGCCGACGGCACCCAGATCCAGATCTACACCTGCAACAGCAGCGCGGCGCAGACGTGGACGGTGACGCCGAACTCGACGATCAAGGCGCTCGGCAAGTGCCTGGACGTCAACGGCAGCGGCACCGCCGACGGCACCAAGATCCAGCTCTGGACGTGCAACGGCACCGGCGCGCAGAACTGGGCGGCGCAGTCCGACGGCACCCTGCGCAACCCGTCGTCGGGCAAGTGCCTGGACGTCTCCGGCAACAACTCCGCCGACAGCACGATCGTGCACCTCTGGACCTGCCTCAACGCCGCCAACCAGAAGTGGACCCTGCCCTGACCGACTGATCCCGGAGGGGCTGCGACCCGCGTCGTCGGCCCCTCCGCCTCGGCACAAGCGCGACGAGCGGTGTCGCCAACGAGCGTGATGCCTCTGAGTCATCCTGATGACTCAGAGGCATCACCGCTTCGTCGGCCGGCCGCCATCACCGCTTCGCCCGGCCGCCGTGGGCGCGGGGTTGCGGGGGAGGTCGGAGCCTCGGTGTGGGCTGATCCCCGCACCGCTGCCGGGGCATTCGGATGCGGCACATTGCGTGGACGCCGCCGACCGCTTCACAGCTGGCTGCCGTACCTTGACCAGCATGGGGTTGTTCGCGCAGTGGCGTGGGACGGTGCTGGCGCGAGGCCATCAGCTGCTCGGTGCGCTGGGCCGGGCGGAGGAGCCCGACGACCCGTCCGAGCCGACGCCCAGCCTGAACCGTCTCGACGCCTTGGTGGAGGGCTTCACCGCCGGCCAACCGGTGCGGTGGAGCATGGCCGGGCAACCCCGGCCGCTGCCCGGCCCGGTCGACGTGGTGGCGTACCGGATCATCGAGGAAGCGCTGACCAACGCCTGCCGGCACGCGCCGGGCGCTCCGGTCGGGGTCCGCCTGCGCTACGACGCCGCGGGCATCACCATCGAGATCCGCGACGAGGGCGTCGGGCCCGCCCCGGCAGGCGGCGGCAGCCAGGTCGCCGGGCGAGGTCTGCTCGGGGTACGCAGGCGCGCCGAGCGGCTCGGCGGCACCTTCTCCGCCGGCCCGCGCGCCGGAGGGGGCTTCACCGTACGGGCGGTCCTGCCCGCCCCCGAGGAAATGATCGGATGAACTGTCGACTCCAGGGCTTCCCCGATCGGGCACCTCGGAAATAGGCTGAGGGCGGCGACCGTGCTGGTGGCCGGTGACCCGGTGGGAGGCGCAACCCGCCGGGCCCAGGTGTGTTCCGCACCCACCGGTGACCGCGCGAACGCCGCGTACGTCCGGTCACCCCTCGCCCCGGTCCGCACAGGGAATCCCCATCACAACAGGGGAGAAGGACAATGGCGCGACCCATCACGCTCTTCACCGGCCAGTGGGCCGATCTTCCGTTCGAGGAGGTCTGCCGGCTCGCCTCCGAGTGGGGCTACGACGGTCTGGAGATCGCCTGCTGGGGCGACCACTTCGAGGTCGACAAGGCGCTCGCCGACGACTCGTACGTCGAGCGGAAGAAGGAGACCCTCGCGAAGTACAACCTCCAGGTCTTCACGATCTCCAACCACCTCGTCGGCCAGGCGGTCTGCGACCACCCGATCGACGAGCGGCACCAGGACATCCTGCCCGGCCGCATCTGGGGCGACGGAGAGCCCGAGGGGGTTCGCCAGCGGGCCGCCGAGGAGATCAAGGACACCGCGCGGGCGGGGGCGAAGCTCGGGGTGAAGACCGTTGTCGGCTTCACCGGTTCGTCGATCTGGCACACCCTGGCGATGTTCCCGCCGGTGCCGCCGGCGATGATCGAGCGCGGCTACCAGGACTTCGCCGACCGGTGGAACCCCATCCTCGACGTGTTCGACGAGGTGGGGGTGCGGTTCGCCCACGAGGTGCACCCCAGCGAGATCGCGTACGACTACTGGACGACGAAGCGGACGCTGGAGGCGATCGGCAACCGGCCCGCGTTCGGTCTGAACTGGGACCCGTCGCACTTCGTGTGGCAGGAGCTGGACCCGGTGAACTTCATCTTCGACTTCGCCGACCGGATCTACCACGTGGACTGCAAGGACGCGAAGGTGCGTACCGGGGACGGCCGGCGTGGCCGGCTCGCCTCGCACCTGCCCTGGGCGGACCTGCGCCGCGGGTGGGACTTCGTCTCCACCGGCCACGGCGACGTGCCCTGGGAGGACTGCTTCCGCGCGTTGAACGCGATCGGCTACACCGGCCCGATCTCGGTCGAGTGGGAAGACGCGGGGATGGACCGGCTGGTCGGCGCCCCGGAGGCGTTGCAGTTCGTCCGCCGGCTCGCCTTCGACGCACCGAGCGCCGCCTTCGACGCGGCGTTCAGCAGCAAGGACTGATCGCACCCCGGACCGACCACGGGCCGGTCGCCCTGCGGCGACCGGCCCGTGTACGTGCGTGTGGTCAGAGCGTGCTGGCGTTCGTGCCCGAGCCGGACGGCTTGGTGCGGGGGTTCGTGGACGACGGCGACCCGGAGGTCGTGCCGACCGTGCTGGTGCCCGCCTTGGCGCCCACGGTGGCGGGCGTGCCGGCGAACGCGTCGTCGGCGGCGGTCAGCTCCTGCTTGCCGGTGCTGCCGTTGCCGGTGCCCAGCTTCTCGGCCAGTTTGGTCTGGCCGAGCTTGTCCTTGCCCTCGCTGTAGAGCTTGTTGGCCTGGGCCTGCGCGACCCCGGCCGCCTCCTGGACGGTCGGGTGGTCGAGCACCTTGCGGCCCCGAACCACGAGCTCTTCGTACTTTTCCCGGCCGGCACGGGCGCCCAGGACGAATCCCGCAGCCAGCCCGCCAAGAAACATGATCTTTCCGCGCATGGCGGCTCCTTCCGTACCTGACGCGCCGTCATCCTCCCGGTGGGTTGCCCCGTCGGAAGGCGACCTGTTCGCGCCTGCGTCCTCTGTCCGCAGCTAACTACCCATCCTGCTCTCCGCTCAAGCATGTCTGGGCCGGGATGGCGATTTACCCTGTATGTCGATGTGTCGTGGCACCTGACCTGCGGATGTCGATCATCAGGTGCCCGGGTGGAACCCACTGGACCGCCACGGGGGAAAGTCCTGTACTCTTGTCCCGTCGCACGGCGTCGGCGAGATCCGATTCCGGGCGGTGCACGATCCCCTGTAGCTCAATTGGCAGAGCAGCCGGCTGTTAACCGGCAGGTTATTGGTTCGAGTCCAATCGGGGGAGCTTCTCCACCCAACGCCCAACGCCCGTCGGCCTGATGCCGACGGGCGTTTTCGTGTGTGTGACCCTGTTTCACCCACCCTGGACCTGCCTGCCCGGCAGGATGGTCGATGTCGACTGAGGCTCCCGCTGCGTCGATTGATGCGTCGATCCTTGAGGTGAGTGCGGATGTCCGGACGAGGCGGCAGGGCCACGCTGATCGCGGTGGCGGTCGTGCTGGCCTGGTTGGTGATCGGCGGCGTGTCCGGCCCGTACGCAGGACGTCTGAGCGAGGTGGCCACCAACGACAACGCGGCCTTCCTGCCCACCGACGCCGAGGCGACCCGTGCCCAGGATCTCGCCGGCGAGTTCGTCGACCGGCAGACCACCCCGGCGCTGGTCGTCTACGAGCGGCGCTCCGGGATCACCGACGCGGACCGGCAACGGGTCAGCGCCGACGCCGCCCGGTTCGCCCAGATCCCCGGCGTGGTCACCCCGCTGCCCCCGCCCATCCCAAGCGAGGACGGCCAGGCACTGCAGGTCGTCGTGCCGGTGGACGACGCCGAGGGCGAGGAGATCGGCGCGGTCGTCGAGCAACTGCGCGACATCACCGGCGGCGACCGGGACGGCCTCACCGTCGACGTCTCCGGCCCGGCCGGCCTGCTCGCCGACCTGATCGAGGTCTTCTCGGCGATCGACGGCCCACTGCTGCTGGTCACCCTGGTCGTGGTGCTGATCATCCTGCTGGTCGTCTACCGCAGCCCGGTCCTCTGGATCTTCCCGCTGCTCGCCGCCGGCATGTCGTACGCCCTCGCCTCGGTCTTCGTCTACCTGCTCGCCGACGCGGACGTGCTCAAGCTCAACGGGCAGGCCCAGGGCATCCTCACCGTGCTGGTCTTCGGCGCCGGCACCGACTACGCGCTGCTGCTGATCGCCCGCTACCGGGAGGAGCTGCACCAGCACGACCGGCCCTGGGCCGCCATGCGCGCCGCCTGGAAGGGTGCCGCGCCGGCCATCATCGCGTCCGGCGGCACCGTCATCGTCAGCCTGCTCTGCCTGCTGCTGTCCAGCCTCAACTCCAACCGGGCGCTCGGCCCGGTCGCCGCCATCGGCATCGGCGCCACCCTGCTGGTGATGCTCACCTTCCTGCCCGCGCTGCTGGTGCTCGGCGGGCGGTGGGCGTTCTGGCCCCGACGGCCCGAAGCCGACCAGGCCGACCCACGGGCCGAACACGGCATCTGGAGCCGCATCGCCGGCTTCGTCGCCCGGCACGCCCGGCCGATCTGGCTGAGCACCGCCGTGGTGCTGGCAGTGCTGACGCTCGGCCTCACCCAGCTCGGCGCCACCACCCTCGGCCAGTCCGACCTCTTCACCCAGCGCACCGACTCGGTGGACGGCCAGGAAGTGATCTCCCGGCACTACCCGGCCGGCACCGGCAGCCCGGCCACCATCTTCACCACCGAGCAGACCGCCCGGCAGGTCGCCCAGGTCGCGAAGGACGTCCCCGGCGTCGCCGACGTCCGCCCCCTCACCACCGGGCCGCAGACCGGCCCACCCGAGGCGAACGCCGCCCCGAAGGTCGTCGACGGGCGGGTGCAGTTGGAAGCCACGCTGGCCGACCCACCCGACAGCGACGGCGCCGAACGGACCATCCGCGAGCTGCGGGTCGCCGTACACCAGGTGCCCGGCGCGGACGCGGTGGTCGGCGGCTTCACCGCGATCAACGTGGACACCTCGGACGCCGCGAAGCGCGACCAGAACGTCATCATCCCGGTGGTGCTGGTGGTCATCGCGGTCATCCTGGCCCTGCTGCTGCGCGCGCTGCTCGCCCCGGTGCTGCTGATCGCCACCGTGCTGCTCAGCTTCGCGGCGACCCTCGGTCTCTGCGCGCTGCTGTTCCGCCACGTCTTCGACTTCCCCGGCGTGGACTCGTCGTTCCCGCTGTTCGCGTTCGTCTTCCTGGTCGCGCTCGGCATCGACTACAACATCTTCCTGATGAGCCGGGTCCGCGAGGAGTCGGTGAAGCGCGGCACCCGCGCCGGGGTGCTCTCCGGTCTCGCCGTCACCGGCGGCGTGATCACCTCCGCCGGCATCGTGCTCGCCGCGACGTTCTCCGCCCTCGCCGTCCTGCCGCTTGTGGTGCTCGTCGAGCTGGGTACCGCTGTCGCGATCGGGGTGCTGATCGACACCATCGTCGTCCGCTCGCTGCTGGTGCCCGCGCTCGCGTACGACATCGGGCCGAAGATCTGGTGGCCGGGCCGGTTGTCCCGGGCGAACGGCGAGCGGGAGGCGCGCGACGCTGGTTGAGACGGCTCGCGCGCGCCGGTCAGTCCGGCACGCCGGCGCGTTGCCGCACTCCCCGGGGAATCCAGGACGGCGCTCCGCCGTCCAGATTGCGCTCCTTCTCGACGAACGCCAGGTTGTGGTAGAAGTGCACGCCCCCGATGTCCGGGTCGGTGAAGGCAGGGGTCCGTCCGACGATCTCCTCGTGGTGCAGGCCGTCGACGAGCGTCTTGAGGAACCCGAGGCTCGTCGCCGGGTCGTCGTAGGTCCCGGCCCGACCGCCGAAGGTCGGCCAGTACGACGTCTGCAGGTCCTCCATGACGTACAGGCCGCCGTGGCGCAGGACGGGGAAGAGGGAGGCGAACGAGGCGAGCAGGTGGGCGCTGACGTGGCTGCCGTCGTCGATGACGATGTCCGGCCGGCCCATCACCTCCACCACCCGGGCCAGGTCGGCGGGGGACGACTGGTCGCCCTGCAGCACTGTGACCCGCTGGTCGGTGAGGTGCGACTTGTCGACGATGTCGAGCCCGTAGACGAGCGCCCGGGGAAAGTAGCGCCGCCAGACCTCCAGTGACGCCCCGCCGCGGTGCTGGTCACCGAACCCGCCCACCCCGATCTCCAGGATGGTCAGTGGCTGGTCGCGCAGCGGGCCGAAGTGCTGCTCGTACCGGCGGGGGTAGGTGTGGTGGCCCCACTTGTCGGAGCCGTAGCGGACGCAGAGTTCGGCCAGGCCGATGTCGTACGGCCGGTCCAGCGCGTCCACGAGTCGGCGGACCACGTCGTAGGCGGGCAGTGGGCGGTCGAACGCCGACGGGTCCTCCAGGTGCCCCCAGTGGACCACCCGGCTCGCGCTGGACTGCGCGCCGCGCGGCCCGAACAGGCTGCGGACCACCTCGGTGAGGTCCTGGGTCAGCGACGCGTCGGGCGTCCCGACGGGCTCGGGGAGGTGTGCGATCCCCGCCGACCCGACCTGGAGCCCGTACCGGATCGTCGCGTCGCCGTGCCGCAGTCCCACCTGGACGGCGACGTCGGGGCCCGCCGGCACGTCCGCCCGGTGCAGCAGCTCGCGGACCACGGTGGCGGCGACGGCGTCCGCCCCGAGGTCGTCGATCACCGCCGTGATGCCGTCGGCGCTGCCCCCGGCCGCGGAGATGAGTCTGCCGAGTCCCGTTCGATCCACAGTCGTCTGCATCAGAAGATCATAAATGTCTACAGCAGTGTTTCGGGGTACGTGGCAGACCCGACGACCGGTCGCCCGGTGCTGTCGCGCGGACCGCTGGACGGGCCCTGACCAGCCACTTTGGCGCATCCGAGCGGGCCGTTGCGGCGGCCTCGCCGTCGCTGGGCCAGCGGATCGCCCAGTTGCGAAAGTTGGAACCCGGGAAATTCCCGGGGTGAATCCCCGTCGATCCGCGCTGACCTGGGATTTCGCCGGCTGACCGGCCGTCCTGCCGGGTTCGGCCAACCGGTACATCGGACAAAATGCCACGGCCCGTAGAAACGAATTTAATACGGCCCGACATCGATGCCTTGCCGGGTCCTACCCGGTCGTGATTATCTTCAACCACGCCGCTCGCCGGTACGACAGAAAGACAGTCGAAAGGCAGGCGGAAGACCGGGTCCGGCGCCCTCGCCGGAATATTCAACTGAACGTTGGCTGCGCCTTGGCGTGCCCGTCCGAGAATTGTTGGAGGTGGCGACGGTGGTCACGAAACACGTGATGCCGATCGACTTGGACTCGGTCCCCGAGGTTGACGAAGTGCTGGTGGAGCTGGGTGTCGGCCCGTTCGTACGGGACACTGTCTCTGCTCCAATCGGCCGTAACGACGCCTGGTCGGGAGTCACCGAAAGCGGTCGGGACGTTTTCGTCAAGCGCCTCACCGGACAGGTCGAAGACACCAAGAACAGAATGCGCAGGCTGCTCGACTTCGAAGCCTACGCCGCGAAGGCCAATTTCGAGAATGTGCACTGGCCGCAGTTCATCGGCAGCCACCCCGACCACCGGATCGTCGTTTTCGAACGAATCAACGACGCGGTGAACGGTGCCGCGCTGATGGTCGACGAGACCTTCAGCCTGGCCCACGCGCAGCAGGTCGGCCGGGCGATCGGCCACCTGCACGCGACCCCGCCACCGGAGGGCCTGCGCCTCGACGAGTCGCCGCCCGGGTTCCCGCCGGTCACGTTCCTGCAGGGCCTTCCGCTCTCGGTGTTCCTCAAGTCGAGTGCCGGCGAGATCGAGGCCTGGCGGCTGTTGCAGAACGACCCCGAGCTGATCGCCGCGGTGCAGCGCCTGCGCGACGCCGAACGGGACGCCCCCCGCGTCCCCTCGCACTGCGACCTGCGGGTGGACCAGTTCCTGGTCGCCGAGGACGGGTTGTTCCTCACCGACTGGGAGGAGTTCCGACTGGCCGACCCGGCCCGTGACGTCGGCGCGTTCGCCGGGGAGTGGGTCTACCGGTCGGTGCTCGACCTGGTCACCAATCGGGGCGACGAGGCGTTCGTCGACACCGAGTTCACCCACGAGCTGGTCCTGCAACGCGGTGTCGAGAAGATGCGCCGACTGCTGCCGCTGGTGCACGAGTTCTGGCGGGCGTACACCGACGTCCGGCCGGACATTGATGCGGGCCTCGCGGTCCGCGCGACCGCCTTCGCCGGCTGGCACCTGCTGGACCGGCTGGTCGCTGGCGCCCTGTCCTCGTCGCGGCTGTCCGCCATCCAGCGCGCCGCCGCCGGCGTCGGCCGCGCCGCGCTGGTCAACCCCGAGAAGTTCGCCACCACCCTCGGCTTTGGAGGTGCCCGATGACGTTGCAAGCCCAACCACTGGCCGAGGAACTGGCCCCCGCGATCCGGGACGCGGTCCGTCAGATCCGGGTCTCCCCGGACCGGACCACTGCCGTGATCGGTGGTCGCGAGGTCGTCGCCGACTTCCCCCGCGAGCTTCGCCGGTTGCTCGCCGAATCCATCTACAACGTGCTGCACTCCGGCCAGCCGGACGGCAAGGTGCCGACCCGGTTGCGGGAGGACGCACTCGAGGAACGCTTCACCGCGGCCGTGCCGCACCGGCAGATCCAGGTCGGGGCCGTCGTCCGGTCCACCGTCCAGCGCGACGCCGCCGGACGCGGACGGATCCTCGTCGAACGTGAGGGCCTGCGGATCTGGGCGCCGATCGAAGCGATCACCACGACCGGGTACGCCCCGGGCGAGCCGGTGCGGTTGGCCGTACCGCCGTGGCGGGCCGCGCTGTCACCGGGCTTCTTCCTGGTCGACGGTTCCCGGCAACGGGACACCTCCCGGGGTGTGCTGCGGGTCTACCTCAACGTCCTCGACGTGGATCACGCGGTCGAGGCCTGGCGCGAGGTGCTCACGTTCCTCGAGGAGCGCCAGGTGCCGTACCGGGCGAAGGTGCTCTCGGCCCGGGAGCTCTATCCCCGACGCGACGCGATAGTGGTCTACCTGGGCAGCGACTGGCAGCACGTCGCCGCCGACCTGGCGGAGCTGGCCCAGGGCCTGCGCGGCACCGGCCCCGAGACGTCGGTGTTCGTCGAGCGGATCGCCCCCGGCGTCGGCACGGCCTGGGAACCGGTCGACGGCAGGTCCGGCAGGCAGGGGCTGAGCTTCGGCCAGCACCGCGCCACCGTCCTGGCCGCGGCACTGGTGGAGGCCGCCGACGACCTCCAGCGGGTCGACTCGCTGATCGTCTCGCGCTTCCGGGAGGCCGGCATCGACCCGACCAACCCGGCCCGCAACACCACCGTCTGAAACCGACCGACAACACATCGCCAAGACCTGAGCTCGCTTGCTGGGAGGGTCAACAGGGGCGTTCCCAGTTTGGAGCTCAGTGCTTCCCCGAAGGAGAGAGAAGTGAACACGGACATCACCAAGAGCGACAACATCATGGAGCTCGTGTCCAGCTACGAGACCTACCTCGAGGCGGACGACGACCTGGGTGTCTCCGCCGTCGCGGACGCCCCGGCGACCACCTGGTACTGCGCGAGCGCCGCGGTCAGCTTCCTCACCGCCGCCACCTACGAGGCGACCTGCTGACCAGCTCTTCCCCGATCCCGTCCGCGCTCAGGCGGACGTCAGGTAACACCACGCACACAGAGGAGAGGTACATGCAGGAGAAGGCGAACAACATCGAGGAGCTGCTGGCGGGCTACGAGACCTACAGCACCGCCGAGGACATCGACCTCTCGGCCGTCTCGGACGCTCCCGCCACGACTCCCGGCTGCGCCATCGTCAGCGCCGGCGTCAGCTGGATGAGCGGCCAGGTGGTCTCGAAGACCATCGACGACGGCTGCTGAAACGAGTACCAGGTCCGGAGCGGCGGGCCGGAATCCCGCCGGCCCGCCGCTCGGACCCTGCCGACCCCTAGCGAGGTGCACCGCGATGACTGAGATCCCGCCCTTCCAGCAACTGTTGACCATGACCGACCTTCTGGTCCCGGCCGCCGTCCGCGCGGCCGCCACGCTCGGCATCGCGGACCACATCGCGGCCGGCGCCACCACCGCTGCCGAGATCGCCCACCGCGCCGGCAGCGCCCCCGACGTGACCGGGACGCTGCTGCGCTACCTGGTCGAGATCAAGATCCTGGAGAGCGGCCCCGACGGGGAGTACGCACTGACCCCGCTGGGCGACCCGCTGCGCTCGGACCATCCGCAGAGCGTGCGGCAGGTCCTGCGCAACGACGGCATGATCGGCAGCATCACGCTGAGCCTGCTGCGCCTCGACCACACGGTGCGTACCGGTCGGCCGGGCTACGCCGCCGAGTTCGGCCGGGACTACTGGGACGCGGTGAACACCGACCCCGCCTTCGTCGCCGAGTGGCGCGAGCAGGGCGAGGCCGCCGACGAGCTCGACAAGCAGGTGCTCCGCTGGGACGCCGGAAAGATCATTTCCGAGTACGACTGGAGCGGCGTCGACAGTTTCATCGACGTCGGCGGTCACCTGGGCAGCCTGACCATGGCCCTGGCCCGGGCCCACCCGCACCTGCACGGCACCCTGCTCGACCTGCGGAACGTGTCGGCGGAGGCCGGTCGACGCTTCGCGCGCAGCGACGTCGCGGACCGGGTGACGGCGGTGCAGGGCAGCTTCTTCGACCCGCTGCCGCCCGGCAAGGACGTGTACCTGCTCTCCGCCATCCTCGCGGACTGGTCCGACGACGAGGCGGTCCTGATCCTGAAGCGCTGCCGGGAGGCGGCCGGGGCCACCGGCCGGGTGCTGGTCGCCGACATCGCCATGCCGGTCTCCGGCCCCGGCTCGGAACTTCAGCTGCGGTCGATGATGCCGGCGCCCACGCGGACGGTCGAGGACATCGAGCGGCTCGGCGCCGAGGCCGGCCTCCAGGTCTCCTGGCGCGGCCCCGCGACGGCGGTCCGGACCCTGATCGAGTTCACCGCCCACTAGCACAGCTGCCGAACGGAGAATCCCATGCGACACCATCCGCCGGAGGCGCGGCAACAAGCGGACCGGCCGCTGCGCATCCTGCGCGACCTGGCCACCGGGCACCCGGGCACGATGCTGCTGATCGGTCTGCTCGCCCTGGCGTCCACCGCCGGCACCCTGGCGCTGCCCTGGGCGGTCGGTCGGCTCATCGCCACGCTGGGCGACGGCGCCGCCGACCGTTGGACGGTCTGGCTGATCGTCTTCGGGCTCGGCGCGGCACTGGCCAACACGCTCGCCACCTTCCTGCTCTCCCGGCTGGGCCAGCGGATGATCTGCCGGCTGCGGGTCCGCACCATGGGCCACGCGCTGCGTCTGCCGCTCGCCGACGTACGACGCGAGGGCAGCGGCAACCTGGTCACCCGGATCACCGCTGACACCTCGCGGGTCAAGAAGCTGATCGACGTCGGCCCGATCCAGCTCCCGATCGCCGGGCTCACCGCCATCGGCACGTTGGTGATCATGGGCTTCCTGGACTGGCTCCTGCTGGCCGTGACGGTGGGCGCGTTCGCGGTCGCCGGCGGCCTGATCACCCTGGTGGTCAAGCGACTGCGGCGCAGTTACGTCGCGGTGCAGGAGTCCACCGGCCTGCTGGCCCAGCGGTTCGTCGCGGCCGTCGACGCCGTCAAGGTGATCAAGGCGTACCGGGCCGAGGAGTCGGTGAGCGCGGACCTGGCCACCCACGCCGAGACCGTCGCCCGCCGCGAGATCGACGCCGCCCGGATGGAGGCCCTGATGACCCCGGTGGTCAACCTGGGCCAGCAGATCGCACTGGTCGCGGTGATCACCGGGGGCGGCGCGCGGTTGGTCGCCGGCACCCTGTCGCTGGCCGACTTCGTGGCGTTCCTGCTCTACCTGCTTCAGCTCACCGGCCCGTTCATGATGATCGCGGCGGGTGTCACGGCACTGAAGATGGGCACTGTCGCCCGGGAACGCTTCACCGGCCTCTTCGAGAAGCCCCAGGAGTCCGGCGGCGAGACCGCGCAGCCGGTCACCGTTCCGGCCGGTCCGGTGCCGGCGGTGCAGTTCGACCACGTCGACTTCAGCTACGGCAGCACGCCGGTGCTGCGGGACGTCTCCTTCGAGGTGCCGGCCCGTGGGCTGACCGCCATCGTCGGCCTCTCCGGAGCGGGGAAGAGCACCGCGGTGGAGCTGATCCAGCGCTTCGCCGACGTCACCTCAGGCAGCATCCGGGTGCAGGGCCGGGACACCCGCAACTGGCCACTCGCCGACCTGCGCGCCCAGGTGGCCTACGTGGACCAGGCGGCCAGCTCGGTGCAGGACACCGTGCGCCGCAACCTCACCCTGGGCCGTGGCGACGCGGCGTTCTCCGACGGGGAGCTGTACGCGGTGCTGCACCGCGTCGGCCTGGCCGACGAGATCCGCCGCAAGCCGCAGGGCCTGGACACCGTCCTGGCCGGCGACGTGGACCTCTCCGGCGGTCAGCGTCAGCGGCTCGCCATCGCCCGGGCCATGCTGACCGACGCCCCACTGGTGCTCCTCGACGAACCGTCGTCGCACCTGGACAGCATCAACGAGCAGAAGCTCCGTGACCTGGTCGACGACCTGGCCGCCACCCGCGCCGTGCTGGTGGTGGCGCATCGGATCTCCACGATCCAGCACGCCGACCACGTGGTCATCCTCCAGTCGGGCGAGGTCGTCGGTCAGGGGCCGCACGACGAGCTTCTGCGCAACTGCTCGAACTACACCGATCTGGTCCGTGGCCAGATGCTGGTCGGAACAGGAGCCCTGGCATGACGCACTACTCGATCATGATGCCGTTCGCGCCGCGCCGCCCCGAGCAGCTGCTGCCGTTCGCCGCGCTCACCCAGTGGAGCGAGGCATCCTGCCTCTGGCAGGGGCAGGGCAACGTCGGCGACACCCACATCAGCTTCTCGTACGCCGCGGCCAGCGGTTTCCGGGTCCCGATGGGCACCTCGGTCAACCTCATGCCGTTCCTGCACCCGTACGACGCCGCGCTGCGCGCCCAGACCCTGGCGGTGGCCACCGGGCACCGTGTGGTGGCCGGCTTCGGCCCCGGTGGCGCGTCGTTGCAGCGCGGCACGCTCGGTGCCCCGTACCGCAGCCAGCTCGGCGCGGTCCGCGAGTACGTGACGATCGTCCGGTCCCTGTTGGAGACCGGCAAGGTCAACCACCAGGGCGAGTTCTTCTCCTGCGGCATGGAACTGGGCACGTTCCCCCGCCCGGCCATCGAGATCGGGCTGGGCGTGCTGCGGCCCCGGATGGCGGAGTTGGCGGGTGAGGTCGCGGACGTGGCGATCACCTGGCTGACGCCGGCCTCGTACCTGCGCGACACCGTGGTGCCCGCGCTGCGCCGGGGTGCGGAGCGGGCCGGGCGGCCGATGCCGCGCGTGGTCGCGATCGTGCCGATGGCGCTGCGCACGCCCGACCGCGACCCGGTCGACCTCGCGCTGAACAGCAACTCCGGGCACATGCGCCTGCCGCACTACATCGACATGTTGAGTCGCTCGGGCATCGACGTGGACATGGCCGACGACCCGCGGGCCAGCGGTCGGGCCCTCGTCGAGGGTGGCGCCTTCCTCTACGGCGACCAGGAGGAGCTGACGCAGGGCATCAAGGAGTTCAGCGCCGCGGGCGCCGACGAGGTGGCGTTCAACCTGGCCGGGGTCTGCGTGACCTACGGGGCCAAGACCACGCTGGGCGAGCTGGAGACCATCCTCGGGAACGTGGCGCGATGAGTGCCGGGCCACCGCTGGAGTTCCTGGAGACACCGGAGCTGGAGCTGAGGCGGCTGCTGCTGGTGATCACCGGCTCGGCCGCGGCCAGCAACGTGCCGACCTGGCTGAACTGGCTCCGGGAGACGTACCCCCGGCTGGAGGTGGCAGTGGTCGCCACCCCCAGCGCCCTGCGGTTCGTGACCCGGCAGGCGCTGAGCCTGCGGACCGACCACGAGGTGCTCGTCGACACCTGGGAGGACTGCGAGCGGGCTCGGCACGTCGAGCACGTCGAGTGGGCGGACGCCATGCTGGTCTACCCGGCGACGTTCCACTTCGTCGCCCGGCTCGCCCTCGGGCTCGCCGACAGCCCCGCGCTGCTGGCGATGCAGTGCACCTCCGCGCCGGTCGGCCTCTCACCGGCGCTGCCGCCCGGTGGCCTGGACAGCCCGGCGTTCCAGCGGCACTGGGCGACGCTGGCCGAGCGGCGCAACGTGGCCCTGATCCCTCCGCTGCCCGCACGCAGCCTCACCACCGGCCGCGACGACGGCTGGGTGAGTCCACCACTGCCGGAGGCGCTGCGCAGGCTGGAGGCCCGCCGTCGCGAGCTGGCCGAGGTGGACGTGCCGGTCCTGACCGGGGGAGCGACCCGATGACCACCGCCACAGTGACCGCGCCGGCCGGCCGGGACTTCGGCACCGGCCTGCTGGTCACCGCGGTACGCCCGGAACCCGCCGGTGGCTACCGGTGGCGGCGCGCCCCCGGGCCGCTGGCGCCCGCGCCGTTCGTGCCGACCGGCACCGCACCGCACCGGCTCGGCACCGCACGACCGGGCGCGACGTCGGTGCACTGGGTCGTGGGTGAGCCCGACGGCGACGCCCGCACCTACCGGGTACGGGGCACGACCTCGGTGGCCGCCGTCCTGTTGGGCAACGGCCCCGAGCCGGCGATGGCGTCGCTGTTGCACGGACTCGGCCAGGCGCTGCGGGAGCTGCACGCGCAACCGCTCCCGCCCGGTGTCGCGGCGGGGGGAGCGCCGCGCGGGCTGGTCCGGTTCACCCGCTGGCTCAACGGGCGCTCACCGCACCCGCGTGGCGCGTACGCCGAATCCCTGCTGCGCTCCCGGCTCGGCGGCGCGGCCCTGGCCCGGGTGCGGGAGCACACCGCCCAGATCGCCGCCGCCGACGAGCGCGTCCTGTGCCACGGTGCGCCCGGTCTGGGCTCGCTCATTCCGGCGGAGGGGGAGCCGGCGGCCGCCGACGCGCTCATCGGCGAGGACGTGTGCGCCGCGCCCTGGTACTACGACCTCGGCTGGGTCCTCGGTGAGCTCGTCGAGTTGCAGTGGTATCTCGGCGGCGACCGGCCGGCGTGGCAACTGTTGATCAACGCGTTGCTCGACGGTTACGGCCGCGAACTCGACGACCGGTGGCGCGAGACCGTCGCGTTCCGGGTGCTGCTGCACGTGCACGACTACATCAGCTACGTCGGCTGGGAGCCGAAGGTCTTCGACAAATACACCGGGTTCGCCCGGCACCTGCTGTCCTCCTGAGGAAAACCCATGACTGTCCCGGTTGGGTCACGGCCCGCTCATCCGCTGCACCGGCGCACGCTGCCGAACGGCCTGCGCGTGGTGCTCCTGCCCCACTGGCCGACCCCCCGGTGCGCGGTGAGCGTCCACTACGGCACCGGCTTCCGGGCCGAGTCGCCGGGCAGCGAGGGGATCGCCCACCTCGTCGAGCACCTGATGTTCCGGGGCAGCGAGAGCCTGCCGGACGGGCGGTTCTACGACGACCTGCACCCGCTCGGCGGTACGGCCAACGGCACCACGCACGCCGACTACACCGACTACTTCCAGGTGGTGCCGGCCGCGGCGCTGGAACAGGCGCTGTTCCGGGAGGCGGACCGGATGCGCGCGCCGCGGTTCACCGACGCCGAGCTGGCCAGTCAGCTCGTCGAGGTGGGCCGCGAGATCGAGAGCATGCGGGACAGTCGGCTGTACGGCAAGCTGCCGTGGCCGGGCCTGCCCGAGGTGATGTTCCGGTCGTTCGCCAACGCCCACGACGGGTACGGCGACGTGGCCAGACTGCGGACGTTGACGGTCGACGACTGCGCCGCCTTCTTCGACGCGCACTACGTACCCGCGAACGCGGTTCTCACGATCGTGACCCCGCACCCGGCGGCGGCGGTCTGGCCGCTGGTGGAGCGGCACTTCGCGGGCGTGCCCGCCCGGCCGGCGGACCCGCCGCCGTGGATCGCCGAGCCACCGCCGGACTCCGACCGGCAGGTCCGTCAGCGGGTCCCCGACGCGACGCGGACCGCGCTGGCACTCGGCTACCGACTGCCTGATCCGCTGCGCGAGCTGCCGGACTACGTGGCGTGCATGGTGCTGGGCTGGATGACCACCCGGTGGCGGCCGCCGCGCTCCGGCGTACGCGCCAGCGCCGGCTGCGGCTTCTTCGGGCCGCTCGACGCGTTGGCACCGGATGCCTTCGTGGTGACCGCCGTGCTGCCGGACGACGTGACGCCGGACGGCTTCGTCGCCGACCTGGCGGCCGAGTGGTCGGGCCTCGGCGATCCGGCGCGGGCCGGGGCCGAAGTGCGACGGGCGGTTGCCGAACTGGCCGGGCAGCACCGCCGGCGGCATGCCCGGCTGGAGGAGCGCTGCCGCGCGCTGGGCCGCTTCGAGCTGCTGTTCGGTCGGGCGGAGCTGGTCGACGACCTGCCCCGCCTGATCGCGGACACCTCGGCTGAGCGGGTGTCCCGGGCCGCTGCGGCGCTTGCCGCCGCGCCGAGCGCGCTGCTCGTCGCCGGCCCGCACGGGGAGGATCGGCCCATCCGGCGGCCGGACTCCGCAGCGGTCGGGGCGCCGGGCCGGCGTCCGGGCCGGGCCCGGCGCACCGCCGCGCAGCTCGGTTCCAGCCCTGGCGGGCCGCGCCAGCTGCCCGAGCTGGGCGCGGCCGTCCCGCCGACGCTGACCGGGGCGCGGGAGATCAGCCTCGGCAACGGTCTGCGGGTCATCGCGATCCCCGATCGCCGGGCCGAGCTGGTGGAGCTGCGGTTGCGGCTACCGCTCGGGCCGGACGGCTGGCGTGATCCGCGGCGGGCCGCCGAGCTGCTGCGGGTCCTCGGCGCGCACACCGACGCGGCCCGGCGGGTCGCCGCCATCGGCGGTGAGGTGCAGCTGGCGCAGGACGGCCAGTGGGCCGACCTGAGCGCGTGGGCGCCGGTCGCGCAGTTGCCGGCGTTGCTGCGCGTGGTGGCCGACGTGCTGGTTCCCGGGCCGCTGCCGGAGTGGCGACCGCTGCCGCCGGCCCGGCCCGCGCCGGTCGCCCCACAGCAGCGGATGGACGAGGCGCTGCGCCGGCACTGGGCCGGTCGGACCGGGCCGGCACCGGTCGACCCGAGCGCGCTGCACCGGCGGGTGTTCCGACCGCAGCACGCCACGCTGGTCATCGTCGGCGCCGCCGACGCCGAGGTGCTCCTCGCCCCGGTCGCCGACGTCCTGGGCAGCTGGCCGGCCGGGCCCGCTGCCCGACCGGCACCGGACGATCCCGGGCCGCAGCTGCTGCTGTTGCGGGAGGCGGCCGGCGACACCGTCCATCTCACGCTCTCCGGGCGTGAGCCCGAGGTCGGGTCGGCGGAGCCCGCCCGGTATCTGACCACCGCGCTGCTGGGCGGGCACACCTCCGCCCGGCTGGCCGAGCGGTGTCGTCGCCTGGGCCACGCCGATGTCATGGTGGCGCGTCGCGACGTGCTGGCCGGGTACCGGCGGGCGTCCGTGCGGCTGGCAGTGCCGCGGGACCGGATCGACGAGGCGGTGGCGGGGGTCCGTGCGGAGGTTGCCGCGCTGATCGCCGAGCCGCCGTCGCAGGAGGAGCTGGCGGCCGTGCGCCGGTACTGCTCGGCGCAGTTGCTGTCGGCCTTCGACTCACCGGCGGGGCTGGCGGACGCGCTGCGGCACACCACGGCATCGGGGCGCGGACTGGACTGGGTGGTGCGACGGCCCGAGCTGCTGCGTACGCCACGACCCGTGGACGTGTCCGCCGCTGCCCGGGACCTCTTCGGCGCGCTGAGTCACACCGTCGTGCTGGGTGATCCGCCCGCCGACTTTTCGACCTATCGACTTGCCGCTGTGGAAAGTCGAGCCTAGACTTTCCATTATGGAAACAGGAGGAATCATGAACCGGATAGGCCCGCAGGAAGCGCGCCAGGCACTGGTCCAGGTCGCCGGTGGCCGCGAGATCATCGCCGACCGGGCCGTCGCGCCCTGGTGGTACCACCTGGGTATCGGCCTGTCCCTGCTGTGGGCGTTCGCGGCGGTCTCCATCGGCTGGGCGTGGATCCCGTACGGCGTGATCATCGGTCTGCTGGTCGGGCCACTGCTGTTCAACCTCGCGGCCAACCACGTCACCGGCATCTCACTGGACCGCTACCACGCGACCCCCGGCGCCCGCCGGATCAGCGTCCGCGCCGGTGCGGCGCTGCCCGCGCTGATCGTGCTCGGACTCGCCCTCGAATGGGGTGCCGACCTGCGCGGCAGCATGGCGGTCTGCGGCGTCGTCATGCTCGTCATCACGATCGTCGCCGGCCGTCGCATCGACGCGGCGCTCGTACGTGACCTGGGCCGGCGGGCATGAGGTCCGGCTTCGACGAGGTCATCCACCCACTCAACCGACTGCAGATCTGCGCCATGCTCAGCCGCGTCGAGTCGCTGTCGTTCTCGACCATCCGCGACGCCCTGGCGGTCAGCGACTCCGTGCTCAGCAAGCAGCTCAAAGTGTTGCAGGAAGCCGGTTACGTGACAGTGCGCAAGGAGTCATTCAATTCTCGAATCCACGCTTGGGTGGCGCTCACACCGCTCGGTAGAACTGTCTTCACCGCGCACATGGCCGAGCTTCGCCGAGTCGCCGACAGCGTGGTGACCGACGACCGCCCCCGTCCGTAGCGACCTGATCGTTCGCACCGGCGGCGGCCAACCTGGAAGAGGGGGGAACAACCGTGACGCCAGCCCACTCGCCGCCCGGAGCCCACATCGCCTTCATGTCCGTGCCGCTGCACGGTCACGTGAACCCCATGCTCGGCGTGGTGGCGGAGCTCGTCGGCCGGGGGCACCGCGTCACCTTCGCCACCGCACCCGCCTTCGGTGCGCTGGTCGAGGAGGCGGGCGCCGCGCTGGTGCCGTACACCTCGACGTTCCCGTCGCCCGGCACCCCCGGGCGCGGATGGCTCGCCACCGACGACGACGGCCGGCAGGCCGCCGCGGTCTTCGCCCGCGAACGCGACGTCGCGCTGCCGCAGGTCGCGGCGGCGTACCAGGGCGACCGCCCGGACCTGATCGTGTACGACACCGTCACCGCCCACGCACCGCTGCTGGCGAGGCACTGGCGGGTGCCGGAGGTGCAGTTCTCACCGACCCACGTCTTCTACTCCGGCAGCGAGGAGCAGATCGGCGCCCCCGTGCGGGTCGCCCCCGACGTCAAGCCGTGCGTGGTGGCGATGCCGCGATCGTTGCAGGTCAACGCCGCGCAGGTGGACGACTCGTACCTCTTCGTCGGCCCGGTGCCGTGGCGTCGACGCACCGACGGTGACTGGACCGCCCCGCCGGGCCGCCCGGTGGCCCTGGTCTCGCTCGGCACCACGTACAACACCCGGCCCGGTGTCTTCGCCGACTGCGCGGCGGCATTGGCCGGCGACGGCTGGCACGTGGTGATCGCCACCGGCACCACAGTCGATCCGGCCGCGCTGGGCGACCTCCCGGCCGGCGTCGAGGTGCACCGCTGGGTGCCGCAGGTGCGGGTGCTGGAACAGGCCGGCGTCTTCGTGACCGCCGGCGGCACCGGAAGCGTCCTCGAAGGGCTCACCCAGGGCGTGCCGCTGGTGGTGGTCCCGCAGGGCGTCGAGCAGTTCGTGACCGCCGCCCGCGTCGAGGCCCTGGGCGTCGGCCGGGTCGTCCCGCCCCGGGCCTTCGACGCGGAAGCCGTGCGCGACGCGGTGCGGGCCGTCACGACCAGCCCCGAAACCCGGGTACGGCTCGACGAACTGCGCGCCGAGATCGCCGCCGCCGGTGGTGCCCGCGCCGCCGCCGACCACATCGAACTGCACCTGCCCCTGGCCGGGGCAACCCCTGTCGAGAAAGGACGCGCGGCATGACGAGCACTCTCACCGCACCGGATCCGGTCCGGACCGCCCCCGCGGAGCCGCCGCCCGTGGTGCGGGTAAGCGGGCTGCGGATGAGCTACGGCACCCAGCAGGTGCTGCGTGGCATCGACTTCACCATCACCCAAGGCCAGATCGTCGCCCTGCTCGGGCCCAACGGCGCCGGCAAGAGCACCACCATCGAGATCCTGGAAGGCTTCCGGCTCCGGTCCGCCGGTGAGGTCAGCGTGCTCGGCGTCGACCCCGCCCGTGGCGACGAGGCGTGGCGGGCCCGGCTCGGCATCGTCCTGCAGTCCTGGCGTGACCACGGCAAGTGGCGGGTCCGGGAGCTGCTGTCGCACTTCGGCTCCTTCTACCGGCCGTACGCGACCGACGGCGTGACCCGGCCCTGGGATGTCGACGAGCTGCTGGCCGCCGTCGGGCTGACCGAGCAGGCCGACAAGCCCATCGCCGCGCTCTCCGGCGGGCAGCGCCGCCGCCTCGACATCGCCGTCGGCATCGTCGGCCGGCCCGAGGTCCTCTTCCTGGACGAGCCCACCGTCGGCTTCGACCCGCAGGCTCGGCAGGAGTTCCACGAGTTGCTCCGAACCCTGGCCGACGCCCGGATGACGATCCTGCTGACCACCCACGACCTGCACGAGGCCGAGAAGTTGGCCGACCAGGTGCTGATCCTGGCCGGCGGTCGGATCGCCGCCCGGGGGACCGTCGCCGAGCTGGCCCGCGAGTTCGGCGGGGAGGCCGAGGTGACCTGGACCAGCGGCGGCCGGGCGCACAGCGCCCGTACCGCCGATGTCTCCGCGTTCGTGCGGCAGCTGATCCAGGATGGCGCAGAGGTCGACGACCTGCGGGTGCACCGGGCCGGTCTGGAGGAGATCTACCTGTCCATGGTGGCGGGCGAGGAGGCGAAACGATGAACGTGACGGGCAACGCCGTACGGCAGGGCCTGAGTCGTGGCGGCACCGAGCTCCGTCAGGTGCTCAGCAACGGCCAGGACCTCGGCAGCAACCTGGTGTGGCTGATCGGCCTGCTGGCACCGATCTACTTCCTGCGCGACAACATGCTCGCCGGCACCGACGTGTCGGTGGCGGCCTTCGTCCTGCCCAGCCTGCTCAGCATGTGCATCGGCTTCAACGGCCTGCTCAACCTGGCGCAGCAACTCGTCGTCGAACGCGAGGACGGCACGCTGCTGCGACTCAAGGCGCTGCCGCACGGGATGGTGTCGTACCTGATCGGCAAGGTGCTGCTGGTCGCCGGCATGGTCCTGGTCGCCTGGGTCGCGGTGCTCGGCACCGGCGCGCTGCTCGTCGACGGTCTGCACCTCGGCGAGGCCGGGCGGTGGCTCACCCTGCTCTGGCTGCTGCCGCTGGGCCTGCTGGCGATGCTGCCCCTCGGCGCGGTCTTCGGCTCGCTGATCGAGAGCCCGCGCAGCATCGGTCTGATCATGCTGCCGGTCTTCGCCCTCGCCACCATCTCCGGCATCTTCCACCCGATCGCCGGTTTCCCGACCTGGTTGCAGGTCGTCGCGCAGGTGTTCCCGCTGTACTGGCTGGGGTTGGCGGCCCGGTCCGCGCTGCTGCCGGAGAGCGCCCTCGCCGCCGAGATCGGCGAGTCGTGGCGGCACTGGGAGACGGTGGCGGTGCTCGGCGGCTGGGCGGTGCTGGGCATGCTGGCCGCGCCGGTGGTGCTGCGCCTGATGGCCCGCCGCGAGTCCGGTTCCACGATGGCCGCCCGCCGCGACCGCGCCCTGAGCCGCCGCGCCGCCTGACCCTGATCCACCCGTAGCTGTTCGATGTTCATCCGATCCCACCGAGGAGAGTGTTCATGTCCCGACTGGCCGAAGACCTTGTCCTGCTGCTGCTCGACGACGAGAGCGGGCGCAGCACCGTCGACCTCGGCCGCCGGTACCGGGCGGTCGGCAGTGCCGTGCTGCTCGACCTGGTGCGGGCCGGTCGCATCTCGATCCCCGCGTCGGACGACGCCCGGGAGACCCGGGTGGTGGTCTCCGACGGCACCCCGACCGGCGACCCCGCCCTGGACACCGCGCTGGCGAAGCTGGGGGAGAAGCCGACCAAGGTCGGCTGGGCCGCCGAGAACCTCGGGCACGACTGCTGGAAGCCGCTGCTGGAGCTGCTCACCGCCGACGGCGCGATCCGGGTCGAGGAGAATCGCGTGCTCGGCCTGGTGAAGACCCGCAGCTTCCCGACCGCTGACGGTTCGCGGGAGCGGGAGATCCGGGCCGGGATCGACGCGGCCCTCAACGGCGCGCGGCCCGACGAGGAGACCGCCGTGCTGATCACGATCCTGCACGGCATCGGCGCGGTCCCCGGTGCCCGGGACGAGGCGACCCGGCAGCGGGCCGCCGAGATCGCCCGGACCGCCTGGGCGTCCGGCCCGCTGCGGGACGCCTTCCACGGGCTGGACACGGCACAGCTCCTGATCCTGTTCGCCGCGAGCTGACCGCCGTGTCACCCGCCGCCGACCTGGTCCTCGTCGTCGACCACCAGCTGCCGACACCGGACCGCGACTCCGGTTCGTTGCGCCTGCAACGCGTCATCGACGAGCTGCTCGCCCTCGGGCGTCAGGTCGTGTTCCTTCCCCAGAACGGGACGGCCGAGCGGCAGTACGCGGACAGGTTGCGGGCGGCCGGCGTCGGTGTCATCACCGACCGGAGGCAGCAGATCCGGTTCCTCGCCGACCAGGGGCACCGGATCGGCCTGGCGCTGCTCTGCCGCCCCGAGCCGGCGGTGCAGATGCTGGCGCGGGTGCGCGACGCCGCGCCGGGCTGCCTCGTCGCGTACGACACGGTCGATGTGCACTTTCGTCGACTCGACCGGCAGGCGGCGCTGGCCGCCGCGCAGAACAGCCCGGACCGGTACGCGCTGCGCGCCCGAGCCGACAGCATGCGGGCGGTGGAGTTGCTGCTGACCCGGGAATGCGACGTGACGCTGGTGGTCTCCGACGAGGAGCGTCACCTGCTGCGGGAGTTGGTGCCCGACGCGTGGGTCGAGGTGCTGTCGAACATCCACCGGCCGGCGCGGACCACTGCGCAGCGGGCGTCGACGCCGAGGGTGCTCTTCGTCGGCAACTATCTGCACGAGCCGAACGTCGACGCGGCCCGCTGGCTGTGTACCGAGATCATGCCGCTGGTCTGGGCCGAGATGCCGGAGGTGACGGTAGATCTGGTCGGTGACGCGGCGCCGCCGGCGGTCAGGGCCATGGCCGGTGACCGGGTCACCGTGCACGGCTGGGTGCCCGATCTGGCACCCATGTACCGGCAGGCCCGGGTGGCGGTCGCGCCGCTGCGCTACGGCGCCGGCGTGAAGGGCAAGGTGGGTGAGGCGATCGAGTACGGCGTACCGGTGGTGGGCACACCGATCGCCTTCGAGGGCATGGGCCTGGTGGCTGGCGTCGACGTCCTGGGCGGGGAGACCGCCGCGGAGCTGGCCGGCGAGTTGGTCCGGTTGCTGCGCGACGACGAGCTGGCCGGACGCCTCGCCGCGACGGCCGGAGCGGGGCTGTCGGCCCGGTTCGACGCCCGGGTGGCCCGGGGGGTGCTGGACCGGTTGCTGAACCGCTCACCTGCCGGTGCCGCACCGCGCCAGGCGTCGTCGCCCGGTGTCGATTCGAAATCTTCAATAGCGACTTGTCGGACTGCGTCGGTTTCGGTGGGATAGAGGGGAGCAGGCGCGACCCGCCCGGAGGTGTCCAGTCGGACCCCGTCGGGCAGGTAGCCGGGGCCAGTCATATACCGGAGTCATCACCTCCGGGCCGTGACGGGTCCCGGCCCCCGCGAGCACCTTCCCCCGGGGTTGCTCGCGGGGGCGTTCACCGCCCCCGCTCCCGTACCCCGGTATGGTCCCGGCAGAATTCAGCGCGGGCCATTCGGCGGAGGCGATGCGTCGGCGTGCTCGGCGTATTCTGCTCCCTGGTCCAGCGTCGGACCGCGTCGTATTGGATTACGGAAAGGCACACGAGGTAGTCGCATGGCCACGCAGATTGCTCAGCCCGACTTCGGGCGACGGCTGCGACGCCTCCGCACCGAACGCGGAATGTCCCAACGGGACCTTGCCGTGGGTGCGGTCAACCAGTCCTACATCTCGCTGCTCGAGTCCGGCACCCGGGTGCCGACGCTGGAGGTCGTCGCCCACCTGGTCGGTGTCCTCGGCGTACCGATGGCGGCCCTGGTCGACGACGCCGCCCTGGACCCGGCGCCCGCGCCGACGCCGGGGCCGCGACCGTCCGACGACGGTGCGCGACCGCCAGTGGAGGCCGCCCGGCTCGCCCAGGAACTGGTCACCAGCAGCGCCATCGAACAGGGCGATCTGGTCCGCGCCGAGCAGGGGCTGACCAGCGCCTACCGTGCCGCCCGGGAAGCCGGCGAGGCGGCGTCGATGCTGAGCCACGGCCTGGCCCTGGAACGAATCCTGGAGCAGCGCAACGACCGGGTCGCCCGACACGCGCTGCTTGAGGAACTCGTCGAGGTCGCCGAGAAGACCGGCGTCCCGGAGGCGCTCGTGCGCGCCCGCATCGCGCTGATCGGGGCGGCCCGTGACGTGGGCCGCCTCGACGAGGCCTTCACCCACATCGAGCTCGCCGAGCAGGAGATCACCAGCACCGCGTTCGTCCGTGGCAGCGAGCACATTCGCCTGTACGCGGTGCACATCTCGGTGCTGAGCGACGCCGGCGGCGGGGCCGAGGTGATCCGGATCGTCGAGCGGATGATGGCGATGGCGCTGGAGCTGGACAGCCCCGCCATCACCGGTCGCGCGCACTGGGTGGCGAGCATCGCGATGGCCCGGATGGGCGAGGTCGAGCGGTCGCTGGAGCACCTGCGCTCGGCACGGGAGATGCTGGCCAACCCCACCACCTCGCTGCGGGACTGGGCGCGGTTCGCCGCCGCGGCGGTGTCCGCGCTGATGGACGCCGAAGCCGACCTGTCGGAGATCACCGCGCACATGGTCGCCGCCCGCGCCGCCATGTCCGCCGCCGATCTCGCCACCTCACCGTCCGCCGCCGCCAGCCTGGAGGTCCGGTACGCGGTGGCTGTCGGCGAGCCGGAGCGGGCGCTGGAGATCGCCAGCACCGTCGACGAGGCCGACCTGTCGGCCATCGAGCGGGTGCGTTTCGTCCTGGCCGTCGGCCGGGCCCAGCGCCGCTGCGGGCGGTCCGAGGAAGCCGCCGGCTCGTTGCGCCGGGCGGCTCAGCTCGCCGAGGCGGCTTCGGCGTACCGGCGGGCGGTCCAGATCTGGCGTGAGGTGGATGACGCCCCGGCGTCCTGAGCCGGGTCCGTGAACAAGCGGTGGGCACATGAAGAAGCCCTCCAGCACCGTCAGGTGATGGAGGGCGCGAAGCCGGCCGCGGCTCCCTCGCTGCCGCGACCGGCTGATCGAGCGTCGTCGTTCACCAGGGCCAGTCGGCCGACGCCGGGGCCGCGAGCTCCGGCGCGTCGGCGACCGCGACGACGCCGGTCTGAGACGTGTCGGTAGCGGCCTCGTCGGTGGCCTCCGAGCCGGCGAGCGCGATCGCGGCGAACGCGATCGCCGGCATCACCAGGCGGCGAACGAGGCGGGAGTCGTCAGTGGCGGCGGCTGCGGTGTGCTTCGTCATGCCTCTATGTCTAGTGGCTCGCGTCGCGCCGGTGGAGTCTGGTTCGAATTTTTTGGAGCCAGGCTGATCGGGGGTGGCGTAAGGCAGCCGGCTGCCCTTAAAATCGCGCGCCGCCCCGCCTGCGGCTGGGCTGCTCTTTCAAGAGTTCGATATGGCGTTGCCCGCCCCGTCACCCGATGGCTGAGATTGCTTCGGCGAGAGCACGGCAATGTGATCGGTAACCTGCCGCATCATTTCCGCCGCGCCGCTTCCCGAACCATCGATCGGTATTCGGAGGCAATTCATGTCCCTGTCAGGAAAAGTCCGCCGGGTGGTCACCGCGACCGTACTGATGACTGCCGCCGCGGTCTCCGTCGCCGCGCCCGCGCTCGCCCGCCCGTCCGCCACCACGTCCGTGCTGCCCCTGGCGTGGCAGGTGGCCTATGACGGTGCCACGGCGAGCGGCACCCAGACCGTCCAGCAGGACCCGCTGGGCGTCGGCCAGAAGCGTACGGTCAAGGGCATCATCACGACCGGCACCGCCACCGGCTGCTTCCACGTGCAGATCCAGCACGGCGGCACCACCTGGGAGTCGCCGGTGACGTGCGCCGGCGAGAGCCCGCAGTCGTTCGTCACGACCTTCCAGACCTTCCTGATCGGTCGGCCCTCCGCCACCGCCCGGCTGTGCGCGGGCACCGCCTGCGGCGCTTCGACGACGCTCTGGTGACCAGTGCCGGGTGCGCCGCCGCGGCCCGCTGGTCGAGGTCGGGTGTGGGCGGCACCGACAAGCGGTAATCACGAGGACCTCCGGTCGAGGTGGGACTGCCACCTGCGACGGAGGTCCTCGTCGTCGTGCGGGACGACCGACCGCCAACGGCGGTCCTCGTCCGATCCAGTCATCGGGTATGACTCACTCTCCTGTAGCGCATGACTCTGATGGAGTCACCACACGTTGGCTGTGTACTTCCTGAAAGCTGCTCTGACCGGGCACGATGCGGCTGGGACTTCCGCCGGACGGTATTGACCGGCATGACGAAAGTCATTACTCTGATGACTGCCTGGTGATGACAAGCCAAGCGGAGCCAGTCGATATTCGGGGGTATCAGGTGAACGAGCGCGAACTACAGGCCTTCGTCGCGGTGGCCGAGCACGGACGGATGGACATGGCGGCCCGGGCCCTGGGCTACTCGCAGCCCGCAGTGAGTTACCAGATCAAGTGCCTGGAGATGACCCTCGGCACGAAGCTGTTCGTCCGTACTTCCGCCGGCGTCACGCTGACCCGCTCCGGCGCGTTGATGCTGCCGTCCGTCCAGGCCGTCCTCACGCTCATGCGCGGCATCAAGGCCACGACCGCCGATCTGGCGCTCGCCGGTTGACGTTCCCTCCCGAACCCCGGGGCCTCGGACCTGCCGAGAACCCGGGGTTCGTTCGCGTCCACGTACTCCTCGCCGTCCGTGGCAACCACCGAGGTCGCGCTGCTGATCGGCTTAGGATGAGGGCATGGGCGCTGAGGTCGACGTCGTCATCATCGGCGGCGGCCTGGCCGGCCTCGCCGCCGCCCGCCGACTGCACCGCGCCGGCGTGCCCTGGCGGCTGGTGGAGGCCAGCGGCCGACTCGGCGGTCGAGTCGCCACCGACGTGATCGACGGTCACCTCATCGACCGGGGTTTCCAGGTGCTCAACACCGCCTACCCCCGGCTCGGCACGCTGCTCGACACCGGCCAGCTCAACCTCGGCTACTTCACCTCCGGTGTGCTGGTCCGCAAGGGCGACAACCTGCTGCGGCTGGTCAACCCAGTGCGCGAACCGACCGGCGGGCCCGGCACCGCGCTCGCCGGGGTCGGCTCGCTGTTCGACCGGCTGCGCTTCGCCGCGCTCGCCACCGGCTGCGCCACCCTGCCCACGTCCCGGCTGCTCGCCGCGCCGGAGACCAGCACCGAGACGGCGTTACGCCGCGCCGGCCTCTCCGACGCCTTCATCGAGGAACTGCTGCGACCGTTCCTCTCCGGTGTCTTCATCGACCGGGAGCTGTCCACCTCCAGCCGCGTACTGGCAATGGTGCTGCGCTCCTTCGCCCGCGGCCGGATCGGCCTGCCCGCCGAAGGGATGGCCGCGCTGCCACTGGCCATCGCCGCGCCGCTACCCGCCGACCTGCTCGACCTGGACACCCCCGTCGCGGAGGTCGCTCCGGGCCGGGTCCGCACCCAGGCCGGCGACATCCGCTGCCGGGCCGTCGTGGTCGCCGTCGACCCACCCGCCGCGTCCGCGCTGCTGCCGACCCTGGCGAC
The DNA here is from genome assembly GCF_000718515.1 of Micromonospora parva. GTDB lineage: Bacteria > Actinomycetota > Actinomycetes > Mycobacteriales > Micromonosporaceae > Micromonospora > Micromonospora parva. The sequence continues at coordinate 195,839 of NZ_JNZS01000006.1, read as the reverse complement.
GGTACGCATGCACAGCTACACCACCTACTACCACAGCGCGCCCGAGCCGCCCCTCACCGAGCCGATCCTGCTCGTCGACGGCGGCCGGCGCGAACTCGTCGCCAACACCGTGGTGCTCAGCAACGCCGCCCCCACATACGCGCCGACCGGACGACACCTGATCGCCACCTCGGTGGTCGGCCCGACGGCCCCACCCGAGCCGACCATCCGGGCCGAGCTGACCCGGCTGTACGGCCGCTCCACCGCCGACTGGACCCACCTCACCACCGTCGCCGTCCCCGAGGCGCTACCCGCCGCACCCCCACCGCAGGGCCAACTGCGCAAGCCGGTGGCGTTGGGGGAGGGCCTGTTCGTGGCCGGTGACCACCGGGACAGCCCATCGATCCAGGGCGCTCTCACCAGCGGCTGGCGCGCCGCCGGCGCGGTGCTGGACGAGCTGCGTGCCGGCTGACAGGCGTACCTGAGCACGCTGTTATATTCCTGTTGCCCATCGTGCTGGCGCAGGCGTGGGCGCCGGCCGGCGCGGTGCTGGCTGCTGACCGCCGAGCGGGATAAGATCCGGCGCGGTGTTCGGGGCGGTAGCTCAGCCGGTTAGAGCAGGGGACTCATAATCCCTCGGTCGCGGGTTCGAGTCCCGCCCGCCCCACCAGCCGTCCCCCCGGTCAGCCATGCCGCCGACGACCCGGAAAACCACCGTCAGTGCCGGCCTTCAGGTCTCGCCAGGAGCGTGCCCGAGATCCCCCCGGTGGCCCGGAGAACGATTTGCTGGGCTGCCTGGGCGGGCGTGAGGTGCGTGGTGTCAACGACCTCGGCCTCGGCATGCAGCCAGGTGCGGGCCGCCTCGGCGTAGGGCTCAAGGTATTTGAGGCGGAACGGGGAGGGGACGGGGTGTTCCTCCTCGATTCGCCTACGGAGGGTGTCCTGGTCGGCGTGGAGGACGAAGTGCCTCACCGGTATGGCGTGCTGGGCGAGGCCTCCGCTGATCTCGCGCCAGTACTGCTCGACCAGGACGGTCATCGGCATCACCAGAGTGCCGCCGGTGTAGTCGAGCACGCGGTGGGCGGTCTCGACGACGAGCTGCCGCCACGGCGGCCAGTGCTGGAAGTTGTCCGTCTCGGGCAGCCCCGGCGTGATGTCCATGAGTGTCTCGCCGACCTTCTCGGCGTCGAACACCCGTGAATTCGGGATCAGTTGTTGCACGAGCGCGCTGGTCGTCGTCTTGCCCGCGCCGTGGGTGCCGTTGATCCATACGATCACGGCGCACCCTAACGCGCATGAGCAACCGGGCGGCGTTCTGGACGCGATCCTGAGTCGGGACGATTCCCGAGTTCGGACAGAAAGGCGCGAACGGCGGCGGCGAACTGTGCCTGAGCGTCGTGATGCACCACGTGACCGGCGGGCAGCTCGGCAAGACGAGCCTGGCCGGCGCGACGGGCGATCATCTCGCGAGCGTGGTCCGCCGCCAGTTCCTCGCTGCGCGTACCACGGATCAGGAGAGTAGGGCAGCTCACCGAAACCCAGTCCTTCCAGTGGTCACCGCTGAGTGCCTGCTGGGACGCGACCGTGTCGCCGATGTCGAATGAGAAGCCCCATCCGTCCGTGAACTGGCGGAAGGAACACTCCAGGTAGGGCGCCGCCGCGCCCAGTGCCGAGGTCAGCGCATCGCGCGACGGCGCGTGGCGGGGGAGGCTGGTCGTGAACGACCAATCAACGTCCACGTCCGCGCCGATGTCCTCGACGATCAGCGCGGTGACCCGGTCCGCGTACCGCCCGGCGTACTGGTAGGCGTTGACTCCGCCAAGTGAGTGGCCCAGCACCGCCACGGGGCCGACCTGCAGGTGCCGGTGGAACGCGGCGAGGTCGGCGACATAATCGTCACGCGCATAGCTCTCGGCACGGTCCGACGCTCCGTGCCCGCGCTGATCGAGCGCGATCACCCGCCACTGCGGTGCCAACGCCTCAGCCAGCGGCGCGAATGCCGACGCCTCGTTGTAGTGCCCGTGAAGAGCCAGGAGGGGAGCACCCGGGCCACCGAAGTCCAGATAGGAAAGAGTCCGACTCCCAACGGTGAAGAACCTACGCATGACCTGGGATGTTAGACCCGTGGTTCCCCGCGCGTCGGGAGCGGTGTGGGGGTCCGAGTCCCGCCCGCCCCACCACGGAATCGCCCAGACAGTCGACCCTCCAGCGTCAGCGCGTCCGGTTGACGGAGGAGACCCTCGGGTCCACGGAGTAGCGGCGGACGACGTCGGCGGCGTCGCCAGCGGTGGCACCGGGATCGAACAGCACCTCCAGGCACGGTGCCTGCGGCCCTTCGGACCCGAAGCCTGCTACCACGCCGTCGGGGTCGAAGCGGTGGCTCTCGCGCACCAGTTCGTCAGCGGATTCCCCCTGCCGCACGCACACCACCGCTTCGGGCTGACCACCACCCCAGGCCAGTGCCGGAGCTGACACGCCGACGGTGAGCACCACTGCCGACCCCACGCCGATCACTGTCATCCGGCCAAGCCCCGGCCGGCTGGTCGGCGAGACCACCGCCACCAGTGCGGACAGCACGTACACCCAGAGCGCCCGCTTGTCGGCCGAGTCGTGCAGACCCAACGCGACGACGCCGGCTCCGACGGTCTGTGCGGCCAGGCTGACCAGCCGGAACCTCGGCGAGTCGACCAGCGCCGCCGGTATCGCGGCAAGCGCACCAAGCAGCAGGAGAAGCACGACAAGCCCGTACGCACTCCATTCACGGCGCGCGTCCAGGGCGAGCAACACCAGTGCCACCACGTGTCCGCAGACGACAAGCGGGGGGCGGAGGTACGCCAGCAACCGTGCGACCATCGGACGACCATACGTGATGTGACCCACTGTGACAGGGATTCGCATCCAGTTCGCGGGCCGTCGACGGACGGTGGGGGAGCGATGTGAGACGAGAACCAGCAGACCTGGCCCACGGCACCCGCGACGACCTGATCCACCGCCTGGCTGAGGCGGTCGGGTCCGTGACCGTCGCGCACCCGACGCGGGTCGCCGTCGACGGACCGCCCGCCGCCGGCAAGACCACCCTCGCCGACGAACTGGCCGTCGTCCTGCGCGACCAGGGCCGCGACGTCATCCGCGCCACGATCGACGATTTCCTCTTCCCCCGAGCACAACGCTATCCGCGCGGCGAGTACTCGGCCGAAGGCTGCTACCACGACACCCACGACAACGAGGCGCTGAAAAGGGTCCTGCTCGACCCGCTCGGGCCGGGCGGAGATCGGCGCTTCCAACACGCGGTCTACGACCGCGCCGCGGACGCTGTGCTGTCCCCGCCGGTCACGACCGCCCCACCCGACGCCGTGCTCGTCTTCGACGGCGTCTTCCTCCTGCGCCCGGAGTTGGTCGATCGGTGGGACCTGCGCATCTTCGTGTCCACGGCACTGGAGATGACAGTGGATCGTGCCGTCATCCGGGAGCGGCTGGTGTCACCTCGGGCCGACGTCGAACGACGCTGGCGCGAGCGTTACATCCCTTCTCAGCAGCTCTACTTCGCTACGGCCTGCCCGACCCAGCACGCCGACATCGTCGTGCACAACGACGAGCCGCAGCGACCGGTCTGGGAGACCGCCCGCCGAGAAGATCCGTTCACCGAAACCCCGGGCGGCCGGTGAGGGAGCCGCGGCTACGAGTGATCCGGGGCCGGGTGCTCCACGTAGTCGCCAAACGGCTCGACGGACCCATCCCACCCGTTCCAACCTCGCTGGGTCACCTGCCCGTCCGCGTAGGTGTACGACCAGCGGGCCCCGTCCTCACCCTCGATCTCCACGGTGCCCTCGCTAACGAACGGTGCAATCGCGACGTAGAAGGCGGTTGCCCGGTCCGACCACTTGGGATCGCCCTCGTCGTCGTGCCCGAACTCGATCCAGTCCCCGTCGCGGACGATGGAGGCGCGGGCCGCCTCCGCGAGGTCGACCAGCGTGCCATCGGACGGAAACCCGTCTGGCCCGTACCACTCACCTCGTTCAGCCAGCGCGGCCTGGACGGCGATGGCCGAAGCGGCGTCCTCCGACTCCGGGAGGTGCAGACGGCCTGACGGTGCCACTGTGTATCCCACGGCGGGCACCCTACAACGGTCGATGCACACCACGCCGCAGGCGTTCGCTGCCGCCGATGCGACCGACGCGCCTGCCACCGTCACCACCGCCGGAGCAATTCACGCGGTGGCGCACCGCTTCACTACAGCACGCGGTAGGTCACGTGCAGCACCGAACTCGCCGCCCGCGCCGTCAGCTGTTCGAGGTTCAGCGGCGGCACACCCTCGAACAGCCGCACGCCGGTGCCGAGGGTGAGCGGCGCGATGTGCAGCCGCAGCTCGTCGACCAGACCGGCGGCGAGGTACTGGTTGATGGTGGTCGAGCCGCCGTGGATCAGGACGTCGCCGTCGCCGGCCGCCGCGCGCGCCTGCGCGAGCGCCGACTCGATCCCGTCCGTGACGAAGTGGAAGGTGGTGCCGCCCTCCATCGGCTGCGGCTCACGCGCGTGATGGGTGAGCACGAACACCGGCTTGTGGAACGGCGGATCGTCACCCCACCAGCCGTTCCACTGCCGGTCCCACGCGCCGCGCACCGGGCCGAACATGTTGCGCCCCATGATGACCGCTGAGGCGGCTCTGGTCTGGTCGAGTTCGGCCCGGTTCTCGTCGGCGGCGTCGAACATCCAAGAGTGCAGCCCCGCGCCCCAGCCGTCACCGCCGTCGTCGCCGAACGGGCGTTCCTCGGTCTGGTTGTGACCGGCCGAGTACCCGTCGGCGGAGATGGTCTGGTCGGCGATCACCTTGCCGCTGCGTGTGGTCACTGCGCTCTCCATCGACGACTCAGGGGCGAGTGGTCAGCCTACGACGCGTGGGCCGAGTGCTGCCGGGCTCGACAGCGGATCGTGTCCAGTGCGCGACGAACAGACCGAGCTCGCTGGGCTCAGGAATAGCCTGACCTGGTGATCTCAATGGCTGGCACTGGCGTGCGCGTCAGGCTGCTCGGGCCGGTGGAGGTGGTCGTCGCCGGCAGTCCGCAGGCGGTGAACGGCCTGCGCCGCAAGGCGGTGCTGGCGACGTTGGCGCTGCACGTGGGCCGGGTGGTCAGCGTCGACCGGCTCATCGATGTGGTCTGGGGCGACCACCTGCCGGCCACCGCGGCGAACACGTTGCAGCGTCACGTCTCCTATCTGCGCGGGGTGCTCGGCGAGCCGGGATCGATCGTGGCGCGCCAGCCCGGTTACCTGCTCGACACCGGGCCGGACTCCACCGACGTGCAGGTCGCCGAACGCCTCATCGAGCTGGCCCGGCGGTCGACGGACGGCCACGAGCAGGTGAAGCACCTGACGGCGGCGGTGGCGCTGTGGCGGGGTCCACCGTTGGCCGACGTGGCCGGGTCGGCGTGGCTTGAGGAGCAGGCGGAACACCTGGCACGCCTGCGGTTGGAGGCCGAACGGTCGCTCGTCGAGGCCCGGTTGTCCGTCGGCGAGCACGCGGGGCTCCTTCCCGGGTTGGAACGGCTCGTCCGACAGCACCCCTTCGACGAGCACCTGCACGCTCAGCTGATGCTCGCCCTGTACCGCGACGGCCGGCAGGGCGAGGCGGTCGCCGCGTACCGACGGCTGCGCGACAACCTGCGGGAGCACCTCGGCATCGACCCGGGTCCGCGACTGCGGGACCTGGAGTGCGCCATCCTGCGCCAGGACACCGCCATCGCCGCGCCCGCACCCGCCGCTGCCGCTGTGGCGCCGGTGGCGGCGCAGCTGCCTCCTCCCGTACCGACGTTCACCGGGCGCACCGCGGAGCTGGCCGCCCTCGACGCGCTCGTCGAGCGGGGCGGTGCCGTCGTGGTCTCCGGGACCGCCGGCGTCGGCAAGACCGCGCTCGCCGTGCACTGGGCGCACCGCGCGGCAGCACGTTTCCCCGACGGGCAGCTCTACGTCAACCTGCGGGGCTTCGACCCGGCGGCCACACCGACCGACCCGGCGCGGGCGTTGCACGGCTTCCTGGAGGCGCTCGGTGTTCCGGCGGCACGGATGCCGAGCGACCCGGACGCGATGGTGAGCTTGTACCGCACCACGTTCGCGGGCAAGCGCCTGTTGGTGGTGTTGGACAACGCGCGCGACGCGGAACAGGTCCGGCCGCTGCTGCCCGGCTCACCGCACTGCCTCGCGATCGTCACCAGCCGCGACCAGCTCATCCCGCTGGTCGTCACCGAAAGCGCCCAGCCGGTGCCCCTCGATCTGCTGAGCCCTGGCGAGGCCCGCGACATGCTGGTCCGCCGGCTCGGCGAGCGTCAGGTGGCCGCCGAACCCGCGGCGGCCGACGACATCGCCGACCGCTGCGCGCGGCTACCCATCGCCCTGGCCATCGTGGCGGCCAGAGCCGCCACCAACCGGCAGTTCTCGTTGGCGGCCGTCGCCGGTGAGCTGGGCGACCTGGACGCCTTCCACGCGGGTGACGAGGCCACCGACGTCCGGGCGGTCTTCTCCTGGTCGTGCCGGACGCTCAGCCCACCCGCTGCCCGACTGTTCCGGTTGCTGAGCCTGCATCCCGGCCCGGACGTGTCCGCCCCGGCCGTGGCAAGCCTGGCCGGCGCTGACGGGCCGGCGATCGGTCCGCTGCTCACCGAGCTGACCCGGGCGAATCTCTTCACCGAGCACACGTACGGGCGTTACGCGTTCCACGACCTGCTGCGCGCGTACGCGGCCAGCCTCGCCGACGAGGCGGAGCCGCCGGCCGAGCAGCAAGCCGCCGTGCACCGGCTGCTCGACCACTGCCTGCACACCGCACACGCCGCCGACCTCGCACTGCACCCGCACTTCAGCGCGATCAGCCTCCCGCCGCCCCGCGCGGGCGTGCTGCCGGAACGACCCCGGAACCGGTCGGCCGCCGCGGCGTGGTTCAGCACCGAGGTTCCCGTCCTGCTCGCCGCGGTGCCGCTCGCGGCGCGGTCCGGGTTCGAGGGGCACGCCTGGCGGCTCGCCTGGGCCATGGCCGGCTTCCTGCACCGGCAGGGGCACTGGCAGGACTGGCTGGGCACGCAACGGATCGCGCTGGCCGCCGCGTCCCGCATCGGGGATCAGGCCGGGCAGGGCCACGCGCACCGCAGCCTTGGTCTCGCCTGCTCCCGGCTCCGACGGTACGACGAGGCCGACGACCACCTGCGGCGGGCGCTCGACCTGTTCACCGACGTCGGCGACGACGCCGGACGAGCACACACCTGCCTGAACCTTGGTCAGCTGGCGGAGCGGCAGGGCCAGCACCAGCAGGCGCTCACCCACTCCCGGCGGGCGCTGGCCCTGTTCCGGTCGGCGGGGAACCGGGCGGGTCAGGGCTACACCCTCAACGCGGTCGGTTGGCAGGAGGCGCTGCTCGGCAACTACCACAGCGCCCTTGCCTCGTGCGGTGAGGCGCTGCGGATGTTGCAGGAGGTGGACGACGTCCAGGGGCAGGCCGACACCTGGGACAGCCTCGGCCACGCCCACCACCAGCTCGGTGACGACCGGCGGGCGATCGCCTGCTACGAGCACGCCCTCGAACTCTTCACGCAGGTCCACGACCGGTACGCCGAGGCGAGCACGTACGTCAACCTCGGCGGCAGCCACCGGGCGCTCGGTGACCTCGGTGCCACCCGTGCCGCCTGGCGGCGGGCCCTGACCATCCTCGACGAACTCGGCGATGCCGACGCCGACTCGATCCGCGCCAACCTCGACCAGCTCGACGCGAGTCGACTGCACTGACGTACCCCGCTTTCAGCGCCGTTTCCGGGCCGCTTCAGCGCGGCCCGGCACTCTTCGGACACCAGTTTCTTCCGCACCAGGAATGGAGCGTTCGATGAGTCTTTTGGCACACCGCCTCGCGGTGATCGGGGTGGCCAGCGCGACGGTGCTGGCCATGTCCTCCGCCGCCGTGGCCCAGACCGTCAAGCCGCCGCGGAAGGGCGCCGACTGCGTGGTCCAGCACGTCGACGAACGCGGCGGAACCGTCCGTACCGAGACAGCGCCCGAAGGCAAGGAGTACGGCGCGTTCCGCTGCGTCGGCGGACTGTGGACGTTCGGCTGGGCGCCCTTCGCGGCCGACGACCTGATCACGGCCGGTGAGATTCAGGTCGACCCGGCCGGTGCCGTGTCGGTCCGGCGGTTCACCGGGCCGGCGCTCGGCAACGACCTCACAGTGGGCGAGATCGCCGGCATCGCCCAGGCCGTCAGCGGCAGCCGGGAGGTGTTCGTCGACCGCGCGATCGTGGCGGTCGACGACGGCAAGCAGCGGACCCCGGAGCAGGTCGCGGCGCTGCTGGCGGGCAAGGACGACACCGGCGTACGGGTGCTGGACATCGTCGAGAAGCCGGACGCCGCCATGTCGACGAAGGAGATCATCGACGAGGCCGGCGGCACACCCGAGACGACAGTCGTCTACTTCAGCCTCTGGGGAGCGATCAAGTCGGTGTTCGCCTGGATCGTCGACACGATCGGCGAGATCGGTGAGTGGATCGACGACCACTGCGACTGGGGATCCCCCAACGATGTCGGCGACATCGTCACGTGCCGCTGGTAGCCCGACCGACAGTGCTCATCGAGACAGTGAGGGGAAGAAGATGACAACTCTGCGGGACATCACCAGGCGCGCCGCCATCGTCACGACCGCCCTGATCGTCGGGCTGACCGCCTCGTACGCGCCGTCGCAGGCCGCCGACGGTGCGGCCCGGACGACGATCACCGACCACCCCGGTGCGCCGGGGACGATGCTGCAACGGTTCGAGGAGCTGACCGGCCGGCCCGTCGGCGACCTGGACAAGGTGCTGGCCGTCGACACCGGCGGGCGGAACCTCACCGGCGACGAGCTCGAAGCGCTGGCCACCGGCAAGGAGGTCGACGGTGTCACTGTCGTCGGCACGATTGCGGGCAGCCGGGGCGTCCTCGGCACGACCATGGCCGACCTCGCCGACGGGACGTACGACGGCACCGGCGACAGCCCGACGGCGACCTCACTGCTCTTCGCGTCGTCCGCCCCCGACGGCCGGGAGTGGTGTCTGACCATGTGCGTCGCGTCGGGCAAGTCCATCTGGGAATGCCTGCTGTCGCGCCGGACGGGCGACCTGATCCTCACCCTCGACCTGGCCGGCGGCACCACGATCGGCGAGACGAAGGCTGCCTTCGAGAAGGCCAACGGCGTCGCCGTCGACGGCCCGGACACCGTGGAGACCCTGGTCGGCGAGGGTGAGCCGTCGGCGGATGAGATCAAGGCACTGCTCGACGGCAAGGACGTCGAGTCCTTGCGGCGGGTGGCGACAGTGGACGGGCCGGATCCCGGGTGGGCGCTTGCGGACATCGCGGAGAAGTCCGGTGTCGTGTACGCGAAGACCAAGGGGCACCTTTTCACCCTCAACCTGCCGATCCTCGGCAAGATCCTGGTGTTCTGCGTTTCGCAGGATGGCGGGAAGACCTGGAAATGCTCGGCCCGGCAATGGGGCGGGTTCTGACGGGTAGGCCGTCGGACGGTCCCGCTCCGGATCGACCCCACCGGTCGAGGCGGAGCGGGACCGCATGCCCGCGGCTGCTGGTCACCGGCGACAGCGCCAGTGCGTGTCCGGCAGGGACAGCCGCGAACCGGGCGTGCCCCGATACTCCTCAGGTGATCAGCAGCGACCCTCGCGTCCCGTGGCCGTCCCGCTCGTCCCACCCGGCGGACAGTTCGACACTGCCGCTCTACATGGTCCTCTTCTTCGTGCTGGGCCTGATTGCCTTTGCCGCGCACGGGGCGGGCGACGGCCGGGAAGCACTCATCATCGCGAGCATCGTCTCGGGGGTGTTCTTCGCGTGTTTCCTGATCCTCTTCGCGGTCTACTGGATCGGATACCTGCTCAAGGAGCACGCCGTCTGGCTGGCCGGGCGCCAGGCTGAGTCCGGTGGGGCAGCCACGGATCAACAGCCGGAGGAGTGAGTCGCCGGCTCGCGCCGGCGGACCAGAAGCTCCGGTCAATGTCCGGAGATCGACACTGCTGGGGACAGGATCCCGACGATGTCGGACGCTGACAGAATGTCGCACCTGGATGAAGAGCAGCGAGAGCGCGCCGTCTTCATCGCTGAAGCCGAGTTGCTCGAACAGCGGCACGACAGCTGGGCTGTGCTGCAGCGGAAACAGGCCGCATGGTGGCAACGCTGGAACACCCTGACCACCGTCTTGTCGGCGGTGATCGCGGGTGCTTCGGGGGCTGCCGGGCTGGCCTCGGCTGAGCTGGGCACGGTAGCCGCGATCGCCGCCCTGGTGGCCGCCGGCCTGGCCTCGATCGCGAGTAGTTCCGGCGCGGCGCACCGCAGCGAGGTGGCATTCGTCTCCGCTGCGACCAACCAGGCCCTGGCCGACCAGGCCAGGGCCTTTCGGACGATCTGGGCACCACACCAACCGCTGACCGATGTGCGCGCCCGGTTCGCCGAGCTCTCCCTGCAACGGGACCAGGCGGTCACCAACGCGGCGTTGAAGTTGGGTCGGCGGCCGTTGGCGCGGTATCTCCGCAGGACCGCGCGTTCGGCCAGCCCCTGACGGTGGGCCCGGCCGAGCCGCAGTCCGCGACCGGGTCAGGACACGCCGGTGCGGATCTCCGATCGGGTCGCGACGACGCGGTGGCGGCGGACCGGGTACAGCACCGGGTGGGACATGCTCCAGGCGGCGCCCGCGCAGACGATCTCCTTGTAGCGGGCCGCCAGCTTCCCGGTGAGCAGAGCCGGCTTGGCCCGGTCGTCGGCGGTGACGTACTGGATGATGCCGTCGCGGCGGCCGAGGCTGATGCACTGGTTGAAGTAGCGCAGCGGGGCCTTGGGGAACTTCGTCCGACCGGTGAGCCGCGCGGCGATGGCGTCGGCGGCCTGCCAGGCCATCGGGATGCCCGAGGCGCACGACATCCGCAGTGGCTTGCCGCCCGGTCCCGCGGCGATCGCGGCGTCGCCCACCGCGTACACCTCGGGATGGGAGACCGACCGCATGCTGTCGTCGACGATGATCTGCCCGGTCTCCGCGACCGCCAGGGTCGTGGCGGCGGCGATCGGGTGCACGGCGAAGCCGGTCGTCCAGATTGTCACCTGGGCCGGGATCTCCCGACCGTCGCGGGTGAGCGCGCCGGTCGCCTCGACCCGCGCGATGTCGGCGTGCTCGTGCACGGTGATGCCGAGCCGGTCGCAGACGCCGCGCAGGTGCTGCTGCGCCCTGCCGTTGAGCCAGTCACCGAGACCACCGCGGGCGGCGAGCGCGACACGGAGGTCCGGCCGGGCCTCCGCGATCTCGGTGACCGCTTCGAGGCCGGTGAGGCCGCCGCCGACGACGAGCACGGTCCCGCCGGCCGCGAGGTGGGCGAGGCGGTCGCGCAACCGCAGCGCCGACGGCCTGCCGGCGATGTCGTACGCGTGCTCGGCGACCCCGGGGACGCCATGGTCGGCGGCGGTGCTGCCGAGGGCGTAGACGAGCGTATCGTAGGCGATCTCGTCGGTGCCGTGGTCGTCGGCGAGCGCGACGGTCCGGCGGTCGGCGTCGACGGCGGTGACCCGCGCCAACCGGAGCGTGACGTCGGTGCCGGCGTAGATCTCGCTCAGCGGGCGGGGTTTGAGGTCCTGCCCGATGGCGAGTTGGTGCATGCGGACCCGCTCGACGAAATCCGCGTCGGCGTTGACGACGGTGATCTCGGTGTCGCCGGGGTGCAACCGCTTGGCGAGGCGCCCAGCGGCCATGGCTCCGGCGTAGCCCGCTCCGAGGACGACGATGCGGTGCTTCATGGTGGCACTCCTGTCTCGGTGGTGGTCGCTTCCTGAACCGGACAGCGCCCCGATTCCTGACAGGAGCGGGCTATGAGCTGGATCACCAGACGTGCAGGGCGGGATCCTCGTGCTCGGAGACGGACCACTGCCGGCTGGCGCGGACGAGTTTGTCGGGGTTGACCTGGTTGTGGATGGCGGTGACCCCCTCGGGCGTCACCTGCAGCGACATCACGCCGATGACCCGGTCGTCGACCACGACCACCACCGCCGGAGCGCCGTTGGCGGTGGCGACGTGCAGGGCGGGGCTGCCGCCGACCAGGTCCCGTTTGACGTCGGCGGGCTTGAACAGGCCGCGCAGGAACTTCGCCACCGCCAGTGCGCCGACGATCGGCGCGGACCGGGCCGGGATCTTGCCGCCGCCGTCGGCGGTGCTCGTCACGTTGTCGGTCAGCAACTCGACCAGCCGCTGGATCTCGCCGTTGTTCGCCGCCGTGAGGAACTCCGCGACGATCTTCCGGGCGGTGGCCCGGTCGACCTCCGCGCGGGCCCGCTCGGCGCTGACGTGTTGCTTGGCGCGCCGGTAGGTCTGTTGGCAGTTCGACTCGGTGATGCCGAGGATCTCGGCGATCTCACCGTGCGAGTAGCCGAACGCCTCCCGCAGCACGTACACCGCGCGCTCGTTGGGCGACAACCGCTCCAGCAGGGTGAGCACCGCCATCGAGACCGATTCGCGTTGCTCGGCGGTGTCGAGGGGGCCGAGCATCCGGTCCCCGGCGAGGACCGGTTCGGGCAGCCAGGTGCCCACGTAGGTCTCCCGCCGGGCCCGCGCCGAGGTGAGCTGGTTGAGGCACACGTTGGTGAGGACCTTCGTCAGCCATGCCTCGGGCGTCTCGACGTGCTCCCGCTCGGCGGCCTGCCAGCGCAGGAACGTGTCCTGGACGGCGTCCTCCGCGTCGCTGGCCGAGCCCAGCAGGCGATAGGCGATCGCCTCCAGGCGGGCCCTGGAGCGCTCGAACAGCTCCACCTCGTCCGGACTGAGCGGCATGGTTCGATAGTCAACCACGCCCGCGACCTCGCCGGCCGATCGACGGCGTACGTCGACACGGTTCACCCGGGGCAGGGCGGCGCGGTGGTCGTACCCTTTCGGTGGTGACGTCCGATGCGCTGCGCCGTGCCCTCACCGCCCCCGCGGACCCGCCGCTGCGGCCCCTGCCCGAGCAGGTCGTCGCCCTGCTGGAGACCCTGCACGCGCCGCCGCGTCTCGCCGCGCACCTGCGGGCGGTGCACGAGGTCGCCGCGCAGCTCACCGACGCGGTGGCGGCCCGGTTCCCGCAGCTCCCGTTCGACCGGGAGGCGGTGCTCTTCGGTGCCGCCACCCACGACGTCGGCAAGGTCCGGCACCCGGAGGAGTTGTCCGGTCCCGGGTCCGCGCACGAGCCCGCCGGATACGAGTCGGTCTTCCTCGACCTGGACGACATCCTCGACCGGATCGCCGCCGACGCGGACCTTCGGCTCGCGTTCCAGGCAACCCATCCGGTACGCGGGTGACAGCGGTCAGCGGCTCGCCGGGCTCGTTCCGGCCTTCCGGTGCGGCGGGGCGGGCATGGTCGGCGTCCGGCCGCGCGCCGTCGACCGACGGGTGACCGTGGCGGCCACCGCTGCTGTCAGGCAGATCGCCGTGGCGACGATGAGCGGCGGGCGGGCGCCCAGGTGCACGGCTGCGGAGCCGAGGGGGATCGCCGCGACGAGCGGTCCGAACATCGCGGTGTTGGCCGTCGCGGCGACCCGTCCCAGCAGCGCCGCCGGCGTGTGGGTCTGCACGGCGGTGACGGCCGCGACCAGGGTCGCGGGCAGGCCCACGCCGGCCACCACCGCCCCGAGGACGGTCGCCGGCCACCACGGCAGGCAACGTGCCAGGCAGCCGAGCGCGAACAGCGCCGTGCCGGCGACACCGACGGCAACGGCACCCCGGGCCGCGATGAGCCGGCCGACGACGAGGCCACCGAGAATCGAACCGGCCCCCTGCGCGCTGGCCAGCACACCGAGGAACGTCGTCGGCAGCCGCAGCTCGGTCACGACGATCGCGTAGATCCCCGCCGTCGTGAAGCCGGACATGGCGATGGACACCGCGGCGAGCACGACCGGCAGACGTGTCGCCCGCTCTCCGAACAGGGCCACCAATCCGGTACGCGGGCCGCCGCCGGGTTCGATCCGCTGGTCGGCGGCCGTCCGGCGCAGCCGGAGCACCGCGTACAGGACGGCGACCAGGATCGGCATCGCGGCGCTGAGCACGGCGACGGCGGGACCGCCCTGCCACGCGTAGAGGCCGGCCCCGGCGAGGGGAGCGACGAGCTTCATGCCCTCCTGCGCGCTGGAGCGCCACCCGTTGACGTCGCCGAGTTCAGTGGGTGCGAGCGCCGACGGCAGCAGCGCCGTCTCGCCGGCGTCGATCAGCACGTAGCTGACGCCGTACGCGCACGAGACGGTGAAGATGAGCCAGGTCTGCCCGGGCCCCCGCACCGTGAGCAGGGTCAGCAGGGCGGCTGCCAACAGGAGGTTGACGGCGATGACCAACGGTCGCCGGGGCACCCGGTCGAGCAGGCCGCCCAGCCAGGGCCCGGCGAGCACCGGGGCGTACACGCAGAGCCCGGCGAGGGCGGCGAGGCCGGTGGAGCCGGTGAGGTCCAGGATCCAGATGCCGTTGACCAGTGACATCGCGCTGCTGCCGAAGCCGGACAGCAGGGAGATCGCCACGAACAGGCTCGCGTTGCGACGCATGAGCGCTCCGAGTTGAGTCGAGGTGACTCACATCCTCAGGCGTGAGCTAGATGCACGCAATGCGGTTCGACGCTGTCAACGCTGCGTTGACAGCGCGGCGTTGATCGTGATTGCGGTGGTTCGGGCGGGCGCGGGCAGTCGCTCGCCCGCTTCGGTGAGGTCGGTGGCGAGGTGCACTGCCAGCGCGTACAGCGAGCCCGGGGCGGCATCCAACGCGGTCTCCACAGTGCTCCGGACCAGAGCCGCGCGGCGAAAACGGTTGTCCCACCGCTGATCGGCGCCGATCCACCGGGCAAGGTCGGCGACCGCCGTCCGCAGTGCCGCGACCTGCGGAGGCAGCCGGAGGTCTAGCTGCTGCCGCCGCGACCACCGCGCCGCCACCAGCCGCTGTCGCCGCTGCTCGGCGGCCTGTCGACTGCCGAGGCCGAGGGCTGTCGCGATCTGCGCCCAGGTCGCACCGTCGTGGCGCGCCCGATCGATGATCTCCAGCTCCTGCTCGTCCAGGCGAGCGCGGGCGGCGCGCACCTCCGCGAGCCGATCCAGCTCCGACGTCATCTGTCAACATTACATTGACAAGCCCTCGTCGCTGATCATCCTGGGCGCGCGGACCAGGAAGACGTCCACCGGATCCTCGGCGTCGACGGTGAAACCGTGCCGCTCGTACAGCCGTCGGGCCGGGCTGCCCCGCAGCACGTTCAGGCGAACCGGGGTGCCGTCGCGATCGCAGCGCTCCAGCAACTCGCGCAGCACGGCCGTGCCGATGCCGCCGCCCTGTAGCCGCGGAGCCAGGTAGAAGTGCTCCAGCCAGTGGGCGTCCCCGTCCGGTCGCAGCGCCACGCAGCCGGCGAACGCGCCGTCCACCTCGACAACCCAGGTGTACGCCGGCGCGAAGCCGTCCCGCAGGCGCTGCCGCACCCGCTGGTCGTCGTACCGCCCCAGCCGCTCCAGGTCGGCCCGCAGCACCACCGCCCGCAACTCGGCCACCGCCTCGACGTCCGTCGCCGAAGCCGGCCGAAGCTCCCAGTCCGCCATGATCAATAAGTTGTTGCGGCCCGGCGCCCTCGCCGGCCACCCCGCCGTCGCCTCCGTCACTTGTCAAACGGAACAGCGTTCCGTATCGTTCGTAGCGGAACGTGGTTCCACTTGCTCAGGATGTCAGAGCCGGTGGGCCAGTGTCACCTCACCCTTCCGTGGAGGAACAGTCATGCAGTACCGCACCCTCGGGCGCACCGGCGTCCAGGTCAGCACCCTCGTGCTCGGCGCAATGAACTTCGGCAAACTGGGGCACACCACCCAGGGCGAGGCGACGGCGATCGTCGACGCCGCGTTGGAGGCCGGGATCAACCTGATCGACACCGCCGACATGTACAGCCAGGGGGAGTCGGAGGAACTGGTCGGCAAAGCCATCGCCGGCCGTCGCGACGACATCGTGCTGGCCACGAAGGCCGGCATGCCGATGGGCGACGAGCGCAATCAGCGGGGCAGCTCGCGCCGCTGGCTCGTCACCGAGTTGGACAACAGCCTGCGCCGCCTCGGCGTCGACCACGTCGACCTCTACCAGATCCACCGGTGGGACCCGACCACCAGCGACGAGGAAACCCTGTCGGCGCTGACCGACCTGCAACGGGCGGGAAAGATCCGCTACTTCGGCTCCTCGACCTTCCCCGCGTACCGCATCGTGCAGGCCGAATGGGCTGCAAGGGAGCACCACCTGGGCCGGTACGTCACGGAGCAGCCCAGCTACTCGATCCTGCAACGGGGGATCGAGGCCCACGTCCTGCCCGTGACCGAGCAGTACGGGCTCGGCGTGCTCGCCTGGAGCCCGCTCGCCTCGGGCTGGCTCTCCGGCGCGATCCGCGCCGGCCGGGAGATCACCACCAGCCGCTCGGCGATCCTGCCCGCCCGCTTCGACCTCAGCATCCCGGCCAACCAGGCCCGGCTCCACGCTGTCGAGCAGCTGGCCACCGTCGCCGACGAGGCGGGGCTCACCCTGATCCAGCTCGCACTCGGGTTCGTCACCGCGCACCCGGCCGTGACCAGCGCGATCATCGGCCCCCGCACCATCGACCACCTGCACGCCCAACTCGCCGCCGCGGACACCGTGCTCCCGGCCGACGTGCTCGACGCGATCGACGCGATCGTCGCACCCGGGGTCGACCTCGCCGCAGGCGAGAAGTTCGACACCCCGCCCGCCCTGCTCGACCCGGCGCTGCGGCGTCGCTGAGCCAACGGGTGCGGTGGGCGGCGCCGTTGGTCCCGCCGCTGGTCTGGCTGCTCCAGACCGCCCCGCCGACCATCTCGACTGAACGCCAGCACCGACGGCCCCTGGCCTGTCGTATCGGTCCGGGATGGTGCAGCCGGTGTGGGCGAACGGTGACACGTACGAGGCGTACGTGGGTCGGTGGAGCCGCCTGGTCGCTGTGTCCGCCGCCCGCTGGTCGGACGCGCCCTCGCCTACGGGCGCCGCGCGACCAGCGGGGCCGGTGCCACACCGCTCTCGCCCGTGCGGGACGCTCGGCGGACGGCGGGCACGACAAGCGCCGCCACCACTGCCGCGAGCGAGGTGACGGTCAGCATCTCGAACCCGTGGGTGAACCCGGACTCGTACGGCAGACCGTCCGGACGCAGGTGGCCGGTGACGATGCTGCTCATCACGGCCGCCCCGATCGATCCACCGATGGTCCGGATGTTCGCGTTCATCCCCGCCGCCACACCGGTCTGCGCGGCCGAGACGTTCTGCACGATCAGGTTCGTCATGGACGCGTACGCCAGGCCGATGCCGACCCCGAACACGGACGAGGCGACCACGATCTGCCAGCGTGCGTCGTGGGCCACGGCGAGCAGGGCGCACGAGACCACGCTGAAGGCGGAGCCCGCGGCGAGTTGTGCCTTACCGCTGAGAATCCGCTCCATCCGGCCGCTGACGATGCCGGTCAGGAACATGGCGACGAGCATCGGCACCAGCAACAGCCCCGCCTCGGTGACGCTGGCCCCGAACCCATAGCCCGCGACCGTCGGGGTCTGCACGAACTGCGGCAGGAACGCGAGGATGGCGAACATGCCCGCGCCGAAGAGCAGCGCGACCAGGTTGGTGGTCCACACCGTCGGCAGGCGCATCACCCGCATGTCGATGAGCGGGTTGGTCGAACGGGTCTCGGTGATCACCCAGGAGGCGAGGACGAGCACCGCGACGAGCAGGAGACCGAGCACCCTACCCGAGGTCCAACCCCACGCCGGGGCCTTGCTGACCGCCAGCATCAGCGCGACGAGCCACCCGGACAGCAGTACGGTGGCGAGCCAGTTGATCCGGCCCGGCGTCCGTACGGGCGACTCCGGTATGAGGAAGTGCGCCGCCACGGCCGTCGCGATCAGCACGACCATGGGGATCCAGAAAAGCCCCCGATAGCCGAAGGCGCCGACGATCGGCCCGGCGAGCACGGTGCCCAGTCCCCCGCCGGCGGCGAGCAGGGCCGACATCGCCCCGATCGCCGCCGTGCTCCGGGCCGCCGGGAACTCGTCCCGGATGATTCCGAACGACAGCGGGAAGACGGCACCACCGACACCCTGCACGATCCTGGCCACGATGAGCACGCCGATGTTCGGTGCGATGACGGCCAGCAGGCAGCCGGCGATGAGCGCGACCAGGGAGACGACGAACATCCGCTCCTTGCCGACCATGTCACCGATCCGTCCGAGGATCGGCGTGAAGACCGACGCGGAGAGCAGGTACGCCGTCAGCACCCAGGTCACGGTGTTCTGCGAGGTGTGCAGGTCGTGCTGGATCGTCGACAGCACCGGGCTGACGAGCGACTGCAGCATCGCGAAGAAACCGGCGCCGGCCGCGAGGACGGCGAATGTGATCCGGTAGGGGGTACGGGTGGTGGTCCGAGCCACGAAAAGACTCCAGTTCTCGGTGGTCGGGAGCAGACAGCGGTCCTGCTCAGACCGCGATGGTCTTGTGCTCCACGTACTGGGCCAGGCCGACGGCTCCGAACTCGCGGCCGATACCGCTGCCCTTGTAGCCGCCGAAGGGCGCGTCGAAGCCCGGGTCGGCGCCGTTGACGGTGAAGAAGCCGGTACGGATCCGGCGGGCGAGCGCCAGGCCACGCTCGACGTCGGCCGTCCACACCCCACCGCCGAGCCCGTACGGGGAGTCGTTGGCGATGCGTACCGCGTCGTCCTCGTCCTCGTACGCGATGACGACGAGGACCGGTCCGAAGATCTCCTCCTGGGCGATGCGCATGCCGTTGTCGACGTCGGCGAAGACCGTCGGCCGTACGTAGTAACCGCCCTCGAGCCCCTCCGGCACCTCGGGACCGCCGGTGACGAGACGCGCCCCCTCGGAGATGCCGAGTTCGATGTAGCTCCGGACCCGCTGCTGCTGGTCGGCGCGGACCATCGGGCCGATCCACGTACCCGGGTCGGCGGGGTCTCCCACGACGAGGCTCTCCGTCATGGTCTTCACGGCCTCGACGACCTCCTCGTAGCGGCTGCGCGGGGCCAGGATGCGGGTGTGCGCGACGCAGGATTCGCCGTTGTTGCCGAACGACAGGAACTTGAGTCCCTCGACCACGGCCGAGAGGTCCGCGTCCGGCAGGATGACCGTCGCGGACTTGCCGCCCAGCTCCAGGCTCACCCGCTTGAGCTGCTGGCCCGCCACGGACGCGATCGTGCGCCCGGCGGCGGTCGATCCGGTGAAGGCGACCTTGTCCACGTCGGGGTGCGCGACGAGATACGCGCTCGTCTCCCGGCCCGCCGGCAGGATGCTGACCACGCCCTCCGGCAGCCCAGCCTGCTCGAAGATCTCGCCCAGCACCAGCGCGTCCAGCGCGGTCTCGGGCGACGCCTTCAGGATGACCGTGCAGCCCGCCAGCAGCGCCGGAATCATCTTCACCAGTGCCGACTGGTGCGGGGCGTTCCACGGGATGACCGCGGCGACCACACCGACCGGCTCGCGTCGGATCAGCGGGCCGGATTCGGTTGCCCGTTCCTCCCACCCGAAGGCCTCGGCGGCCCTCAGGTAGGCGCCGGTCTGCTCCGCCAGTGCGTGCAGCGTCCACCGGGTGAACCACGACGCGGAGCCGTTCTCCGAAGTGATCAATGCGGCCAGTTCGTCGGCCCGCGCCGCGTGTAGTTCGTTGAATCGGGCGATAACCGCCTGGCGTTCCCGCGGCGTCATCCGGGGCCACGGCCCGTCGTCGAAGGCCTTCCGCGCGGCGGCGACCGCTCGGTCGACGTCGGCCGGTGAGGCCTCGGCGGCCCGCCCCACCAGCGACTTGTCGTGTGGCGAGTGGACGTCGAGCAGGCCGCCCTCGGCGGGCGCTACCCACTGGCCACCAACGTAGAGCTTGTCGTGAACGATCACAGTGACTACTCCCTTATTGCAGGTTTTGGGCCGATTCGTAATCGGCGTCCGGACTGCCGCCCCCGCCGCGTACGCGTTCCGCGCCGCGATCATCGGGGGGCACAACGATGTGGCGCGTCGTATGTCTAGCTGCCACAAAACCGTAGCGCTTATCTCTGGTTTCGCCACCAACGTGTGCAACTAGCGGCGTGACCTGCCACACAGGGGTAGAATTGACGGCACTATGAGAGCCGACGCAGCCCGTAACCTCGACACGGTCCTCCACGTGGGTGCTCGGCTGCTCGCGCAGGATCCGGCCACCAGCATCGCCACGATCGCTGCCACGGCCGGCGTCGACCGGCGCACCGTCTACCGCCGATTCGCCACCCGGGAGGCCCTGCTCGCCGGGGTCTACCAGGCCAAGCTCGACGCCTCCGAGCGCGCGCTCGACGACGCCCGGCTGACGGAGGCACCGGTCGCGGTGGCCCTGCACCGCTATGTGGAGGGCATCATCCCGGTCATCCGGCGGTGGTCGATCCAGGTCCTCAAGCCAATGATGAACATGGACGTCGAGGCCGCGGCCCGGAGCAAGCAACTCGGCGAGCGGCTCGACCGGTTCATCCAGCGCGCCACCGACGAGGGGCTACTCCGCGCCGACCTGCCACCGGGCTGGGTCAGGACGCTGCTGGACCAACTTGTGAACGCCACCGCGGAAAACTTTCCCGACCTGGCCGCCGCACCCGCCGCCGACCTGGTCGTCGACGCGCTGTTGCGCGGCGTCGGGCGAAGCTGACGGGCAGGCACTGAGCGTCTGCACGGATGGGTCGCTGGGGTCCGTCCCCGCACGGCGTGGGCTCGCTCACCTCGTCGTTCAGCCGCCCAATGAGCCTTTCCGCGTAACGGTCCCGGCGGTGGGTGATCAGGTCCTGCGGGGGACCTTACTTACCAGGGCCTGAGGGCTCGGGGTTCTCGGCGAAGACCTGGGCGGCGACCTGGTAGCCGTCGAACGCGCGTGCTACGCCAGCGTAGGCCGCGACCTGAAGAAAGACTTCGGCGATCTCTTCCTTGGTGGCGCCGGCGTTGAGCGCGATGCGCAGCTGACCACGGAGGGGCTCCAGGACACCGAGCGTCGCCGCGATGGTGACGGACACCAGTGCCCGCGTCCGTGTATCCAGGTGCTCGGTGCGCGGCCAGACGTCGCCGAAGGCGTGCATCGTCGCGATCCGTTTGAAGTCTGCGCCGTTGGCTGGCTCACCAGGGGTGGCGCCAAGAAAGCGCTCCAAGCGGAAGCCCAGCAGACGCTCAGCCGTGTCCAGCGCGGCGGCGTACCCCGGGTCTGTCGCCGCAGATGCCGGATGATTCGTCGTCATGGTGCTCACTCTTCCATGCACAAGGACGAAGTAGACGATATCTGGCATTTCGAAACGTGACTGAAGGGCCGTACGCGGCATGCCGCCCGAGTAACCGTCGCGCCGAGCCCCACCGGAGCCTTGTCGCAATTCGGACAAGACGGTAAAGCCCCTGGTAGAGCACTCTTGGGGCAGGTGGAGGTAGACGGGTGGCGGGCCACATCCCGATCCTCCGGCCCGGTTCGGACAAGATCGTCCGTACCGGTGCCGCCCTCACCCAGCCCGGCCTCGAAGCCGCGACGGTCACGGCACAGCTGCCGCTCCGATCGCGCGTACGACAGGCCGAGGCTGCCACCGACACCCTGCGGGCGCCCGCAGCGGTGCCTCCGCCCACCGGGACAGGGACGTCAGCACCGTCGGCTGTCAGGCAACGCCGTCCGCCGGCCGTGCCGCCGCCCCCGTGCCCCGCCGGCCTTTCGCACCGTGGACCCCGCCGGGGTCCGGCGTCGCTCGACCGCGCGCCGAGCCCTGGCGACCGAGCCAGAAAGGGCCCGACATGGCCGCTCCCACCGCGACCGCAGCCTTGAACGCATCCGTCTTCGCGCCGGGTGACCAGATGCTGCTGACCGTGACCTACTCGGACGCCGACACCAAGCCGCTGACCGTCACCATCGTGGTCACCGACGCGCAGGGCAACAGCAGCGCGCCGGTCAAGGTCACGGCGGTCATCGACCCACTCACCGTGACCGTCTCCGACAACTCCGGGCGTACCTGGACCCGGGTTTCCGACAACGGCTCCGTGGCCGTGTATCGGTCGGTGGCGTGATGCCCCGGGTCACCGTCCAGGTCCGTGACGCCGCCGGCAACACCGCGACGGCCGCCGCCGACTACAGCCTGGGACAACCGGTGCTCGGCGGCTACTACCTCTCCGGGGGCGCCGATCCGACCGCCGACATGGCCGGCGGCAACTTCCGGTCACTCACCCAGTACCGCAGCCTCGCGGACGGCTACATCTTCCCCGGCTACAACCGGCCCTGGCTGGTCAACCTGGGCAAGGCCGGTGTGCAGATGAACATGGTCCTGGAGTTGAAACACTACGGCGCCTCGAACTACGGAACGCAGAGCTTCTCGGTGGACGGCACCAGCTACACCGTGCCGGCACCGACGATGACCATCCAGCAGCGACCCGGCACGACCTGGCCGAGGGCGTACGGGTACGGGCAGGTGATCAAGGGGCAGTGCGACGGGTTGCTGGCCCGCGCGCTGTCGCAGTACCGCACGCTCGGCTTCGGGGTGAACATCCAGCTCGCCTCGGAACTGGACACCGACCACGAGTTCGGCACCACCGAGGACGGCAAGGCGTACAGCTGGGCCGAGTCGGACGCGCGGGCGGTGCAGGCGATGAACTACATCCTCACGTGGTTCAAGGCGCGGACGCTGCCGGCCGGCACGACCTTCTCGGTGGGGCTCGGCGGTTTCGACAGGGCCTGCTTCCAGCGCACCCACCCGGAGTCGCTGATGTCCCGCCTCGACTATCTCCAGTGGAACGCGTACGCCACCAACGCCAGCCACACCGCGCTGGCCCGGTTCCGTCGCACCAAGGACTGGGCGGTGGCCGATCTCGGCCCGGTGGCGCTGTCCCGACCGGTGATCATCGCCGAGTGGGGGGTGCGGGTGGCCGAGATCCCGAACCAGGCCGCCTGGATCGCCACCGTGCCGGCGGCGATCGCCCAGCTCAACGCCGAGCGTGGACCACGGATCGTGCGGACCAACTACTTCAACTCCGGTTGGGGCACCCTGACGCCGAAGGCGCCCGGGTTGACGGCGCTCCGCGAGGCGTACGCCAAACGGCCGTACGTCTGAGCTGACGCCGGCGGTCCGGTCGGCATAGCGCCGGCCGGGCCGACCGGGGAACCCTATGCTCGGATCATGGAACTTCGGATCTTCACCGAGCCCCAGCAGGGCGCCACCTACGACCAGTTGCTCGCCGTCGCCCGGTGCGCCGAGGACGCTGGCTACGGCGCGTTCTTCCGCTCCGACCACTACCTGATGATGGGTGACGTGAGCGGCGAACCCGGCCCCACCGACGCGTGGACCACGCTCGCCGGCCTGGCCCGGGAGACCAGCCGCATCCGGCTCGGCACGTTGATGACCGCCGCCACCTTCCGGCTGCCCGGCCCGCTGGCGATCACCGTCGCGCAGGTCGACCAGATGAGCGGCGGCCGGGTGGAGCTGGGCATCGGCACCGGCTGGTACGCCGAGGAACACAGCGCGTACGGCATGCCGTTCCCGCCGCTCGCCGAGCGGTTCGACCGGCTGGAGGAGCAGCTCGCCGTCATCACCGGGCTCTGGTCCACCCCGGCGGGGGAGCGGTTCGACCATGACGGCCGGTACTACCCGGTCCGCGACTCGCCCGCCCTGCCCAAGCCGGTGCAGCAGCCGCGCCCACCGATCCTGCTCGGCGGGACGGGTCCGAAGCGCACCCCTCGGCTGGCCGCCCGCTACGCCGACGAGTTCAACCTGCCGTTCGCCTCGGTGCCGGACACGGCGGCGCAGTTCGACCGGGTCCGCGCGGCCTGCGCCGAGATCGGCCGGGACCCGGCCGACATGGTCTGGTCCAACGCGCTGGTGCTCTGCTGTGGGCGCGACGACGCCGAGGTGGCCCGCCGCGCCGCGGCCATCGGCCGCGAACCGGACGAGCTGCGGGCCAACGGTCTGGCCGGGACTCCCGCCGAGGTGCTCGACACCATCGGCCGGTACGCGGAGATCGGCAGTGAGCGGCTCTACCTTCAGGTGTTGGACCTCAGCGACCTGGAGCACCTGGAGCTGGTCGCCAGCGAGGTGATGGCGAAGCTCTGAGCCGGGCGGATGGTGGGGAGCGACGCCGCCGGTCAGGCCCGGTGGGCGCCGCTCCCGACCGCGTCCGGGTCGCCCAGCACGGTGTCCAGCCGCCCGTCACGATCACTGTCGACGTAGGTGATGTCCGGGACACCGTCACCGTCCACGTCGATCTGGACGACGTCGGCCACGCCGTCACCGTCGAGGTCGGTGACCACCTCCACCGAGCCGTCCAGGTGACGGGTCACGATCGTCTGGGCGCCGGGGGCGCGCGGTGGCGGACCGGGCGTCGGCACCGGTGTCGGGGCGGGCGCGGGCGCCGGCGTGGGCCGGGGACCGGGTGTGGGGGACGGGTGACTCGGCAACCCGTCGGCCGGCGGTGCGCTGGCCTGCTCGACCCCGGTACCGGTCGGGTCAAGCTCCTCCTCGGAGGGGTAGACGTCACCTCGGGCGGCCGGATCACGGTAGCTGCTCATGGGCGTAGGGTTCCCCGACGATGACGAGAACAACCGTGCCCGATCGTCCGGTGTCCCCGGTGCCCGGTTTGGCGGAAGATGCGGGGACCGACGCCACGGTCATGAACGGGGGTCCGAGCGTGGAACTGCGCCGGAGTCGGGGCGCCCGGGTGCTCGCCCTGGTCTGCGTACTCGGCGGGGTGCTCTTGTTGGTCTATCCCAGCGACGGCGCCCTGCTACGGACGATCATCGCGGTGGGGGCGATCGCGCTCGGCGCGGTGGCGCTGGTCAGCGCGTTGCGCCCGTTCCGTTTCGGGATCCACGCGGACGGGCTCACCATCCGACGGCCCGGCCTGCGCCGGGACATCCGGTGGGCCGACGTCGGCGTGCTGGTCCTCGACGAGCCGCCCCGACGCGACGGTCGTCCCGAACCGCCGCGACTGCTGCTGGTTCCCGCGCCGGGAGTGCCGCTTGAGCCGGTGACCGCCCGTCACCCGATCGACGGCCGACCCGCCATCGAACTGCTCGTTCTCGACCAGGTCCGGGAGCAGCCCGACCAGGTGTCCGCCGCGCTCACCCGCTATGCCGGAGGTCGTTTCGTCGACCTGCTCGCGCTGCGACGCGCCGCCTTCGACACCCCGGATCTCCCGGTCGGCCTGCGCGGGTACCACATGGACCGGGTCGACCGGTTGATCCGACGCGGCCAGGACGCCCTGATGTCCGGGGACGCGGCGACCCGGCAGGCGGCCCGGGGTGAGATCGAACGCGCCAGCGCGGCCGGCCTGCCGATCGCCCAGCGTGGCTACCACACGCTCCAGACGGATACCGTTCTGGACGCCCTCGTCGCCGCGTTGGCCGACCAGCAGAGCACCGATCGGGAGACCGCCACATGACCGCGCAGGCACCGCACGCCGCGTCGAGCACCGACGTTCCGCGCCGCAACTGGGCCGGCAACGTACGGTACGCCGCGAAGGCGTTCCACCGGCCCACCTCCGTCGACGACCTGCGCCGGCTCGTCGCCGGCAGCAGCCGGATCCGGGCGGTGGGCAGCGGGCACTCCTTCAACAGCCTCGGCGACACCGACGGCGACCTCGTCAGCCTCGCCGGGCTGCCCCCGGTCGTCGAGGTGGACCACGAGCGCGGGCAGGTCACCGTGAGCGCCGCGATGCGCTACGGCGACCTCGCCCGACAGCTGCACACCCAGGGGTACGCGCTGGCGAACCTCGCCTCGCTGCCGCACATCTCGGTGGCCGGCGCGGTGGCCACCGCCACCCACGGGTCCGGTCAGAGCCATGGCAACCTGGCCAGCGCCGTCGCCGGTCTGGAGCTGGTCACCGCCGACGGCGACCTGCTGCGGGTCGACCGCGACACCGACAGGTTCGCCGGCATGGTGGTCGGGCTCGGCGCGCTCGGTCTGGTCACCCGGGTCACGCTGGACGTGGTGCCAACCTTCGCGCTGCGCCAGTACGTACGCCTCGACCTCGACCGAGCGGCGCTCGACGAGGCGCTCGGCTCGGCGTACAGCGTGAGTGTCTTCACCGACTTCCGGACGCCCCGACTGCGCGAGGTGTGGCGCAAACAGTTGGCGGACCAGCCGCCACCCCCGGCGGACTGGCTCGGCACCACAGCGGCCGACCAGCCCCGGCACCCGGTGCTCGGGATGCCGCCGGAGAACTGCACCCCGCAGCTCGGCGAGGCGGGCCCGTGGCACGAGCGGCTGCCGCACTTCAAGCTCGGCTTCACCCCCAGCAGCGGCGACGAACTGCAGTCCGAGTACCACGTCGCACGGGCGGTGGCGGCTGACGCGCTCGCCGCGCTGGACGACGTGGCGGAGCTGATCGCCCCGGTGCTGCTGGTATCCGAGCTGCGCACCGTGGCGGCCGACGAGCTGTGGCTCAGCCCGAACTACCGGCGGGACAGCTTCGTGCTGCACTTCACCTGGGTCGACGACACCAGGGCGGTGCTGCCGGTGGTGGCCGCCGTGGAGGAGCGCCTGGCGCCCTTCGCGCCCCGCCCGCACTGGGGCAAGGTCTTCGTCACCGATCCGGCCGAGCTGGCCGCCCGCTACCCACGCCACCCCGATTTCGCCACCCTCCTGACCGACCTGGACCCCAAGGCCAAGTTCCACACCGAGGCCCTGGCCCACTACTTCCCCCGCTGACCTCGGTTGATCATGGGGTTAGCGATACCGATGTCGGCGTGTCGTGCCCGCTAACCTCATGATCACCGAGAGCTGGCGAGGGTGCTGCGTTGGACGGCTCGGCTGATGTCGCTGGGGGAGATGATGCCGGTCAGGCGGCCGTCTTCGGTTATCACCAGGGCTCGGCCGTCGGCGCACTCGGTGAGGCGGGGGAGCAGGTCGTTGAGCTGTTCACCGGGCTTCGCCAGCACCAACTGGTCGGCGCGGCAGGCCACCTCGGCCAGCGTGGTCGACGCCCGCCGCTCCGGCGGTACGCCCCGCACCCGGTCGACGGTGACCAGGCCGGTCGGCCGGCCGTCCTCGGTCAGCGGCAGCGCCGAATGCCGGTACGCGAACAGGTAGTGGTCGACGAAGTCCGCGACAGTCATCTCCGCCGAGGCGGTCTGCGGCTGCGGGGTCATCACATCGCCCACCCGGATCCCGCGCAGCGCGGTGCCGGTGCGGGCCTGCCGTTCCTCCATCCCGGCCGCGCCGATCAGGAACCAGCCGATCAGCGCCAGCCACAGCCCGCCGAACCCGACCCCGGACAGGAACTGCCACAGCCCCAGGCCGATCAGCAGCACCCCCAGCACCCAGCCGGCCCGGGCGGCGACCACCGACGCCCGGGTTCGGTCACCGGTGGCCTTCCAGACCGCCGCGCGCAGCAACCGTCCACCGTCCAGTGGCGCGGCCGGCAGCACGTTGAAGATGGCCAGCAGCACGTTGATTCCCGCCAGCCAGGCCACCGCCCCGAACAGCAGCCCGGTCTGCCCGGCCAGTGCGAGCACCGCCGCGATGGCACCGAAGAACGCCCCGATCAGCAGACTGACCAGCGGGCCGACGCCCGCGATCCGTAACTCCGCGCCCGGGTCACGCGGTTCGCCCCGCAACTCGGCGACGCCGCCGAACAGCCACAGCGTGATGCCGTCGACAGTCAGCCCGTTGCGCTTGGCCACCACCGCGTGCGACACCTCGTGGGCGAGCAGGCCGACGAAGAAGACCACCGCCGCGGCCAGCCCGGCCAGCGTGTACGCCACCGGCGAGTGATCGGGGTACGAGCGGGGGAACTGGTTCGCTGCCAACCCCCACGCGATCAGCGCGAAGATGACCAGCACGCTCCAGTTGACGCCGACCGGCACTCCCGCGACCCGGCCAAGCCGGAAACTGGCCCTCATCCGAGCGGGGTACCCCGCCAGGCCGTGGGCATGCGAGGGCACTTCGCCTGATCGGTCAGCGGCGGGGGGCTTCGCTGGCGATGGTGGCCTCCCGGGGCAGGGCCGCCGCCCGCAGCGCCCAGTCCAGCGCGTAGTCGGCGATCTTCTCCCAGCCGTCCTGCCCGACGGTGAAGTGCGAGCGGCCGGCGAACTGCTCGTACGCGGTGAGCGCCCGCGACTTCTGGTAGAGCCCCGCGTTGGCGCGGACCACCGACGCCGGCACCACGTGGTCGACCTCGCCGGCCATCAGCAGCAGCGGCGCCCGGTCGTTACGCCCGACGTCGACCCGGGCTGGCGAGCGCGGGTCGAGGTTGGCGAACGCGCCCTCGAAGTAAACCCGCCCGGCACCGGGGACGGCGTAGCGTTGCCAGGCCCGGTCGGAGTCCTCCCGGCTCATGGCGTTGCCGAAGGTGTAGGCGAAGTCGTCCGGGGTGAACGGGACGGCCTTGTTCCGGTTGGCGGGGCTGCGCAGGATCGGGAAGCCCGAGCGCAGCTGACTCAGCGGCACCTTGAGCACGCCCTTCACCTGCGCGGGGTGCACGCCGACCGCCGCGGCGCCGAGGCCCCGGTCGACGAGGATCTGGGTGAACAGGCCGCCGAACGAGTGCCCCATGATGATCGGTGGTCGCGGCAGCGCCCGGATGATCTTGTCGTAGTGCGCGACGATCGTGGCGATGCTCTGCTCGGCGATCGGGCTGGGATCGTCCCGCAACTGCTCCACCGACCGGTCCATGCCGGGCCAGGCGGGGGCGATGACCTGCATGCCACGCTCGGTGTACCGCTGCGCCCACCCCTCCCAGCTGCGCGGCGTCATCCAGAGCCCGTGGATCAGCACGACCGTGTCGACCTGGCCCTGCGGCGTGGCACCCATCTCGTCCCCCCGGTGTCGCGGCATCCGGGGCAGCGGTTACCCGCTGCCGTGCCGGGAATTCCTCCGCCGGTTGCTCGCCTCGGCGGGTCGCGTTCGGGAGGCGGACGTGGCAGTGAGCGTGATGACACAGGGGCATCGTGATGACTCAGGGGCATCACGCTCGTCGCGGTGTTTGCTCGCACGGAGGTCACTCTCCGTGGCGTCCGGCCCCTGACAAATGTCACGGCCGGGAGGTGACGACCGCTCCGGGCACCGGGGTACGCCCCGCCGGAGTATCAGTGCCATGACCAGTACGCATCCGGCTGTCGAGTTGGACGGCCTCAGCAAGAGCTTCGGCGCGGTCACCGCTGTCGACGGGTTGAGCCTGCGGGTGCAGCCCGGCGAGGTGGTGGCGTTCCTCGGCCCGAACGGGGCGGGCAAGACCACCACCATCGACATGCTGCTCGGGCTGTCCCGCCCGGACGCCGGCACCGTCCGCGTCCTCGGCGGCACCCCGGACGACGCGGTGGCCCGGGGGCGGGTCGCCGCCGTCCTGCAGACCGGCGGGCTGCTCAAGGACCTCACGGTGGGCGAGACGGTGCGGATGACCGCCCACTTCTACCGGCACACCCGCCCGGCGGTGGAGGTGTTGGAGCGGGCCGGTATCACCGACATCGCCGACCGGGTGGTCGGGCGCTGCTCGGGTGGTCAGCAGCAGCGACTGCGCTTCGCGTTGGCCCTGCTGCCCGACCCGGACCTGATGGTGCTCGACGAGCCGACCACCGGGATGGACGTCGAGGGTCGGCGGGACTTCTGGCAGGCCCTGCGCCGTGACGCCCGACGTGGACGGACCGTCATCTTCGCCACCCACTACCTGGACGAGGCGGACGCGTACGCCGACCGGATCGTGCTGGTCCGGCAGGGGCGCATCGTCGCCGACGGCACCACCGCCGAGATCAAGAACCTGGCCGCCGGTCGTACCGTGCGGGCCACCCTGCCCGGCGCGGACCAGGCCGCGCTCGCCGCACTGCCCGGCGTGGACGCCGTGGAGGTGCGCGGCGACAGCGTGCTGGTGCGGACCGGCGACTCGGACGCGGTCGCCCGGCACCTGCTGACCCGGACCGCCGCCCGGGACGTCGAGATCACCTCCCGCAACCTCGAGGACGCCTTCCTCGCCCTGACCACCACGCAGACCGGAGCCTGAGATGACCACCTCCACCTCCACGCGCGCCGCTGTCACGACGCCGGACCGTCGGCTGCCCGCACTGGGCGGGTTCGCCCCGGGTGCCCTGGGTATCGAGCTGCGCCGGGTGCTGCGCAACCGCCGCACCCTCGCCTTCACGCTGATCATGCCGGGCGTCTTCTTCCTCATCTTCGGTCTGCCGCAGGGCGGGCAGTCACTGGACAACGGCCGCCCGGTGACGGCGTACGTCATGATCAGCCTGGCCGTGTACGCGGCCATGGTGGCGACCACCAGCGTCGGTGGTGCGGTGGCCACCGAACGGGCGCTGGGCTGGAGCCGACAGTTGCGCCTCACCCCGCTGCGTCCGGCGGCGTACGTGGCGACCAAGCTGATCACCGCGATGAGCCTGGGCCTGCTCGCGGTCGTCATCGAGTTCCTGGTGGGCGCCGTGGCGGGCGTTCGCGTCCCGGCGTACGTCTGGCTGCTGTCCGGGCTCGCCGCCTGGGTCGGCTCGCTGGTCTTCGCCGCGTTCGGTCTGTTCATCGGGTACCTGGCGCCGGCCGAGAACGTCATGCAGATCATCGGCCCGGTGCTGGCGGTGCTGGCCATGTTCGGCGGGCTGTTCGTCCCGGTCGAGGTGCTGCCGGACGTGCTCCAGCAGGTCGCGACGTTCACCCCGGTGTACGGCATGGGTGTGCTGGCTCGCGCCCCCCTCACCGGCGACGGGGTGAGCATGGCGGCGGTGGTCAACCTCGTCGTCTGGGCACTGGTCTTCGGCGTCGGCGCGGCCCGGCTGTTCCGCCGGGACACCGCGCGGGTCTGACCGGCCGGGCCGATAGCGTGATCCCGATGGACCTCTCGACGGGGCAGCCCTGGCCGGTGAGCCGCCACTGGCGGTACACCGGCTGGCTGCTGGCCGCCGTCTGGTTGTTCTTCCTCAACGTGCCGCTCGCCACCGCGCTGCACCAACCGGAGCCGTGGCGGCGGATCCTCGGTGTGTCGACCCTGGTCGCCTTCAGCGTCGGTTACGTGCTGCTGTTCCAGTGGGCCCGCAAGCTGCGCCAGTCCCTGCGGCCGATCCCGGCGGGCCGGGCGCGGGCCGGGCTGGCGTTGCTGCTCGCTGTGGGCCTGGCCAGCCTCCCGGGCACCGGCGGGGACTGGCTGGCCACTCTGGTCTACGTGGCCGCGGCGGCGGTCTTCCTGCTGCCGCAGTGGGAGGCGTTGGCCGTCGTGGCGCTCTGCGCGGTGACCCCCGTGCTGGCGTCCTGGCTGGTGCCGGGGTGGGAGGCGGAGCACGGCATCGTCTTCGCGGTGCTGCTCGCCTCGTTCGCCATGTTCGGGGTGTCCCAGTTGGCCCAGCGCAACAGCGAACTGCGGGCCGCCCAGCAGGAGATCGGTCGGCTCGCGGTCGCCGAGGAGCGGGCCCGCACCGCCCGCGACCTGCACGACATTCTTGGGCACTCGCTGACCGTGGTGGCGATCAAGGCCGAGTTGGCCGGGCGGCTGCTCGATGTCGACCGGGAGCGGGCCGCCGCCGAGATCGCCGAGGTGGAGGCGTTGGCTCGGGCCGCGTTGGCCGACGTACGGCAGACGGTCGGGGCGTACCGCGAGGTCAGTCTCGCCGCCGAGGTGGCGGGCGCCCGCTCGGCGCTGGCCGCGGCGGGCATCGCGGCGGACGTGCCGACCGAGGTGCCGGACCTGCCGCGGGAGTGGGACCGGTTGTTCGGCTGGGCGGTACGGGAAGGGGTGACCAACGTGGTCCGGCACAGTGGGGCGCGGTGCTGCGTGATCCGGGTGCACCCGGATCGGGTCGAGATCAGTGACGACGGCCGTGGTCCGTCCACTCCCGACGCGAGCGGGCACGGGCTGGTCGGCCTGCGGGAGCGGGCGCGTCGGCTGGACGCGGTGGTGACCGTCGGTCGCCGGCCGACGGGCGACGGTTTTCTGCTGCGGGTGCACACCCCGGAGGAGGCCCGGTGAGCGGCGGTTCGACGCCGATCCGGCTGTTGCTCGCCGACGACCAGGCGCTGGTCCGGGGTGCGCTGGCCGCCCTGCTCTCGCTGGAGGAGGACCTGACAGTGGTCGCCGAGGTCGGTCGGGGCGACGAGGTGGTGCCCGAGGCGCGACGCAGCGCCCCGGACGTCGCCCTGCTGGACGTGGAGATGCCCGGCCTGGACGGGATCGCCGCCACCTCGGCGTTGCGGGTGGCGCTGCCGACCTGCCGGGTGCTGGTGGTGACCACCTTCGGTCGACCCGGCTACCTGCGTCGGGCGATGGAGGCCGGTGCGAGCGGGTTCGTGGTCAAGGACACCCCGGCCCGGCAGCTCGCCGACGCGGTCCGTCGGGTGCACGCGGGCCTGCGGGTGGTCGACCCGACGCTGGCCGCGGAGACCCTGGCCACCGGCGCGAGCCCACTGACCGAGCGGGAGACCGAGGTGCTGCGGACCGCTCGGGGCGGCGGCACCGTCGCCGACCTGGCCCGGGCTCTGCACCTGTCCGAGGGGACGGTCCGCAACCACCTGTCGGCGGCGATCGGCAAGACCGGTGCCCGCAACCGGGCCGACGCGATCCGGGTCGCCGAGCGGAACGGCTGGCTGCTCGGCGAGTGACCGGCTGTGCCGGCGCTCAGGCGGTCGGCGGCGGAGCGGCCAGTTGGTCGACCACCACCACGCTGCTGCCGGGGCGGACCTCGGCGAGCAGCTCCCGCTGCCCGGAGCGGGTCAGCCGGATGCAGCCGTTCGTGGTGTTCTCGCCCAGCTCGTCGTCGTTGTGCCAGGTGTGCACGCCGATGTGCGCGCCGCGCAGCCCGTCCGGCACCGACTCCGGATCGTCCGGCACCGAACCGAGGGCGTAGATGTCCACCCCGCCGTAGACCGACTCCGGCGGTGGGGTGCGGCCCAGGATGAAGGTCCGCCCGAGTGGAGTCTCCTGGCCGGACTGGCCGAGGCTGACCTCCCAGGAACGCACCGCCTTGCCGGCCCGGTACCAGGTGAGCCGGTGCGCCTTGCGTTCGACGACGATCTGGTCGCGCAGCGGCACCGTCTCGAAGCCGCCGGGTGGCAGCCAGGCGAGCCGCCGGTTGGCCGAGGGCAGCAGGACGGCGGTCCAGCCGGCCCGCCGCTGGGCGATCGGCATGGTCAGCTCCACACCGCGGATCGCCGGTTCGAGAAAGGCGCGCGGACGACCACCGGGGGCGTCGTACGCGGCGATCCGTCTGGTCGGGTGCGCGCCGTCGGTCAGCGGCGTGACGTCCATGGTGGCCGGATCGGTGGGGAACCCGCCGGGTGCGGGGTCGTAGTCGACCACCGGCAGCCCGTCCGGGGCGGGCGCGGCCGGGGGGACCGACTCGTCCGGGCTCTGCTCCACACTGCTCGGGGTCGGGTCGGCCACCACCACGCTGCTGTCGTCGGGGGCCGTCGAGCTGGGGGTGAGGGCCTGGCCGACCAGCAGCGCGGTCACCAGCAGCGCGGGTACGCCGATGGCGGCGGTCACCCAGACGCCGCGACGGCGGGACGGAGTCTTTCGGTCAAACGACACGAAATCACTCTATGGTGGCGATTGCGCCGGGGCCCCCGGTTCGGCGAAATCCGCCGCCCGGAGGCCCCGACCGAATCAGATTCGTGCGCCGATGTGGATGGCCACGGCGTCGTGCGCGGGCACGTTGGCCGCGAACCAGCCGTTACCGTCCACCGTGATCACTGGTCCGCTGCACGTGCCGCCCGCGTACGTGCCGTGGATGACGTCGCAGTACCGGCCGGCGGGCAACCCCGTGTAGTACGAGCGACCGTTCACCGCGGCGTCCTCGTCGTTGACGGTGATGAAGCCCTTGCCACTGCGGCTGAACGCGATGTGGTTGTTGCCGTTGTCGTACCAGTTGGCCACCCCGGCGCCCTCGGTGGCGTTGCGGAAGCCGACCATGTTGGCGATCACCGGCCAACGGTGCTCGCACTCCCAGCCGGAGTAGCAGGTGGTGTTGAGTGTCTTGTTGGCCCCGTCCGACGGCGGGCCGGCGTCGCGGCTGCTGAAGGTGTAGCTGGACATGACGGTGGGGGAGCCGTACGGCCAGGCCAGCATGAAGGCGTTCGCCAGGGCGTAGATCCCGCGGTCCTTGTAGGTCAACACTCCGCCGGAGTCGCGCTGGGTGTCGTGGTTGTCGACGAACACCGACGCCGGGCCGGTGGGCAGGTGCCCCCAGCCCTCGCCGAAGTTGCGCAGGTACGCCAACCGCTCGGAGCGGAACACCCGGGCCAGGTCCTTGCCGTAGCGGAACTCGTGCACGTCACCGTTGCCGGTGTACTCGGTCGGCTGGACCGGCTCGCCGGCACCGTAGATGACCTCCTGCACGATGTACGCGGAGCGGGACAGCTTGCCCCTGATCGCGGCGATGTCGGCGGCCGGCATGTGCTTGCTGGCGTCCATCCGGAAGCCGTCGACGCCGAGGGAGAGCAGGTCGTTGAGGTACGAGGCGATCTTCGTGCGGACGTAGTCCGACTCGGTCTTCAGGTCCGAGAGGTTGACCAGCTCGCAGTTCTGCACCTCGTACCGGTCGTTGTAGTTGGCGATGTCGTCGCCGCCGTTGCGCCCGCAGTGGTGGAAGTCCTGGGTCTGGTAGATGCCCGGGTAGTCGTAGTGCGAGTAGGACGAGCCGGCCCAGCCGGTGCCGCCGTTGTCCTGACCGGACATGTGGTTGACCACCGCGTCGACGATCACCTTGACCCCGGCCGCGTGGCAGGTGTTCACCATCGACTGGAACTGGGCCCGGGTGCCCTTGCGGGACTCGATCCGGTAGCTGACCGGCTGGTACGCCAGCCACCACTGGTTGCCCCGCACGTGCTCCTGCGGGGGTGAGACCTGCACGTAGCCGTAGCCCTTCGGGCCGAGGGTGTTCTGGCACTCGTTGGCCACCGAGGGCCAGTTCCACTCGAAGAGCTGGACGATGACCTTCTTGCCGCCGGACGGGGCGGCGACGGCCGGGGGTGCCGTCACTGTGGTGGGGACGAGCAGGCTGGCGATCAGGCCGAGGGCGAGGAGCGCCGAGCCGCGTCGACGTCGGTGCATGGGGACTCCTGACGGGAGCGGGAGCGGGGGTGGTGGTGCGGTGGGGGAACGCCCGGTTGCCGGAATCTTGCAACTCGGGCTGAAATTTGCTGAAAGGTTACAAGCGTGTTGCACGGAGTGTCAATGCATGCACGTTCGTCACTGTCCGATCTGGTGGGTGGGAGCGGGGTGCAACGCACGGCCGTGCCCCTCGGTTCGATCTCGGCCCAGAAATTTTTCGCGGCGGGTGATCCGCGCGCCCCGCCGGTCCGTACTGGATGGGGGAGCAGGGGTCGGCCGGTGGTACGCCGCCGCGAGACGATCGAGGAGCAGATGGCCCGGGCACAGCAGGACAAGAAGGCGACGATCCGGACCACCGCCAGCAGTCGGGGGGTGCGCACCCCGTCCCGGTCGGCGAGCGCCTTGCTGATCGCTTCGGTGCTCGCCGCGCTCTGGGCGGCGATCATGCTGACCGGCACCGGTCAGACGGCGTACGCGTACGGCTTCTTCTTCACCGAGTTCTTCGCCGGGGTGGTCTCCCTGGTGTCGTTGAGTCTCACCGTCATGCTCGGTCTGCTCGCCACCGACCGGCTGGTGCTGCGTATCCCGCACCGGGTGCTGATGCAGTCGGCGCACCGGGCCACCGGTGTGCTGGGGGTGGCCGGGCTCGGCTTCCACGTCCTCACCAAGATCGGCACGGGGCGGGCGGCGGCGACCGACGCGCTGGTGCCGTTCGTCGGCGGCGGGGGTTTCTACGTCGGGCTCGGCACCGTCGCCGCGCTGCTGATGGTCAGCGTGATCTGGACCGGCATCATCCGCGCCCGCTTCGCGGGCGTCGGTCCGAGGTGGCTCTGGCGCGCGCTGCACTCGACCGCGTACCTGGCCTGGCCCTTCGCCATCCTGCACGGCCTCAACGCCGGTCGGGCCGCAGCGCCCTGGGTGATGTTCAGCTACCTGGGCTGCGTCTTGCTGGTGGTGCTGGCCCTGCTGGTGCGGTTCTCGGTCACCATCGGTCGGCGCAGCCGCGAGCAGCACCAGGCAGCGGTGCGCAACGCGGTGATGGTCGGCCGGGCTGAAGAGGCGAAGACCGCCCGATCGCTGCTGGCCGGGTTGGGTCGGCGCCCGAAGGCCACCGACAAGCGTCCCGCCTGGGCGGACACCGCCACCGCCACCTGGACCGCCCCGCCCGCCCGCCGCGACCCGGAACGGTTCACCGTCCCGGTGGTGCCCGAGCCCGGCTCGCTCGTCGAACCGACCCGGCCCAGCCGACGCCGACGGGAGGAGGAGCCGGCGGCCTACCGCGACACCGAACGGTCCTCGCGCGGCCGGCGCGCCGAGGAGGAGCCGACGACCCGCCGGTCGACCCGCCGCAGCGTGGACGAGACCGACATCCGTCGACGCGACGAGGAGGAGGCCGAGCCGGTGACCCGGCGGCGCGCCTCGCGTACCCGCGACGAGGTGGCACCGGCCGGCCGGCGGCGCGTCGACGAGCCGGCCGCCGAGCGGTCCCGTCGCCGGTCCCGCAGCGAGGACGACGGCAGCCGCTACTCGGCGCCGCCGCGGCCGACCCTCGACGAGGCCGAGGAGCCGTGGGACAGTCCACGCCGGTGGCAGGCCGACGAGCCCATCTCCGCCGGCCCGGTCTCCGTCGAGCCGATCTCGGCCGGCCCGATCTCCAGCAGCCCGATCTCGTCGGCGCCGCGCAGCGGCAGCGGCCGGCACAGCGCCGAGGACGACCTGCCCGAGGAGCCGGACTACTGGCGTCCGCCGGCCCGGTACGTGCCGGACGAGGTGCCCGTCGACGACACCCCCACCCTTGTCGACCTGGCGTCACGGCGGGCCAAGCGGGCAGCCGGCGAGGGCCGGTCCAAGCGGCGCAAGGCCAGCGCCGACGCGGTGGACGGGGCGTACTGGGCCGGGCTGCGGGGTGAGGCGAAATGATGCGCACCGCCGTGCCACCGGTCGCCTGTGTGGGCGAGCCCCGGCTCACCGCCGGCTTCGCCGAGTACGGCCGACTCGACCTGATCGCGCACGAGGAGGTGCACGGACCGATCGGCCCGATGGAGCCGGCGCAACTGCTCCGGCTCGCCGAGGGCATGCAACTCAAGGGCAAGGGCGGGGCAGGGTTCCCGTTCGCCCGCAAACTGCGCGCGGTGCTGGAGTCCTGCGAGCGGCAGGACCTCGCCGCCGTGGTGGTGGTCAACGCCACCGAGGGGGAGCCGGCCAGCTGGAAGGACAAGGTGCTGCTGACCCGCGCCCCGCACCTGATCCTGGACGGCGCGGCGCTGGCCGCGTACGCCCTGGACGCCGACGAGATCGTGATCGGCGTGGCAGACGACGGGGTCGGCCGGGACTCGCTGATGGACGCCCTCGACGAGCGCCGGATGCCGGTGCAGACAACGATCGTCACAGTGCCGCACCGGTTCATCTCCGGCGAGGGCGGCGCACTTGTCAACGGGATCAACGGGCTGCCGCACATCCCGCCGGGCACCAAGAAGCGCTCCAGCGACTCCGGGGTCAGCGGCCTGCCCACCCTGCTGTCCAACGCCGAGACGTACGCCCAGCTCGCCGTCGGCGCCCGACTGGGCCCGTACGAGTACGCGGCGCTCGGTACCGACGACGAGCCGGGCACCGTGCTGCTCACCGTGACCGGGGCGGCCGGCCGACCGGCCGTTGTGGAGTGCACCGCCGGCATGCCGCTGCGCGACGTCCTCGACCTGTGCGAGGTGCCGGACGTCCAGGGCATCCTGATGGGCGGCTACCACGGCAAGTGGATCACCCCGGAGGCGGCGGAGAAGGCCGAGGTCTCCCGCAAGGGCCTGGCGGCGGTCGGCGGCACGCTCGGCGCGGGCATCATCGTCCCGCTCGGTGTCGACACCTGCCCGCTCGGGGAGGCCGCCCAGGTGGTGCGTTACCTGGCCGGTGAGTCCGCCGGGCAGTGCGGACCGTGCAAGATGGGCCTGCCGGACCTGGCCCGCGCGGTGGACCTGGCCGTCGCCGGCAGCCAACCGGCCGACGTGGTGCGGGCCGCGGCCGGCGAGGTGAAGGGCCGGGGCGCGTGCAGCCACCCCGACGGCACCGCCCGGTTCGCGCTCTCCGCGATCGAGGTCTTCGCCGAGGACCTGCGACTGCACAGCACCGGCGACGGCTGCGGCCGGCGGGTCACGGGCGTGATGGGGCTGCCGGGCGCACCCGACGCGAACCCGCAGAAGCTCACCCTGGACTGGTCGCGCTGTGACGGGCACGGCCTGTGCGCGCACGTCGTCCCGGACTTCATCCGCCTCGACGCGAACGGATATCCCGCCTTCCCGGCCACCCCCGTGCCGACCTGGCTGCGGGAGGGGGCGCTGAAGGCGGTCAAGGTCTGCCCCGAGTTGGCCCTCCGACTCGCCAAGGCCGAGTAGGTAGGCCTCAGGTCCAGCAAGGGTCCCTTCCGGACCGGAGACGGAGGAACGGATGCGGATCAGCAGGAGGTGGACGGCGGCCGGGCAGCTGAGCCGCTGGGCAGCGGCCGGGCAGCTGAGCCGCTGGGCAGCGGCCGGACAGCTACGCCGTGGTGCCACCGCTGGGGCACTCGTGGTGGCCCTGCTCGGCGTCGCCGCCTGCACCGGCACCGCGCCGGGCGGACCCACCGCCGCCGGATCGGCCCCGCCCGGTGCCGCGCCGACCGCGACACCGCCCTCGCCGACCGCCTCGCCCACCGGCGGACCGCAGGCCGCTCCGGTGCAGGTCCCGGACGTGCTGCGCTTCACCGGGACGACCCTCGGCGGGGCCGCGTTCGACGCGGCGCAGCTCGCCGGCAGACCGGTGGTGCTGTGGTTCTGGGCGCCGTGGTGCGCCACCTGCGCCAGTCAGGCCTGGACGGTGGCCGAGATCGCCCCGAAGTACCGGGACACCGTGCCGATCGTCGGCGTGGCCGGGCTGGGTGAACGGAAAGCCATGAAGGAGTTCGTCACCGAGTTCGAGCTCGACGGCACACCGCAGATCGAGGACAGCAAGGGAGTGCTCTGGAAGCGGTTCAAGGTGACCGAGCAGAGCATCTTCGTGGTCATCGACCGCAGCGGCACGGTCGTCCACCAGGGATTCCTGGACGGTGAGGCGCTCACCGCCAGGGTCGCCGCACTGGCCGGGGCGTGACCGGCACACTGCTGCTCGCGCTGACCGCCGGCATGCTCGGCGCGGTCAACCCGTGCGGCTTCGCGTTGCTGCCCGCGTACCTCTCGCTGTTGGTCGCCGGGACGTCGGACACTCGCGGCGCGGTCGGCCGCGCGCTCACCGCGGCGGCCGGGCTGACAGTGGGGTACGTGCTGGTCTTCGGCGCGTTCGGCCTGGCGCTCGCGCCGCTGGCCGGCTGGTTGCGGCCCCGGCTGCCGTGGCTGACAGTGACGCTCGGCGTGCTGCTGGTGGTGGTCGGCTGCTGGTTGCTCGCCGGTCGGCGGCTGCCGACCCCCGGCTGGTCCGCCCGGGCGCCCCGGCTGACCCGGTCCTGGCCGTCGATGGCGCTGTTCGGCGCGGCGTACGCGCTGGCGTCGCTCGGCTGCGCCATCGCGCCGTTCCTGGCCATCGTGGTGACCAGCCTCCAGACCGGCTCGACCGGTCAGGGGTTGGCGCTGTTCGGCGCGTACGCCCTCGGGATGGGTCTGGTGGTCGCTGTCGCCGCGCTCGGGGTGGCGCTGCTGCGCGACGGCCTGGTGGCCCGGCTGCGCGTCGCCGGGGCGTTGGTGCCCCGCCTCAGCGGCCTGGTGCTGCTGCTCGCCGGCGGTTACGTCGCCTGGTACGGCTGGTACGAGCTACGGCTGGCCGCCGGTCGCCGCGACGCGCTGCACGACCCGGTCATCCGGGTGGCCGCCCAGGTCCAGCGAGCCCTGGCCGACGCCCTCGACCGGATCGGCCCGGCGGTGTTGCTGGCCGCCCTGGCCGCCCTGCTCCTGGCCGCGCTCGTGGCGAAGCGCGCCCACCGCCCTCGTCGTCCCTGAGGCGACGGCGTCGGTCTTGACATCCGGAAACGATCACCGGAGGCTGTCTGACAACGTTGTCACACCGAAGGACCACCATGCGCATATCCGAACTCGAGTTGAGCCGGCGGCGGTTGCTCATCCTTGGCAGCGCCATCGGCGCTGGACTCGCCATCGCCCGACCCGCCGCCGCCCAGGCCGCGCCATCCGCCACCTGGTCACCGGCCGCGACCGTCGGCCCGGTTGCCAACACCTACCACGCGCTGCTGCTCGCCCACACCCGATGGGCCGAGGAGCAGTGGGATCCGGCGATCAACGCGTACCGCCTCGCGGACTTCAGGTTCGCGGTCGTCCTCGGTAACGCGGTCCTGCTCACCTCGCCCGGGTACGACGCGGCAGCGGCAGGCGTCGACCGGGACACGCTGCACGCCCGTACCGTCGCCACCATCCGCCGCTTCGCGGCCACCAACCGGCTCACCGGCGGCACCGAGTGGGGCCGACAGCTGTTCTGGGACAGCACCTTCGAGCTGTACTTCGTCCTGGCCGCCCGACTGCTCTGGTCCGACCTGGACGAGGTGACCCGCACCAACGTCGACCGCATCGCCCGCGGGCAGGCCGCGTACGCCCACTCCCTCGGCACCGGTAACGACCCGCTCAGTGGCGGTTGGACGCCGAACGGCCTCACCGGTGGCTGGATCGGGGACACCAAGCTCGAGGAGATGGGGGTCTACGCCCAGGCGATCGCGCCCGGTCTGGCCTGGGCGCCGGACGACCCCGCAGCCGCGGCGTGGCGCGAGCGGTTCTCGATGTGGACGCTCAACGCGACCGGACTACCGGCAGCCGACCGTGCCAACCCCGCCGTCGTCGACGGGCGGGCGGTCGCGGACTGGAACACCGCTCACAACATCCACGACACGTTCCTGGTCGAGAACCACGGCTCCTTCGGCCCGCACTACCAGGAGGAACTGTGGCGCACCGCGGGTCGTACCGCGGCGCACTTCCTGGCCGCCGGCCAACCGCTCCCCGAGGCACTCACCAGGCAGCCCAGCGGTGCCGAGCTGTGGCGGACCATGCGGCTGCTGGCCAGCGACGCCGGCGAACCCTTCATGCCGATGGTCGCGGACCGCTACCACCTGTACGGCCGTGACGTCCTGCCGCTCGCCTTCCTCGCGCAGGTCCAGGGCGACCGGCACGCCGCCCGGGCCGAGGCGGACCTCGCCGACCGGCTCATGCCCTACCTGAACTACCCGCCCGAGAATCGGCTCACCAAGTTCAGCGGCGAGCCGAAGTACGAGCCCGAGGCCCGGGCCGAGGTCGCCATCAGCTATCTCTTCCATGCCTGGCGGGCAGCCAACGGCGGCGTGGTCCAGCCGGTCGCCAGCACCGCGTTCTTCGCGGCGGCGGCGGGCACCAGGGACTTCGGGGAGCAGGCCGGGCTGACCGCCCACCAGAGCGCGACCGCCTTCGCCGCGGCGGTCAGCAAGACCGGATTCGTCTCGTTCCAGTGGGCCCCCGCCCACGACAACTGGTTGTTCGACACCCGGGCCGCCTCGCTGCTGCCGAGGCAGTCCGCGCCGGTCCTCGGCCGCGCCTCCGCCGCGTACACAGTGGCCCGGGACGGTGTCGACGCCACGGCGACCGTTCTCCGCGTCGCCGGCGGCACCGCCGGATACGTCACGCTGCCCACCGGAACGGTCGTGTACGCCACCACCGGCATCGGTGCCGACGAGGGCGCGCTCACCCTGTTCAACCTGGACATGCCCGGCGTACCCGGGCTCACCGGCACCCGTACCTTCACCGGCGAACAGGGGTCCGTCACCCTGGCCGGACAATCGGGCGTCGGCGACGGCGGAACCGACCAGATCAGCTTCGCGCCTCGTCCAGCCCGGTACGTGCGGATGCTCGGCCGATCCCCCGTCAACCAGTACGGCTACTCGCTGTTCGCCTTCGCCGTGCTCGACGCCGGCGGGGTCGACCGCGCCATCGGGCGGCCCACCACGGCCTCGTCCGCCGACCCCGCCTACCCCGCTGCGCGCGCGACCGACGGCAACCCCGGCACCCGCTGGGCGGTCGCCCGCGAGGAACGCGCCCGCGCGGACAGTTGGCTCGCCGTCGACCTCGGTGAGCCCATCGACATCAGCGGCGTACGCCTGGACTGGGAGGCCGCGTACGGCACCCGCTACGTCATCCAGACCTCACTCGACGGCACCGACTGGAGCGACGCGGCGGTGGTGCCGGACAGCCCGACCATCACCGGCTCCTGGCTCGACGTCGACGGACGAGCGGGTCTGGTGGTCCACAACGCCCAGAATCCGATCACCGTGACCGCCACCACCGTCACCCTGTCCAGCGGGCCGGCCACCGGCAGCACCCGGCTGATCATCGAGGGGTACGCGGGCGCGGACAGGTCGGCCCTGGCCGCTGCGGCGTCGCGAACAATGCCCAGCGGCGGTCCGGAGGCGTTGCGGGTGAGTGACGCCGACGGATACCTCAGCCTGTTCAACCTGTCCGACGACGACATCACGGCGGCCGTCACGCTTGCGCAGCGCGCCACGCTGCGGCTGTACCACGGAAGCCAGGTCACCGGATCGGGGACCAGCACCTACCAGGTCGACCTCGCCGCATTTACCGCACGCGTCGAGCCGCCCCGGTTCACCGCGACCGCGGCACAGCCGGGGAAGGCGATCCCCGCCGGTACCCGGTTCGACGTCACCGACTCGCACCACCTCCGAATCACCGCGCCCGCCGGGCACATCGTGAAGGTGCAGGTGGAGTCCGCGGCCGGCGGCGCCCGACAGCGAGTGACGGTTCCCGCCGGACACCGCAAGGACGTCGCGTTCGCGGGTGGGACGGTGACGCCGACACGTGACCTGGCCCGGTCCCGGACGACCTACCCGACGTCACCGCTCCCGGCCGGCATGACCGACCCGTCGGCCGCCGTCGACGGCGACCCGGGGACCGCCTGGCAACCCGGCCCGAACGGCCGACTGGTGATCGACCTCGGATCGCTCCGGGATCTGGCATCGGTCCGCCTGACCTGGACCCCCGGTCGGCGGCGGCCGATCACCGTGGCCACCTCGGCCGACGGACTCGGCTACGTGACGGTCGCCTCGGTCCCGAAGCCGAAACCCGAGACCACGGTCACGACCAGGTCCTCCGGACGGTACGTGGCGATCGCGGTCGCCGACTGGCAGCCCGGTGACGCCCGGCTGACCCACGCGGAGGTGTTCGGTGCCTGAACCGGCGGGATCGACCACGGTCTGACACCCGTGGCCCGAAACGACGACGGCGGGGCTGGTGCGGATCGCACCAGCCCCGCCGCCGACTGATTCAGCGCAGGGGGGTCAGCCGGTCGGTGCCCAGGCGCTCCTGGAGGACCTTCGGGACCAGGACGCTGCCGTCGGCCTGCTGGTACTGCTCCAGGATGGCCGGGAAGAGCCGGCTCGTCGCCAGCGCCGAGCCGTTGAGGGTGTGCACGAAGCGGGTCTGCTTGCCGCCCGGCTCGCGGTAGCGGATGGCCGCCCGACGAGCCTGGTAGTCGCCGGCCCAGGACACCGACGACACCTCCTTGTACTTGCCGGTGCTCGGCATCCACACCTCGATGTCGAGCGTCTTCTTCATCGAGGCGCTGGCGTCACCGGCCGAGAGCAGCGTGCGCTGGTAGTGCAGACCCAGCCCCTCGACCAGGCTCTCGGCGTGGGCGAGCATCTCCTCCAACGCCGCGTCGGCCTGCTCCGGCAGGGTGAACTGGAAGATCTCCACCTTGTTGAACTGGTGCCCCCGCACCGTGCCGCGCTCGTCCGAGTGCGAACCGGCCGACTCCCGCCGGTAACACGGGGTGTACGCGAACGCCTTCAGCGGCAGCTTCGGGGTCTCCAGGATCTCGTCCTGGTACGCGCCGAGGATCGCCGTCTCCGACGTGGGCAGCAGGAACTGGCCGCGCGGGGCGGACGCCGCATCCAGGTGGTAGACGTCGTCGTAGAACTTGGGGAACTGCCCGGCGGCGAAGCCGGCCGAATCCAGCAGCAGGTGCGGCGGGAGCAGGAACTCGTAACCGGCCTTGATGTGCTGGTCGACGAAGTAGTTGAGCAGCGCCCACTCCAGCCGGGCGCCGATGCCCGTGTAGATCCAGAAACCGGACCCGCCGAGCTTGACGCCGCGCTCGTAGTCGACCAGGCCCAACGCCCGGCTCAGCTCCACGTGGTCGCGGACCTTCTCGATCACCGGAGGCTCACCGAAG
Source organism: Micromonospora parva (assembly GCF_000718515.1). Taxonomy (GTDB): domain Bacteria; phylum Actinomycetota; class Actinomycetes; order Mycobacteriales; family Micromonosporaceae; genus Micromonospora; species Micromonospora parva. The sequence goes on along the minus strand of NZ_JNZS01000006.1, from coordinate 151,666 downwards.
GTCTTCACCACCCGGTTGGCTTCCTTGCCGCCGGCCACCACGTCGTCGCTGGGCAGGTTGGGCAGCTCGCTCATCGCGTCGCGCAGCCGGGCCTGCACCTCGTCGAGCTGGGACTCCAGCTCGGCGAGCTGCCGACGCTCCGCCTCCGGCGCGGCGACCTGCGGCTCCTCGCCGGCCCGCTTCGCCTGCGCGTACGCCCGGGCCTCGGCCTTGCGGCGCTGCCGCTCGGCGTCGATCTCCGTGATCAGGGCGCGGCGTTCCTGGTCGAGCCGCTGGATCTCGTCCAGGGCACGGGTGACCTCGGCGGGATCCAGACGCTTCGCCAGCGCGGTCGCCACCGCCTCGCGATCCTTCCGGATCAACTCCATGTCGAGCATGCTGCTCCGTACGCCTCCGTCCGGGGTCACAGGTGAACCACCAGATGCTACCGTCGCGGGCTTTTCCGCCCGGGACGGGGAGGTTCTAGAGCCGGATCGGCATCAGCACCGAGTAGGTGTCCGCGTCGTCCGGTCGGCGTACGGCCAGCGGGGCGATCGGCCCGTCCAGCTCCAGCACCAGTTGCGGCGCACCGGCCGCGTTCAACGCGTCCAGCAGGTAGCCACCGTCCACCCCGACCCGCAGCGCGTCGGTGCCAAGGTCGGCGGCGGGGAGCAGCCGCAGCCCGCCCCGGTCGTCGACGCCGAGCACGGTGACCGCACGGGTCGTGCCGTCATGGTCGCGGGCGACGGTGGGGGCCGCCGGGTCGGCCAGCGCGGCGCGCAGGGAGGCCACGTCGACCGGGATCCGGCGCGCGGTGGACCGCTCGCCGACCGCCTTGCGCAGCAACCGGCGGTAGTCCGGGAAGTCGTACGGCAGGGCGGTGCCGGTCACCGTGCCCTCGGCCACCCGCACCCGCAGGTCCGCGCCCGCCACCGTCAGCCGGACCGGCCAGGTGTCGGCGGCGTCGAGCAGTGGCCGGAGCTGGTCGACGAGGGCCACCGGCACGAACACCCGCACCGGCGGGCCGTCGACGTCGGCAGCGGCCCGAGCCAGCGCCAGTCGGTACCGGTCGGTGGCGACGAGTCGGACGCCGTCGGTCTCCACGTCGAACAGCACGCCGGCGAGCATCGGCATCTCCGGGTCGACGGTGACGGCGAAGCGCACCGCGTCGAGCGCGGCGGCCAGGGCGGCGGGGGAGACCAGCAGCGTGGTGGCGGTCGGCGGGGTCGGGTCCAGCAGGGCCCGGAGCCGGTCGACCTCACGGCGGGCGTCGTCGAGCCCGTCGGCGAGCCGGCGCAGGTGCGTGTCGAGCAGCTGGTGCACCACTGCCGGCTCGGCGCGTACCGCGGTGGCGATCTGCGGCACCGGCATGCCGATCCGGCGCAGCCCGGCCACCAGCCGGGCCGGCGCGACCTGCTCGTCGGTGTACCAGCGGTAGCCGGTCACCGGGTCGACCAGGGCCGGCTCCAGCACGCCGGCCGAGTCGTAGAAGCGCAGGGCGCTGACCGTCAGGCCGCTGGCCCGGGCCAGCTCGCCGATGCTGTGCAGGTGACTCACGCTGGGCATCCTGCCCCCTCGACCCGGTCGAGGGTCAAGCCGAGCGTTCCAGCACCCGGAAGGTGAGGCCGGCCCGGACCAGCCGGTCGAGCAGCGCGTCACCCATCGCGGCCACCGGGGTGAGCTGCCCGGCGGTCGGCGGCAGCTCGTCGAGCGCCAGGCACAGCGCCGACTCGCCGAGCATCTTCGCCGTCTCGTCGTAGCCGGGGTCACCGCCGGCGACCTCGGTGACCACCCGCTGCCCGCCGCCGGTGCCGACGAACCGCACCCGGAACCACGACGACGCCCGCTGCTGCGCCGTGGGCCCCTGCCCGGACGCGAGCCGGCCGAGCAGCCAGCGCCGACTGGGCGGCAGCTTCACCAGCCCGACCAGCGCGCCGAGCCCGGCGGCACCGACAAGCACTGTGGGCAGCCGCTTCACCGCGGCGAAGTGCCGGTAGCGGAAGTCCGGGCCGTACTCCGGGCGGGCCGCCGCCGAGCGGCGCACCACCTGCGGGTCGATGGTCGGCAGCGGCACCGTCCAGATGCCCAGCTCCGCCGAGCGGGCCAGCCGGCCCGGCACCGCCCGGACTCGACGGTCGGTCGGGCGCGGCTCGACCGCCCGGCGCTCCCGGGCGGCCCGGCTGGCCTGCCCGCTACGGGAGAACGCGGTGAGCGCCGAATGGTAGGTGCCGGCGGAGAACCGGCCGCCGGCGCGCACGTACCCGTCCACGGTGATCGGGACGTCGGCGGGCAGCTGCTTGACGGTGAACCAGACGCCCACGTCGTGCGGGACGGAGTCGAAGCCGCAGGCGTGCACCAGCCGCGCGCCGGTGCGTGCCGCCTCGGCGTGGTGGCGCACGTACATCAGGTCGACGAACTCCGGCTCACCGGTGATGTCCAGATAGTCGGTGCCGGCCCGGGCGCAGGCGGCGACAAGCGGCTCCCCGTGGTGGACGTACGGGCCGACGGTGCTGGCCACCACCCGGGCGTTCTCCGCCACCACCCGCAGCGAGTCGGCGTCGGTCACCTCGGCGGTGAGCAACGGCAGGTCGGCCAGGCCCGGGTCGATGGCGGCGAGCCGGTCCCGGACGGCGGCGAGGCGCTGCGGGTTGCGCCCGGCCAGCGCCCAGCGCAGCCCGGCCGGTGCGTGTCGGGCCAGGTACTCGGCGGTCAGGCCGCCGGTGAACCCGGTCGCGCCGAACAACACCACGTCGTACGTTCGCTCCACGGCCATCCCCGGAGTCTGCCATTCGCCCCCGCCGATCGACACTCGTCACGGCGTGAACACGGCCCGTACGCAACCGTCGGCCCGGTCCCGGAACAGCGCGTACCCCTCGGGGCCCCGCGCCAACGGCAGTCGGTGGGTGGCCAGGTGCTCGGTCCGCAGCTCGTCGCGGGCCATCCGGTCCAGCAGCATCGGCACGTCGCGCAGGTCGGGCCGGCCCGCACCGTGCAGCGTGAGCCGCCGTTCGGTCAGCGCACCCAGCGGGAACGCGTCGACGAACCCGGCCGTCCCGCCGAGCACCACCACCATGCCGCTCTTGCGGCAGGCGTGCACCGCCTCCCGCAGCGCGTCCGGCCGGTCGGCGTGCTGGCCGCCGAAGCGGTCGGCCACCGACCGGGTCGGCGGCGCGCCGACCGCCACCACGCACACGTCCGGCCCGCGCCCACCGCTGCGGTCGCGCAGCTCGGCGGCGATGTCGTCGCGGCGGTAGTCGAGCGGCTCGGCGGCGCAGTGCCGCTCGGCCATCCGCAACCGCTCCTCGTACCGGTCCACGATCAGCACCCGGGTGGCACCGCGCCGCACCGCCGCCCACGCGGTCAACTGGCCCACCGCCCCGGCGCCCCAGATCGCCACCACGTCGCCGGGGCGCACCGCACCCACCTCGGCGGCGAGCCACCCACTCGGCGCGGCGTCGGCGGCGAACACCGCCCGGTCGTCGTCGACGCCGTCCGGGACCCGGAACGCGCTCACGTCGGCGTACGGCACCCGCACGTACTCGGCGTGACCGCCGGCGAAACCGCCGGCCGCCCTCGGCCGGCCGAAGCACCCGACGTCCGAGCGGGCCCAGTCGGGGTCGGCGCTGGCCAGGTCGGCATGGGCGTTGTCGCAGCAGGAGTGCCGGCCCTGGCGGCAGTACCAGCAGCCGCCGCAGGCCACGCTCGCGCCGACCACCACCCGGTCGCCGACCCGGTGTCGGCGAACCCCGGGGCCGACCTCGACCACCTCGCCCAGGAACTCCGCGCCGAGCACGTCGCCGGCGCGCAGCAGCGGGTGCCGGCCGGACAGCAGCGGCAGATCACCCCCGCTGGTGGCGCTGCGCCGCACCCGCACGATGACGTCCCGCTCGTTGCGCAGCTCCGGGTCGGGCACCTCGCGTACCCCCAGCTCACCGGCGGCCACCCAGCACAGCGCCCTCACCCGGGAACCTCGGGGCGGTCCAGCGCGGAGCGGTCCGCGCGGAGCACCTCACCGGTCTCCACCCGCTGCTTGACCTGGCGCAGCGTCCGGCGGACCAGCAGAGCAGGGTCGTCGCCGACCAGGTGCGCGGCCAGCCCGGTGGGCGGGGTGACGCCGGCCAGCGGCCGGGCGGCCAGCTCGGTGCCCCGATCGCCGGGCGCCGGCCGCACCCGCACCTCGATCGCCCCGTCCAGGCGGCCTAGCGGCTCCGGCCAGCGGCCGTCCGGAAGGACCTGCTCCGGGGGCCGGTCGACGGTCACCACCTCCCACCGGGCCGGCGCGGCGGCGTCGCCGTCCGCGCCCGGCCGGCCACCCCCACGGGGTACGCGCAGCAACCGTGCCGCCCTGGCCAGCGCCGCGCCGCCGAGGGCGGGTCCCGCCCGTGCCAGCCGTCCCATCGGCACCACCCGTCCTCCCGGTTCACGTCCCCCGATCGTCGGTCGCGGCCGGGTGAAGCGCGCTCGCCCGGAAGGGGTGAACCGGCCCGGGTCGGGTAACCGCTCGCCGACCGGGGGCGGAGCGTGTGGTGGGGGTGGGGCTGGGTGCTGGAACAGAATCAGGTACGGGTCGAACCGGCGCCGGGGCCACCGCTGTTGGCGTCCCGGCTGACACCGGCCGTGCCGCCGGAACCGGTGGTGGCCCGGCCCCGCCTGCTGCGCCGGCTGGACGAGGGCAGTGCGGGACCGGTGACGGTGGTGGCCGCCCCCGCCGGCTGGGGCAAGACGACACTGCTCGCCTCCTGGGTGCGGCTGGGCGGCGCCGCACCCGACGTCCAGCCCGGCGAGGTCGTGCCCGACTCCGGCGACCTGTCGGTGTCGCCCGCGGACACCCCCGTCTCGGCCTGGATGTCGGTCGAGGCCGGCGACGACTCCGACCGGCTCTGGGCGTACCTCGCCGCGGCGCTGCGCTCGGCGATCGGGTCGACCGACGACGGCCCGGTGCCCGACCGGCCACCGCGCCCCGACCAACTGGAGGCGTTGGCCGCCAGGCTCGCCGCCGCCGACCGGCCGGTGCTGCTGATCCTTGACGATCTGCACCGGGTCACCGACCCGGCGGCGTTGACCGGCCTGGAGTTCCTGCTGCGGCACGCCGGCCGGCGGCTCCGGCTGGTGATCGGCGCGCGCGCCGGGCTGCACCTGCCACTGCACCGGCTGCGCCTCGCCGGTGAGCTGACCGAGATCGGCCCGGACGAGCTGGCGTTCACCGACGACGAGGTGGCCGATCTGCTCACCGCCCACGCCGCCGCGCTGCCGGCGAGCGCCGTGCACCGGCTTCGGGAGCGCACCGGCGGCTGGCCGGCCGCGCTGCGCATCGCGGCCCTGGCGGTCCGCGGACAACCCGACCCGGAGCGCTGGGTGGGGCAGTTCGGCGGGGACCAACCGGAGATCGCCGGCTACCTGCACGAGGAGGTGCTGGCGACGCTCGACCCGGGCGAGGTGGACCTGCTGCGGCGTACCGCCCTGGTCGACACCGTCTGCGCCGACCTGGCCGAGGCCCTCACCGGCCGCGCCGACGCCGGGCAGGCGCTGGCCGACCTGGCCGGAACCGGTGGTCTGCTGCACCGGGAGGACACCCGGCCACCCTGGTACCGGTGTGAGCCGCTGCTCGCCGACCTGCTCCGCGCCGACCTGGCCCGGTTGCCCGCCGACGAGCTGCGCGAGCTGCACGTGCGGGCCGCCGACTGGTACGCGGGCGACGGCCGGCCCGCCGACGGACTACGGCACGCCCTGGCCGCCGGCCGCTGGGACCTGGCCGGTGACCTGTTCGTCGCGCACTGGCCGGAGCTGACCCGCTACGACAGTGGCCCGGTGCACGCGCCGGCACCCGCGCCGCCGCCAGCGGAGGTGATCCGCGCCGACCCGGAGGTGGCGTTGGCCTGCGCCGCCGAGCGGGCGTACGCCGGTGACCTGCCGGCGGCCGACGGTCACCTGCGCGCCGCCGCCGGGCACGCCGCGGGCCTGCCGGTGCCGCGCCGGGACCGGTTCCTGCGGTTGGTCACCGCGCTGGAGCTGACCGTGGCCCGGCTCGCCGACGACCGCGGTGAGGTGCGGGCCGCCGCCGCTCGCCTGCTGCGTACCCGCCCGTCGGACGCCACGCCGACCCGGGTGCCGGACAGCCCGCCGACCGGTGTGGTCAGCTCCGCCCCGACGGCCGGTGGCGGCGGCGCTGCGGACGACCTGGACCTGCGGGCGTTCACCGGCACCGCCCTGGGGCTGGTCGAGATGGCCGACGGCGAGCTGCCCACCGCCCGGTTCGTCCGGGCCCGGGCGGCAGCTCGGGAGGCTGAGCGACCGCGCACCGAGCTGGTCGGTGCCAGCCGCGCCGCGCTGCTGCTCGCGGTGCGCGGCGAACTGCGGTCGGCCGAGCAGGCGGCCCGGGACGCCCTCGGCATGCCGCCCTGCCGGGGCTGGTCCTGTCGGCTCGACTGCGGCTACGCGTACCTGGCTCTCGCGGTGGTGGCGCTGCTGCGCGACCAGCCCGACGAGGCCACCGCGAACCTCGCCCTCGCCCTCGCGGCGCTCGACGTGGCGGGCGGTTGGTCCGGCGACGCGGAGGTGGGCGACGAGTGGCTGGCCGCCGCGGCCGGGGAACCGGTGGCGGCGGCGGTGGCCGCGTTGTGCGGGGCTCAGCTGCGCCGCGACTCCGGCGACCCGGCGGCCGGCCAGCGGCTGCTCGTCCGGGCCCGGGAGGCGTTGGCCGACCGGCCGTCCGCCGCCAGGTTGACCGGTCTGCTGCTGGCCGCCGAAGCCGAGCTGCGTGCCGCGCGGGGCGACCTGGACTCCGCCCGCGACCTGCTGACCGACGCCGCCGAGGAGGGGACGGACCCGGTGCTCGCGGTGACGTTGGCGAAGGTGCAACTGCTGGCCGGCGACCCCGCCGCGGCCGCGCGCACCCTGCCGGCGTGGCAGGCGCCGGCCGCCACCGCCTGGCCGTTACCGGTACGGCTGGACGCGGGCCTGCTGGACGCGGTGCTGGCCGAGCGGGCCGGGGACGGGCGTCGGGCCGGCCGGATCCTGGAGCAGACGCTGGACCTGGCCGGCCCGCAGGGCTGCCGGAGGGTCTTCACCCGGGCGGAGCCGCCCGTGCGGGACCTGCTCGCCGCGCACCTGGACGCCGGCACCGCGCACTTCGCGCTCGTCAGTGACCTCGTCCGGGGTGCGGGGCAGAGCACCGCCGGGCCGGCCACCGGGATGCGGGGCGCACTCGACGAGCCGCTGACCGAGCGGGAGCTGACCATCCTGCGCTATCTGCAGAGCATCCTGTCCAACGTGGAGATCGCCAGCGAGTTGTCCCTCTCGGTCAACACGGTGAAGACCCACGTCCGCAACATCTACCGCAAGCTCGACGCGACCCGCCGGCGTGAGGCGGTCCGGCGGGCGCGCGAGCTGCGGCTGATCTGAACGGACACGGGTCAGGCGTTGGCGGCGGCGTCCACGGCCGTCAGCAGGTCGGGCAGGTCGTACCCGCCGTCGTGCCGGACGCCGTTGACGAACAGGGTGGGGGTGCCGTTCACCCCGCTGCGGATGCCACCGACGAAGTCCCGGCGCACCCGGTCCGCGTGCGTCCGGTTCTCCACCTCGGCGTTCAACTCGTCCGGCGGCAGGCCGACCTGCTCGACACCGAGCGAGAGGTGCACCGGGTCGAGCTGGTCCTGGTGCTCGTAGAGCCAGTCGTGCATCTCCCAGAACCGGCCGCGGACACCGGCGGCCTCGGCCGTCTCGGCGGCGCGTTCGGCGTACGGGTGCACGTTGGCGATCGGGAAGTAGCGGTAGACCAGCCGGACGGTGTCGGCCCGCTGCCGCAGCAACTCGTGCAGGTTCGGGTACGCGGCACCGCAGAACGGGCACTGGAAGTCGCCGTACTCGACGATGGTCACCGCCGCGTCGGCCGGTCCCCGGATGTGGTCCTCGGTGGTCACCGGGTCGCGAAGGCGGGCGGTGACCTGCAGTGGCGTGCTCATCCGGCCATCACCTTCCGATCGGCGGCGAGTTGGTCCAGCGCGTCGAAGATGCCGTCGGCGCCGGGGTTCACGTCGGGCGGCGACAGATAGCTCCAGGTCACCGTCCCGGCCGGGTCGAGCACGACCAGCGCGCGGGCCGCCTCGCCCCGCTGCGGCAGGTACGCGCCGTAGCGGCGGGCCACCTCGCCCTTCGGCTCGAAGTCGGACAGCAGGGGGAACTCGATGCCCTTGCTCTCCGCGAACGCCCGGTGCGACCAGATGCTGTCCACCGACACGCCGAGCACCACCGCCTGGTACTGAGCGAAGACGGGTGCCGCCGACTGGTAGAGCGACATCTGGTCCCCGCAGACCGGGCTCCAGTCGGCGGGGTAGAAGGCGAGCACGACGGGCCGGCCACGGAACTGCTCAGGCCCGACGAGAGCCCCGTCCGGGGTGGCCGGCAATGTGAAACCAGGCGCGATACGTCCCGGTTGGATCAGCCCGTTCGGATCACTCATGCCACCAGCCTGCTCCCGGGGTGGGTGAGGCGGGCTCACCCACCCCGGGTGGTTCGGCGCCCGCTCGGCGCTGGCGGGCTCAGCGCAGCACCGGGGCGACCGCGATGTGGTTCTGCACCTCCCGGATGCCCGGCGCGGACCACGCCACCTGCTCGACCTCGGCCCGTTCGGGCATCGAGTGCACCAACCCGGCGAGGATCGCCGTGTCGCCGTGCACCCGGACGCTGATCCGTTCGGCCTCGGTCGCTCCGGCCCGGGCCAGCGCGTCGACGATCCGCTCGGCCAGGTTGTGGCCGTCCGGCGCGCTGGCCGGTCGGACGGTGATGCCGTTGCTGACCCCGCGGACGCCGGTCAGTCGGGCGACCGCGCGTTCGGCGGCTCGGCGCTGGTACTCCCACTCGACGTCGCCGTGCAACGTCACCCAGCCGGCCGAGACGGTCACCTGGAGTTTCTCGATGGGCACGAACGCGTCCCACTCCAGCCCGTGGCTGGCTGCGGCGGCCAGGTCGCTGTCGGCGCGCTCGGTGCTGTCGGTGAGCTGCACGGCCACGTCGTTGGCGACCGCCCGGACCGAGGTGACCCGGTGCGCGGCCCGTTCGGCGGCCCACTTCTTGGCGTAGCTGTCCACGCGGCCGGTCAGGGTGACGACGCCCTCGGCGACGGTCACGCCGATCTCGTGCGGCTGCACCCGCGGTTCCCAGGTCAGCTCGTCGAGGACGGCGGACTGGATGTCCTGATCGGTGCGGTTGATCTCCGCGATGGCCATCTGTCCTCCTCCGCTGTGGCGATGGCGGACCTGGCGCTGGTCGCGGCCGGAGGTCCGCCGTGCCGCCAGCCTGCCGCCGCCCGGGGTGAGCCGCCCTCGCCCGGACCGGGTGAGGGCGTGGCCCGACCTGGGCGGCCCGGCGTGGAGGCGAGGACCAACATCGATGATGGGAGCGCTTCCAAAGCGAGCGGCTTTCGGTTACGGTAATCGCGTTCCTCGATCGCGGGAGCCGTCGCGTCGGGTGATGGAGCCAGGGCAGCTCCGTCCGTCCCCGTCGTCGTGCTCGTCCCCCGGGCCACGGCGTCACCAGGCGATCGACCCCGTCCCCCGGGGCTCCATCGAGAGGAACCGCAGATGCGGAGAAGTCTCGCCGGCACCGTCGTGTCCGTGCTGGCCGCCGCCACCGCCGTCGTGGTGGTCCCGTTCACCGCCGCCGGGTCGTCCCCCGCCCCGGCCGCGGCGGAGGCGTACACCTGGCGGAACGTCCCGGTCGGCGGCGGCGGCTTCGTCCCCGGCATCGTCTTCAACCCCACCGAGAAGAACCTCATCTACGCGCGCACCGACATCGGCGGGGCGTACCGCTGGGAACAGGGCAGCCAGTCCTGGACGCCGCTGCTCGACTGGGTCGGCGCTGACCGGTGGGGCTACAACGGCGTGGTCAGCATCGCCACCGACCCGGTGCAGACCAACCGGGTGTACGCCGCGGTCGGCATGTACACCAACGGCTGGGACCCGAACAACGGCGCGATCCTGCGTTCGACCGACAAGGGCGCCAGCTGGCAGGCCACCGAGCTGCCGTTCAAGAACGGCGGGAACATGCCGGGCCGGGGAATGGGGGAGCGGCTCGCCGTCGACCCCAACCGGAACAGCATCGTGTACTACGGCGCAGAGGGCGGCAACGGGCTCTGGCGCAGCACCGACCACGGCGCGACCTGGGCCCGCGTCACCGCCTTCCCCAACGTCGGCAACTACCGGGCCGACCCCAGCGACCCGAACGGCTACAACGGGCAGAACCAGGGCCTGACCTGGGTCAGCTTCGACAAGAGCACCGGCACCACGGGCTCCACCACGCAGACCATCTACGTGGGCGTGGCGGACAAGGACAACCCGGTCTACCGCAGTACCGACGGCGGCGTCACCTGGGCGCGCATCCCCGGTCAGCCCACCGGCTACCTCGCCCACAAGGGCGTCGTCGACCCGGTCGGCGGTCACCTCTACATCGCCACCAGCGACACCGGCGGCCCGTACGACGGCGGCAAGGGCGACGTCTGGAAGTTCACCAGGTCGACCGGGGCCTGGGCGCGGATCAGCCCGGTGCCGTCCACCAGTGCCGACGCCTACTTCGGCTACAGCGGGCTGACCATCGACCGGCAACGCCCGAACACCCTGCTGGTCGCCACCCAGGTGTCCTGGTGGCCGGACGCCATCTTCTTCCGCAGCACCGACGGCGGGGCGAGCTGGACGCGGATCTGGGAGTTCAGCAACTACCCGGAGAGGTCCCGCCGCTACACCATGGACATCAGCTCGGTGCCCTGGTTGACCTTCGGTGTCAACCCGGCGCCCCCTGAGGAAAGCCCCAAGCTCGGCTGGATGAACGAGTCGGTGGAGATCGACCCGCACGACTCCAACCGGATGATGTACGGCACCGGCGCCACCATCTACGGCACCACCGACCTGACCAAGTGGGACACCGGTGGTCAGTTCACGCTCCGGCCGATGGTCCGAGGGCTGGAGGAGACCGCCGTCCTCGACCTGGTCAGCCCGCCCAGCGGCGCACCGCTGATCAGCGCGCTCGGCGACGTCGGCGGGTTCCGACACACCGACCTGGACACCATCCCGTCGATGCTGTTCACCCAGCCGGTCTTCACGAGCACCACCAGCCTGGACTACGCGGAGAACAAGCCCGCGGTGCTGGTACGCGCCGGCAACTTCACCGACGCCGACCGCCCCAACGACAGTCACGTCGCCTTCTCCACCGACGGCGGCGCCACCTGGTTCCAGGGCACCGAACCGTCCGGGGTCAACCTGGGTGGCACGGTGGCCGCCGCCGCGGACGGCAGCCGGTTCGTCTGGGCACCCGGTGACGCCGGTCAACGCGTGGTCCACGCGGTCGGTTTCGGCAACTCCTGGGCGCCGTCGACCGGCATTCCGGCGAACGCGACGATCGAGTCCGACCGGGTCGACCCCGCCCGGTTCTACGGCTTCAGCGGCGGGCGCTTCTACCTCAGCACCGACGGCGGGGCCAGCTTCACCCCGACCGCGGCGACCGGTCTGCCCACCACCGACGTCCGGTTCAAGGCCCTGCCGGGGCGGGCCGGCGAGGTGTGGCTGGCCGGACCGGGTGGCCTGTGGCGCTCCACCGACGCGGGTGCGAGCTTCACCAGGCTGAGCGGCGTCAGCGCCAGCGGCAACGTCGGCTTCGGCAAGGCGGCACCCGGGCGGACCAACCCCGCAGTGTTCCTCTACGGCACGGTGAACGGTCAACCCGGCGTGCACCGCTCCGACGACACCGGCGCGACCTGGGTACGCGTCAACGACGACCGCCACCAGTACGGCAACCCGACCGAGGCGTTGACCGGCGACCCGCGTGTCTACGGTCGGGTCTACCTCGGCACCAACGGTCGCGGGATCCTGGTCGCCGAGCCCAGCGGCGAGCCCCCGACCACGCCCCCGCCGACCACCCCGCCGCCGGCCGCCGGTTGTGCGGCGACCTACCGGGTGACCGGCTCCTGGTCAGGCGGCTTCCACGCCGAGTTGACGGTCAGCAACACCGGCAGCGCCCCCATCGCCGGGTGGACGCTGGGCTGGACCTTCACCGACGGCCAGCAGGTCAACCAACTCTGGGGCGGCACCCACACCCAGACCGGGGCCGCGGTAACGGTCCGGGACAGCGGCTGGAACGGCGCGCTCGCCGCCGGGGCCAGCACCACCGCCGGTTTCCTCGGCTCCTGGACCGGCAGCAACACGCCCCCGACGGCCATCACCTGCACGAGTCGCTGAGCGGGTGATCCGGGTCGGGACCCCGGATCACCACCAGACACCGGTCCGCCGGGCCGCCTGAGGGGTCCGGCACCCGGCGGACCGGTTCCACCCCAGCACCACGACGGGCTCCACCCGACCCAGGTCGAGTGGAGCCCGTCGTGGCGCTGTCGTTCAGACGGCGGGGGAGTTGGGGCGGTCGACGTCGACGAACTCCACGTCGTCGACGGCACGGTCGTCGCGGCTGCCCGCGGCCCGCGCGGCGGAACCGACCGCCCAACCGACCGCCGCGCCGGCGAGCGCGGCGCCGATCAGCAGCGTCCAGGGCAGTGCCGGCTGGCGGCCGGCGAGCGCGTCGAAGGCCAGCGAGGCGCGGCGTCGCGCCTCCTCGGCGGCGGATCCCACCAGGTCACCCGCCCCGTCGGCGAGGTCACTGCTGTTGCGACGGGCCGAGCGGGCGGTGTCCAGCACACTGTCTCCGGCGGAGCTGACCGCCGAGAGCAGGTGCTCCCAGGCCTGCTCAGCGATCCGCTCCGGCTTGCTGCGGCGGTCCAGCAGGTTGGTTCCGAACATCGTGGTTACCTCCTCGGGTGCCGAAGCCGCCGGCCACTTCGGACTTCGGCGTCTTTCCAGCGCGTCACGGTGTCGTCCACCCCGCAGTGCCCCGCGTCAGCCGGGCGCAAACCCCGACCGCCGCGGAGCACCGCCAGCTCGGCGCGCCGGCAACCCGGCGCGCCACCGACTCAGCGCACCGCTGACACGGTGACGCCGCGGGCGAAGTCGTCGTCATCGTCGTCATCGTCGTCTCCGCCACCGAAACCGCAGGCCAGGACGAGGGCGAGCAGAACGCCGACGCCGGCCAACCCGGCAAGTCGCTTGATCATCGAAGATCCTCTCCGTCACGGCGGGTGTCCCGGCCGATGCTAGGGCGCGTGGGCAACCGGCGGCACGGATCACACCCGCCGACCGGGTGCGACACGCCGACGGCGCACGGGGCTGGCGTACGTCGGGGGCCGGTTGTCGGGCGTGCCGCGTCCGGACCGCTACCCTGGTTCGGCGGCGCGTCGGTCCCGACTGATCGTCGATGTTCAGATAACAAAAACTCTTGAGTAATCAAATACTGAAAAGTGCGGATATGGGCAGCTTTTTGGGCCCGGATCCGCGAATTGCTCATCCCGAGGGGTGGCGACCGAGGCCATCGGAGGAATACTCTCGGTCGCGGCCCGCGTACTGATGAGGCGCCCGGGGGACGGGCGGGTGGAGGTGCTCGCGTGAGCCTGTCGATCGTGAAGTCGGTTCTGTCCGGTGGTGTCGTGGAGATCGCCCCACGGGGCGAAATCGACGTCGACACCGCGTACGAGGTGCGCGAAGCGATCGCGGAGGTGCTGGCCAAGGGCCGGCCGCTGCGCATCGAACTCAACATGAGGCTGGTCACCTTCATCGACTCGGTCGGCATCAGCGCCATGGTGGCCGGCTTCCAGACGGCCGAGGTCAGCGACGTCAAGCTGGTCGTCACCGAGCCGAGCCGGTTCGTGCACCGGCAGCTCTGGGTGACGGGCCTGCTCGGCCTCTTCGGCGCCCCGGAGCCCTACTTCGCCGGCGCCGCCACCCCCGAGGTGCTGCCCGGCGCCTGAGCGCCCGTCAGGGCTGCTCGTCCAGGCCGGTCAGGTCGATGTCGGTCGCCTCGGTGACCGCTCGGACGGCCGTCACCGACGCGTACCCGGCGGCCAGCAACGCCACGTCCGTGCCGGGCTGTGCGGCCTGCCCCGGTTCCTCCAGCGAGGTACGGACGAAGCCGTGGCCGGATTCGGCCACCGTCATCTGCACCTGGCCGAAGCTGGCCAGGCTGCCTCGCCGCACCCCGCGAAGCTGCCCGTGCGGCAGGTCCGGGGCGTTCACGTTGAGCACGCTCTCCGACGGCGCGGAGGTCAACCGGGGGAGCAGGTCCAGGGCGACCCGCGCGGCGGTGCTCCAGTGCCGCTCGGCGTCGCGTACGCGGGCGGCGGCGTCCACCGCGGCGCCACCGCTCGCGGCCGTCGCCTCGCCGGCCGAGAGCACGTCGAGGGAGACCGCCATCGCCCGGCACCCGTTCGTGGCGGCGGTGAACGCGGCGCCCACGGTCCCGGAGTGCAGCACCGCCCGGCCGGCGTTGGCACCCCGGTTGACCCCGGAGAGCACCACCGACGGCGGTGGACCGAACGCCCCGTGCAGGGCGATCAGCGTGATGAAGCCGGGGGACCCGGCGACCCCGTACGCCGGCACACCGGCCAGATCCGGCAGCGGGTGGTCGTTCACGACGACCCGCCCGTCGCGTTCCATGGCGCTCATCGCGGCGCTGGTGCCGCTCGCCTCCTCCATCGGCGCGGCGACCACCACGTCCAGGCCCCGCTGTCGGGCCGCCCAGGCCAGCGCCTGGATGCCCGGCGCCGCGATCCCGTCGTCGTTGGTGATCAACACTCGCAGTGTCATCGCTCGGCCACCCGGTCGGCCAACTCGTCCGGGGTGGTCCGCTCCTGTTGCCGGCTGTCCGCCGGCACCAGTCGGACCCGGTCCACCAGGCCGGTGATCGAGTCCAGTCGTCCGGTGCCCAGGCCGTGCCGGGTCACGTTCAGCGCGCCGGCGGCGGCGCCGGTGCGGATGGCGGTGCGGATGTCCCCGCCCCGGGCCACGACGGCCGCCACTCCGGCGGTCATCGAGTCGCCCGCGCCGCGCGGGTCGGCGGCCTCCAGTCGGGGCATCTCGACCTGGAACAACTCCCCGTCGATGAGCGCCAACGCCGGCTGGTCGGCGCGACTCACCACGACGGTCTCGGCGCCGCCCGCGTGCAACTCGTACATGGCCTGGGTCAGTTCCACGGTGTCGTCGCTGCGGGCGCGGCCGTCGCGGATCAACTCCTCGTGACTCACCTTGAGGAAGAACACCCCGCTCTCCAGCACCGAACCGAGGTGATCGCCGGAGAGGTCGACCACCACCCGGCCGCCGTTCGCGCCGAGGTCGGCGGCGAAGCGTCGGTACAGGTCGGCCGGTACGAGCCAGGGCTCGTTGGGTCCACTGAGGATGCTCACCGAGGCCCGCAGGCCCTCACCGAGGGCGAGGTTGTACAACTCGTCGATCTCATGCCGGCTCAGTGGCTGCCCGGGTACGTCGACGATCTCCTGCCGGGAGCCGTCCCGGCGATCGTGCACGTACCCGCCGCTGCCGGAGTCGCGGACCACCACCTTGAGGTCCACGCCCTCGCTGACCAGCAGCGGCTCCAGCACCTGGCCGATCTCACCACCGAGGGCGGTGCAGAGCACCACGTCGACACCGAGGGAGATCACCATCCGGGACTGCCAGACGCCCTGCCCGCCGGGGTGCAGGTGCAGCTCGGGGTGATCGTTGGGCTGGTCAACGGTCACCGTCAGCTGTGGAGTGGGCGCGAAGACCATCACGTGCCCGCTCATCGGTTGTCCCCGTACAGGTGGCCGCGCTCCGGCATCTTCGGAAGATTTCGCACTAACTGAGCTTAATGGGGCAGATGGTGGCGGCTCGCCGCATCGGCCCGGCCCGGCGCGGCGTCGGGTGCGATCGGGCGTTGCCAGCCGGACATCGGTACGGGACGATCGGGCGACCAACGGCGGCGGGAGACGGTGTGCTCAGCAGCGATACCTTCAGCTACACCGTCCAGGCCCGGAGTTCACCAGCCGAGGCCGCGGCGCTGCTCAGCGACCTGACCCGGCAGGGCGAGCTGCATCCGCTGATCGTCCAGGTCCGCCGGGTGCCGCCCCGGCCCGGGGCCCGGGCCAGCTACACGATCAACGACCGGTTGGTGGCCGGCCCGCTGCGCTTCCGGACCACGTACCACGCGGACGTGCTGATCAGCGAGACCGACGAGATCGTCATGGTGGCCCGCCAGTGGCCGGCGACCACGGTGCGCAACCACACCCGACTGCGCGCCGAGCCCGACGGCCTGGTCCGCATCGACGTGGAGATCACCCTGACGGCGCCGACGCCGCTGTTCCGGTACGCGTTCCGCCAGGCCCGAGCCGCCCACCTCGCCCTCGCCACCCGGCTGGGCGCAGCCCTCGACCGCACCGGCGAACCCCCACCGCCCTCGGCCTGACCCTCCGCCCCGCCCTGCGCCCCCGCCCCGGCCCGCCACCCCGCTTCATGATCGTGCTCAATCCAGGATGTAGTGGCCTCCTGTCGCATCGAGGCCACTACATCCTGGTTCGAGCGCGATCATGGGTGGGCGCCGGCCACGCGCGATCATGGGTGGGCGCCGGCCACGAGCGTCATGGGTGGGCGGGGGTCGTTAGGGCCGTGCGGTGGCGCGGCCGCGGCCGGCGACGGTGGCTGCGGCGGTGCGTCGGCGGCCCCACGGCTTGTAGGTGGAGAGCACCGTCGCGATGATCATCAGGCTGGTCGACACGGCCGGCGCGATGACCAGGTCGGCGCGATCCCGGGCGGGCAGGGCGGCGCCGACCGCTCCGGCGTGGCGCAGGTTCGGGGTGAGCAGGAACAGCACCAGCCCGACCATCACGGTGGTGAGCACGAGCTTGACCAGCACCCAGCGGTGCCGCAGCAGGCCCCACGGGGTGAGCAGCGAACTGGCCACTCCGATCAGCCAGACCAGGACGCTCAGCGGCGCGAACAGCACCGTGCCGATCAGGGCCGTGACCGGGTAGACCACCGCCGGGTCGGCGCCCCGCTGCACGGCGATGCCGAGGGTGAGCAGCACCAGGTCGGTGCCGAGCCAGCCGAGCGAGGTGACGAGGTGCAGGGTGAGCAGCGCCTTGCGGGTGGTGGGTCGGATCCGAGGCATACCGCGATGCTGCCCGCCGGCCCCGGCCGGGTCGTCCGCCGAGCGACGACATCAGGGGTACGCCCGGCGACGTAGCCGGCCCCGGACGCGGGTGATGCCTGTGAGTCATCACGATGACTCACAGGCATCTCCACGCGTGGGTCAGTAGACCGACAGGTGTACGTGGTTGGTGTGGTCGGTGGACGGGGTCCCGTGCGCCCCGCTGTACGACTTCCATCCGCTGCTGGGCAGCCAGATCTGCTTGTACCAGATCACGTAGAGCACGGCGAGCCGGTCCGCGTTGCGGATGAAGTACGCGGCCAGGTTGTTGCCGTAGGTCTTGTCGCCGCCGGTCGCGGCTCCGCCGAAGCCGCCCTTCTGTGCGGCGAAGTCGCAGGCCCGGCCCTTCGGGTGCTCACCGGAGCCGCTGGGGCGGTGGCACGAGACGTACCGGGTGAAGCCCGCCGCCTTGGCCTGGTTGAGCGCGTGCAGGGTACGGGGGGTGATGCAGCCGCTGGCCGGCGTGGGGTCGTTCACGCTGCACGACTCGGAAGGCCAGGAGCCGTCGGAGTTGCGCGGCGCGGCCGTCGCGTTGGCGGTGGAGGTGCCCCGGTTGGAGCCGGTGTCGGCGGTGCTCTGTGTCTTGGGTGTGGTGGCCACGGTCAGGGCCCGTTCGGCCTGTTCCTTGCGCTTGGCCATCACCGCGACCTGCTTGCGCTGTTCAATGATCTCGCCGTCCAGTGCGACCCGGGTGCGGGTGGCCTGGTCCTTGCTCTTCAGCAGGTCGCGCAGCACCCGGTCCTCGTTGGCGGCCACCGCGTCCAGGGCGGCTGCCCGGTCCATGAAGCCTTCCGGGGTGCTGCTGTTGAGCAGCGCCGACATCGCGCCGAGTCGTCCGGTCCGGTACGCCACCTCGGCGATCTCGCCGACCTTGCCGTTGCGCTGGTCGATCTCGACCTCGATGGTCTTCAGCTGGGTGGTGAGCTGCTTCTGCCGTTGTACCGAGGTGTCCAGGGCTCGCTTGGCGTCCAGGTAGCCCTTGCTGGCCGCCTCGAGTTGGGCGCGCAACGCCGGGGTGCCGCCCTCCTCGTCGGAGTCGGGTGCGGCGGCCCGCAGGCCGGTCGGGGGAGCGGCCGAGGCGGTGCCGGCCGGAAGCGCGACGCCGAGGGCGAACATCGCGACGATCAGGGCCGCCAGTCGGGCGGCGGGTGGTCGTGCTGGTGCCACTGCGCATGTCCTTCCGTCAGCCGCCGACCGGGTTAGCTGACGGGTTCGGGACGGAAGATCCCTACCGCTGACGCGGATGCACCCCAGGAACATGGTTCCCCGGTTCGCCCGGTTGGGCGATTAGGCGGCGACCGCCACCGGCGCCGGGAGGCGCCGCCTGGTGGAGGCCGGGACCGAGCCTACCGGTGCCGGTGGGGCCGCTGCAGCCAATGTGACGGACGGTGCGTGCGTCACCACGGAAAATTACCTTAAAAGTGAGCAATGCTCCGAAAAGGTCGTCACCACTCGATGGAGCCACACGCGCCGGAGGCGGCGCCCGGCTCGATCTGCAACGTCGCGTGTTCGATGCGGAAGTCGTCGTGCAGGGCCGTACGCGCCGCGGTGAGCACCGCGCCGACCTCCGCCCCGGGCGCCATGGTCAGGTGTGCGGAGGCCACCTCCATGCCCGAGGTGAGCGTCCAGACGTGCAGGTCGTGCACCTCGACGACGCCGGGCACCGCGGCCAGCCGATCGTGCACGGCGGTGACCTGGAGGTGCTCCGGGGCGGCCTGCACCAGGATGCGGATAGCGGCGCGGGCCAGCCGCCAGGTGCGCGGCAGGATGAACACGCCGATGGCGACCGCGACCAGGGGGTCCGCCCACCACCAGTCGGTGACGGTGATGAGCAGCGCCGCCCCGATGACGCCGACCGAGCCGAGCAGGTCACCGAGCACCTCCAGGTAGGCGCCCTGGAGGTTGATGCTCTCCCGGGCCCCGGCGCGCAGCAGGGCGAAGGCGGCGATGTTCGCGAGCAGACCGAGCACGGCCACCGCGAGCATCGGGCCGGCGATGACCTGGTGCGGGTCGCCGAACCGACGGATCGCCTCGATCACCACGTAGATCGCCACGCCGGAGAGCAGGACGGCGTTGGCCAGCGCGGCGAGCACCTCGAGCCGGTAGAGCCCGAAGGTGCGCTGCGGGTCGTTGGTGGCCCGCCGGGTCGCCGTGATCGCGGCGAGCGCCATCCCGATGCCGAGCACGTCGGTGAACATGTGCCCGGCGTCGGAGAGCAGGGCGAGTGAGCCGGTGTGCAGGGCGGTCACCGCCTCGACCACCATCAGGGTGGCGAGCAGCCCGAACGCCGCCCAGAGTCGACCCCGGTGCTGGTGTGCGGCATTGGCGACGGACCCATGGTGGTGGTCATGACCTGCGCCCACGAGATTCACCTTCCGCCGCCGGCCGGGACCCGGTCAAATGTATGCTCACATCGCTATGTGTGCAAGTGTACGGGTGATGCCTCGCGCTGGCGGCGGTCCGCGCAGGTCAGCCGGTCGGGTCGATGGTGGTGAGCCGCTGGGTGGCCCGGGAGAGCGCCACGTACAGGGTGCGTACCCCGGCGCCCGGATCCGCCCGGATCTCGCTCGGGGCGACCAGCACCACCGCGTCGTACTCCATGCCCTTGGCCTCCAGGCTGGTCACCACCTGCAACCTGGGCGCGCCGAGCGCGCCGAGCCAACCGGCGACCTCGTCACGGCGGGGGACCGGCGTGATCACCCCGACCGTGCCCTCCACCTCGGCCAGCAGGCCGGCGGCGGCCTCGACGGTCGCGGTCTCCAACCCGGCGGCCGGCACCACCAGCTCGACCGGTTCGACCCCGGTGGAGCGGACGGCGGTCGGCAGCGGCAGGTCGGGGTAGAGCCGGCGGATCTCCGCCGCCGCCACCGCGAAGATCTCCGACGAGTTGCGGTAGTTCGTGGTCAGCGTGAACTCGTGTCGCTTACGCCGGCCCAGCGCCTGGTCCCGGGCTCGGGTCAGCTCCTCCGGGTCGCCGGTCCACGCGGTCTGCGCAGGGTCGCCCACCACCGTCCAGGAGGCCAGCCGGCCACGGCGACCGACCATCCGCCACTGCATCGGCGAGACGTCCTGCGCCTCGTCCACCACCACGTGCGCGTAGTCCCGGTAGTCCTCCGGCCGCTCCCGGGCCGCCGCGCGGGCGGCCCGCTGCCGTTCGCCGAGGGTGCTCAGCTCGCGGACACCACCGGCGAGCTGGAACGGATCGCGTCGCGCCTTGGCCGGCTGCGCGGGCTTACCGAGCAGCGCGTCCAACTCGTCCAGCAACGCCACGTCGGCGATGGTCAGCCCGGCCGAGTCCAGGTTCCGGTACGCGGCGGTGAGCAGCCGGATCTCCGCCGAGGAGAGGATTCCCGCGGCGTACCGGCGCAGCCGGTCCGGCTGCGCCAGCCAACCGAGTACGTGCCGGGGGTGCAGTCGGGGCCACCACGCCTTGAGGAACTCCCGGAACTCCGACCGCTCGGCGATCTCCGCCTCGAAGGCCGGTTGCTCCGGCAGTCGACCGCTGCTCAGCTCACGGGCCTGCGCCCAGAGCGCCGCGAACACCCCGTCGAAACCGGCCCGGCGCACCTCGTTGCGTCGTGCGCCGCGGTGCAGCGCGCGGTCCCGGATCCGGTCCAGCGCGGCCCGGTCCAACCGCAGCAGCGTGCCCCGGTAGAGCAGCCGCAGCTCACCCGGGCCGCCCGGCACCGCGTCGCGGGCCGCACGCTCCAGCACCCGGCGCATCCGCAGTGAGCCCTTCACCGCCGCCACCTCGGGCGGATCGGTGCGTGTGGCGGTCATGCCCGGAAAGAGGGTGCCCAGCGAGTGCAGGGTCGCGGTGTCCTCACCGAGCGACGGCAGCACGGAGCCGATGTACTCGACGAAGACCGACGACGGGCCGACCACCAGGATGCCGCCGCCCGCGTAGCGACTGCGGTCGGAGTACAGCAGGAACGCGGCCCGGTGCAGAGCGACAGCGGTCTTGCCGGTGCCGGGGCCGCCCGCGACGATCGTCACCCCGGAGCCGGGCGAGCGGATCGCCTCGTCCTGTTCCCGCTGGATGGTCGCCACGATGTCGCGCATGCCCCGACCAGTGGCCTTGGAGAGGGTGGCCAGCAACGCGCCGTCACCGACCACCGTCATCCCCTCCGGGGCGGCGGTCGGGTCCAGCAGGTCGTCCTCGATCCGGGTGACCCGCTCGGCGCGGGACTGGATGGTGCGGCGCCGCACCACGTCCAGCGGCTGCGCCGGGGTCGCCTGGTAGAAGGCGGCGGCGGCCGGCGCACGCCAGTCGACGACAAGTGTGACGGCGTCCTCGTCGCGGATCCCGAGTCGCCCGACGTGCAGCACCTGACGGTCGCGCAGGTCCAACCGGCCGAAGACCAGCCCCTCGTGCTCGGCGTCCAGGGTGTGCCGCCGTTGCGCCGCGTGGAAGACCATCGCGTCGCGCTCGACCAGGGCACCGTGCGTGCCCACCCGTGCCATCCGGTAGCCGTCGCGTTCGGCACGGACGGCCGACTGCCGCAGCTCGGCCAGTCGGGCGTACACCCGGTCGAGGTGTCGTTGCTCGACGGCGATCTCCTGCTCAAGGCCGTTCTGGTCGGTCAACGCACGCTCCTTCAAAGGTCGCCGGCAGGCGGCGGGAACCGCGCGGGCCAACCGCAGAAGGGTACGGCCCCGGGCTCGACCCGCCGCGCCCGAGGTGCGCGAACGTGCTCAGGCACCCGTCTCGGCCGGGGTCACGTCGCAGCTGGCCGACGGCGATTCGGCGAGCACCCGCCGCACCACGCCGGTGAGCGCGGCGTTGACCTCGTCCGGGCGTTCCATCATCAACATGTGCCCGGCACCCGGGCAGACGGTCAGCTCGGTGGCCGGCAGGGCCGCCGCGATCGACTCGGCGCACGGCGGTGGGGTCAGCCGGTCCCGGTCGCCGACCAGGGCGGCGGCCGGCAGGTGGGCCAGCGCGGCGAGGGTGTCCAGTCGGTGCTGGGTGCCGATCGAGGCGCGGAACCCGCCGATCGAGCGCAGCGAGGCACGAGCCACCGCCGACGTCACCAGGCGGATGTCGGCCGGCTCGCAGCGGTCGCCGAAGAGCATCCACCGGATGCTCGGTTGCAGCGCGTTCAGCAGTGCCCGGGGCGCCCGCCACGAGCCACACCGGGCCAGTACGCCGGCGCCGGTCGTCTCGGCCAGCCGGATCAACCGGGCGATCCGCGGCGAGAGCCCGTAGACGGTGTGCGTGTGCCCCTCAGCGGTGGTCGAGACGAAGACCAGGCCGGCGGCACGGGCGGCGAAGTGCGCGGGGTGGCGGTGGGCGTACTCCATGATCGTCATGCCGCCCATCGAGTGCCCGACCAGCACCACCGGGCCGGCCGGCGCCACCGCGTCGATCACCGCGGCCAGGTCGTCACCCAACTGGGCCAGGGTGGCGGTGGGCAACGCCATGCAGCTGGATCGGCCGTGCCCGCGCGCGTCGTAGGAGACCACCCGCACCGCACCCCCGAACGGCGCCGCGGTGAGCGCGTCGACCTGCCGGTGCCAGGCGCGTCCGTCCAGCGTCCAGCCGTGCAGCAGGATGGCGGTGATCTGGGCGTCTGTCGGCCCTGTCGCCTCGACGTTGAGCCGTACGCCGTCCGGCAGACCGACCTCGAACCGCTCCGGCATCGCCACCTCCCCAGGGCCGCCCAGTACCACGAGCACCGGGATACCCGGCGGTAACACCGGCTACCCGCCATCACAGCACGCCAATCGCGCCCTGGCGAACATTCCCGACCGCACCCGCGATGGACGGCGGCGGGCCAAGCTGAACGGCATGGGGTCGTCGGGAGCGCCCATGGGCGCGACGTCGGGGCAGGGGCGGCAGGCCGGCGGTACGCCCCGGGCCGCGCTGGCCGATCTGCTCGCCGGCAACCGGCGGTTCGTCAGCGGCCAGCCGGTGCACGGACACGACGTCACGGCCGCTGCCGCTGCCTCCGGCGACCAGCAGCCGTACGCGGTGGTGCTGGGCTGCATCGACTCCCGGGTGCCGCTGGAGGCGATCTTCGACCAGACCTTCGGCGCGATCTGTGTGATCCGTACCGGCGGGCACGTGCTCGATCGCGCGGTCCGCGGCTCGATCGAGTACGTGGTCGGCCAGCTCGGCGTACCGCTGGTGATGGTCCTCGGTCACGAGCGGTGCGGCGCGGTGGAGGCCACCGTGCGGGCGCTGCGCGCCGGACAGCGTCCCGGGGGGTCGTTGGCGCACCTGGTGGACGAGATCGCCCCGGCGGTGACCGAGGTGGGGATCGACGACCCGGCGGTGCAGCCGCTGGCGATCCGCCGGCACGTCCGGCGCACGGTGCGCATCCTGCGCGCGGACGACCTGCTGGCCGGGCCGGTGGCCGCCGGCCGGGTGGCAGTGGTCGGCGGGCTCTACGACCTGGCCACCGGCGAGGTCGCCCTGATCGACCCAGGCTGACCTGCCCCCTGCTCGACGGGCTGGCCCGACCCGACCCCGGACACGCGAAACCGCCCGCCGGACTGTCCCGGCGGGCGGTTTCGGTTGGTGCGGTGGGGGAGGGCTCAGCCCTCGAAGACGCCGGCCGCGACCAGGCGCTTCTCGGTGGCCTCCCAGCCGTCACCCGGGTGGGTGGCAGCCAGGTTGTTGATCTCCGCCCGGATCTTGGCGGCGTGGCCGGCGGCGGCCAGCACGCGGATCTCCTCGACGAACGCGTCGGAGTCCGTGCGCAGGTGCGCGGTCTTGCCGTTGGTCAGGTTCCGCACGTAGGCGTGCTTGCCGCCGTTGAGCGGGATGAGGTACTTGAACTCGCCCAGCACGCTGAGGGCGCCACCCTGGCCAGCCTGGCCGGCCCGGACGGACGCGCGCGCGGTCTTAGAGGTGTTGCTCGCCACGGAGGTACTCCTTGCAAGACGTACGGGAGGACTGGACGTCCGGGGGCTGTGTGCGGGCCGTACGTGAACTCGACCCGCGAAGGTGTAACGCGGCATAAGCCGCCGGTGGAACTGTACAGGACCACGACATCATGCTGGTCGTCGCGGTGTCCTGAGAGGCAACGGCGACCACCCGTCCGGCTATTCCGACCGGCGATTTTTCCGATTCCCTGGCGCACCACGCGTCACACAAGTCATCATGTGTTGCAGCAGCCACCTGGGTGGACGAGGTCGTAGGGGAAGACGCACCTCGCTCTCCGGGAGGTCACCGTGCCAACGCGTGGCGTCGTATACGTCCACTCGACCCCGCTCGCCGTGTGCTCGCACGTCGAGTGGGCGATCGCGCGCGTCCTAGCCGCGCCGGTCAACCTGCAGTGGACGGCTCAGCCCGTCGACCCCGGCGCACGCCGGGCCGAGTGCGGGTGGACCGGTCGTCCGGGGACGGGCGCCGAGCTGGCCGCTGCCCTACGGCAGTGGCCCATGATCCGTTTCGAGGTCACCGAGGAACCGAGTCCCGGGGCCGACGGCGAGCGCTTCATGTACGTGCCGGCCCGTGGCCTCTTCCGGGCGACGGTCGGCGTGGCCGGCGACATCCAACTCGGCGAGGACCGGCTTCGGACGCTGATGGCGGCCTCGCGGGCCCCGGAGGCGCTGGCGCATGCCCTCGACAAGGCGCTCGGCACGGCGTGGGACGCTGACCTGGAGCCCTACCGGTACGCGGGCGACGGCGCCCCGGTGACCTTGCTCACCCGGGTGGGCTGACCCGACGGTCCGCGAGTCGGCGACGTGCACGCCCGTCCGCCCAGGCACGCACGGGCGGTAAGGTCAAGTTGCCCCGATAAGGGAGAAGCTGGTGGGATGGGCGGCGTGTCGAATCGCCCGTGGCGCGCTCCTGTCGCTGTCGCCGCCCTGACCGCCCTGCTCGTCGCCGGCTGCTCGGGCGGCTCGCCCCGCCCCGCCCCGACGCCCAGCCCCACCGCCCCGTCCGGTGGTCCGAGCGCCCCGGCCGCGCCGCCGGCCGCCGATCCCGCCGGCCGGGCGGCCGCGCTGGTGGCGACGCTGTCCGACGAAGACCTGGTCGGCCAGGTGCTGATGCCCTACGCCTACGGCGACTCGGCGACAAAGGTCTCCGCCGGCTCGGCGGCTGGTAACCAGGCCCTCGCCGGGGTCGACACCCCCGCCGACATGATCGCCAAGTACCGGCTGGGTGGCCTGATCCTGGTCGGCTTCAGCGCCGACGACCCCACCAAGGGCAACCAGGAAACCACCAACGTCGACAACCCCCAGCAGGTGCACGAGCTCACCACCGGCCTGCGTGCCGCCGCCGGTCGGCTCGCCACCGGCCCCGCACCGCTGCTGATCGGCACCGACCAGGAGTACGGCGTCGTCACCCGCGTGACCGACGGGGTCACCGTGCTGCCCAGCGCCCTCGCGGCCGGCGCGGCCGGTGACCCGAAGCTCACCGAGGCGGCCTGGCGGGCCGCCGGCACCGAGCTGGCCGCGATGGGCATCAACATCGACTTCGCCCCGGTGGCCGACGTGCTGGCCACCCGCAGCACCGTGATCGGCTCCCGGTCCTACGGCGCCGACCCGAAGCAGGCCGCCGCGCAGGTGGGCGGCGCGGTCCGGGGCCTCCAGGCGAGCGGGGTCGCGGCCACCCTGAAGCACTTCCCCGGGCACGGCCACAGCGCCGACGACTCGCACCAGGATCTGCCGGTGCTCACCCAGTCCGCAGCGGCGTTGCAGAGCGGCGCGTGGCCACCGTTCACCGCCGGGATGGACGCGGGCGCGATGGCAGTGATGTCCGGTCACCTGGACGCGCGCGCGATCGACCCGGGGACCCCGGCGACGTTCTCGCACAAGCTGCTCACCGACGTGCTGCGCGGCCAACTCGGCTTCAAGGGCGTGGTGATCACCGACGGGATGAACATGCCGCCCGCGAAGCGCTGGGCTCCCGGCGAGGCGGCGGTCCGGGCGCTCAACGCCGGCAACGACCTCATCCTGATGACCCCGAACGTCGCTCAGGCGTACGACGGGTTGCTCGCCGCGCTGCGCGGCGGATCACTGCCCCGGACCCGACTGGTCGAGGCGGTAACCCGGGTGCTGACCATGAAGTTCCAGCTCGCGGAGCTGCCGGCGGCGCAGATGTCCACGCTCAACACCCCGGCGCACCGGGCGGCGGCCGAGGCGCTGGCCGCCGCCGCCGTCACCGTGCTGCGGGGCACCTGCGGCGCGGAGGTACGCGGGCCGGTCACCGTCACCTCGTCCGGCGGTCGGGACGGCACCCGGGCCACGCTCACCGCCGCGCTGACCGCCGCCGGGGTGTCGGTCAAGCCCAGCGGCGGCACTGTCGTGCACCTGGTGGGCTACGGGGACGGCGCCGAGGACCTGCGCGCCGACGCGGCGGTCACTGTCGCCATGGACACCCCGTACGTGCTGGCCGGCGCCACGTCACCGACGCTGCTGGCCACGTACTCCTCCAGCCGGGCGTCGATGACCGCGCTGGCCGCCGTGCTCGCCGGCAAGGCCCGGCCGGGCGGCCGGTCGCCGGTGGCCGTCCCCGGACTGCCCGCGAGCACCTGTCGCACCTGACCTGTCGACGCGTGCGCCGGGCGACCTCACTCGCCCGGCGCGAGCCCGCGCACCGCGAGCCGGTACGCCGGCAGCACGTCGGTCCGCTCGGTGATCAGCCCCTCGTTGACAGCGAAGACCAGCGTCTGCCCGGCCGACTGGACGGCCAGCGCCCAGTTGCGCGACTCCTCCTCGACCAGCGGGTTGGTGGCGATCCAGGTCATCTCGGTGCCGTCGAAGCCGCCGGCGCGCAGGTCGCGGAACTGTGCCCCGGTGACCGTCTCGCCGGCCCCGGCCGCGAAACCCTCCAGCGCGGCGCGCGGTGTGCCGGTTGGCGAGTCCGCAGCCCAGATCCGCAGGAATCCGCCACCGGCCGAGCGGCCGTCCACCTCGCAGCGCACCGTGGTGCCGCCGCGCTTGGTGAGCGCCTCGCCGACCAGTTCGGCCAGCTCACCCTTGGGCTGCTCGATGGCCTTTGCCGTCCACCCGTCGGCCAGGGGAAACGACACCGGGACCGGGCAGGGCGAACCCGTACCGCCGGTCGTGCCGCCGGGCGACGCCGGGGCCACCTCGTCGTACCAGGGCTCACCCGTGGCCTGCGGCGCAGGGTCGCCGGCCGTGGCACCGGTGGGGGCGGCGTCGTCACCGCAGCCGGCCAGCAGGCCGAGGGCGAGCAGCGCCGACACGGCAACGCGGGTACGAGTGTCCATGGTGGTGATCCCCGTCAGTCGATCTTCAGTCGGCCCATCTAAGCCGGGCGCTGTCCCGGCGTCAATCGGCATCGGCTCCGCGCCACCGAAATCGGGTCGCCCCGACCCCGGCAGGTCTGACAACCTCCCCCCATGGGAGCGGCAGCGGGATTCCGGCACACGCAACGGGCGGACGGCACAGTGGTGATCACCCACCACGGACGGGTCGCCGGGACGCTGCGCGGCGCGCGGGCCGAGGAGTTCCTCGCCGAGGTCGACGACGATCCGCAGTTGGTGATGGCCCGCTGGACCGGCAACTACCGCCACGGCAACGAACGCACCGCGAAACAGCACCCCCGCAACCGGGGCTGAACGACGTAAGGGCCCCTCCTCGACGAGGAGAGGCCCTTACGCGGGAGCTCAGGGTCGGGCGAAAACGAGCGCCACGTTGTGGCCGCCGAAGCCGAACGCGTTGTTCAACGCGGCCGGGATCTCCATCGGGCGGGCCTTGTGCGCGGCGACGTCCAGGGTGAGGCCGGGCTCCGGGTCGTCCAGGTTGATCGTCGGCGGGACGATGCTGTCGCGGATCGCCAGGATGGTGGCGATCGACTCCAGCGCGCCCGCCGCGCCGAGCAGGTGACCGGTCATCGACTTCGTCGCGGACAGCACCGGGTGGTCGCCGAGCGCCTTGTGCAGCCCGCCGATCTCCAGCATGTCCCCGACCGGGGTCGAGGTGGCGTGCGCGTTGACGTGCACGATGTCGCGCTTGGCGATGTCCGCGTCGGCGATCGCCTTGGCGATGGCCCGGATGGCGCCCTCGCCCTCGGCGTGCGGCTGCACGATGTCGTACGCGTCGGAGGTGATGCCGGCACCGGCGAGGCGCGCGTACACCCGGGCGCCCCGGGCTGCGGCGTGCTCGGCCCGCTCCAGCACCACGATGCCGGCGCCCTCACCGAGGACGAAGCCGTCCCGGCCCCGGTCCCACGGGCGGGAGGCCCGCTCCGGGTCGTCGTTGCGGGTCGACATGGCCCGCATCGAGCTGAAGCCGGCGATCGGCAGCGGGTGGATGACCGCCTCGGTGCCGCCGGCCACCACCACGTCGGCCCGGCCGGAGCGGATGATGTCCAGGCCCAGGGCGATCGCCTCGGCGCCGGTGGCGCAGGCGCTGGCCACCGAGTGCACGCCGGCCTTCGCGCCGAGCTCCAGGCCCACCCAGGCAGCCGGACCGTTCGGCATCAGCATCGGGATGGTGTGCGGGGAGACCCGCCGTGGCCCGGAGGCCTCCAGGATGTCGTCCTGGGCGAGCAGGGTGGTGGCACCGCCGATGCCGGAGCCGACGCTGACGGCCAACCGCTCCCCGTCAAGGTCGGAGCCGGCGAGGCCGGCGTCCGCCCAGGCCTGCTGCGCCGCGATGATCGCGATCGCCTCGGAACGGTCCAGGCGGCGCAGGCGGACCCGGTCCAGCACCTCGGACGGCTCCACCGCCAACTGGGCGGCGATCCGGACCGGCAGTTGCTCGGCCCACTCCTGGGTGAGAGCACTCACCCCGGAGCGGCCGGCGAGCATGGCGTCCCAGGTCGACGCGACGTCCCCGCCAAGCGGGGTCGTCGCGCCGAGCCCGGTGACGACGACGTCGGAACGACTCATGATCAGGACTGGGCCGCGATGTAGCTGACAGCGTCACCGACGGTCTTGAGGTTCTGCACCTCGTTGTCCGGGATCTTGACGCCGAACTTCTCCTCGGCCGCGACCACGACCTCCACCATGGAGAGCGAGTCGACATCGAGGTCGTCGGTGAAGGACTTCCCCTCGGCCACGTCGTCCGGGTTCACCCCGGCAACCTCTTCGAGGATCTCGGCGAGGCCGGTGGTGATCTCGTCACGGGTCATTGCGGTTGGTTCCTTTCATCGGGATTATCCGGCGGTCGGCGTCGCCCACCGCCACTCCTCGACGCGTACGCGCCCGAGGGGGTCATCAGGGGCAGCGGACGACCTGACCGGCGTAGGTCAGACCGCCGCCGAAGCCGAACAGCAGCACCGGCGCGCCCGAGGGCACCTCCCGGCGCTCGACCAGCTTGGACAGGGCCAGCGGAACGCTCGCCGCGGAGGTGTTACCGGACTCGACGATGTCCTTCGCGATGATCGCGTCGGGAATGTTGAGCCGCTTGGCGATGCCGTCGATGATCCGCGCGTTGGCCTGGTGCGGCACGAACGCGGCCAGCTCCGACGGCTCGACCCCGGCCCGCTCGCAGGCCTGGAGCGCGAGCGGCGCGATCGCGGTGGTGGCCCAGCGGAACACCGCCTGCCCCTCCTGCTGGATGTACGGGCGCCAGCCCTCGATGCGGACCGCGTCGCTCTTGTCCGGCACCGAACCCCAGACGACCGGGCCGATTCCGGTCGGCTCGTCGTCGGCGGTGGCGGAGACCACCGCGGCACCGGCCCCGTCGGCGAAGATGATGCAGGTGGAGCGGTCGGTCCAGTCGGTGAAGTCGGACAGCTTCTCCGCACCGATGACGATCGCGTTGCGCGACGCCCCGGCCCGGATGGCGTGGTCGACGGTGCCCAGCGCGTAGGCGAAGCCCGAGCAGGCGGTGTTGAGGTCGAACGCGCCCGGCGCGGTGATGCCCAGCTTGGCGGCGACGCGGCAGGCCACATTGGGGCTGCGGTCGATGGAGGAGCAGGTGGCGACCACTACCAGGTCGATGTCGGCGGCGGTCAGGCCCGAGTTGGCGAGCGCCTTGCCGGCGGCCGCGGCGGCCATGTCGGCGACCGTCTCGCTGTCGGCGATCCGCCGGCTGACGATGCCGACCCGGTCACGGATCCACTCGTCGTTGGTGTCGACGAGCTGGGCGATGTCGTCGTTGGTCACCACCCGGGACGGCTGGTAGTGCCCCATCGAGACGATGCGACTGCCAGTCATGAACGACCTCCGATACGGGCGATCAGGTCCCGTGCGGCCGGCAGGTCGTCCGGGGTGTTGAGGGTGACGATCTCCGGGGCGCCGTCGCCCTTGAGTTCCCGCTTGACCAGACCGGCGAGGGTGCCGGCCGGGGGCAGTTCGATCACGCCGGTGACGCCGAGGTCGGCCAGCGTCCGCATGCACAGGTCCCAGCGCACCGGCGCGGTGACCTGACGGACGAGGCGCTGCACCATGGCCGCGCCGTTGTCGACGGCGGTGCCGTCGAGGTTCGACAGCAGGGTCCGGGCCGGGTCGGCGGCGGCGATCCCGGCGGCCGCCGCGGCGAGCGCGGTCTCCGCCGGAGCCATGTACGGGGTGTGGAACGCGCCGGCCACCTGGAGCCGGATGACCCGGGTCCGGGCCGGCGGGGCGGCGGCGAGCTTGTCGAGCCCGTCCAGGGCGCCCGCGGCGACGATCTGCCCGGCGCCGTTGCGGTTGGCCGGGTAGAGCCCGTTCGCCTCGATCGCGGCGATCACCTCGTCGGGGTCACCGCCGAGCACGGCGGCCATCCCGGTCGGCTCCAGCGCGCAGGCGGCGGCCATCTCCCGGCCGCGGACGCCGGCCAGGGTGATCGCGGCGTCGGCGGAGAGCACTCCGGCCAGCGCGGCGGCACCCAACTCGCCGACGCTGTGGCCGGCGGTGAGCGCGACGCCGTCCAACGGCAGGTGCTCGGCCGCGAGCAACGCCGCGGCGACCAGCAACGGCTGGGTGCGGGCGGTGTCCTTGATCTCGTCGGCGTCGGCGGCGGTGCCCAGGTGCAGCAGGTCGACCCCGGCCAACGCCGACCACTCGCGCAGTCGCGCCTCAGTGCCGGTCAGGTCGAGCCAGGGGGTCAGGAAGCCGGGTTTCTGAGAACCCTGGCCGGGACTAAGTACAGCGAGCACGCCTATGACTCTCCCGGATAAAGGCGGGTAACGCTGTGCCGCCTTCGACCAAACCGTACTAGGACCTTTGGAGGTTTCCTACAAAGATCGGCGAGGATCACCCTCGTTTTGCGGGGATTTCCGGGCGGCCGGGGTCATTGTCTGAGTCGGGACCGCAGAGGCGAGCGGGGCAACCGGGTCCAACCGACCCACGGTCAGCGCGACCTGGAGGGCGAACGCGTCGCGCGGAGACAACGGCGAGAACCCGGTCACCTCGGCGATCCGGCGCAACCGGTAACGCACCGTGTTCGGGTGCACGAACAGTGCCCGGGCCGCGCTCTCCAACGTGCCACCGGCGGCCAGGAACGCGTCCAGGGTCGCCAGCAGTTCCCCGCCGGCACGCACCAGCGTCGCGTACACATCGTGGCGCAGCCGCCGACGGGCCTCCGCGTCACCGGCGAGGGCCCGCTCCGGCAGCAGGTCCGCCGCCGGCACCGGGCGGGGCGCGCTGGGCCATGCCGGCGCGGCCCGAAAGCCGGACAGCGCGGCCCGCGCCGACTCGGTCGCCTCGTCCAGGCTCGGTACGGCGGGACCGACGACCACCGGGCCATCCCCGAACGCGCTCAGCAGCTTCGCCGTGGCGGTCAGCGGATCCGGTGCGCCGCCCAGCACGATGACCAGCCGGTCGCCGTGCACACCGCCGATCACCTCCACGCCGATCCGGCGGGCCTGCCGGTAGACCACGTGCAGCACCGCGGAGACCTCGCCACCGGGCGACCGGCCGACCGCCACCGCCACCGGCGGCGCGTCCGTCCAGCCGAGCGCGGCGGCCCGACTGGCCAGCACGTCCGGCGAGTCACCGCGCAACAGGGCGTCGACAAGCAGCGCCTGCAGCCGGGCGTCCCACGCGCCGCGCGACTCGGCGGCCCGCGCGTACACCCGGGCGGCGGAGAACGCGATCTCCCGGGAGAAGCGCAGCACCGCCTCGCGCAACTGCTGCTCCTCGCCCTCGGCGGCCAGGTGCGACACCTGCTCCTCGACCACGTCGATCGTCACCTTGATCAACGCCACGGTCTGCTGGAGGGTGATCGACCGGGCCAGCGCCTGCGGGGCGGCGGCGAAGACCTCGTCCGAGACCTCCTGGGTGCTGTCCGCCGTGCCGCCGCCCTCGCGCAGCCACTGCACCAACGACCTCGCGCCCGCCTGGGCGACCAGCATCACCCAGGAGCGCTGGTCGGCCGGCAGCGACCGGAACCAGGGCAGCGTCTCGTCCATCCGGGCCACGCTGGAGGTGGCCAACGCCCCCGCCGATCGTTCGATACGGCGCAGCGTGGCCGACAGCTCCCCACCGCCCGGCGTGCTCACCGCCCTAGCCTGACACGTCGTGAGCAGGCCAACCACGTCGGCACCGGTCGGCACGGCTCACGGCTGCGGGGGAGCGGGCAGACCCAACTCCTGGGCCAGGATGGCGGCCTGCACCCGGCTGCGCAGGTCCAGCTTCGCCAGGATCCGGCTCACATGGGTCTTGGTGGTGCTCTCCGCCAGCACCAGCCGGTCGGCGATCTGCTGGTTGGACAGGCCCAACCCGAGGCAGGCCAGCACGTCACGCTCGCGCGGGGTGAGGGTGGTCAGCGCGGCCCGGGTGTCCGCCGACGCGCCCGGCGTGGTGGCCGCGAACGCGGTGATCAGGCGGCGGGTCACAGTGGGCGCGATGAACCCGTCGCCCCGGGCCACCGTCCGCACCGCGCTGACCAGACCGTCGGCGTCGGTGTCCTTGAGCAGGAACCCGGCCGCGCCGGCCCGCAACGCCCCGAAGGCGTACTCGTCGAGGTCGAAGGTGGTGAGCACCAGCACGTCGGCGAGCCCGTCGGCGACGATCGCCCGGGTCGCGGAGATCCCGTCGGAGTGGGGCATCCGCACATCGAGCACCGCCACGTCGGGGCGCAGCTCCCGGCACAGGCGCACCGCGGCGTCACCGTCGGCAGCCTCGCCGACCACCCGGACACCCGGTGAGCCGTTCAAGATCAGGGCCAGTCCCGCGCGTACCGCCGGCTGGTCGTCGGCGAGCACCACCCGTACCGTCGCCGCGCCCGCGTCGTCCGCGGGCCGCGCCGCCCCGGTCACCCGGTCTCCCCGGTGGGCAGGGCCGCCCGCACCTGCCAGCGACCGTCGCACGGCCCGGCAGTGAACCGACCGGCCAGCAGCGTGGCCCGCTCCCGCATGCCGATCAGCCCGGCCCCGGCGCCCGGCAGCCCGGCCGCGCCCCGGCGGACCGGGTTCTCCACCGTCAGCACCACCTCGGCCGGGCGGTACGCGATCGTCAGCTCCGCCTCACCCGTACCGTGCTTCAGCGCGTTCGTCAGCGACTCCTGCACGATCCGGTACGCGGCGAGGTCCACCCCCACCGGCAGCGCGCCCGGCGTGCCATCGGTCCGGACCCGCACCGTGAGACCGGCCGCCCGAGCCCGCTCGACCAGCCCGTCCGCCTCGGCCAACCGCGCGGTGACCACCTCCGGCGCGGCCTGGCCACCGCTGCTCCCGGGTTCGCGCAACACCTCGATCATCTGACGCATCTCCGCCAGCCCCTGCACGCTGCTCTCCCGGATGACCCGCAACGCCGACTCCACCTGACCGCGATCCAAGCCGGGCACCGACAGCACGGCGGTGGCGTGGATGGCCACCGCGCTGAGGTGGTTGGCGACCACGTCGTGCAACTCCCGGGCCATCCGGGCCCGTTCGGCGCTGACCGCCTGCCGACGGTCCAACTCGACCAGCCGGGCGGTCTGCTCGGCCCGCGCCCGCTCGGCGGCGGCCTGGTCGCGGTACTGCCGCACACTGATGCCGGTCAGCACCGGCAACAGCCCGGCGAGCACCACCAGCACCCCGAGCGCCGCCCCACGCCAGTGGCCGTACCTGAGCACCCCGACGACCGTCCCGAGCAGGCTCAGCGCCACGGTGATCCGCAGCAGCCACCGCCACAGCCGGGGCGGGCCGTACACGCAGGCGTCGTAGAGCACCTGTGTGTAGACCAGGACCGTGCCCAGCGAACTGCCCAGCGCCGTGTCGACCACCAGCGCGCCGGTGCCCAGCGCCAGGCTGGCGCGCGGTGCGACCCGCCGAAGAGCGACGGCGACGCACACCGCCACCAGCGGCGGCAGGAACAACGCCGAGGGCACCTCCGCGTTCGGGCGGACCTGCGGTTGCCAACCCAGGGCGTGCAACACCAGACCACCGGCCAGCGACGCGCCGGCCAGCACGAGATCACGGCCGAGGGTGCCGGAGTCGAGCCACGGTGGCGGACGCATGACCCGATCCCACCACAGCCGTCGCCGGTCTAACTCCGACCGGGGGAGGACCTCGACGGCACCGCCATGCGCCGAAAGGGGTACGCGCACCGCGCCCCGCCCGGTCCGCCCTCCGGCGGGCCCTTCGGTGAACGGCACGAAAAGATGCTGTGAACTGCGTAACCGGGTTCCGTGCTCGGCGGCGTCGCCGGGGACCGGCCCGTCCGGACGCCGGGTACGCTGCGCGCGGCCCGTCGGTCCCGGCCAGTACGGTGACAGGGCACCTCGGGGAGAGCACCCGAGGGTGGGGCGAGCGTGAGGAGACCGGGATGGCGCACGGGGAGGCCGAGCACGGCTGCGCCCAGGGCGAGCCCTGCCGGCCGGGGCACCACGACCCGCAGGCGGCGGGTAAGCACCGCCGAGCGGTCGGCGGCGCACCATCGCACCCGGCGGAGCCGCTCACCGGGCGGGCTGACGACGAGCCCGTGCTGCCGCGCCAGCGCTCCGCAGAGCCCAACACCCTCGGCGAGCCCGACTTCGACGTCCCCGCTGGTTGCCTGAGTGAACTTCCCGGCTGGGCCGGGGCGCACCGGCACGGCCCGGTCCGACCGCGTCCACGGGCCACCCGCCGGGAGCGCCCACCGCGCCGCTGGTGCTGACCAGCGCCGGTTGAGGCGCTGGCCAGCACGTGCGCCGGTGCCAGCGCCGGCTCAGTGTCAGTGTCGGCTCAGCGTGTGCGGCGCCGGCCGTGTGCGGCGCCGGCCGTGTGCGGCGCCGGCCGTGTGCGGCGCCGGTTCAGCGGGTGCGGCGGCGGATCAGCAGGGCGATCCCGGCGAGGCCGACCGTGATGGTCAACATCACGCCGACGTTGAGCAGCAGCAGGCGTTGCAGGTCGCCCAGCGCCTCGTCGAGGTCCTTCGCCGGGTCGAGCGTGTCTTCCGGGAGCACCCGCTCGCCGCCGCCCGCGCCGCCGCTGACCGTGTCGAACTGCCGCTCCAGCGGCACACCGGCGGTGCGTAGGGTCTCGGACATGCTGAGCCGACCCAGGAACCAGCCGGCGCTGGTCTTGCGGCCGTCCGGCTGCTTGGCCGGCCGGTAGACGCGGGGGCCACCGACCGCCTTCGGATAGAGGTCGTAGGTCTGCTTCGGCGTATCGCCGGCGAGCACCACGACCGTGTATTTCGGACCGAGGTTGGCCGCCTTAGGACCGGTCGGCATGCCGGTGCGGGCGAGGAAGTTGACCTGGTCGATGATCGCGCCCACGAGAGCGGGCTCGGTGTCCGCGTGCATTCGCAGCGGCTCGGACAGCCCCGTGCCGGTGATGTCCACTCCGGCGGGTGCCGGCTTCGGCGCGGCCGAGGCCGAGCCGACGGTGCCCAGCGACAGCAGTGCCGCCGCCAGCGTGCCCGCCAACACGGCGGCCAACCGCCTCATGTGTCGGACCATCCCGCCTCCTCGCCCCGCTCGATGGATGGCTTCGTCGTGACGTCCGGACCGACCTGCCGGTGCGGGCATCGACCAGATGGCCGCGTCCACTCCTACAGACTCCGCAGAACGTCGATGAGTTGCAGCTTTCGGAACAGTAATTGGAACTATCTGCGATCTCTGCTCGACTAATGAGGAGCCGTTTGATCAGCGGGCGGATCGTACCCTTACGGAGGGGTTCATGGGGGGCAGGGTTACACGTACGGTGCGGGTCATGCCAGTGGTCCTCGGCGTGGCGTTCGGTGTGTCGTTTCTGGTGCCGCCCACACCGGCCGCCGCCCACAACGAGCTGACCGGCAGCAACCCGCGCGACGGTGCCCGCGTGGCGACGGCACCCGCCCGGGTCGAGCTGCGGTTCCTCGCCACGCCGTCACCGACAACGACGAAGATCACCATAACCGGACCGGACAATGTGGTCGCTGGCGGCCCACCGGTCTTCGCCGGCAGCCGGGTGCGGGTGCCGTTCAAGCCCGCGGCGGCGGGTCTCTACATCGTGGGCTACCAGCTCGCGTCCGCCGACGGGCACCCGGTGAAGGGCGAAGTGCGGTTCACCCTCACGACCGGTACGGCCGCCGACCCGTCCGCCTCGCCGTCGACCGCCGCCGGGACCACAGCTACCGGGTCGCCCTCGGCTGGCGCGTCGCCCTCCGCCGTGCCGGCGTCGACCACCCCCGCCAGCTCGACGGCGTCGACGGTGCCGGCCGCGTCGGAGCAGTCCGACTCCGGCGGCCGCTGGTGGCTCTGGGGGCTCGGCGGCGTGCTGCTGCTCGCCGCGCTCGGAGCCGGCCTCGTGTTCCGCCGCCAGCGAGGGGTTCGGTGACTCTCTGACACTCACCAACCCGGGTGGGTCAGGTGTGCGCGCCATCCTTTGCTCTGCACCCGCGGAAGCGACGGTTACGGTCTGCGACCGGTGCCTATTGGGGTGCAGAGCAAAGGCGGGGCGATGCGGAGTTGGGCCGGCGACGCGCCCGTGACGCGTCGATGCGCAACAGTCAGACCAGGCGGAGGCGGGCGGCGCGGATGCGGGTCAGGGTGCGCTCGCGACCGAGCACCTCCAGCGACTCGAACAGCGGCAGACCCACGGTGCGACCGGTGACCGCAACCCGTACGGGTGCCTGCGTCTTGCCGAGCTTGAGGCCCCGCTCGGCGCCGACCGCCTCCAGCGTCGACTTCAACGACTCGGCATCCCAGGACTCCAGCGCCTCGAACGCCGCGACGGCATCGTCCAGCAGCTCGGCGGAGCCGTCCTTCATCGTCTTGGTCCAGGCCGCCTCGTCGATCAGCGGCGTGGCCAGGAAGAGGAAGTCGACGTTCGGCACGATCTCGCTGAGCACCGCGATCCGGGTCTGGGCCAGCGGCGCCACGGCGGCGAACGCGTCGGCGTCGAACTCCTCGGGCTGCCAGGGTGGCGGCGCGATGGTGTCGGTGCCGGTCAGCCACGGCTGGCAGGCGTCGATGAACTCGGCCACCGGCAGCGCGCGAATGTACTCACCGTTGAACGCGCGCAGCTTCTTCTCGTCGAAGAACGCCGAGGAGAGGTTGACCTCGTCCAGCCGGAACTCGTCCTCGATCACCGACCAGGGCACGATCTCCCGGTCGCCGGACGGGGCCCAGCCGAGCAGCATGAGGTAGTTGCGCATCGCGCCGGCCAGGTAACCCTCGTCGCGGTACGCCTCCAGGGCGACCTTGTCCCGGCGCTTGGAGAGCTTCTGCCGCTTCTCGTTGACCACCACCGGCACGTGCGCCCAGACCGGCGGCTTGACCCCGAGGGCCTCCCAGAGCAGCTGCTGCTTGGGGGTGTTGGGCAGGTGCTCCTCGGCCCGGATCACGTGGGTGATCCCCATGGTCATGTCGTCGACGACGTTGGCCAGCAGGAAGACCGGCGAGCCGTCGCCCCGGGCGATGACGAAGTCCTCGATGAGCTTGTTCTCGAAGGTGGGCTCACCGCGGATCAGGTCGACCACCACTGTCGTGCCCTCGTCCGGCGTACGGAAGCGCAGCGCGCGACCCTCACCGGGGCCGAGGCCGAGGTCGCGGTGGTAGCCGTCGTAGCCCTGGTACTGCGAGCCGGTGCGGGCCTGCA
Organism: Micromonospora parva; assembly: GCF_000718515.1. Taxonomy (GTDB): domain Bacteria; phylum Actinomycetota; class Actinomycetes; order Mycobacteriales; family Micromonosporaceae; genus Micromonospora; species Micromonospora parva. The sequence goes on along the minus strand of NZ_JNZS01000006.1, from coordinate 113,799 downwards.
CGTCCTCACGGGTGCAGTCGCAGTAGTAGGCACGGCCCGACTCGTACAGGCGCGCGGCGGCGGCCCGGTGCTCACCGGCGTTCGCCGACTGGAAGTAGGGGCCCTCGTAGCTGCCCCGGGTGATGCCGATCCAGTCCAGGGCGGAGAGGATGCCCTCGGTCCACTCGGGCTTGTTGCGCGCCGCGTCGGTGTCCTCGATCCGCAGCACGAACACGCCGCCCTGCTGCTTGGCGTAGATCCAGTTCTGCAGCGCCGAGCGGGCGCCGCCGACGTGGAACATACCGGTCGGGGAGGGGGCGAAGCGCACACGTACTGTCACGTCCCCCAGCCTACGGCGGGCGGCGAGCGCTTTTGGGCACGGCCCCCTGACTCAGGGCACCGAACGGATCTTGACGACCAGGGCGCTGCCGAGGAGGGTGACCACGGCGGTGACCGCGTAGAGCGTGGGATAGCCGCCCAGATACACCACGAGCGGGGCGGAGAGCGCCGGGCCGAGCACCTGCGGCGCCGAGTTGGCGATGTTGATCACGCCCAGGTCCTTGGCCCGGTCGGTGGCCCGGGGCAGCACCTGGGTGATCAACGCGGCGTCCACCGAGAGGTAGACGCCGTAGCCGGCGCCGAGCAGCAGTGCCGCGACGATGGCCACCGGCCAGAGCGGGGCGACCGCGAGCAGCAGCGCCGCCACCGCCATGATCAACCCGGAGACGATCACGTAGACCTTGCGGCGGCCGGACCGGTCGGACAGTCGGCCGGCGACCACAGCGGTCAGCATCATGCCGAGCGTGTAGAGCAGGATCAGCACCAGCAGGCCGCCCTCGGGGTCGGGGTGACGCACCCCGTCGCTGAGGAAGTACAGCAGGTAGAGGGTGCCCAGCGCGTTGCCCAACTGGACCAGGAACCGGGTGATCCAGGCCCAGGCGAAGTCCGGGTGTTGGCGCGGGCTGATCCACATCGAGGCCAGCAGCGCCCGCGTCCGGAGCACCGGTCGGTGCGTCCGCGGCAGAGGCTCGTCGGGGGTGAGCAGCGCGAACGGCAGCGACAGCAGCAGGATGGCCACGGCGATGGCCAGGTAGCCGGCGGTGTTGCCGGTGACCACTGCGGTGACGAGCACCGCGCCGAGCACCAACCCGAGCGCCTGCGGGATGCCCACCCAGCCCGAGACGCCACCGCGCTGGCGCACCGGCACCCGGTCCGGGACGGCGGCGCTGAGGCTGGCCAGCATCGCGTTGAAGCAGACCTGCGCGGCCACCCAACCGAGGGCGACACCGAGGATGGTCCGCTGCTGGGCCAGCAGCACCAGGGCCGCCGCGCCGAGCACCGCCCCGCCCACCGTCCAGACGTGCCGACGACCGAACTCGCGGCCGGCGATCCGCAGGCAGGTCCGGTCGGAGAACGCGCCCGCGAGGGGGTTGGCCAGCACCGCGGCCAGTGCGCCGAGGCCGGTGACCACGGCCAGCATGTTCTCCTTGTCGCCGGGCGCGATCTGCTCGATCTGCTGCGGCAGCAGCACCTGGATCGGCGTGAAGAACGCCATCCACACGCCGAGGTTGGCCGCGAAGATCAGACCGATCCAGCCGCGCCGGACCGGCACCGTCGGCTCGGCGAGCGCCGCCGGCAGCGATGCCGGCGTCGGGTCGAGGGTGGTCACCGCGCCGACCCCGGCCGGCTGGCCGCGATCACGTCCCGCAACCAGGTGTACGACGACTTCGGCGTACGGGTCTGGGTGGCGTAGTCGACGTGCACCAGACCGAAGCGCTTGGTGAACCCCTCGGCCCACTCCCAGTTGTCCAGCAGCGACCAGACGAAGTACCCGCGGACGTCCACCCCGTCGTCGAGGGCGGCCCGGACCGCGCGCAGGTGCCCGTCGAGGTACGCGATCCGCTGCGGGTCGGCCACCCGCCCGTCCTCGTCCGGCACGTCGTCGTATGCGCAGCCGCTCTCGGTGATCTCGATGGGTGGCAGCGCGTCGCCGTACGTGTCGTGCAGCCAGCCGAGCAGCTCGCGCAGCCCGTCGGGGGCCACCGGCCAGTCGAAGGCGGTACGCGGGTAGCCGTCCAGCGCAACCAGGTCGAACGGCAGGGGTGAACCCTCCTCGGCGGCCCGTACCCCGGTGGGGTTGTAGTAGTTGACCCCGAGCACGTCGATCGGCGCGGCGATCGTGTCGAGGTCGCCGGGGTGGACGATGCCCGGGTCGAGGCCGGGTAGTTCGGGGTAGCCGCGGCCGAGCAGCGGGTCGGTGAAGAGCCGGTTGTGCAGCGCCTCGTACGCCGCCCCGGCGGCCCGGTCGGCGTCACTGTCGCCGAGTATCCGCACCGGCGAGTAGTTGTTGGCGATCGCCACCGGGCTGGTGGTGTGGGCCCGTAGCGCGGCGACGGCGAGCCCGTGCCCGAGCAGTTGGTGGTGGGCGGCCGGGAAGGCGTCGAACAGCAGCATCCGGCCGGGGGCGTGCTGGCCCATGCCGTAGCCGAGGCTCATGTGGATGAACGGTTCGTTCAGCGTGATCCACAGCCGGACGCGGTCGCCGAGCCGGGCGGCCGTCTTCTCGGCGTACTCGGCGAACCGGGCGGCGGTGTCGCGGTGCAGCCAGCCGCCGGTGTCTTCGAGGGGTTGCGGCAGGTCCCAGTGGTAGAGGGTGGCCACCGGGTCGACGTCGGCGGCCAGCAGCTCGTCCACCAGACGGTCGTAGAAGTCCAGGCCGGCCGGGTTGGCCGGGCCGGCGCCGGTGGGTTGGATCCGGGGCCAGGCGATGGAGAACCGGTACGCGTCGACGCCCAGGCCGGCAAGTAGCGCCACGTCCTCGGTGTGCCGGTGGTAGTGGTCGCAGGCGACCGCGCCGCTGCTGCCGTCGCTGATCCGCCCGGGTGACTGCGCGAAGGTGTCCCAGATGGACGGACCTCGGCCGTCGACAGTGGCGGCGCCCTCGATCTGGTGGGCCGATGTGGAGACGCCCCAGCGGAAGCCGGTGGGGAACTGGGGCATGGGTGCTGTCGACATACGCCCTCCCGGTCAACGTGAAACGTGCTCGGGACTTTAGGGCGCTGTCGATGAATGCGCCATAGGCCGGCCTGGCGCATTCCGCAATGGTTGATCGGCGTGTCTTTTTCCGAACCCGTCCTGGTAAGTCCGATTTAACGCATAGAGTGCCGATATCGTGGGATGTCCTCACCGGAGGAAAGACGGAAATGATCCTCGTGGAACGCAGTGCGCACGTGGCGGCGCCAATTGAAGTGGTCTGGGATGTCGTGCAGCGGGCCGAGCAGTTGCCGGCCTGGCTGGCCGGGGTCCGTGCGGCCGAAGTGCTCTCGGGTGAGGGCTTCGGACGACGACAGCTGGTCCAGGCGGGGCGCGGCTCGGCGCATGAGGCCGAGGTGATCGCCTACCAGGAGCCGACGCTGATCGGCTGGCGGGAGCGGGCCAAGGGTGCCGGTGCTCGTGCGGAGGCGCGCACCGAAATCTACGTCCAGCTCACCGCCGACGAGGAGGAGGGCGGCACCATCGTGCGCCTCATCGTGGTCCGCTGGCCGGCTGGCCCGGTCAAGGCGGCCCTGCTGCGCCTCGGACTGCGTCGGGTCGGCGCCGACCTGGAGGACTCGCTGGCCCGGCTCACCGACCTGGCCGCCGTCGGCTGACGAGCGCCCATCCTCCCGGCGTCACCCGCGACGGCGGTGGTCCGGATCCCCGCCAGGGCTCCCGGACCACCGCCGGATCGCGTCCTGAGGGTGTGCGCTCGCGCCACTTCGCGCGCGTTGCTGGACCCGGCCCGGCCCGGCCCGGCTCGGCCCGGAGGCCCCGAGCTCGTGGAGATCGTGCTCGATCCTGGATGTAGTGGCCTCACCGCTGGCCGAAGCCACTACATCCACGATCGAGCGTGATCTTGCGGCGGGGCGGCGCTTGGCCGCGGCGGTGCCCGGTCCGGGGGCGGCGTCCAGATGGGCGGGGACGGCGCGGGGGCGTACCGAAAGACGAGGGCCCGGCACGCGACCGCGTGCCGGGCCCCTACGTCCGGGTGAACCAGGACCTAGCTGTCGCCGCCGGTCTCGCCGACCGGGGCGGCGTTGACGTCGTCGATCGCGTACTTCTTGGCGGCCTCGGCCGGCACCGTGGCCGGCACCGCGCCGCTGCGGGCGAGCTGCCGCAGCGTGGCCACCACGATCGACTCCGCGTCGACGTGGAAGTGCCGGCGCAGCGCGTGCCGGGTGTCCGACATGCCGAACCCGTCGGTGCCGAGCGACGTGTAGTCGCCGGGTACCCAGCGGGCGATCAGGTCCGGTACCGCGCGCATGAAGTCGCTGACCGCGACCTTCGGCCCGTCCGCGTCGGCCAGCTTCTGCTGGATGTACGGAACCTTCGCCTCGGCGCCCGGGTTGAGCAGGTTGTACTCCTCGGTCTCCACCGCGTCGCGGCGCAGCTCGGTCCAGGAGGTTACCGACCAGACGCTGGCACCCACCCCCCAGTCCTGGGCGAGCAGCTGCTGGGCCTTGAGCGCCCACTGCATCCCCGTGCCCGAGGCGAGCAGGTTGGCCTTCGGGCCGTCGACCTGCGGGGCCGGCGAGTAGCGGTAGATGCCCTTGAGCAGGCCCTCCACGTCCACGTCGGCCGGCTCGGCCGGCTGCACCGTCGGCTCGTTGTAGACCGTCAGGTAGTAGAAGACGTTCTCCTGCGCGTCCCCGTACATCCGGTGCAGACCCTGCTCCATGATGTGCGCGATCTCGTACGCGAACGCCGGGTCGTACGCGACCACGGCCGGGTTGGTGGCGGCGATCAGCAGCGAGTGCCCGTCCTCGTGCTGAAGACCCTCACCGTTGAGCGTGGTCCGACCGGCGGTGGCGCCGAGCAGGAAGCCGCGGGCCATCTGGTCGGCCGCCGCCCACAGCCCGTCGGCGGTGCGCTGGAACCCGAACATCGAGTAGAAGATGTACATCGGGATCATCGGCTCGTCGTGCGTGGCGTACGACGAGCCGGCGGCGGTGAACGAGGCCACCGAACCGGCCTCGTTGATCCCCTCGTGCAGGATCTGCCCGGTCGTCGACTCCTTGTACGACAGGAACAGCTCGCGGTCGACCGAGGTGTAGCGCTGGCCGTGCGGCGAGTAGATCTTCGCGGTCGGGAAGATCGAGTCGAGACCGAAGGTGCGGGCCTCGTCCGGGATGATCGGCACCCAGCGCTTGCCGAACTCCTTGTCCTTCATCACGTCCTTGAGCAGCCGGACGAAGGCCTGCGTGGTGGCCACCTTCTGCTTGCCCGAGCCGCGCTTGACGTCGGCGAACCGCTCCGGGCCGGGGATGGCCAGCCGCTTGGTGCTGGTCCGCCGGGACGGCAGGAACCCGCCGAGCTGCTCGCGCCGCTCCTTGAGGTATGCCATCTCCTCGGACTTCTCGCCCGGGTGGAAGTACGGCGGCAGGTAGGGGTTGTCCTCCAGCGCCGAGTCCGGGATGTCGAGGTAGAGCCGGTCGCGGAAGGTCTTCAAGTCCTCCAGCGTCAGCTTCTTCATCTGGTGGGTCGCGTTGCGGCCCTCGAAGTGCGAGCCGAGCGTCCAGCCCTTGATCGTCTTCGCCAGGATGACGGTGGGCTGACCGGTGTGCTCGGTGGCCGCCTTGTAGGCCGCGTAGAGCTTGCGGTAGTCGTGCCCACCCCGCTTGAGGTTCCAGATCTCGTCGTCGCTGAGCGGCTCGACCATCTTGCGGGTCCGGGCGTCCCGGCCGAAGAAGTGCTCCCGCACGTACGCGCCCGACTCCGCCTTGTAGGTCTGGTAGTCGCCGTCGGTCGTGGTGTTCATCAGGTTGACCAGCGCGCCGTCGGTGTCCGCGGCGAGCAGCGGGTCCCACTCGCGACCCCAGACGACCTTGATCACGTTCCAGCCGGCACCCCGGAAGAACGCCTCCAGCTCCTGCATGACCTTGCCGTTGCCCCGGACCGGGCCGTCCAGCCGCTGCAGGTTGCAGTTGATCACGAAGGTGAGGTTGTCCAGCTCCTCGCGGGCGGCCACGCCGATGGCGCCGAGCGTCTCCGGCTCGTCCATCTCGCCGTCGCCGAGGAACGCCCAGACGTGCTGCTGGGAGGTGTCCTTGATGCCGCGGTGCTGCAGGTACCGGTTGAACCGGGCCTGGTAGATCGCGTTCAGACCGCCGAGACCCATCGAGACGGTGGGGAACTCCCAGAAGTCCGGCATCAGCCGAGGGTGCGGGTACGAGGGCAGCCCACCGCCGGGGTGCGACAGCTCCTGGCGGAACCCGTCGAGCTGGTGCTCGCTGAGCCGCCCCTCCAGGAACGCCCGCGCGTACATGCCGGGGGAGGCGTGGCCCTGGTAGAAGATCTGGTCGCCACCGCCCGGGTGGTTCTTGCCCCGGAAGAAGTGGTTGAAGCCCACCTCGTAGAGCGACGCCGAGCTGGCGAAGGTGGAGATGTGCCCGCCGACGCCGATCTCCGGGCGCTGCGCCCGGTGCACCAGCATGGCGGCGTTCCACCGGACGTACGCCCGGATCCGCCGCTCGACGTGCTCGTCACCCGGGAACCAGGGTTCGCGCTCCGGTGTGATGGTGTTGATGTAGTCGGTGGTGGTCAGGGGCGGAACCCCGACCTGGCGCTCACGGGCCCGCTCCAGCAGGCGCAGCATGACGTAGCGGGCGCGCTTGGCACCGCGTTCGTCGATGACACCGTCAAGCGACTCGACCCATTCGCTGGTCTCTTCAGGGTCGATGTCCGGAAGCTGGCTCGGTAGGCCGTCGCTGATCACCGGGCGCTTGCGTTCCGTAGCCACAGGCGTTCCCTCGGTTGTGTGTGGGATAGGTCTCTAGCGCCATCCTGCCCCCTGGTGGCACCCCTCGTCACGTCTAGGTGCCCTGGACGCGACGCTCAACACAGGTACTCGCCGGTAACTTAGCGCTACGACCCGCTTTCGACGCTTGTTCTGGCTTCCTACCGTGGTGGCATGAACGGACGGCGCGTGATTGTCGGCGGTGTGCTGTTGGCAGTCGGGGTGCTCCCGGCGGTCCCGGCGACCTGGGTGCTGGTGTCGGGTGAGTCCGCCGCGCTCCCGATCGTCATCTTCGGTCTGGCCGCAGCGCTCTTCGGCGCGATCCAGGTGCGTGCCGGCCTGCGGGAACCAGCGGCCCGGAGGGTGCGGCCCGTGCCCGGCCAGCGCGCCAGGCACGCGGACACCAGCACGCCGGCGAGTTACTACGGAAGCGACTCCGGCGGCTGGGACTGGGGCGGCGGCGGTGGCGATTCCGGCGGCGGTGGCGGTGGTGGGGACTCCGGCGGCGGTTCCTGAGCCTGCCCTGGGGCAGAATGCGGTGTATGCGCAGCGACGTGATCACCGTCCAGACCGGGTCCCGGCCGGCCGTCCGGGACATCACTGCGGAGGCCCAGCAGTTCGTCTCCGGTGAGGGCGACGGCCTGCTGCACGTCTTCGTGCCGCACGCCACCGCCGGCCTGGCGATCATCGAGACCGGGTCGGGCTCCGACGACGACCTGCTCAGCGCGCTGGCCGACCTGCTTCCCACCGAGGACCGCTGGCGGCACCGACACGGCTCGCCCGGGCACGGCCGCGACCACGTGCTGCCGGCGTTCGTCCCGCCGTACGCCACGGTGCCGGTGCTCGGCGGCCGGCTGGCGCTGGGCACCTGGCAGTCGATCTGCCTGGTCGACACCAACGGCGACAACCCGACCCGTCAGGTGCGCTTCTCCTTCCTGCCCGGCTGACCGCCCGGCCGCCCCGCGTCACGATCCACGCGGCGTCCCCGCACCGCCCCGGCGGGAGAGGGCGGCGCCGTGCGCGGATCGTGACGGGTCGGGCGGGTTACGGGCGGACGGTCTCCTGGTCGACGGTCTGCTGACCGAGGTCGACGGACGGCGCGCCGCCCCGCAGCGCCGACGGCAGCGGGTTGTCCGCCGTCTGGTGCAGGCCCGGCACCCGGTCCTCGATCACGAACGACGCCCTGGTGTACGCGGGCGCGTCCGGCCGGCTGACGTACGGCAGCACGTCGAAGTCGGCGGTGAGCTGCCCCGGGGTGATCGTGGTGCGCACGTACCCCCGCAGGTTGTTCTGGAAGCGCAGGTGCGGGTTGAACGCGAACCACGGGTGCGAGCCGGACGCCGAGTCCGCGCCGTCACCGGTCGAGGTGATCGAGGAGCAGACCAGCTCGGTGCCGACGGTGCGTGAGGTCGGGTCGGCGTAGTCCAGCTTGAGATCGCTGGCCCAGTGGGCGTGCACGTCGCCGGTCAGCACCACCGGATTGCGTACCCCGGCGGCCAGCCAGCCCCGGGTGATGCGGTCCCGGGAGGCCACGTAGCCGTCCCAGGCGTCCATGCTGGTGACGGTGAGCGGGCCGGAGTTGTTGTCCCGCTGCGCGAAGAAGACCTGCTGGCCCAGGATGTCCCACTGGGCGTCCGAGCGGCGGAAGCCGTCCAGCAGCCACGCCTCCTGCTCGGCCCCGGTGATCGACCGGGCCGGGTCGGATGCCGCGGCGCAGTCCCGGTAGCCGTCGCCGCAGGCCTGGTCGTCGCGGTACTGCCGGGTGTCGAGCAGGTGGAACGTGGCCAGCCGCCCCCAGCGCACCCGCCGGTAGAGCTGCATGTCGATGCCGCGGGGGATCGAGGTGCGCCGCAGCGGCATGTTCTCGTAGTACGCCTGGAACGCCGCCGCCCGCCGCGCGGGGAACTCCGGGTCCGGCGCCTCGGGCACCTCGTCGGCCCAGTTGTTCTCCACCTCGTGGTCGTCGAAGACCACCGCCCACGGCGCCACCGCGTGCGCGGCCTGCAGGTCGGGGTCGGTCTTGTACTGGGCGTGCCGCTGCCGGTAGTTGGCCAGCGTCCGGGTCTCCGGTCCCTCGTGGTCACGGGGGTTGCCACCGGGCACGTTGTACGTGTCCGGGGCGTACTCGTACTGGTAGTCGCCCAGGTGCAGGATCAGCTCCGGCTCGGTCTCGGCCAGCCGCCGGTAGGCGGTGAAGTAGCCGTGCTCGTACTGGGAGCAGGAGGCGAAGCCCATCGCGAGGGTGGCGGGCATGGTCCACGGTGCCGGGGCGGTGCGGGTGCGTCCGGTCGGCGAGATGTGCCGCTCGGCCCGGAACCGGTAGAAGTACTCGCGCCCGGCCAGCAGGCCGGCCAACTCCACGTGCACGCTGTGCGCCGAGCGGGCGCGGGCGACAGCGACGCCGCGGCGCACCACGTGCCGGAACCGCTCGTCGGCGGCCAACTCCCAGTGCACCGGCACGTCGCGGTCCGGCATGCCGCCGAGGCCGTCCTCGGCCAGTGGCTGCGGGGCCAGGCGGGTCCACAACACGAACCCCTCGTGGTCGGGGTCGCCGGAGGCCACCCCGAGGGTGAACGGGTAGGCCAGCGGCCGGCCCGCCGCCGCGCCGGCCGCCGTCGGCAGCCCGGTGACCGCGCCCGCGGCGCCGATCGCGGCGCCGGACAGCAGGATGGTACGTCGGGACAGTGACACGAATCCTCCCCAGAGTCCGATCTTCGTGACTCCGGGAGCCTCGCGAGGCCCGGTGGCCGACAGGTGACAGCGAGGCGCCCTGCTCGTCGCCGGCAGTCGAACACCGATGACCACAGTCGATTCGTGCTGGTCGCCGACGGGCCGGCCGCGCCGGCGGGCCCGGACGACGCCCGTCACTGCGTACGATGTGGCAGTGACGCAGGAGGTGAGTCCCGCGGCGGGCGCACCGGTGGATCGCGCCGGTCTCGCCTTCGACGTGGTGCGCCGGATGGCGCACGTCACCGCCGCGCTGCGACACCGGCAGGGCTCCGCGTTCGCCGAGTTGGGCCTCACCCCGGCGGCGGCCCGGGCGTTGCAGGAGCTGGACCCGGATCACCCGCTGCCGGCCCGCGATCTCGCCGGTCAGCTGGGTTGCGACCGGTCGAACGTGACGGTGCTGGTCGACAAGCTGGAGCAGGCCGGGCTGGTCGAGCGCCGCACCGATCCCACCGACCGCCGGCAGAAGACGTTGCTGGTGACCGGGGAGGGTCGTGTCGTACGGGCCCGGGTGATCGAGGTGATGTCCGACTCCCGACTGCTGTCCGGGCTGACGGACGAGGAGCTGAACACCCTTCGTGACCTGGTCTGGAAGGTGTCCGACGGCGGCTGCCCGGAGTCCTGCGAGTCACAGTGAACGCACCCCGGCCGGCCGTGTCCCACTGGGCGAGCCGGGCTCCCGTCGGTAATGCTGTCCGACGTGACCACCCCGCAAGATCTCGACGACCGGTTCCGGGAGACGCTGGCGGCGCTGCCCGCCGCCGAGCGACGGCGTGACCCCGCCGACCCGGTCACCGACGACGCCCCACTGACCGGCGCGCAGCTGCTGGACCTGTTCGACGCACAGGTGACCAGCCGGCAACTCGACCTGGCCGGCCGCTGGTTGCGCAGCTTCGGGGAGGGCTTCTACACCATCGGTTCGGCCGGCCACGAGGGCAACGCCGCCGTCGCCGCCGCGCTGCGTCCCACCGATCCGGCGTTGCTGCACTACCGCTCGGGCGCGTTCTACTGCCTGCGCGCCGCCCAGGTCGCCGCCGATCCCGCGCCGAGCACCGAGCCGAGCACCGAGACCGAGTCGACCACCGAGACCGAGCCGACCTCCGCTCGGGTGCCCTCCGCCGACGCGGCGGTGTCCGAAGCGGAGCCGTCCGGGTCCGAGCGGGTCACCGGTGGCTTCACGGCGTACGCCGACGCGGCCCGGGACGTGCTGCGCGGGATGGTCGCGTCCAGCCTCGAGCCGATCGCCGGTGGCCGGCACAAGGTGTTCGGCCGCGCCGACCTGGCCATCGTGCCGACCACCTCCACCATCGCCTCGCACCTGCCCCGCGCCGTGGGCATGGGGCTCGCCGTGGAGCGGTTGCGCCGGCTGGACAGCGCCGGACGGCGTACCGGGGCCGGGGTGCGGGTCGGCAGCGGCGCCGGCGCCACACACGCCCCCTGGCCACCGGACGCGATAGTGGTCTGCTCGTTCGGCGACGCCTCGGTCAACCACGCCAGCGCCACCGCCGCCTTCAACACCGCCGGCTGGTACGACCACGCCGGGCTGCGCATCCCGGTGCTCTTCGTCTGCGAGGACAACGGGTTGGGCATCAGCGTCCGCTCGCCGGAGGGCTGGGTCGAGGCGACCCTGCGGGCCAAGCCGGGCATCCGCTACTTCAGCGCGGACGGAAGCGACCCGGTGCAGACGTACGCGGTGGCGGCGGAAGCCGCGGCGTGGGTGCGCCGCAACCGCCGCCCGGCCGTGCTGCACCTGCGCACCGTGCGGCTGATGGGGCACGCCGGGGCGGACGCGGAGACCGCGTACCGGAGCCCGGCCGAGCTGGCCGAGGACCTGGACCGGGACCCGGTGGCCGGCACCGCGCGGCTGCTGGTCGCCGCCGGCGTGGCGACCGGTGCGGAACTGCTCTCCCGGTACGACGAGACCGGCTGGCAGGTCCGCCGGCTGGCCGAGGAGGTGCTGGGCGAGCCGAAGCTGGCCGGCGCTGCCGACGTGGTGTCGACGCTGGCGCCTCGCCGTCCGGTGCGGGTGGCGCGGGCGGTGGCCGACGCCGCGGCGCGGGCCAGCGGGCCGGGCGCGGCCGCCCGGGCGGAGGCGTTCGGCGGTAAGCCGCCGGAGCTGGCCGGCCCGATGACGTTGGCGCAGAGCATCAACGCCGCGCTCGCCGACGGGATGCTCGACCACCCGCAGATGGCGGTCTTCGGTGAGGACGTGGCCGCCAAGGGCGGCGTGTACGGGGTGACGAAGGGGCTGCGCGACCGGTTCGGGGCGGCCCGGGTCTTCGACACCCTGCTCGACGAGACGTCGGTGCTCGGGCTGGGCCTCGGTGCCGGGTTGGCCGGGATGCTGCCGGTGCCGGAGATCCAGTACCTGGCGTACCTGCACAACGCCGAGGACCAGCTGCGCGGTGAGGCGGCCACCATGCGGTTCTTCTCCCAGGGGGCGTTCCGCAACCCGATGGTGGTGCGGGTGGCCGGCCTGGCGTACCAGGAGGGGTTCGGCGGGCACTTCCACAACGACAACTCGGTGGCCGTACTCCGGGATGTGCCCGGTCTGGTGATCGCGGTGCCGGCGCGGCCGGACGACGCCGCGCCCATGCTGCGAACCTGTCTGGCGAGCGCGGCGGTGGACGGCAGTGTGTGCGTGTTCCTGGAACCGATAGCGCTCTACCACACCCGCGACCTGTACGCCGACGGTGACGGAGAGTGGCTGGCCGGCTATCCGGAGCCGGGCGGATGGGTGGCCGGTCACGTGCCGATCGGGCGGGCCCGGGTCTACCGCGTCGGGTCGGCCGACGACCTCACCATCATCACCTTCGGTAACGGGGTGCGGATGTCGCTGCGGGCCGCGGCCGTCCTCGCCGAGGAGGGGGTGGGCACCCGCGTGGTGGACCTGCGTTGGCTGGCCCCGCTGCCGGTGGCCGACATCATCCGGGAGTCCTCGGCGACCGGCCGGGTGCTGGTGGTGGACGAGACACGCCGCTCCGGCGGGGTCGGCGAGGGCGTGATCGCCGCGCTCGTCGACGCCGGATATGTCGGTGCCGCGCGGCGAGTGGCGGGAGTTGACTCGTTTGTACCATTAGGTCCGGCAGCACGTCACGTACTGGTCTCCGCGGAAGCCATTACCGACGGTGCCCGTACGCTGCTGGCACGGTAAATTCCGTTCCACCCGGTGCGCCACTTGCGCGCAGACCCACAAGTGTGTGGACTTTGCCTGACGGCGTCGCACCGACGCCGCGAGCAGGGACGAGATGAGGAGGCACGCGACAGTGAGCGCGACCGCTGGTCAGGCCGCCGACGGGGTACGCAGCCTGGCGGACCGGTTCGGGATCGAACCGGGGATGGTCGTCATGGAGATGGGGTACGACGACGACGTCGACCAGGATCTCCGAGACGCCCTGACCGACCGCTGTGGAGATCTGGTCGACGAGGACACCGACGAGGTGGTCGACGCGGTGCTGGTGTGGTACCGGGACGGCGACGGCGACCTCTTCGAGCTGCTCGTCGATGCCCTCGGCCCGCTGGCCGACAACGGCGTCGTGTGGCTGCTCACCCCCAAGGCGGGGCGCGAGGGGCACGTCGAGCCGAGCGAGGTCGCGGAGTCCGCGCCCACCGCTGGCCTTCAGCAGACCTCGACCGTGAACGCCGGCCGGGACTGGAGCGGCGCACGTCTGGTGCTGCGCCGAGGGGCCAAGGCCAAGAAGTAGCCAGCGCCGCTCTGCGCGCCCGACGGTCCGCCCACCGCCGGGTGGCAGGCCGCTGCCGTTCACCCGACTCGACCCGAGGAGAGTGCGCATGCTCATCGAGGTTGGTGCCGAGGCACCGGACTTCGTGCTGAAGGACCAGAACAACCAGGAGGTCCGACTGTCGGACTTCCGGGGCAGGCGCACCGTGCTGCTGGTCTTCTACCCGCTCGCCTTCACCGGCATCTGCCAGGGCGAGCTGAGCGAGATCCGAGACAACCTCGACGAGTACGTGAACGACGACGTCCAGGTGCTGACCGTCAGCGTCGACTCGGTCTACAGCCACAAGATCTGGGCCGACCGTGAGGGCTACCAGTTCCCGATGCTGGCCGACTTCTGGCCGCACGGTGCCGTCGCCCAGGCGTACGGGGTCTTCAACGACGTGGCCGGCTTCGCCAACCGGGGCACCTTCGTCATCGACAGGACCGGCGTGGTCCGCTTCGCCGAGATGAACGGTCCGGGCGAGGCCCGCGACCAGCAGGGTTGGCGCAAGGCCGTCGCCGAAGCGACCAACTGACCGGGGTACGCCGTGCACCCGGGTCGGTGGCGGGCAGGTAAGCTTGCCAGCCACCGGCCCGCCACGGGCGATCCGGGCGCGTAGCTCAGTGGGAGAGCACTCGCCTTACAAGCGAGGGGTCGCAGGTTCGAAACCTGCCGCGCCCACCCTTCACTGATCGTCATCCGTCAGCCTCGCCTGTGCTGGCGCAGGCGACCCGCGGGGCCGTCACGGCCTCACGGTGGCGCCTCCGCCGCCGTTGCGTGGTCCGGAGTGATCAAGTGATGAAAAGTAGGCCAGGAGCACTCCTGGCAGCTGTTTCTCATCACTTGATCATGATGACCCGACGCGCGTTCCGGCTGGCGTCCGTGCCGGACGGGGAGCGGATATCTTTCGGATCGTGAAGATGGTGGGTCGGCTGCGGGCGTTGCTGGGTAGGGGCACCAGGGATCAGTCCGAGGACTCGTCTGACGCGCAGCCCTTCTCGCCGGAGTGCATGTCGCTGCTTGAGCTGGCCCGGATGCTCGCGGGTCGCGAGTACAGCGGGAGAGTCGCCAGCGCGTACGTCGAGGTGGTGACGTTCGCGTCGGCTGACGAGATCGTGGCGATGCTTGAGGTGATGCTGAGGGAGGACTGGATCGGCCTTCCGGTGTGGGCGCGAAACCTCGCGTTCCGGCTGGCCTGCCTGCAACGCCCGGAGGATGTCGAACTGCTGCGTCTGGCGGCGGGCGATCTGAACGCCTTCGGTCCCGACTGGGACGCCATCGCCACAGACCTTCAGCGTCGAGCCGACCGACTTGACGCCGCGCAGGAAGAGCCCACTTTCTGACGCCGGATCAGGCCGTGGGGCGCAGCATCCTGGTCAGGACGGTCCGGAGCGCCTCGGCGGCCTCGGCGGGAGACATCCGGCCGGCGTCGACCTCCTCGCCCGCGGCGTGGCAGAGCTTGGTGGGTGATCGTGGCCTGCCAGCCGGTCGGCCAGTCGGCGAAGGCCCGCCCGGGCCGGACGGTCCGGAGTGATCACGCCATGATGGGTGGGTGCAGGACACCGTCGCCGTCGCGCTGATCACCTCACTGTCCACCTTGGCCGCCGCCACCCTGACCGGGCTGGTCGGCGCGCTCAGCACCCGCCGGCAACTGGCCCACCAACTCACCGTCGCCCGGCAGGAGAGCGTCGAGCGGTGGGCGACGCGTCGGGACGAGTTGCGCCGCGACGCGTACGTCGGGTTTCTGGGCGCCTGCGACCAGGCGTACCGGCAGTTGGACCGGCGGTGGCTCGAACCCGGCGGGGGCGAGCCGGTGCCCGGCTTCGACGAGGCGTACGCGGCGATGCGCGCCGTCGACGAGGCGTACAACCTGGTGTTGCTGGAGGGCCCGGCGGAGGTCGCGGCGGTCGGCCGGGCCGTGTTGACCAGCCTCACCGCGGAGCACGCCGACCAGCGCCGGCTCGGTGACGAGCCGGGCGACCGGGGTGCGCCGCTGCGCGACCGGCACCGGGAGCGCTGGCTCGCGGCGATCGAGGTACGCACGAATCACCGGATCTCGTTCGTCGACGCGGTACGCCCGGTGCTGGGCCACGACGGCTGACGAGCCGGCACTGGGTTGGTTGAGCCCGGGGCGGCGTCGGATGGCGCCGACGCCGCCCCGGGTGCTCAGCTGTTGAAGCCGCCGTCCACGTTGACCACCGCACCGGTCACGTAACCGGCCTCGGGGCTGGCCAGGTGCGCGACGGTGGCCGCGATGTCGGCGGGGCGGGCGTACCGGCCGACGGCGGTGAATCCGGTGATCGCCGCCGCGTTCGGCCCGTCCGCCGGGTTGGCGTCGGTGTCCGTCGGCCCCGGGTTGACCAGGTTGACGGTGATGTTCCGGGAGCCCAGTTCCCGGGCCAGGCCCCGGGTCAGCCCGACCAGGGCGGACTTGCTCATCGCGTAGAGCGTCAGCCCGGGAAAGACCACCCGTTCACCGACGTTGCTGCCGATGCTGATGATCCGTCCGCCCTCGCCCAGGTGCCGCAGCGCCGCCCGCGCGGCGACGTACGGTGCCCGGATGTTGACCGCGACGGTCTGCTCCACCTCGGCCGAGCCAAGCTCGTCCATGGCGCCGACCGTGAACACCGCGGCGTTGTTCACCAGGATGTCCAGCCGACCCAGTTCGGCGGCTGCCCGGTCGACAGCGCCCTGCACGGCGGCCGGGTCGGCGCCGTCCGCCTGGATCGCCAGCGCCCGTCGGCCCAGCGCCTCGATCTGCTTCACCACTGTCGCGGCCCGCTCGGCGTCCTGCCGGTAGGTCAGCGCCACGTCGGCCCCGTCCTGGGCCAGACGCAGGGCGATGCCGGCCCCGATGCCCCGGGAACCTCCGGTCACCAGTGCGACCCTGTCGTTGAGTGTCGTCGTCATGCAAACGATCATCTGGCCGCGCGGCCTCGTCGTCTGGCGGCTATCGGACCCCTCGTTGCGACCCTCAGGTCCGATTCCCGCGATCCTCGACGGCCTGCGGACGCGGTGGGCCGCCATGATCCGCGCGACTTCACGGATCCTGCTGCCTCACCCGGCGACGAGACAGCAGGATCACCGAAGTTGCGCGGATCTTGCCAGGTGGGGGAGGGTGGGGCGAGCGATGCGGGGAGAGTGGTCGTGGAACTGGCAGGCATCGGCGCGGTGCTGTTCGACATGGACGGCACCCTGGTCGACTCCGACGCCGCCGTGGAGCGGGCCTGGGAGCGGTGGGCCGGCGAGTACGCCGTCGATCCGGCGGCGGCGTTGGCCATCGCGCACGGCAGCCCGGCCGACCGGACCATCCGCCGGCTGCTGCCCGCGCTCGACGACGACGCGGTCGCCACCGCTGCCGCGCGACAGTTGGCGTTGCAGTACGACGACCTGTCCGACGTGACAGCCACCCCCGGTGCGCACGAACTGCTGAACGTGCTGGCCCGACTGGGGTTGCCCTGGGCGGTGGTGACCAGCGCCGACGCGCGGCTCGCCGAGGCCCGGCTCGACGCCGCCGGCATCAAGGCGCCGGTGCTCGTCACGGTCGAGGACGTCAGCGTCGGCAAGCCGGACCCGGAGGGCTACCTGCGGAGCGCGGCGCTGCTGGGCGTACCGGTGGCGCGGTGCCTGGTCGTCGAGGACGCCGAGGTCGGCCTGCGGGCCGGGCGGGCGGCCGGGGCGATGACCGCCGCGCTGAAAGGGCTCGACGGCGACCTGCGGCTGCACGACCTGACGCAGTTGGCCCGCCAACTGGACCCGCCGACGGCATCCTGACCCCGCCCGCCCCGGCGGTGAATCTGTTGGCGTGTCCAGGCCGGTTCTGCTGCACTGCCTGCTGGCGACGATGAAGGGGAGACGCGGTGGAGTTGACGTTGACGCCGATGACGGCGCCGGAACTGGCCCGCCTGCTGGGGGCATTGGAGCAGGGGTACGCCGAGGACCTGGTGGCCCACCGGGGGATGACCCCGGAGGCGGCCCGTGAGCGGACGGTCACCCAGATCGGGGAGTCGCTGCCGGCCGGCGTGGACACCGAGGGCGTGTTGCTGCGGATGGCCCGGGTCGGTGACACCGAGGTCGGCTGGATCTGGGTGACCCTGCCGACGGCCGCCGCACCGAACCAGGCGTGGATCCACAACATCGAGGTGCACGAGGAGCACCGGGGACGCGGGTACGCACGGCGGGTGATCCAGCTCATCGAGGCCGAACTCGCCCAGCTCGGCGTGCCGGAGCTGGGTCTGAACGTCTTCGGTACGAACACCGTGGCGCTCGGCCTCTACCGCAGTCTGGGCTTCGAGGTCACCTCGCGGCAGATGGCGAAACGCGTCACCCCGGCGGGCTGAACCGCCGCCGACGCCGTGCACTGTCGGTCCTCCCGGCAGGACTGTTCACCTGCCCAGCGGGAAACCGGCGCGGACCGCACCTGGGGAGGAGCGACGGATGACGCACGGCGCCGGACTGACCATCGGTGTGCTCGGCTCGTACGGTGGGCGAAACCTCGGCGACGAGGCGATCCTCACCGGCCTGCTCACCGATCTGCGGACGCAGGAACCGAACGCCCGGATCATCGTCTTCTCCCGGAACCCGGAGCACACCCGGGCCGCGCACCCGGACGTCGAAGCGGTGCCGTGGGAGGGCGTGAGCCGTACCGACTCGGCCCTGGTCCTGGCCCAGCTCGACCTGCTCATCCTGGGCGGTGGCGGCATCCTCTACGACCGGGAGGCCCGCCGTTACCTGCGGGTGGTCCGGGTCGCCCAGGAGCGGGGCCTGCCACTGATCACGTACGCGGTGGGGGTTGGGCCGCTCAGCGACGGGGTGGACACCGGCATGGTCCGGGAAACGCTCTCCAGCGCGACCCAGGTGACCGTCCGGGACCAGGAGTCCCGGATGGTGCTGGAGGAGGCTGGCCTGCTCAACCCGATCACCGTCACCGCGGACCCGGCGTTCCTCCTGCAACCGGAGGAGTTCCCGGCCCACCTGCTGGCCGAGGAGGGGGTGCCGGTCGGCAAGCGGTTGGTCGGGATAAGCGTGCGGGAGCCGGGCCGGGCCGCCGAACGCCTCGACGTGGACGGTTACCACCGGCTGCTGGCCCAGATCGGTGATTTCCTGGTGCACCGGATCGACGCGTACGTGCTGTTCGTGCCCATGGAGCGGGACGACATCCGGCACGCCCACGGGGTGCTGTCGCACATGGTCGCCGCCGAGCGGGGTCGGATCCTGCACGGCACCTACTCCCCGCAGCAGGTGCTGGGGCTGATGCGCCACTTCGACCTGGCCGTCGGCATGCGCCTGCACTTCCTGATCTTCGCGGCGATGGTCGGTACGCCGTTCCTGCCCCTGCCGTACGCCGGAAAGGTCTTCGACCTGGCCCAGCGGCTCGGTGTGCCGGCGCTACGCGGTGTGGAGCGGGAGGTCGAGGGGCCGCTGCTGGCCGAGGTCGACCGACTGTGGGACGAGCGGGAGCAACGCGCCGACGCCACCGCGCGGCGGGTGGCGGAGGTATGCGATCAGGCGCGGGGCACCTCGGAGGTCACCCGTGGCGTGTTGGAAAGTTTGCGCAGCCAGACCCTCACCCGGGTCTGAGCCGGCGGTCACACCGCCGGGCCGGTCCACCGGTAGCGCCACTCGCGGGCGTCCTCGCGGAAGTTCTCCAACTCGTAGATCTGCGCGTCGGCCAGCCCACCGGAGCCGAGGTGATGGTGGGTCAGCGGCGGGCGACCGTTGCTGTCGAGCTCGACGGTGATGGTCTGCCCGTCCGCCGTGCCGCCGACGAGAGGGATCTGCACGGAGGAAGCCATGCGCCCATCCTGCCCGGCGCAGCGCCCGCTCGCAGCGGATAGCGGGGCAGCGGGGTGACCGGCCCGTGGCTAGGGTCGGCGAATGGAGCAGACGATCGATCCCACGCTCGGTCCGGTGCTCGCCCGCACCGGCGACGAGCGCGCCGTGCTGACCTCGTTCCTCGACTTCCACCGGGCCGTGCTGCTGCGCAAACTGCGCGGTCTCTCCGACGCCGACGCCCGCCGCCGGCTGGTGCCCTCGGCGACCACGCTCGTCGGGCTGGTCAAGCACCTCACCCTCGTCGAGCGCAACTGGTTCCCGACCCTGTTGGCCCCCGAGCCCGGCGACGTCTACCTGACCTCCGAGGAGGACGCGGTCGCCAGCTTCATGCTCGACGACCAGGAGACCGTCGCCGGGCTCGTCGAGGCGTACGAGCGGGCCTGTGAGCGGTCCCGGGCGGTCGTCGCGAGCGTCGACCTCGACCACGTGGTGCCGCATCCGCAGCTCGGTGAGGTGTCGGTGCGGTGGATTCTGGTGCACCTGATCGAGGAGACGGCCCGGCACGCGGGCCACGCCGACATCCTGCGCGAGCTGACCGACGGCGAGTGCGGCGCGTTCTGAGCCCTGCCCGCCGTACGCCGTCGGCGCGGCGGCGTGCCGTCAACCGCTGGGCAGCAGGCCCGGCGGGTACTCCATCCCGTCATGGGCGCAGGCCGCGGCGGCGACCCGCGCCGCGTACCGGGCCGCGTCCGCCAGCGGCTCGCCACGCAACCGGGCGGCGATCAGCCCGGCCGCGAAGGCGTCGCCCGCCCCGTTGGTGTCAACCACCGGCGCGGGTGCGGTGGCGGGTGGCACCGGCGTCACCGTGCCGTCGCCCGGGAACAACTCGGCGCCGTCCGCGCCCCTGGTCACCAGCACTGTCCGGGGGGCCAGCGTGCCGGCGAGCGACGCGGCCCGGTCGCCCAGCCGCACCCCGCTCACCAGAACGAGGTCGGCCACGTCGGCGAACGGCCGATGGTAGGTGTTCTCGCCGTCCCAGTCGTGCAGGTCGGTGGAGAGCGCCACGCCTGCCGCAGTGGCAGCCCGCACGGCGGGCAGCAGCGGCACCGCCCAATCCATGATCGAGAGATGGACGTGCCGGGCGTCACGAACCAGCGCGGCCAACTCCGCGGCGGAGAACGGCGGGCCGCCCCGCCACGGGCGCGGGTCGTACAGCGACGTGCGTCGCCCACCCGGGTCCACGAGGTTCACCGAACGGCGGGTGCCGTCCGGGTTCTCGGCCAGCACCGCCGGAATCCCGGCCCTGGTCAGCGCCGCCCGGACCAGCTCACCGGCCGGGTCCGCGCCGAGGGTGTCCACCACCAGCACCCGCAGGCCGAGCGCCCGGGCGGCCAGCGCCACCCCGGCACCGGTGTTGCCGATCCGCAACTCGATCGGCTCGACGGTGTGGGAGTCGGCGGCCGGCAACGGCAGCGCGGGCACCCGGACCCGCACATCCACCCCGAGCCCACCAAGAACCAGCAGATCGACCACGCCGCCGACGCTAGCCTGCTGCCGCGCGAGCCTCCAGGCCACGCGATCGTGCACTTTCTGCGCGACAGAATGACGCCTTCTTCGCAGAACACCAACACCAACTGCAAGATCACGCAGGTGGGGGTGTCGGTCCGGCCAGGTTGGGCCACCTATCCTGGTCGCGGGCGACGACGAGGGGGAACGGGTGCTGGTCATCCACGGGCTGTGGTTGCCCGACGCCAGCTCGACCGGCGCCAGCTCGACAGGTGGCCTCGCCGTCTGGGCCGAGGACAGCGCGGCGCCGATTCCCGCTGCACGTGCGGGCCGCCCGGCCCGGGACCGCCCGCACCCCTTCGCCGCCGGGCACACCGACCTGGCCGCCGTCCTCGCCGAGGCCGCCGAGCCGACCCGACCGGACACCGCGCTGCTCACCCTGCCCACCCGGGCGGGCGCGCCGACCGACTCACCCGAGCTGATCCGCACCACCGTCGCACCTGCGGCCCGCGGCCGGCTCACCCTGGCCAATTGGCGGGTGCCCATTCTGGTGTACGCCCCGGACGACGCCCTGTCGCTGCTGCACACCCTGGACGACATCCCGGCGGTGGCCGGGGCCACCCTGCGGCACCTCGCCGAGCTGGCCGACTTCGCCGCCGACCTGGTGACCCGTGGCCGGGTCCTGCCCGGTGTACGCATGACGACGAGCGACCAACTGCCCGGCGCTGGTGCGACGACGGACAACCAGCCGCCCGGTGCGACGGTGGGTGACCAGCCCTCCGGCGCTCGCGGAACGGTGGCGTCTTCCGGGGCTGCCGCGCGGGTGCCCGCGCAGGCGGTCTGGCGTCCGCTGCTGACCGGCACCGATGCCGCCTGGGCGCGATCGCTGGCGCTGGCCCTGCCACCCGCCGCCCGCGCCACCGTCCTGCCGGCCACTGCCACCGGCTCGCCAACGCCTACCCCCGCCGCTGCTGCTCAGCGGTCCGACGAGAGTGCCGCCGCAGCGACCGCCGGTTCTGGTGACCGTGAGCTGACCGCCGCCGCGCTGGTCGCGGACGCGCTCGACGCGTTGACCGACGCCGCCGCGCGGGCCGCGCTGGCGACCACCACGCTGGCCCGGGGGCTGCGCCCGGGTGGTCCGGCGCCGGCCTGGTTGGCCGCGCTCGCCGGCCCGCAGCGGGACTTCACCATCGACCCGGCCGGGCTGGCCACGCTCGGCGCGGAACTGGACGCCTGGCAGCGCGACGCCGCCGGGGGCCCGGTGCGGGCCAGCTTCCGACTGGTCGAGCCGGCCCCCGACGAGGTCACCGAACCGTTCCTGGCCACCGCGCCGGCACTGGCCGACTCCGCGCGGGCGGCGGTCGACTCCGCGCCGGTGCCGGTCGGGTCGGCCGGTGGCGGCCGGTGGCGGCTGGAGTTCGGGTTGCAGGCCGCAGACGAGCCTGGCCTGCACGTCGACGCCGGGGAGGTCTGGCGCGGGCCGCAGACACCCGGTGGCCTGGCGGGCCGGACGGCCAGCCCGCAGGAGACCCTGCTCGCCGAGTTGGGCCGGGCCAGCCGGCTCTGGCCGGACCTGGACGCCGCGTTGCGGACCGCCGCCCCGGAGGCGATGGAACTCGACGTCGAGGGAGCCCACCGGTTCCTCAGCGCGGGCGCCCCGGTGCTGCACGCGGCCGGCTTCGGGGTGCTGCTGCCGTCCTGGTGGCAGCGTCCGTCGGCGCGCCTGGGTGCCCGGTTGCGGGCCCGCAGCCGTACCGCGCCGGGCACGGTCGGTGGCGTCGACGCCGGCGTCGGTCTGGACGCCCTGGTCGACTACCGCTGGGAGATCGCCCTCGGCGACCAGCCGCTCTCCGCCGAGGAGTTGGCGGTGCTGGCCGAGATGAAGACCCCGCTGGTCCGGCTGCGCGGCCGGTGGGTGGAGTTGGACCCGGGGCGGCTCGCCGCCGGTCTGCGCCTGCTCCGCTCCGCCGGCGAGCTGACCGTCGCCGACCTGCTCCGCCTCGGGCTGGCCGACGGCGAGGCCACCGGCGCGCTGCCGGTGCTGGAGGTGACCGCCGACGGGGCGCTGGGCGACCTGCTCGCCGGCGCGGTCGAGCGGCGGCTCACCCCGCTGGACCCGCCCCCGGGCTTTGAGGGGACGCTGCGGCCGTACCAGCAGCGTGGACTGGCCTGGCTGGCCTTCCTGCGCTCCCTCGGCCTGGGCGGTGTGCTCGCCGACGACATGGGGCTGGGCAAGACTGTGCAACTGCTCGCGCTGCTCGCCGGGGACCCACCGGAGGCCGGGCCGACGCTGCTGGTCTGTCCGATGTCGCTGGTCGGCAACTGGCAGCGGGAGGCCGCGCGGTTCACCCCGGGGCTGCGGGTGCACGTACACCATGGTGCCGAGCGGGCGCGGGGGGCGGAGTTCACCGCGGCCGCGCACGGCGCGGACCTGGTCCTCACCACCTACTCGGTGGCCGCCCGCGACGCCGCCGACCTGGCCGGCATCGACTGGCACCGGGTGGTGGTGGACGAGGCGCAGGCGATCAAGAACGCGTCGACGCGGCAGGCCGAGGCGGTCCGGGCGCTGCCCGCCCGGCAGCGGGTGGCGGTCACCGGTACGCCGGTGGAGAACCGCCTCGCCGACCTCTGGTCGATCATGCAGTTCGCCAACCCGGGCCTGCTCGGGCCGGCCGCGACGTTCCGCAAGCGGTTCGCCGAGCCGATCGAGCGGCACGGCGACGCCGAGGCCGCCGAGCGCCTGCGTCGGATCACCGGGCCGTTCGTGCTGCGCCGGCTCAAGACCGACTCGTCGATCATCTCCGACCTGCCGGAGAAGCTGGAGATGGAGGTGCTCTGCAACCTCACCGCCGAGCAGGCCGCGCTGTACCGGGTGGTGGTCGACGACATGCTCGCCCGGATCGAGACCAGCGACGGCATCGAGCGACGCGGTCTGGTGCTGGCCACCATGACCCGGCTCAAGCAGGTCTGCAACCACCCCGCCCAACTGCTGCGCGACGGCTCGCCGTTGGAGGGCCGTTCCGGCAAGCTGGCCCGGCTCACCGAGATCCTGGAGGAGGTGCTGGCGGCGGGGGAGCGGGCGCTGCTGTTCACCCAGTACGCCGAGTTCGGCGCGATGTTGCGCGGTCACCTGTCGGCGCGCTTCGGCCGGGAGGTGCTGTTCCTGCACGGTGGCGTCGGCAAGGCCGAGCGGGACACCCTGGTGCAGCGCTTCCAGTCGGCGGAGGGTCCGCCGCTGTTCGTCCTGTCCCTCAAGGCCGGCGGCACCGGGCTGACGCTGACCGCCGCGAACCACGTGGTGCATGTGGACAGGTGGTGGAACCCGGCGGTCGAGGACCAGGCCACCGACCGGGCGTTCCGCATCGGGCAGCGCCGACGGGTGCAGGTCCGCAAGTTCGTCTGCGCCGGCACTGTCGAGGAGAAGGTGGCCGCGCTGATCGCCGACAAGCGCAGCCTCGCCGAGCGGGTCGTCGGCACCGGCGAGCAGTGGATCACCGAGCTGTCCACCGGCCAGTTGCGGGACCTGTTCGCCCTGGAGGCCGGGGCGGTGGTGGAGTGAGCGAGCGGAGCGAGCGAACCGTCAGGCACAGCCAATTTGTGCCTCGCGTCGGCACGGAGCGCAGCGGAGTGCCGACGTGAGCGACTTCGCCGACTACGGGCGTCCCCGCCGGGTCGACGGGGGTCTGCGGGCCCGCAGCGCCCGGGGCGCCATCGGCCGGTCCTGGTGGTCGCGGCGTTTCCTGGAGGTGCTGGAGTCGTTCGCGCTCGGCACCCGGTTGACCCGGGGCCGGTCGTACGCGCGGGCCGGTCAGGTGCTCACACTCGACATCACACCCGGGCGGGTCAGCGCGGTGGTGCAGGGCTCCCGGCCGCAGCCGTACCAGGTGTCGATCGGGGTGCGGCCGTTCCCGGCCGCGCTCTGGTCCCGAATCGAGGACGAGCTGGCCGGGCAGGCGTTCTTCAGCGCCCGGCTGCTCGCCGGGGACCTCCCCGACGAGTTGGAGGAGCTGTTCGCCGCCGCCGGCGCGCCGCTGTTCCCGGCGGCCGTCGACGAGCTGACCCAGCGCTGCAACTGCCCCGACTTCGCGGTGCCCTGCAAGCACCTCGCGGCGACGTTCTACCTGCTGGCCGAGGCGTTCGACGCGGACCCGTTCGAGCTGTTGCACTGGCGCGGTCGGTCCCGCGCGGAGTTGCTCGACGAACTCCGCGCCCGCCGGGCGGCGGCCACCGGTGTCACCCCACCGCCCCCGCCGGTCGACGAACCGTCCGAACCGGACGGTGCCGGGTCGGCGGTGGACGTCCTGACGCCGGTCGGTGCCGCCCGTGCGCTCGCCGGGCTGTCGGCGACGCCGTTGGCCGAGGCGGCGGACCGGTTCTGGTCGGCGCCGGTGCCGCTGCCGGACCGGCCGCCCCGACTGGTGACCGGCACCGACCTGCTGCTGCGCCAGCTCGGAGCGCCGGCCGCGACCATCGGTGGGCCGGGAACGCTCGAACGGTTGCGTCGCGCGTACCGGGCGTTCGGCCCGGCCGACCGGTGAGCCGTCCCGTCGAGCGGTGGAGCAGTCATGTCCAGCGGCGGCGGAACCGCCACATGATCGCGGCGTTGGCCACCAGCACCACCGCGCAGATCGCGCCGGTGAGCCGACCGGCGAATACGGCTATCGCCGGCAGTGACGCCCACAGCACGATGGTCAACAACATCAGGTAGCGGCCCCTGCGGGCCCGAACCCGGTGGTCCAGCTTCTTGAAGAAGGCCGGGTCACTTTCCCGGAGCTGACGGGTGATCTGGTCGAATCTGCGCTGATCCTCTTTGCTGAGCATGGCGCTGCCTTCCCCTCACGCGTTCAGCGGTTCGGCGGCATACCCGCTGCGGTGGCGGCTCACGCTCGCCCGTTGCTGCTACTTTTCCTCCACGCGAGCGCCCCTCATGTCCGGCTTACCCGGACCTTAAGTTTGCCTTTGGTGGTGAACGGCGCCGAAAGTGTCGGCTACGGGCAAGTGGTCCGATCCGTACTCGGCTGACGCGCGTACGCCCTGCTGGGAGAGTCTGCGGTCGGCCACCGCCCACCGCCCGCCGCGAAGGCAGCACTGAACGCTGTCTTAAGTGCCCTCACGGGTGTGTTCCGGCCACCTTGAAGGGCCCTGGGGCCTTGGTTACTTTGCCGTAGCAACTCCCTCAGGCAACAGTCGCCGCACTGCCGCACCTGCCCGGTAGCAGCTTCCGGCGCTCATCAGAAATCGGGATTGGTACATGGCCGACCAGAATGTGCCACCACGTCGACCGCGGGACGACCGCGGTTGGGACGGACGCCAGCACCACAACGCTGACGGCTACGGCGACCCCCACCCGCACGCGCCCTACGGCTACGATTCGCCCCACCAGCAGGGCGGCTACGCCGCGCCGGTCGACCCGCGTGAGCAGTACGCCGGGCAACCGGCCCCCGCCCCGCGCGGTCCGCAGTGGATCGGGCCGGAGGGCCTCGGCCGCCCGGCTCCGGCCCGCCCGGCCGGCACCGGACTGCCCACCCTCGACGACGACGACGATCCGGGTCGCAAGGTCGGCCGACGCAAGGCGATGGTGGCCCTCGGCGGCACCGCCGCCGTCGTCGCCGGTGGCGCGGCGCTCGCCATGACCCCGCAGTTGCGGGGCCTCTTCGGCGACGAGGCGGTGGCCGGCGACGCGACCGGCAGCACGGTCACCGACGGCACCGCGGCACGGCCCAGCGGCCAGCAGCCCAGCACGGTGCGTACCTACACCGAGCAGAACGAGAGCTACATGGGCTCGCGCGCCGGTGAGGCGCTGAAGAAGAACGCGCCGGCCGGTGGGCGCACCTACTCCGGCCCGGCCGCCGCCGCGGCGGCGACGAAGGTGACGGTGAAGACGGTCCTGGCCAAGGACCCGATCCTGCACCTGGCCCGGCGCGCCACCTTCGGCGTGACGCCCGCGCTGCTCGCCGACATCAAGCGCGAGGGCATGGACGCCTGGATCCGGGCCCAGCTGGACCCGGACAAGTTGGAGCCGAGCAAGGGTGAGCTGAAGCTCGCCGAGCTGCCGACCCAGAAGCTCTCCACGCAGCAGCTGCGTGACCAGCGGGACAAGCTCAACGAGCAGGGTGCCCAGCCGGAGCAGGAGATGGTCGACGCCACCATCGCCCGGCAGATCTGGTCCAAGCGCCAACTGTTCGAGGTGATGGTCGACTTCTGGAACGACTTCCTGCACGTCGCCGCGGACTTCGACGGCGGCGAGGTGTACCGCTCCTCGTTCGACCAGGACGTCATCCGCAAGCACGCCCTGGGCAGCTACCCGGAGATGCTGGTCGCCGCGAACAAGCACCCCGCGCTGCTGATCTACCTGAACCAGAAGGACTCCCGCAAGGACGCCATCAACGAGAACCTCGCCCGGGAGAACCTCGAGCTCTACTCGGTCGGCGTCGACGGCGGCTACAAGGAGCCGGACGTCCGGCAGGCCGCCATGCTCCAGACCGGCCGTGGGGTCCAGGACGGCAAGTACGTCTTCCGCCCCGAGCAGCACTACGTCGGCAAGGTGAAGATCCTCGGGTTCACCCACGCGAACAACTCGGCCGACCCGAAGAAGGCCGAAGCGGCCATCGACGCGTACATCACCTACATCGCGACGCACCCGTCGACGGCGAAGTACGTGGCGCAGAGCCTGGCCACCCGGTTCGTCTCGGACACCCCGCCCAAGTCCCTGGTGGACCGGCTGGCCAAGACGTACACCACCAACAAGGGCATGATCAAGCCGGTCCTGATGACGCTCTTCTGCTCCTCGGAGTTCTGGGCCGGTGTGGGCCAGAAGGTGCGCCGGCCGATGGAGTACCTGGTGGCCACGTACCGCACCCTGGGCGTCTCGCCCGAGGCGTCGCCGAAGCACAACAACGGCGACAGCAAGCGCACCGCGTACGCCCGGGGGCTGCGCCAGATCAACGACAAGCTGCGCGAGTTGGGCCACTACCCGATGGGCCAGCCCACTCCGGACGGCTACCCGGACGTCTACGTCGCCTGGACCTCGGCCGGCACCATGGTCAACGGCTGGAACGAGGCGGGCGAGATCCTCGCCGGCTACCGCACCACGTTCACGTACACCGCGCCGGAGAAGCTGGTCGCCAAGCCGCCGGCGACGGCCGGGGCGTACGTGGACGCGCTCTCCCTGCGGCTGGTGGGCCAGAAGTTCAGCACGCGGGAGAAGAACCTCATCCTCGGCGTGGCCGGTGTGGCGGCGACCGCCAAGGTCGACGCCACGTTCAACGGGGCCATCACCGCCGTCGCGCGGGCGATCCTCGCTTCCCCCCAGCACCACCTCCGGTGAGGCACCCGATGGAGAAGACTGTGTACAACTCTTTCCCCCTGCACCCCGAATGCCCGGACGTGCGACGGCTGGCCGACAACCCGGCCGAGGCGTTGCTGCGCGCCGAGGCCGACATCGTCGCCGCCGAGAACGCCGCCGAGTTCGACAGGTACCGCACCCTGGAAAACCTGGAGGAGGCCCAGCAGGACGGGCGGGGCGTGACCCGGCGGACCTTCGTCGCCGGTGCCGCGGCCACCGCCACCGCGCTGGCCACCGCCCAGTTCGTCACCACCTCGGCGTCGTTCGCGGCGACCAAGACCGGCACCCTGATCCACGTCTTCCTCTACGGCGGGCTGGACGGGCTGAGCCTCGTCGCTCCGGACAACGACCCGGTGCTCGCCAAGGCCCGCCCGGACCTGCTGCTCGGGAACGACTCGTTGGCCCTGGGCCGCGGCTTCAAGCTGACCAGCGCATTCAAGCCGCTGGAGAAGTGGCTCACCGCCGGTCAGCTGGGCTTCATCCCGGCGGTCTCGGACGAGCGGCTGTCCCGCAGCCACTTCCAGGCCGCGGACGCCTGCAACCTGGGCGGACTGCCCAACGAGACCGGTGGCCGGGGTTGGCTCGACGGGCTCGTCGACAACCTCGGCAAGGGCACGGCGTTCCGCAGCGTCGGCATCGGCAGCACGCTGCCCCGCTCGCTCGTCGGCAACAACGGCGCGCTCTCGCTGAACAGCGTCGGCTCGCTGCGGCTCAACGGTGACGAAAAGTTCCGGGCGGCCACCGAGAAGGCCATCAAGGGGCTCTTCACCGGGATCAACCACCCGGTCGAGGAGGCCGTGCAGGAGGGCATGGGCGCGCTGGCCACCGCCCAGAAGCTCGCCGCCAAGCCGTACCAGCCCGCCGCGGGCGTCACGTACGAGGGCGTCGGCCGGGCGTTCCAGCAGCTCGCCCAGCTGATCAAGGGCGGCGCCAACGTGCGGGTCGCCACCGTCGGCATGGGTGGCTACGACACCCACGAGAACCAGGGCACCCGCGAGGGTGGCCAGCTGCACCGCCGGTTGAACGAACTGGCCAGCGCGATGGCCGCGTTCTTCACCGACCTCGGCCCGAAGGCCGCCGACGTGACGATCATGGTGTCCAGCGAGTTCGGCAGGCGGGTCGGCTCCAACACCGGCGGCACCGACCACGGGCACGGCGGCGTGGTCACCCTGCTGTCCGGCAAGAAGCTGGCCGGTTCGCTGCTGGGCACCTGGAACGGTCTGGACAAGCTGGACTCCGGTGACGTGCCGGAGTACAACAACATGTTCAACGTCTACGGCGCGGTGGCCCAGGGCCGGTTCGGGCTCACCAACGCGGAGGTCGACAAGATCTTCCCCCGCCAGAAGTACGCCCCGATGAAGCTGTACGCGTGACGTATTCGCACACCCACGCCGCCGGCCGTCGTACCGGGACCTCGTCCCGGCACGGCGGCCGGTCGGCCGCACCCGTACCCCCACAGAGCCCGGCCCGGCGCGGACCCGGCGGCCGACGGCTGCTGGGCGTGCTGCTCCTGGTCGGCCTGCTCGCCAGCGTGCTCCCGTGGTGGTTGGGCACCCCCGCCGGATCGCTGCGCACCCCCGCCGCCACCGTCACCGCCGCCGGCCGGATCACCGGCCTGGTCGCCGGCTACCTGCTGCTGGTGCAGGTGCTGATGATGAGTCGCCTGCCGGTGCTGGAACGGTGGATCGGCGGCGAGCACACCGCCCGCTGGCACCGGGACATCGGGGCCACCCTGCTGGTCACCGTGCTGGCCCACATGTCGCTGATCCTCGTCGGCTACGCCGACCTGCGTAACCAGTCGATCCTCGCCGAGGTCGGCACGTTGCTCGGCGACTACGAGGACATGGTCTCCGCGTTCGTCGCCACCGGCATCATGGTGCTTGTCGGGTTCACCAGCATCCGGGCCATCCGGCGGGCGTTGCCCTACGAGCTGTGGCACCTGCTGCACCTGTCCAGCTACCTGATCCTGCTGCTCGGCTTCGGCCACCAGTTCACCCACGGCGCGCAGCTGTACAAGCCCGGCCCGGTGCGCACCGGCTGGATCGCGCTCTACGTCCTGGTGGTCGCCGCAGTGCTCTGGGGCCGGGTGATCGCGCCGCTGGCGTTCAACCTGCGCTACAAGCTGCGGGTCGCCGACGTGGTCGCCGAGAGCACCGACACCATCTCCATCTACCTCACCGGGGAGCGGCTCGGCCGGCTGGCGATGCTCGGCGGCCAACACTTCCGTTGGCGGTTCCTCACCCGGGGCTGTTGGTGGCAGTCGCACCCGTTCTCCGTCTCCGCCGCCGCCAACGGCCGCTGGCTGCGGATCACCGTCAAGGTGGTCGGCACCCACACCGCCGACCTGCGCGACCTGGACCCGGGCACCCGGGTCTGGGCCGAGGGCCCCTCGGGCACCTTCACCGCCGCGCACCGGCTGCGCGAGCGGGCGCTGCTGATCGCCGGCGGGAGCGGCATCACCCCGATCCGGGCGATGCTGGAGGAGTTGCCGCCGGGCGCCGCGCTGATCTACCGGGCCCGCACACCGGCCGACGTGCTGCTCAGCCGCGAGTTGGACTGGCTGGCCCAGGAGCGCGACACCTCGCTCTGGTACGTCATCGGTTCCCGCGACGACCCCGGACCCCGCCAGCTGATGAGCCCGGACGGGCTGCGCCAACTGGTGCCCGACGTGGCCCGGCGCGACGTCTACCTGTGCGGGCCGCCCGGGTTGGTGGAACAGTCGGTGCGGGCGCTGCGCCGGGCCGGCGTGCCCCGGCGGCAGATCCACCTGGCCACGTTCGAGCTGTAGGAAGGGCATACCCATGCGTCGCGCGCTCCTCGCGATCACCGGCCTGGCCGCCAGCACCACCGCGCTGGTGGTGTTCAAGGGCTCGCCGGGCGCCACCCAGGTCGCCCAGAACCTGCCGACCGCCCAGCCGGTCAACCCCACCGCGCCGGGCGCCGACCCGAGCGCCGACCCGGCCGCGCCGGGCACGGACCCGGCCGGGGAGGTGGCCACGCCGTCGAAGACGGCCGACGCGCCGGTGTCGCCCAAGCCCGGCAAGACCACCGCCCGCCCGTCCGGCACGAAGACCACGACGAAGGCCCCGAGCACCCCGCGTACCACCAAGGCACCCCAGCCGACCACCCGCCGGGTCACCGGCAACGGCTTCGACAACGAGTACGGGTACGTGCAGGTGCAGATCGTCGTCTCGGGTAACCGGATCGTCGAGGCGGTCGCGCTGTCGCTGCCCAGCGGGGGTGAATCCGACATCCACAGCGGTGACGTGCGCGACCGCTACGACGGCAGCGGTGGAGAGGTGGTGCAGAAGCAGAACGCCAACCTCAACACCGTCTCCGGGGCCACCGAGACCAGCAACTCCTACAAGCAGTCGCTGCGGTCCGCCATCGAGCAGGCATTCTGACGTGCGGGCCACGCTGACCCGGCCCGGGCTGTGCCGGGTCGAACAGATCATGGGTACGGCCGTCACAGTGGACCTCGCCGACGATCTGCCCCCGGCGACCCTGCGCGAGCTGGCCGATGAGGTCTTCGCCTGGATGCACGAGGTGGACGCGCGGTTCAGCACCTACCAGCCGGCGAGCGAGGTGTGCCGCTTCGACCGGGGTGAGGTGCTGCTCTCCGAGGCGTCCGCGGACCTGCGGTACGTGCTGGAGACCTGCGCCGACCTGTGGGGCGCCACCGACGGGTTCTTCGACGCGTACGCCACCGGTCGGTTCGACCCGTCCGGCTTCGTCAAGGGCTGGGCGGCTCAGGTCGCCTCGGACCGCCTCGTCGCCGCCGGCGCCGTCAACCACTGCGTGAACGCCGGCGGTGACGTGCGGGTGCGGGGTCTGTCGCCGTCCGGGGAGCCGTGGCGCATCGGCATCCGGCACCCGTGGGACGCGATGGCGGCCTGCCTGGTGCTCACCGGGACGGACCTGGCGGTGGCCACCTCCGGCGTGTACGAGCGAGGCCGGCACGTGCTGGACCCGCGCCGGGGAACGCCGGCCAGTGGGCTGCGCTCGGTGACGGTGGTCGGCACCGACCTCGGGGTGGCCGACGCGTACGCCACCGCCGCCCTCGCCATGGGCACCCCCGGCCTCGGTTGGTTGGCCCGCCTGGACGACCACACCCACGCGGCGATCACCGACAACGCCCGCCAGTATCTGTCCGTCGACCTGCCCCTGACCGACTGACCTCCTCGGCCCCCTCGGGCTCGGCCCCGCGCCCCTCACGTCCGCACCCCTCACGCCCGCACCCCTCACGCCCGCGATCTTGCAGTTTCGGTTGGCGCTTTGTCCCGTTGCATGGAGATTGTCGGGACAGAAAGTGCAAGATCGCGGGGCGCGGGCGGGGCGTGGGGCGTGGGGGAGAGGAGGGGCGGGCGGGGTCAGCGGAGGGGGCGGTGGGTGCCGGCCGGGCGGGAGCCGGTGGGGCGTGGGCGGCCGGGGCGGGAGCCGGCCGGTCGGGTGCCGGCCCAGCGGTGCCGTCGGTGGCTGCGCCGGGGCGGCTCGGTGCCGCCGGGATGAGGCGCCCTGTCGTTGGTGGACATCGTTCCCCCGTTCGTGGCGCGCGTTCGCACCGTCCCCCTGTCAACGAGGACCGGCGCTCCGGCGACGCTGTCGGCCACCGGATCGAATCGTCGGGCGGGCCCGTCTCACATGCCTCGTCGGGGCAGCGGCAGGTGACCGGGGAGCAGGTCCGGGGTGAGCGTCACCCCGGTAGCGCGCAGCGCGCCGATCAACGTGTTCTGCACGAGGTACGAATCCGGAAGCTGCCAGCGGGCCTGCTCCGGGGCGACCGCCCAGCGGACAGTGCCCTCCGGCAGTCGGGTGGGCGGCGCGGGGATCCACGAGCCCGGCCCGTGCCGGACCACGTGGAAGCAGTGCTCCAACTCCGGCCGGAGCGGGTCGCCGGGGCGGACCAGGAACATCCACCGCCCGGTGGGCGTGACCAGCACCGGCCCGCGTACGCCGGTGCCGGCCGGGTGGATCTGGACCGCGTCGAGCACGTGCCGGCCGAGGTGGGCGGGCACCTCCAGCACATCGAAGGCCCGACCGGTGGGCAGCAGCACCCCGTGCGGGCGGCTCCGCCACCAGGTGGCGACCCGGGCCGGGTCGGCGCTGGCGGCCAGCTCCCAGTTCTCCAGGGCGGGATGGCAGCCCACCGTGGGACAGCCGGCCCGGCCGCAGACGAAACGGCTGCGGGCCAGGCAGGCGCCCGGTGTGACCTGCCAGCCGTGTGCGGCGTACCGGATGGCGACCCGGCGCAGCCGGACCCGTTCCAGCGGCGACAGTTCGGCGACGCGCGGTCCGACATTCCCCCACATGTGTGCCAACTCCTCTCGTCGGTCCCGGCGTTCGCCAGGTCGCATGTCGAGCACCGTCACTGCCGTAACCCACGATCGTTGAGGTTGACGAACGGCTCGTGCAACTTGCACGAAAAGTACGAGGACCAGCTGTACGGCTGACGTACATCCTGTGCGACCAGCCAAAACCTGAAAGTGAAAAGCGGCCGCCGCACCCGCGGACATCGCCCCGACTCGATTGGTCGTCGGTGGCAGGGGAGGATGGGGAGATGGACGAGCTACCCATAGGACGGCGAGTGGCCT
This sequence comes from Micromonospora parva, assembly GCF_000718515.1. GTDB lineage: Bacteria > Actinomycetota > Actinomycetes > Mycobacteriales > Micromonosporaceae > Micromonospora > Micromonospora parva. The sequence goes on along the minus strand of NZ_JNZS01000006.1, from coordinate 80,379 downwards.
ACTGGCGGGGGCGACGCAAGATGTCCCAACAGGTCTTCGCGGACCGGCTGGGCAAGTCCAAGAGCTGGGTGGACAAGGTCGAGCGCGGCGTCCGCCGGCTGGACAAGTTCTCCGTCCTCTACGAGATCGCCGACATCCTCCAGATGGACGTCCAGCTGCTGATGGGCAAGGATCCGGAGCGCCGCGCCGACGCCCTCAACTGCATCGACCAGGTCGAGGTGCAGGAGATCCGGGCGGCGCTGGAACGCTACGACTCGATGAGCGCGTACTTCGACGCGGCGCCGTTCCCGCCGCCGATGGACGACATGCGCAAGGCCGTCAACCACGCCTGGCTCACCTACCAGTACGGCCGCTACGGGATGCTCACCCGGGCGCTGCCCAAGCTGCTGCGCGACGCCCAGGCGGCCGACGCCGCGTACGGCGGTGAGCAGGCCGCCGAGGCGGCCCACCTGCTCGGCCAGGTCTACCAGATCGCCTCCTCGGTGCTGCGCAAGCTCGGCGAGTGCGAGCTCGCCTGGTTGGCCGCCGACCGGTCGATGGCGGTGGCCCAGCGCGCCGACGACCCCCTGCTGGCCGGGATCGCCACCACGCGGGTGTGCAACGCCCTGGTCGCGATGGGGCGGGCCCGTCCCGCGCTGGAGCTGAACGTCCAGATCGCCAACCGGCTGGCACCGGGTGGGAGCAACGAGGTCTCCCCGGCCCGCCTCTCCGTCTACGGGATGCTGCTGCTCCAGGGCGCGATGGCCGCGTCCCGCATCGGCGACTCGGCCAGCGTCGACGACCTGATCAACGCTGCGCAGGAGGCGGCCAACCTGCTCGGTGGCGACCACAACCACTACTGGACGTCGTTCGGCCCGACCAACGTCGAGCTGCACCGGGCCGCCGCCGCAGTGGAGCTGGGCGACGGTGGGCGGGCCGTGGAGGTGCACCGGCTGCGCATCGCGGAGCCGTCCTTCAACGCGCTGCTGCCCGAGCGTCGCGCCCACCACCTGCTCGACATCGCCCGCGGCTACGCCCAGATCGGTGACGTGGCGAACGCCGGCGAGATGCTGCTGCTCGGTGATCGGCTCGCCCCGTCGGAGATCCGCTGCCGGCCGATCGCGCACGAGGTGATGTCGGACATCCTCCGTCGCACACGTGGTGCGCCGCCTTCTCCGGTAGCGGAGTTGGCTGAGCACATGGGAGTAGGGGTATGAGCGCGGAGCCGGTCTGATGGCCGGTACAACGCGCAACAGCGGGCACCGCGAGGTGCTCTACGTCATCGCCTGCGGTTCGCCGCTGGCACGGCACGTCGGTCGTCTGGTCGACCTCGCCCAACAGGACGGTTGGGACGTCTGCGTGATCACCACGCCGGACGGCGCGAAGTTCGTCGACCAGTCGGCCCTGATTCGGCAGACCGGCCATCCGGTGCGGACGCACTACAAGAATCCCGGCGACCCGGACGTGCTGCCGCCCGCCGACGCCATGATCGTCTGCCCGGCCACCGTCAACACGGTCAACAAGTGGGCGGCCGGGATCACCGACACCCTGGCGCTCGGGCTGCTGGTCGAGGCCCAGGGCAAGGGCGTCCCCATCGTGGCGGTGCCGTACACCAACGCGGCGATGGCCTGCCACCCGGCGTTTCGGGCCGGGGTGGCCCGGTTGGCCGAGTGGGGCGTCACCGTGCTCTTCGGCGACGACGTGATCGCGCTGCATCCGCCCGGGACGGGGGAACAGCACATGCACGCCTTCCCCTGGGCGATGCCGCTGGCCGCGTTGCAGACCGTCTCCTGGACCGCCGCCTAGGGCGTCCGTCCGACGCGGCCGGGCCGGGTGTCACCGCCCGGTGGCCGCCACGCCGGTAAGCTGGCCCGCCGTGAGCACAAGCGGATCCGCCCCCACTGTCGGCGACGTGGTGGCCGAGCTGGAACGGCGTTTTCCGCCGGTCTGGGCGGAGGAGTGGGACCGGGTGGGCCTGGTGCTCGGCGAGCCGGCCGCCCCGGTCCGCCGGGTGCTCTGCGTGGTCGACGTGGTGCCCGAGACGGTCGACGAGGCGCTCGCCGCGGACGCGGACATGATCGTCTCGCATCACCCGCTGCTGCTGCGCGGGGTGTCGTCGGTCGCCGCGACAACCTTCAAGGGGCGGATCATCCACCGGTTGATCCGGGCCGGGGTGGCGCTCTACACGGCGCACACCAACGCCGACGTCGCCTCCCCGGGTGTCTCCGACGCCCTCGCCGCCCGCTTCGGGCTCACCGGTCCACGCCCACTCCAGCGGCCGGCGCCCGGCTCGCCCGCCCACGGTGACGACCGGGGATTCGGCCGGATCGGCGAGCTGCCCGAGCCGATGACCCTCGCCGAACTGACCCGGCACGCCGCCGCGGTGCTCCCCGTCACGTCCTGGGGAGTTCGCGCGGCGGGGGATCCCGGGCGTATGGTTCGTACCCTCGCCGTCAGCGGCGGGTCGGGGGACAGCTTCCTCGGCGCCGCGACCGCCGCCGGGGTGGACGCGTTCCTCACCGCCGACCTGCGGCACCACCCGGCTGGCGAGCACCTCGCCGCCGATGGTCCCGCCCTGATCGACGCCGCCCACTGGGCGACCGAACGACCGTGGCTGGACGACCTGGCCGCCTTCCTCCGGGAGGCGCTGGACGTCGAGACGCTGGTGTCCGACCTGGACACCGACCCGTGGACCGTGCACGCCGCCGCACCCGCTGTGGACGACAAGGAGCCCGACCGTGAAGGCTGACCCTCAGGTGCAGCGCCGCCTGCTCGACCTCCAGGCGATCGACACCAACCTCGCCCAGCTCGCCCACCGCCGGCGTTCGCTGCCCGAGCGCGCCGAGCTGGAGGCGCTGGCCCGCGAGTTGTCGTCGATGGAGGACGAGCGGGTCCGCGCCCAGGTTGCGGTGGACGACCTGGACCGGGACATCGCCCGGTTGGAGAAGGACGTCGAGCAGGTCCGGGCCCGCAAGGAGAAGGACGAGAACCGACTGGCCGCCGGCACCGGCCCGGCCCGGGAGCTGGAGGCGCTCCAGCACGAACTGGTGTCGCTGAAGCGCCGCCAGGGCGACCTGGAGGACGCCGAGCTGGAGCTGATGGAGCAGCGGGAAACCGCGCAGGGCGTACTGGACGGCGTGGAGCAGCGGCTGGCCGAGACCCGGGACAAGCGGGCCGCCACCGAACAGCGCCGCGACGAGGCACTGGCCGAGATCGCCAAGGAGGAGGAGTTCAAGCGGGGCGCCCGTCAGCCGCTCGCCGCCGACCTCCCGGCCGAGCTGGTCAACCTCTACGACAAGATCCGCGAGGACACCGGGCTGGGTGCCGCGCTGCTCACCGCGGGCCGCTGCGGCGGGTGCCGCCTGGAGCTGTCCGGTGCCGACCTGGCCCGGATCCGCAAGGCCGCCCCCGACGACGTGGTCCGCTGCGAGGACTGCCGACGGATCATGGTCCGCACCAACGAGTCGGGCCTGTAGGTCGTGGCGCCGCGCGTGGTCTCCGTCGAGGCCGACGGTGGGTCCCGGGGCAACCCCGGCCCCGCCGGCTACGGCGCGGTGGTCCGCGACCCGGAGACCGGCGAGGTGCTCGCCGAGCGCTCCGAGTCGCTCGGCACGGCCACCAACAACGTCGCCGAGTACCAGGGCCTGATCGCCGGGTTGACCGCCGCCGCCGAGCTGGGCGCCGCCGAGGTGGACGTCCGGATGGACTCCAAGCTGGTGGTCGAGCAGATGTGCGGCCGGTGGCAGATCAAGCACCCCGGCCTGCGGCCCCTCGCCGCCCAGGCCGCCGCGCTGGTGGGCCGGTTCACTGCGGTCCGGTTCAGCTGGATCCCGCGCGAGCAGAACCGGCACGCCGACGCCCTCGCCAACGCCGCCATGGACGCCGCCGCCGGCCGCCCACCGGCCACCGCGACCACCGGCCGTCCCGCGTCGGCTGACACCGTGGGCCGTCCCGCGTCGCGCGGCGCCGGCCAGCCGGCGACCGGCAGTGACCCGGCGACCGCGCCGGCCTCCTGGGAGCCACGGCCCACCTTCACCGCCACCCGGCTGATCCTGGTCCGGCACGGCGAAACCCCGTACACGGAGCAGCGACGCTACTCCGGGCGCGGCGACGTGCCGCTCTCCGAGCGTGGCCGGGCCCAGGCCGGCGCCACCGGTGCCCGGGTGGCGGAGCTGGCCCCGTCCGTCGCGGCCGTGCTCAGCTCACCGTTGTCCCGGTGTACGGCCACCGCGGCGGCGATCGCCGGGGCGCTCGGCGACGTGCCGGTCCGCACCGAGGACGACCTGATCGAGTGCGACTTCGGCCAGTGGGAAGGGCGCACGTTCGCCGAGGTGCGCGACCAGTGGCCGGGGGAGATGGACGCCTGGCTCGCCTCACCCCGGATCGCGCCGCCGGGCGGGGAGTCGTTCACCCACGTCGCCGAACGCGCCAACCGGGTCATCGCCGGACTGCTCACCGCGTACCCCGGTGAGACAGTGGTGGTCGTCTCCCACGTCTCGCCGATCAAGCTGGTGCTGCGCGACGCCCTCGCGGCCGGCGACGGTTTCCTGCACCGGCTCTTCCTGGACGCGGCCGGCATCTCGGTGCTCGACATGTGGCCCGACGGCGGCGTGGCCGTGCGGACGGTCAACGACACCGCCCACCTCGCCGCGCTCTGATCAGCGGCGGTCGGGGCTCACCGGCTCGTCCGGTCCTGCCCTGGCCGGGCCGGTTGCCCGGCGGTGCCTCTGCGGTGCAGCCACCGCAGCAGGTAGAGGGTCGGCAGGGCGAGACCGGCCCAGAGCAGCGCCAGCGCCAGCCGGATCAGGCCGGGCATCTCGCCGTCGAGCGCGAGCCCGCCCAGCAGCAGGGTCACGGCGACGAACCAGACCAGCAGGATCGCGCTGTTGGCCCGGGGGGAGCGGGGTCGGCGGCTCACCTCGCCGCCTCCGCGCCAGGCCCGTTCCGCAGCAGGCGCTGCGGGTCGCGCAGCACCTCACCGACCCGGTGGTCGCCGATCGGCAACGAATCCAGCAGTGCCTGCCGGGCCTGGTCGACCTCGCGGCCGGCCGCCCGAATGGTCTCGGCGACCAGGTCACCGAGGGTCAGGTTGTCGACCGTGCGACGGGCGCGGGGGTCGATCCGGACGGTGAGCAGCTCCCGGTTGCCGGACATCTCGACTGTCACTTCCCCGTCGGGCGACGAGACCACGTGCCTCCGGTCGGCGGCCTGCTCGGCGAACTCCACGGTCGCGGTGATGAGCGCGTTCATCTGTCGGGTCAACGCGCCCAGATCGGGACGCCCCATCAGCTGGCCCTCCCCGCCGCAGTGCGGAACTCGTCCAGGGCCTGCCGCAGGCTGACCGCCTGGTCCACCCCGTCGTTTCCGGTGATCTCCTGAAGTCGCTCGCCGAGCACTGCGGCGAGTCGCGTCTGGGCTTCGCGGACCGCCTCCACGCAGGCGTTGCCGAGCGCGTCCGCGTCGAGGTCCCGAATGGCCTGTGGGCTGATGTACACCCCGGCGACCTCCCCGTCGCCGGTCACCCGGACGGTCACCGTGCCCGTCCCGTCGCTGGCGGAGACGCTCTCCTCCCGCAGCGACGCCACCCGTTCGTTGAGCTCGTTCACCCGGCTCTGGACCTGCCGCAGCGACGCCTCCGTGTAGCCCTGCCGCTGGGCCTCCCGCGCCGCCGCCGCGATCGCCTCCGCGTCCCCCGTCACCGCGTCTCCCACCTGCTCGGATCACCGATCTCGATCTTCAACGACTCGGGCAGCTGGACGCTGCGGGTATCGATCTTCCCGGCCTGGTCGGCGAACTTGTTGGCGAGCGCGTCGTTCGCGTCGCCGAGGCTCTTCGCCGACTGCCACACCAGCAACGCGAAACCCACCAGGAGGCCGATGACAGCGACCGCGAAGCCCGCCCAGGCCACGAAGATCGCCACCTTGACCGCGGGCGACACCGGACCGGAGGCGTTCGCCGCGATCGCACCACCGATGGCGGCGGCCGTGCCGACCAGGAAGGCCGCCAGCGTGGTGCTGACCCCGACGGCCATCTGCGCGCAGTACGAATCCATCAGCGCGCAGGTCTGGGTCAGCCGATCCAGGGCGGGCAACAGGTCGCCGGTGGCGAACGCGTGGAACTGGCGGGCAGCCGAGTCGTCCCAGTAGCCGTTCAGCTTCTCAACCTGGCTGAGCAGTTGCGCGTGCATGCTGTCGTAGGTGTTCTTCAGCTCGCCCCAGGTGCCCGAGTTGTTGAACCACGGCTCAGGGTCGACCACGTTCGGCATTACCAGCAGGGCGGCCACCGACGCCGCCGCCATCCCCGACCCGGACGGTTCGAGGGCGACGATCAACGTGCTCGTCACGGCCACCACAAGACCGCGCACCATCAGCGTGTCGAAGGCGTCGCTGCTCGGGTCGGTCCACGAGCCCTCGTCCCAACCGGACACCTCGTGCCCCTCTCAGTTGTGCGGGCGTCGGAAGCCGTCGGCCTGGTCGGCCTCCAACTGGTCGTAGTGCCCGGCGACCCGCTGCAACGCGGCGCCGATCGCCTCGAACGTCTCGCGCAGGGTGGCCGTCACCGCGCCAACGGCGGAGAGGGACCGTTCGTAGTCGTCGACGGCGGACAACGCGAACAGGGGGAACGCCGCCGACGGCATCTCCAACCCGGACAGTGCCCAGTTGGTCTGCTGGTCCAGCTCGTCGGCGTAGGTGCTGAAGGACGTGCCCAACGCCCGCATGGCCTCGACTTCGTACCGCGACACGGTGATCACCCCGCAACCCTTGGTCGCCATCAGGCTAGTAGGCAGGCACCGTCTGCGCTGTCCCGTGCCGGCGGGGCGTCATTCGGCGCACCACACTCGCCGCTCGGCGCACGACGCGCCTGACGGGTCACGTGACGGACGCCACAAAGCCGTAGCCTCCGGCCGTTACATCGAGATCCACGACTCCCCGGAGGTGTGTCAGATGGCTGCACCCGAACCGGAGGCGCCCACCACCACGGCGCCGACCAGGGCGAAGGACCACAGCCCCTGGAACTGGTTGCTGTTCATTCCCATCGTGGTGCCGCTGGTCCCGGTCTTCTTCAATGGCGACTCGCCCCGGGTCTTCGGCTTCCCGCGTTTCTACTGGCTGCAACTGGCCTTCATCCTGCTCGGCGTCGGCACCACCACGTTGGTCTACCAGATGACAAAGAAGCGGGGAGGTCACTGATGTGGCGGGACCATCTCACCGAGATCATCGTCTTCTCGTTCCTGTTCCTGCTGGTGAGCGTGATGGGCTTCGTGGCCGCCCGGTGGCGGGCTCCGAAGGACATGGCGCACCTGGACGAGTGGGGGTTGGGTGGGCGCAGCTTCGGCGGCTGGATCACCTGGTTCCTGGTCGGCGGTGACCTCTACACCGCGTACACCTTCGTGGCGGTGCCGGCGTTGATGTTCGGTGCCGGTGCGGCCGGGTTCTTCGCCGTGCCGTACACCATCGTCATCTACCCGCTGGTCTTCCTGGTGCTGGTGCGGCTCTGGTCGGTGTCGCACCGGCACGGGTTCGTCACGCCGGCCGACTTCGTCCGCAACCGGTTCGACTCGCCGGTGCTGGCGCTGCTGATCGCGATCACCGGCATCGTCGCCACCATGCCGTACATCGCGTTGCAGCTGGTCGGCATCGAGGCGGTGCTCAAGACGATGGGCGTCACCGGCGACAACGCGCTGGCCCGGCACCTGCCGATCATCATCGCGTTCGCCATCCTGGCCGCGTACACGTACCAGTCGGGGCTGCGCGCGCCGGCACTGATCGCGTTCGTCAAGGACAGCCTGATCTACATCGTCATCCTGGTGGCGGTCATCTACCTGCCGTACAAGCTGGGCGGCTGGGGTGACATCTTCGCCGCCGCGGACGCGAAGTTCGACGCCTCGCCCAACCCGAACGACGGCATCCTGCTCAACGGCAACAACCAGCTTCAGTACGTGACGTTGGCGTTCGGCTCGGCGTTGGCGCTCTTCCTCTACCCGCACAGCATCACCGGTGTGCTGGCCAGCCGGAACCGCGACGTGATCAAGCGGAACATGTCGGCGCTGCCCGCGTACAGCTTGTTGCTCGGGTTGATCGCGCTGCTCGGCTACATGGCGATCGCGGCCGGTGTGAAGCCGCTGCCCGGTGCCAAGGAGGGCACTGTCGACAGCAACACCGTCGTGCCGCTGCTCTTCGACCAGCAGTTCCCGGACTGGTTCGCCGGTGTCGCGTACGCGGCGATCGGCATCGGCGCGCTGGTGCCCGCGGCGATCATGTCGATCGCGGCGGCGAACCTGTTCACCCGCAACATCTACAAGGAGTACCTGAAGCGGGACGCCTCCCCGGCCCAGGAGGCGAACGTCTCGAAGATCACCTCGCTGGTGGTGAAGGTCGGCGCGGTGGCCTGCATCGTGTTCCTCGATCCGCAGTTCTCCATCGACCTCCAGCTGATCGGCGGCGTGATCATCCTGCAGACGCTGCCGGCGGTGGCGCTGGGCCTCTACACCCGCTGGTTCCACCGCACCGGCCTGATCGTCGGCTGGGCGGTCGGCATGGGGTTGGGCATGTGGATGCTCTACCAGGTGGCCAGCCCGACCCGGAAGCACTTCGGTGGCTCGGCGTTCCCGCTGTCGGAGTTCGGGTTCGACACCACCAAGACGATCTACGTGGGCATCGTGGCGGTGGCGGTGAACCTGGCCGTGGCGGCGCTGGTGACGCTGGTGCTGCGGGCCGCGAAGGTCGAGGAGGGGATCGACGGCACCGAGCCGGACGACTACTTCGCCGACGAGGGCGACCCTCGGGTCACCCCGGGCACCGAGCGCGACGCCGACTCGGCCCGCGAGCCGGTCGCCTGACACCGCTGATACGCCCGGGTGCCGACGGGGGTCGGTGCCCGGGCGTATCTGTGTCCAGGCCATCGTCTGGGTCTGGTCGTCTCGGGGTGGTCGTCTCGGGTCGTTGCTGTGGAAGGCGTTGTCGCGGGGGCAGTGAGGTGCCTTCAGATGCTGTAGAGCTGATGTCGCAAACGAATCAGGCACCCTCCACCATGGGCAGGAAGCGAGGGCGGGGTCAGCAAGGGCTGCCGGGCCGGGCCGGCGACGGCTCAGGGCTGTGGCCGGACCGCTGGCCCGATTCCCCGCAGGGCGAGGGTCAGCAGTTGTTCCGCCTTGGCCGCGCCCATCGGTTGTGCCGCGAGTGAGATGCCGTTGGCGAGGATCATCAGGTCGGCCATGGTGATGCCGGGTCGTACCGATCCCTCGTCGACGGCTCGGCGGAGCAGTGGTTCACCGGCGGCGACGAGCGTCGCGCCGCAGGTCTCGGACTCCTCGGCGGGTTCGTTCAGGAGCGAGTCCGCGAGGCCGCGGGTCGTCGTGGCGTACGCGGTCACCTCGTGCAGCCAGGTCGTCAGCGCGTCGAGCGCGTCCGACGCGGCGAGCAGATCTCCGGCGCGCGCCGCCAGGTTGCGGACACATCCGCCGAAGACCGCCTGGAGCAGCGACCACCGAGTGGGGAAGTGCCGGTGCAGGGTCGCCGAACCGACCCCGGCGGATCGGGCGATCTCCTCCAGCGAGGCGTACGCGCCGTCGCGGGCGATCGCCTCGGACGCCGCCGTGACGATGAGGTCGTAGTTGCGCTTCGCGTCCGCTCTCATGACCCGCCTTGCAGAAGTGGGGTGGTCCCCCGTATCGTAGCCGACGAAAAGTGGGGGGACACCCCACTTGTTTCGTGGGAGGCATCATGGCTGTTCTCGTCATCGGCGCGACGGGCAAGCAGGGCGGGGCCACGGCCCGGGCGCTGCTCGACCGTGGCGTCCCGGTCCGCGCCCTGGTCCGCGATCCGGGCGCCGACGGCGCCCAAGCCCTGCGGGAGCGGGGCGCCGAACTGGTCACTGGCAACCTGGACGACGCCGACTCGCTGCTCGCCGCGGCATACGGGATGGACGGCCTCTTCTCCATCCCGTATCCGGATGTGACGGACATGCAGGGCGACGCCGAGGTGACCCGTGGCCGCAACGTCGTCGAGGCGGCGCGCAGGGCCGGCGTGGCGCACGTCGTGCACAGCAGCGTCTCGGGTGCCGGGGACTTCCACCGCAACCAGCCCGGCTGGGCTGAGGGCCGGTGGGACACGCACTACTGGGAGAGCAAGGCGGCCATCGACGAGATGGTGCGCTCCGGTGGCTTCGCGCACTGGACCATCCTGAAGCCCTCGACCTTCATGGAGAACCTGCTCGGCTGGTCCTACCTCTTCGGCGACTGGTCCAGCGGCACGATCATCACCGGCTTCGCCGAAGACACGCGGATGCCGTGGATCGCCGTCGACGACATCGGCGAAGCCGCCGCGCTCGCGTTCACCAACCCGGGGAAGCTCGACGGCCTGGACGTCGAACTCGCCGGCGACCTGCTCACCATGACCGAGATCGCGGCCATCCTGAGTGAGGTCACCGGCCGGGCGGTTACCGCTCCCGTGCTCACCCCGCAGGAGGCTGTCGAGCGCGGCCTGCTGCCCGCCATGGTCAAGGCGGTCGAGCAGATCAACGAGAACGGAAGCCCGGCCCGTCCGGAGATGGCCCGCGCCCTCGGCCTGCCCACCACCGACTTCCGCGCCTGGGCGCGCCGAACGTTCTCCTGAAACCCGGCCGGCCCGGGCGGGCTCGGCGGGTGGCCGGGCGGGCTCGGCGGGTTCACCGTCAAGATCGTGCTTGATCCTTGTTGTAGTGCTGTCGGACCGCGAGGGATGCCACTACCACCAGGATCTTGCGCGATCTTGGTGGTGGCACAGGTGTCGCGGGTCGTTCAGCGGGGGCGGTTGCGGTTTATCAGGGCCTGGTTGAGGCGGCCCAGGAGGACGGCGAGGGTGGCGCGGTCCTCGGCGCTCCAGTCGGCCAGCATGTCGCCGTAGAGCCGGGTGCGGGCGGCCTGCACGGCGGCCATCCGCTGCAGGCCTGCCGGGGTGGGGGAGATGACGGTGCCGCGGCCGTCGGACGGGTCCGGGGTACGGGTGATCAGGCCGTCGCGCTGCAGCGCTGACACCTGCCGGGTGACGGTGGAGCCGTCCAGGTTGAGTCGGGCGGCGAGCGCCGAGACGTTCTGCGGGCCGGCGTCGGCCAGGTGGCGCAGGATGACGTACGCCGCGCGGTCCAGCACCCGGTGCTCGGCGGTGCCGGTGGCCCGCCTTGTGGCCTCGCCGAAGCGCATCAGCAGGGCGACCTCGGTCTCGATCTGGCCGAGGGTGCTCTCGTCACTGTCGTCGCTCATAGCTGTATGATACAGAATAAATGCCTGTACGATACAGCTATCTGAGGAGTCGGAGTGGATCGGCGTTCCGAACCGAACCGCAGTGCCATCTACGCCACCACCCTGGTGGCCTTTCTCGCCATCGCCGGCATCGCCGTCGTCGACCCGATCCTGCCGGCCATCGGCGACGCGATCGGCGTCACCGCCTGGCAGGTCGAACTGCTGTTCACCGCGTACATCGCGGTCATGGCCCTCGGCATGATCCCGGCGACGCTGGCCAGCGGCCGGTTCGGCTTCAAACCGGTGCTCATCACCGGCGTCTCCGTGGTCGGCCTCGCCGCGATCCTCGCCTCGTTCAGCGACAACATCGTGCAGCTCTCCGTGCTGCGCGGCGTCTGGGGGCTGGGCAACGCGATGTTCTTCGCCACCGCCATGGTGGTGCTGGTCAACCTGGCCATCGACCGGGAGTGGGTGGTCGGCCTCTTCGAAACCGCCCTCGGCCTCGGCTTCGCCGTCGGTCCGCTGATCGGTGGCCTGCTCGGCGAGATCAGCTGGCGGCTGCCGTTCTTCGTCTGCGGCGTCTTCATGGTCCTCGCCCTCGGCGTGGCCTCCCGCAAACTCCGCGAACCCACCAACCGACAGGCCCCGGTACGCCTCGGCCAGATCTTCAGCACCTACCGCCGGCCGGCGTTCATCGCCCTCTGCGCGGTCACCGCCGCGTACAACTTCGTGTTCTTCGTGGTGCTCGGCTACACGCCGCTCTTCCTCGGCCTGGACATCATCCCGCTGGGGCTCGCGTTCACCGGCTGGGGTCTCGGCCTGGCCACCGGCATCCTGGTCATCGGTCACCGGCTGGCCCACCGCATCGGCGCGGTACAGACCGTCGGCGTGGCCATCGCCGGCCTGCTGGTCTGCATGGTCCTCTTCGCCACCTCCAGCAGCACCGCCGAGTCGCTCGTGGTCCTGGTGCTCGCCGGGCTCTGCATGGGGCTCGCCAACGCCAACCTCACCGACCTGGCGCTCGGCCTCGGCTCCAGTGACCGTCGGGTGGCCACCGGCGCGTTCAACCTGGTCCGCTGGGGTGCCGCCGCGCCGGCACCGATCATCTCCGGCAAGCTCGCCGAGCAGTCGCTCTCGTTGCCGTTCTGGGTCGGCTTCGGGGTGCTCGCCGTCGGCGTGCTCGTCTACCTGGCCTTCGCGCACGTGATGGCCGCCGGCTACGGCGAGCGGGTGCTCTGGTCCCGCTGGAACCGCAGCGCCGCCAGTGCCGAGAACACCGCCGAGGAGCCGGTCGGCGAGGCCTACTGACGCCGGCGCCGCCCCGCCACCCCGGGCTCGCGACCGCCGGCCAAGATCCGCGCACTTTCGGGGAAACTGCTGCCTCAACGGCGATTGAGGCGGCACTTTCCCTGATGTTGCGCGGATCTTGGCTGGCGTCGGGGTGGAGCCTGCGGATCTCCGGCCTCAGTTCAGGGCGCGCCACAGCAGGTAGAGGCCGATCGTCGTACCGAACACCACGATCACCGTCTTGAGCACCACCGGCGGCAGCCGACGGACCAGCCGGGCGCCCGCGTACCCACCGATCAGGGTGGCCGGCGCGACCACCGCGACCGCCGCCCAGTTCAACGGGCCGAACAGGGCGAACACCACCAGCGTCGTGCACCCCACCAGCGCGGAGAGCAGATTCTTGATCGCGCTCACCCGGGCCAGGGTCGCGTCCAGCACCAGGGCCAGCCCGGCCACCAGCATCACCCCGAGCGCCGCACCGAAGTACCCGCCGTACACCGCCCCCAGCGCGACCATCGTCTGCACCGCGACCGTCCGCTGGCGTGGCGACATGTCCCGAGGGTGACCGACCAGCCGGCGCAGCGGATCCTGGAACGCCAGGACCGCCGTCGCGCCGAGGACCAGAAACGGTACGACCAACTCGAACGCGCGGGCCGGAGTGGCCAGCAACAGCAACGCCCCGACGATCGTGCCCACGATGGTGGTGGGCACCAGCGTGGCCAGCGCACGGGGACGCGGCAGGTCCTGCCGGCTGCCCGCCACACTGGCCAGGTACCCGGGGAACACCGCGACGGAGTTGCTGACGTTCGCCGGCACCGGCGGCAACCCGACCGCGATCATCGCCGGGAAGGTGATCAGCGAACCCCCACCGGCCACCGCGTTGACAGTGCCAGCGGCGAGACCGGCGGCGAGCAGCAGCGCGGCGTGGGAGAGATCCATAGCCCCACGAGGCTAGCCGTCGCCCCGCGAGACGGAATCGGCGGACCGTTCCATGAACTGGGCGATCTTGCCCAGGCGGGGCGGCAATACCGGCAGCACGCTCGTCGTTAGGATGAGAGCGCGACGGACGAGTCGACCGGGCGGCCGCGTCGGCGGGCTTCGGCCCGCCGCCGAGGAACGTCCGGACTCCACAGGGCAGGGTGGTTGTTAACGGCAACCCGGGGCGACCCGCGGGACAGTGCCACAGAAAACAGACCGCCGACCCCAACGGGGACGGTAAGGGTGAAACGGTGGGGTAAGAGCCCACCAGCACCCCGGGTGACCGGGGTGGCTCGGTAAACCCCACCCGGAGCAAGGCCAAGCAAGGGCCGTCACCGCAAGATGACGACCCGGCGCAGACGCTTGAGGGCTGCCCGCCCGATGTCTGCGGGTAGGCCGCTGGAGCCTGCCGGCAACGGCAGGCCGAGATGGATGGCCGCCGCCGGCGCAAACCCCTCGGGGTACGCGCCGCGCACAGAATCCGGCGTACAGGTCGACTCGTCCGTCGCCCACCAAGCCGCCTGGGACGCCGCGCACCTGGATTACCCGTTCAAGGCTGCATGGCAAGGGCGCTAGCGCATGGCCGTCTTTGTGTAGCTCGGCCGCAGTTTGCGACCAGGGTCAGTGCGGCGCGGCGGCCGGGAACTCCTCGACCCCGAGCACGCGCAGCAGCTCAAGCTTCTCCCGGTCCTCGGCGTCGGCCGGGGTCAGCACCAGCAGCTGCTGGCCGAGGTCGGGGGTGACCAGGGTTTCGCAGTCCATCGTGATGCGGCCCACGCGCGGGTGCAGGAACGTCTTGCGGTCGGCCCGGCGTACCGCCACCTCGTGCTCGGCCCACAGCCGCCGGAAGTCGTCGCTCGCTGCCCGCAACCGTTCGATCAGGCCGGTCACGGCCGGGTCGCCGGCCCGCCGGCCGGCCACCGTGCGCAGGTCGGCGACCTGCTGGCGGGCGTGCCGCTGCCATTCTTCGGGGCCGTGGAGGTCGCGGATGACCGGGTCGGTGAAGTAGCGGTAGGCGACGTAGCGGCGGTCGCCGGTCAGCCCGGTGTGGTCGCCGGTGAGCAGGATCGACATGCGGTTCTGCGCCAGGACCTCGCCGAGGTCGGACAGGACCATGGCGGGGGTGTCGCCCACCAGGTCGAGCAGGCGGACCAGGCCGGCCCGGGCCAGGCGGGCGATGCCGTCGGCGGGCGGCGGCTGGTGGCCGGCCAGGTGGAACAGGTGGCTTCGCTCGTCGTCGCTCAGACGCAGGGCCCGGGCCAGGGCGGCGAGCAGCTGGGTCGACGGCTGGCTGCTGCGGCCCTGCTCAAGGCGGACGACGTAGTCGACGGACATGCCGGCGAGCATGGCGACCTCCTCGCGGCGCAGGCCGGCGGTGCGGCGGCGGGGGCCGTCGGCGATGCCGACATCGGCGGGGCGGATGGACTCGCGCCGGCGCCGCAGGAAGTCGGCGAGCTGCTCACGCTGCATGCCTCCATGCTGCCCCGGGACTGTGCACCGAGCCAGGGAGCGGCGCTCCCACGATAAGCGCTCCGCTGCCGGCGGGCCGGAAAGCGGCGCAGGGTGGAGCCGACATCGACCGATGAGGGAGAGTTTCGATGCAGACACGCACTCTGGGCAACACGGGTCCCACGGTTTCCGCGGTGGGGCTGGGGGCGATGAGCATGTCGGGCACGTACGGCCCGGCCGATCGCGAGGAGAGCATCGCCACCGTACGGGCCGCGTTGGAGGCGGGGGTCACGCTGGTCGACACCGGTGACTTCTATGGCATGGGGCACAACGAGCTGCTGTTGTCGGAGGCGTTGCGGGGACGCGACCGGGACAGCTATCTGCTGAGTGTGAAGTTCGGGCAGCAGGTGGGGCCGGGCATGCGGTTCGCCGGTCAGGACTCCCGCCCGGCTTCGGTGCGGAACTTCCTGAGCTACTCGCTGACTCGGCTCGGTGTCGACCACGTGGACATCTACCGGCCGGCCCGGCTCGACCGGTCGGTGCCGATCGAGGACACGATCGGCGCGATCAAGGAGATGATCGACGCCGGTTACGTGCGGTACGTGGGGCTCTCCGAGGTTGACGCGGAGACCGTCCGGCGGGCGCACGCCGTACATCCGATCGCTGATCTTCAGATTGAGTATTCGCTGCTGTCGCGGGCGGTCGAGGCCGACGTGCTGCCCACGCTGCGGGAGCTGGGCATCGGGCTGACCGCGTACGGGGTGCTGGGCCGTGGCCTGCTCTCGGGGAACTGGGTGCCGGGGCGCGCGGACGATCCGCGTAATAACAGTCCCCGCTTCTCCGCCGAGAACGCGTCGCACAACCTCGCACTGGTGGAGGCGTTGCGCCGGGTTGCCGACGCGAAGGGGTGCACAGTGGCGCAGTTGGCGATCGCGTGGGTCGCGGCGCAGGACCCGTCCATCGTTCCGCTGGTCGGCGCACGCACCCGGCAGCGGCTGGCCGAGGCGTTGCCGGCGCTGGACGTGGAGCTGTCGGCCGATGATCTCGAAGAGATCGAGGCGGCCGTGCCGAAGGGTGCCGCGCGCGGTGACCGTTACCCGGCGGCGTTCATGTCGAGCCTCGGCGTCGGCAACTAGGCCGTGTCTGACACATGACCTTCGAGGGGCCCGGCTCGTCCTAGTGGGCGAGTTGCTGGAGCCAGTCCTGCAGGAGTGCGGTCTCGACGGGGCGGAGCGGGACGACAGCTGGATCCGCCCCGCCGAGGGCGGCATCGAGCGCGAGGGCGCGAGCGGCGAGGGTGGAGTCCGGGGCTGGGCTCGTGTCGGTGGTCAGGGCGTCGATGAGTGCTTCCCGCATGCGCGGTGAGACCTCCGGGTCGCGTTCGCTCTCGGGGATGCCGATCAGGGAGAGCGTGGTGCCGGTTACCGCTGCCAGCGTGAGGTGGGCGGCAAGGACGGGCGGCACCCGTAGGCGGCCGTCGGAGGCGACGCGGCCGAGGAACGTCATGAGGAGTTCTTGAGCCTCCCGCGCGGCAGGTGGGCGCCGGCCGGGACGGTCGGTGCCGTACATCAGCAGGTAGAAGGCGGGGTGTTTCAGGCCGAAGTCGACATGCATGTCCCATCCGCGGCGCATGTCGTCGACCGGGTTGCCGCTCGACGACACGGTGTGCTTTTGCGCCATGTAGAGGTCGAAGGCGTGGATGGCCAGCGCCGAAAGGAGCCCGTCCTTGTCGCCGAAGAGCTGGTACAGGGAGGCGGCACGGATGCCTGCCGCCGCTGCGACGGCGCGGGTGGAGAGCGCCTGGGCGCCCTCCCGTTCCAAGAGCTCGGCTGCGACTTCCAGGATCTGCCGGCGACTGTGGGTCTTCGCATCCTCCACGGTTGCAATGCTACGGCATAAGGCGTATCACTGGTTCGGCAGCGATACGGGAAATACCGTCGCAGTGATACGGCAGGAGAGGTCGATGAATCGTGTGGGATACGGCGCCATGCAGCTCGCGGGCCCCAAGGTCTGGGGATTCCCGGACGACCCGGAGGCGGCGCGGCGGGTGTTGCGCCTGGCTGTCGAGCTGGGCGTGACCTTCTTCGACACCGCGAACGCCTACGGCCCACGAACGGTAAACCAGCTGATCGGGCAGGCGCTGGGGCCGATCCCCGAGGGCGTGATCGTGGGCAACAAGGTCGGCGCGGAGCGTGGCCCGGACAAGTCCTGGGTCGTCGACGGTCGCCCGGAGACGATCCGGCGGCAGGTTCACGAGGCCCTCACCGACATGGGAACGGACGCGAGCGAGCTGACCTACCTCCGACTCGTCGGCGACACCCCCGGCGCGCACCAGGACGTACCGCTGGAGGATTCGCTCGGCGCACTCGTCCAGCTGCGAGACCAGGGGCTGATCCGCCGCATCGGCCTGTCCGGCGCGTCCCCGCAGGTGCTGGCCCGCGCCCAGCAGATCACCCCCATCGCGGCGGTGCAGAACCGCTTCAACCTGCTTGACCGCAGCGGCGTCCAGGTCCTCGCCGACTGCGAGACCCAGGGCATCCTCTTCATCCCCTACTTCCCGCTGGCCGCCGGACGGCTCAGCGGCCACCCCGAGCTGACCGGCCCGGCAGAGCGCCTCGGTGCCACACCGGCCCAGATCGCACTGGCCTGGCTGCTGCGCCGTTCGCCCTCCATGGTCGTCATCCCCGGCACGAGCAGTACCGACCACCTGCGGTCCAACATCGCAGCTTCCGAAGTTGCCGAACAATTGACCGACACCGAGGTCGCGCGCCTGACCGGACTCGTCGACGAGTCGCAAGCGGCCCTCGGCCAGCCCACGCCCCCCGCTCATGACCACCGCTGAAGGGCCCCGCGGCCGCACAGTGACCCACCTCGCAGAGATTTGCCTCTGACGTTAACGTGAGGTTTTAGCGTGGAGGGCATGCAGATCAACGGTACGAAAGCCCTCGTCACAGGTGCCAACCGTGGGCTCGGCAAGGCCTTCGCCGAGGCTCTCGTCGCCCGCGGTGCCACCACCGTCTACGCCACCGCCCGCCGGCCCGAGAGCATCGACATCCCCGGCGTGGTGCCCCTTCAGCTGGACATCACCGACCCGACGTCCATCGAGGCTGCGGCAGCCGAGGTGGGCGAACTTGACATCCTCATCAACAACGCCGGCATCTCCACGAACGCGCCGCTGCTCGGCCCCTCCACGGAAAACATCCGCCGCGAGTTCGACACCAACTTCTGGGGCACCCTCAACGTCACCCGCGCCTTTGCTCCCCGGCTCGGCGGGGGTGCCATTCTCAACGTCATCTCAGCGCTGAGCTGGTACACCTTCGCCCCTGCCAGCAATGGCTACGCCGCTTCCAAAGCCGCCGAATGGTCTCTCACCAACGGCATCAGACTTGAGCTGGCCGACCAGAAAACCCAGGTCACCGCGCTGGCCCTGGCGATAGCCGACACCGACATGATGGCCGCCTACGACATCCCCAAACTCCCACCCCACGAGGTGGTCGCCATGGCCCTGGACGGCCTGGAGGCGGGCAAGCTCGAAGTAATCGCCGACAGCCCCACCGCCAAGGTCAAGGCCTCGCTCTCCCGCGACCCGGCGCTCTTCTACGCCGACATCTCCGCCGCCCTCTTCGGCTGACACCACCGCCTCCCGCGCAGCAGGCAAGGGCTCATTGCAGGAAAGGTCTGCTGTGAACTGCGGTGACGGTGTCGTTGGTCCGTAGACGTTGCAGCAGCCACCGCCGAGTCTCGAAGGTCGCGCCGACCCAAGACGAGGCGGTGGCTGCCGCCGCTACGAAAACCGCAGTTGGCGGGCCAGCTGATGGGCGCGAGGCGTCCGGCAACTGCATAGGGGATCTCGACAGTGCGCCAAGTGGGCATGCCAGCCCAATGCGCCCACGCCCAATCCCCCTCGGGGACGGGCGCTACGGCCGCTCGGTGAGCTGGGCGACGAACGCGGCCCAGGCGGCTGGGGGAAAGGCCAGTGCTGGTCCGGCGACGTCCTTCGAGTCGCGGACGGCCACAACACCGGGCAGGTTGCTTGCCACCTCGACGCAGTTCCCGCCGCTCGCGCCGCTGCGGGTGGACTTGCGCCACCGGGCGTTACTGAGGTCCATGATGGCTCTCACCCTCCTTCAGCAGGTCGATGGACTGCCGCAGTGATCTGTGACGTTCCCGATTGCGGCACCTTGGTTCGGCGCGAAGCCCGTCGCGGCAGTTACGGTCGCTCGACGAGCCGGGCGATGAACGCCCGCCAAGCCGCCGGACCGAAGGTCAGGGCCGGGCCGGCAGGGTCCTTGCTGTCCCGTACGCCGACGACGCCGGGCAAATTGTCGGCGACCTCGACGCAGTTGCCCCCGGACGATCCGCTGCGCCGGGACTTGCGCCAGGTGGCGTTAGTGAGGTCCATGATGGCTGTGCACTTCCTTCATCAGCTCGTTGGACTGTCGGCGCGGGAGTGCCTCGTTCCTTACGTTCTCCCACCTCGTCTGAAGAGTATGAAGGCCATCTTCGTTATCGACCACGATGCCGCCCAGCTGATTTTCGAGGTGCCCAACCCAGGCCCCGTCGCCGGCTCGCGCGAGCGCGAACGGCCCGGACAGCCCGATGTGGAGGCCAGCGCCCGCCGGGATCACGTGGATGTGAACGTGCGGCAGCTCGGCGACGGTGATGAGGTGGGCGATCTGCTCGGCCATGATGCCGGAGTGCTCGTCGCCGGCGCGGCGCAGCGTTGACTCGTCCAGCACGGCCACCACCTGCGGTGGTGCGTCGCCGGTGAGGATCTTGTGTCGGCTCATCCGGGCGCTGACCTGCTGGTCGACCTCGGTGGCGGACATGAGGTCGTTCAAACGCATCACGACGCGGGCGTAGTTCTCGGTCTGGAGTAGGCCTGGGATCAGGAGCGGCTCGAACAGACGAAGCTGTCGCGCGCCGCGCTCGGCGTCCAGCCACGGCAGAAACCACGACGGTGCGCCGAGTTTCACCACCAGGCGTCCGAACAACCCGTCGTTGTTGAAGGCGCGGTCGGCTCCCCGGATGAAGTCCATCGTGAGTGCCCGGGTGCCGCTTTCCACGGCGCTGACGTGTGAGGCGCTGAAGCCCGCTGCCCGGCCGAACGACTCTTGCGTCATTCCGGACGCTCCGCGAGCGCGGCGGATCTCGCTCACGATGAAGTCCGCGAGAGGGCTCGGCACGTCAGCCATTCAACGCTCCTCAAATCGGAGATCGACTACCCGAGATGCCACACGTCTGGACCCCGTTTAGCCAGGTCAGCCCGGACGACGGAAGCACCTTCCGAGCGTAGTGGTCTCCACAGCAGAGTGTCACCAGGCGGCGCGGCTGGTGAGGACCACGAAACCCGGCGGTCGCGTTCGTAGCGGGGCCGCTCCTGACGGGCGAGCACTCACGGGAGCGGCCCCTTCCCAACGGCATCGAAGGGGGAGACCGTGCCCGACGACAAACCCGAGAAGCCCATTCCGGAGCCGGTCAGCACGCCGGGCGCGTACCCGAAGATGAAGGCCGGGGACGTGGTTTGTCTGACCACCGCGGCGAGCGTGCAGTTCCTGCACCCGATCTTCGTACGCGTCATCCGTGAGCTGCCCGAGCGGCACACGTACCACGGGTGGGTCTGGTTTGAGGGTTACCAGCTGAACGCGGCGGGCGACGCGGTGGCGCGCCGCGAGCTGTACGTGCTGCGCGCGGGCGTGCGATTGCAGGCCCTGCCCGTCGCACCGAGCAGGCCGGTCAAACGGCGGCGATCTCCGGTGCGGGTCGGATGAGCGTGCGTCCCCGCCCGCACCTGCCGATGCGCCCGGCGTGGTTGTGTCGAAACTGTGCTGCGCCCTGGCCGTGCCGCCCGGCCCAGCTCGCCCTCGCGGCGGAGTTCTACGGCCATTCGATCGCGCTGGCGTTCTACCTGGCCGTGTCGATGCGGGAGGCGCTCGACGACGCGTACGGCCTGGGGCTGTGCCCGGACCTGGCCGCACTGCACGCCCGGTTCCTCGGCTGGTTGTCGATGACTCGGCGGTCACACGGCTAGCCGGAAGACGAACCGGCCGGGTGGGGCAACCCACCCGGCCGGTCTCAGGAGCGCCGTCTCAGTGCTTCTTGAACACCGGCATGGTGTCCAGGGTGGTGGTGATGTTCTGCGTGGTGCCGCCCCGGTACGTCTTCCCGGTGAAGATGTCGGTCCAGCTGTTGCCCGGCGGGAACCACACCGACGTGGTGGCGGTGGTGCCGGGCGTCGTCACCGGTGCGACCAGGTAGTCCGGGCCGTAGAGGTACTGGGATCCGGCGGTGGCGTACGCGGCCTGCTCATTCGGGTACGCCAGGTACATCGAGCGGACGATGGGCGTGCCCGTGCGGGTGGCCTCCTTGGCGGCGGCGTAGGTGTAGGGCTGCAGTTCCTTGCGCAGGTTCAGGAACTTCTTGGCCGACGCGTTGGCCGCCGGACCGTACTGCCAGGGCAGCCGGTCGCTGTGGTTGGAGTGCAGCCGGTCGATCGGCTGGAACGTGCCGAACTGGACCCACCGGGCGTAGAGGTCGTCGGGCAGCTTGGTGCTGCCCGGCTCGGTGCCCGGCTCCTGGAGGCCGCCGGTGTGCCCACCGATGTCGTGGCTGACAGCGGCCAGCCCGGTCGCTGCCGACTCGCCCGGCGTGTAGCCGACCTCCATCTGCAGGGTCGACCAGTCGGAGGTGGTGTCGCCGGTGAAGTGCAGCGTGGTGCGCTTGTCGGCCCACGGTCCGGTCGACACCGGGGTCGGGCTGCCGTAACCGCCGGCCTGCAGCGAGCCGTACGCCCGGGAGAAGGCGAAGCCGGTCTTGTCGGCGTACTGCTGGTTGATCCAGGCGTCCCCGGTCACCCCGGCGAGCGAGGACTTGGTGTTGTCGCAGCACCAGTCCAGCCACCACAGGTCGGGGCCCTTGCTGCCCTTCGGCAGCATCCCGTCGTGGAGCTGCATGTATGCCTTGAGCTGGTCCGGATCGCCAAAGTCGAACGCGTAGCAGTCGGGGCCGCCGTTGCAGCCGACGCGCTGCAGCTTGCCCTTCGCGGTGGCCTGCGCCTGCGCGAACTTCGGGTCCGAGCCGAGGATGCTCGGGTGGATGTTGATGCCGGTGTGCAGGCCCTGCTTCTTCGCCCAGGCGAAGAACGCTTTCGGGTCGGGGATGCGGGTGGGGTCGATGCTCCAGCCGTTCCACTTGTCCGGGGCCTTGACGTCGGTGTCGAGGACGAGCACGTCCAGCGGCACACCCTCGGCCTTGGCCCGGTTCACCAGGTCCTGGAACTCGGTGGCGGTGCGGTCGTAGTACTCGGAGTACCACACCCCGTACGCCCACCGGGGCAGCAGCTTCGTGGGCCCGGTCAGGGTCGACAGGTCCTTGAGACCACGGGTGAAGTCCTGCCCGTACGCGAAGACGTAGCCGTCCTGTTCAGGGGCGGGCCGGGGCTTGGTGTCGCGCAGGGCCGAG
Organism: Micromonospora parva; assembly: GCF_000718515.1. Lineage (GTDB taxonomy): Bacteria > Actinomycetota > Actinomycetes > Mycobacteriales > Micromonosporaceae > Micromonospora > Micromonospora parva. The sequence goes on along the minus strand of NZ_JNZS01000006.1, from coordinate 58,007 downwards.
GCCGAGTCGTCGAGGAGGTACCAGCCGTCCTGGTAGAGCAGGCCCGGGGCGGTGAGCGCGGCACCGGTCACGCCGTCCAGACCGCGGCGGTAGCCGCCGAGCGGCGCGTGCGGGGCGAGCAGCGGGGAGTCCTTGCTCGTCACGGCGACGGTGTCGACGTTGACGTTGCAGCTGGCGTCGGTGGGGCAGCCCAGGGTCACGGTGGTGGTGCCGCGGTCGAGGTGGACCGGCACGGAAACGGTGTTCCAGTAGTCCCACCCGCTGGTCGGCGCAAGAGTCGCCGTGACCGGTGCCGCCGTCCCGGCGGTGACCGACATGGTGCGCGCCTGGCTCGGCTGGGCACCGGCCTGGCCGTTGGCGTAGCGGATCTGCAGCTGGTAGTCGCCGGCAGCCGGAACATCCGTCACGGTGAGCGCGACGGCGGACGTGGTGCTTTCCAGGCCAGCCAGGAATCCCGTACCGGAAGCGCCGTTGTGGTCGTTCGCGGGCCTCGCGCCGCCGGTCAGCGCGCCGGTCTCGGCCTCGCCCAGGGTGCCGAACCGCAGCGACTGCGGCTGGGGCGCGGCCGGTGCCGGGTACGCCGCATCCGGGTTCACCACCGCGAGGCTGTCGATGTTCACATTGCCGGAGTCGTTGGGGCCCCGCACGATGCTGATCTCGTGACGGCCCGCGGTGAGGTCGACCGGCACGCTGGCCAGGGCCCAGGTGTCCCAGTTCGCGGTGGGCGGCAGGGTCAGCGTGCGGCCGGCGTCGCCGTCGACCTGAACGGTGAGGGTGCGGGCCACGTTCTGGCCGTCGCCGCCGGTGCTGTTGGCGTAGCGGACGGTGAGCTGCTTCGTCCCGGCCTCCGGTGCGTCCAGCGCGAACGTGGCCGAGTCGCCGGACGAGGCGAAACCGGCAGCGAAGCCGCGCCCGGTGTGTCCCTGGTGGTCGGTCGCCACACCGGGGCCGTTCAGCTGTAGCGACTCGGCCTCGCAGAGCGCGCCGAACGCGCAGGCCGGCGCGGTGTGGCCGGCCCAGGGCTGGCCCTGCACGAGCTGCTTGCCGGTCTTGAGCTGCACGGTGAGATTGTCGGCGGTGAACGCCCCCGAACCGACCTGGTAGCGCAGCGTCATCGCGCCGGTGTCGATGGTGAGCCAGCCGTGCTCGACGCGCTGGGTGAAACGCGTACGGGGGAAGTCGTCGCGCCCGATGGCGTTGAAGGTGGCGGCGTCGGTGAACCTGCCGTGCTTCTGGTACTCGGTGCGGATCAGGGTTGGGGACAGCACCTCGAAACGTGCGTTGCCCGACCGAACGGCCCCGTCTTTCGCCTTGTCGCGGCTGGCCTGGGCCGGCGCGGACGGGGCGAGCGCCAGCCCCGTGACGAGAATGCCGACTGCGGCGGCTGCTGTCGCACGGCGGTGCGGTGAGTGCCGATAGAGCAAGATGTGCTCCTCGTCTCATATGGAGGAAATGAGTCGATGGCAACGCTGTCACTCGCCCGAAACGGCTGTCAACATGCGTCGGAGGGTGTCCCTTCTCTCTTTCCCGCCCGGTCAGCAGCTCGACACGTACGGGGTCTAGGGACCGGCGTCTTCGGCGTCCCAGCCCAGCTTTCCGAGTGCCCGCACTACCGCGCCCGCGCGCGGAGTCCAGAACAGCAGGACCTGGTCGCGCCCCTCGACCTCGAAGGAGACAGCCGTCGCCGGCAGCGGGAACCGCCCGTGGAACGGGCGGTGCGCCAGCGCGGTCACCCAGAAGTGTTCCAGGGTGTCTGATCCGGTACGCGAGGTGAAGGTCAGCGTGCTGTCATCGGCGTGCAGCTTCACCGTCGGCCAGGCCATTCGACGGACGGCTCTGAGGGGGTTGCCCCGGGTGAAGTCGAGGCGGTCCACGTAGGTGAGCCCGCCACGGGTATCGAAGGATTCCGAAATCACCGCCGGATGCTACGCCGGGTACGAGGGCGGAAGCCCGGGATTCGCTCTCGCAGCGTTCCTGACGCCGGAGGTCGACCGCCGCCGGAACGGGGTGTGGTCACCGCAGTGCCGCGCCCGGTCGTTGACAGGTACCCGGGAACAGGTTCGGCTGGTTGTCGGATGGGGGCCCTCGCTGGTCGTCTGGTTGGTGGAGGCGCTTCACCCGCCTCGTCCCGTAGACCGCTGCTGGAGGAACGATGAAGTACGTGCTGATGTTCGTCGACACACCACAGTTCGCCGCCGACCTGGCCGCCATGGACGAACCCGAGCGCAACCGGGCCTACGCCCGCGTGCAGCAGTGGTTCGCCGACCACCACGACACCATCACTCATCACGCCTACCTGATGCCGTCGGACACCGCCACCACGCTGCGGCTGGACCGAGGCGAGCCGCTGGTTTGCGATGGTCCGTTCGTGGAGGGCAAAGAGATCATCAGTGGCTACGCCGAAATCGAGGTGGCCGACCTTGACGAGGCGCTGCGGATCGCCAGGTCCTGGCCGGCCTGCCCGGTGGTGGAGATCCGTCCCATCGCCGGATGAGCAAACCGACACACGCCGAACTGGCCCGCGTGGTCCGCGATCACGCGGGCCAGCTCGCCGCGTCCCTGGTGCATCTGGTCGGTGATTTCAGCGCCGCGGAGGACCTCGTCCAGGACGCCATCGAGGCCGCGCTGACCCATTGGCCGGTCGAGGGCATTCCTGAGCGGCCAGCTGCCTGGATGTACACAGTGGCCCGCCGCCGTGGTCTGGACCAGATCCGCCGCGACCAGCGTCACCGACGCAAGCTCGCGCTGGTGGCGTGGCCGGTCGAGCCACCACCGGACGACCGACTTCGGTTGATCTTCACCTGCTGCCATCCGGCGTTGCCTCGGGCCGCCCAGGTCGCCCTCACCCTTCGGGTGGTGTGCGGTCTGAGCACCGCGCAGATCGCCCGAGCGTTTCTCGTTCCGGAGAGCACCGTAGGGCAGCGCATCACCCGCGCCAAACGGAAGATCAGCGACGCGGCCATCCCGTACCGGATCCCGTCGGAAGACGATCTCGGCTCGCGGCTCATCGAGGTCCTCGCGGTGATCTATCTGCTCTTCAACGAGGGGTACCTGTCCACTGGCGGCGACCGGGCCCAATCCCGCGACCTGGCTGACGACGCCGAGTTCCTCGCAGCCCTGCTGCATCAGCTCATGCCCACCGAACCAGAGGTCGCGGGTCTGCTCGCGCTCATCCGGCTGCACCGGGCCCGGGCCAGCGCCCGCTTCGACCGGGACCACGAGATCGTCCAGCTTCAGCACCAAGACCGAGCTCTCTGGGACCACCGGTCGATCGCCGCCGCTGGCCGGCTGGTGGCCCAGGCAGCAGCGCGGAAAAGACCGGGCCCGTACCAGCTTCAAGCGGCCATCGTCGCCTGCCACGCGGAGGCCGGCCGGTGGGAGGAGACCGACTGGACCCAGATCGCGGTGCTCTACGACATGCTGCTGCGCCTGGCACCATCACCTGTCACTCGGCTGCACCGGGCGATCGCCCTGCGCTACGTCAGCGGGCCGTCAATCGCGCTCACCGAAGTCGACGCCCTGGCCGGTGAACTGAACGACTACCACCTGTTCCACGCCACCCGAGCCGAACTGCTCCGCGACCTCGGCGACACCACCCAGGCACGCACCGCCGACGAACGCGCCCTCGCCCTGGCCACCAACCCGGCCGAACGTTCGCTCCTGCGCCACCGCCTCAACTGGGCCTGAGCTCACCTCGCCGTTCGTGGCGAGGGCTTGACCTCGTGCTCAACGATGAGCTGGTGAAGGTACGGCAGCCGTACTTCGACCGTCTCGTCCTCCTGCTGTTCGGGATGCTGTTGCTCACCGGCGCTGTCGGGATCGCGTACGCGATGCTGGACGTCGCCTGGGTCGGCCTGTTCCTGAGCGCGGCGGCCGTGGCGTTCGGCCTGGCGACAGGTGGCCGGCTGGTGCGGGACGCGGTGTTGCCGTTCCGCGTCGATGTCGATCCGCAAGGCTTGTCGGTGCGGACATCGAAGCTCAACCGCCAGTTGCGGTGGGACGAGGTCGACGCGGTCGTGCTCGCCGACCCACCCGCGACCGCCGGCCGGCACCTGCTGCGGGGCCCGCGCCTGCTCCTGGTGCCGGCGGCCGGGGTGAGCCTGGGTGTCCCGCTGCCCGAGAAGAGCCCGGTGGACGGCCGGCCGGCCATCGAGCTGTTCGAACTCGCTGAGGTGGCCTACGACGAGGACGAGTTCACGCGGGACCTGGCGGTGCTGGCGGGTGAGCGCTTCCAGCAGCTGAGCCGACAACTGGTCCCGCCGGCCGACGGGGTTCCCCTGCGGCGCTTTCCGGACCAGCCCGAGCGTGCCCGGCTCAACCGGTGGCTGGACCGACGCCGGGCCGTGCTGTTCGTCGGCTGGTACCTGGTCGTCCTCGTCCCGGCGCTGGTGCTCGTCGTCGTGGCGACACAACGCAACGAGCTGCTCGGCGCCATCGTGCTGGTCGTGTCCCTGGTGGTGGTCGGCATCGTCACCACAGTCGTTCGGCGTCTCACCGAGAGTTGCCGAGACCTGATCGACACCGAAGCGATGATCGACGGCGCTGACCTGGTGATCGGTTCCGCTCCGGCATCGCCGCGGATCAGCCTGCTCTCCGGGATCGTCACGGTGTTGCGACCGGGTCAGCTGAAGGGCTTCGGCGATGCGTGGCTGCTCGCTCGCTCGACGGACGAGGAACCCCTGGTTCCGCTGCTGCTCCTCGGTGATCCACGTACCGGGCTGCTCCGTGACCGGGACGACCTGCGCGCGCTGGAGGCGGTGCTGCGTCGTTCCGCCGACGAACGGGACCGCGCCGCGGGCCGGCAACTCGACGAATTGGCGGCGCGGGCACCGGCATCGCCCACCATGCCCCCGGCGGGCGCCCGGCCCGCTCGGGCCCACGCGACAGCCCTGTGGCAGGCGTCGAAGGGGGTGGGACGCGCTGTCGTACTGCTCGGCGTCGTGGTCACGGTGGTGATCGCGGGGGGCTGGGTGGTGGAGGAAGCGGCCTTCGTGGGGCCCGCCCTGATCGTCACCGCCGTTGGCATGCTCGGCGTCTGGATCGTGTACGCGGTGTACCGCGTACTGGTGTTCGGTGCGGCGCTACTGACGATTGTCGCGCGGGTGTTCCGCTGAGGCGGATCCTGCGTGCCCGCAAGGATTGACGACGGTGTTCGGCAGGTCGGTCAGCAGCGAGGGGCGTCGAGTCCGGCGGCGCCGGCGAGCGCCTCGACTGTCGCCGTCGGCGCTGCCGATTCCGTCGCTGTCGGCGAAGGCGCGGCGCTGGGGGTCGGCGGGGCCGCGGGGGAGTTGCCGGGTGTGGGGGAGGCGCTGGCGAGGGTGGCCGTGCTGCGCTGCACCTGCTTGGTGACCATCCGGATGGTGGTCGCGGTCGCCTGGCGTCCGTACACGTCGGTCACCCTGATGCTGTACGGCCCGGGGCCGATCCCGCCCTCGATGGTCCAGTGGTTGTCGCTCTGGCGGACGGCCTTGCGGAAGCCGCCACCCGGCCCCTTCGCCTCGACCGAGCGCAGTGGGTTGCCGTGGTTGCCGACCTGCACCGCGAACCAGTACCGCGAAGCGCCGCCCTTCATCCGGAAGGTGAGCCCACCGTCGAGCGAAGGGTTCACCACCGCCCGGTACGTGACGGGCGCGATGCCCTGCGACCGGTCGGCGATCCTGGTGAACGCCTCGGTGGAAAGGTCGATCTTGCTGGGTCCGCAGCCGCCGCACTGGTCCATCACCATGACCCGGACCGTGCCCTTCGGACCACTCACCTGCAGGTAGCTGCCGCAGGCCGCCGATCCGGAGTACTGGGCTGCGCCGAGAGCCACGTAGAGCCGGTCCGCCGGCGGGCCCGGGAAGGAGCAGTTGCCACCCGAGCGGCCCGCGTCGTAGAAGCTGGCCTTGCCCTTGTGGACGGCGTTACCGGTCGGCGGCGCGGCGCAGGCCGGGGTGGCGCCGCCGCGTACGGCGAGGGTGATGCCGAGGACGGCGGCCAGGGTGGCCACCCCGGCACCGGCCAACCAGTGTCTGACCCGCCGACTCACCCGGGGCGTGCGGGCCGGGAGATCGTTGTCGGGGGCCGTGCCTGGTGCCGTCACGGCGCCTGATGTTGCCGCACCACGCTGCGGCAGCGCAAAGTCGTCCCACCGATCGTCACTCGTCGGATCGGCGGGGGCGCAATCCGTTGAGGGCGGTGCTGACGACGAGGTCGGCGTACTCGGCGGTGAGCGGGCCGCTGCGGTGCAGCCAGCGACTGAGCAGCGGCCCCCAGATCAGGTCCACCGCCACGTCGAGGTCGACGTCGTCGGCGATCTGGCCCGCCTGCTGGGCGCTGCGCAGGCGCTGCCGCTTGGCCTCCTTCAACGGCCCGTCCAACCGTTCGGCGTACGCCGCGGCCAGCTCGGGGTCGAGCGCGATCTCGGTGGCCAGCGCGCGCATCGGTTGCTCGAAGCGGGGGTCGTTCATCTCCTCGACCGTCGCGCGCAGCACCACTGTCAGGTCCGCCGCCAGGTCGCCGGTGTCCGGCAGCGTCGGCGGCCCACCCTCGGTGGCCTCGCTGAGCATGAGGAAGGCGTCGAAGATGACAGCGCCCTTCGACGGCCACCAGCGGTAGATGGTCTGTTTGCCGACGCCGGCCCGCGCGGCGATGCCCTCGATGCTGAGCTTCGCGTACCCCGTCTCCTGAAGCAGGTCGAAGGCCGCGGTGAGGATGGCGCGCCGCGAGGTCTCGCGCCGGCGGGCGGTGTTGGGCGTCATGGGGCACCACGATAGCAACGACGAGACGGACCGTCTCGTCTTGACGTGGTGTCGGGGTGCGTCTAGCCTTCAGCCGTAACGAGACGAACCGTCTCGTCTCGTTTCGTCTCGTCAAGAGGAAAGAGGCTTCGCATGCGCACCCCCTCCGGCGCCGCCCCCCGTACCTGGTTCATCACCGGCGCCAGCCGCGGCCTGGGCCGCGCCTTCGCCGACGCCGCGCTCGACCGCGGTGACCGGGTGGTCGCCGCCGCCCGGACCATCGCGCACCGCGACTTCGACGAGAAGTACGCCGACCGGCTGCTGGCCCTGACCCTCGACGTCACCGACCGCGCGGCCGTGATCGCGGCCGTGGGCACCGCCGTCGAGCACTTCGGTCGGCTCGACATCGTCGTCAACAACGCCGGCACCCTGTCCATGGGCATGATCGAGGAGTTCACCGAGGCCGAGGCGCGCGCCCAGTTCGAGGTCAACCTCTTCGGCGCGCTCTGGGTCAGCCAGGCGGTGCTGCCACACCTGCGCGCCCAGCGGTCCGGCCACATCGTGCAGGTCTCCAGCATCGCCGCGCTCGGCGGCTTCCCCAGCACCGGCCTGTACAGCGCGAGCAAGTTCGCCCTGGAAGGGATGAGTGAGGCGCTGGCGATGGAGGCGGCGGCCTTCGACGTCACCGTCAGCATCGTGCAGCCGGGCGGCTACTGGACCGACCTCTACACCAGCGTGCGCGCCACCACTCCGATGGACGCCTACGCACCACTGCGTGCCGAGATGGAACGCCAGTGGGCGGAAGGCTCGATCGACAGCGAACCCCGGCTGGCCGCCGAGGCGCTGCTGCGGCTGGTCGACAGCGACGACCCGCCGCTGCGACTCCTGCTCGGCAGCATGGTGTACGACCTGGCGTTCGACATCTCCCGCCAGCGGATGGACACCTGGGCGGGTTGGGAGCAGGTCAGTCGCGCCGCCGAAAAAGCCGTCGAGCGCCCGTGACCGGTCCTGCCGGGCGTCGGTGCCGTGCGCGGACGTCGGTGGTCACGTCGTGGCGTATCGGGCGGCGGTGGTGCGGACGGCCTCGTCGACCACCTGGGCGGTGCGTTCGGCGCTCACCTCCCAGCCCGGCACCAGCAGCGTCGGCCAGAAGACGTAGTTGGAGATCATGCCCAGGAACTGGGTGGCCGCGAGTTCGGCGTCCTCGACCCGCACCGTTCCCGCCTCGTGCTCAGCCAGGAGGTAGCTGCGGACGGACTCGAAGTAGGGCATCTTCCCGCGCGAGAACTGCGCATGGGCCAGCTCGGGGAACCGCGGCAGTTCGGCGATGACGATCCTGAACAGGTCGGTCATCTGGGCGCGGCCCAGCAGTGCGGCGTAACGGCGGCCGATGATGCTCAGCCCGGCAACGACGTTGCCCGTGGGCGGAGGGTCCTCCTCGTCGGCCGTCGACCAGGACTCGGTCACGATGGCGTCGAACAGCGCGGCCTTGCTCGGAAACTGCTTGAACAGGGTGGCCCGCGAAACTCCTGAGCGCTCGGCGATCCGCGCCAGCGACGTCCGGTCGTAGCCCAACTCGAGAAACAGCGCGGTCGCGGCCGTCACGATCAGCGCCCGCTTCTCCTGGGCGACGCGCTGGTGATACGTGGTCAAGGCCCTGCTCATGGGCCGAGCATACGAGGTGAGTGGCTTGACTCGCCTCTGCCGTCCGCCTAGTGTCAGGCCAGCGGTGAGTCGACCGGCTCACCACTGGCCGCCCGGTCATCACCACGACGGTCATCCACCCCCGTACCGAAGGAGCATCTGATGCCCCGCTTCGACAACCAGACCGTGCTCGTCACCGGTGGAACCGGCGGCCAGGGCGCGAGCCACGTGCGCGCCTTTCACGCCGAGGGAGCGAACGTGGTGATCGGCGGCATCGACGCCGAGCGCGGCGCCGCTCTCGCCGACGAGCTGGGAACCCGCGCTCGTTTCGCCCGCCTCGACGTCACCGACGAGAGCTCGTGGTCCGCCGCTGTGCTGGCCGCCGAGAGCGCCTTCGGCGCCCTGAACGTGCTCGTCAACAACGCCGGCGTGCAGAACCCGCCGGCGACGATCGACAACACCGAGCAGGCCACGTGGTCGCGCATCCTCGACATCAATCTCACCGGGACCTTCCTCGGCATCAAGGTCGCGGCCCCCGCGCTGCGCCGGGCGGGAGGGGGAGCCATCGTCACCATCGGCTCGACAATGGGCCTGGGCGGCACGGCTCACTACGCGCCGTACGTCGCCAGTAAGTGGGCCGTGCGAGGCCTCACCCAAACGGCGGCACTCGAGCTCGGCCGCGACCACATCCGGGTGAACACCATCCACCCCGGCGTGATATCGACCCCCTTCATCCACGAACCAGCAGCTGGCGCAGTCGCGGCAATCGCCGACTTCTACTCACCCGAGCCGTTCGCGATCCCCCGGCTCGGGGAGCCGACCGATGTCAGCCGACTTCTCCTGTTCCTCACCTCATCGGACGCGTCGTTCATCACGGGCTCGGAGTACGTCATCGACGGCGGACTCCTCCTCGGCCCCGCCCTCCAGGCCGAGACCGCATGAGGTCGCTGTCCGCTGTGTCGACCGCCGTCCGGAAGGCAGTTGAGCAAGTGTCGACTTCGCCGACCATCGCGGTCGGCCGACACTAGGCTCCGAGATATGGCGGCGGCGTGCCCATTCATTGGCACCTGAGTCCGGGCAGAGCCTGCACCCGATGCTTTCTCCTCGCGAGGCGCAAACCTAGACGGAGAGGAAAAACGCATGGCTGTCAAAACCAAGACTCGTCCGGGCACCACGGAGATCCGGCCGTTCTCGGTCGACATTCCCCAGGCCGACCTTGACGACCTGAAAAGGCGCATCAAAGCCACCCGCTGGCCGGACAAGGAAACGGTGGACGACCAGTCGCAGGGAGTGCAGCTTGCCACAATGCAGGCCCTCGCGCGTTACTGGGAAAAAGAGTACGACTGGCGCAAGGTCGAGGCGAGGCTGAACGCCCTACCACAGTTCATGACCGAGATCGACGGCCTCGACATCCACTTCCTCCACATCCGTTCGAAGCATGAGGACGCCCTACCGCTCATCGTCACGCACGGGTGGCCGGGCTCGGTGATCGAACAGATGAAGATCATCGACCCGCTCACCAATCCCACCGAGCACGGCGCGAGCGCCTCGGATGCCTTCCATCTGGTGATCCCGTCGATGCCTGGTTACGGCTTTTCCGGCAAGCCGAGCATGCCCGGCTGGGACCCGCAACACATCGCCACCGCCTGGATCGAGTTGATGAAACGCCTGGGCTACACGCGATTCGTGGCGCAGGGTGGCGACTGGGGTGCGCTCATCACGGATCTGATGGGGGTGCAGGCACCTCCGGAACTGATCGGCATTCACACCAACATGCCGGGTGTGTATCCGCCCGACATCGATGCGATGCTCCAGTCCGGTATCACTGGTGCTAACAATCCCCTCGCCTCGCTCCCGTCCAACCTCTCCGACGATGAGAGGCGCGCCTGTGAGCAGGCGGACTTCTTCTGGAAGCATTCCAGCTACGCCCTTGAGATGGGACGCGCGCAGACGCTGACCGGTTTGGCTGACTCGCCCGTCGCCTTGGCGACCTACATGCTCGACCATGACGCCGCCAGCCTGAAGCTCATTTCCGAGTCCGTCGCCGGGCAGCCCCGAGGCATCACGCCGGAGGACCTCCTCGACAACATTTCGCTCTACTGGTTGACGAACACCGGGGTCTCCTCGGCTCGGCTGTACGCGGAGAACAAGCTGTCGTTCTTCGCCGCCAAGGGCGTGAAAATCCCGGTCGCCGTGAGCGTCTTCCCCGACGAGCTGTACGAGGCGCCGCAGAGTTGGGCCGAGCAGGCGTACTCCAACCTCATCTACTACAACAAGCTCGACGTGGGCGGGCACTTCGCGGCCTGGGAACAGCCGAAGATCTTCTCCGAAGAGCTTCGCACCGCCTTCCGGTCGCTGCGCTAGATGGCCGTGCACCTGCCCCCGCTCAACGGGGCGGCCGAGTGGCTCAACTCCGAGCCACTCGGCCCCGCCGACCTGCGCGGACGCGTCGTCCTGGTCAACTTCTGGACGCTGACCTGCATCAACTGGCTGCGCCAGGAGCCGTACGTGCGCGCCTGGTCGCACGCCTACCGCGACGACGGGCTTGTCGTCGTCGGGGTGCACACGCCCGAGTTCGGCTTCGAGCACGACGTCGACTGGGTGCGGCGGGCGGTCGCTGCCCGGTCCATCGACTACCCGGTGGCGGTCGACAACGACTACGTGATCTGGCGTGCCTTCGGCAACCACTACTGGCCGGCGCTCTACTTCGTGGACACCGACGGCGTCATCCGCGACGACCACTTCGGCGAGGGACGCTACGAGCAGTCCGAGCGGGTGCTCCAACAACTGCTCGGCATCGAGCGCGCACCCGTACCCGTCGAGGGGGTCGGCCCGGAGGCGGAGGCCGACTGGGCCAACCTGCGCACGCCCGAGACGTACCTCGGTTTCAGTCGCGGTGAACACTTCGCGTCGCCGAACGAGCCGGCGCTGGACGAACGCCGCGAATACCAGGTGCCGCAGAGCCTCGACCTCAATCAGTGGGCCCTGGCGGGGGAGTGGACGATCGGTTCGGAGAACGTCGTGCTCGACCGGGCCGGCGGCGGCGTCGCCGTCCGGTTCCACTCCCGCGACGCGCATCTCGTGCTCGCCCCCGGGGCGGGACGGTCGATCCCGTTCCGGGTGCTGCTCGACGGCGCTGCTCCCGGCCCGTCGCACGGCGTCGACGTCGACGCCGACGGCAACGGCGTCCTCCAGGACGGCCGCCTCTACCAGCTCGTCCGCCAGGACGACGCGATCCGCGAACGGACCCTGGAGATCACGTTCGGCGAGCCCGGGGCCGAGGCGTACGCCTTCACCTTCGGCTGACGCGCAGCTCGACGGTGCTCACCGTGCCGGAGACCGGCGAGAAGCTGCGCACCCGAGCGCCGGGACGCAGCCGGCTGTCGGTGGCGTACCGGTCGGCCAGCGCCTTCTCCGCGGCCTCGTCGCCGTCGTCCGCCTGGAGCAGCAGCGCGGCGATCTCGTCGGCGAGCGTGAGGTCGGCGTCGGCGAGGTCGTCGGTCATCGCGCCGAAGCTGTCCCACAGCAGCAGCTCATCCTTCTGCCGATGGGCCAGCTCGTGCATGACGTAGTTGTAAATGAACCAGGCGCCGTGGACCGGCAGGTCGGGAGCCACGCCGTAGACGTCGGGATCGGTCGCCCCCGCCCGGTACGCCGACCACACCCGCGCCGCCGAATCGAAGAGACCCGCCCCCGGATCGATGTCGTAGCCGTCGAACCGCCAGTCGCCAGCCGGGTCGAGCTCCGGGTCCGCCCAGACCCAGCGGTGGCCGTTCCAGTACTCGACCAGGACGTGATCGTGATGCCAGCCGGGCGTGAAGTAGGAGGCGAAGCCGACCCGGCTGCGGCTGGGAATGCCGTGCTGGCGCAGGATCGCGACCGACAGCAGTGTGTGGTCCCGGCAGCAGCCGGCCACCCGTTCGGCTGCCGGGCGCCCGCTCGTGAGCGGCAGGGGAAAACGGGACTGGTCGGTGTCGAGGATGCGGTCCATCCAACGGTGGTTCACCTCCTCCAGCCGGTCGTCGGGCAGCTCCACGCCGCCGGCCCGGTAGTGGACGATCACGTTGCGGACGGTCGCCGCCACGGTGGGGATGTCGGTCGCCACGGCGTCGAGGAGCCCGCCGTGCCGGCCGGGAGCGCTGTAGGGGGAGTGGTTTCGGTAGTCATCGAGGTTCATGGCGGCAGTCTTCGGCCCGCCACCGTGTCAGGGTCAAGGCGCATTTCCGGCTAGTGTCGACTGCTGTGACAACGCCCGAGATCACCATCGCCACCCCAGCCGACCGCGACGCGGTGGTCGGTTCGCTGGTCGCCGCGTTCGTCAAGGACCCCGTGCTGCGGTTCCTGTTCCCGGACGAGGAGACCTACCCGCGCTACGCCGCCATCTTCTTCGGGAACCTCTTCGACAAGCGGGTGCACTGGTCGTCGATCTGGACGATCGGTGCCGGCGCGTCCGCCGCCATCTGGGAGCCGCCGGCGGCCGAGCAGCCGGGCATCGTGCCGGCCGTCGTGTCCGGGTCGCCGAAGGAAGATCCCTACCCGGCCGATGTGCTGGCCCGGGTGCAGGGCTACGACGACACCGTGCACGACGCCCTGCCGACGTACCCGTTCTGGTATCTCGGTGTCCTGGGCACCCACCCCGACAGCGCCGGACGCGGTTGGGGTCGGGCCGTCATGCGGGCCGGGCTGGCTCGTGCCGCCGCCGACGGCCTGCCGGCGATCCTGGAGACCAGCAACCCGGGCAACGTCGAGCTGTACCGCCGGGCCGGCTGGGAGGTGGTGGGCTCCCTGTCCGAGCCGGTGCCCACCTGGATCATGCAGCAGCCGCCGCGCTGAAACGTCACGGTTGGGGGATCAACCCCGGACCGTCGGCTGGCGGTCCGCACCCGCGGCCCACCGCCCGATCTTGGACAGTTTCCGTTGGCTAGTAACGGAAACTGTCCAAGATCTGCGCGTGGACGGCGGCGACACGAGGTCGTCAGGCGGCGAAGACGCGGGCGTAGATCTCGTCGATCACGTCGTTCTTCGCCAGGCTGTAGTCGCGGGGCCGGTGCGCCGTGTCGCGCGCGAGGCGGCGCTTGGTCTCGGCGTACCGCTCCCGGTCGTCCGGATGCGAGCGCAGCCAGTCGCGGAAGAGCCGGTGCCGGACCGGCTCGGGCGCGCCCTGCGGCCAGACATGCAGGTTGACGTCCTCGGCCGGGCCGACGAGCATCCGATGCCCGTGCCACCAGGGCTCGCGCAGGACGAGCCGGTACCCGAGCCGCTCCAGCGCGGGGAGATAGGCAGGCTCCGTCGCGGTGTCCTCGACGGTGAGGTCGACGTCGATGATCGGTTTGGCCGCCAGCCCCGGCACCGCCGTGGACCCCACGTGTTCCACACCGAGGGCCACGTCGCCCAGCGCTTCGACGATCGACGTGCGGACGGCGGCGAATCGCTGCGCCCAGGCCGGGTCGTACTCCTCGATGACGATGGACGCCCAGGTCCGGGGCGGCTCGCCGACCAGGCCGGCGTCGACTTGTTCGGGGGTGGCGTGGAAGCGCTGCACGACGTCCTGCGGGTACTCGGCCACGTCAACCTCCTCGGAAGAAGCAAAGTCCGCCAGACTACGTGACCGCCGCGCCGCCAGCCGACCGCGCGGTGCGGCGGCGACGCCACGACGATCGATGCGGCCCCACCCGACCGACGCGCGGAGAAGGTGCTCCCACCCTATGTAGAGTTCCGATACAGTGGTCGGATGCGGATCACGATTCCGGTCGCGAAGGTGCTCGCGGCGCTGCTCGCCGAGCCCGACGAGCAGCACTACGGGCTGGACCTGATGCGACTGACCGGCCTGCCCAGCGGCACCCTCTACCCGGTGCTGCACCGGCTGCAGGGGGCCGGCTGGCTGGCCTCCGACTGGGAGGCGATCGACCCCGCCACGGCCGGCCGACCGGCTCGCCGCTACTACCGGCTGACCGCCGAAGGCGTGGCGCAGGCCCGACGGACGCTCGCCGAGCTGCGGGCCGCGATCCCCGACGGTCGTCCGTCCTGGGGCGTCACCGAACCCACCGGGGCGCCAGCGTGGTGACCCGCCGGGCCGCCGAGCTGCTGCTGGAGTTGGCCGCCCGGCGCTGGCCGGCCGAGGTCCGCGACGACCTGCGCCGCGAATGGGCCGCCGAGCTGCACGTGCTCGCCGAGACTGGTCGTTGGACGACGATGGTCGGCTTCGCGGCGAGCCTCGCCGTCAGTCGTGCCGGTGCCCCGCTCGTCGACCGCACCCTGATGCGTGGTCGAACCGGCCGCACTGTCGCCGCGTTACTGCTGTCCCCGATCGCCTGCGTCGGGATCGTGGCCGTCGGTGCGTTGGTGATGTTCCCGGTCTACAACTGGTTGATGTTCCGGGCAGGTTGGGCGGAGCGGGCGCAGAAGCCGATCTGGACGACTGTCGTCATCGTGCTGGCGGTCGTGTTGGCGGTGTTCGCTGCCCGCTGGGCCCGGTACACCGCCCTCGCCAGTCCGTTGCGCATAGCGCTCGGCGTGGTCATCCCGCTCGGCGCGGCCGTCATCCTGTTCGTGCGCGTCACCAGTCCCGAGAGCCTGGCCGGCGCCGTACCCGGTCTGTTGCTCTGGTTGGCCGGCCTGACCCTCGCCCTCTGGGCCGCGGCGAGCCTCGCCGCCCGGGGTCGCCTCCGCGCCGCCTGGTGGGTGGGCGTCCTCGGCGCGCTCGTCGCCGCCGACCTCGCGGTGATCCTCCCCGTCGTCGACACCTACCCGGGCGGAATCGGCGCCGGTCCGGTGATCGAGGCACGGGAACGCGTCGACCCGATCTCCGCGCCGCTGTGGCTCTTCGCCTGCTGGACGGACTGGAACTTCGGCCTGCCCCGGCCGATCCAGTGGGAGATCTTCCTGATCACCAACCGGGTGCTGGTGGAGCCCATGCTCTACCTGGCCTGCATGCCGTACGCGCTCGCCTACACCATCCGGGCGGCCCGGTTCGCGCCCGCCGCTCTGGGGGCGACGCGCAGCGCCACCGGCTGGACGTCCACGTCGAGCCGAAAGCCCAACCCGGGCACCCGAGCGGCGAACGGGTGAACGCCACGCGAGCAACCACCGGAGCGCCGGCATGCTGACCCGTCGGATCGCCGAGCTGCTGCTGGGGCTGGCCGCGCGCCGCTGGCCGGCCGACGTCCGCGACGACCTGCGCCGCGAATGGGCCGCCGAGCTGCACGTGCTCGCCGAGAACGGTCGCCGGACGACGATGGTCGGCTTCGCGGCGAGCCTCGCCGTCAGCCGAGCCGGTGCCCCGCTCCTCGACCGCCGCCTGATGCATCAGCGGGCCCGCCGTACCGCCGCCGCCCTGCTCCTGGCCCCCCTCGCCTGCGCCGCGATCGTGGTCGTCAGCGCGCTGGCCATGGCGCAGGTCTACAACTGGCTGTCGATGCTGGTGAGCTGGTCGAGCGCGGTGCAGTTGCCGCTCTGGTCGATGTTGATCCTCGGCTTCGCGGTGCTGTTGGCGAAGTACACGGCACGGTCGGCCCGGCACACCGCACTGCACGGGCCACTGCGCATCGCGCTCGGCGTGGTGCTCCCCGTCGGTGTGGCCGCACTCGGGCTCATGTCCGTCATCAACGGCAGTGTCCTCGGCAGCTTCGTACCCGGTCTGCTGCTCTGGTCGGCGGGCCTGACGCTGGCCCTCTGGGCTGCGGCGAGCCTCGCCGCCCGGGGCCGGGTCGGCGTCGCCTGGTCGGTGGGCCTCGTCGGCGCGCTCGTCGCCGCCGACCTGGCCGTGATCCTCTTCGTGATCCAGACCATTCCGGGGCCTGGCACCGTTGCGGCCGACGCGATGACAGCGGACAGCGTCGACCGGATCTCCGCGCCGTTGTGGCTCTTCGCCTGCTGGACCGACTGGAACTTCGGCCTGCCCCGCCCCACGTCGTGGGAGATCTTCCTGATCACCGACCGCCTGTTGCTGGAGCCGATGTTCTACCTGGCCTGCATGCCGTACGCGCTCGCGTACACCATTCGGGCGGCCCGGTCCGCGCCCGCCGTGCCCGTCGCCCTCGCGCCGACCCCGGTGTGAACCTCAGTCGGGCACGTCGTCCCACGTCGTGCCCGGCTCCAGGTAACCGGCCAACTGGTTTTCCCGCAGCGCGTACGCGATGACCAGCAGGGCGTGCTTGTCCAGTTCGGGCAGCCGGTCCAACGGGAACCACCGCACGTCCAGCGACTCGTCGTCGTTGACCCGGGCGGTGCCGGCCATTAGCCGACACAGAAACCCCAGGTTGAGGTATTCGCACCGGTCCCCGTTCGGGTACGTGTGCGGGTGCGACACGGCGCTGGACATCCGCACCGGCGCCACGTCCAGCCCCGTCTCCTCACGCACCTCGCGGACCAGCGCGGTGGCCGGCTGCTCGCCCGGCTCGACGAAACCACTGATCACCGACCAGCGCCCGTCGTCGGCGCGCTGTCCGAGCAGCAGCTCACCGGCGTCGTTGCGGACCACCGCGCTGACGCTCGGCAGCCAGAGCAGGTCGTGGCCGACGTGCTTGCGCATGCCCACGATGTAGTCCGGAATCGCCATCCGGCGATCATAGAGGGGACGCCACCGCGCGGCTCACCTGCGCATCTTCTGGTGTTCCAGTCCCACGCGTTTCGCCGTTTCGGCCCGACAGAGCCGATGCATATCTACTGTGGAGATCGTCGGCGACTTGTGCGATCCGGTGGCGGCCGGCCGGTTCGCGGTGCACAGTGATTCCCATGAGCGACAGCGAACGTGGTGGGCAGTTCTACTGGTGCACCCGACATCACCGGGTCGAGACGGACGCCAACGTGTGTCCGGCGAAGCACGTTCTCGGGCCGTACGACTCGGCGGCCGACGCCGAGAACGCCCTGCAACGAGTGCAGGAGCGGAACGAGGCGTGGGATGCCGAGGACGCTCGTTGGGCCGGGGACGACAGATAGGCGGCGCGGGACGGCTCGCGCCGAGGCATTTCGTGCTCCGCGAGGACGCACGCGAGAGCACGTCCCCCGAGGAGGGAACCACGATGGCCGAAGCACAGCAGGCCACCAAGCGCCCGGCCGCCCGACGCACCACCGCGAAGAAGACCGCCGCGGCGGAGCGGAACACGGCGGCGAGCCGGACCACCCCCGTGCGCAAGTCCACCGCCGGTGCCGCGAAGGCACCGGCCCGCAAGGCGGCCGGTGCGGCAGGCCGCGCGCCGGCCAAGAAGACCACCACGGCGGCGAAGAAGGCCCCCGCGAAGAAGGCACCGGCGAAGCGGACCACGACCAAGACCACGGCCGCGGCCAAGAAGGCGCCGGCGAAGACCGCTGCCGCCACCCGCAAGACGACCGCCACCGCCAAGCGCGCTCCGGCGTCGGCGGCGCGCAAGACCACCACCGCCGCGAAGAAGACCACCGCCGCGACGAAGAAGACGGCGAGCGCGGCGAAGAAGACGACGGCCTCGGCGGCGAAGAAGACCACGGCCGCGAAGGCCCCCGCCCGTAAGACCGCCACCGCGGCGAAGGCCCCGGCGCGCAAGGTCGCGACCACGGCGTCCGCCGCCAAGAAGACAGCGGCGAAGAAGACGACAGCGGCGAAGAAGACCGCGTCCACCCGCCCCAGCGGCGGCGCGCGCAAGGCCCCGGCCAAGAAGGCCCCGGCCGCGAAGGCGACCGGCACCTCGTCGACCACCGCCCGCAAGGCGGCGGCGAAGAAGGCCCCGGCGAAGAAGACCGTCGCGGCCAAGGCGCCGGCGCGCAAGGTGACCGCCCGCAAGTCGCCGGCCCGGCCGGTCGCCGCTCGGGCCACCGCACCGAAGGGCGCCCGCTCCGCCGCCCGGAAGGCGACAGGCTGAGCACGGACCACCTCTTGCCAGGTGGAATTCCCGGCCGGTCACCGGAAGCGGATCACCGGTGGCACTGTCAGGATTGACCCGTGGTCATCCGACGCGTACTCGCGCCCCGCATCGACTTCGGCGCGTTGCGCCGGGAACTCGGCCTGCCCGAGGATTTCCCTGCCGACGCCCAGCGTGAGGCCGACGAGGCGGCTGCGGCACCGCCGCAGCCGCCCGTCGACCGCACCGACATACCGTTCGTCACCGTCGACCCCGCCACCTCGCGGGACCTGGACCAGGCGATGCACCTCGCCCGCCGCCCGGGTGGCGGCTACCGGGTGCGGTACGCGATCGCCGACGTCGCCGCGCACGTCACCCCTGGTGGGGCGTTGGAGGCGGAAACCTGGCGGCGCGGGCAGACCATCTACCTGCCCGACGGGAACGTGCCGCTGCACCCGCGCACCCTCAGCGAGGGTGCCGCCAGCCTGCTGCCCGACGTCGACCGGGCCGCGGTGCTCTGGACCATCGACCTGGACGCCGACGGCGCCACCGTGGCCGTCGAGGTGGAACGCGCCCTGGTCCGCAGTCGCGCCAAACTCGACTACCCAGGTGTGCAGGCGGCGGCCGAGGCCGGACGGCTGGCCGACCCGATCGCCCTGCTGCCGGAGATCGGCGACCTGCTGACCGCGCGGGGGTTGCGGCGCGGCGCCATCAACCTGCCGCTGCCCGAGCAGGATCTGGAGCCTGACGGTGAGGGCTGGCGACTGGTGCTGCGCGCGCCGGTGCCGATGGAGGAGCACAACGCGCAGATCTCCCTGCTGACCGGGATGGCCGCCGCCGACATCATGCTGGCCGGCCGGGTCGGCCTGCTGCGGACCATGCCGGCGCCCAAACCGGAGGCGGTGCAGCGGCTCCGGGCCGCCGCCGCCCCGCTGGGCGTGCACTGGCCCGACGACGTGGGCCCGGGACAGGTCATCGCCGCTCTGGACCCGGCCCAGCCGCGCGCCGCGGCGTTCATCGACCAGGCGGCCGAGCTGATGCGCGGTGCCGCGTACACCGCCTTCGACGGCGAAGTGCCGGAGCAGCCGGAACACGGCGGTGTGGCAGCCGCGTACGCCCACGTGACGGCCCCGTTGCGGCGGCTTGCCGACCGGTACGCCACCGAGGTCTGCCTGGCCCTGCACACCGGCCAGCCGGTGCCCGACTGGGCCCGCGCCGCCCTGCCCCGGCTGCCCGAGGCGATGGCGAGCACCGACCGGGTCGCCTCGTCGGCCGCTCGTGGCGCCGTCGAGCTGGCCGAGGCGGCGGTGCTGGAACACCGGGTCGGCGAAACCTTCGACGCGGCCGTCCTCGACGTCGACGCCCCGCCCAACGGCAAGTCCCGGCCCCGCCCGCAAGGTGGCACCGTCGCGCTGGACGCCCCGCCGGTACGCGCCCGCTGCCTCGGCCAACTGCCGCTCGGCGAACGCGTGCGGGTCCGGCTGGTCACGGCCGACCCGGCGGCCCGGAGCGTCCTGTTCGAGCTGGCCTGAGCGCTGCCGGTGTTCGTGAGCGCCGGGGTAGCGGGGATTCTCACAACGCTCGGCGCTGCTGACCCACCGGGCGGTTTGCGAGGATGAGGCCATGGCATACGACGCGAGCACGCTGCCCGACGTGTCCGGGCTGACGGTCGGCATCATCGGTGGCACCGGCGACCAGGGGCGGGGCCTCGCCTACCGGTTCGCGCGGGCCGGTCAGACGGTGCTGATCGGATCGAGGTCGGCGGAGCGGGCCGCCGAGTCCGCGGCCGAGATCGCCGCCCTGCCCGGGGTGCCGGCCAGCGGCAGCGTCACCGGTGCCGCCAACGACGAGGTGGCCCGACGCAGCGACGTGGTGATCATCGCGGTGCCGTGGGACGGGCACGCCGCCACCGTCGCCGCCCTCGCCGAGCCGCTCGCCGGCCGGATCGTCGTCGACTGCGTCAACCCGCTCGGCTTCGACAAGCAGGGCCCGTACGCGTTGACGGTCGACGAGGGCAGTGCCGTGCAGCAGGCCGCCGCGCTGCTGCCCAACTCCCGGGTCTGCGCCGCGTTCAACCACGTCAGCGCACCGCTGCTGGCCGACCCCGAGGTCGACCGGATCGATCTGGACGTGCTGATCTGCACCGAGGACCGTGAGCTGGTCGACATCGTCGGCGCGCTCGCCGCCCGGATCCCCGGCATGCGGGGCATCTACGCCGGCCGGTTGCGCAACGCCCACCAGATCGAGGCGTTCACCGCCAACCTGATCGCCATCAACAAGCGCTACAAGGCCCACGCCGGCATCCGCGTCACCGACCTCTGAGCCTCGGTGTCGGGGTGTCCCACCCGTGCGGGGGACACCCCGACACCGCTGGCTAGAAGGTGTGCTCGGCGGCGGGGAACTCGCCGCCGCGGACCTCGTCGGCGAACCGGCGGGTGGCGTCGGTGAGCGCGCCGGCCAGGTCCGCGTACCGCTTGACGAACCGGGGGGCCTTGCCGGTCCGCAGCCCGGCCATGTCCTGCCAGACCAGCACCTGCGCGTCGGTGTCCGGGCCCGCGCCGATGCCCACTGTGGGAATCGGCAGCTCGTGGGTGATCCGCTTGGCCACCTCACCGGGCACCATCTCCAGCACCACAGCGAAAGCGCCCGCCTCCGCCACCGCCCGCGCGTCGGCCAGCACCTCGTCGGCGGCGTCGCCCCGGCCCTGCACCCGGTAGCCGCCCAGGGTGTGCTCGCTCTGCGGGGTGAAACCGATGTGTGCCATCACCGGAATGCCGGCACCGACGATCGCGGCGATCTGCGCGGCGTTACGGCGGCCACCCTCCAACTTCACCGCGTGGCAGCCACCCTCCTTCATGAACCGGACGGCGGTCCGCAGCGCCTGGGCCGGGCCCTCCTCGTACGAGCCGAACGGCAGGTCACCGACGATCAGCGCCTGCCGGGTCGCCCGCACCACCGCCCGTACCAACGGAAGCAGCTCGTCGACGGTGATCGGCAGGGTCGTCTCGTAGCCGAACACGTTGTTCGCTGCCGAGTCGCCGACCAGCAGCACCGGGACCCCCGCCTGATCGAAGATCGACGCGGTGTACTGGTCGTACGAGGTGAGCATCGGCCACCGCTCGCCGCGCTCCTTGGCGGCCATCAGGTCGCGGGTGCGGACCCGTCGGGTGGCCGGGCCGCCGTACAACGCGGTCACCTCGTTCGGAGTGGACTCCACCATCTCTGTCTCCCTTCCTCGAGGCCGCCTGCGCGGTCCCCGGGTTCCGTCGCGATCGTCGCACCGCGCGACGGGCTGACGGCAGGGCCCAGTGCAAGATGTCACTCCAGCCGGGGCGAGAAGGCGGCGACGTGACCGCCAGGTCGCCGTGCGGCGGCGCCGGGCCGTGTCACCGACCCGGCACCCCCAGGGGTACGGCTCAGCCGTGCTCGCGCCACCGGTTGGTGATCGGCAGACGGCGGTCCCGACCGAACGCCTTCATGGAGATCTTCGTGCCTGGCGCCGACTGCCGTCGCTTGTACTCGGCGGTATCCACCAGCCGCAGCACCTTGTCCACGATCGCCGGGTCGTGACCCGACTCGACCAGCCCGTCACGGCCGAGGTCGCCGTCGACGTAACCGATCAGGATCGGGTCCAGGACGTCGTAGTCGGGCAGGCTGTCGCTGTCGAGCTGGCCCGGGCTCAGCTCGGCGCTGGGCGGCTTCCCGATCGAGTTCTCCGGAATCGGGGCGGTCTCACCGCGCCGCGCCGCGTCCATGTTCCGCCACTTGGCAAGCCGCCAGATCAGCGTCTTCCAGACGTCCTTGACCGGGTTGAAGCCGCCCACCGAGTCGCCGTACAGGGTGGAGTAGCCGACCGCCAGCTCGCTCTTGTTGCCGGTGGTGAGTACCAGGTGGCCCTCCTGGTTCGACAGCGCCATCAGGATCACGCCACGGACCCGGGCCTGCAGGTTCTCCACGGCCACCCCGGACAGTGACAGGTTGGCCAGGAAACCGTCGACCATCGGCTGGATCGGCTCGACGCGGTAGTCCAGGCCGGTGCGCTTGGCCAGGTCGGCGGCGTCCTCCCGGGAGTGCTCCGAGGAGTGCTGGCTGGGCAGCGACACCCCGACCACCCGGTCCGGCCCGAGCGCGTCGACGGCGAGGGCGGCCACCACCGCCGAGTCGATGCCGCCGGAGAGGCCGAGCACCACCGAGGGGAACCGGTTCTTGTTGACGTAGTCGCGCAGGCCCAGCACCAACGCCTGCCACACCTCGGCCTCGTCGGCCACCGGCTCGATCAGCCCGCCGGTGACGGCCGGGCCGGCCGGCAGGGGCGGAACGCCGTCCAGGGTGCTGTGCACGATCCGCATGCCGTCCGCCACCGTCTCGGTGGTCGGCGCGGTGCCGGCGGCCGGCAGCTCGACATCGTGTACGAGCAGGTGCTCGACGAACTGCGGGGCCCGGGTCAGCAGCTCACCGTCCGCGGTGACGATCATCGAGTCGCCCTCGAAGACCAGCTCGTCCTGGCCGCCGGTCATGTTGACGTACGCGATGGCGGCACCCGCCTCGGCGGCCCGGCGGCGGACCAGCGGCAACCGGATGTCGTCCTTGTTCAGCTCGTACGGCGAGCCGTTGATGTTGACGACCAGCCCGACGCCGGCCCGCCGGGCGGCGGCGAACGGACCCCCGGCCTGCCACAGGTCCTCGCAGATGGTCAGCGCGACGTCCACACCGCCGATCCGCACCACGGTCAACTCGTCACCGGAGACGAAGTACCGGTCCTCGTCGAAGACCCCGTAGTTGGGCAGGTGGTGCTTGAAGTAGCGGGCGGCCACCACGCCCCGGTGCAGCAGCGCCGCGGCGTTACGGGCACCCCGGCCCGCCTCGGCGTCCCCGCTGACCTGCGGCGGCCCGTCGGCGTCCAGGTAGCCGACCACCACCGGCAGCTCGCCGAGACCGTCGGCGGCCAGGTCGGCGGCCAGCCGCTCCACGGCGGCCCGGGACGCGGCGACGAAGGACGGCCGGAAGACCAGGTCCTCGACCGGGTAACCGGTGAGCATCATCTCCGGGAAGAGCACCAGTTGGGCACCGGCATCGGCGGCCTGGCGGGTCCAGCTGCGGACCAGGTCGGCGTTTCCGGCGATGTCTCCGACGGTCGGGTTGACCTGGGACAGGGCGAGACGCAGGGTGGGCATGCCTTCATCTTGCCCCAGCCTCGTGGCGACAATCCGTACCCTCGGACGAGATTGCCGCCACCTGCCGCCACGGGCCGGCCGGGCCGCGACGGCAGGAGCCCGGCCCGCCCGGCGGCGGACGTCGCGGGTCCGGCCGGGGCCCCGCTCGCCGGGCGGGACACGAGGGGACGGGCGGCGGCAGTTCGCGTAACGTCTGCGTAACCAGGCCCGGGAAGACTGGGCGATCAGGTCGGGCGCAGCCCGGCCAAGGCGGACAAAACAGTGTCGCGAGGGGTTGGGGAAGTGGACCGTCAGCAGGAGTTCGTCCTCCGGACGCTGGAAGAGCGGGACATCCGGTTCGTCCGGCTGTGGTTCACCGACGTTCTGGGCACGCTCAAGAGCGTTTCGGTGGCGCCCGCCGAGCTGGAGGCGGCCTTCGAGGAAGGCATCGGCTTCGACGGCTCGGCGATCGAGGGCTTCGCCCGGGTCTTCGAATCGGACATGGTGGCCATGCCCGACCCGACCACCTTCCAGGTCTTCCCCTTCGAGGGCGGGGTCAGCGGCGAGAGCGCCCGGATGTTCTGCGACATCCTGCTGCCCGACGGCAGTCCGTCCTGGGCGGACCCCCGGCACGTGCTGCGCCGCGCCCTGTCCAAGGCGGCCGAGAAGGGCTTCACCTTCTACACCCACCCCGAGATCGAGTTCTTCCTGCTGGAGAACGGCCCGCAGGACGGCTCGGTGCCCACCCCGGTCGACACCGGCGGCTACTTCGAGCACACCACCCACGCCGTGGCCCGGGACTTCCGCCGCCAGGGCGTGCTGGCGCTGGAACGGATCGGCATCTCGGTGGAGTTCAGCCACCACGAGGTCGCGCCCGGCCAGCAGGAGATCGACCTGCGCTACGCCGACGCGCTGACCACCGCCGACAACATCATGACCTTCCGGCACGTGGTCAAGGAGGTCGCGCTCTCCACCGGTGTGCAGGCCAGCTTCATGCCCAAGCCGTTCACCGACCAGCCGGGCAGCGGCATGCACACCCACCTGTCGCTGTTCGAGGGGGAGCGCAACGCCTTCCACGACAGCGGCGACCCGATGAAGCTGTCCAAGGTGGCGAAGTCGTTCATCGCCGGCCTGCTGGTGCACGCCCGGGAGTACACGGCCGTCACCAACCAGTGGGTCAACTCGTACAAGCGGCTCTTCCCGCAGCACCTGCCCGACCGGATCACGGAGAGCCCGGCGTACGTCTGCTGGGGGCACCTCAACCGGTCCGCGCTGGTCCGGGTTCCCGCGTACGGCAAGCCCAACTCGGCCCGGGTCGAGGTCCGCTCACTGGACTCGGCCACCAACCCGTACCTCGCCTTCGCGGTGCTGCTCGGCGCCGGCCTCAAGGGCATCGAGGAGGGGTACGAGCTGCCGCCGGGCGCCGAGGACGACGTCTGGTCACTGACCAGCGCGGAACGGCGCGCCATGGGCTACGAGGCGCTGCCGGAGAACCTCGCCGAGGCGATCGACGTGATGGCCGGCTCCGAGCTGGTGGCGGAGGTGCTCGGCGAGCACGTCTTCGACTTCTTCCTGCGCAACAAGCGGGCCGAGTGGGAGCAGTACCGCCGCGAGGTCACCCCGTACGAGCGGCAGCGCTACCTGGCGCTGTAGGCGCGGGGCTGACGCGATTGCGCGCTGCCGCTATCGTCTCGATCACCGCGCCGGTACCCCTCCGGGCGGAGAGTCGGGAGGCAAGTCGGTGCTGGAGGATCTGCTCAGCGGTGCCTGGCAGAGCGTCGTGTTCGGGATCGTCGGCGTCGGGCTGATGGCCGCCGGGTTCGGGCTCGTCGACCTGCTCACCCCGGGCCGGCTACGGGACCTGATCTGGGTCGAGCGCAACGCCAACGCGGGGTTGCTGCTCGCCGCCAACCAGCTCGGCATCGCCGGGATCGTCTTCACCGCGATCCTGACCAGCTACAGCGACTTCGGCAAGGGGCTCGCCTCCACGTTGCTCTTCGGGCTGGTCGGGTTGGCGATCATGGCGTTGGCCTTCGTGGTGCTGGACCTGCTCACCCCCGGCAAGCTCGGCGAGGTCATCTGCTCCCCGGAGCCGCACCCGGCCGCCCGGGTCAGCGCCGCCACCCACTTCGGGGCCGCGCTGATCGTGTGCGCCTGCATCGCCTGAGGTCGTGCGCGTGAGGCCGTGCGCGTGAGGCCGTGCGTCTGCGAGCGCGCGTCTGCGGGCGCGCGTCTTCGCGCATGGAGATCTTGGACAGTTTCCGTCAGTCGCTGACGGAAACTGTCCAAGATCTCCGACGGTCGAGGCGCGCACGTCACCGGGCGGTCGCCGGAGGGCGTCGTACCCCGGCCGTAGCGTGCCGGGCATGAACCGCACGGATCGCCTGTACGCGCTGGTCGAGGAGCTGCGGGCGGTGTCACCACGCCCGCGCAGCGCCCGCTGGCTGGCCGCCCGCTTCGAGGTGAGCAGCCGGACCATCGAACGGGATCTCGGCGCGTTGCAGGAGGCCGGGGTGCCGATCTGGGCCGAGCCCGGGCGCACCGGCGGCTACGTCCTGGACCGCGCCCGTACCCTGCCGCCGGTCAACCTGACCGCCGCCGAGGCGGTGGCGATGGCGGTGGCGCTGCACCGGCTCGCCGACTCGCCGTTCGCCGGGCCGGCCGGCACCGCGCTGCGCAAGCTGGTGGCGGTGCTGCCGGCCGCCGACGCCGCCGAGGCGCACCGCCTCGCCGGCCGGGTGCACCTGATCGGCGACGGGCCGGCCACGCCCGTCCCGGCCACCGTCGCCGAGGCGGTCACCGCGCGGCGGGTGCTGCGCATCCGGTACGCCGACCGCGCCGGCGCCGACTCGACCCGTGACGTCGAGCCACTCGGCTACCTCGGCAACTCCCGGCACTGGTACCTGGTGGCCTGGTGCCGGCTGCGCGACGAGCTGCGCTGCTTCCGCACCGACCGGATCCGGACGGTCCGGGCGCTGCCCGACGTGGTGGCCCGGGAGCTGCACCTGACCGATCTCGACATCCCGCACGAACGGCTCCGCCCGCTGAGCCTGGTCTGAAACGGCTCGACGTCGACGACCACCCGGCCGGGGTGGACCGCGTCGACGACCACCCGGCCGGGGTGGGCCGCGTCGACGACAACTCGGCCGGATGATCCGGAAACACCGACAGGACGCTGTCGCGAACGGCCTCGAGACTGCTGGGGACGGCGGCCGAACGGCCGGCCCGGAAATTTCTGGAGGCAACAGATGTCCAGGTCCACCACGCCCATCACCTGGTTCGAATTCGGCGCCGACCGGCCCGAGGCCGCGGAGAAGTTCTACGGAGAGCTGTTCGGCTGGACCTTCGAGGAGCAGGGGCCGGCCAACGGCGGGTCCTACCGGGTGACCGGAGCCGGTGGCGACACCGGGATCAGCGGGGCGATCCGCGCGACCGACGGGAGTTCGCCGAACTACGCGGTGTTCTACGCCGAGGTCGCCGACGTTGAGGAGACCTGCAAGCGGGCCGAAGCGGCCGGCGGTCGGGTGCTGGTGCCGGCGCGTACGGCGCCGAGCGGTCTCACGTCGGCCCACCTGCTCGACCCGACCGGCAATCGCGTAGGCGTGTTCTCGCCCCCGCCCCAGCAGAGCTGACCACCCGTTCCAGGGCCGGCCTGCTCCGGCCGGCCCTGCTCCGGCCTGGCCTGGCCTGGCCTGCTCTGGCCTGGCGTGGCGTGGCTGAAGCCGGAGCCGGTGATCAACTCCGTTTTCAGGAAGTCGGGGTATCCGACGCACTCGGATGCCCCGACTTCACGAAAGCCGAGTGGATCAAGCCGCAACGGGCCGGGTGGGGCCCGTTCCGGCAGACGGACCGGGGTCGCCGGTGGTCTGCCGAGGCCGGCCCGGGCCGGGTCGGCGCGTGCCGGGGCCGCGCGTGGTGTACGAAGGCCGGCCCCGGTCGGTCAGTGCCTGCCGGGGCCGGACCGTCGGATCACTTGCCGGGCGTACCTTCGCCGTGCTGGCCCCCGGGACCGTGCGGGCCGCCCGGGCCACGGTGCCCGCCCGGGCCGGGGAAGACGCCGGCCTCGACGGCCTTGGTGATGGCGTCGGCCTGCTCCTGGGTGAGCTTGCCGTCCTTGACCGCCTGCTCCAGGCGCTGCTTGAGCGCGGCCTGCCGGTCATCGGCGGACGGCCGCTGGGGCCGGTCGGCCGGCCGGTGCTGCTCGCGGATCTTCTCCAGGGCGGCGGTCACCTTGTCGGTGGGCACGCCCAGTTCCTTGGCGAGGGCCTCGGCGAACTCACCCTGCCGGTCGGCCTTGGCACCCGGAGCCGGGGCGGTGCTGCTGCTCGGAGCCGGCGTGGGCGCGTCGGCGGCGAACGCGATCGTCGGGGCCGCGATCCCGACGCCGAGGACGCCGGCGGTGGCCAGGCCGGCCAGCAGGTGCTTCCTACGGATGGTGCGGGACATGCTGTCCTCCAGAGGTTCGGTCTACGTGCGCTGTCGTGACCGACAGTGACCGGGCAGCCTGGGCGGAAGCCATGGCGACCCTGTCAGCGAGCTGACAATCCTGGCCGGCGGTAGCCGAAATCGGTTGTGTCGTCGCTGGCTGAGGGCCAGGGTGGACGATCACCGACGGAAGGACACGAAATGACCGTCGAAATTCGGGAGATTCCACTCACCGGGCCGGATTCCGGGCCGTACGGCATCACGCCTGGCCCGGACGGCGCGTTGTGGCTGACGCTGGCCCAGGCCGGCGGGATCGCCCGGTTCTCGCCCGACGGCGCGGTCCGGACCTACCCGCTGGAGCCGGCGGGCAGCCGCCCGTTGATCATCACGACCGGGCCGGACGGGGCGCTCTGGTTCACCCGCTCGGGCGACGACCGGATCGGCCGGATCACCGTCGACGGCGAGCAGCGCAGCATCGCGCTGCCGGCCGGCACCGGGCCGTGCGGCATCGCGGCCGGACCCGATGGTGCGCTCTGGTACACCGGGATGACCTCCGACACGATCGGCCGGGTGGAGACCGACGGCACCCACAACGCGTTCCCGCTGCCGGTGACCGGCGGGTTCGCTTCAATGATCACTGCCGGCGCTGACCGGGCGCTGTGGTTCACCCTCAACCAGGCGAACGCGGTCGGCCGGATCGACCTCGACGGCACCGTGACGCTCTATCCGCTACCCACGGCGAAGGCCGGCCCGGTCGGCATCACCTGCGGCGACGACGGCACCATCTGGTTCGTGGAGATCGCGGCCGGCCAACTCGGCCGGGTCGCCCCGGATGGCGAGATCGTCGAGATCCCGCTGCCGGACCGGGCGGCCCGTCCGCACGCGATAGTGGCCGACCCGGACGGCGGCGCGTGGTTCACCGAGTGGGGCGCCAACCGGATCGGTCACCTCGATCCCACCGGGCGGATCGAGAGCTACCCGCTACCCACCTCCAACTCCGAACCCCACGGCATCACCCGCACCCCGAAGGGCATCTGGTCAGCCCTGGAAACAGGAGCAATAGCCCACTTAACCCCCTAACCCATCCCACCCCCCACCGCCGCCCCCTCACCCCGGCCCTGCGGTGATCATGAAGTTATTGCCGCGACACGCCGTGGAAGTGACAACAACTTCATGATCAACGGTGCCGAGGCGGGGGAGGGGGAAGGGGGAGAGGGCCGGGGGTTATTGGACCGCGGGGGTTGTGGTGAGGGTTGCGGTGGTGGTGTCGAGGGTGGCCTGGGTGCCTACCGGGACGGTGAGTTGGTTGGGTCCGTGGCCGATCGGAAGGCCGCCGAGGACCGGTACGCCCAGGTCCCCGAGGCGTTCGGAGAGGACGTCGACGATCGTGGTGTCCCAGCCGTCGCCGCAGTCGGTGAACTGCCCGACCGCCACCCCGGCCAGGCCGTCCAGTGCGCCGGCCCGGCGCAGGTGGGTGAGCATCCGGTCGACCTTGTACGGGGGTTCCTGCACGTCCTCGATCAACAGCACCGCACCGGTCAGGTCGGGCAGGTCCGGGGTGCCGATCGACGCGGCGATCATGCAGAGGTTGCCGCCGAGCAGGGTGCCGGTGGCGCGACCCGGGACGCGTACGCCGAAGGTCTCCTCGGTGGGGACCGCGGTGATCGACACCGGTTCGGTCGTCATCAGCGCCGCGTGCAGGGACTCGGCGGAGCGCAGCGGCGTGCGCTCGTCGCGCCAGGCCGCCCCGGGGCCGTGCACGCCGGCCAGGCGGGCGCCCCGCCAGAGCGCGAACTGCAACGCGGTGATGTCCGAGAAGCCGGCCACCACCTTCGGATCACGGCGGACGGCGGCCATGTCGATGGCGTCCACGATCCGTTGGGCGCCGTAGCCGCCACGGGTGCAGATCACCCCGCGCACGTCCGGGTCGGCGAAGGCCGCGTTCAGGTCGGCGGCGCGCAGGTCGTCGGTGCCGGCGAGGTAGCCGTGGCGGGCGTACGCGTTCGGTGCCGGCACCGGGCGAAGGCCCCAGCCGGTGAGCAGCTCCATGCCCCGGGCCACCCGCTCCGGCGAGGTCGGCCCGGACGGCGACACCAGCAGCACCGTGTCACCCGGGCGCAGCACGGGCGGGCGTACGGCGGCGGTTACCTCGTGGTGGTTGGGCACAGCGGCAGGGCTTACGGGCACAGCGGCACAGCTTAGCCTCGCTGGTGACTCAATTGTCGGTGTACCGTTCGGCCCAGTCCGGTGCCGGCGGGATGGGTGTGATCACGTCGATCAGCACGCCCGCGGGGTCGGCGAGGATGAAGTGCCGTTGCCCGAAGTCCTCGTCGCGCAGCGTCAGTTCCGGGTGGAGCCCGCCGTGGACGACAAGCCTTTCCCACTCCGCGTCGACGTCGGTGACCTCGAGGTTCAGCAGCAGCCCCCGCACCGGCTTCCGGTAGGCCGCCGGGACTGTCGGATGCCGGTGGTCGAGCAGTGCCAGTTCGTACGCCGGAGGGCCGGGGCGGCGCAGGCTCACGTACCAGTTGGCCTCGAAGGTCGTCTCGAATCCCAGGAAGTGCCGGTAGAAGTC
Source organism: Micromonospora parva (assembly GCF_000718515.1). Lineage (GTDB taxonomy): Bacteria > Actinomycetota > Actinomycetes > Mycobacteriales > Micromonosporaceae > Micromonospora > Micromonospora parva. The sequence continues at coordinate 27,679 of NZ_JNZS01000006.1, read as the reverse complement.
GTGGCACTCGGCCAGCCGGGTCGTGCAGATGACCGGGTAGAAGCTGGTGAGATTCACTGGGGCTCCTTCGCGTACCGTCGGTATGTCAACTACCGTATTTCGCATACCGTTGGTATGTCAATTGGGAGGCATGATGGGCCAGGGAGTGCGCGAGGAGCGGCGGGACCAGACCCGGCGGTCCCTGTTGCTGCAGAGTCGGCAGCTCTTCGCCACCCGTGGCTATCAGGCGGTCGGTCTCGCCGAGATCGTGAGCGCGGCCGGGGTCACCAAGGGTGCGCTCTACCACCACTTCGCGAGCAAGGTCGAGCTGTTCCAGGCGGTGCTGACCCAGGTGCAGCAGGAGGTGGGGGACCGGGTCGCCGCCATCGCCGATGCCCAACCGGACCCATGGTCCCGCCTCACCGCCGGCTGCCAGGCGTTCCTCACGGCCAGCGCCGATCCCGAATTCCAGCGGATCATGCTGATCGACGGGCCCGCCGTGCTCGGCTGGCACGAGTGGCGGGCCCTGGACGAGGCCGCCTCGGGTCGCCACCTGGCCGACGCGCTCGCCGACCTCATCGCGGCGGGCATGATTGCCCCGCAGCCGGTGGCGCCACTGTCCCACCTGCTCTCCGGCGCGATGAACGAGGCGGCGCTCTGGCTGGCCGGATCGACAGACCCGGCCGACCTGGCCGCCACCCAGGCGGCGCTGTCCCGATTGATCGACGCGCTGCGGGTCAGCTGAGCCGTAGCGGGCCCGCTCACCGCCACCCTGTGCCGGGGCGTGGCGCCGTGCGGCGTACCGGCTAGCCTCGACGGGTGGCAACCGCGCTGGTGATCGAGAACGACCCGACGGACGACGCGCGCCGGCTGGGTGAGTGGCTGACCGAGGCTGGGCTGGAGCTGTGGGTGGTTCGCCCGCACGCCGGCGACGAGCTCCCCGCCGACCTGGAGGGGTACGCGGCGCTGGTGGTGCTCGGCGGCGACCAACAGGCGTACCCGTTGCCGGACGGCTCGCCCGGCGCACAGTGGTTTCCCGCAGTGGAGGGCCTGCTGCGCAAGGCGGTCCGGTACCGGGTGCCGACCCTGGCGGTCTGCCTGGGCGCGCAGTTGCTCGCCACCGCGCACGCCGGCCTGGTGGAGCGCAGCCCGTCCGGGCCGGAGATCGGTCCCGGCGTGGTCGGCCGGCGCGACGCCGCCGAGAACGATCCGCTGTTCCGGTACGTGCCGTTGATCCCGGACGTGCTCCAGTGGCACTCCGACGAGATCACCGAGCTGCCCCGGGGTGCCACCCTGCTGGCCGCGTCCACCCGCTACCCGCATCAGGCGTTCCGCCTCGGTGACCGGGCGTGGGGGTTGCAGTTCCACATCGAGTGCGACGCCGCGATGATCGCCGACTGGGCCACCGACTCGACCCAACTCGCCGAGCTGGGCTACGACCCGGAGCTGGTGGTAGCGGCCTGCGCCTCGGTGCTGGCCGACATCGAGGAGGTCTGGCAACCGTTCGCCGCCCGGTTCGCCGCGCTGGCCCTCGGCGAGTTGGACGACAGCACGACGCGGCGCGGCCTGCCGCTGCTCGGGCACTGATGAGCCGGCCGACCAGGGCACCGGGCCGGCTCGCCCGGTACGGCTTCGGCACCGCCGAGGGCGACGGCGGCGCGCGCGCCGCGGACCTGCTCGGCCCGCAGGGGCTGCGGCTGTGGCAGCCGGCCGAGCAGGAGCCGGTCGACGAGGCCGCCGCGGAGTTGCTCGCCGCGCTGTCCCGGGCCGCCGACCCGGACCTGGCGCTGCGGCAGCTGCACCGCATCGTGGAAGCGGAGAGCCGCAGCGCCGACGGCACCGCCGGGAGCCGCGCCACCGATGGCGGTGTCGAGTCGCCGCTGCTCGCGGACCTGCACAACGACCCCGGGCTGCGGCGGCGGCTGGTGGCGGTGCTCGGCGCCTCGTCGGCGCTCGGCGACCACCTGGTGGCCCACCCCGAGCACTACCAGGCGCTGCGGACCGCCCCGGATGGGCTCGCCCCGATCGCCGAGGGGCGGCTGGAGCCGGCCGACGGCGGCCACCCGGTGGCGGCGCTGCGGACCGCGTACCGCCTGGCGTTGTTGCGAATCGCGGCGGCCGACCTCACCGGCGGTCGCGGCCTGGAGCAGACGATGGCCGCGCTCTCCGCGCTGGCCGACGCGACGCTGTCAGCGGCGTACGAGATCGCTGTCGCCGAGCTGGCCGACGGCACCGAGCGGCCCCGGCTGGCGGTCGTGGCAATGGGCAAGTGCGGCGGCGGCGAGCTGAACTACGTCTCCGACGTGGACGTCATCTTCGTCGCCGCCGAGGACGCCGACCTGTCCGCCGCGACCCAGGTGGCGACCCGGTTGATCTCCATCTGTGGGCTGGTCGCCTGGCCGGTCGACGCCGCGCTGCGCCCCGAGGGCAGCCGGGGCCCGCTGGTGCGGACCCTCGCCAGCCACCTGGCCTACTACCGGCGATGGGCACGCACCTGGGAGTTCCAGGCGCTGCTGAAGGCCCGCCCGGCCGCCGGTGACCTGCCGCTGGCCCAGGAGTGGATCGACCAGCTCGCGCCGCTGGTCTGGCGGGCCGCCGAACGACCCGAGGCGGTCGAGGACGTCCGCGCCATGCGTCGCCGGATCATCGACAACATCCCGCCGAAGGAGCTGGAACGCGAGATCAAGCGCGGTCCCGGCGGGCTGCGCGACATCGAGTTCGCCGTCCAGTTGCTGCAACTCGTGCACGGTCGCGGCGACGAGACGCTCCGCGAGCCGGGCACCATCCCGGCGTTGCGCGCCCTGGTCGCCGGCGGCTACGTCGGTCGGGCCGACGGCGAGGCCCTGCTGCGCGGCTACCGTTTCCTGCGCAGCGTCGAGCACCGACTGCAACTCCAAGGGCTACGTCGTACGCACACGGTGCCCGCCGAACCGGGCGCGTTGCGCTGGCTCGCCGCCGCGCTGGGTTTCACGGCCGCGCCGGGGCGCAGCGCGGTCGAGAGCTTCCGGGCCGAGTGGGTCACCCACGCCACCGAGGTACGCCGACTGCACGCCAAACTGCTGTACCGGCCGCTGCTGGAGTCGGTGGCCCGGGTGCCGGCCGACGGGTTGCGACTTACCCCGGAGGCGGCCCGCAACCGCCTGGAGATCCTCGGCTTCGCCGACCCGGCCGGGGCGCTGCGTCACCTCCAGGCGCTCACCGGAGGGGTGAGCCGCACAGCCGCCATCCAGCGCACGCTGTTGCCGGTGCTGCTCAGCGAGTTCGCCGACGCGCCGGAGCCGGACCGGGGGCTGCTCAACTACCGCAAGGTCTCCGACAAGCTGGGCAGCACCCCCTGGTATCTGCGGCTGTTGCGCGACGGGGGCCCGGTCGCCCGCCGGCTCGCCCGGGTCCTCGCCCTGTCCCGGTACGTGGCCGACCTGCTGGCCCGTGATCCGGAGGCGCTGCGGCTGCTGGCCGAGGAGAACGAGCTGGCCCCGCGCCCGCCGGAGGTGCTGCGGGAGGGGTTCCTGGCGGCGGCGGCCCGGCACGCCGACCCGGTGGAGGCGACCAGCGCGGTGCGCGCGCTGCGCCGTCGGGAACTGGTCCGGGTGGCCTGCGCCGACGTGCTCTGCCGGGCGGGTTCGCTCGCACCCACACCCACCCGACCGGACGGCGCGAACCGGCCGGCTCCCGGCCTGTCCGACATCACCCAGGTCGGTACGGCGCTCGCGGACGTCACCGACGCCACCCTGGCCGCCGCGCTGCGGGCCGCCCAGGCCAGCCAACCCGCGCCGGAAGGGTTGCGGTTCGCGGTGATCGGCATGGGCCGGCTCGGCGGGTACGAGTCGAACTACCTCTCCGACGCCGACGTGCTCTTCGTCTACGACCCGCCCGCCGGGGTCGGCGAGAGCGCCGCCAGCGCCGCCGCGCACGCGATCGCCGAGGAACTTCGTCGACTGCTCGGCGTGCCCGCCCCCGACCCGCCGCTGGGGGTCGACGCCGACCTGCGCCCGGAGGGTCGGCAGGGTCCGCTGGTCCGCAGCCTCGCCGCGTACGCGGCGTACTACGCCCGCTGGTCGCGGGTGTGGGAGGCGCAGGCGCTGCTGCGCGCCCGGTTCGTCTGCGGCGACGCGGGCCTGGGCGCCGAGTTCGAGGCGATGATCGAGCCGGTGCGGTACCCGGCCGACGGGCTGACCCGCGAGCAGGTCGTCGAGATCCGGCGGATCAAGGCCCGGGTGGAGACCGAACGGCTGCCCCGGGGTGCCGACCCGGCCACCCACACCAAGCTGGGTCGCGGTGGGCTCGCCGACGTGGAGTGGGCGGTGCAACTCGTCCAGCTCCGGCACGCCGGCGCGAACCCGGCGCTGCGCGGCACGCGTACCCTCGACGTCCTCGCGGCGGCCGAGCGGGCCGGCCTGATCGACCCGGCCGACGCCGCGGAGATGGCCGCCGGTTGGACCCTGGCCGCCCAGGTCCGCAACGCGTTGATGCTGGTCCGGGGCCGGGCCGGCGACCAACTGCCCCGGCACGGGGTGGAGTTGGCCGGGGTGGCCCGGCTGCTCGGCCGCGACGACCCGGGGGAGTTCCTCGACGAGTACCTGCGCACCGGCCGTCGCTCCCGCGCCGCGGCCGAACGGGTCCTCGATGCCTGAGGTGTCGCCACGCCCGCTCGGGCGGCGCACCGGCTGGGTGGCGGCGACCGGGGTGGCGGTGCTGCTCGCCGTCGCGTTCCTGCTCGCGCCCCGGATGGGCACCGACCTCGCGGCGCAGGTGGCCCGCGCCGACTTCGCCGACCGGTACGGTGCGACGCCCCTCGACCTCGGTTGGTACGGCGGCGTCAACCAGTACGGCTACAGCCTGTTCACCGCCCGGTTGGGCGCGTTGGTCGGGGTGCGTCCACTGGGGGCGGTCGCCGCCGTGCTCGGCGCGTTCGCGCTGGCCTGGCTGTTCGCCCGCAACCGGGCCCGACGCCCGCTGTTGGCCGGCGTCCTCGGTGCCGTGGTCCTGGTCGGCAACCTGGCGAGCGGGCGGGTCACCTTCGCCGTCGGGCTGACGTTCGGCCTGCTGGCGCTCTGCGCGATCAGCACCGAACGCCCGCCGCGTCCGGTCCGGTTGGCCCTCGCCGCCGCCTGCGCCGCGGTGGCGACGGCGGCGAGCCCGGTCGCCGGCCTGTTCACCGGGCTGGCCGGGGCCGCGCTGCTGCTGGCGGCAGTGCGGCGCGGCGACGGGCCGGGGCGGGCGCTGGCGGGTGGATGGCGGGCCGAGGCTCCACTGGCCGAGGGACTCGTCCTGGCCCTGGCGCCGATCGTCACCGTGGCGCCGATCGCGGTCCTGTTCGGCAACGGCGGCACCCAGCCGTACTCGGCCGAGTCGATGCGGATCAACGTCGCCCTCGCCGTGCTGGTGGCGGTCCTGCTGCCGCGCCGCCGCCGGGTGCTGCGCATCGGCGCGGTGCTCACCGTGCTGCTCCTGATCGGGGCGTACTACGTGCCCAGCCCGATCGGTTCCAACGCGCTGCGGCTGCCGATGCTCTTCGCGCTGCCCGTGCTGGCCGGGTACGCGCCGCTGCCGACGCCGTGGCTGGCCGGGCTGCTCGCCGCGACGGTGTGGTGGCAGTCGCCGGTGATGACGAGCGACGTCACCCGGGCCGGTGCCCCGGAGAGCGCCCCGGCGTTCCACCGCCCGCTCGTCGAGGAACTGCAACGTATCCAGCCCGCCGGACGGGTCGAGGTGGTGCCACTGCGCGACCACTGGGAGTCCGCGTACCTGCCACCGACAGTGCCGTTGGCCCGGGGCTGGGAACGCCAGGTCGACAGTGACCGCAACGCGCTGTTCTACGACGGCACCCTGAACGCGCAGACCTACCAGCGGTGGCTCCACGGCGAGGCGGTGACGTACGTGGCGATCGCACCGGACGCCCCGGCCGACCGGTGGGGCCGCGACGAGGCCGCGTTGATCCGCGCCGGCCTGCCGTACCTGCGGGAGGTCTGGCGTGATCCGACCTGGCGGCTGTACGCGGTCGCCGACCCGACGCCGCTGGTCGGCGCACCCGGCCAGCTCGTCGCCGCCGACCGGGGCTCGGTGCGGCTGACCGCCGCGCCCGGCGACGTGCCGGTGCGGGTGCGCTGGTCCCGCTGGCTGTCGCTGGACGGCCCGGACGGCTGCGTGCGACAGGGCGCGGACGGGTTCACCGAGGTACGGGTCCGCTCGGCCGGCGACTACACGATCTCCAGCAGCCTGGCCCCGGCCCAGCACTGCTGACGGTGCCTGCCGTCGCTGCCCGACCGGAGTGCTGGCAGCATGTCGGGCGTGCCTTCCCACCTCGCGCGCTGGACCGGCCTGGCCGGCTCGACGCTGATCGCGCTGTCCGCGTTCCTCCGGGGAGCGTTCCCCAGCGGCCCGCTGCGCAGCACCCCGGTCAGCATCTGGCAGGGCCCCAACGGCCCGCTGATTCTCGCCGCCTGGGCGGTCGGCACCGGCCTGCTGGCGTACGCCTGGTGGGCGCTGCGTGACGGCGTGCCGTCGACCCGTTGGGCGCTGGTCACCGTGGGCCTGTGGCTGCTGCCGCTGCTCGTCGCACCCCCCTTCGGCAGCCGGGACGTCTACGCGTACGCGTGCCAGGGCGCCAGCTTCGCCGCCGGCATCAGCCCGTACGAGCAGGGTGTGTCCGCACTGCCCTGCCCCTGGCTGGACACGGTTTCGGTCATCTGGCGGGACACCCCGGCGCCGTACGGGCCGCTGTTCGTGCTCATCGCGGGCGCGGTGGTCGAGGTCACCGGTTCGCTGACCGCCAGCATCGTGCTGTTCCGGGCCCTGTCGCTGGTCGGCGTGGCGCTGACCGCGTGGGCGCTGCCGGTGCTGGCCCGCCGAGCCGGGGTTCCGGCCGGCCGGGCGGTGTGGTTGGCGCTGGGCTGCCCGCTGGTCGCGACGCACCTGATCGGTGGCCCCCACAACGACGTGCTGATGCTCGCCGCACTGGTCGGTGGGCTGGCCGTGGTGGCCTCCCACCCGGGCCGACGCGGGCTGCTGCTGGTCGGCGGGTTGCTCCTCGGTGTCGCCGTGGCGATCAAGGTCACCGCCGTGGTGGTGGTGCCGTTCGCCGCGCTGGCGGCCACCGCCGGGCCGTTCCGGATCCGGACGCTGATCCGCGACGGCGGCTGGGTGGTCGGCGGCGCGGTCGCTACAGTGGTCGGCGTGACAGTCGTCGGTGGGCTGGACTTCGGCTGGATCGGCGGACTCTCCCAGGGCGGCGCCGCCATCGCCTGGACCTCCCCACCCACCGCCATCGGGCAGACCATCAACTATCTCGCGGTGCCGTTCGGCGCTCACATCGACGCGTTGCCGGCGACCCGCGCGATCGCCGTGGTGGTGCTGGCCGTCCTGCTCGTCTGGCTCTGGTGGCGTTCCCGCACCCGTGACCCGCTGTTCTACGCCGGCCTCGCGCTCGCCGTGACGGTCGCGCTCTCGCCGGTGGTGCACCCCTGGTACTGGACGTGGCCGTTGTTCGTGCTGGCCGCCACCGCCCGGCGGACCGGATGGTTCGTCGTGGTCGCCCTGGTCGCCTCGTTCCTGATCCTTCCGGACGGCACCGGGCTGCCCCGGTACACCAAGACGGTCGGGGCGCCGCTGATGACGCTGTTGGTGATCGTGGTGGTCGTCCGGTTGGTACGGTCGGCTCGGGCGGCCCGTCAGCCGGTCGCCGCCGACTGAGGGAAGGTGCGCCGGTGACCGCTCCCGGTGCCGCTCTCTCCCGGTACGCCGGCCTGCTCGGCGCCGTTCTGCTCGCCGTGGCCGCACACCTCGGCGGAGCGCTGCCCGACGCCCCGCTGGGCGTCACACCCGCGTCGATCTGGCGAGCCCCGGACGGCCCCGCCACGCTGACCTGCTGGCTGGTCGGCACCGTGCTGCTGGTCGGCGCGTGGTGGTCGCTGCGCGACGGTGCCCCGTCGACCCGATGGGCGTACGTCACCGCCGGGCTGTGGGCGCTGCCGCTGCTCGTCGCGCCACCGCTGGGCAGCCGGGACGTCTACTCGTACGCCTGCCAGGGCTGGACGTACGCGCACGGCGTCGACCCGTACGCGGTGGGGGTGGCGGCGGCCGGCTGCCCCTGGCTGGACACTGTCGCCCCGATCTGGCGGGACACCCCGGCACCGTACGGGCCGGTCTTCGTCCTGCTCGCCGCGCTCGCGGTGGGTGTCGGTGGCGGGTTGACCGGCACGGTCGTGACACTGCGGGTCATCGCCGTGGCGGGCGTTCTGCTGGCTGCGTACTGCCTGCCCGGTCTGGCCCGCGCCGCCGGGGTACCGGTCCGGCGGGCCGCCTGGCTGGCGCTGGCCGGGCCGCTGGTCGGGGTGCACCTGGTGGCCGGGGCCCACAACGACGCGGTGATGCTGGGTCTGCTGCTCAGCGGGCTGCTGGTGGCGATCCGGCGGCCGGGTAGGCCGGCGGCGCTGCTGCTGGCCGGGGCGCTGCTCGGCCTGGCGGTCACGGTGAAGGCCACCGCCGTGGTGGTGGTGCCGTTCGCCGTGTTGGCCGGGGTGCGCGGCCGATACACGTGGCGGGCGCTGCTGCGCGACGGCGGCTGGCTGGCCGGAGGGCTCGTCGGCGCGGTGCTGGTCACCTCGGCGGCGTCCGGTCTCGGGTTCGGCTGGGTGGGCGGGCTGACGCACAGCGGCGACTCCGAGCAGTGGACGTCACCACCCACCGCCGTCGGCTTCGTCGTCGACTACGCCGGCGCGCTGGTCGGCCGGGACCCGCAGGCGGTGCCGGTGCTCCGCGCTGTCGCCCTGCTGCTGCTCGCCGGGGTGCTGGCAGTGCTGTGGTGGCGGGCCTGGCGGGCGCTGCGCGGTGCCGACGACGTCCCACGGGTGGCGCAGGTCGAGGGGAGCGGCCCCGGGGTGGCGCTGCGCGGCGCGGCGCTGGCGCTGGTCGCCACCGTCGTGCTGTCCCCGGTCTTCCACCCCTGGTACGCGACCTGGCCCCTGGCGCTGCTCGCACTCACCGCCGGGCGGACGACATGGTTCGTGCTGCCGGCCTCGGCGGCGGCCTTCCTCACCCTGCCCGACGGCACCAATCTGGCCCGGTTCACCAAGGCCCCCGGCGGGGTGGCGATGACCGCCCTGCTCCTGACCGCGCTGGCAATCACCCTCCAGCGCCCCCGCGAAGATCGCGCTCGATCCCGGATGTAGTGGTGTCGGGCAGCGTCGGATGCCACTACATCCAGGATCGAGCACGATCATGAGCGGTCAGGCCCGCGTTCCACAGGTGGGGCACTGTCGGCTCGGGGTCGGGGTGGTGGCAGGCCGGCGGGCGCGAACGAGGACTGTCAGGAGCAGTACGGCCGGACCGACGACCGCGACGGCGACCGCGCTCGCGGCCAGGTCCGTGAAGGTGACACCACCGTGTGCCGAGTTGAGGCTGTCAGCCAGGCCGGGCACCGTCAGGAAGCCGGCGGGGGTGAGCAGTGTGACGAGCGCCCAGCCGCCGCGGGTGTCCCCGCCCGCAGCCAAACCCGTCGCCAGCAGCGCCCCGACGACAAGCAGCAGTCCGCCGACGGAGGGCAGGAAGATCGTCATGGTGATGCCGTAGTAGCTGTCGACTGCGTCCAAGCCGACCAGCAACTCCGTCGCCACCAGCGTCAACAGTGCGGACAGCAGTGGCGTGAGCCGGATCGCCGTCGGAAGTCGGTCGGGCAGGGCGAGCCCGAGCAGGCCCAGGACCACCTGCGGCAGAAGCACGAACAGCGGTGGTCGGGGGGCGTCGAGCACAGCGGCCACCGGCGGCAGCGCCAGAGTGAGCAGGAGCGCGACGGTGATGGACAGCCGGGCGACCCGACTCGGCGCGACGGCCGTCACCACCGCCACCAGCAACCATGCCGCCCACGCGACGACACCGAGCGAGACGAAGGGGCCGACGTGCGGGACTCCCCACTCCGCGGGCGGCGGATGTTGCTCTGCCGCACCCCACACACCAGCGAGAGCGCTAGCGGTGACGAGGGACAGCAGCGCCGCGAGGCGTACCCCGGGAATCAGACCGGTGACGCCCGCGGCCCGCAGCCGCTGGCGGAGGCCGCCGCGCACCAGGTCCGCGGCGTCCGGCGGTGTGGGCCAGCGTTGGTCACTGGCGGCCAGGTCGAGGTAGGTGCCGACGATTTCGGCGCCGCGGGCGCGCCGGTACTCGGCGGGGTACGCGCGCAACAGCCGGAGGTAACGCCGTTCCAGGTCGTTCATGCCAGCCCTCCGACCGTACGCGGGGTGACGGGGCGGGCGGCGCGAGCCCGCTTGGAGAGTTGGGTGGTTGCGGCTTCGACGTTGCGACGCAGCCGCTCGGTCTCGGCGCTCAACGTGGTCTCGCCGCCGGGGGAGAGGCGGTAGTAGCGACGCAGCCGACCGTCCACCACCTCCTCCCGGTCGACCTCGACGAGGCCGGCGTCGACGAGCCGGTCGAGGGCCCCGTAGAGCGTCCCGGGGCGAAGCGACACGCGGTTGTCGGAGAGGGCGGCGACCTCGTGGATCAGCCCGTAGCCGTGCATCGGCTCGGCGGCGAGCGCGGTGAGGATCAGGAAGGTGGGTTCGCGTAGCGGTGTGTCCACCGTCGCAATATATCGGACGCGAAGGCATGGCGGGGGGTCGAAACGGGCCGGGCCGGCTCCGTTGACGCGGAGCCGGCCCGGCCGGTGGTGCGGTGACTGCTCAGCAGTCGTAGTACATGGCGAACTCGTGCGGGGTCGGGCGCAGGCGCACCGGGTCGACCTCGTTGGCGCGCTTCCAGTCGACCCAGGTGGAGATCAGGTCGGGGGTGAAGACGCCACCGTCGAGCAGGTAGTCGTGGTCGGCCTCCAGCGAGTCGAGCACTGCCGGCAGCGAGCCCGGCACCTGCTTGACGTCGCCCCACTCCTCCGGTGGGAGGTCGTAGAGGTCCTTGTCGATCGGCGTCGGCGGCTCGATCTTGCTCTTGATGCCGTCGAGGCCGGCCATCATCATGGCCGAGAAGGCCAGGTAGACGTTGGCCGACGGGTCCGGAACGCGGAACTCGACGCGCTTGGCCTTCGGGTTGCTGCCGGTCACCGGGATGCGGGTGCAGGCGGACCGGTTGCGCTGCGAGTAGACCAGGTTGACCGGCGCCTCGAAGCCCGGCACCAGGCGGCGGTACGAGTTGACCGTCGGGTTGGTGAAGGCCAGCAGCGACGGCGCGTGGTGCAGCAGACCGCCGATGTACCAGCGGGCCATGTCGGACAGACCCGCGTAGCCGGTCTCGTCGTAGAACAGCGGCTCACCGTTGAGCCAGAGGCTCTGGTGGGTGTGCATGCCGGAGCCGTTGTCACCGAAGAGCGGCTTGGGCATGAACGTCGCGGTCTTGCCGTTGGCCCACGCCTCGTTCTTCACGATGTACTTGAAGAGCTGGAGCTGGTCGGCGGCGTGCAGCAGCGTCGAGAACTTGTAGTTGATCTCGGACTGACCGGCGGTGCCCACCTCGTGGTGCGAACGCTCCACGGTGAAACCGGTGTCGACCAGCCGGCGCACGATCGAGTCCCGCAGGTCGGCGTAGTGGTCGACCGGCGGAACCGGGAAGTAGCCGCCCTTGTACGCGGTCTTGTAGCCGCGGTTGCCGCCCGGCTCCTCGCGGCCGGTGTTCCACGCGCCCTCGACCGAGTCGATGTAGTAGAACGACTGGTGCGCCGAGGTCTCGTGGCGGATCGAGTCGAAGATGTAGAACTCCGCCTCCGCGCCGAAGTACGCGGTGTCGGCGATGCCGCTCGCCGCCAGGTACGCCTCGGCCTTCTTCGCGACGTTGCGCGGGTCGCGGCTGTAGGCCTCGCGGGTGAACGGGTCGTGAATGAAGAAGTTGAGCGCGAGCGTCTTCTGCGCGCGGAACGGGTCGATGAACGCGGTGGCGACATCCGGGAGCAGGAGCATGTCCGACTCGTGGATCGCCTGGAAACCGCGGATCGACGAACCGTCGAACGCGAGGCCGTCGGTGAAGAGGTCGTCGTTGACGGACTCGACCGGCAGGTTGAAGTGCTGCATCACGCCGGGCAGGTCACAGAAACGAACGTCGACGAACTTCACGTCCTCGTTCTTGAGGTATCGCAGCAGTTCCTCGGGATTGGCGAACACACATCCTCCTGGCACGTCCACGGGGTGGCTAGGCTTCTGGCGACGCTAGGGCCGGGGGGTTGCCCGGCCGTGTCTCCGTTGTTTCTGCCGTGTTACGTCCCTCGCGGAGGGTCAGCGACGCCCGTGTCCACGCCTGCGGCCCGCCAGGAACGCCGTACCGACTGTGCCAGTGTAGTGACATCTGATGCCTTTGGCCTGAATCGGCACACAGTGGCGGCGGCACCCGGCAGACCCTCATACCGGCGCGGATACCCTTGAGCGCTGTGACCAATCCGCACCTCCCGGCAGCGCCGGCCACCGACCCCACCTTCACCGCGCCGAGCCTCGGCCGGCGGTTCGGGGCGCTGATCATCGACTGGGTGCTCTGCCTGCTGGCGTCCAACCTCTTCGCCGACCCGGTACGCGACGGCTGGGCCCCGGTGCTGGTACTGGTCCTGGTGTACGGCATCTTCCTCGGCCTGTTCGCCCAGACGCCAGGTATGTACATCACCAAGATCCGCTGCGTGAACTGGCACGACGGCGGCCGGATCGGCGTGCTCCGGGGGCTGATCCGGGGCCTGCTGCTGGCCCTGGTCGTCCCCGCGCTGATCATGGACGAGCACCGCCGGGGCCTGCACGACCGCCTCGCCGACTCGGTCATCGTCGACGCTCCCCGCGGCTGACCCGCCCCCTCAAGGTCGATCCCGGGTCGCCGCCCTGCCCAGCACTGCCTGCGTGCCGGGCGGGGTGTGCGTGCCGGGCGGGGTGCGTGCCGGGCAGGGTGTGCGTGACCGGCAGCCTGCGTGACCGGCAGGGCTCGTTCGCGGCAGGGGGTTCGGCCTGGCACGCCGAGGCGCAGGGCCAAGGTCGCCAGCGACCAGGGGAATCAAACCGGCAGCAGCCAGCCCCCGCCGCCTGCGCGCCGGGCCGGCCTGCGCGCCGGGCCGGCCTGCGCGCCAGGGCCCGCCTGTGCGGCAGGGCCCGTCGCAGCGAAGCGGGCCGCGTGAGCGACGGATCCGCGTGACTCGCAGGACCAAGACCTGCAAGATCGCACTCAATCCAGGATGTAGTGGACATCCACCGCGCACGAGGCCACTACATCAATGATCGAGATCAATGATCGAGCACGATCTTGCGCCGGCGCTGGGCCGCGCCGTGCCGGCGCTGGGCCGCGCCGCGTCGCGCTGGGCGCGCAGCGTTGGGCGCGGGGCGGGGGCAACTGGCGTGCTGGGGGCGGCCGGGCGCGATGCGGGTGTACGACGAAAGAGCCGGACCCGTACGGGTCCGGCTCTTTGCGCGTACGACTGAGGAGTCAGCGGCCCCGCGACTGGCGGAAGGCGCCTGGCGGCCGCATGTTCTTCGGGATCGCGCCCTTGGGCATCTGCGGCCGGGCGGTGAGCGCCTTGAGCCGCTTGTCCAGCGAGTTGACGTCCTTGCCGGAGAGGGCGCGGGGCAGGCGCAGCAGCGTCGTGCGGAGCTTGCGGATCGGCAGCTCGCCCTCCTCCTGCCCGATCACGTAGTCGTGCAGGGGAGCGGAGCCGATCACCTTGGACAGCCGCCGCTTCTCCTGGCCGAGCAGGCCGCGCACCCGCTGCGGGTTGCCCTCGGCCAGCAGGATCACGCCCGGACGGCCGATCACCAGGTGGACCATGTCCATCTGGGTGGTCGAGCTGACCGCCGGGGTCACCCGCCAGTCGCCGCGCATGTTCTCCATGATCTGCGCCGCCGCGCCGGGTTGCCCCTCGGCGGCGTTCATCATCGCCTTGTTGGATCGCAGGTTGAGCACGATCAGCACCGCGAGCAGGATGAACAGGATGCCCAGCGGCAGCCAGATCCAGCCCCAGAGGATGACCGCGACCACGGTGAGCGCGAGCGGGATCAGCACCGCCGCGGCGACCAACGGCGCGAACCACCGGTCCTGCTTGGCGGTGAACTGGAACACCATCCCGATCTGCTTCAGCCGCTGGCCGAACGAGACCTTCTCCTGGGGCTTTGCCATGCCGCAGAGTCTAGTGGTCGCCGCCGGCCCGGTTGATCCGCGTCCGGGTGCCCGGGCAGCTGAGTACCTTACGTCGCCGTACGCGCCCGGACGGGCCGGGTAAGGAGGCTGTGGGCGGGGAAGATGAGGCGCCGTGCCCATGCCCGGGTGGGGCCTTCGCGCGGAGAGTCGTCAGCAGAAGACGACGACGCCCGAAGGAGCCCGAGATGTTCGGCAACGACAGCGATTTCCTGCTCACCCTGCACCGTACCCACGCCGCCGAGCTGCGCGCCGACGCGGCCGCCGACCGGCTCGCCCGGTCGCTGTCACGTCCGGTAAGCCGTGGGTGGTTGGGCCGGCGCAGGCAGGCCGGTCGCACCGACGACGCCCGCCGGTGACCGCGCCCAGCGCGGCCGCCACCTCCACCGCGGTCGCCACGTTCACGGCACCTGATGGGGTGCCCGCTCGACCCGATCCGACCCCGCCGCCCGGCCACCGGCCGATCGGCGGGGTCGGCCCGGTCGCCCGCCATGGCATGCTCGAACACGTGACAGTGCGCGCCGCCAGTTCCGTCCTCGTCGGGCGTCACCGCGAGACCGCGGCCCTGCGCCACGCGCTGGGCCGGGCGCGGGCCGGGGAGCCGACCACGGTGCTGGTCGGCGGCGAGGCCGGCGTGGGCAAGACCCGGCTGCTGGAGGAGTTCGCCGGCTGGGCCACCGACGGCGCGGCCCGGGTCCTCGTCGGCCAGTGCCTGGAGCTGGGCGAGGCGGGTCTGCCGTTCGCCCCGTTCGCCGCCGCGTTGCGCGCGGTGCTGCGCGCCGACGGCCCCGAGGTCTTCGCCGGCTACGAGGCGGAGTTCGCCCCGCTCCTGCCGGAGCTGGGCCGCACCTCAGTGGCGCTGGCCGCACCGCGTGCCGCCGCACTCAGCGACGCCCCGCGCGGCTACCTGTTCGACCTGGTCGCCGAGTTGTTCCAGCGGCTGGCCGACGCTCGCCCGCTGGTCCTGATCATCGAGGACCTGCACTGGGCCGACCGCTCCACCCGCGACCTCATCGGGTTCCTCGTCCGGGCGGCGAGGCCGGGTCGGCTGTTGCTGGTCTGCACCTACCGCACCGACGAGTTGCAGCGCGGGCACCCGCTGCGGCCGTTCCTCGCCGAGCTGGACCGGGCCCGGGGTGTGGAGCGGGTCGAGCTGGGCCGCCTGGACCGCGACGGCACCGCCGCGATCCTCGCCGACCTGCTCGGCGCCGAACCGCTGGCCCGCGCCGTCGACGACGTCCACGACCGCACCCAGGGCAACCCCTTCTTCATCGAGGAACTGGCCGTCGCCGGTGACCCGATCGGCTGCGCGGCGCTCCCCGAGACGCTGCGTGACCTGCTGCTGGCCCGGGTGGACCGGCTTCCCGAGCCGGCCCAGCGGGTGTTGCGGATCGCCGCCGCCGGCGGCACCCGGTTCGCCCACGACCTGCTCGCCGAGGTCGCCGGGCTGCCCGAGGCCGAGTTGGAGGACGCGCTGCGCGCCGCCGTCGCCGCCCAACTGGTGGTGGCCGACCCGGACGGTGACTACGAGTTCCGCCACGCGCTGGTCCGCGAGGCCGTGCACGACGAGTTGCTGCCCGGTGAGCACGCCCGGCTGCACGCCCGCTTCGCCGCCGCCATCGAGGCCCAGCCGCACCTGGTCGCCGCCGGCCGGGCCCCGGCCGAGATCGCCCACCACTGGTACGCCGCGCACGACCACCCGCGTGCCCTCGTCGCCGCACGAGCCGCCGCGTGCGCCGCCGCCGACCGGTACGCGTACGCCGAGCAGCGCCGACTGCTGGAGCGGGCGCTGGAGTTGTGGGAGCTGGTGCCGGACGCCGCCGACCTGCTCGGCATGGATCACCTGGCGCTGCTGGAGCAGACCCTGGACGCGGCGGTCACCGCCGGCGACTTCAGTCGGGCTATCACCCTGACCCGGGCGGGACTGGCCGAGGTGGACGCCGACGCCGCGCCGCTGCGCGCCGCCCGCCTGCTGGACCAGCGCGGTCGACTGATGGCCCTGCTCGGCAAGAGCGACGGCAGCCGGGAGCTGGACGAGGCGTACCGGCTGGCGGCCGGTGGCCCGCCCGGCGTGGAGCGGGTTCGGCTGCTGGCCGACATCGCCACCCACCTGGTCAAGATTGACCCGAAGAAGGCGGCCCGGGTGGCAGCCGAGGCCGCCGCCGATGCCGAGGCGCTCGGAGAGCAGGTGGCCCTGCTGTCGACGCGGATCGCGCTGCTCTGCCACGGCGAGCGGGACCTCACCGGAGGGCTGGCCGAGCTGGGCCAGGCGGCGGCCGCAGCCCGTGCCGCCGGCGACGCGCCCACCCTGGTGCTCGCCATGGTCTTCGAGTCGGACATGCTCTGCGAGTTGGGCCGCTACGCCGAGTCCGCGCAGGCCGCCGAGGCCGGGGCGACCGAGGCGCGTCGGGTGGGGATCAGCCGCTCCACCGGGGCGTACCTGCTCTCCAACCGGGCCGAGGCGCTCATCGCGCTGGGCCGGTGGGACGAGGCCGAGGCGGTCTGCGCGGAGGCCGCCCGGATCGACCTGTCGGGTGTGACCGGGCTGCACTGGCTCCAGCTGGGCGCCGGGCTGCGGCTGGCCCGCGCCCATCCGGGCGCCGACGAACTGGTCGACCGGGCGCTCACCTTCCTCAACCGGCCGTACCTGTGGCCGAACCACCGGCTGCCCCTGCACGAGCTGGCGATCGAGGCGGCGCTGGCCGCTGACGACAAGGTCGAGGCGGTCCGGGCGGCCCGCGTCGCGGTGACCGACGAGAGCCTGCCGCAGCTGCCCCGCGAGGGTTGGCCGGTGCTCAGCGCCGCCGCGCGTACCGCGGCCCGGGTGGGTGACCGGGAGCTGGCCGCCGCCGTGGCGACGCTCGCCGCCGACCTGCCGGCGCGGCACCCGGCGGCCCGGGCGCACGCCGCCCAGGTCGGCGCGCTGCTCGCGGTCGGCGACCAGGCGCTGCCGGCGTGGCGCGCGGCGGTCGACGCGTGGCGGGCCGACGGGCAGCCGTACCCGCTGGGCCGGGCACTGCTCGCGCTGGCCGAGGTGACCGCCGCCGCCGGGGAACGCGACGAGACGGCGGCTGCGGTCACCGAGGCCACCGAGATCGGCCGGCGGTTGGGCGCGGCGCCGCTGGTCGAGGCGGCAACCACCCTGGCGCGGCGGGTCGGCCTGCGCGGTGCGGCCGGGGGCGGGGCCGGCGCGGACCTGCTGACCGCCCGGGAGCGGGAGGTGCTGCGGTTGGTCGCAGAGGGGCACAGCAACAGCCGGATCGCCGAGCGGTTGTTCATCTCGCCGAAGACGGCAAGCGTGCACGTCTCCCGGATCATCGCGAAGCTGGGCGTGTCCAACCGGGTGGAGGCCGCCGCCCTGGCCCACCGCCTGGGCCTGCTCACCGAGGCCGCCGCGCCGCGCTGACAGCGGCTGCGGGATCAGCGCGGCAGGTAGATGCGCCAGCCCTCGATCGTGACCAGGTCGAGGCTGCCCGGCGCGACCCGCTGCCGCTCGTCGAGCACCCCGGCCAGCGGCGAGCCGGCCGGCGCGACCCAGGCCGGCGCCGTCGCGCTGTCCACCTCCCGCCGGTACCCGGGGTAGCGGTCGAACCCGGGGCGGAGGTTGTCGTCGACGACCGCGCAGACCACCCGCTCCGCGGTGGCGAAGGTGAGCCGGTTGCAGGTCCAGTAACCGGCGCGCACGTGCCGTACGCCGAGCTGACGCAGGGTGCTCACCAACTCGGCGTGCCGGGCTTCGGCGGCCCGGGTCGCCCCGACGGTCTGCGCCGCCCGCCAGGTGGCGTGAGTGGCGGTACCCACGGTGGTGGCGAGCAGCAGCACCGCGACCGAGCGGGCCACCGTCGACCGGACGCCGTGCCGGCCGGTCGCCGCCGGTCGCAGCCCACGCCGGGCCACCGTCCACACCGGCCAGAGCAGCGCCGGCAGGGAGACGAGCAGGCAGGACAGGTAGCGGGAACTCTCCACCGGCGTGAGCCCGGCGGCGCTGCTCACGGTGTACGCCCCGAGGGTGGCCAGCGCGGCCAGCACGAGCGCCAGCCGGACCGCCGCCGCCACCCGGGGCGACACCGCGCCGGGGCCGACCTCGGCGGGGCCACTGTCGGCGGTGCGCAGGACCCGCCAGGCGGTGCCGGCGGCGACGGCCAGCAGCAGCGGCAGGACGAGTGCCCACCACAGCTGCCAGGTGGCGCACTGGCCGGGAGCGCAGAAGCCCATGCCCAGCGGCGGGCCGAGCACCAGACCGCCGTGCAGCCGGTCCGCCCAGCCCGCGCTGGCGTTCGCGCCGCTGGCCACGAGCACGGCGTGCAGCGGGTTGCGCCCGGTCAGCAGGCTGTGCAGCAGCAGCGGGGCCGCGCCCAGCACGGCCGCCACCCCGAGCAGCGCCCCGGCGGCACCCCACAGTTCCCGGCGGCGGAACGCGACGAGGACCGCCCCGGTCGCCGCGACGTACGGCAGCACGAGCGGGTCGACCCAGAGCATCAGACCGGCCAGGAACCCCCAGGTGGCCCAGCGCGCCAGCCGCCAGCACTGCCGCCCGGTGTCGGCCGACGGCCCGGGACGGTCGGTGGCCAGGTCCACGGCGAGCAGGGCCAGCGCCGCCGCGGCCACGTTCATCTCGGGGTAGCCGCCGCCGGCGATCAGCTGGTTCTTGACGATCCGGTCGGAGCCGAGGGCCAGCAGCACGACCATCAGCAGCCCGAACCACCGGTCCCCGGTCAGCCGCAGCGTCAACCGCCAGGCCAGCAGCAGGAACAGCGCGTACAGGGCCAGCGTGGGCAACCGCAGCCCGAGCAGCGACGGCCCACCGGCCACGGCGAACACCGGCGCGGCCAGGTACGCCTCCAGCGTGCCCATGTACTGCTGGCCGTAGAACCAGATCGGGAAACCCTCGCCCCGGGCGATGTGCAGCGCGGCCAGCCCCATGGTGGCCTCGTCGCTGTTCGTCGGCGGCGCGGCCTGCCGCAGCAGCCAGAGCCGGTAACCCACGCCGGCGAGCACTGCCAACCCGGTGAGCCAACCGACCAGGCTGGCACGTGCGCCGGGACGCGGGCGGGGCGCGCCCGCGCCGCGCGGCTGCTCGCGTACGCCGACGGTCATCACAGGATCATGACACCCGGACGTCGAACGGCCGCGCGGCGTTGCCGGCGGAGTCAGCTGACGGTGACGACCGAGGCGGCGGCGCGGGCGTCGATGGCCTGCTGGTACAGCCGGCCGGCCCGGTACGACGAACGCACCAGCGGCCCGCTCATCACCCCGGCGAAGCCGATCTCCTCGGCCTCCTCCCGCAGCTCCACGAACTCCTCCGGCTTGACCCAGCGGGTCACCGGGTGGTGGCGGGGGGAGGGGCGCAGGTACTGGGTGATGGTGATCAGCTCGCAGCCGGCCTCGTGCAGGTCACGCAGCGCCTGCGAGACCTCGGCCCGCTCCTCGCCCATGCCCAGGATGAGGTTGCTCTTGGTGACCAGGCCGTCGGCGCGGGCCTGCCGGATCACGTCCAGCGAACGGTCGTAGCGGAACGCCGGGCGGATGCGCTTGAAGATGCGCGGCACGGTCTCCACGTTGTGCGCCAACACCTCCGGGCGGGAGCCGAAAACCTCGGCCAACTGCTCGGGGACGGCGTTGAAGTCGGGGATCAGCAGCTCGACGCCGCAACCCGGCTGCAGGGCGTGGATCTGCCGGACGGTCTCGGCGTACAGCCACGCGCCGCCGTCGGGCAGGTCGTCGCGGGCGACACCGGTGATGGTGGCGTAGCGCAGCCCCATCGAGACCACCGACTCGGCGACCCGGCGCGGCTCGTCGGCGTCGAACTCGGCCGGCTTTCCGGTGTCGATCTGGCAGAAGTCGCAGCGCCGGGTGCACTGGTCACCACCGATGAGGAAGGTGGCCTCCCGGTCTTCCCAACACTCGTAGATGTTGGGGCAGCCGGCCTCCTGGCAGACGGTGTGCAGCCCCTCGCGCGAGACGAGCCCGCGCAGCTGGGTGTACTCCGGGCCCATCTTGGCCTTGACCTTGATCCATGGCGGTTTGCGCTCGATCGGCGTCTCGGCGTTGCGCGCCTCGATCCGCAGCAGACGCCGCCCCTCGGGGGCCGCCGTTGCGGTGCGCGCTGCCTGGCCGGTCGTCGGCGCGGAGTGCTCGATCGTCACGAAAACGAGCCTACGCCCGACGGCAGGTGTCTATGTGCGTCAGGCGACCGGCGTCACGCCCCAAACCTTGTGACGCCGGACACCGGGGTGTCGAAAATGTGCGTCACACGAGCGGGATTCGGCTGCTACGGTCACCGCCAACAGCGATGACGGAGCCAAGTAGCGTCCCGACCCCGCCAGTGCAGAGAGCCGCCGGTGCTGAGAGGCGGTCTGGCGCCGGGGCGCGAAGACCCTCCCGAGCTGCGGGCAGAACGGCGAAACGCCTAGTAGAGCTCGCCCGGCTGGCCCCGGTCATCAGGCGACGAACGAGGCCTCCGCTTCGGCGGGGGTGAAGGTGTGGTGGCACCGCGAGGTTCCCGCTCGCCCACACCTGCCTGGGGCTGATGCGACGCATCGCTTCCCCCGGGCGGCGACGGCGTCGCGATCGACCGAGGAGCAGCGCGCCATGCAACGAACCCTGTCCCATCACCTGCCCGCCAGCATCGGCACGACAGTGCGGATCGCCGGCTGGGTGCACCGCCGCCGACTGCTCAAGTCGGTGGCCTTCCTGATCGTGCGGGACGCCGCCGGCCTGGCCCAGGTGGTCGTCACCGACCCGGCCGTCCGCGCCGAACTGGAGAAACTCACCGAGGAGACGGTCGTCGAGGTCACCGCCACGGCCACCGCGAACGGCACCGCGCCCGCCGGGGTCGAGCTGACCGACCCGACGGTACGTCCGCTGGGGCCGCCCGCCGCGCCGCCACCGTTCGACCTGTACCGGCCGGCGCTCACCGCGAGCCTGCCCACCCAGCTGGACCACGCGCCCACCGCGCTGCGGCACCCCACCCGCTCGGCCGCGCTGCGGATCTCGGCGGCCGCGGTGGCCGGGTTCCGGACCGCGCTCGACGCCCGCGACTTCGTGGAGATCCACACGCCGAAGGTGGTCAGCTCCAGCACCGAGAGCGGCGCGAACGTGTTCGCGCTGGACTGGTTCGGCCGGCCCGCGTACCTGGCCCAGTCGCCGCAGTTCTACAAGCAGCTCATGGTCGGCGTCTTCGAACGTGTCTACGAGGTGGGGCCGGTCTTCCGGGCCGAGCCGCACGACACCGTCCGGCACCTCGCGCAGTACACGTCGCTCGACGCGGAGCTGGGCTTCGTTGCCGACCACTCCGACGTGATGCGGGTGCTGCGCGACACACTGGCCGGCATGTTGGGCGCGGTGGACGAGCGGGCCGGCGGGGCCCTGGCGACGCTCGGCGTCACCGCGCCGCAGGTGCCGGCGGAGATCCCGGCGGTGCACTTCACCGAGGCGTTGGCGATCGCCGGCGCGCCCGCCGACGAGCCGGACCTCGCGCCCGCCCACGAACGGGCGCTGGGCGAGTGGGCCCGCCGCGAACACGGGTCGGACTTCCTCTACGTCACCGGCTACCCGATGGCGAAGCGGCCCTTCTACACCCACCCGGACCCGGAGCGGCCCGCGTACTCGAACGGTTTTGACCTGCTCTTTCGGGGTCTGGAACTGGTCACCGGCGGGCAGCGGCTGCACCGGCACGCCGACTACCTGGCGGCGTTGGCGGCCCGGGGTGAGCCGGTCGAGCCGTACGCCGGCTATCTGGACGCGTTCCGGCACGGCATGCCGCCGCACGGCGGCTTCGCCATCGGCCTGGAACGGTTCGTGGCCCGGCTGGTCGGCGCGGCCAACATCCGGGAGGTCACCGCGTTCCCGCGTGACCTGCACCGCCTGACTCCGTAGGGCTGCCCTGCCGGCCCATCCGATCGGGTGGGCCGGCAGCGGGGCTCAGGCGGGGCCGAGCAGGTCCCAGAGGTTGCCGGCGATGTCGCGGAAGACAGCGACCTTGCCGTACGGCTCGGTGCGCGGCGGCTTGACGAACTCGACGTGCATCTCGACCATCCGGCGGTACGTGGCGTCGAAGTCGTCGACCTGGAGGAAGAACCCGACCCGGCCGTGGGTCTGGTCGCCCACCGCGGCCTCCTGCCGCTCGCCGTCGGCGCGGGCCAGCAGCAACCCGGTGCCGCCGCCCGGCGGGCGGACCACCACCCAGCGCTTCGGCCGCCCGTCGTTGGTCAGCGACGGGGAGTCCTCGGCCAACTCGAAGCCGAGTGCCCCGGTGAAGAAGGCGATGGCCGGGTCGTACTCGGTGACGACAACGGTGACGAGGTCGATCTGCATTGGCCCGAGGATAGGCCGACCCTCGGTCACCCCGGCGCGCGGCCGGGCCTGCTCAGAGCGTGACGAGGGTGGAGAGCCGACGCTCGACCACCGGGAGCACGTCGGCGACGCTGATCGGGCGGCCCAGCTCGGCGGTGAGCGAGGTGACGCCGGCGTCCCGGATGCCGCACGGCACGATCCGGTCGAAGTACGTCAGGTCGCAGTCACAGTTGATCGAGAAGCCGTGCAGGGTGACGCCCCGGGCCACCCGGATGCCGATGGCGGCCACCTTGCGGGCCGGCCCCCGGTCGTCGGCGGGCACCCAGACCCCGCTGCGCCCCTCGACCCGGCCGGCGCTCAGCCCGAACTCGGCGCACACGTCGATGAGCAGCTCTTCGGTCCGGCGCACGTAGGCCACCACGTCCACCGGGTCGGGCAGGCGCAGGATCGGGTAACCGACGAGCTGCCCCGGCCCATGCCAGGTGATCTTGCCGCCGCGGTCCACGTCGACGACCGGAGTGCCGTCCATCGGCCGGTCCCACGGTTCGGTGCGCTTGCCGGCGGTGTAGACGCTGGGGTGCTCCAGCAGCAGCACGGTGTCGCCGCGCTCGCCAGCCACCACCGACTCGTGCAGGCGTCGCTGCTCGTCCCAGGCGGCCTGGTAGTCGAGCAGGCCGGCACGAACGGCCGTCAGGCCGGGGGTCGTCGTTGTCACGGCATCAAGCCTAGTCCCGCCATGGGCGATCTTCCCTGGTGAGCCGCCTCACCGGCGAAGATCACCACGGGGGTCGGGGGCTACCGGTCAGCCGGTGGGATCCGCCAGAGCCAGACGTCGTCGACCCGCTGCGGTTCGCCGAACAGGGCGGTGGCGGTACGCCGCAGAGCCTCCTCGTCCACCTCGAACTTCGCGCCGTGCACCTGGTCGGCGAGCACCACCGTCTCGATGCGCCAGTGCCGCAGGTCCGACTGGACCTCCCGGATCGACCCGTCGGTGATGATGGGAACCAGCCCGGTCCGGCCGGCCTGGTCCATCAAGGCGCTCAGGGTGCGCGGCACCGGACCGATCCGGCCCCGCCCGTCCGGCCCGCCGGGGCCGAGGAAGAAGCCGCCCGGAATGGCGAACTCGCCCTGCCGGTGCGACAACGCGTACGCCTGCCACCGCTGGCCGTCCGGGTAGATGTCCACGGTCAGCGGCAGCGGGGTCAGCACCCCGTCGGGTGACACGTACTCCCGCCAGGTGCCGGAGGTGATGAACTCCGGGATCGGCTCCCGCTCGTCGGTCAGCAGCGGGGTGGGCAGCAGCGGCGCCAGGGCCACCACGAAACCGACCAGCCAGGCCAGCTCCGTGGAGCGGTGCCGCAGTGGTGCGGCGCGCAACTGGTCGATCGTGTACGCCAGCAACAGCCCCACCACCGGCGCGACCACCAGCGCCAGCCGGGCCGGTAGCGCGGCATTCACCACCGGCAGTTGTCCGAGCAGGTCGAACGGCATGGGGAGGTCGGTGCGTCGGCCGTCGATCTTGGCGACCGGACCGAAGGAGAGCACCGTGAAGATCAGGGCGACGACGCCCAGCGCCCAGAGGGTGGCCCGGCGGTGCGCGTCGGCCCGACGCCAGAGCGCGATGAAGCAGACCACTGTGAGCACCAGCAGCGGGATGCCGAAGAACGAGTTCTCCTCGGTCGGGTTGGGTGCCAGCGAGGTGCCCAACCCGACCTCGCCGGCCAGCGAGCGGCGCGGGAAGGCGGCGAACGCCGCGATGTCCTCGGAGTGGATCACCGGGTCGAAGCCGGTGCCGTGGAACCGTTGTGGCCCGGCGAAGTGCAACCACAGCGGGTACGACAACAGCACCCCGGCGACCACCGCGGTCACCCCGAGCCCGCGCAGAAAATTGGGCAGTGCGGCGCGCGCCTCGGCCCGGTTGGCCGGGTGCAGCGCCCAGATGGCGACGAACACGCCCAGCGCCAGCGCGGTGAAGAAGAGCCCTTCGGCGGCGATCGAGAAGGCCACCGCGACCAGCACGCCGAGGATCACCCCGTCGCGGAGCCAGTGCCCCGGGCGGCGCAGCGCGAACAGCCGCCAGATCAGCAGCGGCACCAGCCAACCGGCGGTCCAGTTCAGGTGCGCGTTGGCGTGCGACACCATGCCGGGGGAGTAGGCGATGAACAGCGCGCCCACCCCGGCGGCCAGGTGGCTGCGGACCAGGTGCCGCGACAGCAGCCAGTACCAGGCCAACGCCGTGGCGAGCAGGTTCAGGGTGAGGATCACCAGGAACGTGGCCGGCGGCCCGATGAGGTACGTGAGCGGGGCGAAGACCACCGCGTACACGGTGACCGTCGTGTTGACCGCGAGGTTCACGCCGTCCGGGACGTTGATCAGGTAGGTGAAGAGCGGGTTCTCCCCGTGGGTGACCGCGTGCCCGCCGAAGGCGAGCAGCCACTCGAACAGCGCCTGGTCGCTGGAGTTGACGGTGATGGTCCGCACGTTCGGGTCCCGCCACAGCCCACTGGTCACCCAGACGGCGAGCGCGAGCGCCACCAGCACGACGATCAGGTCGGCCCGGCGGTTCCGGACTGCGCGCGGCGGTGACGCGGGTGCGGGCCCGGTGGCCAGCGACGGGGAGGACGGCACGCAGCGGACGTTACCAACCGGACCTGGACGGGCCGGTCAGACCTGCAAGGACGGGACCGTTGGGGACGGATTAGGTCCGCCTCGTCGATGGTTCGGCGTACACAGCGTCCGTCGTGAATGTGTGAGTGTGCGCCATGTCATGGCGGCGACACACCGTCGTAACGTCTCGGCAACTCGACCGTGACCCAGTTCACAGTCCGCCCCCTCAGGAGGCCGCCGTGCGCCGCTCCTCGTCCATCCTCACCCGGCTGCTCGGTGCGGTCGCCGGGGTCGCCCTCGCCGCCGCGGGCGTGGTCGCCATCGCCGCACCCGCCCAGGCCGCAACCCTCACCCAGGTCACCGGTTTCGGCTCCAACCCCGGCAACCTCGCCATGTACGCCTACCGGCCGGACAACCTGCCGGCCAACTCCCCGGCCGTCGTCCTGCTGCACGGGTGCGTCCAGAACGCCTCCGGCTACTTCGCCAACTCCGGCTGGCAGAAGTACGCCGACCAGTGGAAGTTCGCCCTGATCGTCGCCCAGCAGCCGTCCGGCAACAACGCCAACTCCTGCTTCAACTTCTTCGAGGCGGGCGACACCACCCGAGGCCAGGGCGAGGCGCTGTCGATCAAGCAGATGGTCGACCACGCCAAGGCGAACTTCGGAGTGAACGGCTCCCGGGTGTACGTCAGCGGGCTCTCCGCGGGCGGGGCGATGAGCGCGGTCATGCTCGCCACCTACCCGGACGTCTTCGCCGCCGGGTCGATCATCGCGGGTATCCCGTACCGCTGCGCCACCAGCATGGTCAACGCGTTCAGCTGCATGAACCCGGGTGCGGACAAGACCCCGGCCGCCTGGGGCGACCTGGTCCGTGGCGCGTACTCCGGCTACACCGGCCCGCGCCCCCGGGTGGCGATCTGGCACGGCACCTCGGACACCACCGTCACCCCGCTCAACGGCACCGAGTCCCGCGACCAGTGGACCAACGTCCGGGGCGTGTCGCAGACCCCGACCAGCACCTCGTCGCTGCCCGGCAACACCAGCCTCGAGGTGTACGGCAACGACGACGTGCGGCTCTACCGGATCTCCGGGATGGGCCACGGCACCCCGGTCGACCCGGGCTCCGCAGCCGAACAGTGCGGCACCGCCACCGCGTACTTCCTGGACACCATCTGCTCGACGTACCGTGACGCGCTCTTCTTCGGTCTGAACGGTGGCGGCACCAACCCGACCCCGACCCCGACCCCGACGGCCACCCCCACCCCCACGCCGACCCCGACCGTTACCCCGACCCCCACGCCGACCACCGCGCCGGTCTGCGTGACGGCCAGCAACTACGCGCACGTGACGGCCGGTCGGGCGTACCAGTCCGGCGGCTACGCCTACGCCAACGGCTCCAACCAGCGGATGGGCCTCTACAACACCTTCTACACCACCGCCCTCAAGCAAACCGCCCCCAACCACTGGGTGATCGGCTGCTGACCCCCCACCCCCACCCCCACCCCTGCCCCTGTTGATCAAGAGGTTTGCGTCATCCGGAAGCCGGAATCTGACGCAATCCTCTTGATCAACGGGGGCGTCAGCGTGGGATCAGGTCAGCCGGGCCAGGACCGGCGCGAGAGGCTCCAGCGCGGCCTCGCGAACCACGAACCGGGTCACCCCCCAGCGCCGTTCATGCTCCGCGACCGCCGTGATGATCTCGTCCACCGTGCCGATCAGCACGAACGGAGTGGTCAACAGCTCGGCGACGGTCATGCCGTTGCGCCGGGCCTGTTCCGCGGCGGCAGCCTCCGCGTCGTCGGTGACCATCACCGTCTGCACCAGCGCCTCCAGCGCCGGCGGGTCGGCCCGGCCGGCTGCGCCGTCGGCCACGCAGGCCAGCTGCGCCTCGATCTGGTTGGTCCGCCAGCGAGCCTCATGCTGGTGGCCGTCGGCGAGGGTACGTCCGAACCCGGTCAGCCCGACCACGTCGGCGTGCGCGCCGGCCCACCGCAGCAGGGCCGAGTTCGCCGTACCCATCGTGAGCGGGATCCGTTCCTGCACCGGCCGGGGTTCGCGCAGCACCGCCTCGCGCATCGTCAGCTCGGCCGTGTCGACGGTGACCGGGGCGCCGTCGAGCAGGGCGCGGACCGCCTCGGCGACGGCCACGCAACGACGGACCCGCCCGGCCACGTCGGGGCGTTCCCGGCCCACGGCGCGCCACTCCGCCGGGGTGTGACCGGCGCCGACACCGAGCCGGGCCCGTCCACCGGAGATCAGATCGAGGGTGGCCACGTCGGCCGCGAGCAGCATCGGTTCCCGTACGCCGAGGTTTGACACGTACGAGCCGAGCCCGATCGTCGAGGTGACCGGGGCGGCAGCGGCCAGCGCCACGAACGGTGACGTCACGTCGCCAGGGTGGTCGGCGGCGAGCAGGGCGTCGAAGCCGGCGGTCTCGGCCCGGCGGGCCAGCTCGGCCCAGCTCGCCGCGTCGGTCGGGGTGGCCTGGAGGGAGAAAGTCGCCATCGGTCCAGCTTCGGCCCACGCCGGCCCCCTGACCGCCGATTTCTGCCGAGGGCCGAACCACCCAGGGTGGGGCCGGGCGAAGCCCCACCCCCCCCGCCCCTGTTGATCAAGAGGTTTGCGTCATCCGGAAGCCGAAATCTGACGCAACCCTCTTGATCAACGCAAATGGTGGTGGGTGGGTGGGTGGGTGGGGGTTAGGG
>NZ_JNZS01000005.1 GCF_000718515.1 Micromonospora parva | reverse complement strand
AGGGCTCCTCGGCGGAGGCGGATGGCGTCATCAAGCGGCGTGCGTTTTCCAGATCTTGGACAGTTTCCGTTAGCACAGAACGGAAACTGTCCAAGATCTGCACGTACGGGTCCGCGCGTCGGCGGTCCATCAGCCGCCGGCCGCGCCGAAGGACAGGCACGGGACCACAAGCCAGGTCGGTAGGCAGCCGCGGTAGATCACCCACGGACCCCGCGGTCAGGTGGGGCCCTCCCCGCTGTCGACCGGAGGGGCCGTGGTGTGTCGGGGTCAGCGGACGGTGACGGTGACGGTATGCCAGCCGGTGGCGCCGTCCGGGACGACGCCCTGGGTACGGTCGGTTTGGGTTTCACCGGTCGCGTCTGTCGCTCGGACCTGGAGCCGGTGTTCGCCCGGTGTGGCGTCCCAGCGCCAGGACCACTGGACCCAGGTGTCCACCGACACGGTGGGGGCCAGCGTGGCCTCCTGCCACTGGCCGTCGTCGACGCGTACCTCGACTCGGCGGATGCCTCGGTGCTGCGCCCAGGCCACCCCGGCGACGGTCACCGGCCCGGCGGTCAGCCGGTTGCGTCTGCGGGGCGTGTCGATCCGCGACTGGGTCTTGATCGGCCCCTCGCGGGACCATCCGCGCGGCACCCAGTACGCGTCGAAGTCGGCGAACCGGGTCAGCTCAAGTTCGGTCACCCATTTGCAGGCCGACACGTAGCCGTAGAGGCCCGGCACCACCATCCGGACCGGGAAGCCGTGCTCGACCGGCAGCGGCTCGCCGTTCATTCCGACGGCCAGCAGCGCGTCCCGTCCGTCGCGCAGTGCGGCGGTGGGGGTGCCGCAGGTCCAGCCGTCGACAGACCGGCCGACGACCTGGTCGGCGTCGTCGTCGGGTTCGACCTCGTCCAGCAGTTCCCGCAGGGGTACGCCGAGCCAGCGGGCATTGCCGATCAGGTCCCCGCCCACCTCGTTGGAGACGCAGGCCAGGGTGACGTACCGCTCGACCAGCGGTCGGGCCAGCAGGTCCGCGTAACTGTAGGTGCGCTCCTTACCGACCCGTCCGTGGATCCGCAGCCGCCAGGTGTCCGGGTCGACCTGGGGCACCACCAGCGCGGTGTCGATCCGGTAGAACCCGAAGTTCGGGGTGACGTACGGCGCCAGTTGGGCCAGCGAGAGGTTCGCACCTGCCGGCACGGCCGGTGCGGGGGCGACCGGCGCGGGCAGGCGGATCGCGTCCCGGGCTGCGGACACGCCGCGCCGACCCGCCAGCCAACGCCCGCCGAGACCGGCCACCACTGCCGTTCCGAGCAGCACCCCGCTGCCGGTGAGGAATCGCCGCCGCGACTCCGGGTCCACCTCGGCGGGCCCAACCGGCTCAACCGCCGGCGTCGGCCCCGTCGAAGGCACCGGCACCGGCGCGGCCGGAGACACCGGCCGACGCTCGGATGCTGAGGAGGCTCCCGTCGGCAGCTCGTCCCGCGACTCCGACCCCGGGCCGGTGGACGACACAGGCCCGGCAGGCGGCACCGCACCGTCAGGCCGCGCCGCACCGGCAGGCGGCACAGGACCGTTGGACGGCGCCGGGCCGGCGGACCGCACGGTCGGCGTGGGTGGTGACCAGGGCCAGGGGTTCAGTTCGAACGGGCCGGCGATGAACAACCAGAGCACCAGGGCGCCGAGACCCGCGCCGATCACTGACGGCAGTGCGTCGGCGAGATCCGCGCCGGAGCGGGTCAACGCGGCGGCGACGCCGATGGCGCCGAACGCGCCGATGCCTGCCAGGCCGAGTGCCAGCCGACGAACCGCCAGTACGCCGAGGAGCGCGGCGAAGCCGCCCAGCAACACGGCGGTGCCGACCAGCAGCGCGATCTTGTCGGCGGTGCCGAAGAGGTCGATGGCGAGTTGCTTGAGTGACTCGGGGACGGCGTCGACGATGACCCCGCCGACCGCGACCAGGGGTGCCGACCGGGGGCCGGTCAGCACCGCTACCGGTTCGGCGATCCCGATCGCGACGGCGGCGGCGGTGATTCCGGCCAGCGCGGCGTACCGCCGTGACGTGGTGCTCATCGGCCCAGTGTGCGCGATCATCTCGGCCGGTCGCCAACAACGTCAGCGTTCGGTAATGACCTGCCAGCCGACGGATACGGGCCGGGGCGCACCGCCGTACGGCGGTGCGCCCCGGAACGGGTGTCGCTACCGGCTCAGAAGCCCGGGCCGTGCTGGTGGCCGTGACCGTGGCCGTGCCCGCCGGCGGCGGCCGGTTCGGCCTGCTCCGGCTTCTCCACCACGAGGCTCTCCGTGGTGAGCAGCAGACCGGCGATCGAGGCGGCGTTGGTGACCGCGTTGCGGGTCACCTTCACCGGGTCGATGATGCCGGCCTTGACCAGGTCGACGTACTCGCCCTTGGCGGCGTCGAGGCCGTTGCCCCAGCTGAGGTCGGCGACCTTCTGCGTCACGACGTAGCCGTCGTGACCGGCGTTCTGGGCGATCCAGCGCAGCGGCTCGACGAGCGCCTTGCGCACGACCGAGACGCCGACCTTCTCGTCACCGGTGAAGCCCAGGTCGTCGTCGAGCACCGAGAGGATCTGCACCAGGGCGGCGCCGCCGCCGGGCACAGTGCCCTCCTCGACCGCTGCCTTGGTCGCCGCGATGGCGTCCTCGATGCGGTGCTTGCGCTCCTTCATCTCGACCTCGGTCGCCGCGCCGGCCTTGATGACGGCGATGCCACCGGAGAGCTTCGCCAGCCGCTCGGCCAGCTTCTCCCGGTCCCACTCGGAGTCGGAGGCCTCGATCTCCTTGCGGATCTGGGACACCCGGTCGGCGACGTCGGCCTTCTGGCCACCGCCGTCGACGATCGTGGTGTTCTCCTTGTCGACCACGACGCGCCGGGCGGTGCCGAGCACCTCCAGGCCGACCTGGTCGAGCTTGTAGCCCAGCTCCGAGGCGACCAGCTCGGCGCCCGTGGAGATCGCGATGTCCTGGAGCATCGCCTTGCGCCGGTCACCGAAGCCCGGGGCCTTGACCGCGCAGACCTTGAGGGTCTTGCGCAGCGAGTTGACCACCAGGGTGGAGAGCGCCTGGCCGTCCACGTCCTCGGCGATGATCAGCAGGGGCTTGCTGTTCTGCAGGACCTTCTCCAGCAGCGGCAGCAGCTCCTCGATCGCCGAGATCTTCTGGGTGGTGACCAGGATGTACGCGTCCTCGAGGACGGACTCCTGGCTCTCCAGGTCGGTGACGAAGTTCGGCGAGATGAAGCCCTTGTCGAACTGGAGACCCTCGGTCACGTCCAGTTCGGTGGTGAGCATCGAGCCTTCCTCGACGGTGATGACACCGTCGCGGCCGACGCGCTCCATCGCCTCGGCGATCAGATCGCCGATCGTGGAGTCCTGCGCGGAGATCGTCGCCACGTTCGCGATCGACTCCTTGCTGGTGACCTCGGCAGCCTTGCCGAGCAGCGCCTCGGAGACCTTGGTGGCCGCCGCGTCGATGCCCCGCTTGAGGCCGGCCGGGTTGGTCCCGGCGGTCACGTTGCGCAGACCCTCCCGGACCATGGCCTGGGCCAGCACGGTCGCGGTGGTGGTCCCGTCGCCGGCGACGTCGTTGGTCTTGGTCGCCACCTCCTTGACCAGCTGCGCGCCAAGGTTCTCGTACGGGTTGGTGAGCTCGATCTCCTTGGCGATGGTCACACCATCGTTGGTGATCGTCGGCGCACCGAATTTCTTGTCCAGGACGACGTTGCGCCCGCGCGGGCCGAGGGTGACCTTGACCGCGTCCGCGAGGGCGTTGACACCGTGCTCCAGCAGGTGCCGGGCGTCGTCCGAGAAGCTCAGGATCTTCGCCATTAATGTCCCTTCGAAGCGCCATTGCCCCGGCCCGGCGAGCCGGACCGGGGCAGTGGCACTGATCGGTTGCTTACTTCTCGATGACCGCGAGGACGTCGCGGGCGGAGAGCACCAGGTACTCCTCGCCGGCGTACTTGACCTCGGTGCCGCCGTACTTCGAGTAGAGGACGGTGTCGCCGACCTGAACGTCAACCGGAACCCGGTTGCCGTTGTCGTCGACGCGCCCCGGGCCCACAGCGAGGACGGTGCCCTCCTGCGGCTTCTCCTTGGCGGTGTCGGGGATCACGATGCCCGACGCCGTGGTGGTCTCAGCCTCGTTCGCCTGGACCACGATGCGGTCCTCGAGCGGCTTGATCGCAACCTTGGTCGCGGTAGTCACGGGCATACCCTCCTGGGGTACTGGTTTCGTTGCTGACCAGCGGGGCTGGCCAGCGTCAATCTGCCTCATGCCACCGGGCGGTGCCGTCGTCGCGGGTGCCGGTCCGCCTGGCGTGCGCACCCGGGTCGCGAGACCCGGAAGCTGGCACCCTCAGGGTGAGAGTGCTAATCGCAGGTTATTCCGTGGCTAGCACTCCGTCAAGGAGAGTGCCAGCGCGTCGCGCCCCGCCAGCCAGGATTTCCGGCTCGGCCGGGACAATGACCGGGTGGATCTCGATCAGCTGGCGGCGCTGCGTACCCCTGAGGGGTCGGCCGCGCTCACCGCGGCGGCCGGGCTGGCCGGCGGTGACCCGCTGGCCGCGGCCTCGGCGCTGCGGGCGGCCGGGGTGCCGCCCACGCTGGCCGCGGCGGCCCTCACCCAGGCCGAGCTGCGCCACCGGGCGGTCGGCAAGTTCGGCTCGGCCGCCGCTGGGATGTTCCTCACCCGCCCCGGCCTGGAGCAGGCCACCCGCCGGGTGGTCGCCGACCGTCGGGCGGCCCGGTTGTCCGCGGCGGGCGTGCGCACCCTGGCCGACCTCGGCTGCGGGCTGGGGGCCGACGCGCTGGCCGCCGCCCGTGCCGGCATCCGGGTGTACGGGGTGGAGGCCGACCCGGTGACCGCCGCGATGGCCGCCGCCAACGCCACGGCGGCCGGCCTGGCCGAGCTGTTCACCGTCGAGTGCGGCGACGCGACCGGGTTCGACGTGTCAGGGGTCGACGGCGTTTTCTGCGACCCGGCCCGCCGCACGAGCGGCACCGGGCGGCGGATCTTCGACCCGCGCGCCTACTCGCCGCCGTGGGACTTCGTGACCGGGCTGGCCGAGCGGGTGCCGCGCACTGTGGTGAAGGTGGCGCCGGGCCTGGACCACGGGCTCATCCCGGCCGGGGCGGAGGCCGAGTGGGTCGGCGTCGACGGTGACCTGGTCGAGGCGGCGCTCTGGTGCGGTGAGCTGGCGGAGGTGCCCCGCCGCGCCACCCTCTACCGGCAGCGGGGCAGCGAGATCCACCGTGCCCAGCTCACCGGCTCGGGTGCCTCCGAGGCGCCGGTCGGGCCGGTACGCCGCTACCTGTACGACCCGGAGCCGGCGGTGGTGCGCGCGCATCTCGTCGCCGAACTGGCCACCGAGCTGGACGCCAACCTGGCCGATCCGAGCATCGCCTACCTGTACGCCGACCAGCCGACCCGCACCCCGTACGCGCGCTGTCTGGAGATCACCGACGTGTTGCCGTTCTCGCTCAAGCGCCTGCGGGCGCTGCTGCGGGACCGGCGGGTGGGCCGCGTGGAGATCCTCAAGCGGGGTTCGGCGCTCGTCCCGGAGCAGCTCCGCAAGGACCTGCGGCTGGCCGGGGACGAGGCGGCGAGTCTGGTGCTCACCCGGGTCGACGGCGCACCGACGGTGCTCATCGGCCGGCCGGTCCACTAACGTCGTCGCCGTGGCGGGACAGGGCACGCCGGCGACGGCACTGTTGGTCAAGCGCGGGATCGCGCATCGCACCCATCCGTACCGGGTGTCGCCGGACGCCCCGAACTACGGCGCGCTGGTGGCGGTGGCGCTCGGCGTGGCGCCGGAGCGGGTGTTCAAGTCGCTGGTGACCGCTGTCGACGGGGCGCTCACCGTGGCGGTCGTGCCGGTGACCGGGGAGCTGGATCTCAAGGCGCTCGCGGCGGCGGTCGGCGGCAAGCGGGCGGTGCTGGCGGATCGGGCGGTCGCCGAGCGTGCAACCGGCTACGTACGCGGTGGGATCAGCCCGCTCGGGCAGCGTCGGCGGTTGCCCACGGTGCTGGACGAGGCCGCGCTGCAACTGCCGACGATCTACGTCTCGGCTGGTCGGCGCGGACTACAACTCGAACTGGCAGCGGCGGATCTGGTGGCGCTGACCGACGCCCGTACCGCGGTGTTGCAGAGCAGCTGACGACAGTCGTTACGTCGCTCTCCCCGTGGGATACCCGCGGAGTAACAGTCGCGTTGCTGAATTGTTATCGCTCCCAACAAACTAGGCACCTGCGCGGTCTTGTGTAGCCGGTGTGACGCGAAATACGTTGCCGGACACAACAAAACAACACCTCCCCCACCTCCGAAAGGACCCTGCACATGCGTAAGGGGATCCTCACCATCGCCGCCGTGGGCCTGCTCACGACCGGCGGCTTGACCGCTTGCAGCGACGACTCCGGCGACGGCGGCGCCGCCGCCAAGACCCCCAAGATCGGCGTGATCCTCCCGGACAGCAAGTCCTCGGCCCGCTGGGAGACCGCGGACCGTCGGTTCCTGGAGGAGGCGTTCAAGGCCGCCGGCGTCCAGTACGACATTCAGAACGCCCAGAACGACAAGACCGCCTTCCAGACCATCGCCGATCAGATGATCACCAGTGGCGTCACCGCCCTGATGATCGTCAACCTGGACTCCGGCACCGGCAAGGCAGTGCTGGACAAGGCCAAGTCGCAGGGCGTCGCCACCATCGACTACGACCGGCTCACCCTCGGCGGCTCCGCCCAGTACTACGTCAGCTTCGACAACGAGACCGTCGGCAAGCTCCAGGGCGAGGGCCTGTCGAAGTGCCTGACCGACAAGGGCG
Source organism: Micromonospora parva (assembly GCF_000718515.1). Lineage (GTDB taxonomy): Bacteria > Actinomycetota > Actinomycetes > Mycobacteriales > Micromonosporaceae > Micromonospora > Micromonospora parva. The sequence goes on along the minus strand of NZ_JNZS01000005.1, from coordinate 269,578 downwards.
TCAAGAACCCCGTCGTGTCGTACCTGAACGGCTCCCCCACCGACAACAACGCCACCCTGTTCAAGGCCGGCTACGACTCGGTGCTCAAGCCGAAGTTCGACTCCAAGGAGTACGTCAAGGGCCCCGAGGACGCGGTGCCGGCGTGGGACAACGCGCAGGCCGCGACGATCTTCGAGCAGCAGCTGACCAAGGCCAACGGCAAGATCGACGGTGTGCTGGCCGCCAACGACGGTCTCGGCAACGCGGCCATCTCGATCCTCAAGAAGAACAAGCTCAACGGCAAGGTGCCGGTGACCGGGCAGGACGCCAGCACCGAGGGCCTGCAGAACATCCTCGTCGGTGACCAGTGCATGACCGTCTACAAGGCGGTTCGGGAAGAGGCCAAGGCCGCCTCCGACCTCGCCATCGCGCTCGCCAAGGGCGAGAAGAAGGACACCGGGCAGACGGTGAAGGACCCGGAGGGTGGCCGCGACGTCCCGTCGGTGCTGCTCACCCCGAAGGCCATCTACAAGGAGAACGTCAAGGACGTCATCGCCGACGGCTACGTGACCAAGGAAGAGGTCTGCGCCGGGGCGTACGCCAAGCTCTGCGCCGACGCCGGCATCAGCTGACAGACGCCGCAGTACCCGCCGGGACGACCATCGCCGCCCGGCACGGGAGCACCCTCCCGTGCCGGGCGGCGCCCGCCGGACGGGCCCCGACCCTCCCTTAAGAAGGAGACCCCCGTGTCCGCGACTCCCCTGCTGGAACTCCGCGGGATCGACAAGAGCTTCGGTCCCGTCCAGGTGCTCCGCGACGTCGCCCTGACCGTCCACCCGGGCGAAGTGACCGCACTGGTCGGCGACAACGGCGCCGGCAAGTCGACCCTGGTGAAGTGCATCAGCGGCATCCACCCCATCGACGCCGGAGAGTTCCTGTTCAACGGTGAACCGGTACACATCGGCAGCCCCCGCGACGCCGCCACGCTCGGCATCGAGGTCGTCTACCAGGACCTCGCGCTCTGCGACAACCTGGACATCGTGCAGAACATGTTCCTCGGCCGGGAGAAGCGCAGCGGCATCGTCCTGGACGAGCCGACCATGGAACAGCTCGCCGCCGAAACGCTGGCGGGGCTCTCCATCCGCACCGTCACGTCACTTCGCCAGCACGTCTCCAGCCTCTCCGGCGGTCAGCGCCAGACCGTGGCCATCGCCAAGGCGGTGCTCTGGAACAGCAAGCTGGTCATCCTGGACGAGCCCACCGCGGCGCTCGGCGTGGCACAGACCGCCCAGGTGCTCGAACTGGTCCGCCGCCTCGCCGACAACGGCCTGGCCGTGGTGCTCATCTCGCACAACATGAACGACGTCTTCGCCGTCTCCGACCGGATCGCCGCGCTGTACCTCGGCCAGATGGTCGCCCAGGTGAAGACCACCGACATCACCCACGCCCAGGTGGTCGAGCTGATCACCGCCGGGCGCTCGGGCGGGCTCGGCCTCGCCACCGACCCGGGCAGCAACGGCGACGGCCCGCAGCCGGCCGACTCGATCTCAGGAGGCGTCCGATGACCACCACCGCCGTGCGGAAGGACGGCCCCGCCGCCGTCACACCCCCGCCGACCGTCGGAGGCCACGCCCGCACCTACCTGAGTCGGGTACGCGGTGGCGACGTCGGCGCGCTGCCGGCCGTGCTCGGCCTGATCGTGCTCTGCACCGTCTTCGCCATCATGCGGCCGTCGTCGTTCCTGTCCGCCGGCAACTTCGCCAACCTCTTCACCCAGGGCGCGGCGGTCACGCTGATCGCGATGGGTCTGGTCTTCGTGCTGCTGCTCGGCGAGATCGACCTCTCCGCCGGCTTCGCCAGCGGCGTCTGCGCGGCGGTACTGGCCAATGTGGTCACCGTGCTCGGCTACCCCTGGTGGGTCGCCGTGCTCGCCGCGATCGCCACCGGCGTGGTCATCGGCACCACGCTCGGCATGCTGGTCGCGAAGATCGGCATTCCGTCCTTCGTGGTCACCCTCGCCGGTTTCCTCGCCTTCCAGGGCGTCGTGCTGCTGCTCGTCAAGGAGGGCACCAACATCTCCGTCCGCGACGAGGTGCTGGTCGCCATCGCCAACCGCAACCTCGCCCCCACGGTGGGCTGGGCGCTGACCGCCGTCGCGGTCGTCGGCTACGCGGCGGTGCAACTGCTGCGTCACCGCACCCGGGTGGCCCGCGGTCTGATCACCGACCCGATCGCTGTGGTGGCGCTGCGGATCGGCGGGCTCGCCGTCATCCTCGGCACCGCCGTGTACGTGCTCAACCTGGAGCGCAGCCGCAACGTCCTGATCAGCTCACTCAAGGGCGTGCCGATCGTGGTGCCGGTCATCGCGGTGCTGCTGGTCATCGGGACCTTCGTGTTGCAACGCACCAGCTACGGCCGGCACATCTACGCCGTGGGTGGCAACCGGGAAGCCGCCCGGCGGGCCGGCATCGAGGTCGACCGGATCCGGATCTCGGTCTTCATGATCTGCTCGTCGATGGCCGCCATCGGTGGCATCGTGGCGGCCAGCCGGGCCAACTCGGTCGACCCGAACACCGGGGGCAGTAACGTACTGCTCTACGCGGTCGGCGCGGCGGTGATCGGCGGCACCAGCCTCTTCGGTGGCAAGGGCCGCGTCCTCGACGCCGTACTCGGCGGCGCGGTGGTCGCGGTCATCGAAAACGGAATGGGCCTGATGGGGTACAGCGCGGGAGTCAAGTACGTGGTCACCGGCGTCGTGCTGCTGCTCGCGGCCAGCGTCGACGCGCTCTCCCGCCGCCGCGCGGCAGCCACCGGCACCCGCTGACCGCGCGGGAGGTAGCACCAGCATGCGCCCAGGACCAAGCCAGGATGACGTCCGACGGCAGAACCTCGGTGCCCTGCTGCGGCACGTGCACGTCCACGGGGCGACCACCCGCGCCGAACTGACCACCACGCTGGGCCTCAACCGCAGCACCATCGGCGCGCTCACCGCCGACCTGTCCGCAGTGGGGCTGGTCAGCGAAGGGGCACCGAAGGAAACCGGCCGGGCCGGACGACCGTCACTCGTCGTCCGGCCCGAGTCGGCCCGGGTCTACGCGTACGCGTACTCGGTGGAGGTGGACCGCCTGCGCGCGGCCCGGATCGGGCTGGGCGGCGCGGTCCTGGACCGCCGGGATCTGGACCGGCCACGCGGCCTGCTGGCCGCGGAGGCCGCGCCGCTGCTGGCCGGCGCGGTCAAGGAGATGCAGCAGACGGTTCCGGCGGACGCGATCTGCGTCGGTGCCGGCGTCGCCGTCTGCGGCATGGTCCGCCGGGACGACGGTCTGGTCCGGCTCGGCCCCACCACCGGTTGGGTGGACGAGCCGATCGGCGCGGCTCTCGCCGACGAGTTGGGCATCGCTGTGCCGATCACCGTGGGCAACGTCGCCGACGTCGCCGCGTTCGCCGAGCACGCCCGGGGTGTGGCGGCGGGTTGCGACAACGTCCTCTACCTGTACGGCGACGTCGGCGTGGGGGCCGGCATCATCGCCGGTGGACGTCGACTGACCGGCCACGGTGGATACGGCGGCGAGGTCGGCCACATGAAGGTGGTCCGCGACGGCAGGCCGTGTGAGTGCGGCTCCCGGGGCTGCTGGGAGACCGAGATCGGTGAGCACGGCCTCCTGCACGCCGCCGGACGCTCCGACGCCCGGGGCCGCGACGCACTGTTGGAGGTCTTCGACGCGGCCGACCGGGGAGACGCCCGGGCCCAGACGGCGGTCCGTCAGGCCGGCGACTGGCTCGGCTTCGGGGTGGCCAACCTGGTGAACATCTTCAACCCCGAGATGGTCATCTTCGGTGGGACCATGCGTGACCTCTACCTCGCGGCGGCGGCCCAGATCCGCAGTCGGCTCAACTCCAACGCGCTCGGCGCCTGCCTGGAACACGTCCGGCTGCGCACCCCGAAACTGGGCGCTGACGCGCCCCTGATCGGCGCCGCCGAGCTGGCCTTCGAACGGCTCCTCGCGGACCCCCTCGACGTGGGCTGATCCGCGTACGCTGTCCGGCGTGGATGTCGAGCTGCGCGCCTCCGACGACGACCGCAACCGGGTGGTCGCCGCGCTGCACCAACACACCGCGGCGGGCCGGCTGACCTTGGACGAGTTCTCCGAGCGGGCCGGTGCGGTGTGGACCGCGCGCACCCTCGGCGACCTGGCCGCGCTGACCCGCGACCTACCGGCCCTGCCGGACCCGGTCGTCGACGCCGACTCGGTCGGGCGCGGGCGTCAGGAGTTGCTGATGGTCTTCGCCGCCGCGGCGCTCACCCTGCTGCTGCTCGGCGGCCTGCTCGCCGTCACCCGCTGATCCGGGCCGCCCGACGGTGAACTGATCGCGCGATCAGTCCGTACCAGTGGGCGGACGGGCAACCGGCAGGTACGGCTGCCCGGTCCAGACGCGATCCGGTCCGGACCGAGGAGGCACCACAGACATGGCACCGCTCAGATCCGCCCATCGCCGACTGGGCAATCGGACCCACCGAGCGGCGTTGCTGCTCATCGCGATCATCGCGGGGGTCGGTGTCCTGCCCGGAGTGGCCGTCGCCGCGCCCGCCGGTGGTCAACAGCTCAACGCCGCCGACATGACACTGCTCAACGGGGTACGGCTGGCCGGACTGTGGGAGATGCCAGCCGGCCAGATGGCCGCCGAGAAGGGACAGTCGGCGAAGGTCCGGGAGATCGGCGCCGGCATCGCGAACGAGCACCAGAAGCTCGACGAACTCGTCGTGGAGGCGGCCAACAAACTCGGCGCGACCATCCCCTCCGAGCCGACGGCCGAGCAGAAGGGCTGGCTGGCGGAGATGCAGAAGGCGTCCGGCGCCCGCTTCGACCAGATCTTCGTCACCCGGCTCCGGGTCGCCCACGGCAAGATCTTCCCGGTGATCGGGGCGGTCCGGGCCAGCACCCGGGACGCCACGGTCCGCAAGCTCTGCGAGGACGCCAACGGATTCGTCCAGCACCACATGCAGATGCTGGAGAGCACCGGCCTGGTCCGCTGGCCGGAGCTGCCGCCGGCCGCGCTGCCCGCCCCGGGTGAGGACGGGCTGCTGGCCGCCGCCTCCGCAAACACCGGCCCGCAGGTCGGGGTCAGCAGCACCGTCGTCTGGCTGGTCTTCCTCGCCGCGCTGGGCACTGGCGGAATCGCCACGTACCGGATGTTGCGCCGCAACTGACGGTCAGCGGTGGCGGCGGTTGGTGGCTCGCGTCAGCGGTCTACCTGGGTGAAGTCCCAGGAGTGCGGGGCGCGGGCCACCAGCAGGGCGGGCGGGTCCGGCAGCGGGCGAGGGTTGCTGCGCCACTTGGAGATGACCACCACGCGGTGGTCGGTGGAGGAGAAGACCTCGCTGGAGACGTGGAGCGGGTCGTGCTCCACCTCGGGCAGGGCGGTGTCGCACACCCAGGTGATCAGGTCGGCGACGCCGTACGCCTCGGCGCGCGCCTCCCACATCCGCACGATCATGTCCGCCGCTCCCGTCACACGCTGACTGTGGTCAGCGGCAGCGCCGAATCGGCCGGCAGGTCCAGTCTGCTCGGCGCGACCCCGGCGGCGACCAGGTGCGAACCGAGCGCGGCCACCATCGCACCGTTGTCGGTGCACAGCTTCGGCCGGGGCACCCGGACCTGGATGCCGTACTTCTCGGCCCGCTGCTCGGCCATCGCCCGCAGCCGGGAGTTCGCCGCCACTCCCCCGCCGATGACCAGGGTCTCGATGCCCTGGGCGCGGCAGGCGGCGAGCGCCTTGCTGGTGAGGACGTCGCAGACCGCCTCCTGGAAGGACGCGGCCACGTCGGCCACCGGCACCGGCTCGCCGGCGCGCTGACGGGCCTCGACCCACCGGGCCACCGCCGTCTTCAGACCGGAGAACGAGAAGTCGTACCGGTGGGCGGCGAGGTCCTTGGCGGCGGTCAGGCCCCGGGGGAAGGCGATCGAGGCGGCGTCGCCGGCCCGGGCCTCCCGGTCGATGGGGGGACCGCCCGGGAACGGCAACCCGAGCAGCCGGGCGACCTTGTCGAACGCCTCGCCGGCCGCGTCGTCGATGGTGGCGCCCAGCGGGGTGACACCCCGGGCCAGGTCGTCGACGAGCAGGAGGGACGAGTGGCCGCCGGACACCAGCAGCGCGATGGCGGGCTCGGGCAGCGGGCCGTGCTCAAGGGTGTCCACCGCGACGTGCGCGGCGAGATGGTTGACGCCGTAGACGGGTTTCTCGGCGGCGAGCGCGTACCCCTTGGCGGCGGCGACACCGACCAGCAGCGCGCCGGCCAGTCCCGGCCCGGAGGTGACGGCGATCGCGTCGATGTCGGCAAGCGTCACGCCGGCCTCGGTCAGTGCCCGGTCCATGGTCGGCACGATGGCCTCCAGGTGTGCCCGGCTGGCCACCTCCGGCACCACACCGCCGAACCGGGCGTGTTCCTCGACGCTGGAGGCGAGCGCGTCGGCCAGCAGGGTGTGTCCCCGCACGATGCCGACGCCGGTCTCGTCGCAGGAGGTCTCGATACCCAGGATCAGTGGTTCGTCAGCCATGGTCGCGTGGTCCGTCCCCGGTCAGCTCGGCGTCGCGCCGCATGACCAGCGCGTCGGTGTTGCTTGGTTGGTAGTAGCCGCGGCGCACCCCGATCGGCTCGAACCCGTACGTCGCGTAGAGCCGCTGTGCCGCGGCGTTGTCCACGGCGACCTCCAACAGGGCGCTGCGGGCGTCGCGCCGGGCCGCCTCGGCGAGCAACTCCTCCAGCAGGGCGCGGCCCACACCGCGCCGCTGGGCGTCCCGGCGCACGGCGATGTTCTGCACCCAGACCTCGTCCGGGGGTACGCCGGCGAGTCCGGCGTAGCCGAGCACCGAACCATCCGGGTCGACGGCGACCCGGTAGTGGTGGCCGTTGGCGAGTTCGCTCCAGAACATGGCGGGCGACCACTGCTCGGCGCCGAAGAGGTCCGCCTCGATCGGCAGCACGTCGTCGATGTGCCACCAGCGGAACGGTTCGAGCCGTACCGCCGTCATGGCAGGACCGGTTTGCGGCCGGTCGCCGCCACCGCGTCGGGGCGGCGCAGGTAGAGCGGAGTGAGCCGCTCGCTGGGCGCGCCCGCCCGGATCCGCTCGGCGGCGAGCAGCGCCAGCACTGTCGCATCCGGGTAGCGCGGCTCGACCCGGACGGGCAGGTCCAGGACCTCGGCGTACCGGTGCGCCCCGTCACCGACAGCGATCGTCGCGCCCAGTTCGCGGGCGCGCGCGGCGGCGACCGCCGGTGCGGACACCTCAGGCCCGACGATCCGCTGACCGGCGCCGTCGTAGACGGCCCAGTAGAGCTCCTTGCGCCGCGCATCGCTGCCCGCCAGGACGGGCGCGCCGGACGCCGCCGGGTAGCCGATGGCGTCCAACGAACAGACACCGTACGTGGGGATGCCGAGCACCTGACCCATGGTCGCGGCGGTGACCAGCCCGACCCGCAGCCCGGTGAACGGTCCCGGGCCGAGCCCGGCGACGATGGCGGTCAGGTCACGCGGACGCGCGTCGGCGTCGGCGAGGACCGCGTCCACCTGGGGCGCGAGCAGCTCACCGTGCGCGCGGGCATCGACGGTGCACCGCTGCGCCCGCGACGCCACGCCGTCTGCCGAGACCTCCACCAGCGCCGCGGTGACCGCGGGCGTCGAGCTGTCCACCACGAGTACGAGCACGGTAAGCCAGCCTAGCCGCCCCGCCCCGCGCCCCGGTCACGCCCCGCCCCGCCACCGCCTTCGGCCCTCGCCCCGCCCTCGCCTCACCGCCCGCCTTCGGCCCTCGCCCCGGCCCGCTCGCCCCGCTCGCGCTGCCCGCCGCCGTAGCCCGTCCGGCGGTCGGGCCCACCGCGTAGTTACTTACGGACGAGCGCTGGAGCCACATCCGCTATTGAGCGTGATGTCTGTGAGTCATCGTGATGACGCACAGACATCACGCTCAATGAAGTGAAGCCCGCCATCCCGCGAGCCTGCCCATGAGCTCGGCGATTCTCGGCGTCAGATCGGCCGTTAGCCGCCGATCTGCCGTACCGGGATCGCGGGCATCTCGCCCGCGGCCCACCATGCCGGGATGTCATCGACTCGCCTTGCCACCCTTCTCGGCACTGCCGTGCGGCAGCAACGACATCTGCGCGATCTGAGCCAGCGTCAGTTGGCCGCGCTCGCTGAGGTCGACCAGGCGGTGGTGGCCCGGCTCGAACGCGGCAAGCGAGCGCCCAGCATCGCGGTGCTGGAGCGGTTGCTTGCCGCGATGGACGTGCAGTTGGTGGTCGGGGTCGAGCCGTTGGACGCGCACCTCGACGCCCAGATCGACGACCTGGCCGCCCGGCCGATCGCCGAGCGGATCGACGGGTTGGGGCTGAATCGGCTACTGGATCGACTCACCGACTTCCCGCAGGTGATCACCGGGTGCACCGCGGCGTTGCTACAGGGCGCGCCGGTGCCGGTCGACGCACTGGAGATCGCCCTGCGCTGGCAGGACGCCAAAGCGTTCACCCGGTGGCTGGAGGCGAACTACGGCCAGCGGTGGAACGCCCGCTGGGGTGAGTTCGGCGGAGTGTGGTTGGAGCCCGAGGAGCCGGGCGAACACCTGTGGTCGACCCGCTACGGGGAGGTCAGGGCCACGATGTGCGACGAACTGCCCGAGACCATCGAGGTATGCCACGGCGGGCGGAGTTACCGGGTGGTGCCGCTCGTCGAACTGGAGCTGAGCGAGCCACGCTCCGCCGAACTGTTACGCCGCTACCGGCGCCGGCAGTTGGCCAGCGACGGCTGAGCCAACTGCCGGCCGAACCAGCCGCCGGCCGAGTCACCGGTCAGCCGGCGGTGCGCTCCCAGTCGATGGTGGGCAGGCCGGCGTCGGCGAGCGCCTTGTTGGCGGCGCTGAACGGACGGCTGCCCAGGAAGCCACGCGGGTTCATCGGGCTGGGGTGGCCCGCCTCCAGCACCACGTGCTGCGGATTGGTGACCAGCGCGGCCTTCTTACGGGCGTAGCCACCCCAGAGCAGGAAGACCACCCGCTCCGGTGCCGCGTCCAGCGCACGGATCGTCGCGTCGGTGAACTCTTCCCACCCGGCGTTGGCGTGCGAGCCAGGGGTGGCCTGCCGGACGGTCAGCACCGCGTTGAGCAGCAGCACACCCTGCGCGGCCCAACCGTTGAGGTTGCCGCCACGCGGCTTGGGAACACCCACGTCCTCGCCCAACTCCTTGAAGACGTTGCGCAACGACGGCGGAACCGTCACCCCGTCACGGACGCTGAAGCTCAACCCGTGTGCCTGCCCGGCCCGGTGGTAGGGATCCTGCCCCAGGATCAGCACCCGGGTGCCCTGCGGCGGGCAGAGCCGGTAGGCCGAGAACAGGTCCTCCAGCGGCGGGAAGACGGTCTGCGTCGCGTACTCCCGGGCGACGAACTCGCCCAGCGCGGCGGTGCGGGCCGGGTCGAGGTGCGGGGTGAGCACGGCACGCCACTGCTCCGGCAGCAGGGCCAGCAGATCCAGGGCGGGAGCGTCGTCGGGCATCAGGAACCTCTCACAGCGCGGGTCGGACCCCCGCACTCTAGGCATCGGGTACGACAGCCGCCGAGCTAGCCCAGATCGGCGAGCCGCCGGGCCCAGTCGCCGCCGACCGGGTCCAGCTCCACGATGCGGGTGTCGTCGTCGCGGCGGTCGATGCGAACCCGCAGGTGCGCGTCCACCAACTGCTCCACCAGGCCCTCGCCCCACTCCACCACGGTCACCGAGTCGTCCACCGACGCGTCGAGGTCCAGGTCGTCGATCTCGGCGCGCGGATCGGTGGCGTCACCCAACCGGTACGCGTCGGCGTGCACCAGTGCCACCCGACCGCCCCGGGCCGGATCGGGTCGGTGCACCCGGGCGATCACGAAGGTCGGCGACGTGATGTCCCCGAGGACACCGAGCCCGGCGCCGATGCCCTGGGTGAGCGCGGTCTTGCCGGCACCCAACGGGCCGGTCAGCAGCACCAGGTCGCCGGCGCGCAGCAGCCCGGCCAGCCGTCGGCCGAAATCCCGGGTGTCCTCGACAGCCGGCAGCTTGACGACGTGACTCACCGTTCCTCCCCGCTCTGCAATGACTCCAAAAACCGCGCCAGGGCGGCGTTGACCTCGTCCGCGTGCTCCAACATCACCACGTGACCGCTGTCCTTGATCTTCACGAACTCGGCGTGCGGCAACCGGCGGACGATCTCCTCGGAGTGGGTCACCGGAGTGATCATGTCCTTGTCGCCGACCACCACCAGCACCGGAGTCGCCGCCAGCGCCGCCAGCGCCGGGAAGCGCGAGTGGGTCGCCAGGGTCCGCAGGTAGCGGGTCACCGTGTCGGCCGACGTCCGGGAGTTCATCGCCTCCACGTAGGACACCAGCGACGGGCTGGGCTTGCGGGTGCCGAAGCCGTACTTGCGGGTCAACAGCCAGGCCACGTTCGAGGTGGACTTGCGGGCCTTGTCGATCACCGGCCCGCCGTAGCGGGTGGCGTTGCTGACCATGTAGAGCACCGGGCCACCGACCCGGCCGAGCAGCGCGGGAGCTACCAGCTTGGTCTCCGCGATGAGCCCGCCCGACGTGGCCATCAGAACGGTCCCCACCACCCGGTCGCCGAACAGCTCCGGGAACAACTCGGCGAACGCCATGATGGTCATGCCGCCCATCGAGTGGCCGACCAGCACCAGCGGCCCGTCCGGGGCGGTCCGGTCGATCACCTGGCGCAGCGTCCGGCCGAGCACCGTGAGGTCGTACTCCCCGGTCTCCAACCGGCCGGACCGGCCGTGACCGGGCTGGTCGTACGCCACGATCCGGTAGTCACCGCGGGCGGCGAGCATCTGACGCTGGAAGTGGAACGTGCCCATGTCCAGGCAGAAGCCGTGCACCAGCACCACCGTCGGGCGCCCCGGCACCGGCCGGGTCGGCTCGACCACCTCGACGTGGATGTCGGTGCCGTCCGGCAACTCCAGCCGGAACGCCTCGTCGTACCGCTGCTCGTCGAACGTCTCGTGCGCGTAGCGGTCGGCCGGGTCGGCCTTGAGCCGGCGGACCAGGGTCCGCTCGGTCGCCACCCCGGCCGCCAGCCCCGCCGCGGCCACGCCCACCGCCGCGCCGACGATCCCCGCGACCCGACCAGCTGCCGTGCGGGGTCGTGGGATGCGGTAGCTCATGGCCGTTCGCCGTCGTAGACGCGGGGCACCCGTGTGCCGCCGAACCGGGTGACGATCTCGTAGTTGATGGTGCCGACCGCCTCGGCCCAGTCGTCAGCGGTCGGCTCGCCGTCGACGCCGCTGCCGAAGAGCGTCGCCACGTCGCCGTCGGCCACCGGGTCGTCGCCGCAGTCGAGCACGAACTGGTCCATGCAGACCCGCCCCGAGATCGTCCGGCGTACGCCGCCGAGCTGCACCGGACCGGTGTTGGACGCGTGCCGGGGGACCCCGTCGGCGTACCCGAGCGGCACCACGGCCAGGTTCGCGTCGGCTTGCGTCGTGTAGGCGTGCCCGTAGGAGATGCCGGTGCCGGCGGGCACCCGTTTGGTGAGCATCACCCGGGCGCGGGCGCTCATCGCCGGCCGCAACCCGTACGTCTCGCCGGCCACCGGGGAGAGCCCGTAGATGGCCAGGCCCGGACGGACCAGGTCGAAGTGGGTGTCCGGGCGGGTGAGGGTGGCAGCCGAGTTGGCGAGGTGCCGCCAGCGCGGTCGCAGCCCGGCCCGCTCGACCATGGCCAGCCCCTCGTGGAAGACGGCCAGTTGGCGGTCGGTGGTGGGATGGCCGGGCGAGTCGGCGTACACGAAGTGGCTCCACACGCCGACCACCTCGACCAGGCCGTCGGCCTGCGCCTTCGCGGCGGCGTCCAGCAGCGCCGGCCAGTCGGCGACTGTCGCGCCGCCCCGGGACAACCCCGTGTCGATCTTGAGGTGGAGGCGGGCGGGACGCCCGGCGAGGCGACTCGCGTCGATCATCTCGTCCAGTTGACCCAGGCTGGCCGCGCCGAGGTCCACCCCCGCGCTGACCCCCTCGTGCAGCGGCAAACCGGGCGCGAGCAGCCAGGCCAGCACCGGCACTGTCACGCCGGCCCGGCGCAGGGTGAGCGCCTCGTCGAGGGTGCAGACGCCGAGCCAGTCGGCGCCGCCGTCGAGCGCCGCCCGGGCGGCCGGAAGCATGCCGTGGCCGTACCCGTCGGCCTTCACCACCGCCATCAACTCGGCGGTGGTGCCGGAGCGGAGCCTGCCCACGTTCTCGCGGATGGCGTCAAGATCGACGCGTACCTCGGCCTGCCACATGTGCCCAGCCTACTTTCCGCCGTGATCACGGCGGGCGGCGACGCACGTCCCGGCGCGGCGATCCGCCCAGCACGGCTGGAACGGCCCGTTCAGCCCAGCCGGGCCAACACCGGACGCAACGCGGTGGCCACGTCGGGCGCGGTCACCGGCCCACCCCGGGCCGCCTCCCGCCCGGCGAGCCCGTGCAGGTACGCGGCCGCCGCCGCAGCCCGATCGGCGGGCACCCCGGCCGCCAGCAGCGAGCCGAGCAACCCGGCCAACACGTCGCCGGTGCCGCCGGTGGCCAACGCCGAAGTGCCGGTCGGGTTGACGTACGCCCGACCGTCCGGCGTGCCGATCACCGTGCGGTCACCCTTGAGCAGCACCACCGCGTTCATCCAGGCGGCCAGCCGCAGCGTTGCGCCGACCCGGTCGGCACCGGGTTCCTCACCGCAGAGGCGCGTGAACTCCCGATCATGCGGGGTGACCACGATGGGCGCGTCCCGACCCCGCAGCCGGTCGGCGAGTGAGCCGTCCACCAGCAGGGTCAGGGCGTCGGCGTCGAGCACCACCGGCACCGGGGCGGCCAGCACGGCACGCAGCTCGGCGGCCGCGTCGGCGCCGGTGCCCAGCCCGGAGCCGCAGACCCAGGCCTGCACCCGGCCCGCGTCGGCGACCCGCTCACTGGCGATCACCGAGGGGTGCTGGTGCAGCACCTCGGCGCGGGCGCTGCCGGCGTAGCGGACCAGCCCGGTCGGGCCGGCCAGCGCGCCGCCCACGGAGAGCACCGCCGCGCCGGGGTAGGTCGCCGAGCCGGTCGCGACGCCCACCACGCCCCGGGTGTACTTCTCCGACGCGGGGCCCAGCTCGGGCCACCAGTCGACCAGGTCGGACCACTCGGTGACCCGCAGCGCCGGGGTGCCGCGCAGCCACGGCCGCAGCCCGATGTCGACCAGCTCGACCTGCCCGGCCAGGGCGGCGGCCGGCCCGACCACCAGGGCGGGTTTCAGCGCGCCGAAGGCCACCGTCACGTCGGCGCGCACCGCTGTGGGCCGGCCGGACGCGGACAGCGGTACGTGACCGGTGTCGACAGCGACGCCGCTGGGCACGTCGACCGCCAGCACCGTGGCCCGCTCCCCGTCTCGTCCGCGCAGTTCGTCGAGGCGCTGGACGATCTCGTCCGCGTTCGCCCGTAGCCCACCGGTGCCACCGATGCCGACGATGCCGTCGAGGACCAGGTCGACCGGGCCGGCCGGACCCGGCACCACCCGTCCGCCAGCGGCGCGCAGCGCGGCCAGGCCGGCGGCGTGCGCCCGCCCGGGTGTGACCAGCATCGCGGACACCTGCACACCCCGGCGGGCCAACCGCTCCCCCGCGTACAGCGCGTCGCCACCGTTGTCACCGGAGCCGACCAGCAGCAGCACCCGGCCGCCGTAGACCCCGCCCCGCTCGGTGAGCACGAGCGCCGCCCGGCGGGCCAGGCCGGCGGCGGCCCGCTGCATCAGCGTCCCCTCCGGCAGGGTGCCCATCAGCCCCGCCTCGGCCGCCCGTACGTCGGCCACCCGCCACACCGCTCTCATGCCACCGTGTCCCATTCCGTTCGCGGGCGGGCCCGGTCGGCCCTCCCGGCCGACGTCATCGTTCCGCGACCACCATCGCCGACGCGATCCCGCCGTCGTGCGACAACGAGAGATGCCAGTGGTTGATCCCCCGCGCGTCGGCCGCCTCGGCGACCGTGCCGGAGACGGCCAACCAGGGGCGACCGTCCGGGTCGGCCACGACTTCGCAGTCGTGCCAGCTCAGCCCGGCCGGAGCGCCGAGCGCCTTGGCCACGGCCTCCTTGGCCGCGAACCGGGCGGCGAGCGACTCGGGCGAGCGCGTGCTGCCGGAGCGGGTGTGCCGCTCGGCCTCGGTGAAGACCCGGTCGGCCAGCTGCGGCGTCCGGGCCAGGGCTCGGGCGAACCGCTCGACCAGCACGACGTCGATGCCGACAGCGACGATCACCACACCACCCTACCGGCGGTCGAGGCCGCAGATTAGCCGTCGGGCTCGCGCTGGGCAACGCCTGTGGACACCCCGGGGTACGCCTCGACGCCGGCTGTCCACAGGGCACCACGCGAACTGTGGTGCGCGCCTAACGTCAGCGCGTCGATGCCGATCGTCCACGGGGGTGTGGTCATGACCGACGAGCCGTTCACGGTCCGGCCGGAGGAGTTGCGGGCGGTCGCCGTCCTGCTCGACGACGAGGCGCACCGGTTGGCGGCGGGCCTCGCCGGGTTGCCCGGGCTGGTGGTTGCGGCCCCCGAGTGGCGAGCTGGCGCGGCGCTGGCCGCGTTGGAGGCGGCCGGGCACGCCTGGTTCTGCCGGCTGGGCGCCCAGGTCGCGGCGGCCTCCGGCGGGGTCCGCGCGGCGGCCGAGGCGTACGAGACGGTGGACGAGCGGGCCGCCGACCGGTTCGCCGCGGTGCCCCGGTGAGCGGCGTCGGCTACCGGCAACTGTGGGCTGTCGACCCGCGGGAGTGGTGGGCCGCCGGGGCAGCGTGGGCGGGGTTGACCGGGCCGCTCGATCGGCACGTCGGTGGGCTGCGCGCGTCCGGCGGGCGGTTGCGGGACGGTTGGTCGGGTGCGGCGGCAACGGCGGCGGACCATCGGCTCGCCGTGCTGCGTGCCGAGCTGGCCTCGATCGCACCCGCGCTGATCGAGGCCGACCAGGTGCTGGCCGAGCTGGCCGGTCGGCTGACGGCGGCTAAGGCACGGCTCAACGAGGCGGTCGCCCAGGCCGACGCGGCCGGCCTGCTGGTGGACCGCTCGGGTGGGGTGCGGGTCGATCCGGCCCGCGCCCAGCCCACCGAGCGGGCCGGGGTGGCAGCGGCCGGAGTCGCCGCGGCCCTGCGCCGCGCGCTCGACGGGGCGGCCACTGCCGACCGGGTCGCCGCCGCTCGGTTGGCCGAGCTGGCCCGGGCCGCCGGCACCGGCTGGGCGTCCCCGCCACCTCCCGGCCGGCCGGCCCCCGGTGCCGCGCCCGCGCTGGTCAGCGCCTGGTGGTCCGGGTTGACCCCGGCCCAGCGACGGTGGCTGATCGGGCGCGAACCGGCGCTGGTCGGCCGGTTGGACGGGGTGCCGGTGGCCGCCCGCGACCAGGCGAACCGGTTACAGCTCGACGGGTGGCGAGCGGAGTTGCTGGCCGAGCGTCGACGGCTGCTGTCCCGGGTGCCGCCGGGGCCGCTCGCGTCGTTGCGGCTGCACGCGGTGGCCGGGCGGCTGGCCGGCCTGGACGCGCTGGTCGACCGGTTGACCTCCGGCGGGGCACCACGGGCGTACCTGCTCGGGTTGGATCCGGGCGGTGAGGGCCGGGTGGTGGTGGCGCTCGGCGACCCGGACCACGCCGACCGGGTGTTGACCCACGTGCCGGGGATGACCGCCGGGCTGGACGACGCAGCCGGCGAGCTGGGGCGAGCGGCCCGGGTGCTGGAGCGGTGCGCCGCGCTCGCCCCGGGCGAGCGCAGCGCGGCGGTGCTCTGGTTGGACTACGACGCCCCGGACCTGCTGAACGAGGCCGCCTCGACGGGTCAGGCCCGGGACGCCGGCGGGGCGTTGCACCGTTTCCAGGAGGGGCTGCGCGCCAGCCACGACGGGCCACCGGCCCGGCAGACGGTGCTCGGGCACAGCTACGGGTCGGTGGTGGTGGGTGTGGCCGCCCGGGAGCACGGGCTCGACGCCGACGCGCTGGTCTTCGTCGGCTCGCCCGGTGTCGGCGCGTCGCACGCCGGCGAGCTGGGCGTGCCAGCCGGGGAGGTCTGGGCGAGCACCGCCCCCGACGACGTGATCCGGGCGGCCCGACCACCGGAGGAGCTGGGCCGCAGGGCCCTGCTGCGTACGGTGCCGCTGGCCGCCGTGGTGGGCTGGCTGGGGCAGAGCGGGCACGAGCTGTGGTTCGGGCACGACCCGTCGGATCCCGGGTTCGGCGGCCGGGTCTTCGGCAGTGGGCGAGGCGGTCACACCGGTTACTGGGACCCGGGCAATCCCGCGCTGGACGGGATGGCCCGGGTCGTGCTGGGCCGCTGAGGCCTACTCGACGGTGACCGACTTGGCCAGGTTGCGGGGCTGGTCCACGTCGTGCCCCCGGGCGGCGGCGATCTCGGCGGCGAGCACCTGCAACGGCACGGTGGTGACGAGCGGGGCCAGCAGGGTGGGCGTACGCGGCACGTAGATCAGGTGGTCGGCGTACCGGACGACGGCCTCGTCACCTTCCTCCGCGATGACGATGGTCCGCGCGCCACGAGCCCGGACCTCCTGGATGTTGGAGACGACCTTGTCGTGCAGCATGCCCCGGCCGACCGGCGAGGGCACCACGCAGATCACCGGGGTGCCCTTGTCGATCAGGGCGATCGGGCCGTGCTTCAGCTCACCGGCGGCGAAGCCCTCGGCGTGCATGTACGCCAGCTCCTTGAGCTTCAGCGCACCCTCCAGGGCCACCGGGTAGCCGACGTGCCGGCCGATGAACAGCACTGTCGGCTCGGACTTCAGGTCCCGGGCCAGCTCGCGGACGGGTTCGATCCGGCCGAGCAGCTCCCGCAGCTTGCCGGGAATCTCCTGCAGCTGCGCGACCACCGCGCCCACCTCGTCGGCGAACTTGATCCCGCGCACCTGGGCCAGGTGCAGGCCGATCAGGTAGCAGGCGACGACCTGGGTGAGGAACGCCTTGGTGGAGGCGACGGCGATCTCCGGCCCACCGTGGGTGTAGAGCACGGCGTCGGACTCGCGGGGGATGGTCGAGCCGTTGGTGTTGCAGATCGCCAGCACCCGGGCCTTCTGCTCCTTGGCGTGGCGCAGCGCCATCAGGGTGTCCATCGTCTCGCCGGACTGCGAGATCACCACGATCAGCGTGGACCGGTCGAGGACCGGGTCGCGGTAGCGGAACTCGCTGGCCAGCTCCACCTCACAGGGGATCCGGGTCCAGTGCTCGATGGCGTACTTGGCGACCATGCCGGCGTGGTACGCCGTGCCGCAGGCCACGATGAAGATCTTGTCGACGTCGCGCAGATCCTGGTCGCTGAGGCGGACCTCGTCGAGGCCGATCTCACCGGTCTCGGTGAGCCGGCCCAGCAGCGTGTCGGCGATGGCCTGCGGCTGCTCCTCGATCTCCTTGAGCATGAACCAGTCGTAGCCGCCCTTCTCCGCGGCCGAGGAGTCCCAGTCGATGTGAAAGTCCTTGCCGGCGGCGGGCTGGCCCTCGAAGTCGGTGATCTCGATGCTGTCACCGGTGATCAGTACGATCTGGTCCTGGCCCAGCTCGACCGCTTCCCGGGTGTGCTCGATGAACGCGGCCACGTCGCTGGCCAGGTAGTTCTCCCCGTCGCCGCGGCCAACCACCAGCGGCGAGTTGCGTCGGGCGCCGACCACCGCACCGGGCACGGCGGCGTCGACGGCGAGCAGGGTGAACGCGCCCTCCAGTCGCTGGCAGACCACGCGCATGCCGGCGGCGAGCAGCTGCGGGCTGTCCGGCTGGCCGGCGGCGCGCAGGTCGGCCAGCGCGGCGGCGAGCAGGTGCGCTGCGCACTCGGTGTCGGTGTCGCTGGTGAACTGGACGCCGTCGGCCTCCAGCTCGGCGCGGAGCTTGGCGAAGTTCTCGATGATGCCGTTGTGGATCACCGCGACCCGCCCGTCCGGGGCGACGTGTGGGTGGGCGTTGCGGTCGGTCGGGCCGCCGTGGGTGGCCCACCGGGTGTGCCCGATGCCGGTGGTGCCGTCACCGATGCCGATCGGGCTGGCCGCGCAGGAGGTCGGGTCGTCGGCGGCCCGCTCGGAGAGCACCTTCTCCAGGTTGGCCAGCTTGCCGGCCTTCTTCTCGGTCAGCAGCCGGTCTTCGCAGACGATCGCCACGCCCGCCGAGTCGTAGCCGCGATACTCCAGTCGCCGCAGCCCGTCGAGGACGATGCCGAGTGCGGGGCGCGCGCCCGCGTATCCCACGATTCCACACATGGCCCGCAGCCTAACCCAGTTTCACTCATGATGGGTGCTCGAAAGTCGGGTAAACGAACATCAAGTTTGAGCAAACCGCCGAGGCGGCAACGACGACCGACGCGGAAACCCGACCTGAGGTGCCGCGATGCGCCCGACGCCCCCACCTACCCGTACAGCGAGACCGCAAGCAGCGACCCGCCAGCTGCTTCGGCCGAATCTCCGAGGTCGAGCTGACAGGGCAGGCCCCGTAGGCTGGCGGCGTGACGACGAGCACCGATGTCGACCCGCTGGTGGCCCGGATGCGGCCGTTCGGCACGACGATCTTCGCCGAGATGTCCGCCCTCGCCGTACGCACCGGCGCGGTCAACCTCGGGCAGGGGTTTCCGGACACCGACGGCCCGCCGGAGATGCTGGCCGCCGCCGCCGAGGCGCTGCGCGGCGGGCAGAACCAGTACCCGCCCGGCCCGGGGATCCCCGCCCTGCGCGCGGCCGTCGCGGCCCACCAGCGGCGGTTCTACGACCTGGCGTACGACCCGGACGGCGAGATCGTGATCACGGCGGGTGCTACCGAGGCGGTCGCGGCGAGCATCCTCGCCCTCTGCGAGCCGGGCGACGAGGTGGTCTGCTTCGAGCCGTACTACGACTCGTACGCCGCCTCGATCGCGCTGGCCGGCGCGGTCCGCCGGCCGGTGACGCTGCGTCCCACGGCCGACGGCCGGTACGCCTTCGACCCGGCGGCGCTGCGCGCGGCGTTCGGCCCGCGCACCCGGCTGGTGCTGCTGAACTCACCGCACAATCCGACCGGCAAGGTCTTCACCCCGGCCGAGTTGGCGCAGGTCGCCGAGTTGTGCCAGGAGTTCGACGCGTACGCGGTCACCGACGAGGTGTACGAGCACCTGGTGTTCACCGACGCGGCGAGCGCGCACGTGCCGCTGGCCAGCCTCCCCGGAATGTGGGAGCGGACGCTGCGCATCTCGTCGGCGGGCAAGACGTTCTCCTGCACCGGGTGGAAGATCGGCTGGGCGAGCGGCCCGGCGGCGCTGGTCTCGGCGGTGCTGCGGGTGAAGCAGTTCCTCACCTACGTCAACGCCGCACCGCTGCAACCGGCGGTGGCGGTGGCGCTGGCCCTGCCGGACGACTACTACACCGGCTTCCGGGACAGCCTCCAGCAACGGCGTGACCAGCTCGTCGGCGGTCTCACCGACGCCGGGTTCGAGGTGCTCGGCTCGGAGGGGACGTACTTCGTCACCGCCGACATCACCGCCCTGGGCGGTCGGGACGGGGCGGAGTTCTGCCGGTCGTTGCCGCAGCGCTGCGGTGTGGTGGCGGTGCCCACCCAGGTCTTCTATGACGACATCGACGCGGGTCGGCGGCTGGTCCGGTTCGCCTTCTGCAAGCGCCCTGACGTGCTGGCCGACGCGGTCACCCGGCTGCGCGGGCTGGCCGAGCACCGCTGAGGTCGGGTCAGCCGGTCGCGCGGGCCGGTCCGGCGCCGTCCGCCGGTGGGGGCGACGACGCGTCGGCGACGGACGCCGCGATCTCCGGTGGTGCGACGGCCAGGGTGGCGAGCAACGCGCCGCCGTCGGCCAACAGCACCGCCTCGGCGTCGTTGACGAAGGCGAGGTCGGCCTCGACGTGCCGGCACGCCGCGGCGAGCAGCAGCCCGACCACCGGGTCAGCGGCCTTGCGACGCAGCCCGTCGAGATTGCGCAACTCGCGAAGCAGGTGCCCGCGTTGGTTGCTGAGCACGGTGCGGACGGTCTGCGCGGAGCCCGATCGGGCCGCGGCGGTGACCTTGAGGAAGAAGTCGTCCCGGAAGCCGCCGCTGCGCGGGCTCGGCTCGTCGAGCCAGCGGCCGAGTTCGGCCCGCCCGGCGGGAGTGATCTGGTAGACCACCCGGTCGGGTTTGACCTGCTGGGCCTGCCGCTCGGCGATCACCAGGCTGTCCCGGGAGAGCCGGTCGAGGATCTGGTACAGGTGGCCGATGTTGAGCGGCCCCCACTGTGGGCCGGCGGCGGCCTCGAAGGCGCTCTTCAACTCGTAGCCGTAGCTCGGGCCGCGCGCGAGTAGCGCGAGGACCGCGTGCTGGATCGCCACCGTCTCCTCCGATCCCACTGACACACTGGGCCAGGTCTTGCATTGTGACAATGTAACGCGCAGAGTGTGGGGAGCACACGGGGAGGCGCGACATGCTCGGGTTCATCTGGGCGCAGCTACGCGGCCGTGCTGGTCGGTCGGTGGCGCTGCTGGCAGGCGTGCTGGTGGCGACCACCGGCTTCGTCGTCCTGACCGGCGCCACCACCACCTCCCGCCTCGAGGTCACCGGCGCTGTCGAGCGCGACACCCGGGCCGCCTACGACATCCTCGTCCGTCCCCAGGGAGCCCGCACGCCGCTGGAGGTCGAACGGGGACTGGTCCGTCCGAACTACCTCTCCGGCCTCTTCGGCGGCATCACCCCCGCGCAGTACGAGCAGGTGAAACAGGTCGCCGGCGTCGACGTGGCCGCGCCGATCGCCATGCTGGGTTACTCGACCTCGTCCGTGACGGTCCGGTTCGACCTGACCGACGCGGTCGATCGTTCCCTGGATCAGCAGGTCATCCGGCTCGACCCCACCTTCACCGCGGAACGCGGGCTCACCACGGCCCCGAGCCGTCCACGCTACGTGTACGTGACCAAGCGACCGCTGCTCTACCCCGAGGGCGGCGACGCGAACTCCTCCTCGATCCCGTACTCGGACGGCCGGATGTACCCGTACGACCAGCAGTGCGGCGATGTCCCACTGGAGGTGCTCCCGGACGGGCGGAGCCAGCCGATCTGCGACCCGCACCTGATCGCAAGGTCGGCGAGCGACGGATGGACCTCCGAGCGAGAGAACTGGAGCGTCGACACCGTTCGACTGTTGCCCGATGGACGCTTCGAAGAGAACAGTTGGCAGTCCGGCCGCGCCCAGCGCGTCGCCACCGACCAACTGGTGGCCACCTACCGGGTGACGGTGCCGTTCCTGCTGGCCGCCGTCGACCCCGAGGCGGAGCAGCGGCTCGTCGGCCTCGACGACGCGGTGATCGAGGGCCGCGCTCTTCGACCCGACGACACGGCCACCGACACCCACCTCCCCATGCATATACCCGAACGGTTCATCCCGGTGTTGAGCACCAGCCGCCCCTACCTCGATGTCACAGTGCGGTCCGCCCTCACCCGGCTGCCGCAGGCGCGCCCCGCCGGGTTGAGCATCCCCGACCTGGAGCAGGCGCTGTCCGGCGCCACCGGGGTCAAGGTCGGGACCGAGGAGTACGCGATCGCCGACGGGTACCGCGACCTGCTGGCCACGGGGATCTCCCCGACCGGCTGCTGCCGGGGTGAGTTGCAGACGATCATTCAAGCGGGTGCCCCGGAGTACGACCGACTCCCCGACGGCACTCTCCGTGCTGGCACCCGACCGCCGTTCGATGCCGAGGCCTTCGGCACCGACAACATCTACAACTTCGACGGGCGTCCGTGGTCGGCCGACGACAACGGCTTCCGCCCGCTGACCGCGGTCCCCATGCAACCGCCAGGGCCGATCGTCCAGGTGCGGGACTGGCGGACCGTCGGCATCTTCGATCCGGAGAAGCTGAGCGGGTTCAGCGACCTGTCCCGGCTCCCGCTGGAGACGTACGAGCCGCCACGCCTCGACGGCGCGGACGAGCGCAGCCGTCAGGCGCTGGGCGGCCGGCCGCTGGAACCGAGCGGCAACCCGGCCGGCTACGTGTCCGCACCGCCCCTGCTGCTCACCAGCCTGGCGGCGGTGCCGAAGCTGATGGAGGGCAGCCCCAGCCCCAGCCGGACGGCGCCGATCAGCGCGATCCGGATCCGGGTCGCCGACGTCTCCGGCTACACCGAACGGTCCGCCGAGCGGGTCCGGCTCATCGCCGAGCGGATCGCCGACACGACCGGGCTGGACGTCGATCTCACCATCGGCTCGTCTCCCGCCCCGCAGACCGTCGAACTACCGGCGGGCCCGTTAGGCCGGCCCGACCTGCGGCTGACCGAGCCGTGGTCCGCACTCGGGATCGCCTCGGTCATCATCAAGGCGGTCGACCGTAAGAGCCTTTTTCTGTTCGGGCTGGTGTTGGTGGTCTGCGCGCTGTTCCTCGGCAACGCGGTCTCCGCCGCCGTCCGGGACCGCCGCCCCGAACTGGCGGTGCTCGCCTGCCTGGGCTGGTCAGCCCGGCGGATCGCGGCGCTGATCCTCGGCGAGGTGGCCGCGCTGGGGCTCGCCGCCGGTCTGCTGGCCCTCGGGCTGGCGTTCCCGTTGGCCGCCGCGCTGAACATCGAGATCGGCTGGCATCAGGCAGCGCTCGCCGTACCGGTGGCTCTGCTGCTGGCGCTGGTGGCGGGCGTGGCCCCGGCGCTGCGGGCTGCGGGCGCGCACCCGGCCGCCGCGCTGCGGCCCATGGTCGCCCCGGCCCGGTGGGTGCGGCGGCCGCGCAACCTGTTCGGGATGGCAGTGGTCAACCTGGTCCGCACCCCCGGGCGCACGCTGCTCGGGGCCGGAGCGCTGGCCATCGGGCTGACCGCGTTGACAGTGGTCAGCGCCGCCGCCTACGCCTTCCGTGGCGCGATCGTCGGCAATCTGCTCGGCGACACCGTTTCGCTGAACGTACGGGGTGCGGACACCCTGGCCGCGGTCGTCACCGTCCTGCTGGGCGCGGGTGCCGTCGCCGATGTGCTGTACCTGAACGTCCGGGACCGCGCCGCCGAGTTGTCCACGCTGCGTGCTGTCGGCTGGACGGACACCGCGCTGAGCCGCCTGGTGGGTTACGAAGGGTTCCTCATCGGCGCGCTCGGGGCGGTGGCCGGCGCGGGGCTCGGGCTCGCCGGGGCCGCCTGGCTGGTCGGCGCGCTGCCGGCCGCCCTGATCATGGTCGCGGCCGCGGTGGCCCTCGGCGGGGTGCTGCTCACCTGTCTGGCGGCGCTCGTGCCGGCCGCGTTGCTGCGCCGGCTCCCGACCGCACGGCTACTCGCGGAGGAGTGACGATGGAGGCAACCACCGGCAGCACGGTCCGGACTGTCGGGCTGAACCGGCAGTTCCGTACCGGCACGGAAAAGTTGACAGCTGTCGACGACGTCTCGTTGGAGATCACGGCCGGGTCGGTGGTGGCGCTGACCGGTCCCAGCGGCTCGGGCAAGTCCACACTGCTGCACCTGATCGGCGCCATCGAGCAGGCCGACAGCGGCACCGTCACCGTCGACGACGTGGAGGTCACCTCGCTGCGTCGTGCCGCGCTGGCCCGCTACCGGCAACGGGTCGGGTTCGTGTTCCAGCGCTATCACCTGCTGCCCGCGCTCACCGTGCTGGACAACGTGATCGCGCCGGTCCTCCCCCGCCGGGGCCGGACCGATCACGCGACGCGGGCCCGCGAACTGCTCGACGCGGTGGGCCTGGCCGGGCGGGAGCGCGCCCTGCCCGCGCAGCTCTCCGGTGGCCAGCAGCAGCGGGTCGCCATCGCCCGGGCCCTGATGGGCGCGCCGGGCCTGCTGCTGGCCGACGAGCCCACCGGCAACCTCGACTCCACCACCGGTGGGCAGATCCTCGACCTGCTGCTCGACCTCCGCGACCGGCACGGCATGACGATCCTGCTGGCCACCCACGAACAGGCCATCGCGGCCCGCTGTGACCGGCTGGTCCGGCTGGCCGACGGACGCGTCACCGAGGACCTCGACCTCACCGACGGCGAGGACCCGGCCGACACGTACGGGCGGGCGACCCAACTGCGGTTGTGAGGCCGCCCGGAGGTGGCCTCAGGCGACCGGGCTCGCGGTGCGGACCAGTTCGGCGATCCGCTCGGCGACCGACCGGGCGGTCGCCTCGGTGGCCGCCTCGACCATCACCCGGACCAGCGGCTCGGTGCCCGACGGGCGCAGCAGCACCCGACCGGTCTCCCCCAGCTCCGCCTCGGCCCGCTCGACCTCGGCGCGGACGGCTGGCGCGGCCGCGCCGATGGTCCGGTCGCCAACCGGGACGTTGATCAGCACCTGGGGCAGCTTGGTGACCACCGAGGCCAGCTCGGCGAGGGACTGGCCGGTGGCCGCCATCCGGGCCATCAGGTGCAGGCCGGTGAGCACCCCGTCGCCGGTGGTGGCGTGCGCGGGCATGACGATGTGGCCGCTCTGCTCACCGCCGAGCGCCAGCCCGGAGGCGCGCAGCTCCTCCAGCACGTACCGGTCGCCGACCTTGGTCTCGATCAGGCGGATGCCCTGCGCGGACATCGCCAGGCGCAGCCCGAGGTTGCTCATCACGGTGGCCACCAGGGTGTCCTGGGTGAGCGTGCCGGCGTCCCGCATGGCCAGCGCGAGGATCGCCATGACCTGGTCGCCGTCCACCTCGTCACCGTCGGCGGTGACCGCCAGGCAGCGATCGGCGTCGCCGTCGTGGGCGATGCCCAGGTGGGCGCCGTGCTCGACCACTGCGGCACGCAGCGCGTCGATGTGGTTGGAGCCACAGTCGTCGTTGATGTTCAGGCCGTCGGGCTCCGCGTAGATGGCGATGACCTCGGCGCCGGCCTCCCGGTAGGCGACCGGGGCGACCTCGGCCGCGGCGCCGTTGGCGCAGTCGACCACGACCTTGATCCCGTCGAGCCGGTGCCCAACGGTGCCCACCAGGTGCTGGACGTAGTGGTCGGCACCGTCGAGCAGGTCGTGCACGCGGCCGACGCCGGCGCCGATCGGCCGGTCCCAGGCGGTGGTGGCGTTCGTCTCGACGGCCGCCTCGATCCGCATCTCGATCTCGTCGGGCAACTTGTGCCCACCGGCGGCGAAGAGCTTGATGCCGTTGTCCGGCATCGGGTTGTGTGACGCGGAGAGCATCACACCCAGGTCGGCCTTGGCCTCGGCGGTGAGGAACGCCACCGCGGGGGTGGGCAGCACACCGACCCGGACGACGTTGGCGCCGGCGCTGGTCAGCCCGGCCACCACGGCGGCCTCCAGCATCTCGCCGCTGGCGCGGGTGTCCCGGCCGACGACGGCGAGCGGCGGGTGGCTGCGGTCCGTCTCGGCGAGTGTGTGCGCGGCGGCCACCGCCACCGCCAGTGCCAACTCCGGGGTGAGATCCGCGTTCGCCCGCCCGCGTACGCCGTCCGTGCCGAACAACCGACCCATACCCGCCAACCTCCGAATGAGCACTGCCTGTGAGGAGAAAGCGGAACGGCCGACCCGCCTCCCTCGACGAGGGGGAGGCGGACCGGCCGTCCGTCAGAAGTACAACGCGCTGGGAAAGATCAGCGCTTCGAGTACTGGGGAGCCTTACGGGCCTTCTTGAGGCCGTACTTCTTGCTCTCCTTGACCCGGGCGTCACGGGTGAGGAAGCCGGCCTTCTTCAGGGCCGGGCGGTCGTCCGGCTCGTTGACGATCAGCGCGCGGGCGATGGCCAGCCGCAGCGCACCGGCCTGGCCGGTGGTGCCGCCGCCACGCAGGTTCGCGATGACGTCGAACTGCTCGGGCTTCTCGGCGGTGACCAGCGGGTCCTTGATGAGCTGCTGGTGCACCTTGCTCGGGAAGTACGCCTCAAGGTCGCGACCGTTGCAGGTGATCTTGCCGGTGCCCGGGACGATGCGGACCCGGACGATGGCCTCCTTGCGGCGGCCCACGGTCTGGATCGGCCGGTCACCACGAGGCGCGCGGGCGACGGGCGCCGGCGCCTCGGTGGCCTCGGGGGCTTCCGGGGCGACCTCGGTCTCGATGATGTCGGTCATGCTGCTTCCTTCGCCCGCGCTCACTGCGCGATCTGCTTGATCTCGAACGGCACCGGCTGCTGCGCGAGGTGCGGGTGCTCGGCACCGGCGTAGACCTTCAGCTTCTTGATCAGCTGACGGCCGAGCTTGTTGTGCGGGAGCATCCCCTTCACAGCCAGCTCGATGGCCCGCTCGGGACGCTTGGTCAGCAGCTCGTCGTAGCCGACCTGCTTCAGACCACCCGGGTAACCGGAGTGGCGGTAAGCGACCTTGGTCTGGCGCTTGTTGCCGGTCAACGCAACCTTGCCCGCGTTCACGATGACGACAAAGTCGCCCGTGTCGACGTGCGGCGCGAAAGTCGGCTTGTGCTTACCACGCAGCAACGTGGCGGCGTGGGTGGCCAGGCGGCCCAGCACGACATCAGAGGCGTCGATGACGTGCCACTGACGCTCGATCTCACCCGGCTTCGGGCTGTACGTACGCACAGGTCTACCTTGTCTCGTCGTCGGTCTGGGGTCGCGCGCCGAGGTGACCAGAGTTAGCAGGCCGGACCAGCGCGCACGAACGACCAAGCGTACCTGATGGGGCACGCCTCTGGATGTCGTACAACAGCAGGCAACGATACCCGGCGCCCCGTCCGCAGGTCAAAACGGGGGTACGGTCCCGCACGATGACGCGCCGAGGGTGGCTCAGCTCACACGTTGGCGAGACGGCCGGCCCTCGGCCGACGGTAGACGACCCAGGTGGCCGCGAAGCACAACGCGTACCAGCCGATGAAGGCCAGGTAGGCGGCGTCGGCGTTGCCCGAGCTGAGGAACGACTGGCGGAACGCGATGTTGACCAGCACGCCACCGGAGGCCCCGATCGCACCCGCGATGCCGATCAACGCGCCGGTCATCCTTCGGGCCCACCGCGCGGCCGCCTCCGGATCGCGCTGGCCGCTGGCCATCGAATCCGCCGCCCGGGCCCGGAAGATCGCCGGGATCATCTTGTAGGTGGAGCCGTTGCCGATGCCGGAGAAGACGAAGAGGGCGAGGAACCCCGCCAGGTAGAGCCCGAACGAGCGCTCCCGGGCGGCGTACAGCACGGTGCTCGCGCCGGCCGCCATCGCGACGAAGTTCCAGAAGGTCACCCGGGCACCGCCCAACCGGTCGGCGAGGTGCCCGCCCAGCGGCCGGATCAGCGAGCCGATCAGCGGGCCCAGGAAGGTCAGCCAGGCGGCGTCGACAGGGGTGGGGAACCGCTCGGCGAACTGGAGCTGAAGCACCTGACCGAAGGCGAAACCGAAGCCGATGAACGAGCCGAAGGTGCCGATGTAGAGCAGCGACATCACCCAGGTGTGCGGGTCGCGGGCCGCCTCACGCAACGCCCCCGGCTCGTTGCGCGCCCCGGGCACGGTGTCCAACCAGCGGGCCGCCGCCAGCGCGGCCAGCACGATCAGCGGCAGGTAGACGGCCGGCACCAACCGGGGGTACGCGGCGCCCGCAGTGGCGAGGACCGCCAGGCCGACCAGTTGCACGGCGGGTACGCCCAGGTTGCCCCCGCCGGCGTTGAGCCCGAGCGCCCGCCCCTTGAGTCGCTGCGGGTAGAACAGGTTGATGTTCGCCATCGAGGAGGCGAAGTTGCCGCCGCCGACCCCGGTGAGGCAGGCGAGCACCATCAGCGTGGAGTAGGACACCCCGGGTTCCAGCAGTACCGTCATCGGCACCGCGGGCACCAGCAACAGCAGTGCGCTGATGATCGTCCAGCGTCGTCCGCCGAAGCGGGCCACCGCCAGCGTGTACGGCAGCCGCAGCACCGCGCCCAGTGCGGCCGGCACGGCGGTGAGCAGGAACTTGCCGGCCGGATCGATGCCGTACGCGGGGCCGAGGAAGAGCACGGTGACCGACCAGAGGCTCCACACCGAGAAGCCGACGTGCTCCGCGAAGATCGAGACCCAGAGGTTGCGTCGGGCGATCGGCGCGCCGGTGGTCTGCCAGAAGTCCGGGTCCTCGGGGCGCCAGTCGTGCAGCGGTTGCCGGCGACCGGTGACGGCAGGCGGCTCGGCGGTGACTGCGGTGCTGGTGAGCGTGCTCACGGCGGCTCCTCCTCGTCGATGTGACGAGGGGAAACGCTAGGAACGCCGGGTTACCTGGCAGTGCCCGTCGCGGGTCGGGCCGGAAACGGGGATCGCACCACGGGCCGGCGGCGGTGGTGAGCACGCGGTGGTGAGCACGCCACCCGGGCCACGTGCTCAGAGCTGTTGGAGAATGCGCAGCGCGCGGCCGACCCGGAGCATGGTGTCGGCGTCGGCGACGTCCACGCACCCGGTGAACCACTTCTTCATCGGTGAGGAGATCCGGTCGGGCATCACCACGTACCGGCCCATCGGCACGGCGAGCGGTGAGTCCCGCAGCAGCGACTCCTCGACCACCTCGACGACGATCACGATGGGTACGTCTGTGGAGTTGTAGACGTCCGAGCTGATCACCAGGCCGAGGCGTTCCCGGGCGCCCTCGATGCGCCAGATCTCACCCCTACGCAGCACGCGGCCGTCCGTCGGAGAACAGGTCGTTGACCATGCCCACCTCGCGGGCGTCGGCGAGGGCGGCGGACTCCAGATCCAGGCTGGCGCGGCCCACGGCGGCGGCGTGCGCGGTGAAGACCTCGCGCAGCGCCTTCTCCCGGGCGGCCTGGTCCATCCACGCGGAGAGCGACAGCCCTTCGCGCTTGGCGAACCGCCGCGCCTCCTCGATCGTCTCGTCCGTGAACGAGAGAGTCACCTTGGCAGTCATGCCGAGCAGATTACCCAGCGGTGTGACCGACAGTCATCCCGGCGCTCACCGGCTCGCTCCCGGGCGACGAAAGGCACATTCCGCCGAGGCTCACCCGACCCGACCACCGAACACCGCGAAACGCCACTCCTTGAAGTAGCAGTCGACGTCGACCAGGCCCGCCTCGGCCAGCCACCGGCACTGGTCGGCCACGGTCGCCGGGCGGTCGTGGCGCATCCGCTCCCGGGACCCCGCGATCTCGTCGGGGGACGCACCCAGCTCCGTGATCCGCTCCAACCACACCTCGTCGTAGCGCCGGTCCAGTTCCGGGGTCGGGCCGGCGACCTGCTCGGCGTTGACGAACACCCCGCCCGGCGCCAGCGCGGCGGCGGCCCGCCGGTAGAGCGCGCGCTTGCCGCCGTCGTCCAGGTGATGGATCGCCAGGGCGCTGACCACCGCGTCGTACCGGCCGGGCGGCAGTTCGTCGGCCAGGTCCGCCCGGACCGCGCGGTGCGGCACGGACCGCGCGGCCAACTGGTCGGTGGCGCGGGCGAGCATCGCCGGGGCTCCGTCCACCACTGTCAGCCGGACTCCGGGCACCGCCGTGGCCAGCAGCAGCGAGAGCAGGCCGGTGCCCGCGCCCAGATCCAACACCTCCGGGGTACGCCCGGCGGCGAGCGCGGCGCGCAGCGGCGGCGCGGCCACCTGGACGGCGGTGCCGTAGAAGGCGTCGAAGCAGGGCACCAGCCGCCTGCGCGCCTCGTCGTAGGTGCCGGCCACCGCGTCGAAGACGTCCGTCACGCCCATCGCAGCCTCCCAAAGTATGAGACAGATTTCCCACATTATAGGCGGTACGCGATGAACGACGCTGACCCTGAGCACACCGAAAGGACGACCCGGGTGAGCACGTGCCGGACAAGCCGCCCGATCGGAAGCGCGCGCCGGAAATCGAACCGACGCCCGAACCGAAAGCCGAACCGAGGCCGACTTGCGCTGACGGTCCCCGCGCGATGAGGTGCGCTGCCGCTTTGGAGCTGATGTCGCGAACGAGTCAACCGCCGCTGTCGTCAGCGGTTCAGCCCCACACGTCAGCGGTTCAGCTCCACCGACTCCGACTCGCACCCTCCAACGCGCCCGCTGCCCATGTGCGGTGTGAGCCCCACTTGACAGGACCGAAACAGAAGGGACCCGGACCGGAAACCGCCCGACGGCACGCTTTCCCGACATGACAGACGGTGCACGGTCGGCAACTCCACCGGGGCTGACGCCCCGGGAAGTGGCGACGCACTGCCCGTACTGCGCACTGCAGTGCGGAATGACGCTGCGCGCGGGCGACACCGGGGTGACCGTCCACCCGCGCCAGTTCCCCACCAATCGGGGCGGGCTCTGCCAGAAGGGTTGGACGGCCGCCGAACTGCTCGACCACCCGGACCGACTGACCACCCCGCTGGTGCGCGACCCGGCCACCGACACACTGCGCCCGGCAAGCTGGGACACCGCGCTGGACCGGGTGGTCGCCGGCATCCGCGCCGTCCAGGCCGACGCCGGTCGGGACGCGGTCGCCGTCTTCGGCGGTGGCGGCCTGACCAACGAGAAGGCGTACGCGTTGGGGAAGTTCGCCCGGATCGGGCTGCGGACCCGGCACATCGACTACAACGGACGGTTCTGCATGTCCTCGGCGGCAGCCGCCGGGATGCGCGCCTTCGGCATCGATCGTGGGCTGCCGTTCCCGCTGGCCGACCTGGGCCGGGCCGACACCCTGCTGCTGGTCGGGGCGAACCCGGCGGAGACCATGCCGCCGCTGGTGCGGTGGCTCACCGAGCAGCGCGGCAACGGCGGGAAACTGATCGTCGTCGACCCCCGGGTCACCGCCACCGCCCGCCAGGCCGACCTGCACCTGCAACCACTGCCGGGCACCGACCTCGCGGTGGCCAACGCGCTGCTGCACATCGCGCTCACCGAGGGGTGGGTCGACCGGGCGTACGTCGCCGAGCGCACCACCGGATTCGACGCGGTCCGCCGCGGCGTCGCCGCCTGGTGGCCGGCCCGCGCGGAACAGCTGTCCGGGGTGCCGGTGGCCGACCTGGAGGCGACCGCCCGCGCGCTGGGCACCGGCGGTCGGGTGATCATCCTGACCGCGCGCGGCGCCGAGCAGCACGCCAAGGGGGTGGACACCGTCACCGCGTACGTCAATCTCGCCCTCGCCCTCGGTCTGCCCGGCCGCGACGGTTCGGGGTACGGCTGCCTCACCGGCCAGGGCAACGGCCAGGGCGGCCGGGAACACGGGCAGAAGGCCGACCAACTCCCCGGCTACCGCAAGATCGACGACCCGGCGGCCCGGGAACACGTGGCCGGGGTCTGGGGCGTACCGGCCGACGAACTGCCCGGCCCGGGGGTGCCGGCGTACCAACTGCTCGACGCGCTGGGCACCCCGGGCGGGCCGCGCGCGTTGCTGGTGTTCGGGTCCAACCCGGTGGTCTCGGCACCCCGGGCGGCCCGGATCGAGGGCCGGCTGCGCGACCTGGACCTGCTGGTCGTCGCCGACCTGCTGCTCTCCGAGACGGCCGCGTTGGCGGACGTGGTGCTGCCCACCGCGCAGTGGGCCGAGGAGGACGGCACCATGACCAACCTGGAGGGTCGGGTGCTGCGTCGGCGCGCACTACGGCCACCCCCGCCCGATGTCCGGACCGACCTGGCCATCATCGCCGGCCTGGCGGCGCGGCTGGCAGTCGCCGAAGCGACCGACACCGCACCGGCCGGCACGGCGCCGACAACCACCAGGACGCCCGGCACCGCACCGGCCGGCACGGCACTGGCAAGCACCAGGACGCCCGGCACCGAATTGGCCGGCACCGCACCGGCACCCGCCGAGACGGCCGGGCGACCGGAGGCTGCCGTCTCGGCGGGGCGTTTTCCCACCGACCCGGCTGCCGTCTTCGCCGAGCTGCGCCGCGCCTCCGCGGGCGGGGCCGCCGACTACGCCGGCATCAGCTGGGACCGGATCGACGCCGACGACGGCGTCTACTGGCCCTGCCCGACCGAGGACGGGCCGGACACGCCACGACTCTTCGCCGACCGGTTCGCCACCCCGGACGGCCGGGCCCGCTTCCACGCCGTCGACCATCGGCCGGCCGCCGAACAGGTCTGCGCCACGTATCCGCTGCACTTCACCACCGGTCGGGTGCTCGCGCAGTACCAGTCGGGAGCCCAGACCCGACGGGTGGCCGCGCTGCGTCGCGCCGCGCCGGAGGCGTTCGTCGAACTGCACCCCGACCTGGCCGCCCGGCTGGGCATCGACGACGGCGACCCCGTGCGGGTCACCTCGCGCCGAGGTGAGTTCCGCGCCCCGGCCCGACTCAGCGCCGGGATCCGACCCGACACCGTGTTCGCCCCGTTCCACTACGCCGGGGCGGGACGCGCCAACTCGGTGACCAACGACGCGGTCGACCCGATCTCCGGGATGCCCGAGTTCAAGATCTGCGCCGTCCGGGTGGAGAAGGCATGACCGCCCGGGTGGTCATCGTCGGCAACGGAATGGCGGGCGCGCGCCTCGCCGGTGAGCTGCACGCCCGGGAGGGAGACCGGAAGGTCACGGTGCTCGGGGCCGAGCCGCACCGCGCGTACAACCGGATCCTGCTCTCCACTCTGCTGGCCGGCCGGATCGGCGAGCCGGACGTGGAGCTGACCGAAGCCGCCGGGCACGGCGTCGACCTGCGCAGCGGCGTACCGGTGACCGCCATCGACCGGTCCGCCCGGCAGGTCC
Organism: Micromonospora parva; assembly: GCF_000718515.1. Classification (GTDB taxonomy): domain Bacteria; phylum Actinomycetota; class Actinomycetes; order Mycobacteriales; family Micromonosporaceae; genus Micromonospora; species Micromonospora parva. Next base: position 237,124 of record NZ_JNZS01000005.1, on the reverse strand, counting down.
GCACCGACGACGGCGAACGAATCGGGTACGACCACCTGGTACTGGCCACCGGCGCCCGCGCGGTGGTCCCGTCGCTGCCCGGCCTCGACCCGGCGAACCTGCCGGAGCGGGTGGTCCCCTTCCGGACCCTGGACGACTGCCGGCGGATCCTCGCCGCGGCGGACGGCGCCCGCAGCGCGCTGGTGCTCGGCGGCGGGCTCCTCGGCTTGGAGGCCGCCCGAGGACTGGCCACCCGGGGCCTGGCCACCACAGTGGTGCACCCGAGAGAACACCTGATGGAACGGCAACTGGACCCGGCGGCCGGTGCGGTGCTCGCCGGCACACTCGCCGGTTTCGGTGTCACCGTCCAACTGGGAGTGTCGGCCACCGGCGTGGCCACGGACGCCAACGGTGTCCGCCTCGACCTGGCCGACGGCCGGTCGCTCCACGCCGACCTGCTGGTGCTCTCCTGCGGCGTACGACCGGACACCGCCCTCGCGCAGGCCGCCGGTCTGACCGTGCGGCGCGGCGTGGTGGTGGACGACCGGCTCCGCACCAGCGACCGGTCCATCTCCGCGATCGGCGACTGCGCCGAGCACGACGGCGTGCTCACCGGGCTGGTAGCGCCCGCCTGGGCCCAGGCCCAGGTGCTCGCGGACGTGCTGACCGGCACCGACCCACTGGCCCGCTACCGGCCCCGGCCGGTGGTGACCCGGCTGAAGGCCGCCGGGATCGACCTGGCCTCGATGGGTGACGCGGCCGGTGGCGAGCCGGGCGAGGAGCTGACCTTCGCCGACCCGGCCCGGGGCACGTACGCCCGGTTGCGGATCCGGGACGAGCGGTTGATCGGCGCGATCCTGCTCGGCGACAACCCGGCGGTCGGCACGGTGATCCAACTCTTCGACCGTGGCCACCCGGTGCCGACCGACCGGCGGGCGCTGCTGCTGGGCCGGGCACTCGGTGCGGTCGGCGCGACCCCGGCCGCCTCACCGGCGCTGATGCCGGACGCGGCCACGGTGTGCCAGTGCAACACGGTGAGCAAGGGCGCACTGGTCAGAAGCTGGCGCTCCGGCGCCCGGACTGTCGATGCGGTGGTGGCCGCGACCCGGGCCGGCACCGGATGCGGCGGATGCCGGGACGCGGTGAGCGGCATCGTCGACTGGCTGAGCCAGGCGGAATCGGTGGAGGTGACGCGATGAGCGGCGGCGATCTGATCGTCATCGGCAACGGAATGGTCGGGCAGCGGTTCGTGGACGCGCTGCGCGCCCGCGACCCCCAGGGCAGCTGGCGGGTGACGGTGCTGGCCGAGGAGGGGCGCCCGGCGTACGACCGGGTGCGGCTCTCGGCGTACTTCGACGGGGTGACCGAGAGCGAACTCAACCTGCACACACCCGACGACGGGGTGCGGCTGCGCCTCGGCGAACCGGCCACCGCCGTCGACCGGGACCGACAGGTGGTGACCACCGCCGTCGGCGAGTACCGCTACGACGCGCTGGTGCTGGCCACCGGGTCGTACCCGTTCGTACCGCCGGTGGCCGGCACCGAACTGCCCGGCGTCTTCGTCTACCGGACCCTGGACGACCTGGCGGCGATCCGGGCGTACGCGCGGGGCCGGCGAGTCGGCGCGGTGATCGGGGGCGGGCTGCTCGGTCTGGAGGCCGCGAACGCCCTGCGACTGCTCGGCCTGAGCACCGACGTGGTCGAGTTCGCTCCCCGGTTGATGCCGGTGCAGGTGGACCAGGCCGGCGGCGCGATGCTCCGTCGCTACGTCGACGACCTGGGCGTACGGACCCATCTCGGGGTGGCGACCACAGCGATCCGTCCCGGCCCGGACGGCGGCGTCGCGGCCCTGGAACTCTCCGACGGCAGCACCATCGACGCCGAGCTGGTGGTGGTGGCCGCCGGCATCCGGCCCCGGGACCAGTTGGCCCGCGACGCCGGTCTGCCGCTGGGCCCGCGCGGCGGGGTGCTCGTCGACGCGACCTGCCGCACCGTCGACGAACGGATCTGGGCGGTCGGCGAGTGCGCGGCGGTCGACGGCACCTGCCACGGTCTGGTCGCGCCGGGCTACGCGACGGCCGAGGTGGTGGCCGACCGGCTGGTCGGCGGCGCGGCGACCTTCCCGGGTGCGGACACCGCCACCAAACTCAAGCTGCTCGGCGTGGACGTGGCCTCGTTCGGTGACGCCCACGGCGCCACCGAGGGCTGCCTGGACGTCACGTTCACCGACCCGGCCACCCGGGTCTACGCGAAGCTGGTCCTCTCCGACGACGCGCACACCCTGCTCGGCGGGGTGCTGGTCGGCGACGCCAGCGCGTACCCGACGCTGCGCGCGAGTGTGGGCGGCCCGCTGCCGGCCGCGCCGCTGGCGCTGCTCGCCCCCGACGGCGGCGGCGCGGACGCCGGGGCGCTGCCGGCCACCGCGCAGGTCTGCTCCTGCAACGCGGTGACCCGGGGCGACGTGGACGCCGCCATCGCCGGTGGTTGCGCGGACGTGGCGGCGGTGAAGGCCTGCACCCGGGCCGGCACCAGCTGCGGTTCATGCGTGCCGATGCTGAAGCAGCTCCTGGACGCGGCGGGGGTGGCGCAGTCCAGCGCGCTCTGCGAGCACTTCGACGTCAGCCGGCGGGAGCTGTTCGAGATCGTCCGGGTGCGCGGCATCCGCACCTTCTCCCGGCTGGTCGCCGAGCACGGTCGGGGCCGTGGCTGCGACATCTGCAAGCCGGTGGTGGCCTCGATCCTCGCCTCGCTGGGCAACGGGCACGTGCTCGACGGTGAGCAGGCGTCGTTGCAGGACACCAACGACCATTTCCTGGCCAACCTGCAACGCGATGGCAGCTACTCGGTGGTGCCCCGGATACCGGGCGGCGAGATCACCCCGGAGAAGCTGATCGTGATCGGCGAGGTCGCCCGGGACTTCCAGCTCTACACGAAGATCACCGGTGGGCAGCGGATCGACCTGTTCGGGGCGCGGGTGGAGCAGTTGCCGCAGATCTGGCGGCGGCTGGTGGACGCCGGCTTCGAGTCCGGTCACGCGTACGGCAAGGCGCTGCGCACTGTGAAGTCGTGCGTGGGTGAGACGTGGTGCCGGTACGGGGTGCAGGACTCGGTGGGGTTGGCCGTCGCGTTGGAGCTGCGCTACCGCGGGCTACGCGCCCCGCACAAGCTCAAGTCGGCGGTCTCCGGTTGCGCCCGGGAGTGCGCCGAGGCCCGCAGCAAGGACTTCGGCATCATCGCCACCGAGACCGGCTGGAATCTCTACGTGGGCGGCAACGGGGGTTTCCGCCCCCGGCACGCCGACCTGTTCGCCACCGACCTGTCCACTGACGAGCTGATCACGCTGATCGACAGGTTCCTCATCTACTACATCCGCACCGCCGACCGGCTGCAACGCACCGCCGGCTGGATCGAGGCGATGGACGGCGGCCTCGACCACCTGCGCGCGGTGATCGTGGACGACTCGCTCGGGCTCTGCGCCGACCTGGACGCGGCGATGGCCCGGCACGTGTCGTCGTACTCCGACGAGTGGCGTGACGTCCTGGACGACCCGGACCGGCTGCGCCGCTACACGTCCTTCGTCAACGCCCCCGACGTGCCGGACCCGTCGATCACCTTCACCCGGGAACGCGGCCAGCCGGTTCCCGTACGCGCTGACGGTCCGGCCGGCGGTCACCGTCCGCAACCCGTCACCCTTGGCCTACCGGAGGTACGGCGATGACCCAGACCCTCGCGCTCACCTGGACCACCGTCTGCCTCCTCGACCGGTTGGAACCGGACCGGGGCGTCGCCGCCCTGGTCGACGGGGTGCAGGTCGCCCTCTTCCGGACCGCCGACGGGCTGTTCGCGATCGACAACCGCGATCCGGTCTCCGGGGCGTACGTGCTGTCCCGGGGCATCGTGGGCAGCCGCGGCGGGGTGCCGACGGTCGCCTCACCGCTGCACAAGCAGGTGTACGACCTGCGCAGCGGGCACTGCCTCGACCTGCCCGGGGTGACGGTGGCCCGACACGACGTGCGCTGCCGAGACGGGCTGGTCGAGGTGCGGCTGCGACAGGAGGCTTGATGCGGGAAGAACTGGCGGGCTTCACCATCGGGGTGACCGCCGACCGGCGGCGCGACGAGCTGGCCGCGCTGCTCGAACGACGGGGCGCCCGGGTGGTGCTCGCCCCGGCGTTGCGGATCGTGCCGCTCTCCGACGACACCGAGCTGCGTGAGGCGACCCGCGCCTGCCTCGACCAGCCGCCGGACATCCTGATGGCCAACACCGGCATCGGTATGCGCGGTTGGCTGGAGGCGGCCGAGGGTTGGGGGCTGGCCGAGCCGCTGCGTTCCGTGCTGGCCAGCTCGTACGTGGTGGCGCGCGGCCCGAAGGCCCGCGGCGCGATCCGGGCGGCCGGCCTGCACGACCAGTGGTCGCCGGCCTCGGAGAGCTGCGACGAGGTGGTCGACCACCTGCGTCGGCGCGGCGTCGCCGGGCAGGTGATCGCCATGCAGCTGCACGGCGAGCGGCAACCCGAGTGCACGCTCGCGCTGGAGGCGGCGGGCGCCACCGTCATCGAGGTGCCGGTCTACCGCTGGGCACCGCCGACCGACCCGGCGCCGCTGCACCGGTTGATCGACCTGATCGCCGGCCGGCTGGTGGACGCGGTGACGTTCACCTCGGCGCCGGCGGCCGAGGCGTTGCTGCGGGCCGCCGGGGACCGCACCGACGCGGTGCTGTCCGCGTTGCGCGGTGATGTGCTGGCCAGTTGCGTCGGCGCGGTGACCGCCGAGCCGCTGCTGCGACGCGGGGTGCCGGTGAGCGCGCCGGGTCGGGCCCGGTTGGGCGCGCTGGTACGGACCATCGTCGACGAGCTGCCCCGCCGGACCGTGACGTTCAAGGCCGCCGGGCACCTGCTCACGTTGCGCGGGCACGCCGCGGTGATCGACGGCGAGCTGCGGCCGCTCGCGCCCGCACCGATGGCGGTGTTGCGGGCGCTGGCCCAGTCACCGGGGCGGGTGCTGTCCCGCACGGCGTTGCTGCGGACCCTGCCCCGGGGCGCCGACGAGCACGCCGTGGAGATGGCCGTCGCCCGCCTGCGGGCCGGCCTGCGCGCGCCCCGCGTGGTGCAGACCGTGGTCAAGCGCGGGTACCGGCTGCGGGTGGACTGAACGCGTCACGGCCGGCCGTCGCGCGCCGGCCGTGACGCGGTGGTTCAGCCGACCGGCGTCGGGAAGCCCCGCCCGTGCTCCGACTGGAGCCGGAGCATGGCGTGCTCGACCACCGTCACCAGCACCTGCTTGACCGAGTCCCGCTGCCGGGCGTCGGTCATCACCAGCGGCACCTGCGGCGAGATGGCCAGCGCCTCGCGGACCTCCTCCGCCTCGTACTGCGGAGCGCCGTCGAACTTGTTCAGCGCCACCACGTACGGCAGGTTGCGGTTCTCGAAGTAGTCCAGCGGGGCGAAGGCATCGGTGATCCGGCGGGTGTCCACCAGCACGGCGGCACCCACCGCCCCCCGGATGATCTCGTCCCACATGAACCAGAACCGCGTCTGACCCGGTGTACCGAAGAGGTACAGGATCAGGTCCTGGGCCATGGTGATCCGGCCGAAGTCCATGGCGACCGTGGTGGTCTCCTTGCCCGGCACCTTGGACGGGTCGTCGATGCCGACACCCGCCGCGGTCATCAACGCCTCGGTGGTCAGCGGTGTGATCTCGGAGATCGCCCCGACCAGTGTCGTCTTACCGACGCCGAAGCCGCCCGCGACGACGATCTTCGCGGATACGATTCCCCGGCCCGGCCGCCCCCCTGCGGGGTCATAGCCTGCGAAGTCCACTTAGCACCCTTCCAAGCAGTTCCATCCGCTCCTCGAACCCCTCGGCGGGAGCAGCAGTGTGTAACGTCAGCAGGCTCTCGGCCACCATGTCGGCGACCAACACCCGGGCGACGCCCAGCGGCATCCGGGTGTACGCGGCGATCTCCGCCAGCGACTGTGCTCGGCCCTCACAGACCGTGGCGATGCGGTGCTTGTCGTGCCCGGCGAAGCGGGACTCCGCGACCTGGGTGGGCGAGGCGGTGAGGACGGCCTCAAGGGCGATGTCCTGTCGGGGCTCGGTACGACCACGGGTGACCGCGTACGGACGCACCAGCGCGCCGCGCGGGTCAGCGCGTCGTTGGTCCATTCCCGGTCACCTCCTCGTCCCTTGCGGAGCCGGCCTGCGCCGCCTCTCGTCCCTGGTCCGGCACTCGAAGTGAGCGCCGTCCCCCGGTGTTAAGAGCGCACCGCGTCGCGCGGCAGCGGCACCAGCGCGGCGCCCACCCGTTCGACCAGCAACGCCATCTCGTAGCCCACCTGACCCACGTCGCAGCTGCGCGCGGCCAGCACGGCCATCGACGAACCGTCGCTGATCGACATCAGGAAGAGGTACCCGCTGTCCATCTCGATGACTGTCTGCAACACCCCGCCCGCGCTGAACATCCGGGCCGCGCCCTCGGTCAGGCTCACCACCCCGGAGGTGATCGCAGCGAGCTGGTCCGCCCGGTCCGCCGGCAGGTCCCGGGAGGACGCGAGCAACAGCCCGTCTGCGGACACCGCCACCACGTGGGCGATGCCCGCCACGCTGTCGGCGAAGTTGGTGAGCAGCCAACCCATGTCCTGCATGGCAGCTGGCCTGTTCATCGGCTCTCCTTGGTCGAGGTGCTGTTCAGGTCCGTTCCGGCCGTACGACCGCGCTGCACACCGCGGTGGTAGGCCGACAGCAGACCACGTACTTCATCCGGGGTCCGCCGGCTGCGGTCCCGGCCGCTCTTGGGCTCGATGCCACCCGGCACGAGCTGTGCCTGCGGCACCCGCTTGGGCAACCCGGAACGGGTGGTCCCGGCGGGGGCCGGCTCGGCAGCCCGGCTTGCCCGCGACCAGCCCTCGTCGGCCGCCGTACGCCAGGCCTCCGGGTCGGGAGCGGGCGCGGCCGGAGCCGTCCGGCCAGCCGGTGCCGGGCTCGGGGTCGGGGTGTACGACGGTGGCGCCGACGACCGGGCGGCGAACCCGTCCATCGTCGCGCCGCCGTTGCCCCCGGTGCCCGGCGCGGTCGTGCCGTCGGAGCTGCCCGGGGTGCGGGTCGGCAGCTTCGGCCGGGCCGGCGCGGCCGGCACGGACGCCGCGCTGTTGCCGCTGCGCAGCCCGGAGTCGGCGGCGGGTGCGGGCGGCTCGTCGAAGTTGGGCCGGGTGAAGATCGCGGTGGCGTCGTCGCCGTGGGACCGGAACCAGACCGCTTCCATCTCCCGGAAGATCGGCGCTTCGGCGGGGAAGTCGGGCCGGGTGCTGACCGGTGCGGCGGGCACCGACGGCACGGCAGGCACCGGCGGTGCGGCGGGGACCGGCGGTGCGGCCGGTGGTGCCACCGCACCCGGCCCGGCGACCGGCCCGACCGGAAGGCCCTGGCCGCCGCGCCCGTCCGCGCCATCCGCGGTGGCGCCCCGACGTGGCAGCGGGTCGACCGTCGGGTAGGCCACCGTCGGGCTGCCCATCGAGGCGCCCGCGCCGTTGCTGTACGCCGGACGTGCCGGCGGGAGCGGGGCGGCGGGTGCCGGAGCGGCCGGTGCCGGGTCGGCGGGTACGGGCGGCATGGTCGAGCGCGGTCCGGTGTAGCCACCCGCCTGTACGGCCGGGGTGGTGTCCCGCGAGTCGAGCGGTGACTGCCACTGGGCGGGTGCCGGCGTGCTGGTCCGCCACTGGTCGGGCAGCGTCGCCGCCGACGTGGCGGCACCGGCGAACTGCTCGGCGTGACCGACCGGGGTGAGCGGCGTCTGCTCCACGGCCATCGGCTGACGCGGCCGGGTGAGCACCTGCTCCCGGCCCCGGTTGCTGGGCAGCACCACCGTGGTGGCGGGCAGCGTCACCTGGGCTACGGTGCCGCCCTCGACGTTGCGGCGCAGCTCCACCCGGATGCCGTAGCGGGAGGCGAGCCGACTCACCACGGCCAGACCCATCAGCCGGAACGCGGCGACGTCGACGCTCGGCGGGGCGGCCAGCCGCCGGTTGAGCGAGTCGAGCTGTTCGTCGGTGAGGCCGAGCCCACGGTCCTCGATCTGGATCAGCACGTAGTCGCGGATCCGGCGACCGTCGGCGACCACAGTGGTGTTCGGCGGTGAGAACCGGGTGGCGTTGTCGAGGAGTTCGGCGACGAGACGTACCACGTCGTTGACCGCGTGGGCGGCCACCGAGATGTCGGTGTCCACGGTCCCGAACTCGATGCGGTTGTACAGCTCCACCTCGGACTGGGCGGCGCGCAGCACGTCCACCACCAACGCGTCGTCACGACGCGGTACGGCGGAGTCGGCGCCGGCCAGGACCAGCAGGTTCTCGTCGTTGCGGCGCATTCGAGTGGCCAGGTGGTCCAGTTCGAAGAGCTGCGCGAGCCGCTTCGGGTCCTCCTCGCCGCGCTCGATCGCGTCCAGCTCGCCGATCATCCGGTCGACCAGGGTCTGACTGCGGCGGGCCAGGTTGAGGAACATCGCCGAGACGCTGGTCCGCAGTGCCGCCTGCTCGGCGGCGACCCGCACCGCCTCCCGGTGGACGACGTTGAAGGCCAGCGCCACCTGACCGACCTCGTCGCGACTGTTGAGCTGGATGGGGTCGCGGACCTGGCGGACGATCTCGTCCACCCCGCCGTCGCCCACGCTGCCCATGTTCTGCAGCCGCTGCACGGCGTCGGGCAGGTCGTGGTTGGCCACCGAGAGGGCGCCCTCACGCAGTCGGCGCAGCGAGTGGTTGAGCGAGCGGGCCAGCACCACGGCCAGCGACACGGCGATGATCAGGGTCAGCAGCACCAGCACCGACTCGACCACTGCCTGCCGGATGACGTCCGAACGCGCCTGGTCGGCCTGCTGGAGCAGTCGGTCCTGCAGTTGGATCTCGGCCCAGCGCATCAGGTCGTTCACGGCGCCGATGGCCGCGGTGGCGTCCTGCGCGCTGACCAGCGGGCGCTGCCCGACCGAGCGGGTGATGTCGGTGGCCACCCGGTCGGACAGACCGACCGCGTCGCCGGAGACGGTGCTGTTGACCAGGCCGCGCTGCACCGGGTCGGCGGCCAGCGAGAAGGCGACCAGGGCCTCCTGCTGACCGGTCAACGTTGCCACGAAGGACGAGAACTGCTCCGAGTCGAGCTGGCCGGCCGTCAGCGCGGTGAAGGCGACCGCCTCTTCCTCGGCGACGGAAGCCTTGGCGCGGGCGAACGCGGCGACGGCGCGGCGGCTGTCCGCCAGGCTCTCGTCGCCGGGCAGCTGGGCCAGACCGTCACCGTACGAAACCAGGTCGGTGAGGATGACCCCGTAGCGGAGCACCGCCTCGGCGACCGCCATCTGCCGGCGGTCCAGCACCTCCTGGCGGGTGCCGTCCAGAGTGGCCAGGTGGTCGTCGATGGCGGCCAGCCGGTCCCGTAGGGCGGCCGGCACGTCGCCGATCCGGCCTCGCTCGGCGCGGTACTCGTCCACCTTCTGCTGCGTCTGGCGGACCCGCAGGTTGTACGCGTCGGCCGGCTGCTGCGGGGTGGCCAGGTAGGCGGCTGCGGCCATCCGCTCGGCGTGGAGATCCTGGGTGAGAGCGCTGACGTCGATGGAGAGGGCGGTCAGCGACCGGGCCCGGGTGGCGTCGAAGGCGCCTTCGCCGACGGAGATCAGACGGACCGTGGCCAGCGCGATCACCGCCGCCACCGGGACGACCAGAATCAGCGCCAGCTTGGACCGGATCCGGGCGTCGCGCAGTCTCGGCATCCGTCGGCGTTCACGCCGGTTGCTGTCGCCGAGCGCGGGCAGGGTCGTCGGTCCGGTGCTCACGACATCGCCTCCGTCGTTTCTTCCCCGCCTGAGCCGCCGAGCCATGCCGTAAGCGGAGGGGACCACGCGCGGCACGGCCGCGATTTCATCAGAGATGATCGTGTTTGGGAAGCCGCAGTGAGGTAGGAAACGGTCGGACGGAGCGCATCCCGTGATCCGGTCAACTGATACCTTCATTTCCGCAAGCCCCTGAACAGGGCATGTAACTCCAGAGTGGTCACGCGTGTATGCAAAGTGAGCTTTTGCAAACATTGCGTTACCCCAGCATGTGGGATGGCCGTCCCGAAAATGCCACCGGGGTCCGCGCTTGACCACAGCGCCGGCCATTGGCAAGGTTTTGCAGGCTTCGCGCACACCGTACGGCAGAGAAGATCCCGCCCTCCACTGAGGACGGATTAGCGGCGGTGACCGGGCAGCGCCCGCGCCCGCACCTGGAGGACTGAGTTGAGCCCCATCCGCTCCGCGACCATCGCGGCGCTCGCATCGGCCGTAGTGGCCACCACGCTCACCGGCTGCCAGTTCGGCGAGGCAGAGCAGGACACGAGTCCGATCGTGATCGCCGCTGATCTCGAACTGTCCGGCGCCGCAGCCACTGTTGGCCGGACATACCAGCGAGCCCTCGAACTCAAGGTCGAGCAGTTGAACTCCTCCGGAGCACTGAACGGCCGGGAGATCAAGCTGACGGTCAAGGACAACCGTTCCGACTCCGCCGAGTCACTTCGCAACATCGTCGACTTCAGCAACGATTCGCGGGTCAGCGCCATCATCATGGGCGGCTGCAACGAATGTGCGGTCGGTGCGGTCGGCACCATCAACGAGAAGCGGATTCCCACCATTGCGCTAGCCGCTTCCGGCGCGATCGCGGCACCGGTCGCCGAACGGCGTTACGTGTTCAAGCTGGGCCCTAACGCCCCGGACAGCGCCGCCGCGCTGACCACCGAACTGCGCCGCAACAACATCCGCAAGGTGGGGATGCTGGTCAGCGACGACGACTACGGCCAGGAGGGCGCGACCGCCCTCAAGAGCGAGCTGGACAAGGCAAACATCTCGCTCCGGCAGCAGCGGATCAAGACCACCGACACCGACGTGAACCGGCAGGTGCAGCAGCTCGCCTCGGGCAAGCCCGACGCGATGGTCTTCTGGACCCCGCCGGAGCAGGCGACCCTGGCCGCCGCCAGCGCCCAGCAGACCACCTTCCGTGGGTCGATCTACTTCGACGCGGGAGCGGCCGGGGACCTCTTCCTCGGCGCGGCCGCCAAGGCGACCGAGAAGGCGACGCTGATCTTCACGCAGACGATGGTGATCGACGACGTGATCGCGACCACGCCGGCCAAGGCCGCGCGGCGGCAGTGGTTCCAGGACTACACGGCACGCTTCGGCGGCTACAACGGGTCCTCGTCCTTCGCCGCGGACGCCGTCCAGCTCATCGCCGACGCCGAACTGCGCGCCGGCGGCGAGATCGGGAAGGTCGACCGCAACGGCATTCGGGACGTGCTGGAGACGTCCCAGATGGACGGTCTGTCCGGCCCGATCCGCATGACTCCGGACAACCACAGCGGCCTGATGCCGCAGGCGCTCACCACGCTTGTCGCCCGCAATGGTCGCTGGCGGCTGGCGGGGTAGACGCTTGGGCCTTTCATCTGGCAGGGCTTGTCGGGGTGCCGGGTGGGGGGTGTGGCCGACCGTGCCCGGCTCCGGGCGGTCAGGCTTGATCCCTGCGCCGGGCACGGTCGGCCACACCTGACTCGCCTGCGGCTTCGACGCGACAAGGGCCGGCCTCCGATGGGAGGCCGGCCCTTCGCGTTTTCTGGGATTGATCTCTTCTGTTGTTGGTTTGCCTTCAGCGGCTGCTGGTGGTTTCTCGGACCCAGGGCAGGGCGATTCGCTCGATCAGCAGGAGCGCCGAGTAGAGCAGGATGCTCACCAGCGCCACCAGCATGATCGCCGCCCAGGCGGTGGCGGCGTCGCCGATGCCCGCGTACTGCGTGATGACGTAGCCCAGGCCACTCTCACCGGCCTGGAACTCACCGATCACCGCGCCGATAGCGGCCAGCGGCATGCCCACCTTGAGCCCGACGAAGATCTGCGGCAGCGCGGCCGGGAAGCGCACCTTGCGGAACGCCTGCCAGCGGGAGGCGTTCCAGGAGCGCACCAGTTCGGCCAGGTCGGCCGGCGTGGTGGTCAGCCCGGTCGCGGTGGAGAGCACGATCGGGAAGAAGCAGAGCAGGAACACCATGGTCAGGATCGGTTTCTGGCCCCAGCCCAGCGCCACCACCAGCAGTGGACCCAATGTGATCTTGGGCACCGCGTTCACCGCGACGAGCAGCGGGGTGAACATCCGCTCCACAGTGCGGGAGCTGGCCAGGGCGAGCCCGATCAGCACACCGGCGACCACCGAGAGGGCGAAGCCGGTCAGGATCTCCAGCGTGGTGTCCCAGGTGTGCTCCAACAACTGGACGGGCTTCTCGACGAACGCGTTGAGCACGTCACCGGGCGGCGGCAGGGCGACCGGGTGAACCAGTTCCAGCCGGGCGACCAGCCACCACGCCGCCAGCGCGGTCAGGATGCCGACCGCGGGCAGCACCGCATCGGCACCGGCGCGCAGGCCGGCGCCTCGACCCGCGCGCCCCGCCTCGGGGCCGGCGTTGGGAGGCGGGGTTTCCGCCACCGCCGGGTCCGCTGACCGGACGTCGGTCATCTCTGTCCTCCTCGAAATCCCACGGCCCGCCGGGGGCCGACGAGCGTCGGGGGTACGCCCCACCGGGATCGGCGGAACGTACCCCCTGATGACGACCGGACGATCAGGCCTTCGGCGCGAGGCTGAAGTCGATGATCTGCTCGGGGGTGATGTTCTGCTTCAGCGCGCCGGCGCCCTGCAGGATGGCGATGCTCTTGGCGACCCGGCCGCTGTCCAGGGTGCCGATCGCGGTGCCGGTGTTGCCGGAGCGGACGTACGCGGCCATCAGGTCCAGCTCGGCGGCGGCGGAGACCGGGTTGGTGGCGTCGACGTTCTTCTTCAGGATGTCGGCGGCCTCCTTGGAGTTCGCCAGGCTGTACTCGAGGCCCTTGAGCAGCGCCGCGGTGAACCGCTTCACCATCTCGGGCTTCTCCTTGGCGATCTTCGAGGAGGTGATCAGCACGTTGCCGTAGAGGTCCTGCATCACGTTGCTGTACGGCAGCATGACGGCCTTCTTCTTGGCCGCCGCCTCGATGGTCGGCTGACCGACGACGAACTGACCGATGCCGTCCACCGAGCCGGAGGCCAGCGTGCCGATCAGGTTCTGCGCCTCACCGTTGACCCAGGTCACCTTGGTCGCGTCCACACCGGCGAGCCGGGCGTACGTCGGGAAGAGGTTGCGGACCACGGACCCGGGGGTGTCGGCGAGCTTCTTGCCCTCCAGGTCCTTCGGGGAGCTGATGTTCTTGCCCTCGACGGTGGCGATGCCCGCCATGGTGCGCTGCTGGATCGCGGCCACCGCGGTGAAGTCCTTCGCCTGGCCGTTGCCGAGCTGGAGCAGACCGCCGGTGAGGTCGATCGGGCCGAAGTCGGCCTGGCCGCCGACGACGGTCTGGATCACGCCGCCGGTGCCCTGGCCGGCCTTGATCTCGACGTCGAAGCCGGCTTCCTTGAAGAAGCCCTTGTCCTTTGCCACCCAGGCGTAGGAGTCACGGCCGAAGTTGCCGAACGAGGTGAGGTAGGTCACCTTCTCCAGCGCCTTGCCGTCGCCGCCCTTGACGTCGTCGGCCGAATCCGACCCGCTGCTGCAGGCGGAGACAAGGGCGAGGGCGGTGGCCAGCGCGGCCGTAGCGACCGTACGGGTCAGCCTTCTCATCAGTGCACCATGTCCTTTCCGACCGGGGCCGGCAGGCCACCGGAGGGGGTTGTTATGACGGGCCGGCGAGAGGGGTGGAAGCCGGGCTCCGCCGTCGTGAGGGGACTCTTCGCGGGCACAGCGTACGAGAAACCCACAGTTGTGACGCCAGGCGTATCGGGTTGCGGAACGGAAACAACATGACGACCACCCCAGCCGGTGCCATACCTCGACACGGCGGTTAGCCTTTGTCGGATTCCTGACCCTCGACTCAGCGGAGGTACGCCGGAGATGATCCGACTGTCCGGGGTGTCCCGAACCTTCGAGGGCCGGTCCGGCCGGGTGGAGGCGCTGCGCGGCATCGACCTCGACGTCGCCGAGGGCGAGTTCGTCGCCGTGCTCGGCCGCTCCGGCTGCGGCAAGTCCACTCTGCTGCGGCTGATCGCCGGCCTGCTCCCGCTGAGCGCCGGTGAGATCACCGTCGCCGGTACGCCAATCACCCGCCCGCGCCAGGACATCGCCATGCTGTTCCAGAAGCCGGCGCTGCTGCCCTGGCGCACCGTGCTGGACAACGTCCTGCTGCCCGTGGAGATCTTCGGCTGGAGCCGCGCCAAGCACCGGGAACGGGCCCGGCAACTGCTCGACGTGGCTGGGTTGGCCGGCTTCGAGAAGCGGCTGCCGCACGAGCTCTCCGGCGGCATGCAGCAGCGGGTGTCACTGTGCCGGTCGCTGATCGGCGAGCCCCGGGTGATGCTGATGGACGAGCCGTTCTCCGCGCTGGACGCGCTCACCCGCGAGGAACTCTCCGGCGAACTCCAGCGGGTGCACATGGAGAACAAGCCGACGATCGTCTTCGTCACCCACTCGATCGACGAGGCGGTGCTGCTCGCCGACCGGGTGGTCGTGCTGAGCCCCCGTCCCGGCCGGATCCGCAAGGTCGTCGAGGTGGCCATCCCCCGGCCCCGCACCCTGGGCCGCAACGCCCACCTGGCCGACGTCGCCCAGGTCAGTGCCGACCTGCACGAACTGCTGATGGAACGCGAGCAGCCGGCCTCCGTCGGCGCGGAAGGACACTGACCATGCGGGTGTCGGTCTTCACCGAGCCGAACCGTGGCGCCAGCTACGACACCCAGCTCCGGTTCGCCCGGCTGGTTGAGGCCTGCGGCTACGAGGGCTTCCTCCGCGCCGATCACTACCAGTCGATGGGCGCGGACCCGGGCCTGCCCGGCCCGACGGACGCCTGGCTGACCCTCGCCGCCCTGGCCCGGGAAACCGAACGGATCCGGCTCGGCACCCTGGTGACGTCGGCCACGTTCCGCCTGCCCGGCCCGCTCGCGGTGATGGTCGCGCAGGTCGACCAGATGAGCGGTGGCCGGGTCGACCTGGGCATCGGCGCCGGCTGGTACGAGCGCGAGCACACCTCGTACGGCATCCCGTTCCCGGCGGTCGGCGAGCGCTTCGACCGGCTCGCCGAGCAGCTGGAGGTGATCACCGGTTTGTGGGGCACCCCGCCCGGCCAGACGTACACCTTCACCGGCGACCACTACCGGCTGGTGGACGCTCCCGCGCTGCCCAAGCCGGTGCAGGTTCCCGGCCCGCCGATCATCGTGGGCGGGCGCGGCCCCAAGCGCACACCCGAACTGGCCGCCCGGTACGCCGACGAGTTCAACATGCCGTTCAAGTCCGTGGCCGTCACCGCCGAGGCGTACGACCGGGTGCGCGAGGCGTGTGAGCGGACCGGACGGGCGGAGTCCGGGCGCGACCCGTTGGTGCTCTCCGCCGGCATCGTCGTCGCCATCGGCCGCACCGACGCGGAGGCCCAGCGTCGGGCCGCGCCCCTGCACGAGAAGAGCGCGCTGCCTCCGGAGGACCCGGTGGTCGGCTCCCCCGCGCAACTCGCGCAACGGATCAACGAGTTCGCCGCCATCGGCACCACGCGGGTCCACCTGCGCCTGATCGACTTCGATGATCTCGACCACCTTGAGCTGATCGCCGCCGAGGTGCTGCCCCAACTGGACGGAGCACGATGACCGACGTGATCGACGGAACCGAACTCGGACCGGTGGGTCAGGAGATCGTGTACGAGAACGACCGGGTCCGGGTCTGGCACATCCGCCTCGAACCGGGCGAGCGGCAACCGCTGCACCGGCACGACCACCCCTACCTGGTGGTGGCGATCGAGGGCGCCAAGAACGTCGTACAGACCGTCGACGGCACCCGGATCGACGCCGACGAGCCCACCGGCGGGGTGGTCTACCGGGACCCGGGCGCGGTGCACATGCTGACCAATGTCGGGGATACGACTTACCTGGCCCGGCTGGTCGAACTCAAGTAGACCCGCCGGTGGCCACCGGCGTGCCGCGCGGCGCGCCGTTGGCTATCGGGTGTACCAGGTGCGTAACGTGCCGGACATGGCCTTTCGGACCTGGGGCAAACTGCTGCTCACGGCGCTCGGGGTGAGCGTGCTGGCCGGAGCCGGCCAGCTCGGCGTCGCGTACGGTTTCGGCATCGTCCGCCTGACCGGCGCATTCACCGGTACGACAGTCAACCAGTGGCCGGCCCAGCTCGTCTGGGTGGGCTGGTTCGCCGCGAACGCCGCCGTGGCTGGTGCCGTCCTGACCGGACGCCTCGCCCGCCGCGACGTTCCGGCGGCCAGCACCGGCCGGCAGTTGGCGGTCGGTGGCGCGGCGGCGCTCGGCGCCACAGTCATCGCCCCGCTCTGCATGCAGCCCGCCCGCGCCGCGGAGCTGATCTCCGTCGACCCGGTCTGGGCGGTGGGCATCTGCGCCATGGTCGGTGCGGTGATCGGGGCGGGCGCGGCGATCGCCGTCCTGTTCCGGCCCGAGCTGGGCTGGAACATGACGGCAGTGGCCGGTGCGGTCTGGTTGCTGGCGCTCATCTCCGTCCTACCGTCGCTCGGCACTGTCGGCCCGCTGCCGACCGTCCGGCTCGGCGTGCTGGAGCCGAGCTGGCTCGGCGACGCCGCCGCCCAGCGGCTGGCGCTGCTCCTGCTGCCCACCGTGGCGCTGCTGGCCGGCGCGGCGACCGCCGGGCTGGCTCGCTGGCGCGGCCAGGCCCCACTGGTCAGCGGGGCCACCGGGGTGGCCGGACCGGTGCTGGTGGCGTTCGCCTACCTGACCGCCGGTCCGGGTGACGCGGTGGACCGCTACCAGGCCACCCCCTACTACGGCTCGTTGATCGCGATCCTCGCCGGAGCACTCGGCGCGGCCGCCGCCGCGCTGCTGCGCTGGCCGACGGGCACCCGTACCGCCGATCCACAGGCGATCAAGCCCACCGCCATCCTGCGCCCACTGCCCGCCGGCCCGGCGTTGCCCGACGCCGCGTCGGCGAACGATCGGGACACCGCCGAGCGCGCCGACCCGGAATCGGCCAACGCCGAACTGTCCACCCGCGCGCAGCCGGACGTCGTCGCCGGCCCGTGGCCGACGGGCGACCCCGAGGGCGTACGCACCGTCCCGGCCCACTGGGACTGGCCGGGGACCACAGCGAGCGGCCAGCACGGCCCGACTCCCGCCGCTGCTCCGTCCGCCTCCACCCCGCCGTCTCCGGCGGATCCGCTGTCCCCCGCCGGCCCGGCGTCTCCCGCTGGTCCGTTGTCCGCCGCTGATCCGCTGTCTTCCGCTGGTTCGTTGTCTCCCGCCGGTCCGACTCAGTCCGCTGCCTGGCTGACCGCGCCGACCGGTGAACTCGCCGCGGCAGCCCAGACGCCCTCGGTGCGCGACGATGACGCCCCGGCCACGACCGGGCCCTCGGCCAGCACCGACGCCAGTGCCGCCACCGCGACCAGCAGCGCCGCCGGACGCACCGACGCCACCAACCCGGCAGGCGGCCGAGCGGCCGACGGGCCGACCGACAGCGTGGCGACGGGCACGAGCGGCAAGCTGACCGGTCGGCGCACCACCCGCAAGGCCGCCACCCCGACCAGCACCGACGCACCCGGCACGGACACGACCGGCACGCACACGACCAGCACCGACGCACCCGGCACGGACACGACCAGCACGCACACGACCAGCACCGACGCACCCGGCACGGACACGACCGGCCACGGCACGCCCGAGCCGCCGCAGACGATCAAGCCGCGGCGAGCCCGCAAGCCGAAGACCGACCCGGACGCCGTGGCTGACGGCACGTCCCCCACCGACACGACGGCCACCCCCGACACGAGCACCCCCGAGACGAGCACCGACGAGACGGCTCCCGACCGCGCCAAGAGGGCGACCGGGCCGGGCAGGTCCGCCGACAGCGTTGGCTCCGACGCGGCCACCGCCACTGCGGTGCCCGGCCAGGAGAGCCCGGGTGAGCGGTCGAGCGCGACGTCCGAGCCCACGTCGGCTGCTGACGCCGACACGGCAGCAGCCCGCAGCACCGCTCCCGGCGGGCGGCGAGCAACGGCCACCGGCTCGAAGCGAACGCCGGCCCGCTCGACGGCCGCCGGAGGCGGCACGACGCCGGTGCCGGCCGACGCCGAGTCACCGGCCACGGCAACCGCCGAGGCACCGACCACCACCGCCGGGGCGACACACGCACCGACCGCCCCAGCTGACGCGGCGCGAGCACCGGCGGCACCGACAGCGACCGGCGACTCTGCCGCGGCGGCCACCGCCTCCCCACGCGCTCCGAAGACCGGCACGGGCAGCTCGACAGCACCGGCCGACCCGACCAGTGACTCGGTGATCGCCGGGGGCATCGACAGCGCCGGGCCCGCCCCCGAGGTTCCCGCCGCCGGGTTGTTCGGGGCCACCGCCGCCGATGACCCGGACACGGACCGCTGGACGCCCGCACCGTCGGCCTGGCCGGTCACCTCGGCGTGGACGGTGCCACCGCAGGCCGCCGAGCCCGAGACGACGGCGTCGGACGGTTCGAGGGGGCCCGACGAGCCGACCGAGCCGACGCCCAGGCCCCGGCATCGGGCACCGTTGCCGGATCTGAGCCGGGCCGGCACCTGGAACGCGTTCGACACCTCCCGGCGCGCCAGGTCGACGGAACCGCGGGACAGCTCGTCGGCACGGACGACCTCGACCGGCACCAGCGAGCCGACAGTAGCGGCCCAACACCCGAAGCCGACGGAGTTGCCGGGGACGGTGGGCGCGCCCGCCGGTGCGACCGACAGCGGCACCGGCGATCCGGCGGGTGCCGACGCCACGTCACCGGCACAGGTGGCGGAGCAACCCTCCCGGCGAGGACGACTCGGTGGGCTGTTCCGCCGCAACCGGTCCCGTGCCGACGAGGAGGGCCCGAAGACGTCGGATGCGGCCGAGCCGCTGGCCACCCAGGACGAGGAATTCGTCGACTGGGTCGCCGGGCTGAGCAAGCCGGTGTCGGACAACGAGCCCGAGCAGGAGAACGGCCGCCGGTCGTTGCGCTCCAGCGGCCGACACCACCGCGACTGACCGATCGACTCGGGTCGTCCGGGCTGACACAGTCACCCGGACGACCCGACATTCATGAACCCGAGTCGATCAACCCACGGCAACCCGCGCACCGGACCACTGACGGCCCGGCCCAGCGGGCAGGTCAGGCGAGCGGCAGGTAGACCCGGCTACCGCCGGAGATGAACTCGTCCGACTTGTCCTTCATGCCGCGCGCCGCGTACTCCTTGAGCTCTTGGGTGATCTTCATGGAGCAGAACTTCGGGCCACACATCGAGCAGAAGTGCGCGGTCTTCGCCGGCTCGGCGGGCAGTGTCGCGTCGTGGTACGAGCGGGCCGTCTCCGGGTCCAGCGAGAGGTTGAACTGGTCCTCCCAGCGGAACTCGAACCGCGCCTTCGACAGGGCGTCGTCCCAGGCCTGCGCGCCGGGATGCCCCTTGGCCAGGTCCGCCGCGTGGGCCGCGATCTTGTACGCGATCACGCCCGCCTTCACGTCGTCCCGGTCCGGCAGGCCGAGGTGCTCCTTCGGCGTGACGTAGCAGAGCATCGCGGTGCCGAACATGCCGATCATCGCGGCGCCGATCGCCGAGGTGATGTGGTCGTACGCCGGCGCGATGTCGGTGGTCAACGGACCGAGCGTGTAGAAGGGCGCCTCGTGGCACCACTCCTGCTGAAGGTCCACGTTCTCCTTGATCTTGTGCATCGGTACGTGACCGGGGCCCTCGATCATCACCTGGACGTCGTGCTCCCAGGCGACCTTCGTCAGCTCGCCGAGGGTACGCAGCTCGGCGAACTGCGCCTCGTCGTTGGCGTCAGCGATGGAGCCGGGGCGCAACCCGTCGCCGAGGGAGAACGTCACGTCGTACTTCGCGAGAAGCGTGCACAACTCCTCGAAGTAGGTGTAGAGGAAGTTCTCCTCGTGATGCGCCAGGCACCACGCCGCCATGATCGAACCGCCACGGGACACGATCCCGGTCACCCGGTTCACGGCCAGCGGCACGTACGGCAGGAGCACACCGGCGTGCACTGTCATGTAGTCCACACCCTGCTCGGCCTGCTCGATCACGGTCTCCCGGAACACGTCCCAGCTCAACTTCACCGGGTCGCCGCCGACCTTCTCCAACGCCTGGTAGATCGGCACGGTTCCGATCGGCACCGGGGAGTTCCGCACGATCGCCTCCCGGGTCTCGTGGATGCGCTTACCGGTGGACAGGTCCATCACGGTGTCCGCGCCCCAGCGGGTGGCCCAGGTCAGCTTCTCCACCTCCTCCGCGACCGACGAGCTGACCGCCGAGGTGCCGATGTTGGCGTTCACCTTGACCAGGAACGCCTTTCCGATGATCGCCGGCTCGCACTCCGGGTGGTTGACGTTGAGCGGGAGCACCGCCCGGCCGGCGGCGATCTCGGACCGAACGAGTTCCGGGTCGACGTTCTCCCGGATCGCCACGAACTCCATCTCCGGCGTCACCACACCGGCCCGCGCGTACGCGAGCTGCGTCGGCCGGCGACCGTCCATTCCGGCCAGCGGGGTGCCCGGCCCCCGCACCGGCGCCACATCACCCCGCTCGGCGATCCACGGCCCCCGCAACGGCGGCAGCCCCACCTCCGGGTCCGAACCAGGACCCGACGTGTCGTAGAGCCGCACCGGTGGCAGATCACCGGTCAGCCCCACCTCCGCGAACGGCACCCGGACATCCGGCCGCGAACCCTCGACGTACACCTTGCCTCGTGCGTGCATGACAGCCTCCTGGTGATCAGGCGGACCAGCCGAAGTGGTTCAGCGGCCCGCGCCCCGCGCCCAGCTCCCAGCCCCGCGCGCCGGACAGCGCACGGAGCACGTACTCCTTGGCGGCCCCCACGGCGACCGGCACCGCGTCGCCCCGACCGAGCCGCACCGCGATGGCCGCGGAGAACGAACACCCCGTGCCGTGGGTGTGCCGGGTGTTCACCCGGGGTCCGCGCAACACCGTGGTGACCCCGGCGCCGTGCAGCACGTCGACCGCCTCGCCCCCGTCGAGGTCACCGCCCGTGACCACCACGTACTCCGGGCCGCCGGCCGCCAGAGCCTCGGCGGCCACGACCATCGAGGCCACGTCGTCCACCGGGCGTCCGGTGATCGCCGCCGCCTCCGCGCAGTTCGGGGTCGCCACAGTGGCGTACGGCAACAGCCGCTCCACCGCGCCCACCACGCCGAGCCGGTGACCGCTCGTGGCGACCAGCACCGGATCGACGACGAGTTGCGGCAACCGGCCGTCCCGGGCCGCCTCGGCCACCACGTCAGCGATCGCCGGGGTGCCGAGCATCCCCGTCTTCACCGCGGCGACTGTGAAATCGGTGAGCACGCTGTCCAACTGCTCGGTGACAGTGCGCGGGGGCAGCGGCAGTACCGCGTCGACGCCCCGGGTGTTCTGCGCGGTGACCGCCGTGAGGACGCTGGTGCCGTACGCGCCCAGCGCGGCGAAGACCTTGAGGTCGGCCTGGATGCCGGCGCCGCCGCCGGAGTCCGAGCCGGCGATGGTGAGGATCGTGCTCGGGGTCATTTTCCTGAGTCTCTGGTTGCGGTTTGGGGCTGCGGCGGGCCGTGGTTGGTTGCGGTTGGGGGCTGCGGCCGACCGTGCCCACTCCGGGCGGTCAGGCTTGATCCCTGCGTGGGCACGGTCGGCCGCAGCCCTGACGTGGGGACCTGGCTGACCCCGTGCCGGGTTTGGGTCAGCTTGGGGGTGACCGCCTTGGCATAGGCGCTGGTCAGGGTGGCGGCTGTTTCGGCGGGGTCTTTGGCTCGCATCAGTGCGCCCAGGACTGCTACTCCGACGGCTCCCGCCTCGACGCAGGCGGTTACCTGTTCTGGTGTCTCGATGCCGCCCAGTGCCAGCACTGGCACGTTGCTGACCTCGACCAGATTGCGCAGTCCCGCGACGTCCAGGGGTGGGCCGTAACCCGGTTTTGTCTTCGTGGGCCAGATCGGGGAGATGGTGGCGTAGTGCTCGGTGGTGAGGCGGGTCAGCTCGATTTCGTTGTGGCAGGAGCGGCCGACCAGCTGGTGGGGTGGCGGTGGGTACGGGCCGGCGGCGGGCAGGTGCACGGCGTCGCCGCCGAGCGGGTCCGGGCCGGCCACGACGAGGGTTCCGCCGACGTCGGCGAGGATCGCCCGCAGCTCGGCGGCGACGGCGGCGCGTTCGGCACGGGGCAGGTCCTTCTCCCGCAGCACCACCCAGCGCACTCCCCCGGCCACCGCCGCGGCCACGACCCGGTCGAGCCCACCCCGCGCGACGAGCCGATCGGTCAACACGACAACCCCGGACGGCGCTGTCACAGCTCGGGTCTTCCCTCGTCGGGGGTGGAGGCGAGCGCGTGGAAACGGCGCTCGATCCGGCCGGCCCCGGCGGCCAGCCGGCCCGCCTCGACCGCGTAGCGCATGGCGGTGGCCATCGCCACCGGATCGGCCGCCCGGGTGACGGCACTGGCCAGCAGCACCCCGTCACAGCCCAGCTCCATCGCCAGGGCCGCGTCGGACGCGGTGCCGATGCCGGCGTCGAGGATCACCGGCACGTCCACACCCTGCCGGATGAGCCGAATGTGGTGCGGGTTGCCGACGCCGAGCCCGGAACCGATCGGCGAGCCGGCCGGCATGACCGCGGCGCAGCCCACGTCGGCGAGGCGGCGGGCGAGCACCGGGTCGTCACTGGTGTACGGCAGCACGGTGAAGCCGTCGGCGACCAACTCCTCGGCGGCGCGGAGCAACTCCACCCCGTCGGGCAGGAGGGTCCGCTCGTCGCCGATCACCTCCAGCTTGACCCAGTCGGTGTCGAACGCGTCCCGGGCCAGCCGGGCCACCTTCACCGCCTCGGTCGCGGTGTGGCAGCCGGCGGTGTTCGGCAGCAGGCGTACGCCGCACCGGTCCAGCAGTTCCAGCAGTCCACCGGTGGAGCCCGGCGCGGTGCCCACCCGGCGCAGCGCCACTGTGACCAGCTCGGTGCCGGACGCCCGGATCGCCTGCTCCAACACGTGCAGGTTCGCGGCGCCGCCGGTGCCGAGGATCAACCGTGAGGTGAAGGTCTCCCCACCCAGCTCGAACGGCACGCCGCTCACCCGCCCTGCGCCGCGGTGAGCACCTCGACCCGGTCACCGTCGCGCAGCGCCCGGGTAGGCCAGCCGGTGCGCGGCACCACCTCGCCGTTGACCGCGACCGCCACCCCCCGTGGGTGCGGCACGATGTCGCCGACCAGGTCCGCCACTGACGCGCCGGCGGGAACGCTGCGCCCGGCCCCGTTCACCGTCAACTCCACGGGTCCCCCTCCATTGTCGGTTCAGGTCCGCCCACGACGGCACCGGTCGGGCCGAAGCGGTCCGCCCGCAAGGGCGTGAGCAGTGGGTCGGGTCCGCCGCCGAGCACCAGGTCGGCGATCAGGTCGGCGGTGATCGGGGTGAGCACGATGCCGTGCCGGTGATGCCCGGTGGCGGCCAGCACGTCCGGCCGGTCGGGCAGCGGGCCGAGGATCGGCGCGTTGTCCGGGGTGCCCGGGCGCAGCCCGGCGACGGCCTCGACCAGGTCGTACTCGGCCAGTTCGGGCAGCAGGTCGACCCCGGCGCGCAGCAGCCGCTGCACCGCGCCCGCGGTGACCGTGGTGTCCGACCGCTCCTCGACAGTCGCGCCGAGCACCACCTCGCCGTCGTCGCGGGGCACCAGGTAGACGTGCTCGCCGTCGGCGTACCCCCGGATCACGTGCCGGAAGCCCGGCGCGAGGCCGTCGGGCGCGCGGAGCCGGAGGATCTGACCCTTCACCGGCCGCACCGGCAGGCCGGTGAGCGCGGCGGCCCCGCAGCCGGCGGCGACCACCGTGACACCGGCGTCCAGATCGGACAGCTGCCGGACCGGTTGCGGCACGAGCACCACGCCGGCCCGCTGCGCGGCCGTGCGCAGCGCCGGCACCAGCAGCCGGGGGTCGACCTGGTGGTCGGTGGGCGCGAGCGCGCCGCCGCGCACCCGGGGGGCGAGCGCCGGTTCGCGGTCGCGCAGCTCGCTGGGGCGCAGCGGCGTCACCGGCAGGCCCAACCCCTGCTGGTACGCCCAGAGCCGGCGCGCCTCGGCCAGGTCGTCGCCGGTGAGGCCGACCATCAGTGTGCCCTCGGTCCGGTAGCCGATCCCGACTCCGGTCGCCTCGGTCAGCTCGGCGGCGAACGCCGGCCAGCGCTCGGCGGACGCCACCAGCAACGCGGTCAGCTGCCGTTCGCCGAAGTACGCCTCGGCGACCGGGGAGAGCATCCCGGCGGCCACCGACGACGCCCCCGAGCCGGGCGCGGGATCGTGCACCGCCACCCGCAGCCCTCGCGCGGCGCAGCGCCAGGCGATCGCGAGCCCGATCGGCCCCGCCCCCACCACTGCCACGTCCGGCCGGACCCGGTCGCTCGACGGCGCTGATGGGAACCGGCCGGTCAGCACGTCAGGGCCTCGATCAGCGCGGCGGTCGCCAGTGCCGGGTCGGCGGCGGCGGAGACGGCACCGACCACCGCCACCCCGTACGCCCCGGCGGCCCGCAGCGCCGGCACCCGGGCGGCGGTCACTCCACCGATCGCGATGACCGGCACGTCGACGGCGTCGACGACGGCACGTACCCCGGAGGGCCCGATGGGATCCGGCAGACCGGTCTTGGTGCTGGTGGTGTGGCACGGTCCGACGCCGAGGTAGCTGGCTCCCGCCGCGACGGCCTCGCCCGCGGTGCCCGGCGCGCGGGCGGTGGCGCCCAGCACGCCGGTGGGGCCGAGCACCCGGCGGGCGGCGGCGACCGGCAGGTCGTCGGCGCCGACGTGGCCACCGGCGGCGCCCACCGCCAGCGCCACGTGCAACCGGTCGTTGACCAGGCAGGACGCCCCGTACGAGGTGCACAGCGCCAGCACCCGTCGGGCCAGGTCGTACGCCTCACGGTCGGTGGCGGAATCCTCCACCCGGACCTGCACCACCAGCTCGGCACGGGCCGCGCTGAGGGCGGCCCGGACCACGGCGAGTGGGTCACGCCCGGGTCGGGTGTCGGTGATGAGATGCAATCGCCCCAGGGACGGCACGGCAACACTCCTCCCTGCGCCGGCATTACCCGGATCAGGTTCGACGGTCGGGGGCTGTCAGCCCCCCTCTCAGCCCGGTACACCGGGCTCCCGTGGGTTACTTGCGTGTCACCGTACGACAGATCCGCCGGCCTGCCAAGGTGCCGGGTCGGCGGCGGCCGGCGGGCCGGACCACATCAGAACGATCAAGATCCATGGGGCACTTCATGCGGTCCTGTTCGGAATGTCGCCCGCCGTTGCAGAACCGTTACCCGTCCGCATCTTGCCCGACATCGAGCCAGCCGAATTAATTTGTTCAGCGATTCGACAAAATGTCGGTGGGGGCACCCTGGCACGGCGTCACCACCGGCTCCATCAGGGACGGCCTTCGGCGAGCCGACTCCCGCGAGCTCTGTCACTACGACACAGGAGGCGGCGTGTCCCGTTCTCGTCGTGCCCGCGTACCCATCACCGCAACCCTGATCTCCCTGGCCATGGCCTCGACCACCCTGTTCGGCACGCCCGCCCAGGCGGCCGCCCAGGTCCCCCCACGGGATGCGAAAGCCGCAGCCCCGGTCAGCCAGGTGGCGCCGAAGGCGCCAAAGGCCGCAGCCGATCCCTACTCCGTCCTCGTCTTCTCCAAGACCGCCGGCTTCCGGCACGACTCCATCCCCACCGGCATCGCCGCCATCCAACAACTCGGCGCCGCCAACGGATTCACCGTTGACAACTCCGAGGACGGCGCCGCATTCAACGACGCCAACCTGGCGAAGTACAAGGCGGTGATCTGGCTCTCCACCACCGGTGACGTGCTCAACGCCGAGCAGCAGGCCGCGTTCGAGCGCTACGTGAAGGCCGGCGGTGGTTACGTCGGCATCCACGCCGCGTCAGACACCGAGTACAGCTGGGCCTGGTACGGCGACCTGGTCGGCGCGTACTTCGCCAACCACCCGCAGAACCAGACGGCCACCGTCAAGGTGGAGGACCACGCCCACCCGTCCACTGCGGAGTTGCCGGACCGCTGGTCCCGCTTCGACGAGTGGTACAACTACCAGAGCAACCCCCGGCCGGACGTGCACGTGCTGGCCAGCCTGGACGAGAAGAGCTACACCCCCGGCGCCGGCGCGATGGGTGCCGACCACCCGGTCGCCTGGTGTCAGGACTACGACGGTGGCCGCTCCTGGTACACCGGTCTGGGGCACACCCGGGAGTCGTACGCCGAGCCCGGCTTCCTCTCCCACCTGCTCGGCGGCATCCAGAGCGCCGCCGGTGTGGTGGACGCCGACTGTGGCGCCTCGAAGACCTCCAACTTCGAGAAGGTCTCCCTGGACAGCAACACCAGCAACCCGATGGAGCTGGACATCGCCCCCGACGGGCGGGTCTTCTACATCGAGCGCGACGGTCGGGTGCAGATCATCAAGCCGGACACCGGCAACACCGTCACCGCCGTCGACCTGGACGTCTTCACCGGCAACGAGGACGGCCTGATCGGCATCCGACTCGACCCGGACTTCGCCACCAACAAGTGGGTGTACCTGTACTACGCCCCGAACGACGGGGTCACCCGCAACCTGCTGTCCCGCTTCACGGTGACCGGTGACACCATCGACCCGGCCAGCGAGAAGCAGGTGCTGCGGGTCGACACCCAGCGCAACACCTGCTGCCACGCCGGTGGCAGCATGACCTTCGACGGTGAGGGCAACCTGTACCTGGCCACCGGCGACAACACCAACCCGTTCGAGTCGAACTCGTACTCGCCGATCGACGAGCGGGCCGGCCGCCAGGACTACGACGCGCAGCGCACCTCGGCCAACACGAACGACCTGCGCGGCAAGGTGATCCGGATCCATCCGGAGGCCGACGGGACGTACACCGTTCCGGCCGGCAACCTGTTCGCGCCGGGCACCGAGAAGACCCGTCCCGAGATCTACGCGATGGGCTTCCGCAACCCGTTCCGGATCGGCACCGACCCGAAGACCAACACGCTGTACGTCGCGGACTACGGGCCGGACGCCAACTCCGACAACCCGAACCGCGGCCCTCGGGGCCTGGTCGAGTGGAACATCGTGACCCCCGGCAACTACGGCTGGCCGTACTGCACCGGGACGAACGAGGCCTACAACGACTACACGTTCCCGTCCGGCCCGAGCGGCGCGAAGTTCGACTGCGCCGCGCCGGTGAACAACTCGCCCAACAACACCGGCCTGACCAACCTCCCGCCGGTCGTCCCCGCGACCGTCGACTACGGGTACGCCGGTGACGCGCGTTACCCGGAGATCGGCGGCGGTGGCGCCCCGATGGGCGGCCCGGTCTACCGCTACGACGCCGACCTCAACTCGACGCGCAAGTGGCCGGCGTACTACGACGGCAAGGCGCTGCTCGGCGAGTGGAACCAGAACAAGATGTACACGATGCAGCTGACCCCCGACGGCAAGTCGTTGGTGGACATCAACCAGCTGCTCACCGGGATGACCATGGTCCGGCCGATGGACTTCGAGTTCGGCCCCGACGGCGCGCTGTACCTGATCGAGTGGGGCAGCGGCTTCGGCGGCAACAACGA
This sequence comes from Micromonospora parva, assembly GCF_000718515.1. GTDB lineage: Bacteria > Actinomycetota > Actinomycetes > Mycobacteriales > Micromonosporaceae > Micromonospora > Micromonospora parva. Next base: position 209,525 of record NZ_JNZS01000005.1, on the reverse strand, counting down.
CAACTCGGGCGTCTACCGGATCGACTACACCGCCGGGGACCGCGCACCGATCGCTGCGGCGTCCGCCACCCCGACCTCGGGTGCGGCGCCGTTGACGGTGACCTTCTCCAGCGCCGGATCCCGGGACCCGGACGGTGGCACGCTCACCTACGCCTGGGCCTTCGGCGACGGGCAGACCTCCACCGAGGCGAACCCGACCCACACGTACGCCACGGCGGGCAACTACACCGCCCAGCTCACCGTCACCAACCCCAAGGGCCGTACCGCGGTGGCCAACGTTCCGGTCACCGTGGGCAACACGTCCCCGACGGTGACCATCGAGTTCCCGCCGGACGGCGGGTTCTTCGAGTGGGGTGACCAGGTCCGCTACTCGATCAAGGTGACCGACCCGGAGGACGGGGAGATCGACTGTGACCGGGTGAACCTCCAGGTGCTCCTGGGTCACGACGAGCACGCCCACCCGTTGGAGCAGCACACCGGCTGCACCGGCACCGTCCAGACGTCGCTCGCCTCCGGGCACGGCGCCGAGGCGAACGTCTTCGCGGTCTTCGAGGCCACCTACACCGACGACGGTGGCGCCGGCGGCGCCAGCCCGCTCACCGGTCGGGTCATCGAGGTGCTGCAGCCCAAGCGCAAGCAGGCCGAGTTCTTCACCGCCACCGGGCGGGCACCGGTGAGCACCGGCGGCGGCGACGCCGGCGTGCAGCGGGAAACCGGCGCCGACACCGCCGGCGGCGGTCAGAACATCGGGTTCATCGAGGACGGCGACTGGTGGTCGCTCGCCCCGGCGGACCTGACCAACATCACCGACATCCGGTTCCGGGCCGCCTCCGCCGCCGCTGGCGGTCGGATCGAGGTTCGCGCCGGTGCGGTTGACGGACCGGTGGTCGCCACGGCCACCGTGCCGGCGACCGGCGCGTGGCAGACGTACACGGACGTGAGCGCACCGGTCACCGGCGCCGCGAGTGGCTCGCTGTACTTCCTGGCCCGCGACCCGAACGGCGGATCGGGTTCGCTGTTCAACGTCAACTGGATGGACTTCGTCGGCCGCGGTGTCACCGAGAACGGGCCGCCGGTGGTCAGCGCCACGGCCACCCCGGCCACCGGCACCGCACCGGTCACCGTCGCCTTCGACGGCACGGCCACCGACGCCGAGGGCGACACCCCGCTGACGTACGCCTGGGACTTCGGTGACGGCGGTACGGCGACCACACTGGACGCCAGCCACACCTACACCAGCGCGGGCACCTTCACGGCCACCCTCACGGTGACCGACAGCAAGGGCGCCAAGTCGTACGCCACGGTGCCGGTGCGGGTCGACGCGCCGGACACGTCCTGCTTCGGGGCGCGTTCGGACGACTTCAACGGCAACACGCTCGACAAGGACCGCTGGACCAGCGTGATCCGGGAGAACCAGCTCTACTCGCTCAGTGGCGGCGCACTGCGGCTGCCCACCGGCGTGGGTGACCTCTACGGCGCACGCAACGACGCCACCAACCTGGTGCTCCAGGCGGCTCCGACCGGCGCGTGGGAGATGACCACCAAGGTCACCCTGCCGGTGACGGCCAACTACCAGCAGGCCGGCCTGCTGGTGTACGGCGACGACGACAACTACGCCAAGCTGGACCTGCTGTACAACGGCAGCCGGCGGGTGGAGTTCATCCGGGAGACGGCGGGCACGCCGCGCAACGAGTCTGCCGACGCCACCAACGCACCGGCGGGTGACACCGTGTACCTGCGGGTCACCAGCGACGGGACGAACCTGACCGCGTCCGTTTCGGGCGACGGCCAGACGTTCACCCCGGTCGGCCGTTCGGCCGCGCTCGCCGGCATCACCAACCCGCGGATCGGGGTCTTCGCGCTCAACGGTGGCACCGAGGCACCGGTTGTCGACGCGGCCTTCGACTCGTTCCAGGTGACGCCGGACGCCCCGGCCGGGCCGGTCGACCCGTCGGACGAGTTCAACGGCAGCACGCTGGACAAGTGCCGGTGGGACGCGATCCTGCGGGAGGACCCGACCGGTTACCGGGTCACCGGTGGCGCGTTGCGGATCGACGTGCCCAACGGTGACATCTACGGCACCGACAACACCGGGCCGAAGAACTTCATCCTCCAGACCGCGCCTTCGGGCGACTGGACCCTGGAGACGAAGGTCGACGGCAGTCTGCTGAACGAGCAGTACCAGCAGGCCGGTCTGCTCGTGCAGGCCGACGACGACAACTACCTGAAGTTCGACTTCATCGCGGACAACCAGGCCGGCTCGGCGGTGACGCGGCGGATCGAGTTCCGCAGCGAGATCGCCGGTACGGTGCAGAACCCGCAGCCGGAGGTGACCAACCTGACCAGCGCCGTCTGGCACCTGCGGTTGGCGCGCGTCGGCAACACGTTCACCGCGTCGTACTCGGCGGACGGGACGACCTGGACCGCGTTGGAGGCGTTGACCAACACCGCGGTGGGTGCCACCCCGAAGGTGGGGCTGTTCACCCTCGGCGCCAACCAGACGGCGTCGAAGACCGCCTCGTTCGACTACTTCCGGCTCAGCACGGAGGTGGCCGACGAGACCGCACCGGTGACCACCGCGGCGGTTTCCGGCACCCCGACCGACGGGTGGTACACCGGACCGGTGACGATCACGCTCACCGGCGCCGACGAGGCCGGCGGTAGCGGGCTCGCCAGCACCGAGTACCAGCTGGACGGGGCCACCACCTGGACGGCGTACACCGCTCCGGTGGCGGTCAGCGGGGACGGCGAGCACGAGCTCCGGTTCCGTTCGACGGACAAGGCCGGCAACGTGGAGGCGACCAAGACCGTCTCGGTCAAGATCGACGCCACCGCGCCGGTGACCACGGCGACGTTCGCTCCGGCGAACGACGCCGGTTGGCACAACGGGACCATCCCGGTCGTGCTGGCCTCCACCGACGCCGGTTCCGGCGTCAAGACGGTGGAGTGGTCGTTGGACGGTGGCGCGTGGACGCCGTACACGACGCCGGTCGAGGTGACCGGTGACGGGCAGCACGAGCTGCTGTACCGCTCGACCGACAAGGCGGGCAACGCCGAGACGCTCAAGTCGGCGGTCTTGAAGATCGACGGCACCAAGCCGACGCTGCTGGTCTCCGGTCTCGCCGACGGCCAGCTCTACGGTGACAGCCAGGACGTTCGGGTGTCCTGGCAGGCTGTCGACCCGACCTCGGGCATCGCGACCGTGGTCGGCCAGCTCGACGGCCAGGCGTACGCCAGCGGCACGCTGCAGGCCATGTACGACCTGTCGCTCGGCCTGCACGAGCTGACCGTGACCGCGACCGACAAGGCGGGCAACAAGACCACCTCGACGGTCCGGTTCTTCGTCACCACCTCGTTCCGGGACATGCAGAGTCTGCTGGACCGGTTCAAGGCGACGGGGCGGCTCTCGACCAAGGCGCACAAGCAGCTGTCGAACAAGCTCGACGCTGTGCGGGCGTCCGAGGCGGCCGGCGACGACAAGGCGGCCGTACGGCAGCTGACCGCGTTCCGGACGCTCGCCTCTGACACCACGCTGGTGCCCGAGGCGGAGGTTCGGGACGTCCTGATCCGGGACGCCGACGCCATGATCGTTCGGCTCGGCGGCGCGGCCAGCAAGGCCGGGGTCAAGGCGAACGACGGCGACTCGGTCAAGGGCACCGGACGGCTCGGTGGCGACGCCACCCGGCTGGCACCCGGTCGCCAGCTCTGATCCGACGAGGCCCCTCCCCGGCGCTGCGGCGTCGGGGAGGGGCCTCCCTCATCGGTAGGGAGGGGATGTCCGTGACGGGTATCCGCAAGGTGTTGGCCGCCGGGTCCGTCGGACTGGCCCTGACCCTGTTCGCCGCCGCCCCGGCGGCGCACGCCGCCCAGGCGGCTCAGGCGGCGCAGGCCGCTCAGGTCGCCAAGGTCGCTCCAGCGGCGCAGGCGGCCCGGGTGGTGCAGGGCGCCCCAGCGGCGCAAGCCGCTCCGGCGGCCCGGGCGGCGCAGGCCGACAAGCTCAAGCTCACGGTGGCCGGCGACGGCGCTCAGGGCGTCACCATCCAGGCCAGCTACACCGATGGCCGCCGGCTGGAACAGGTGGTGCGGCTGGTCCTCACCGCCACCGGCCCGGACGGGCAGAAGGTCGGGCCGGTGCAGTTGGAACCGCAGCCCGAGGGGCACGGCTTCTACAGCAGCGGCCCGGTGCTCTCCACCGGCACCTGGAAGGTGACGGTGAACTCCCCCGCCCCGTTGCCGGGCAAGGCCACCGCCACGGTGCAGGCCCGGGCGGCGCAGTCACCGCCGGCGCCCGAGCCGGTCGCGGTGACCAAGCCAACGGACGGGGCAGGCGAGGCGGGCGCCGGCTGGTGGCCGTTCGCGGCGGCCGGCCTGGTCCTCGTCGCCGCGGCGATGGGGGTGGCCATGCTGTTCGGCCGCCGCCGCACCGACTGACGAAGACGATCTCGCCGCCGCACCGACGGATCACCACGATCTCGCCGCCGCACCGACAGACCACGACGATCTCGCCGCCGCTCCGACAGACCACGACGATCTCGCCGCCGCTCCGACAGACCGCGACGATCTCGCCGGGGCGGCCGACTGAGCGACACTGACGACGAAACGGGCCGGGCCGCAACCAGCGGCCCGGCCCATCGTCATCTCACCCACCGAGCCGGATTGGTCGGTCACCGCCAGCCCGCGCTGGCGTCACCTGGCCGCGGTCATGATCGACTCGACTTTCATGAAACCGCGCCTTCCCCGGCCCCAGGTCACCGCGACTTCCAGGAACACGAGTGGATCAAGGCGCCGCGCCGCACCGAGCCCGGCCGCGCCGCACCGCGCCGGCCGCACCGACCGAGCCCGGCCGCACCACGAGCCCGGCCGCACCGCGAGCCCGGCCGCACCGCGAGCCCGGCCGCACCGCGAGCCAGGCCGCACCGCGAGCCAGGCCGCACCGCGAGCCAGGCCGCACCGCGAGCCAGGCCGCACCGCGAGCCAGGCCGCGCCGCTCAGAGGACGGCGCGCAGCGCCGCCAGGTCCTCGTCGTTGGGCTCCCAGGTGCCGGCGGCGGCGTTGGCGCGTACCTGCTCGGGCGTGGTGGCACCGGCGATCACCGAGGTCACCGCCGGCTGGGCGGCCAGCCCGCCGATCGCCACCTGGAGCATGCTCAGGCCCCGCTCGGCCGCGTACGCCTCGATCGCCTCGATGGTGTCCCAGTCGGCGGCGGCGAGCCGCTCGGCGTACCGGCCACCGCCGGAGAGCCGGCTGCCGGCCGGGGGCTGCTCGCTGCGCTTGTACTTGCCGGTGAGCAGGCCGTTGGCGAGCGGGAAGAACGGCAGCATGCCGAGGCCGAACCGCTCGCACGCCGGGATCACCTCGGCCTCCACCGAGCGTTCCACCAGGCTGTAGTGGTTCTGCGCGCTGATGAAGCGCGACCGGCCGTTGGACGAGGCGACCCAGTCCGCGTCGGCGATCTGCCAGCCGGCGAAGTTGGAGTTGCCCAGGTAACGCACCTTGCCGTCGCGGACCAGGTCGTCCAGGGCGGCCAGGGTCTCGTCGATCGGGGTGCCCGGGTCGGGCTCGTGCATCTGGTACAGGTCGATGTGGTCGGTGCCGAGTCGGCGCAGCGACGCCTCCACCGCACGGGCGATGTAGCGCCGCGCACCCCGCGCGCCGTAGTCCGGCCCGTTGAGGCCGTTCATGTCCATGCCGAACTTGGTGGCCAGCACCACGTCGTCCCGGCGGCCCTTGAGCGCCTGCCCGAGCAGCTCCTCGGAGCCGCCCTGCGGCTCGCCGTAGATGTCGGCGGTGTCGAAGAGGGTGATGCCGGCGTCCAGCGCCGCGTCCACCACCGCCCGGGTGCCGTCGAGGTCGAGCTTGCGGCCGAAGTTGTTGCAGCCGATGCCGACCACGGACACCACGAGCCCGGAGTCGCCCAGCCGGCGATAGGTCATGTCAGTCACGAGATCCACCCTATGCCGGCTCGGTGCGGGCCACCTCGGCGGCGGCTCAACCGACGACCTCACTGACCAGCTCACGGGCAGCGTCGATGGTCGCGGCCAGTTCGGCGGGGCCGTGACCGACGGCTCCCAACAGCGCGTGCGCCCGCCGCGCGAAGTCCGGCGGCGCACCCGGCAGCCGCCCCGCGGCGTCGATCATCCCTTTCTCGTTGACCAGCCACCGGCCCGCCCGGGCGTGCAGCACCTGGGCGAGCACCCCGATCGTCCGGAACAGGCAGCCCGCGACGTACCCGCTGTCCCCGCGAGCGCTGGCCTTGGCCGCGCCGGCCAGCAGGAAGCCGGCCTCCCAGCCGCCCGCCACCAGCGCGTCGGCCAGTGCGGGCGGGTAATCCCGGGTCTGCTCCTTCAGGCGGGTCAGCTGGCCGGTCGGGTCCGCGAGCACCTGACACAGCGCCACCTCGCCGACGTAGGCGGACGAGTAGAACCCGAGCGGGTGCCCGGCCTGCACACCGACCTCGTACCGGCCGGCGCGGCAGTCCGTCCAGACGCGGCGCACCCGGTCGAGGTCCCGGTAGATCCAGTCCACGGCGACCCCGCCGATCCGCAGCCAACCACCGCCGTCGACCCACTGCCCCCAACCACCCGGTGCGGTGAGTACCACCGCCGGGTCGTCGGCGACGGTCGCGGCTATCGCCCGCAGCGCCGGTACGTCCGGCTCACCCTGGTAGTACAGGCCGAGGTCCCAGTCGGAGTCGGGGCGGTGCTCGCCGCGTGCCCGGCTGCCGCCGAGCGCCACGGCGACCACGCCCGGCACGGCGCACAGCCGGTCGGGCAGGTCGGCCGGGATCACCCGACGTCCCAGACCGGTTCCGGGGTCTCCACCACCTCGCTGTCATCCCGGAACAGCACGAACCGGTCGAAGGAGCGGGTGAACCAGCGGTCGTGGGTGACCGCGATCACCGTCCCCTCGAACGCGTTCAGGCCCGCTTCGAGCGCTTCCGCGCTGGCCAGGTCGAGGTTGTCGGTGGGCTCGTCGAGCAGCAACAGGGTCGCCCCGGACAACTCCAGCAGCAACACCAGGAACCGGGCCTGCTGCCCGCCGGAGAGCGTGCCGAACCGCTGGTCGCCCTGCGCGGCCAGCTCGTAGCGGCTGAGCACGCCCATCGCCGCGTGTCGGTCCATCCCGGTGCGGTGTTCGTCGCCGCGCCAGAGAATCTCGACGAGCGTCTTCGACATCAGCTCCGGCCGGTCGTGGGTCTGGGAGAAGTGCCCGGGGCGGACCCGGGCACCGAGGCGGGCCACGCCGTCGTGCGCCACCGGTGCGAGCGCCCCCGCTCCGTCGACCGGTCCGTTCGCCGGGTCGGGGTCGGTGCCGCCGCGCGCCAGCAGCCGCAGGAAGTGCGACTTGCCGGTGCCGTTGGCACCGAGCACCGCCACCCGGTCGCCGTACCAGATCTCCAGGTCGAAGGGGTAGGTCAGGCCGTCGAGTTCAAGCTGCTCGCAGACGACCGCGCGCTTGCCGGTCCGCCCGCCGGCCAGCCGCATCCGGATGTCCTGGTCCTTCGGGGGTACGGGCGGCGGCCCGGCCTCCTCGAACTTCCGCAACCGGGTCTGCGCGGCCTGGTAGCGCGAGGCCAACCCGTCGTTGTACGCGGCCTTCTGCTTGTACATCAGCATCAGCTCACGCAGCTTCTGGTGTTCCTCGTCCCACCGTCGGCGCAGCTCGTCGAGGCGGGCGTGCCGGGCCACCCGTGCCTCGTGCCAGCTGGCGAAGCCGCCCGGGTGCACCCAGGCACTACCACCCTCGACGGCGACCACCCGGTCGGCGCTCTGGGCCAGCAGCTCGCGGTCGTGCGAGACGTAGAGCACCGACTTGGTCGACTCGCGCAGTCGCGCCTCCAGCCAGCGTTTGCCGGGCACGTCGAGGAAGTTGTCCGGCTCGTCGAGCAGCAGCACCTCGTCCGGGCCGCGCAGCAGCAACTCCAGCGCGAAGCGCTTCTGCTGGCCGCCGGAGAGGGTACGCACCGGCCGGTCCCGGACGGCGTCCCACGGCTGGCCGAGCACGATCGTCGCGACGGTGTCGAAGAGCACCTCGGCGTCGTACCCGCCGGCCTCGCCCCAGGCGCCGAGCGCATCGGCGTACGCCAGTTGGGCCTTGCCCGCGGCGTTGCTGAACGTGCCGTGGGCCTCGGCCGCCCGCATTGCCGCCTCGGTCTCGCCGAGTCGCCGGCCGGCGTCGCGCAGGGCCGGCGGGGCGAGCGACAACGCCAGGTCGGCGAGGCTCGACTCGTCGCCGATCATGCCGATGAACTGGCGCATCACGCCCAGCCCGCCGGCCCGTGCGACGACGCCGGTGCGCACCGGCAGGTCGCCGGCGACCATCCTCAGCAGCGTCGTCTTTCCCGCGCCGTTCGGCCCGACCAGGGCGACCTTGCTGCCCTCACCGACCCGGAACGACACGTCGGCGAAGAGTTCCCGACCGTCGGGCAGGATGTGCCCGACCGCTGCCACGTCCACGTATCCCACGCCGGGATCCTGCCCCAGTGAGGGTCGGGGGGTACATCCAATTACCGGGTGACGCGCAGCACCCGGAAGCCCTTCTGGCTGGCGTACCGCTCGACCTGCCAACTCTGCTCGGTGAGCCAGCGTTGCAGCGAGTCGCCGCCGAGGTGTCGGGCGACGACCAACCAGCCGACACCGTCCGAGGCGAGTCGGGGCAGCCAGCGCAGCAACAGCTCGTGCAGCTCGTCCTTGCCGATCCGGATGGGCGGGTTCGACCAGAGCTGGGCGAAGCGGAGGTCTTCCGGGACGTCGTCCGGTGCGCTGACCCGGACCCGGTCGGCGGCGCCGATCCGAGCCGCGTTGGCGGCGGTCAGCTCGCGGGCCCGGGCATTGACGTCGACGGCCCAGATGGTGCTGGCCGGCGCGACGTCGGCCAGGACGCAGCTGATCGGCCCGAACCCGCAACCGAGGTCGAGCAGGTCGCCCACGGTGTCGGCGGCGGGCAGCTCGGCCTTGCGCAGCAGCACGGCGGTGCCCGGGTCGAGTCGGCTGGCGGAGAAGACTCCGCCGGCCGAGGCGAGCCGGTAGTCGCGGTCGGCGACGGAGAACTCGACCTCGCGCGCCGGGGCGTCGCTGGTGGGCTGAGCGGTGAAGTAGTGGTCGCCGGTCACCGGGCAATTCTCGCACCGGCCCGGCAAGGACCGCCGGGGCGATCGGCCTTCTCCACGGACCTGACCCGGCCCACGCGCGCATTTCCCTGAAATTACCCCCTAAAGGGACAATCGCTCCTACTCTGGGCGACATGGTGTATCGGTACGAGTCCGATGAGGACGCTTTCGAGGATTACCCGGAGCCCGGGTCCGACCTGTCGGTGCTCGGCACCGGCCCGCCCCCGCCGGCCGGGCCGTCCCCGTCGCGCTTCCCGACGCCGTCGCTGCCCCGGCCGAACCAGCTCTCGCTGCCCTCGTCGTCGCCCGCGCCGACCCGCGCCGACCCGCCGCAGTCCGCGCCGATACGGGCCGACCTGCCGCAGTCCACGCCGACTCGTGCCGACATCCCGCCCGCACCGCCGCGCAGCCAGATCTACACGTCGGCGACCCCGGTGGAACCGAACGCCCGGCGCGGCGGCGGCCGGCTGTGGCAGGTACTGATCGGCGGTGCCGCCGTCCTGGTACTGCTCGCCCTCTGCGGCCTCGGCGCCGCCGCGCTGCTCATCGACCGCAACGAGCAGCAGCCGCAGAGCAACCCGACGTACCAGCCGAACGCCGCCGCGCCGTCGGCCACGCCGGAACGGGTGGCCCTCGACTCCCGGGACACCGACCAGGCCCCGCTCACCGCCAAGGAACTCTTCCCCGGCAAGGAACTGAAGCTCACCGACGGCCAGCCCAGCTACCGGGTGCTCAAGACCCAGTCCAGCGGCAGTTGTGCCGTCGCCGCCACCGACGAGGTCGCCGACCTGCTGGTCCGGCTCGGCTGCAACCAGATCGTCCGGGCGACGCTGAGCACGCCCGACGACGGGCACCTGGTCACCGCCGGCCTGTTCAACCTCACCGACAAGGTCAGCGCGGAACGAGCCCGGGACCGGCTCCGGCAGCTGCTCGACGAACGGCAGGGCCGTTTCCGTGGCCTCACCGGCGACGACGGCGACGGCACCGACGTCCTGACCAGCGCTCCGGCACGCGTCGGCTGGCAGGTCCGCGGCCACTACCTGGCGTACGCCCTGGTGGTTCGCAAGGACGGCGCGGCGGTCAAGGCGGGTGACGCCAAGGTCCGCGAGATCCTGTTCGACATGATCGAGCTGCACCTCAGCCGGGGCGTGCTGCAACAGCGCGCCGACGGTGGCACGGCCGCGCAACCGACGGCCGGGCCGACCGACAACAGTGGAAGCCAGGGCGGCAACGGCGAGCTGCCAGGCGACTGACCGGTTCCCCGATGACGGGTGTGCTGCCGACAGGTGGCACACCCGTCGTCACTGGCGGTCCGGGCGGTCAGCCTTCGACCGGAACCCGCAACCGGCGGGTCAGGTCGGCGCGGCGTGCGTACTCGGTCGGATCGGACGGGTAGCCGACCGCGACCAGGGTCAGCCCGTGCGCGGGCGCCACTGTCACCTCGCTGGAACGCTCCTGACGGGTGAGCAGGCTCCCCGGCCACTCGACCGGGCGACGGCCGTCCCCGGCCACCAGCATCGCCCCCACGAGGCTGCGCACCATCGCCTGGCAGAACGCGTCGGCCTGCACGGTGGCGACCAGAATGCCGTCCGGGTCGCGACGCCAGTCCAGCCTGGTCACCTCGCGCAGCGTGGTCGCGTGCTCCTTGCGCCGGCAGTACGCGGCGAAGTCGTGCTCCCCCACCAGCCCGGCCGCGGCGGCGTTCAGCGCCGTCAGGTCCAACGGTCTCGGCCAGGCCAGCACCTCGTGCCGGCGCAGCGGCTCCGCACCGAAGGGCGCATCGGTGACCCGGTACTCATAGCGCCGGAAGGTCGCCGAGAACCGGGCGTCGAAGTCGGCCGGCACCTCCGTCATCGCCCGTACCCGCACGTCGGTGGGGAGCAGCCGGGCCAGGCGGCGCAGCAGTCGCCCCTCGTGCTGTCGCCACACCTCCACCGGCAGGTCCAGGTGGCACACCTGCCCGGTGGCGTGCACCCCCGCGTCGGTCCGACCGGCCACCGTCAGCCCGGTGGCAGTGCCGACGCCGAGAACCAGGTCCAGGGTCTCGACGAGCACCCCCGCGACGGTGCGCCGGGCCGGCTGGGCGGCCCAGCCGGAGAAGTCGGCGCCGTCGTACGAGACGTCCAGCCGCAGCCGGATCCGCTCGTCCACCTCGTACCTCCTGTTACGGGTCGGGCCCGACACCCCGATGGGGTGCCGGGCCCGACAATGCCCTTGATCAGGCCTTGTTCTCGGTGGCCTCGTCGCTGTCCTCGCGGGCGGCGGCGGTGTCACCGGACGCCGACACCGGCGCCTCGGAGTCCTGGTCGGCCGGAGCCGACTTCGGGGCCTCGTCGGCCGGGGCGAGCGCCTCGACCTTGTCCTGCTGCGCGGCCTTGCGGGCGGCAGTCTTCTTGTTCGCCTTCGGCTCGGCGACCTGAAGCTCCTCCACCAGCTCGATGATCGCCATCGGAGCGGCGTCACCCTTGCGCGGACCGGTCTTCACGATCCGGGTGTAACCGCCGGGGCGGTTGGCGTACCGGGGCGCGATCTGGTCGAACAGGGCGTAGACGACGTCCTTGTCCTTGACGACACCCAGCACCCGACGCCGCGAGGCGAGGTCACCGCGCTTGGCCTTGGTGATGAGCTGCTCGGCCAGCGGGCGCAGCCGCCGGGCCTTCGTCTCGGTGGTCTGGATCTTGCCGTGCTGGAACAGCGCGGTCGCCAGGTTGGCGAGCATCAGCCGCTCGTGCGAGGGGCTGCCGCCGAGGCGGGGGCCCTTGGTGGGCGTGGGCATTTTTGGTGCTCCTCAGTTGTGGCGGCAGCGCGGACTAGAGCTGCTCGGTCTCGCGGTAGTCGTCGGTGTCGTAGTCGGCCTCGCCGAAGGTGTCCACGACGTGCGCCGGGTCGAAGTTCGGAGCCGAGTCCTTCAGCCCGAGACCCATCCCGGCGAGCTTCATCTTGACCTCGTCGATCGACTTCTGACCGAAGTTGCGGATGTCGAGGAGGTCGGCCTCGGTACGCCCGATGAGCTCACCAACGGAGTTGATGCCCTCGCGCTTGAGGCAGTTGTAGGAGCGGACGGTGAGGTCCAGCTCCTCGATCGGCAGAGCGAGGTCCGCCGCCAGCTGGGCGTCCTGCGGGGACGGCCCGATGTCGATGCCCTCGGCGGTCTCGTCCAGCTCCCGGGCGAGCCCGAACAGCTCCACCAGCGTCGAACCGGCGGAGGCCAGCGCGGTACGCGGGCCCATCGACGGCTTGGTCTCGACGTCGATGATCAGCCGGTCGAAGTCGGTACGCTGCTCGACACGGGTCGCCTCGACGCGGTAGGTCACCTTCAGCACCGGCGAGTAGATCGAGTCGACCGGGATGCGGCCGATCTCGGCGCCGGACTGCTTGTTCTGCGCCGCCGTCACGTAGCCCCGGCCCCGCTCGACGGTCAGCTCCATGTCGAGCCGGCCCTTGCCGTTCAGGGTGGCGAGCTTCAGATCCGGGTTGTGCACCGAGACGCCGGCCGGCGGCTGGATGTCGCCCGCCGTCACGTCGCCCGGGCCCTGCTTACGCAGGTACATGCTGACCGGCTCGTCGTGCTCGGAGCTGACGCACAGCTCCTTGATGTTCATGACGAGCTCGACCACGTCCTCCTTGACACCGGGGATCGTGGTGAACTCGTGCAGCACACCGTCGATCTTGATCGAGGTGACGGCCGCGCCCGGGATCGACGACAGCAGCGTACGCCGCAGCGAGTTGCCCAGGGTGTAGCCGAAGCCCGGCTCCAGCGGCTCGATGGCGAACCGCGACCGGGTCTCGTTGATCGACTCCTCGGAGAGGGAGGGTCGCTGGCTGATGAGCATCTTTTCTCTTCTCTTCCGGGACGCCCGCTATTTGACGCCCACGACACAAACTGTTCCGGTGGCCCGCCCAAGCGGGCGGGCCACCGCAACGAGCCCGACTACTTGGAGTAGAGCTCGACGATCAACTGCTCCTGGACCTGCGTGTCGATGACCTGCCGGGCCGGGAGGGAGTGCACGAGCACCTTCATCTGGCTCGGGATGGCCTCAAGCCACGCCGGAACCGTCTTCGAGCCGGCCTGAGCCTGCGCGACGATGAACGGGGTGAGCTCCTTGCTCTTGCCCCGAACCTCGATGATGTCGTGCTCCTTGACGCGGTACGACGGGATGTCGACCTTCTTGCCGTTCACCGTGAAGTGACCGTGCTTGACCAGCTGGCGGGCCATGTCCCGCGAGTGGGCGAAGCCGGCGCGGTAAACGACGTTGTCCAGCCGCGACTCGAGGATCTGCAGGAGGACCTCACCGGTCTTGGCCTGCTTGCCGACGGCTTCCTCGTAGTAACCGCGGAACTGCTTCTCCAGCACGCCGTAGACGCGGCGGGCCTTCTGCTTCTCGCGGAGCTGGAGCAGGTACTCCGTCTCCTTCGTGCGGCCGCGGCCGTGCTGCCCGGGCGGGAACGGCCGGGACTCGAACGGGCACTTCGGACCATCGCACTTGCTGCCCTTGAGGAACAGCTTCATCTTCTCCCGCCGGCAACGGCGGCAGTCTGCACCGGTGTAACGAGCCATCTCTCTCTACCTCTCAGACCCGGCGACGCTTCGGCGGACGGCACCCGTTGTGCGGCTGCGGGGTGACGTCGGCGATCTGCCCGACCTCGAGGCCCACTGCCTGCAGCGAACGGATGGCGGTTTCCCGGCCGGAGCCGGGGCCCTTGACGAACACGTCGACCTTGCGCATGCCGTGCTCCATGGCGCGACGCGCGGCAGCCTCGGCGGCCAGCTGCGCGGCGAACGGAGTCGACTTGCGGGAGCCCTTGAAGCCGACCTGGCCGGCGGAGGCCCAGGAGATGACCGCACCGGTCGGGTCCGTGATGGACACGATGGTGTTGTTGAACGTGCTCTTGATGTGCGCCTGCCCGTGGGCGACGTTCTTGCGTTCCTTGCGCCGGACCTTCTTTACAGCGGCTCCGGCACGAGCCTTCGGTGGCATAAGTCTGTGCGCTCCTAGTTGACTTTCCGGACTGGGTTGCGGTCTGGCCCGCCTCGGCGGCGACCGACCCCGTCATCCGGTTAAGAACTACTTCTTGCCGGGCTTCTTCTTGCCGGCGACGGTCCGCTTCGGGCCCTTGCGGGTCCGGGCATTGGTCTTGGTCCGCTGGCCACGCACGGGCAGGCCCCGGCGGTGCCGGATGCCGGCGTAGCAGCCGATCTCGACCTTGCGGCGGATGTCAGCGGCGACCTCGCGGCGCAGGTCGCCTTCAACCTTGTAGTTGCCCTCGATGTGGTCGCGGAGCTGCACGAGCTCCTCGTCCGTGAGGTCCCGAGCGCGCTTGTCCGGCGAGATGCCGGTGGCGGCGAGCGTCTCCAGGGCGCGGGTGCGACCGACCCCGAAGATGTAGGTGAGCGCGATCTCCAACCGCTTTTCGCGGGGGAGATCCACGCCGACTAGACGTGCCATGTGCGGGCGTACTCCTCGTGATGTGTGGCGGAGGTGTGGACCCGTCCCACCCCGCTACCGGCCGTCCCGTCCTTCCGACGCGATCAGCGCCGGCGACCGGGATCGGTCGCTGCCCAAGCGGGCCCCGGCCTCCGACCGGGGGTCAGCCACGAGGGAGTACGCATCGCGTACCGCTCGCGGCTGGGACGAGCATGTGTGATGTGTGTGTCGCTGGGGATCTGCCGGGACCAACGCCACCCGGCCGTGCTCCGGCCGGACGGGCTGAGTCAGCCCTGGCGCTGCTTGTGGCGCGGGTCGCTGCAGATGACCATGACCCGGCCGTGCCGGCGGATAACCCGGCACTTGTTGCAGATCCTCTTGACGCTCGGCTTGACCTTCACGGTTGCCTTACTTCCCATCTGGCCCGGGGACGCGCGTTGCGCGACACCGGACGTCGAAGACGGACACGGGACTTCCCGGCCGTCGTCAGGACTACTTGTAGCGGTAGACGATGCGCCCGCGGGTCAGGTCGTACGGCGAAAGTTCGACGACGACCCGGTCCTCCGGAAGGATGCGGATGTAGTGCTGCCGCATCTTGCCGCTGATGTGAGCCAACACCTTGTGGCCGTTCGCGAGCTCCACCCGGAACATGGCGTTCGGCAGGGGCTCGATGACCCGACCCTCGATCTCAATGGCTCCGTCTTTTTTCGGCATGTCCTCCGCTGTCCTGACGTCGATTGCTCCGGGCGGCCCACAACGTCTTACACGGAAATCTGATCAGAATCAGAAGCCCGCGCCAGCCGCGGCTCCAGCTCCCACCGAAGCGCAGGGTGGGCATGCCGGAGTGGACGCTGTGCGCCGATCTGAAAGTGTACGCCGGCCTGCAGGCCGCCGCCAAACCGACCACCCCCCACCCCGCGCGTCGCCCCCACGGCCCCCATCCCCAGTTCCGTTGATCATGAAGTTGTTGCCACGAATCGCCGGTGTCGGTGGCAGTAACTTCATGATCAACGCGGGAAGAGTGGGGGCCGAGCCGGGCGGCCCGGGGTTATTGGGGGGTGTCGGGGTTGATGGCGCGCTTTGCCTGTTTGCGTTCTTGGCGGCGCTGCCGCTTGATGGCCTCGCGCCGGGGCTCTCCCCCGGCCAGTCCCGTGACGGTGCGGATCACCAGCACCGCGCCCCACGGCCCGGCCACCCAGGCCGGCCAGAAGTGCTGCAGGTCCTGGCTGAGCAGTGACGCCACCGCCCAGATGGTCACCACGATGGCAATCACCCGCAGGTACGGGAACCACACCTCGGCCAACCAGCGGGCGGTGGCACCCCGGGTGGCCGTCTGACCGGGCTGGTCACCCAGCAGGCCCACGGTCGGCGCGGTCGCCGGCGCCAGACCCGACCGCTGCGCCGGCGTCACCGGCGGCAGGTCGGCGAGCAGGACCTTCAGGTCGGCGTACGTGCGTGCGGCGTAGGCCCGCTGCAACCGCTCGTCGTACTCGTGCAGGTCCAGCCGGCCCTCCTCGAGGGCGACCCGCAACCGGTCGGCCACCGCCGCACGGTCCGAGTCAGCGGCTCGCATCCCGTCGCGCCCGTCCATGCCGGCAAGCATGCCACCGTCGCGCCAGTCCGCCCGACCCCCGACCCTGGTCGATCATGAAGTTGTTGCCAGTCTCACCGGCGTGTCGGGGCAACAACTTCATGCTCAACGGGCGGACCGAGGACCCTGGGAGGGTTAGGGGGTTGTTGAGGCGGCAGGTTGGCGGGCGGTCACCAGGTCGCCCAGGCGGGCGCGGCCTCCGTCGAAGGCGGTGAGCACCCAGACCCCGTCCGGCAGCAACGCCATCGAGTGCTCGACGTGCGCGGCCACCGAGCCGTCCCGGGTGACGACCGTCCACCCGTCGGCCAACTCGACGGTACGCGGCGACGCCATGGTGATCATCGGCTCGATCGCCAGCGCCATCCCGGGAACCAGACGCGGGCCCTTGCCCGGCCGGCCGTGGTTGAGCACGTGCGGGTCCTGATGCATCTCGGTCCCGATGCCGTGCCCGCCGTAACCGTCGACGATGCCGTACCGACCGCCCTTGCGCACAGCGGTCTCCACCGCGTGCGAGATGTCGGTGAGGCGGCCCTTGCCGCTCGCCGCGCCCCGGGCGGCGGCGGCGATGCCGGCCCACATCGCGTCCTCGGCGACCTCGGCCATCTTCAGCAGCGCC
Source organism: Micromonospora parva (assembly GCF_000718515.1). Taxonomy (GTDB): domain Bacteria; phylum Actinomycetota; class Actinomycetes; order Mycobacteriales; family Micromonosporaceae; genus Micromonospora; species Micromonospora parva. The sequence continues at coordinate 192,783 of NZ_JNZS01000005.1, read as the reverse complement.
GGGTCGACGTCGCCGACCCCGACCGTGATGGCGGAATCGCCGTGCCACCCGTCCAACACCGCGCCGCAGTCGATGGAGATCAGGTCACCGGGCTGGAGCACCTGCTTCGGCGACGGGATGGCGTGCACGATCTGCTCGTTGACCGAGGAACAGATCGACGCCGGGAACCCGTGATAGCCCTTGAACGACGGAACGCCACCCGCCTCGCGGATGGTCGCCTCGGCGATAGCGTCCAGATCGGCGGTGCTCACGCCGGGGGTAACAGCCTCCCGCATCCGGCGCAGCGCCTCGGCCACCACCAGCCCGGCGGCCCGCATCTTCTCGATCTGGTCAGGAGTCTTCAGCTGGATGTCCAGCTGGGGACGACGCATGGAGCAGTTACCTTTCGTGGCCGTTCAGCGGGGCACGTCACGCGTACCCCGCTGTTCGCACTCTATCCGCCGTGAACCGGTCGGACCTCAGCCGCCGTACGACCGCAGGGCGTCGATGGCCCGGGTGGTGACGTCCTCCACCGGGCCGGTGGCGTCGATCCCGACCAGCTTGCCCTGAGCGCCGTAGTAGTCGACCAGGGGTGCGGTCTTCTCGCTGTACTCACGAAGCCGCGTGGCGATCGTCTCCGGCTTGTCGTCGTCGCGCTGGAACAGCTCGGCGCCGCACCGGTCACAGATGCCCGGCCGGGTGGTGGCGTCGAACTCGACGTGCCAGATCTTGCCGCAGCCCCGGCAGGTACGCCGACCGGAGAGCCGCCGGATCACCTCGTCGTCGTCGACGACCAGCTCCAGGACCAGATCCAGGGCGGTGCCCAGATCAGCGAGGAGCTTGTCCAGAGCGGCCGCCTGCGGAGTCGTCCGCGGGAAGCCGTCGAGCAGGAAACCCTCGCTGGCGTCGGGCTCGGCCAGCCGGTCCCGGACCATGTTGATGGTGACCTCGTCCGGGACCAGCTCGCCCGCGTCCATGTACCGCTTCGCCTCGATACCGAGGGGCGTGCCCTGGGTGACGTTCGACCGGAAGATGTCTCCGGTCGAGATCTTCGGCACCGAGAGGTGCGCGGCGATGAACTCGGCCTGTGTGCCCTTGCCCGCGCCCGGCGGGCCAACCAGAACGAGTCTCATCTACCGCAGGAACCCTTCGTAGTTCCGCTGCATGAGTTGGCTCTCGATCTGCTTCACGGTCTCCAGACCGACGCCGACCATGATGAGCACAGCGGTGCCGCCGAACGGGAAGTTCTGGTACTGCTGGTTGTCCAGCCAGATGAAGAAGAAGTTCGGCAGGATCGAGATCACGCCGAGGTAGAGCGCGCCCGGCAGGGTGATCCGGCTGAGGATGAAGTCGAGGTAGTCGGCGGTCGGCTTGCCGGGGCGGATGCCCGGCACGAAGCCGCCGTACTTCTTCATGTTGTCAGCGACCTCGGTCGGGTTGAACGTGATCGACACGTAGAAGTACGTGAAGAAGATGATCAGCAGGAAGTAGACCGAGATGTAGATCGGGCTGCTCGGGTTGACCAGGTTGTTCTGGATCCACGACTGGGTCTTGCCCGGGTCGGTCTGGTCGAAGAACTGCAGCGCCAACTGCGGCAGGTAGAGCAGCGACGAGCCGAAGATGACCGGGATCACACCAGCCTGGTTGACCTTCAGCGGGATGTAGGTCGACGTGCCGCCGTACATCCGCCGGCCGATCATCCGCTTGGCGTACTGCACCGGGATCCGGCGCTGCGCCTGCTCGATGAAGGTGACAGCGGTGATGACCACCAGGACCAGGGCGATGACCAGGGCGAACATGTCCCAGCCCTTGCTGGTCTTGATCTGCCAGCCCTCGCTGGGCAGCCGCGCCGCGATCGAGGTGAAGATCAGGACGGACATGCCGTTGCCGACGCCGCGGTCGGTGATCAGCTCGCCGAGCCACATGACCATGCCGGTGCCGGCGGTCATCGTCATCACCAGGATGGACAGCGTCAGCCAGTCCGGGATGCCGGTGCCGGTCGGGATGATCGGGAACTGGTCGCACCGGTTCTGGAACAGCTGGCCGGAGCGGGCCAGGGCCACGAACGCCGAGGCCTGCAGCACACCGAGGCCCAGGGTCAGGTAGCGGGTGTACTGGGTGATCTTCGCCTGACCGGCCTGGCCCTCCTTGCGGAGCTGCTCCAGACGCGGGATCACGACGGTCAGCAGCTGCAGGATGATCGACGCGGTGATGTAGGGCATGATGCCCAGCGCGAAGACCGAGAGCTGCAGCAGCGCTCCGCCGGAGAAGAGGTTGAGCAGGTTCACCACCCCGGTGGTGTCACCCTGGATGGTGTCGAGGCACTTCTGCACGTTGCCGTACGAGACGCCCGGGCTGGGGAGCGTTGCACCCAGCCGGTAGACCGCGATGATGCCTACTGTGAACAGCAGCTTCTTGCGCAGGTCAGGCGTACGGAACGCACTGAGAAAGGCGGACAGCAACTTCTTCCTCCTGCGCGAGGCGGGCCGCCGGTGATCCCTGGCGGGTCGGGGTGGATCACGGGCGAGTGCCCGCAATCCATGGCTGGGATGGGACTCTAACAGCCTCACCCCGGTCCGGGCAGATGCGCCCGACTACATAAATCGATTCCGATGTTACCGGGCGCTCAGGCCCCAGGCAGACCATGGCGCCCGCCAGTTGCTCACAACTGGACGGGCGCCATGGTCGTACGCCTTACAGCTCGGTGACGGAGCCACCGGCGGCGGCGATCTTCTCCTTGGCCGACGCACTGAACGCGTGCGCGGACACCTGGAGCGCCACACCGCCGAGATCCCCGGTGCCGAGGACCTTGACCGGGTGACCCTTGCGGACCGCGCCGGACTCGACGAGCTCCAGCGGGCCGACCTGACCACCGTTCGGGAACAGCTCAGCGAGTCGGTCCAGGTTGACCACCTGGAAGACCACCTTGAACTTGTTCTTGAAGCCCTTCATCTTCGGCAGGCGCATGTGGATGGGCATCTGCCCACCCTCGAACGCCGCCGAGATGTTCTTGCGGGCCTTGGAGCCCTTGGTACCGCGACCAGCGGTCTTGCCCTTGGAACCCTCACCGCGACCCACACGGGTCTTCGCGGTCTTGGAACCAGGCGCCGGGCGCAGGTGGTGAACCTTGATCGTCATTACTCGACCTCCTCGACCTTCACGAGGTGGTTGACCGTGAAGATCATGCCGCGGATCTCGGGCCGGTCCTCCTTGACCACCACGTCGTTGATCCGCTTGAGACCGAGCGAACGCAGCGAGTCACGCTGGTTCTGCTTGGTCCCGATACCGGACCGGAGCTGGGTGACCTTCAGGCGTGCCATCAGGACGCCACCCCCGCCCGCGACGCCAGCATGGCGGCCGGCGCGACGTCCTCCACCGGCAGACCACGACGCGCCGCGACCTGCTCGGGGGACTCAAGCCCCTTCAGGGCCGCCACGGTGGCGTGCACGATGTTGATCGGGTTCGACGAGCCGAGGCTCTTGGAGAGCACGTCGTGGATACCGGCGCACTCCAGCACGGCACGCACCGGACCACCGGCGATGACACCCGTACCGGCCGAGGCCGGCTTGAGCAGCACCACACCGGCCGCGTCCTCACCCGTCACCGGGTGCGGGATCGAGGCGCCGATACGCGGAACCTTGAAGAAGTGCTTCTTGGCCTCCTCGACACCCTTGGCGATGGCCGCGGGCACCTCCTTGGCCTTTCCGTAGCCCACGCCGACCGTGCCGTCGCCGTCGCCCACGATCACCAGGGCGGTGAAGCTGAAGCGACGACCACCCTTCACGACCTTGGCGACGCGGTTGATCGCGACGACCCGCTCAAGGTGCGGGGTCTTCTCGACGGGCGCGTTTCCGCGGCCGCCCTCACGGCGGTTGTCGCGGCGACCACCCTCGTTGCCACCGGACCCGCCGCCACGGCGCTGTTGACCTGGCATCAGCAGCCTTCCTTCTCTCTCGTGACGGGGTTGTTAGAACTCGAGCCCGGCTTCGCGGGCGGCGTCGGCAAGCGCGGCGACTCGCCCCGCGTACCGGTTGCCACCGCGGTCGAAGACGACCTTGGAGACGCCGGCGGCCTTGGCCCGCTCGGCGAGCAGCGCGCCCACCTTGCCGGCCAGGGCGCTCTTGTCGCCCTCCGCACCGCGCAGCGAGGCGTCCAGGGTCGACGCCGACGCCAGGGTGTGACCCTTGGTGTCGTCGACGATCTGGGCGACCATGTGCCGCAGGGAGCGGGTGACGACCAGGCGCGGACGCTCGGCCGTACCGCTGACGTTCTTGCGGACGCGGAAGTGTCGACGCGCACGCCCAACGGCGCGCTTGGCGGCGACACCGCGGCGGCGCTTGAGCAGCGTGGCGCTCACTTCTTACCTGCCTTTCCAGCCTTGCGGCGGATGACCTCGCCCTGGTACTTGACGCCCTTGCCCTTGTAGGGCTCCGGCGGGCGGATCTTCCGGATGTTGGCGGCGACCTCACCGACCTGCTGCTTGTCGATGCCAGCCACGTGGAACAGGGTCGGCCGCTCCACCGTGAAGGTGATGCCCGCCGGGGCGGGGACGACCACCGGGTGCGAGAACCCGAGCGCGAACTCGAGGTCCGAACCCTTGGCGGTGACCCGGTAACCGGTGCCGGCGATCTCCAGGCTCTTGCGGTAGCCCTCGGTGACCCCGACGATCATGTTGGCGACCAGCGTACGGCTCAGGCCGTGGAGTTCCTTGGCCTTGCGCTCGTCGTTCGGCCGGTTGACGCTCAGCTCGCCGTCCTCGCCACGCTCGATCGTGATCGGCTCGGCGAGGGTGTGCTCAAGCTGGCCCTTGGGGCCCTTGACCTTGACGGTCTGCCCGTCGATCGTGATATCGACGCCGGCTGGTACCGGGATCGACTTACGTCCAATTCGCGACATTTCTACCTGTCTCCCGTTACCAGACGAAGGCGAGGACTTCCCCGCCAACACTCCGCTTGCGGGCCTGCCGGTCGGTCAGCAGCCCCTGGGACGTCGAAATGATCGCCACGCCCAGCCCACCGAGCACCCGCGGGAGCCCGTCCGACTTGGCGTACACCCGGAGACCGGGCTTGGACACGCGCTTGATACCGGCCAGGCTCCGCTCGCGGTTCTGGCCGTACTTCAGCTCGACGACCAGTCGCTTGCCGACGGCGCCCTCCTCGGGCTCCTCGACCGACCAGGTGGCGATGTAACCCTCGGCCTTCAAGACCTCGGCGATGTTCGCCTTGATCTTGGAGTAGGGCATCTTCACCTGATCGTGGTACGCCTGGTTGGCGTTACGCAGACGCGTGAGCATGTCTGCGATCGGGTCGGTCATCGTCATGGATTTCGTCAGCCTTTCTCGCCGGGGTTCCCGGGGCACCAGCCCCGGGCCTACGGCGAAGAGCAATACCTAATCGGTGCAGGAGTTCCCGGCCGACGGCCGGGACGCGGTCGCCCTTACCAGGAAGCCTTGGACACGCCCGGCAGCTCACCGCGGTGAGCCATCTCCCGGATGCAGACCCGGCAGAGCCCGAACTTGCGGTAGACCGCCTTCGGACGCCCGCACCGCTGGCAGCGGGTGTACGCGCGAACCGAGAACTTCGGCTTCGCGGCCGCCTTGATGATCAGCGCCTTCTTGGCCATCTCAGTTCTCCTTGAACGGGAAGCCCAGGAGCTTGAGCAGCGCCCGGCCCTCGTCGTCGGTCGTGGCGGTCGTGACCACCGTGATGTCCATGCCCCGCTGGCGATCGATCTTGTCCTGGTCGATCTCGTGGAACACCGACTGCTCGGTCAGACCGAACGTGTAGTTGCCGTGCCCGTCCAGCTTGCGCCCGTCCAGGCCGCGGAAGTCGCGGATACGCGGCAGCGCGATGGAGAGCAGCCGGTCCAGGAACTCCCACATCCGGTCGCCACGAAGGGTGACCTTCGCGCCGATCGGCATGCCCTCGCGGAGCTTGAACTGCGCGATGGACTTGGTCGCCCGCCGCACCTGCGGCTTCTGGCCGGTGATCGTGGCGAGGTCGCGGACCGCACCGTCGATCAGCTTGGCGTCGCGAGCAGCCTCGCCGACACCCATGTTGACGACGATCTTGACCAGCCGCGGCACCTGCATGGGGTTGCCGTAGCTGTGCTGCTCACGCAGCTGGGCCACGATCTCGTTGCGGTACCGCTCCTTGAGGCGCGGCAGGGTCTTTTCGGTAGCCGTGGTCATCACAGGTCCTTACCGGTGCTACGCGCGATGCGGACCTTCTGGCCGTTGTCGTCGATCCGGTAACCGACGCGGGTCGGCTTGCCGTCGGAGTCCAGGACCTGCACGTTCGAGACGTGGATCGGGGCCTCCTGAGTGACGATGCCGCCGGTCTTGGCGCCACGCTGGGTGGTGCTGATGCGGGTGTGCTTCTTGACCCGGTTCACGCCCTCGACCAGGACCTTGTCCTGCCGCGGGTAGGCCGCGATGACCTTGCCCTTGGCACCCTTGTCCTTGCCGGCGATGACGACGACCGTGTCGCCCTTCTTGACCTTCACGGTCACAACACCTCCGGCGCGAGGGAAATAATCTTCATGAACCGCTTGTCCCGCAGCTCCCGGCCCACCGGGCCGAAGATACGGGTTCCACGCGGGTCCCCGCCGTCCTTGATGATGACGGCGGCGTTCTCGTCGAAGCGGATGTACGAGCCGTCCGGACGCCGCTTCTCCTTCGCGGTGCGAACGACGACAGCCTTGACGACGTCGCCCTTCTTCACACCGGCACCCGGGATGGCGTCCTTGACCGTGGCCACGATGACGTCGCCGATGCTCGCGTAGCGCCGACCCGAGCCACCGAGAACCCGGATGCACAGGATCTCCCGAGCACCCGTGTTGTCGGCGACGCGCAGTCGCGACTCCTGCTGAATCACGTCTATCTCCTATGTCTGCCGGTTCTCCGGCCGCCGTAGCGGCCGGAGCCTGGCGGAACCAACGCCCGACGCAACGCCGGGCGAGCTCGAGCCTTCGCTACTTGGCCTTTTCCAGGATCTCCACGATCCGCCAACGCTTGGTGGCGCTCAGCGGCCGGGTCTCCATGATGAGAACCCGGTCACCGGTGCCAGCGGCGTTCTGCTCGTCGTGCACCTTCAGCTTGCTGGTACGGCGCATGATCTTGCCGTACAGCGCGTGCCGAACCCGGTCCTCGACCTCGACCACGACGGTCTTGTCCATCTTGTCGCTGACCACCAGGCCCTCACGGACCTTGCGGCGGGACCGCGCGGCGGCGGTGGCGGTCTCTTCGGTCATGATGCAGTCACCTCAGTCGGCGCGGCCGAGAGCCCCAGCTCGCGCTCGCGCATGATCGTGTAGATCCGGGCGATCTCCCGACGGATGACCTGCAACCGCCGGTTGTTGTCCAGCTGCCCGGTTGCGGCCTGCACGCGGAGGTTGAACAGCTCCGCCTTGGCCTCCCGCAGCTTCGTGACCAGCTCCTCCTCGGAGAGCTCACGCAGCTCGGTCGCCTTAACGCCCGCTGCCATCAGGATTCACCCACTTCGCGCGTAACAATGCGGCACTTCATCGGGAGCTTGTGGATCGCGCGACGCATGGCCTCTCGCGCGATCTGCTCGTTGGGGAAGGACATCTCGAAGAGAACCCGCCCCGGCTTGACGTTGGCGACCCACCACTCGGGCGAACCCTTACCGGAACCCATCCGGGTCTCGGCAGGCTTCTTGGTGAGGGCCTGGTCCGGGAAGATCGTGATCCAGACCTTGCCACCACGCTTGATGTGGCGAGTCATCGCGATACGTGCCGACTCGATCTGCCGGTTCGTCACGTACGCCGGCTCGAGAGCCTGGATCCCGAACTCGCCGAACACCACCCGGTTACCACCCTTGGACGCGCCACTGCGGTCCGGGTGGTGCGGCTTGCGGAAGCCCTTCGGGGGCTTGCGCGGCATCAGCATCTGTCAGCCCTCCTGCTGCGTTTCTGCCGGAGCAGCAGCGGCGGCGACAGCTGCGCTGTCGACCGGCTCACCGCTCGGCGTCTCGGCCTGCTGCGCGATGGTGGTCGCAGCAGCCCGACCGGCCTCGGTGCCACCAGCCGTGGTGCCGGACGAACCCGACCGGCCACGGCGCGGACGCTCGGGACGGTCGCCGCGCTCACCACGACGCGGGCGGGACGGACCGGCCTCGGCCGGAGCCTCCCGGCCCGGGACGGCGTCGCCCTTGTAGATCCAGACCTTCACACCGATCCGACCGAACGTGGTACGGGCCTCGAAGAAGCCGTACTCGATGTTGGCCCGCAGCGTGTGCAGCGGAACCCGGCCCTCACGGTAGAACTCGGTCCGGCTCATCTCGGCGCCGCCGAGGCGACCCGAAACCTGAACCCGGATGCCCTTGCAGACCGGGTTCTTCATCGCCGACTGCATGGCCTTGCGCATCGCCCGACGGAAGCTGACCCGGCTGGACAGCTGCTCGGCCACGCCCTGCGCGACCAGCTGAGCGTCCGACTCGGGGTTCTTCACCTCGATGATGTTCAGCTGAACCTGCTTGCCGGTGAGCTTCTCAAGCTCGCCGCGGATCCGGTCGGCCTCCGCACCCTTACGGCCGATGACGATGCCCGGCCGGGCGGTGTGGATGTCGACCCGGACCCGGTCGCGGGTGCGCTCGATGTCGACCTTGGAAATCCCGGCACGCTCGAGGCCCTTGGACATCATGCGGCGGATCTTGACATCCTCGCCGATGTAGTCCTTGTAGAGCTTGTCCGCGAACCAGCGGGACTTCCAGTCGGTCGAGATGCCGAGCCGGAACCCAGTGGGGTGAACCTTCTGACCCATTACTCGGCGTCCTCCGTCTTGCTCTGCGCTTCGGCCGGTGCGGCCTCCGTGGCCGGGGCGGCCTTCTTAGCCGCGGCCTTCCTCGGTGCTGCCGGCGCGACCGCTTCGACCGCCACGGTGATGTGGCACGTGCGCTTGCGGATGCGGTAGGCCCGACCCTGGGCCCGCGGCTGGAACCGCTTCATCGTCGGGCCCTCGTCCACGAAGGCCTCGCTGACGAGCAGCGCGTCGGGGTCCAGCCGCTCGTTGTTCTCCGCGTTGGCGATCGCGCTAGCGAGCACCTTGTACACCTGCTCGCTCGCAGCCTGCGGCGCGAACTGCAGCACCGTGAGCGCCTCCTTCGCGGGCAGGCCGCGGACGAGGTTGACCACCCGGCGCGCCTTCATCGGCGAGATGCGCACGTGCCGCGCAACCGCCCGCGCGCCCGGAAGCACCGGAGCGTCGCCCTTTCCTGGCATCGCTGTAACCCCTTGTTCCCTCTATCCGTATGCCCGCGGCGTCAGCGCCGACGGCTCTTCCGGTCGTCCTTCTCGTGACCCTTGAACGTGCGGGTCAGCGCGAACTCGCCGAGCTTGTGCCCGACCATCGCCTCGGTCACGAACACCGGGACGTGCTTGCGTCCGTCGTGCACGGCGATCGTGTGCCCCAGCATCTCGGGGATGATCGTCGAGCGCCGCGACCAGGTCTTGATCACGTTCTTGGAGCCCTTGTCGTTCTGAACTTCCACCTTCTTGAGCAGGTGGTCGTCGACGAACGGGCCCTTCTTCAGGCTGCGAGGCATGTCTTATCTCCCTCAGCCGCGCTTACGCGTGGCGTAGCGACGGCGGACGATCAGCCGGTCACTCGGCTGGCCCTTACGGCGGGTGCGGCCCTCGGGCTTACCCTGCGGGTTGACCGGGTGGCGACCACCGGAGGTCTTACCCTCACCACCACCGTGCGGGTGGTCGACCGGGTTCATGGCGACACCACGGACGGTCGGGCGCTTGCCCTTCCACCGCATCCGGCCGGCCTTACCCCAGTTGATGTTCGACTGGTCGGCGTTGCCGATCTCGCCGATGCTGGCGCGGCAGCGCACGTCGACCCGCCGGATCTCACCGGACGGCATACGCAGGGTCGCGTACGCGCCCTCACGGCCGAGCAGCTGGATGCCGACGCCGGCGGAACGGGCCAGCTTGGCCCCGCCACCCGGACGCAGCTCCACGTTGTGGATGGTGGTACCGACCGGGATGTTGCGCAGCGGCAGGTTGTTACCCGGCTTGATGTCGGCGCCCGGGCCGGACTCGACGCGGTCGCCCTGCTTCATGTCCTTCGGCGCGATGATGTACCGCTTCTCGCCGTCGGCGTAGTGCAGCAGCGCGATACGCGCGGTGCGGTTCGGGTCGTACTCGATGTGAGCGACCTTCGCCGGCACGCCGTCCTTGTCGACCCGCTTGAAGTCGATCAGACGGTACTGGCGCTTGTGACCGCCGCCGTGGTGCCGCGTGGTGATCCGGCCGTGGGCGTTACGCCCGCCCTTCTTCGGCAACGGAGCCAGCAGCGACTTCTCCGGCGTGGACCGGGTGATCTCGGCGAAGTCAGCGACACTCGAGCCACGTCGGCCCGGCGTCGTCGGCTTGTACTTACGGATAGCCATTGTCTACACCCCTCAGCTGACCGGGCCGCCGAAGGCCTCGATGCGGTCACCGTCAGCCAGCTTCACGATCGCCCGCTTGGTCGCCTTGCGCTGACCGAAGCCGGTCTTGGTGCGCTTGCGCTTACCCTGGCGGTTGAGCGTGTTGACCGTCAGGACGCGGACGTTGAAGATCTGCTGGATAGCGATCTTGATCTCGGTCTTGTTCGCGTCCGGGTGCACCAGGAAGGTGTACCAGTTCCGGTTCAGCTCGCTGTAGCTCTTCTCCGAGACGACCGGCGCAACGATGATGTCGCGCGGATCGGCGATGGTGCTCACTTGCCACCCTCCTCGGTGGTCTCGGCGGGCACGCCCAGGAACTCGTCCAGGGCGTCCTTGGTGAAGACCACGTCGTCGGCCACCAGCACGTCGTACGTGTTCAGCTGGCCGGACTCGATCAGGTGCACCCGCGGCTCGTTGCGCAGCGACACCCAGTTCAGTTCGTCGGTGCTGCTCAGCACCACCAGGACCCGACGGGCCTCGGTGAGCTTGGTCAGCGTGGCCAGGGCCGCCTTGGTCGACGGCTTCTCGCCCGAGACGAACGCCTCGACGACGTGCACCTGCCCGGCGCGGGCCCGGTCGGAGAGGGCACCGCGCAGAGCGGCGGCCTTCATCTTCTTCGGGGTCCGCTGGCTGTAGTCGCGCGGCACGGGACCGTGCACGACGCCACCGCCGGCGAACTGCGGCGCGCGGATCGAGCCCTGCCGGGCGCGACCGGTGCCCTTCTGCTTGTACGGCTTCTTGCCGCCACCGGCGACCTCGCCGCGGGTCTTGGCCTTGTGCGTGCCCTGTCGGGCCGCCGCGAGCTGGGCCACCACGACCTGGTGCATCAGCGCGACGTTGGCCTGCACGTCGAAGATGTCCGCCGGCAGCTCGACCGAGCCACTGGTGGTGCCTTCGACGGTGCGCACGTCAACGGTGGTCACTTGGCCGCACCGCCCTTCTTCACCTTGCTCTTGGCCGCGGTACGGACCAGAACGAGCGCGCCCTTCGGACCAGGAATGGCACCCCGGACGAGCAGCAGGTTGTTCTCGGTGTCGACCGCCTGGACGGTGAGGTTCTGCACGGTGTACCGCACGCCACCCATCCGGCCGGCCATCCGGGTGCCCTTGAAGACACGACCCGGAGTGGCGCAGGCGCCGATGGAGCCGGGCGAGCGGTGCTTGCGCTCGACACCGTGGCTGGCGCGCAGACCGTGGAAGCCGTGCCGCTTCATCGGGCCGGCGTAGCCCTTGCCCTTGGTCTTGCCGGTGACGTCGATGGTGACGCCGGCCGGGAACTCCTCGACAGTGACTTCCTGGCCGAGCGAGTATTCCCCAGCGTCGGTGGTGCGCAGCTCGACGATGTGCCGGCGCGGCGCCACGTCCGCCTTGGCGTAGTGACCGCTGATCGGCTTCTTGACCTTGCGCGGGTCGATGGTGCCGTACGCCAGCTGGACCGCGGAGTAACCGTCCTTCTCGGCGCTACGAACCTGGCTGATGACGCACGGGCCGGCCTCGACCACGGTCACGGGAACAACACGGTTGTTGTCCCAGACCTGGGTCATGCCGAGCTTGGCGCCCAGGATCCCCTTGACTTGCCTGTCCATTTGTCCGGTCCCTACAGCTTGATCTCGATGTCGACGCCAGCCGGCAGGTCGAGGCGCATGAGCGAGTCGACCGTCTTCGGGGTCGGGTCGATGATGTCGATCAGCCGCTTGTGCGTGCGCATCTCGAAGTGCTCGCGCGAGTCCTTGTACTTGTGCGGCGAGCGGATAACGCAGAAACGGTTGATCTCCGTGGGCAGCGGCACCGGGCCCGCGACCTGCGCCCCGGTGCGCGTCACCGTCTCGACGATCTTCCGAGCCGAGGAGTCGACGACCTCGTGGTCATAGGCCTTGAGCCGGATGCGGATCTTCTGTCCCGCCATGGTGGCTTCTGTTCCTTCTCTCGATGCCGCTGTGTTGCGGGCGCCTGTACCGGCTGGTACAGGCCCACTTCGCCGACCCCCGCGGTCGGGCGTGTCGCGCCCTCGGGCCGAGCTCCGCCCCGTGGTTCCGGAGTGGTGCTGACCGCGCGGTGGGTCAAGGCGCCGATCGCATTACCGCGACCTGAACGCCGTGCGAGGGTGGTTGGCGACTGGGCCGCCAACCACCCTACGCTCGACTGCCTCGCCACCCGGAGGTTCAGCGAAAGCCGAACACAGGCGACGAACTGTCGTTACGCAACCTGACTAGTATGCCGCACGACCGGCGGCGGGTCTAATCGGGGTTACCTAGCTCACTTGTTGATCTTGGTGACGAACCCGGCGCCGACGGTGCGGCCACCCTCGCGGATCGCGAACTTGAGGTTCTCCTCCATGGCGATGGGCTGAATCAGCTTCACCGACATGGAGGTGTTGTCACCCGGCATGACCATCTCGGTGCCCTCGGGGAGGGTGACGACACCGGTGACGTCAGTGGTCCGGAAGTAGAACTGCGGACGGTAGTTCTGGAAGAACGGGGTGTGCCGGCCGCCCTCCTCCTTGGAGAGGATGTAGACCGTCGCCTCGAACTCCGTGTGCGGGGTGTTCGAGCCCGGCTTCACGACGACCATGCCGCGCTCGACCTCGTCGCGCTTGGTACCACGCAGCAGCAGGCCGACGTTCTCACCTGCGCGGGCGTCGTCCAGGGTCTTCCGGAACATCTCGATCGCGGTGACCTTGGTCTTGAAGCTCTTCTCCTTGATACCGACGAGCTCAACATCCTCGTTCGGCAGGAGAACGCCGCGCTCCACCCGACCGGTGACGACGGTGCCACGACCGGTGATCGTGAAGACGTCCTCAACCGGCATCAGGAACGGCTTGTCAACCTCGCGCTCCGGCTGCGGGATCGAGGTGTCGACAGCGGTCATCAGCTCCAGCAGCTTGCCGGTCCACTCGGGGTCACCCTCGAGGGCCTTCAGCGCCGAAACCCGAACGACCGGCAGGTCGTCACCCGGGTACTCCTGCGAGGAGAGCAGCTCACGGACCTCGAGCTCGACGAGCTCCAGGAGCTCCTCGTCATCGACCATGTCGCTCTTGTTGAGCGCCACGACGATGTACGGCACACCGACCTGACGGGCCAGCAGCACGTGCTCGCGGGTCTGCGGCATCGGGCCGTCAGTCGCCGCCACCACCAGGATCGCGCCGTCCATCTGCGCGGCACCGGTGATCATGTTCTTGATGTAGTCGGCGTGCCCAGGGCAGTCGACGTGCGCGTAGTGCCGCGACTCGGTCTGGTACTCGACGTGCGCGATCGAGATCGTGATGCCGCGGGCCTTCTCCTCCGGCGCCTTGTCGATCTCGTCGAACGGCGTGTAGGGGTTCAGGTCCGGGTACTGGTCGTGCAGGACCTTGGTGATGGCCGCCGTCAGCGTCGTCTTACCGTGGTCGATGTGACCAATGGTGCCGATGTTGACGTGCGGCTTAGTCCGCTCGAACTTAGCCTTCGCCACTGGTGTCCTCCTGTGGACTTCTTGGTTCGTACGCCCGGCGCGCCGGTCGGCGCTTAGGACTCTGTCGACAGCCTTTCCGGCCTGACGGCCGGAGAGCCTTTGTGGGTTCTGCGGCGATGAAGCCTACAGGCCCGGTCTCACGCGATCCGATCGTGGTGGCCGCGGGCGGGTGAAACCTCCCGCGACCAACCACGAATCACCTGCTCAGGGTGCTACTCGCCCGTCGCCTTGGCGATGATCTCCTTGGCCACCGAGGCCGGAACCTCGGCGTAGGAGTCGAACTGCATGCTGTAGCTCGCCCGGCCCTGGGTCTTCGACCGCAGGTCGCCGACGTAGCCGAACATCTCCGACAACGGCACCAGAGCCCTGACGATGCGGGCGCCACTGCGCTCCTCCATCGCCTGGATCAGGCCGCGGCGGGAGTTGAGGTCGCCGATGACGTCACCCATGTTCTCCTCAGGAGTGGTGACCTCAACGGCCATCATCGGCTCAAGGAGTGCGGGATCGGCCTTGCGGGCCGCGTCCTTCATCACCATGGAGCCGGCGATCTTGAATGCCATTTCCGACGAGTCGACCTCGTGGTACTGGCCGTCCAGCAGGGTCAGCTTCACGCCGACCAGCGGGAAGCCGGCGAGGATGCCGTACTGCATCGCGTCCTGCGCACCCGCGTCCACCGAGGGGATGAACTCCCGGGGGATGCGGCCACCGCTGACGGCGTTGGCGAACTCGTAGGTCGGCGAGTCGTTGTCCAGCGGCAGCGGCTCGACGCTCACGATCACGCGGGCGTACTGGCCGGAACCACCGGTCTGCTTCTTGTGGGTGTACTCGACCTTCTCCACCTTGCGGCGGATGGTCTCGCGGTACGCCACCTGCGGCTTGCCGATGTTGGCTTCGACGTTGAACTCGCGGCGCATCCGGTCGACCAGGATGTCCAGGTGCAGCTCGCCCATGCCGGAGATGACCGTCTGACCGGTCTCCTCGTCCAGCTTGACGCGGAAGGTCGGGTCCTCCTCGGCCAGCCGCTGGATGGCGGTGCTGAGCTTCTCCTGGTCGGCCTTGGTCTTCGGCTCGATGGCGACCTCGATGACCGGCTCCGGGAAGGTCATCGACTCCAGGATGACCGGGTTCGCCGGGTCGGACAGCGTGTCACCGGTGGTGGTCTGCTTGAGACCCTGCACCGCGATGATGTCGCCAGCCTGGGCCGAGCTGCGCTCTTCCCGCTTGTTGGCGTGCATCTGGTAGATCTTGCCGATGCGCTCCTTGCGGTCCTTGGTGGAGTTGACCACCTGGGTGCCGGTCTCGACCACGCCGGAGTAGACCCGGACGTAGGTGAGCTTGCCAAGGTGCTTGTCGGTCTGGATCTTGAAGGCCAGACCGGAGAACGGCTCCGACT
The DNA here is from genome assembly GCF_000718515.1 of Micromonospora parva. GTDB lineage: Bacteria > Actinomycetota > Actinomycetes > Mycobacteriales > Micromonosporaceae > Micromonospora > Micromonospora parva. The sequence goes on along the minus strand of NZ_JNZS01000005.1, from coordinate 177,508 downwards.
TCGAGGGCTTACGCACCAGCGGGGTCTCACCGTCGGTGGCCGTACCCTCGATCGCCGGAACGTCCAGCGGCGACGGCAGGAAGTCGACCACGGCGTCGAGCATGGGCTGGACGCCCTTGTTCTTGAACGCCGAGCCGCAGAGCACCGGGTTGGCCTTGCCGGCGATGGTGGCACGCCGGATGGCGGCCTTGATCTCCTCGACGGAGACCTCTTCGCCCTCCAGGTACTTCTCCATCACCGCGTCGTCGACGTCGGCGAGGGTCTCCATCAGCTTCTCGCGCCACTCGGCAGCGGAGTCGGCCAGGTCGGCCGGGATCTCCTCAACCGCGTAGTCCTCACCCTTCTGGGTCTCCCCACGCCAGGTGAGGGCGCGCATGCCGATCAGGTCGACGACACCGATGTGGTCACCCTCGAGCCCGATCGGGATCTGGAGCACCAGCGGGGTGGCGTTCAGCCGGTCGATCATCATCTGCACGCAGCGGAAGAAGTCGGCACCGGTCCGGTCGAGCTTGTTGACGAAGCACATCCGCGGGACGTTGTACTTGTCGGCCTGCCGCCAGACGTTCTCCGTCTGCGGCTCCACGCCGGCGACACCGTCGTAGACCGCGACCGCACCATCCAGGACCCGCAGCGACCGCTCGACCTCGACCGTGAAGTCGACGTGACCCGGCGTGTCGATGATCTGGATCGTGTGGCCCTTCCACTCACACTTGGTGGCAGCGGAGGTGATGGTGATGCCACGCTCCTGCTCCTGCTCCATCCAGTCCATGACGGCAGCGCCCTCGTGGACCTCACCGATCTTGTACGTGATACCGGTGTAGAACAGGATTCGCTCGGTGGTCGTGGTCTTACCGGCATCGATGTGCGCCATGATGCCGATGTTGCGTACGTTGGCGAGCGCGTCTGCGGCGGCCACTTCAATCCCTACTTATCGTCGTCTCGACTCAACTGGTGGCGGTTCCGGCGCCCGTAGGCGCCGGAACCAGGGTGTTACCAGCGGTAGTGCGCGAAGGCCTTGTTCGACTCGGCCATCTTGTGCGTGTCCTCGCGCCGCTTGACGGCGGCACCGAGGCCGTTGCTCGCGTCCAGCAGCTCGTTCATCAGCCGCTCGACCATGGTCTTCTCGCGCCGGGCGCGGGAGTAGGTGACCAGCCAGCGCAGGCCCAGGGTGGTCGCCCGGGTCGGGCGGACCTCGACCGGAACCTGGTAGGTGGCGCCACCGACCCGGCGGCTACGCACCTCGAGGGTCGGCTTGACGTTGTCCATCGCCCGCTTGAGGGTGACGACCGGGTCGGTGCCGGACTTTTCGCGGCAGCCCTCGAGGGCCGCGTACACGATGGACTCGGCGAGCTGACGCTTGCCGCGGAGCAGGATCTTGTTCACCAGCTGGGTGACCAGCGGCGAGTTGTACACCGGGTCAGCGACCAGCGGCCGCCGCGGAGCGGGTCCCTTACGCGGCATGTCAGCTCTTCTCCTTCTTCGCGCCGTAACGGCTGCGCGCCTGCTTGCGGTTGCGGACACCCTGGGTGTCCAGCGAGCCGCGAACGATCTTGTAACGCACGCCGGGGAGGTCCTTCACCCGGCCACCGCGGACGAGCACGATCGAGTGCTCCTGCAGGTTGTGACCGACGCCGGGGATGTAGGCGGTCACCTCGATCTGGCTGCTGAGCTTCACGCGAGCGACCTTGCGCAGCGCCGAGTTCGGCTTCTTCGGGGTGGTGGTGTACACGCGGGTGCACACGCCGCGCCGCTGAGGGGAACCCTTCAGCGCCGGGGTCTTGGTCTTGGTCGTCTTCGCCTGGCGGCCCTTTCGGACCAGCTGCTGGATCGTGGGCACCGGGTTTCTCCGCTCCCTTCGGCCGCATCCGCGGCCGCGCCGTCTGCTCGTTAGCCGGCCTGATGACCGGCTCTCCTACATTCCGACCAGGGCCACCTTGCGGAGACCCCGGCACCCGCGGTCGGGCGTGTCGCCCTCGTCACGGTCCCGTTGCGACGCTCTCGCGTGCGTACCGGGTTTTGTCACCGGCACGCGGGTCGCCCCGCCCCGGATCCTTGGCTTGTCGTGCCGCCGTCCGTAAGCCGGTAACAGCGCACGCACGAGTTGCCCGGGCATGCCCGGGCACAAGGGGAAAGAGTACCTACCACAACCGCCCAGGTCAAAACGGAATGGCCCGGCGGCAGTCTCACACCCGCCAGCCGTATCTCGTCCTGCCCGGTCGCCCGCGATGGGCACCTACGAATACAAGTGTACCGGCTCTCCCGCAGAAGCACCCATCGCCCCCGGGCGGACCGGAAGCCTTCCGCGGGAAACCCCCGTCAGGTGTCGGATCTGTCGATGATCACTTTCAGGTCAGTGCGAGCAGCAGGGCCAGGCCCAGGCCCAGCGCACTGAGCACCGCCCCCACCGCGCCGCAGCTGATCCCCGCCATCGCCAGCCCACGCCCGGTGAACTGGACCGCGGAGGGCGCGGCCGGCCGACCGATCTGCCGCCGGCCGAGCAGCCCGACGACGACCGCCGCACCGCCGGCCAGCACACCCAGCGCGGCGAACGCTCCGGAGGCCCAGGCACCGCCGTCGTTCATGAAGGCCACCCCGAAGCAGATCACCAGTAACGACACCAGGACCGACGCGATCCCCGCCACCAGCGCTCCGATGGCCAGCCCGGAGGTGACCGGCGCCACGTCCAGGTGCACGACACCGAACGGCGTGCCCGACACCGACTCCACCCGCTTCGGCGGCCGGCGTTGGTCGTCGGTGGGTGGCGCAACCGAGCGCCCCGGCGAGCCACCCCACCCAGGACCGTGCCCCGGCGGCGGACCCCATCCGGGCGGGCCGCCGGGCCCGGACGACGGCGGACCCCACCCGTGCGGTGCTCCCGGCCCCGACGACGGCGGACCCCACCCGTACGGCGCTCCCGGTCCACCCGGCGGCGGACCCCACCCCTGCGGTGCTCCCGGCCCCGACGACGGCGGACCCCAGCCATGCGGTGCTCCCGGCCCCGACGACGGCGGACCCCAGCCATGCGGTGCTCCGGGCCCACCTGCCGGCGGACCCCAACCCTGCGGTGCCCCCGGCCCCGACGACGGCGGACCCCACCCGTACGGCGTTCCCGGCCCGGATGACGGCGGACCCCAGCCCTGCGGCGTCGAGGTCGGCGTGCTGGAGACCGGGTGCGGCTGGCCGGAGCCGGGCGTCGAGGTCGTGCCCCAGCCGGGGTACGGCCCCGCAGCGGGCGGCGCATCCGGGGTGGGCACCGGAGGGTGCTCCGCACCGCCCGGGCCCGGCCGCGCCCAGTCACTCGGCTCGGACGCCGGCGTGTCCGCAGGGGGGCCGTCCGGTTCGTCCGCAGGGGGCCGCGCCGGTTCCGTCACGAGGTCCTCCTGTCGAAAGGCCGCCACCGCCACGCGGCGGACACCGGCCAGGCTACCGCCGCGAGCGCCGCCACCCGCGCCGGGCGCGGCCACCGGCGGCCTCAGTCCATGTTCGCCGGGTAGTCGTGGCCGAACGGGGCACCGGCCAGCCGGACCACCCCGATGACCACAGCGGCCACCACGCTGACCGCGACCAGCACCAGACCGGTCCAGGCCATCCGCTCCCCCCGCCGCAGCCACACGCTGCCGGTCAGGAAACCCCCCGACGCGTACGCCTCGCGGCGCGCCTGCCGGGCCAGTTGCAGGGCCACGGTGGCCGGCACCACGCCTCCGATGAACAACCCGGTCAGCAGGCCGAGCAGGCCGAGCGCGAAGACCGCCCGTGCCTTCGTGGCGCGGGCCGGGTCCGGGTCCAGCGGGTGACGCAGGTCCGGCTGGGCGACGGACACCTGCCCGGGTGCTGTCGTCATACCCCCATCATGCCGAACCCGGTCGCGGGGTGGGTGGGCACGGACACGACGAGGCCCCCGGCTTTCACCGGGGGCCTCGTCGTGTTACTGGTGCTTAGCGGTACGACCCGAAGTCGAAGTCGTCCAGCGGCACGGCCTGCCCGCTGGCCGGCCCGAACCCGTAGTCGGTCTCCGGGTAACCGGTCATCGAGTAGACCTTGGCCTTCGCCTCCTCGGTCGGCTCGACCCGGACGTTGCGGTACTTGCTGATGCCGGTACCGGCCGGGATGAGCTTTCCGATGATCACGTTCTCCTTGAGGCCGACCAGCGAGTCGCTGCGCGAGTTGATCGCAGCGTCGGTCAGCACCCGGGTGGTCTCCTGGAAGGAGGCCGCCGAGAGCCAGGAGTCGGTGGCCAGCGAGGCCTTGGTGATACCCATCAGCACCGGACGACCGGCGGCGGGCTCGCCGCCCTCCGAGACGAGTCGGCGGTTCTCCGACTCGAACAGCGCCCGGTCGACGAGCACACCCGGCAGGAACTCGGTCGAGCCGGAGTCGATGACCGTCACCCGCTTGAGCATCTGGCGGATGATGATCTCGATGTGCTTGTCGTGGATGAGCACACCCTGCGAGCGGTAGACCTCCTGGACCTCACTGGTCAGGTGGACCTGGACCGCCCGCGGACCCATGATCCGCAGCAGCTCGTGCGGGTCGATGGTGCCCTCGGTCAGCTTCTCGCCGACCGCGACGTGACCGCCGTCGTGGGTCCGGAGCTTGACGCGCTTCGAGATCTTGTCGTAGACGATCTCGTCGCTGCCGTCGTCCGGCACCACGATGATCTTGCGCGAGCGCTCGCCGTCCTCGATCCGGATCCGGCCCGGGGTGTCGGCGATGGGCGCCTTACCCTTCGGGACCCGAGCCTCGAAGATTTCCTGAACACGCGGCAGACCCTGGGTGATGTCCTCACCCGCGACACCACCGGTGTGGAAGGTACGCATCGTCAGCTGCGTACCGGGCTCACCGATGGACTGGGCGGCGATGATGCCGACCGCCTCGCCGATGTCGACCGACTTACCGGTCGGCAGCGACCGGCCGTAGCAGGCCGCGCAGACGCCGAGCTTCGACTCGCAGGTGAGCACGCTGCGCACCCGGACGGTCTCCACACCAGCGGCGACGATCTTGTCGACCCCGATGGAGTTGATGTCCTGCCCGCGCTCGGCGACCACGGTGCCGTCCGGCCCCTTGATGTCGTCGGCGAGGGTCCGGGCGTGCACGCTGGTCTCGGCGTGGGTGTGGACGACGAGCTTGCCGTCCAGCTTCTCGCCGATCTGCATCGGGATCGCCCGGTCGGTGCCGCAGTCCTCTTCACGGATGATGACGTCCTGCGAGACGTCCACCAGACGACGGGTCAGGTAACCCGAGTCGGCGGTACGCAGCGCGGTGTCGGCCAGACCCTTACGGGCACCGTGCGTGGAGATGAAGTACTCCAGCACGGACAGACCCTCCCGGTAGCTGGCCTTGATCGGCCGCGGGATGATCTCGCCCTTGGGGTTGGCCACCAGACCACGGATCGCCGCGATCTGCCGGAGCTGGAGCAGGTTACCGCGAGCACCCGAGTTGATCATCTTCCACAGCGGGTTCTCCTGCGGCAGCGCGGTGTCCATCTCCTTGGCGACCTCGTTGGTCGCCTTGGTCCAGATCTCGATGAGCTCGCCGCGACGCTCCTCGGCGGTCATCAGACCACGCTGGTACTGCTTGTCGATCTGGTCGGCGTCCTTCTCGTACCGGGCCAGGATCTCCGCCTTACGCGGCGGCGCGATGACGTCCTCCATACCGATCGTCACGCCGGACCAGGTGGCCCAGTGGAAACCGGCCTCCTTGAGCCCGTCCAGGGTGGCGGCCAGCGCCACCTTGGGGAAGCGCTCGGCGAGGTCGTTGACGATCGCGGAGAGCTGACCCTTGCGGATCTCGTAGTTCACGAAGCGGTAGCCCTGCGGCAACGTCTCGTTGAACAGCACCCGGCCCAGGGTGGTCTCCACGGTCAGCGGGTCACCCTCGACCCAGCCCTCCGGGGCGGTCCACGCCTCGGCGCCAGCACCGTTGTCGACCCCGACCACGTCACGCAGGCGGATCTTCACCGGCGCCTGCAGGTGCAGCTCGCCGTTGTCGAAGGCCATCCGCGCCTCGGCGTCCGAGCTGAACGCCCGGCCCTCGCCCTTTTCACCAGCGGTGCGGTGGGTGAGGTGGTACAGACCGATGACCATGTCCTGGGTGGGCATGGTGACCGGCTTACCGTCGGCCGGCTTGAGGATGTTGTTCGACGACAGCATCAGGATCCGCGCCTCGGCCTGAGCCTCGGCGGACAGCGGCACGTGCACCGCCATCTGGTCACCGTCGAAGTCGGCGTTGAACGCGGTGCAGACCAGCGGGTGGATCTGGATGGCCTTGCCCTCGACCAGCTGCGGCTCGAAGGCCTGGATGCCCAGGCGGTGCAGGGTCGGCGCCCGGTTGAGCAGCACCGGGTGCTCGCCGATGACCTCTTCCAGCACGTCCCACACGACCGGGCGCTGACGCTCGACCATCCGCTTGGCGGACTTGATGTTCTGGGCGTGGTTGAGGTCGACCAGCCGCTTCATCACGAACGGCTTGAACAGCTCCAGCGCCATCTGCTTGGGCAGACCGCACTGGTGCAGCTTGAGCTTCGGGCCGACCACGATGACCGAACGGCCGGAGTAGTCGACGCGCTTGCCCAGCAGGTTCTGGCGGAACCGGCCCTGCTTGCCCTTGAGCATGTCGGACAGCGACTTGAGCGGGCGGTTACCCGGGCCGGTGACCGGCCGGCCGCGACGGCCGTTGTCGAACAGCGCGTCGACGGCCTCCTGGAGCATCCGCTTCTCGTTGTTGACGATGATCTCGGGCGCGCCGAGGTCGATCAGCCGCTTGAGGCGGTTGTTCCGGTTGATCACGCGACGGTACAGGTCGTTCAGGTCCGAGGTCGCGAAGCGGCCACCGTCGAGCTGCACCATCGGGCGCAGGTCCGGCGGGATGACCGGGACGCAGTCCAGCACCATGCCGAGCGGCGAGTTGCGGGTGTTCAGGAACGCCGCGACGACCTTGAGTCGCTTGAGCGCCCGGATCTTCCGCTGGCCCTTGCCGGACCGGATGGTCTCCCGCAGGCTCTCGGCCTCGGCGTCGAGGTCCATGTTCTGGACCAGCGCCTTGATCGCCTCGGCGCCCATGGAACCGGTGAAGTACTCACCGAACCGGTCGCGCAGCTCGCGGTAGAGCAGCTCGTCGGTGACCAGCTGCTTCGGCTCCAGCTTGCGGAAGGTGTCCAGCACCTCGTCCAGGCGGTCGATCTCGCGCTGGGCCCGGTCGCGGATCTGGCGCATCTCGCGCTCTCCGCCCTCCTTGACCTTGCGCCGGACGTCCGCCTTGGCACCCTCGGCCTCCAGCTCCGCCAGGTCGGCCTCGAGCTTGGCGGCCCGCTTCTCGATCTCCGAGTCGCGGCTGTTCTCGGACTGCCGCTTCTCGGCCAGGATCTCGTTCTCGATCGTCGAGAGGTCGCGGTGACGCGACTCCGCGTCAACGCTCGTCACGACGTACGAGGCGAAGTAGATGATCTTCTCGAGGTCCTTGGGGGCGAGGTCCAGCAGGTAGCCCAGCCGGCTCGGAACGCCCTTGAAGTACCAGATGTGGGTCACCGGAGCGGCGAGCTCGATGTGCCCCATCCGCTCACGACGGACCTTGGAGCGAGTCACCTCGACGCCGCAGCGCTCACAGATGATGCCCTTGAACCGGACCCGCTTGTACTTACCGCAGTAGCACTCCCAGTCCCGCTGCGGACCGAAGATCTTCTCGCAGAAGAGCCCGTCCTTTTCCGGCTTCAGGGTGCGGTAGTTGATCGTCTCAGGCTTCTTGACCTCGCCGTGCGACCACTGACGGATGTCGTCAGCGGTGGCGAGACCAATGCGCAGCTCGTCGAAGAAGTTGACGTCGAGCACTATGTCCCCTATGTCGTCGTCTGTACTGCTAATTCTCGGGCGGGGTCGGGAGCCGGCGAGCCGGCCCCCGACCGCACACCTCAGACCTCTTCGACCGAGCTCGGCTCGCGCCGGGACAGGTCGATGCCCAGCTCCTCAGCGGCCCGGAACACCTCGTCGTCGGTCTCGCGCATTTCCAGGGCCACACCGTCGCTGGAGAGCACCTCAACGTTGAGGCACAGCGACTGCAGCTCCTTGAGCAGCACCTTGAACGACTCCGGGATGCCCGGCTCCGGGATGTTCTCGCCCTTGACGATGGCCTCGTAGACCTTCACGCGGCCGAGCACGTCGTCGGACTTGATCGTGAGCAGCTCCTGCAGGGCGTAGGCAGCGCCGTACGCCTGCATCGCCCAGCACTCCATCTCACCGAAACGCTGACCACCGAACTGCGCCTTACCACCCAGCGGCTGCTGCGTGATCATCGAGTACGGTCCGGTCGACCGAGCGTGGATCTTGTCGTCGACCAGGTGGTTGAGCTTCAGGATGTAGACGTAGCCGACGGCGATCGGGTCCGGCAGTGGCTCACCGGAACGACCGTCGAACAGCTGCGCCTTGCCGGTACGCCCGATCAGCTGCTTGCCGTCCCGGTTGGGCAGGGTCGACTCGAGCAGGCCGGAGATCTCCTCCTCGCGGGCACCGTCGAAGACCGGGGTGGCCACGTTGGTGTCCCCCTCGGACTCGTGCGCGTCGATCGAGCGCAGCTGGCGCTTCCAGTCGGCGTCGTCACCCTCGACCTTCCAACCGGTCTTGGCGACCCAACCGAGGTGGGTCTCCAGCACCTGGCCGATGTTCATCCGGCTCGGCACACCGAGCGGGTTGAGCACGATGTCGACCGGGGTGCCGTCCTCCAGGAACGGCATGTCCTCGATCGGCAGGATCTTCGAGATGACACCCTTGTTGCCGTGCCGGCCGGCGAGCTTGTCGCCGTCCTGGATCTTGCGCTTCTGGGCGACGTAGACCCGGACCAGCTCGTTGACACCCGGCGGCAACTCGTCGCCGTCCTCGCGGGAGAACGTACGCACACCGATGACCGTGCCGGTCTCGCCGTGCGGCACCTTCAGCGAGGTGTCCCGAACCTCACGCGCCTTCTCACCGAAGATCGCGCGGAGCAGCCGCTCCTCCGGGGTCAGCTCGGTCTCACCCTTGGGCGTGACCTTGCCGACCAGGATGTCGCCGGGGACGACCTCGGCACCGATCCGGATGATGCCGCGCTCGTCGAGGTCAGCGAGCATTTCCTCGCTGACGTTCGGGATGTCGCGGGTGATCTCCTCCGGACCGAGCTTGGTGTCCCGGGCGTCGACCTCGTGCTCCTCGATGTGGATCGAGGTGAGCACGTCCTGCTGCACGAGGCGCTGCGACAGGATGATCGCGTCCTCGTAGTTGTGGCCCTCCCAGCACATGAACGCCACCAGCAGGTTGCGTCCGAGCGCCATCTCGCCCTCGTCGGTGCAGGGACCGTCGGCGATGACCTGACCGGCCTCGACGCGGTCGCCCTCGAAGACCACCGGCTTCTGGTTGACGCAGGAGCCGGCGTTGGAGCGGCGGAACTTGTGCAGCAGGTACGTCCGGCGGTGGCCGTCATCCTGGTGGATGGTGACGTAGTCGGCGCAGAGATCCTCGATCACACCGCCGACCTCGGCGACCACCACGTCGCCAGCGTCGACAGCGGCCCGGTACTCCATGCCCGTACCCACGAGCGGCGCCTCGGCCTTGACCAGCGGCACCGCCTGGCGCTGCATGTTCGCGCCCATCAGTGCCCGGTTGGCGTCGTCGTGCTCGAGGAACGGGATCATGGCGGTCGCGACCGAGGTCATCTGCCGAGGCGAGACGTCCATGTAGTCGACGGCGGCGGGGACCACGTCCTCGGTCTCGCCGCCCTTACGACGGCAGAGCACCCGGTCCTCGGCGAACGTGCCGTCAGCCTTCAGGCGCGCGTTGGCCTGGGCCTTGACGAACCGGTCCTCCTCGTCCGCGGTCAGGTAGTCGATCTGGTCGGTGACCCGACCGTCGACGACCTTCCGGTACGGCGTCTCGATGAAGCCGAACGGGTTGACCCGGGCGAAGGTGGACAGCGCGCCGATCAGGCCGATGTTCGGGCCTTCCGGCGTCTCGATCGGGCACATCCGGCCGTAGTGGGACGGGTGCACGTCGCGGACCTCGAAGCCGGCCCGCTCCCGGGACAGACCACCCGGGCCGAGCGCGCTCAGCCGGCGCCGGTGGGTCAGGCCCGCCAGCGGGTTGGTCTGGTCCATGAACTGGGACAGCTGGGACGTCCCGAAGAACTCCTTGATCGCCGCCACCACCGGGCGGATGTTGATCAGGGTCTGCGGGGTGATCGCCTCGACGTCCTGCGTGGTCATCCGCTCACGGACGACCCGCTCCATCCGGGACAGGCCGACCCGAACCTGGTTCTGGATCAGCTCGCCCACGGTACGGAGCCGCCGGTTGCCGAAGTGGTCGATGTCGTCGGCCTCGTAGCCCTCCTCACCGGCGTGCAGCCGGCACAGGTACTCCACGGTGGCGACGATGTCGTCCTCGGTCAGCGTGCCGGTGGTGATCGGCACGTCGACTTCGAGCTTCTTGTTGAACTTGTAGCGCCCGACCTTGGCGACGTCGTACCTCTTCGGGTTGAAGAAGAGGTTGTCGAGCAGGGTCTGGGCGTTCTCGCGCGTCGGCGGCTCGCCAGGGCGCAGCTTGCGGTAGATGTCGAGCAGCGCCTCATCGGCGCCGGCGATGTGGTCCTTCTCGAGCGTCGTCATCATCAGCTCGGACCACCCGAACCGCTCACGGATCCGCTCGGCCGACCATCCGATGGCCTTGAGCAGGACGGTGACGGCCTGGCGACGCTTACGGTCGATACGTACGCCGACCGTGTCGCGCTTATCGATGTCGAACTCCAGCCAGGCACCCCGACTCGGGATGACCTTGACGCTGGAGAGGTCGCGGTCGGAGGTCTTGTCCGGCTGCTTGTCGAAGTAGACGCCCGGAGACCGGACGAGCTGGCTGACCACGACGCGCTCGGTGCCGTTGATGACGAAGGTGCCCTTGGGCGTCATCATCGGGAAGTCACCCATGAACACCGTCTGGCTCTTGATCTCGCCAGTGGTGTTGTTGGTGAACTCCGCGGTCACGAAGAGCGGAGCGCAGTAGGTCAGGTCCTTCTCCTTGCACTCCTCGATCGAGGCCTTGACCTCGTCGAAGCGCGGCGCTGAGAAGGAGAGCGACATGGTGCCGGAAAAGTCCTCAATGGGACTGATCTCTTCAAGGATCTCCGCGAGACCCGAGCGTGCGTGCGGGTCGTCCGCCGACCGGCCCTGCCAAGCCTCGTTGCCGACGAGCCAGTCGAAGGACTCGTTCTGAATGGCAAGGAGGTTGGGGACCTCGAGGTGTTCGGTGATCCTGCCGAATGAAACTCGGCGGGGAGCGAATGCGCTCGACGTACGACTGGTCTTCGCAGGGCGGGAAGCTGCCAAGATGCGTCCTTCCGAGGACCGGTGCTGCAGAACGGCTGGTACGCGTGCACTCCAATGACCCCACCAGAAATATCCGTAAACGGACATTTCCGAGCAGGGGTCAAGTCGGAAGGCAGCGCAAACTAGCAGTGTAGCCGAGAGGCTAACCGCTGTCCAGCCCACCCCGCAGGTTGTTTGCGGAGCGCTCCTCGGCCCCCGTTACCGGGGTCAGCCGGGCCGCTCAGAACGCAACTCCCCACTGGGCCGCTCGGGTTACCGCGGCCGATGGTGCCGCCGCTGTCATACCCACGTCGTGGCCGTCGCAAGCGCGGTGTCTTGCTGGTGTCAGCGTGCCTGGCAGCCCCGGGCCGCGTCAAGGGCCGGTATTGCCCTCGCCCCGTGTTTCCCCCTGGAGAGCGACCGGCCGCCCTCGTTCCGGTCGCTGGATCCGCAGGTCGGAGCCCCAGCTCAGGGCCGATCGGAGCCAACACCACCAATACGGCGGGCGGTGATCCGTGTCGGATCACCGCCCGCCGCCACGCGAATCGTGTCCCAGCTCACGAGCCGGGTACGCGTAGGTGGAACGTCAGGTCACTTGAGGGTGACCTTGGCGCCCTCGCCCTCGAGCTTGGCCTTCGCCTTGTCGGCGGTCTCCTTGTTGACCTTCTCCAGGATGGCCTTCGGCGCGGACTCGACCGCGTCCTTGGCCTCCTTGAGGCCCAGGCCGGTCAGCTCACGCACGACCTTGATGACCTGGATCTTCTTGCCACCGTCAGCCTCGAGGATGACGTCGAACTCGTCCTTCTCCTCCTCGGCCGGGGCAGCAGCGCCACCGGCGCCACCGCCGGCAGCGGCAACCGCGACCGGAGCAGCGGCGGTGACCTCGAAGGTCTCCTCGAACTGCTTCACGAACTCAGAGAGCTCGATCAGCGTCATCTCCTTGAACGCGTCGAGCAGCTCGTCGGTGCTGAGCTTCGCCATGTCTGGCGTCCTTTCCTGTTTCTGTTAAGTAAGAACTGGTGCGCCGTGGGGGCCTCAGGCCGCCTCGGCGCCCTCCTTCTCGCGCTTGTCCTGCAGTGCAGCCGCCAGACGGGCGGTCTTCGACAGCGGGGCCTGGAACAGGGCCGCGGCCTTGCTCAGGTTGCCCTTCATCGCGCCGGCCAGCTTGGCCAGCAGCACCTCGCGGGACTCCAGGTCGGCAAGCTTCGTGACCTCGGCCGCGGAAATGGCCTTGCCCTCGAAGACACCGCCCTTGATGACGAGCTTCGGGTTGGCCTTCGCGAAGTCGCGAAGCCCCTTCGCCGCCTCGACGACGTCGCCCGAAACGAAAGTCAGCGCGGTAGGACCGGTGAACAGCTCGTCGAGGCCGGTGATGCCCGCGTCCGTCGCAGCACGCTTGGCCAGCGTGTTCTTCGCGACCGTGTAGCTGGTGTCGGCGCCGAGCGAGCGCCGAAGCTGGGTGAGCTGGGAAACCGTCAGACCGCGGTACTCGGTCAGCACGGTGGCGCCCGAGCTGCGGAAGCTCTCGGTCAGCTCAGCGACGGCCGTGGCCTTGTCGGCCCGGATCGGCTTGTCCGCCATGTCCCTCCTCTCTCGTTACTCGAGGCTGGTCCCCGTCTCGGCCGAAGCCGGAACGGGGGCGGAGGCAGCACGACAACGAAAAAGCCCCGGCGCAGGGCGCACGGGGCGAGGGCCGGCAGATCATCATGGTCGGCGGACCACGTGCACTGCCGAGTTACGCTTGCCGCCCTACGCGGGTCGCCCGTTGTCGCGGGACCTTCGACCGTGCCGGAGCACGGTGACCAGCGGTCTCTGGGTGGTTCCTCATCCATGAGAACACGGATGACTGTTGAAGACTACGCGCCCGGGTCACCAGCACCAAATCGCCCCCTGTGAGCCGCGCCACCGACGCCGGTGGCGGTCAGCCCTGGGCCCGCCGCCGCCACAGGTAGCCGCCGACGACGGCACCACTCCAGGCCAACGCCCACCCGCTCAGCCCCAGCAGTGTCAGCGCGGCGGCCTCGCCGCCGGTGGTGCGCGCCGCCGCCATGATCGGCGGAGCCAGCCAGGGGGCCACCGAACCGGTCAGGCCGAGCACCACGGCGCCGACCCCGCCGAGGGCCAACACCGCGACGCCGTACCCGGCGCCGCCCACCGATGCCCGGCTGGCCAGCGCACCAAGAGCAACAGCAGCGGGTACGACCAGCAGGTGCGCCCACAGCCCCAGCGCGAGCCCGACCGGAATCGACCGGTCCCCCGGATCGACCGGGCCGGACACCCCGCCCACCAGCCACGGGAAGAGCAACGCGACGGCCACCGTCACCAGCGCCGCCACCGCTGCGGCGAGCAGCCCGGCCAGCCGCTCCCGCGCCACCCCGACCGTCACCTGCGCCAGCCGACGCTGCACGTCCGGCTCGACGTCCAACAGGATCTTGGTCTGCCAGGCGAGCACCGGGAAGAGCACGACAGCGGAGACGCCGTACGCCTCCGCCGGCTGGGCACGGCCACCGCCGTACAGGATGCCGAGCGTGATCAGGCCGGCGAGCAGCGGTGCCACCGCCCGGCCGGTACGCAGGAAACCGGCCAACCGCATCCGGATCAGGGCGCTCACCGGGCCTCCCCCGCCGCCGGCTCGACCGCCGCGTCGGCGGCCTCCGGCTGCCCGGTCACGCTGATCGGCGGCTCGGCGGGTGGGGCGGCGCCCGCTGCCGGGAGCGGCTCGGCGGGTCCGCCCTGGGGCACGGCGGTGGCGGCGTCGGAGCGTACCCGCAGCACCTGATGGCCCTCGGCGCGCAACCGGGCGACGGTGCCGGCGACCCGCGCGGCCGGCACCGCGACCTCGACCACGGCGATCGTCTCGTCCGTCGACGACGTCTCCTCGGCCAGCGAGCCGTCGGCCACCAACCAGCGACGCGCGGCCGGCAGCCGGACCGTCTCGCCGCGGTGGTCGCTCACCAGGACGGACCCGTCGGCGGCGAGCACCTCGGCGATCAGCTCGGGCACCAGCTCACGGGTGGTGGCATCCAGCCCCTCCCACGGCTCGTCGAGGACCAGCAGGCCCGGCGGGCGCAGCATCGCCTGGGCGAGGCCGACCTTCTGCGCGGTGCCCTTGGACAGCTCGGGCAGTCGGACCGAGCGGAAGGCGGACAGCCCGAGCCGGTCGATCCAGGAGGTCACCGCCTCGTCGGCCGCGGCCCTGCCCAGCCCCGCCACCCGGGCCATCCCGGTCAGATAGCGGGCCACCGTGAACGGTTGGTCGGCGGGGAACCGCTCCGGCACCCAGCCCACCCGCGCCGGCCGGCCGGAGACCCGGCCCCGGCCCGGACGGAGGACCCCCGCGGCCACCTGGAGCAGTGTCGACTTGCCCACCCCGTTGCGGCCCAGGACGATCGCCACCTCGCCGGGGCCGATCCGCACATCGATGCCCTGCAGCACCCACGGCCCCCGCCGGTGGTACCGCAACCAGACGTTCTCCAGCCGCATGGGCCCGAGCCTGCCACACCTCGAACGCGCCGGGGCGCCGCCACGGTCGTGGCGGCGCCCCGGTGGAGCGAACTGTCGACTCAGGCCTCGGCCTGGTCCTCCCGAAGGTTCTTCACCAGGTTCGGGTCGACCGGGACACCCGGGCCCATCGTGGTGGTCAGGATGACCTTGCGGAGGTACTTGCCCTTGGCCGCGGACGGCTTGGCGCGCAGCACCTCGTCGAGCACCGCCGCGTAGTTGTCCACCAGCTGGCCCTCGGTGAAGGAGGCCTTGCCGATGATCAGGTGCAGGTTGGAGTGCTTGTCCACCCGGAAGGTGATCTTGCCGCCCTTGATGTCCTGCACCGCCTTGGTGACGTCCATGGTCACCGTGCCGGTCTTCGGGTTCGGCATGAGACCGCGCGGGCCCAGGATCCGCGCGATCCGGCCGATCTTGGCCATCTGGTCCGGCGTGGCGATCGCCGCGTCGAAGTCGAGCCAACCACCCTGGATCCGGGCGACCAACTCGTCGGTGCCCACCTCGTCCGCACCCGCGGCGGCGGCCTCTTCGGCCTTCGCGCCGCTGGCGAACACGATCACGCGGGCGGTCTTACCGGTGCCGTGCGGCAGGTTGACCGTGCCGCGGACCATCTGGTCCGCCTTGCGGGGGTCGACGCCGAGGCGCATGGCGACCTCGACCGTGGCGTCGAACTTGACGTTGGTGGTCTCCTTGGCCAGCTTCACGGCCTCGGTGGGGGTGTAGAGCTTCGACCGGTCGATGACATCGGCGGCCTTGCGGTAGCTCTTGCTGCGCTGCATTGCTGATTACTCCTGTGGTCTCTGGCGGGCCGCTCGGCGCGAGCCCTCCCACGGTTGGGTCGACGGCCTGGGCCGACGTCAGTCGTTGACGGTGATGCCCATCGACCGGGCGGTGCCGGCGATGATCTTCTCGGCCTGCTCGATGCTGTTGGCGTTGAGGTCGGCCATCTTCTTCTCGGCGATCTCACGGAGCTGGCCGCGGCTGACCGCGCCGACCTTGTCGGACTGCGGAACGCCAGACCCCTTCTGCACACCGGCGGCCTTGAGCAGCAGCCGGGCGGCGGGCGGGGTCTTCAGCACGAACGTGAAGGACCGGTCCTCGAACACGCTGATCTCGGCGGGGACGATGTCGCCCCGCTGGGACTCGGTCTGCGCGTTGTAGGACTTGCAGAACTCCATGATGTTCACGCCGTGCTGGCCGAGCGCGGGGCCGACCGGCGGCGCCGGCGTGGCCTGGCCCGCCGGCAACTGAAGCGTGAACGTCTTGACGAGCTTCTTCTTCGGAGGCATGTCACTTCCTGGGGCTTGGAGCTGGGAAAAAGCGGCTGTCGCCGCCCTCGGGCGCGCACGGTCAGCGCGGTGCGACAGCGGCGACATTCAAGAGTAGCGCAGGCCGCAGCCCACTCGTCCGCCGAGGTCGAGCGAGAGCGCGTACGCCGACGTCGGCGGCGGGCCGGACCCGCCGCCGACGACCAGTCAGATCTTGGCGACCTGGTTGAAGTTGAGCTCCACCGGAGTCTCCCGACCGAAGATCGACACCAGCACCTTGAGCTTCTGCTGGTCGGCGTTGATCTCGCTGATCGTGGCCGGCAGCGACGCGAACGCGCCGTCGGTGACGGTGACGGAGTCGCCCACCTCGAAGTCGAGGACCTTGATCTCCGGCTTCGCCTTCTTCTGCTCGGTCTCGACGGCCGGCGCCAGCCACTTCAGCACCTCGTCGAGCGAGAGCGGAGCGGGCCGGTCAGCCCGGTCGGTAGCGCCGACGAAGCCGGTCACCCCCGGGGTGTTGCGGACACACGAGTAGGACTCGGCGGTCAGCTCCATCCGGACCAGGATGTAACCCGGGAAGACCTTCGCCTGGATCTGCGAACGCTTACCGTTCTTGACCTCGACCTCTTCCCGGGTCGGCACCTCGACCTGGTAGATGAAGTCCTCCATGTCGAGGCTCGTGATCCGGGTCTCGAGGTTGGTCTTGACCTTGTTCTCGTAGCCGGCGTAAGAGTGCACCACGTACCAGTCACCCGGCGCGTAACGCAGCTTCTGCCTCAGCTCCGCGACCGGGTCGTAGTCCTCGTCCGGTGCGGGCTCGGTCGTTGGGAACTCCGGCTCGCTGGCGGCCTCAACCGACTCGTCACCAGCCGCCGTCGCGACCGTGGACTGCTCGTCCACTTCTCCGGCGGTCTCGTCGTACTCAGGCACGCTCGCTCACTTCCGTCACTATGGCTGGAGGCAGCCGGTCAGTCCGAGTTGCCAAAGACAAACAACACGACCTTGGCGAAGCCGAAGTCCAGCACACCCACGATCGTCAGCATCACCGCGACGAACGCCACCACCACGGCGGTGTAGGTCAGCAACTCCTTGCGGGTCGGCCAGATGACCTTACGCAGTTCGGCTACAACCTCGCGGAAAAACCGGGCGATGCGCCCGAAGACGCCCACCCGACCCGTTTCCGACCGGGTGGTCGGCCGGCTGTCCGCCGACTCCGCCCGGGCGCGGGACCGCGTGGCGGTGCCACCCCGGGAAACCGGCTCGTCCGCGCCGGAGGCGTCGTCGTCGGCCACGTCGTCGACGATCTCGTCGTCCAGACGATCGTCGCCGTCGTCGTCGCGCCGCTTGTTGTCGGCCACTTCGCCCTCCGTCGCGGAATCTTGGGTCGCACGCCGAGTGGCGTACGCGGCGCTGGTCACGCCGGCCGGACCCAACCGTCCCGCGACGGGCCGCGGCCGGTGGATCAGCCGGAGGGCCCGATTGCCTCGGAACCACCCCGCCGATGCCACCACCACGGGCCGGACGCCGCCGAGCTGGCGGCGCGACCCACGGGAACGGTCAGGCCTGAGGCGCAGGGGTGACAGGACTTGAACCTGCAGCCTGCGGTTTTGGAGACCGCTGCTCTGCCAATTGAGCTACACCCCTATGCGGCAACACTCGCCCCACGCGGCCACAGACGACCGAGCAGGGGTCACTTGCCCCACGGCGGACCAGTGTACGGGTAGCCGCCCGACTTTCCCAACCGGTCTCTCCGCCACGCGTGGCGGGCTCTGTTCAGCGCGCCGACCGGATGGTTGCCCGCGCCTGTGACAGCACCTTCTCCCCCAGGCAGGTGGCGGTCACCTCCAGGCGGGTGAGACCATCCTCGGTCACCTCGCGGACCCGCGCGGTGACCTCGATCTCGGTCCCCTGGTCGTCGTCCGGGACCACCACCGGCCGGGTGAACCGCACGCCGTACTCCACCACCGCGTCCGGCGAACCGGCCCACTCGGTGACCGCCCGGCCGACCAGAGCCATGGTGAACATGCCGTGGGCGATCACCCCGGGCAGACCCACAGAGGTGGCGACCCGGTCGCTCCAGTGGATCGGGTTGAAGTCGCCCGAGGCGCCGGCGTAACGGACCAGGTCCGCACGGGTCACCCGAAACGTCTGTGCTGGCAACTCCATCTCACGCCTCCCCACGGATGACATACCTGGCCCAGACCGCCACCACGGGCTCCCCGCCGACGGTGCTCACGTCGGTGCGGGTGGTCAGGAAGCCGTGCCCACCCCGGGTGCTGACGTCCTCGATGGTGTTGGTGCAGACCAGCTCGTCGCCGGCGAACACCGGCCTGGTGTACGCGAACCGCTGGTCGCCGTGCACCAGGCGGCTGTAGTCGACACCCAGGGCCGGGTCCTCGATGATCTGGCGGCTCGCGGCCATCGTGACGATCACCGGGAAGGTCGGCGGAGCCACCACGTCGGGGTGGCCCAGCGCCTGCGCGGCCTCCGGGTCGTGGTGGGCCGGATCGGTGGCGCCGATGGCGGTGGCGAACTCGCGGATCTTTTCTCGGCCCACCTGGTAGGGGGCGGTCGGCGGATAGGTCCGGCCGACGAAGGAGGCGTCCAGAGGCATGCGGCGAACCTACACGGAAAGCCCAATCGCCGACCTGATCGGTAGGCGGCGGCTGAGCCGCACCACACCGGTCAGATCGGCGATCGGAAAAGCTTCGACGGTGGCCGGCCAAAGGCCGGCCAGCGATCAGCGGGTCTCGCGGTGGACCGTGTGCCGACCGTCGCGCGGGCAGAACTTCTTCAGCTCGATGCGGTCGGGGTCGTTGCGCCGGTTCTTGCGCGTGATGTAGTTGCGCTCCTTGCACTCCACACACGCCAAAGTGATCTTCGGCCGGACATCGGTAGCCTTCGCCACGGCGGAGTGCCTTCCTCGCTAACGGAAACAACTACGACGCGCCAGCCTAGACGCTGACAGCGCGGACATGCAAAGTGGGCGCCAGAAGCGCCCATTCTTACGACCACCGGCAACTAGCCCGGAAGACGAGAGTAGCGGTGGCCGGACTTGAACCGGCGACACAGCGATTATGAGCCGCTTGCTCTACCATCTGAGCTACACCGCTGCGATGGGTCCAGCTGAACCCTCGAGCCCCCTTACGGAATCGAACCGTAGACCTTCTCCTTACCATGGAGACGCTCTGCCGACTGAGCTAAGGGGGCCTGCGCGATCTCCCCGTGGGGCGCGCAGGAGTAAGAGTACACGGCCCGGCTCGACAGGTGAAATCGGATCCCCCGTGATCGTCCGCGCCCTGCTCAGGGCACGACTCGAAGGCGCGGCAGCTCCCCGTTGGAGATCGTCTCCGGCTCGACCTGGGCACCGAACCAGGCAGCCAACCGCTCGTACGGCAGCGGCCTGCTGAACAGGAAGCCCTGCCCGATCTCACAACCGATGTCCTGGAGAAGCTCCAGGGTCAACTCGCTCTCCACCCCCTCGGCCACCACCGCCAGGCCGAACTGCTGGGAGAGAGTCACCACCGCGTTGACGATCGCCAGGTCCCCCGGATCGGTAGCCATGCCCTGCACGAAGGAGCGGTCCACCTTCACCTCGTGCACCGGCAGCCGCCGCAGGTGCGCCAGGGACGAGTCGCCGGTGCCGAAGTCGTCCACCGACAGCCGTACGCCGAGATCCCGCAGCCGTTGCAGGGTGGGAATGGGTCGGTCCGTGCCGTCCAGCACCCCCGACTCGGTGATCTCCAGGGTGAGGCGCTGCGCCGGCACCTTGTACTCGGTCAACAACTCCTGGACCCGGTCCGGGAAGTGCTGGTCGATGAGCGTACGAGCCGAGAGGTTGACCGCGATGGGCAGCGGCTGGTCGGCCAGGGCCCAGTCCCGACTGCGGCGCAGGCCCTCGCGCAGCACCACCTCGGTGAGCCGGCTCAACTGGCCGGTGTGCTCGGCCACCGCCACGAAGTCCTCCGGTGCGACGGTGCCGTGCGCCGGGTGCTCCCAGCGGGCCAGACACTCGACACCGACCAGGCGCCGGTCTCGCAGCGTCACCTTGGGCTGGAAGTAGACCTCCAACTCGCCCTGGTCCAGTGCTCGGCGCAGGTCGCCGGCCAGGCCCAGCCGGCGCAGTGAACGGGACTCGAGCGCGGGGTTGAACAGCTGCACACTGCCCGGCACCGACTTGGCCGCGGTGGCCGCGAGGTCGACCCGAAGCAGCAGGGTCGCCGCGTCGCTGCCGTGATCCGGGTGTACGGCCACCCCGACGGCGGTGTTCACGTCGAGGGTGAGCGCGTCGAAGACCATCTCGTCGCGGATCTGGTCGCGCAGCTGGGCGGCCAACTCGAGCGCGGCCTCGGCGCTCTCCAACCGCAGTGTCACCAGGAACTCGTCCCCGCCGGCACGGCCCACCAGAGCCGACGACGGTGCGCTGGCCCGCAACCGGTTGGCGACCTCGGTGAGGACCTTGTCGCCGGCGGCGTGACCCAGGGACTCGTTGACCTGGCGCAGCCCGTCGACGTCGAAGAGCAGCAGCGCCACCACCTCGCCCGGCGCGCGAATCTTGACCGACTCGTCCAGCGCTCCGGTGATCCGTCGCCGGTTGGGCAGCCGGGTCAACGTGTCGTGGTGCGCGTCGTGCCGCAGCCGGTCGACCAGTCGCGAATTCTCCAGGGCCACGGCGGCGTGCGCGGAGACCGTCTCGAAGATGGGGATGTCACCACGGGTGAAATGACCGACATCGCTGAGCCGATTGGCGACCTCCAGGGTGCCGATGACCGCCTGGCCGGACCGGAGCGGCACCACGATGACGTCCTTGATCTTGCTGTGGCTCAACGCCTGGCGCTCGTTCGCCTTCTCGTCGAAAGCGCGCCCCACCGCGATGGTCCGCCCCTCGTCCGACGCTCGCTGCCGAAGGGACGCCGGCGTGGGTACGACGTCCAACAGCCCCGAGTCGTCGACCCGGGCGGTGAGCAGCACCTCGGGATGGCGGCCCTGGGCGGGCAGCCACAGCGTGGCGTACTCGGCCTGCATCAGGGCCCGGACCCGACCCAGGAGCGCATCGACGAGGGTGCCGTCCTGGCCGCGCTCCCCGATAGCGCGGGTGAGGTCGTACATCGCGGCCAGCGTCCGGTGTTGCCGGAAGAACTCCGCGTAGGAGCGGTAGACCAGGACCAGTGCCGCACCGAGAGCGGCCAGCAGCACCAACGACCACCAGGTGGTGGTGACAGCGATCAGGATGATCAGACCGAGCGAGACGTTGATCGCCGCAGTGAGCAGGGCGGGCCGTGCGGTGCGGAGAGAGTCCCGTCCCGCCTGCCAACCCTGTAGGAGGGTGTGCACGCCGACGATGCCGAGAAGGCTGACCAGGATCACCGCGGTCACGGCCGCGAAGAGACTCAGCCAGGTGCCGGGGTCGTCCACCTCCTTCGACGGCGGTAGCGCCTGAAGGAGGAGGACGGCGAGAGAGGTCCCGGCGGCAGCCTTGGCCACGTTGAACCAGAACTTGACAGGCGCGAACCGGTGCCGCGTCTGCGTGAGCATGGACGCCACCGTGTAGATCGCGACGACGGTCAGCGGTGGCAGCAGAAACAGCGCTAACACCAGCGGAATCTCGGTCAGGGTCATGCCGAACGACTGCCGCCGGACCACAAAGTTGAGGACCGGCATACCCACGGCGGCCATGGCGACCAGCAACAGGAGCGCGAGGAGCCAGTCACCGAAGGGCTGGGACGACACCAGCCCCGTGACGATGGAACAGATCGCGGCGAAGAACACCAGTGGCGCGGTGATGAACCATGCACGATCCGCCGAACGACGTCGCGATCGATCACGCGGAGCCATACCGCTCCCTACGGCGCCTGCGGTTTACCGCCCGTGGCTTGGGGTGAGCTGAACGAGTCAGCGACCGCTGCCGACGATAGTGCCTTCCGGAGCGACGGTCCAGATGAGATCGATGGCCTGAGCTCCGCGAGCGCTGCTGTCATAGAGGCCAGCGGGGAAGGCGACGATGGCGGCGGCAGCAAGAACAAGGAGGAGAGACCCACCGAGTCGGCCTAGCCTTCGACCAGACATGATCGCTCCTGTCGGGAGATGTACAGCGTTGATGGAGGTTCCACGATCGTGCCACAGCGCGGGCAGCCAGAGAAGTGGTGGTCGCCTGACTGGCCCCACCGTCTGTTACTTCCCGCCGTTCGGCCTACCGCCCCCAACGCACCGGGCCAGATCACGAGCCTGCAGGTCGCTTAACCGTTTCACCCAGTGTTGAATGCGACCTTCAACGCAATTCGGGTCCAGCTGTAGGCACTGCCACATCCGGTACGACGGTCACCGTCAGCAACGCTCAACAGCCCGCGACGAACGTGCGCCTCCGATCCGGCCATCGACCACCATACCGGCTCTCCGCCATCCCGCTAGTACCTCGTCGGGTTCATTTCAGTTTGGTTGCCAGCAGAACGAACGCTGACCACAGGCAAGGTATGCGCAGCTAGGCGTGGAACTTTCATCGATGACGGCAGATACGATAAGCGCTGGTGTGGCGAAGTCGCCATCGATGTGGGCGCCGACCTACCGCCACGCGCACCAACACTGACCACCGCGACGCCCGCACCTCGGCTTCAGTGCTTCGCCAGCGTGCGCCCGCAGCGGGAGAATTCGGCGGTCAGCCGACTTTGGCCGCAGGCCGACACGGTGCCGGCTGTTGGGCCGGAGGCGGCGACATGTCCGGCCGACCGCTCGTGCGATCGGGCCCCGTGTTGACTCGTGCCGGCGAAAATATCGGCGCACGGCGATGTCGCGTTGATGGCTTGCCCTCGAAGCGAAAAGACGCCCACGGCAAGGCGGCACGGAAGCAGCGAGGACTCGAGAGGCCGCCCGGAGCGCGCGGTCATCCACCGCCACATCCAACAGCGATGGACAGCACGGACAGCCGTCCCGCCCGGAACGCGGTCAGATGCTCGGTCGTCAGTTGGTACGACATGGGTGGATCACTCGTCTTCCAGCGATCGACGTGCACGAAACAGCCGCGCCAACTGCCGTAGCCGATCATTTCGAAGTCAGGGAAGGCCGGATCCGTTGCTGGAGTGCCGACAACGAGCCCTGGTCCGGACACGCGGGCGACGACGTTGTCGTCCGGAGGGCCGACGAAGATCGCGACTGCGGCGCGCTGCTCGGCGGGTGCTGTACCAGGATCGATGTGGTCGTGCACCCGCTCGTAACCGCGCACGCTGATCTGAGACACATAGCCTTGCGCCTCAGTCGCAGGGGCGTCTCTCACCTTGAGCACGCCGAAACAGCAGGCGGCAACGGCGACAACTGACAGCAGCCAGATACGCCAGCGTCGCGAACGAACCTTGACGTGTGTGTCAGTGGCATCGTCGGGTCCAGGCACGACGACACAGTAGGCCGGCCGACCCGCGCATGGGTGGGGCTCAAGGTCAACAACGCCGAACGGACAGACAATCCTGGACCGTTCCCGATCAGTCGGCGCAGGGCCGGGTGGTCACCGGCGGGCACTAGACGTCACTGGGCGGCCGGCCCCCGCGAGCAGACCTTTCGGACATCACAGCCGGCTGAGCGCGCTCTTCCAAACTGAGGCTTCACCCGGAGGCAGCATTGTCGTCAGCGGCTGGACGCAGCCGAACTCGACTAGATCAACGACAACGGCCCCCGATCAGCATCTCTGCTGGTCAGGGGCCGTGTCTGCACCTGGTGGCGGGTAGAGGATTCGAACCTCTGAAGCTTTCGCGACGGATTTACAGGGCGTCGGCATTACTGCCACCGCCAGGGTCCCTGACCTGGCGATTCAATCCTGACAGCTCACGACAGCCTTCACGCCGCCCACGGTCTGCCCACAGCCAGCCGCGGCTAAACGACGTATGTCGCCGTGAGGTTTTTTTTAATGTCACGTGGCAGACCACCTAGAGACAGCCCCGCCGTGGCCGCCAGAGAACTGAGCAGAGCTGAGACCCCGAGCAGCCAGACGTGCGGGCCTGTCACCGAAGCCTCGGGCCCCGCGAGACCTGCTGCGACGGCCGCCCCCATTGTCAGCAGGGGAGGCACTACCCAAAGGGCGAACCGGCGAGGCTTCGACACGGCTCCAGACTGGCACACCACGTCCAGCACGCTGTCATCCGAGCGCATCGCCGATCCTGTCGTTCATGGTGTCATCTCCGCCGTCGATGCAGTTGGCGTAGACGCGGAGCAGGACGGCGACGCCGTGCCCCAGGCGCCGGGCGACCTCGGTCGGTGGGACGCCGGCATTCAGCCAGAGTGAGGCCGCCGCGTGACGTAGGTCGTAGGGCCGGCGGACGAGCGGTGAGGCGACCTGCGATTCGGTCAGCGCCTTCTCGCGAGCGAGCTTCCACCAGCGGTCGTACACCGACTCGGAGAGCGGGCCGCCATGCAGGCCCCGGAAGAATCGACCGTCCGGGCCGACCCCGTGATTCTCGACGTGCGCGGACAGCAGCTCGACGAGCCGGGGCGGGATCGGAACCGTACGAGTCTCAGCCCTCCCCCGGTGCTTGAGGCCGCGCCGCTCGTGCGAACCGCCGTCATCGGTCCAGTGCGACCCCGCGCGCGGCGAGGTGCCGGCGAGCACCAGGCGGCCCCAGCGATATTCGATCTTCTCGTGGTCACAGGACCGGGAAGGCTTGACCGCCGCCAGATCGTCGAAGTCAGTACCGCAGTCGGCGCACCGGCCGGCAAGGTCACAGTCCTCCCGCCGTAGGTCTGCCGCTTCCGAAGGACGCATGCCTGCGTAGTAGAGACAGCCGAAGAACGCGGTGACCTTGTCGGCGCGCTTGCCGAGAGATCTCACCGCCTCCAGCAGCGTGGCGACCTGGGCCGGGTTCGCCACCACCCGCCGGTCGATGGACTGCGCCACCTCGGGGGCGGTCCACTGGACCCGGTCGACCGGGTTGGAAGCGATCAGCTCCAGCTCGACGGCGTACCCGAGCACGTTGTAGAAGGTCGCCCGCTTCCGCTGGACGGTGGAGGCGGCCGCGGGCTTGCCGTCAAGACGTACGCAGAGGCTGTCGAGGACGCGGCGGACCATCGCGGGTGAGTCCAGCTCGACTACCGGGAGAGACGCGGTTTCCAGCCAGGCCAGCGCCGCCGCGTGCTCAGTGGGTATCTCGTCGGACCAGCGGCGCGGGTTGAGGCCGTAGAGGTACAGCGCCTCCCGGAGCAGGGCGTCAGTCGGTCGACCCCGCTTCGCCGGGCGGGTCAGGGTAACCGTGATGGAGGTCAGCGCTTCGACGATCGAGCGCCGGGTCTTGGCCGCCGCCCGGACCACTTCATCTCGACGTACGCGCGGCTGTGCGCGTACCAGGTGGTGGGGTTCTTGGTTCTGGCCTCGGAGACCGGGCGGCCGGTGGCCGGGTCGAACGGCTCCCCCGCGTTGGCCGCCTGGACCAGTTCGGCGCGGAACGAGTGCGCCAGGGCCTTGGTACGGAACAAGTCCTCGAAGCGCTGGCCGCTCACCGCCCAGCGGACCCGCCACGGTCGAGCCTTCCGGTCAGCGCGCTTAACGATCTCCCAGATCTGGACCTCGTAGCTCTTCACGCGGCGTCCTGCTCCAGGTCGCCGAGCCACCGACCGAGCGCTGACCGGCGGACCCGCAGCTGCCCATTCGGGAGCTTGATCACCCGTGGTCCCTTGCCGGTCTGCCGCCAGTAGAACCAGGTCGAGCGCGGTACGCGCAGCTCGGCGAGCACTTCCGGCACGGTCAACAACTCCTCATTCACTGCGTTTCCTCCCCGTCGTGCTGTGCGCTGTGCTGAGTTGCCGAAAGATCTGCGGAGCCCTGCGCGGCCCGGTCCTTGGCGGCGAGCAGTTCGGACCGCCAGCGGGCACGTTCGCTGATCGAGCGCATGAGCCGGTGGGTCATCGGGCCGACGTCGGGGTCATCGGGGCGGGCGAGTTCCCAGGCGTGCCGGACCCGTTCGGTGGTGTCGCCCTGGTCGTCGACGAGCCGCGTGCCGTCGGTGGTGACGCCGAGCAGTGCCCGGACCCATGCCCGCGCGTCGTGCTTGTGGTCGGCGAGGGTCTTGCCGGACCAGTCGCGGGAGATGAGGATGCGTCGGCCACCGATGCCGAGCGTGTCGCGCTGGTGGACCTTGCCCTTGCAGCGGCCGGGCTTGAGCTTGGCGTGCGCCTTCTTGGGCTGGACGCCGTACAGCAGCCAGTTGGCGCACCGGTCGGTGCAGGGGGTGAGCTGGAGTTGCTGCCAGAGCCGGTCGAGGTGCTTGCGTTGCCGGTCGGTGGTGGCCTTGTGGCAGTCTCCGGTGTGCTTGGTGATGTATTTCGTGACGTACCGGATGGTCCGTTCGGCGTCCTCGGTGCCGGGCATGACGCCGCGGGCGTCGACCTGGGCGCCGAAGCGCACGACGTGCACCGGTTCCCCGTCCGGGTCGTCGTCGATGCCGTCGAGGGCTTCCGTCCAGGTGGTCAGCGGTTCGCGAGAGTCGGGGTCGACCCATGCCGCTGCCTGCTCGTCCCAGACCGGGAGCCGGTCGAGGGTGTAGCGCTGGACGTCGACCGAGGGCCACCACACCTGGTGGTAGGTGGCCGCCGCCACGGTGCGGAGCACGTCGCGAGGGATGGTGCCCCGGATAGCGAAGTGAGCGTGCGGGGCGAGTCGGCGTTGCGGCTCGACGCAGCCGGCGTACTGGACGTTCCAGCCCTCGCACCGCCGAAGGTTCTGCCAGAACCGATCGAGCAGCCGGGGGAAGTGCACGGCGTCCCAGGCTGCACGGCGGTAGTCGTACCTGGCCGGGTTGACCGGGGTGCCATCGGGGCGGACCGGGCCGTACGAGTCGAGGGTGAGGGTCAGCCACATCGACGGTTGGTAGGTCGAGCCGTCCGGGGCGGTGTAGGTCTTGCCGACGGTGCGGCGCTCGACCCTGCGCCGGGGCAGTTCGGGGGCGTCCTGGCGCCGCTTGGTGGAGCGCTTGCGCCGTGGGCCGGGCTCGTCGTCCTGGTCCTCGTCTTCGGTGACGTGGGGTGGTCCGACGCGCCCGCGCAGGCCCTCAGCGGCGATGGCTTCCTCTACCTCGCGGATAGCCTCGTCGAGGTCGGTCACCTGGTCCCACTGAGCGGCGCGTACGGCCTCGTCGCGGGAGAACTCCAGGTGTGCGCGGAACAGGATCAGGGACTTCTGCGCTTCGGTTTCGGGTTCTGGGCCGGGTAGTGGTTCGTCGTCGCGGTGCCAGCCCTCGCGGATCTGGGCCTGCCGCAGTCGCCGGTTCTTTTTGGCGCACGGCGGGCACTTGTCCTCGCGGGTCGCGCCGCAGGGCAGGTCGATGACTTCGGTCAGGCCGGTGTCGAGGTCGGTGCGGCGCATGGCGAGCGGGCGGACGCAGACGCCGTACTCGATGGCGATGTCCTTGAGGACGTCGATCGAGCGGGGCAGCGCCATGCGGGCTGCCCGCGACCCCGGGCGAGGAGCAACCGGGGTCGGGGCGGGTTCGAGACCGGGCAGGGTCGGAGCCGTCATCGGCCCGCCCCTGCCGCGCGTCGAATGCGGTGGTCCCGGATGCAGGTCCGCCGGTACTGTCCGGGCTCACCAAGAACCCGAACGGCGAGGTCGACATGAACAGCGATGACGGTACGACGGTGCTGTGGCGCCCAACCGGGCCGAAAGAGCTGGATCTCGTCCGCGAGTCCGGATGGCGGGCATGGCCGCCGCGCCTGCCGGATCAGCCGATCTTCTACCCGGTCCTGAACGAGGACTACGCAGTGATGATCGCCCGAGACTGGAACGTGCCCGCGTCCGGCGTCGGCTACGTGACCCGCTTCCGGGTGCAGTCGGAGTTCCTGAGCCGC
Organism: Micromonospora parva; assembly: GCF_000718515.1. Classification (GTDB taxonomy): domain Bacteria; phylum Actinomycetota; class Actinomycetes; order Mycobacteriales; family Micromonosporaceae; genus Micromonospora; species Micromonospora parva. The sequence continues at coordinate 149,608 of NZ_JNZS01000005.1, read as the reverse complement.
TACCCGGTCCGCCAGGCCGGCGGGAAGACCATTCTGGAGCTGTGGGTACCGGCCGAGGATCTGGACGAGTTCAACGCCCACATCGTCGGACTGATCGAGGTTGTGCACGAGTTCCGGTAGCCGCCGCCCGGCAGCGAGGGTGGCCGTCATCGGATGATCCCGACGACCTGGGGCCGATTGGACTGGACGACCCCGACCGGAGGCAGCACCGCAACTGATGCCGGCGGCATCACCGGAACCGGCGCGGGTTCGACGGGCTGCGGCTCGTCGTACCAATCGCCCTGCGGCTGATCGGCCTCAGGAGCCGGCGCGGCGGTGGGTTCGCTGGACAGGACGACCTTCACCAGAGCGAGGAAGGCCAGCGACGGCACCGCCGCGACGATCCAGCCCCAGACGGACGGTTCGGCTTCGGCGACCTGGGCGGCGAGGGAGAGCAGCGCGAACGCGATCAGGAGCACGCCGACCAGGCCGACGGGTCGACCATCACGGCGGCGGGCGCGGATCTCCAGGCCGAGGTAGATCGCCATCAGCTCGACGGCTACGGCGTTGGCCCAGCCGATCCAGTCGGGCTGTCCGTGGGCGACGGTCAGGTCGTGGACGTGGGTGAAGGCGGCGGCGCCGGCCATGGTGCCGATGGCGAGCAGGATCAGCACCCGGACGCCGGACTCGGCGCGTTGGCGGATCATCGGCCGCTGCCGTTGTCGCGGACGGTCAGGATGATGCAGATTCGTTGGCCGTTGAGGTCGCGGCGGCGGTTGACCATGTGCGCCAGGCCGTGCAGGGCACCGGCGAGCCGGTCCGGGGAGCCGTTGAGTTCGATGTGCAGCGGCTTGAGGCGGTGGGTGCCGAGGAAGAAGCTCTTGAAAGACATCGGTTACCTCCGGGCCGGGGCGACGCGGGTATGGATGTGGTCGGGTGGCTCGCCGAGGGAGGCCACCGCTTCGGAGAGGCAGCGCCACAGCGCCCACGCCTCGTCGGGGGTCAGGTACATGCGGCGCCGGCCGCCACCGACCGCCAGATAGACCGGGTACGGGTCGGGCCGGGCGGGGTCGACGCGCACGGATACCGCCGTGCTGGTGGCACCGTCGACGCCTGGTGCACGGAGCCGGTAGAAGGTTCGGCCGTCGGTCGGGGCGGTCACCGCGGCTCACCCCTGTCGGTGTCTCGGTCGAGGATGTTGAGCAGCGAATCCGGCAGCAGCGGTCCGCGACGCTGCCGGGGCAGGGGCGGCCGGGTTGGCTCGGTGGCGGTTTCCCGGCCGACCTGGGCGAGGATGTCCGCCGCGTCGGCCGGCGCCGGATACTCGGCGGCCAACTCCCGGATGTGATCGTCGGAGATGTAGGAGAAGCGCACCCGCGCGGGCTCTGGAGTGCCGTCGAGGATCACGTAGCCGACGCCCTTGGCCCAGCGCGGCATCTGGTCGGCGAGGGCACCCCGGTTGCGGGCACCGTCGCCCAACACGAGGTCGACCTGAGCAGCCTCGGTCAGGCCGAGGGCGATCCGGGTCGGGAACAGGTCCCGGAACGGCAGAACCTCCTTGCGGGGGTCCTGCAACGCGGCCACCACCAGGACGCCAACACCGGCACCCTGCGACAGCAGCAGCCCGAGCGAGCCGGCGATGCGCTTGCGCAGGTCCACATCCTGGAGGTACGCGGTCAGTGCCGCCATCTCGTCGATGACGACCACGACCAGGGGGTCAGCCAGGGTCGGAGTGTGCACCCGCACGGCACCGGCAAGCCGGGTCTGCCGCTCCCGCATCACGGTGACGGCCTCGTCGAGCAGGTCGGCCATGGCCTCGAACGACTTGCAGGCGAACCGGGCAAACAGCGGCCGACCCATGGCGAATTCCATGCCGCCCTTGGGGTCGATCACCCACAGCCGGACCAACCCGGAGGAGATCCCACCGGCCAGGACCCGGACCAGCGACCACAGCACCGAGCCTTTCCCGGAGCGGGTGGCGCCGCCGATGAGGACGTGGGTGGCGAGCAGGTGTAGGTACCAGTGCCGCAGGTCTTCGCGCCGCGCCAGGGGTAGGGCGGTGAAGTCGGGCACCGATGGGACGTCGAACGGGTCGACCAGTGTGCGCAGCGCGTCCGTGCGGACCACCACGAGGTAGACCACCGAGGGCCGGTCCCGGAACCGCAGCCGGTCCACCGCGCCCAGGACCAGCGCCCAGTAGCCCGACCGGATCGGCGGGTCATCGGGACGCTCGGAGTAGACCCGGGCGTGCCGCCGGCCGAAGGCGTACGCCAGGTTCGCCGTCGTCTTCTGGAATTCCTCCGGTGTCTGGCCACGGACCATGCGGATGGTCAGCACGTCGAGCGCCTGATCCGAACGGACCCGCAGCAACTCCGGCAGGACCGTGCGGTGGTCGTACACCTTAACCAGGCCGCAGAGGGTCATTGCCTCACGCCACGCCCGTTGGTAGACGAAGAGCTGACGGAAGCGGCCGAGGATCGGACCGGCGCACCAGGTCCACCAGGACGACTCGTGCCGCCACCGCCACACCGCCGACACGGCAGCGGCCAGGACCACGGGCACGATCACGCCCGTCCGGCCGAACTCGCGGTAGAGGCTCACCCCGGCCACGACCAGGGCGACGGCGACCGGGTGGCGAAGGCACCACCAGATGCCCCGCCACAGCCATCGCAGCACCAGGCCGAACGCGATCAACCAGACCGGCAGTTCCAGCCGGCGCGGGCGGATCACCATCAGGTCCCCGGCGGTGGTCATCACGACCTCACCGCGCGGCCGCCGCATCATCGAACACCCGCCACTGTGGGCCGCCCCAGGACGGCAGGCATACGCTTGGACATGTCTTTACCTCTCTCGACAGAGCAGGGGAAAGAGACAGAGGGCGGGGCTGCCGTCCGCCAAGACCTGACAGCCCCGCCCCCACCACATGCGGCTACTGCGCCGCCTTCGACGCCACGCCCGCCGGCGCACGCATCCCGGTCGCCCGCAGCGAATACGCCATCCGACCGTTGTTGCCCACGTACGGCGTCACGGTCATGCCGTCGAACTCCACCGCCTCGAACAGGCCACCCGTCGGCGGCACCGGCTGGTAGTCCGCCGAGATCTTCACCGTCGTCTCCCGCGACCGCTTCCCCAGCTCCGGATCCAGGTCCATCACCCGGACCTGCCACACCCGCTGGCCGGTCAGCTTGTCCTTCGCCGGGCTACGCCGGCCGGTCTTCTCGTCGTAGTCCTCGACCTCGCCCAGAGACTCGGGCACCAACGCGCACCCCGCCGGGAACACGTCCTCACACCGCACCGCGAACCTCGTACCGCCGCGCAGAGCCATCGCTCAACCTCCAGCTTGTTAACTTGTCTGCCAAGTTGCATCCAAGGTAGACGGCACTTGGCAGACAAGTCAACAAGTAGGTCCAGAAGCGGCACGACGGCGCGGCCTCAAGGGTGAAGCCGAATCACTGACGCATTCGCCGCCCAGGCGTGGCCCCCGGCGCAGACAACTTCACTCGCAATAACATGGATGAGGTTGTAAGGTTTGGACTGTAAGAGAAACGAACCCCCAACCTCTCGGCAGGCCAAACGTCGAGGCTGGGGGCCCGTATCTGGATGGTGTGATGTGGCTCTTGCTGGCCAAGCAGGAGCTACATCACGTCCCCGCCGGACCAAATAAGGTCCACCAACTCAATGACCCGAACCGCGATCCTCAATACGAGGTCGACGAGTTCGCCAGCCCCCGTCGGCTTCGCCCGTCGGGCACCACCGTGGTCTCGGGGACTGGGTGAATCATCGGTCGGCATGCTGTACCTCCTCCTTGAGCAGGGAAGAAGCCGGCTGCTTCCCCCTCCCGGCGCCTCGGAGGGGATGCCTAGACCCTGCCTTCGGTGACTGCACAACGTGGCGGCCATATCACTTTATCTGTCGACCAGTAATTGGATCGTCCACTGTGACGCCGCCCACCAAATTACTGCGGACCGAAATTCGCGAATAACTTTCCGAAGCCAGAAATGGCTTTAGGCGCACCATTTGCGGATTCTCTTAAATAGGAACTTGGGTCGAGCGGCAGTGTGGCGCGATCTTGGATATCGTCACTCTGTGGCAGATCAATCTGGAGTGGCTGCACAGGCAGCAGACGAGGCACATTCACGCCCGATCGGAGTGGACAGCACGACCGTCGAAGCGCTTGGCGAGTTAAGCAAGGCGCTGGAGACCATCCACCGGGTGCGCGGTCACCTGTACTCAGCGCATCAGCTCGTCGGCGGCGCAGACCTCACCCTCGACCGAGTGGTCAAGCTGCTCCGCGAGGCCGGACACGATGGGATGGCCGACCGGGTCGAGCAGGAGCTGTTGGGGCGCAACGTGCTACCCGGCCGGTGGACGTTTCAGATCGTGGAGGAGTTCGACGACGGCTACTACGCCGCGTTTCAGGAGATCGAGCGGGACGCGCGGGAGAAGCTGGCCGGCGGTCGGCGGCACATCTTCGAGGCGGAGATGAAGGAGCGGCGGCGTACCCACGGGATGCCGGGGCACGAGGCTACGCCGTAGCGCTGCCGTCGAAGCCGTTCGGGATCATCGAGGTCAGGGCGTTGGCTCGGGCCTCGATGATCCTCATTCGTGCCTGGTACTCGGCCGGTTCCCGGTGCGCAGACTGGCTGGTGACCTGACCGGGCCACTTGCGGTAGAGCAGGCCGTACTCCCGGGTGAAGTAGCCCGCGCTTACCGCGTTGGCGGCGAGCAGGAGGCCGGTGTCCTCGGAGGCGGGCAGCGCCATCCAGCCGCCCAGGGCGAAAACGAGATCTCGCCGCAGGCACAGGGTCGCCGGGTGCACCGATGCCCGGTAGTCGTTGGCCTTCCAGAACGACAGGACCGAGCCGCGGTCGATGACCCCGCCGGCTGGGTCCTTGTCCCATCCGGCGGTCGATCCATCGGGTAGCAGGTCGAGGACTCGCGAGGTGGTCCAGCCGATCTGTGGGTGCGCGTCGAACGCGGCGATGTCGCGGGTGAGCGCGCCGGGGGTCAGCTGGTCGTCGGCGTCCAGGACCTTGATGAGTTGCCCGGAGACTCGGGAGAGCGCGAGGGTGCGGGCAACGCCAGGCCCACCGGGGCGGCCTGTGCCCAGACTGATCCGGGGATCGTCAGGGAGCGCGTCGGCCAGGGCGCCGGTCTGCCCGTCCTCCTGGACGAGCCATTCCCAGTCCCAGCCGTCAGGCATCTCCTGCTTGGCCAACGACTCGTAGGCGCCAGGCAGGTGCTCGATGCTGGGCGCGTGGACCGGGGTGATGACCGAGACGAGCTGCGTCAAGTTTTCCACCGCTGGAGTTTGTGGGAGTAGACAAGCTCGGTGCGGTCGCCCGGCATCACCACGTCGGCGACCTCAACGACCCGGCCGGTGGTGTCGGTCGAGGTTTTCCGCACGGTGAGTACGGAGACGCCCGGGTCGATGTCCAACAGTTCGGCCTCATCGGGCGACGGTGGACGCGCCCGGATCTCGTCGTCGATCCGGTCCAGCTCGATGCCGAGCGTGTAGAGCTGGTGCTGCGTGCCGCCCGGCCACGGTTCCTTGCCCGCGTCGAGCAGGTCCGGGTTCGCGGCCACCAGGTCGTACGGCAGGTAGGAGTACGACACGGTCAGCGGCGCGTTCTCGTGCCGTGACGACGTCCAGTAGACCCGGCGCAGCAGCGAAGTGCCCGGCTCGACCTGCAAGGCCGCCGCCATCTCCGCATCAGCCTCCACCCGCGAATACTCGGCGTGGAACTTCAGATCATCGACGGTCAGGCCGGTGTCGTGCTCGGTGGCGCCAGTCTTCAACCGCTCGCCCTCGTCGAGCAGGACGCGATCCTTCTCCCACTGGTACCGCTCGGTGTTGCGACGGCGTACCCGCTGGCGGGGTGCCCGCACGTAGGTGCCGCGCCCCTGCTCCGCGCGGACCAAGCCCCATTCGCGGAGTTGCCGGATGGCGTTGCGGACGCTCGTGCGCGACAGGCCCGAGGTGTCGGCCAGCTCGGTCTCGCTGGGCATCAGGGTGCCGGGGGCAAGTTCCCCGCTCACGATCTTCGCCCGCAACTCTTCCGCGAGTTGCAGGTAGCGAGGGCGCCAGTCCCGGCCTTGCACACCGGTCACCGTACCCCCTAGACGTTCCAACGTCTGCCAGGTGGTCCCGCCGGCGGGCCGCTCAGGAACCGGCGGTACGGCTACCGCTGCTCGCGGCGGCCTCGCAGGGCGCAGGCCAGGAGTACGAGGAACGGCTGAGCCCCGACGGGTGTTGGCGTTCACCGCGTCTCTCCGGCACGCTCGCCGCCAGTTGCTGGTGTGAGCATCTCCAACTGGGCGTACACCAGCTCGTCAATGAGCCGGTCCACCTGCGCGGCCGACAGGAGTACGGTCTGCGACGCACCGTAACGGGTCGCGTCGAGCTTCACGGCCAGGTCCCGGCAGGCGAACCGGTCAACGATCAGTTGGACGGTGACCCAGCCGGTCCGCTCCCGTCCAATGGTGGAGAGAAGCCCTCGGTGCATCGGGTCGTTCGGTCCACAGCCTCGACACCACTCCGGGCACACGACCGGCGCGATCGACGACGGCGACGGCCTCTCTGGGATGGCAGCACCCTCACTCATCGCCGGCCCCCTGCTGCCCGGTGGCCTGGGCCAGCGATCCGCGAAGTTGCTCAACCAGTTGAGCTGCCTGCGGCAAGGACAACTCCGCCCAGGCGTTCCCTGCGCGGCACGTCACATGAACACCGATCATGGGACCGCCCAGAGCCTCACTGCTGATGAGGTACGTGACGACAAGGCCGCCCGCCCGACTGTCTCCAGCCCTCTGCATTGGGCCGCGATGACGGCGGGCCATGTGCGTCATCACCGGCGGCACCAGGTAGCCGCAGCGATCCGGGGCGCACCAGTCCGGGTGGCTGGTGACGTCGGCCGGCTTGTTCGTACGACTCATCGCGGCCACCGCCCGCCGTTACCTCGGAAGAACTGGGCGCGCGTCATCAAGGGCGCATACCGGAGCACAGGCAACTCACGGGTGGCGCCGGTCGACCACCGCGGCGAGAAGGCCGTAGAAGCCGGGCGCGGACTCGACGGAACGTTGCTGCCGGCACCCCGGGCGGACAGGCGCCTCCGAGACCACCAGGACGAGAGCCAATGGTGCCGACGATGAAAGCCGGACATCGCACCTCCACAGGTAGGCGGGGACCGGTGGCCAGCCACGGGGGAATGGGGCCGGCCACCGGCCCGGATGAAGGCACGGCGCACCGTCCGACGCCGGACGGGTCGGGTATCGCCGAGCCAACTTGTACGCGCGGCTACCGCAACCGGTCCGACAGGACGCCGCGCATCAGGTGCGACCAGGGCGGGCGCGAAACCACCCCTGACACGGGCCGTCACTCCAGCCGCACACCAGGAAACGTATCTACAAGTGGATGAGTTGTCTAGGCGTCGAAACGGGTCATTTGGTTGGCACTTGGTAAGACAAGTGCCAGGTACGGTGAGCAGGTGCCCACCCCGCACTACGGACAGCCCCGCTACCGCTCGATCGCAGACGAGTTGAGAGAACAAATCGAATGCGGCCGAATCCCGCCCGGCGCTCTACTTCCAACTGAGGCTGTGCTCACCGCCGAGTTTCGGGCAAGTCGTGGCACGATTCGCCAAGCCATTTCGGTCTTGCGAGAAGCAGGCTGGGTTGCTACCCAACACGGTCGCGGCACCTACGCAAAGCCTCGATTGCAACCGAGCGGGTCAGACAAGCGCGCCGAATCGGAAGTGCGACACCGTCAAGTCGCTGCTGATGCGGAACTCGCCGCCCTCTTCGCTGTTGAGGTGGGCACGACCCTAATCGAACAAGAGAGCGTTAGTCGGACGAATGGCGACGTCAGGGAAGTCATCAGGACCTACAGGCTGCTCAGCACGCCGTAGGACCCTCAGTATTCATGGCGTCGCACCCTGCTGCGAAGCCAGACAGGGCCGCACCTGCTGCAGTTGCCCGCATAAGCCGTCAACGCCTGGGCCGTTGTGGCTGGACCGGCGGCGGCCCACCGCGAGAGATAGCAGACCGCAACCATGCAAGACGGTAGCGCGAGAAGACTGCATGTTGGCAGCCTTCAAACCGAAGCCCGTCCGTCCTATACCACGGGCGGATAAGGCCCGTGAGCAGCAAACCCTTGAAGCCGCACGAGCCCAAGCTCTGGCGATGAATACAACATGTCACCTCGCGGCAGGAGAGTTTCGGCGCCGGCTGAGTCGATGATTACTCGGCTGTCTACCGCACTTTGAACGCGCAAGCTGACTCGAGCGAAGTTGGCCTTCATGATCCCAGGAACGATCTCAACACTCGGACGTTGGGTGGCTGCAATCAAGTGCCCACCGACCGCCCGCGCCCGTTGAACGAATCGCGTAACAACTGTCTCGAACCGCCGCTTATCGGCAGACGACAGCGCAAGTTCGGCGAATTCATCAATCACTACGACGAAAGGACGCATCGGCGGACGAATGCCTTGATCCAGTGAATCCTTGGCAAGCGATACGATGTCGGTGAATAGTTGAGGCACCGGACGCCCAAGAGCTTCCTCCGCATATCGATTAAACTCTGCGACCCTCTCAGGCAGTCGACGATCAACGATATCCAGGAGAAGATCAAACGCCCCGGTCGCACCGAGATGGTAGTCCGTCGAACTCCTGACCTGCGGCGCACGGGCAAGGTCTCGGTAGTCATTCATGCCCTTGGCGTCAATCAGGACAAGATCTAGGTCGTCCGGCCCGTACAATCGCGTCAGTTGCCACAGTATCGATCGGATGAGCATGCTCTTGCCGCTACCGGTAGTGCCACCGATAAGCAGGTGCGGTAGCTCCGAAAGCTGAAGCCAGAACGGACTGAAGCTAAGGTCGCTTCCCAAGGCTATAGATACAGCAGGTCCAGTTGGCCGATTCAATGAAGCTACATCCGCGATAGTACGGCTCTCCCGCGGCAACTCAAGAACGGCATATCGTGCCCGCCCGGGTAGGTTATCAACCCGAATGCTTGGCACTCCCAGATCACGAGCTAGATCCGCTTCCTGGGAAGCGAGCGTGGAGAGGCGGGCGCCAGCTTCTAGCTCGAACGGGACTCGGACGACGGACGGACCCTCCGTGATGTCAGCCGGGTCCAGTCGACGTACAGGAACCTGTCGAGCATGCAAAGCGGCAGCGACGCGTCGGGAAAGCGCCTCGCTACTGCTGCTCGTGGCCGCCGGACTGGTCGCTTCGCCAGTTTTTTCCGCTGTTGCCTGCGCCAGATTTCTCGTGTCGGAGCCGCTTGCAGGGTCAGCTAGATCGCCCTTACCGCCGGAGTTGGAAGCTCGTTCGTGCGACAACTCCCCGAGCGGGTTGACGTCATCCGGCAGCAGATCACCGAGTTCGGCAGGGATGACCGTATAGCTACGGCCATGCCGCAGGGCGCGCCGAAGCCACTCTCCACCAAGCACCTCAAGCGGCAACTTATCGTCCCCTACATGCAAAGGGTAGGGACCTTTCGGGGCATCTGGACCAACGACTACAACGCGACCTGCAATCTCAACAGAAGTGTTCGGCGGGCCTACCTCAAACGCCGCGTTCAGCTTGGCGATGCGTTGACGGTATCTCTCCCAGTCGGCAAGACGCAGAACTTCCCACTGTTGCAGGGCCTCGAGGAAAACCTGTCTCTTCAAGATCTCACGACGACTCGCAGCGAACGGATCACCAGTGGATGCGCCGAAGATGCCCCGAAGCACATCGAGCATCTCGCGCACCTGCTTCGCTGCTTCAAAAACTGGCCCCGGAATGCGATCAGGATGAAGATCCTTAGTCGCCTTTACCTCGATCGCCTCGACCCGTGGCCGACCATCTGGCCAACTAAAGGAAAGAAGGTCGGCTCGCTTGTTGGTGGGACGCCTCTGAAGCCATTGACTCGCGGTTTCCGTATCAAGGCTGATCACCAGCGCATCGTCATCGCGGTCTTGGAGATCAGCCAACACCGCCGCTACGCCAATTCGTCCGAGTACCGCGTCATCCCGAAATGCCCCGCTGGATCCGAAAAATCCGAGCAGCCCCTCCGGTAACGCTCTCTGTACGGTCGTTGTGAGAAATGTCAGAAGAGCGTCCGGCTCGGGATCCAACCAACTGTTGCCCTGCAACATCGACAATGCCGGCTGAACCAGTAGGCGGGCGCTATGACCATATACGTAAGCAGTATGGGCACCGCTGCCCAGTCTCCCGACCAGAGTCAGGCGATCGTCAAGTTTCTCAGGTGCCGCCAGGGCGCTAGTCGGCTCGACGAGAACGAGCCAAGTGGCCTCTCCTCCAAGGGAGGCGAGTTCCACCTCTTCTCGATCCCTAAGTAACGGGCTTCGCTGCAACTCAGCCTGCCCACCGGCGGCGAGCTCGGCCTGCTTGTTGAGGAGCGTCGCTAGACGTCCGGACGGCGACGGCTTGATGACGGTCATCCTGCGTAGCGGAACAAACTTCCATTCCGAAACAACACTGCCCTGCTGCGGAGACTCCCAGAGCGCCCCGAACGTCGCGTCACCCTTGTCGGAGACGTTAAACATCACTAGTAGGTGAGGTGAGCCTCCGGCCCGTAGGCTTTCGGGACTGGGTGACCCCTCGACCACATCGATGAAGATTTTGCCTGCGGGTTCGTCTACGTCGCTGGCTGCCGTCTTAGCGATGTCTTCACGAACTTGAGCAGCTCCAATCTCAGCAAAGACTCGGACACGAATCTGCTCGAATCGCGCCTTAGGATCGTGCGCATAAGACTGATACAGACGAGAGACCACCGCTGCCGTGGGGTTGACAAGAGCTACGCTGAAGCTAACCTCGGCAAATGGATGAACAGCAACAAATCTATCGATTATTTGCCTCACCAGCCGAACAGTCTCGTCCGTCCCCGACGCAAGCCGGCGCTTAGCGTACATCGGGAGACCCGTCCCGTGGATGCCGGCAAAGGCCAACGCTTCTGGCGTGTTTTGATACACAATTCCGATGGACGGCGCAGCAGGGTCAAGATTCACGGAGACGGTCTCGACGAATTCGGGGTCGACCTCTCCCGACCTTGCCTCATCCAGGAAGAGTCGCGCGGCGCGGGCTCGTGGTTCAATAACAGCCGGATGAAGCGGCAAAAGCCGTACCTGGAGGCCGTCACCAGGCGACTCAACAACGAGATCGACGAGAGTAAGGGCGTTCGCTATGCGGCGGACTTCTGTACGGACCTCGGCAGGCAAACCATCCTGCAGCCGGCGTAGGGCATCCCACAAGTCGTCCCAGCCGGAGATTAGGTTATCGGCTTGACTCAGTAGTTTGTCTGAGGCAAACAGGAGGCGGACGCCCTCGCTGGCGATCGATCCTGCGTAAGGCGACAGGTCCGCACGAGCGTTTGCGATTTGCTGGAATGCTGCCAATGCGTCAGATGCAGGAGCAGGGGCATCTAGCGCGAGCTCTTCAATGAATTCAGCGATTTCCCTCATTCCAACCCATTGAACCCCACCCCCACTTTTGACGCCTCCGGCAACCTGGGAGTAGAAGTCCGCCTGCCAGTTGTCAGAGATTTCCTCAGTGTCCGTCAGGCCGCTTTCATCCGATCCTTCAAGACCTGCGCCATTTTCGTCAGGCCGAATTTCGGACATTGTGCTGTCTACGGCACCCGTCTCGCGAGTACTTGCAGCCGCTTCGGAAATAGAAGGGTCATCTAGGATGTCCGTAAGGGTAGAGCCAGACCACGCAACGCGGTCGCCGCCAACCTCAAGCGTCTGCCCAGACTGAGACTGCACGGCGTGCAGAAGCGCCTCTTCCTCAACACCGTCGCCCAAGACCAAATCAACAAGGTCGGGCGTACGGGAAGGCTCTGGTGTCTGCTTCGGCTTGTTCTCAGAGCGGCCCCCGGCCGGCCGGCGCTTCGACTTTGAGAGCGCCTCTATCACGTCGTCGAGATTCAAGCGAGCGAGGAGCCTAATGTCGTTAGTCCTGGCGAACCTGCGGAGTACAGAATAGCTTGGGGCGCTAGAAGAGACTAGTCGCTGCAACTCGGCCAGATCCGAGGATCTAATCCGGTCCACCGTCTGTTGGTTCAGTCGCAGTCGGCTCCGTTCGATCTTTGCGAATGAGAGATCCGGCAAGAAGCCAAGACGCCAAAGCTCTTGTCGCGCTTGGTCGCCGCTGCCAGCTCCTAGGGGGAAAAGGGACGCGCAGTAGTCTGCAACCATGTCCAAGGGCAAGTCCCATGAACGCAGCGATCGAAGTAGCGGTCGAATCTGGATACTAAAGTCAGAGGCTGTACTCTCTGTGAGGGTATCGAAGATGCGTCCCCGCACTTCAGTCGCCGAGACCTGAGCGACGTTCGCTAGGCCGCGAGCACGGTTTCGATTCAAATCTCCAACTATCAGCAAGGGCATTCGACCCTCGTTGCGCCACCGAACGGTGGTGCGGACATCGCTGGTAGATCGGTCGCTCGACGCTACAGATTCAGTAAAATCGCAGATCCAAAGTTCCGGAACGGATAGCGAGACTCGACCGAGGATTTCGCCCACTGGAAGCGGAGTTGCGATCTGCGGAAGTCGCAGGAACCCTAGTCCCGATTTCAGGCGGCGAACGATTGTTTCGGTAACTGCTTGGGCGAGCAAGCTACCTCCGGTGACCGGGGATGCATTAGGAGCCATCGTACTCCGTTCGAACCGGAAGCGGGCTTAGTACTTCCACCGTATTGTCGCTGTACGCACGCGCCAGACCGACCCGTGCCAGGAGCAAGGAGAGGGCATCATGGTTTGACTCTAAGTCAGCCTCAGACGCCCGTGGAACCATTGTCCTCGTAACGTCATTCGGCCCCACGTGAATACCGAATCGCGACGAGAGCCGTTCGAGCCACAGCCCGTACTCCACTTGGGTTTCATCGTCGTCGAGCCCCGCTAAGACCAACGTTGTGACAAGCGGTGCCTCTACACACAAACGCTTGGCTGACCGGCCGCGGCGAGGCGCAAGAAAACCGCAGCGACGAGCATGGTGATCGAACCATCCATCGTAGCTCTGGGACATAGTTGTCCGCAAAAGGTCGAGCAACACGAGAGCCGCCGGAAAGGCCAGGTCCTCATTTTGATGGCCAGATTCCAGTTGGCTTAGCATTGCCGGAGCGTTCGCTATCATCTGTTCGCTCCGGGCCGAGCGGGCAATCTTTGCGCCTCGTGAGTAAGGCAGCGTTTTTAACAGGAACCTCTCGACGGTCCTGCGGTCTGATACCGCCCCACCCAAACGCTCGACAACCTCAGCTTGAAGCATCTCGGCAATCCACGTATCCATTGCCCCATGCACTGCTGGGACCGAGACGCGCGCCGAAACCTCTCTGACAGTTGGCGCCTCATCCGACACCGCGACAAGAAGGGGTGCGAGGGAGCGACTCCGGCCCATCAAACTAGGGACTTGAGCGTATATCAGGATAGAGACGAACTCGCAGGCGTTTGCCAGGACTCGCAAGCCGGAGAGGCTATCAACACCAGTCGCGCCTAGGGTTACGCAGCGATGCAGGAGGCGGCCTAAGTTACGTGCCAACTGACGGCATGGTTCTGCTTCGGCCCACGGTACCCGTACAGGTGTCGCTATCGAGAAGTCCGATGGGCTAGGCTGGCCGGAAAAAACCGCTTGGAGCGCCCATAGCGGGTTCGGTTGCGGAGAGCAGAGTCTCTCAATCAGCGACGACATCGCTTTAGTGCCGTCCCCGTATTCCAGGAGAAGCGCCGCACACTGCTTGCCGATGTCCCCTCCGGTCCAATCATTCGTAACAAACCCAGGATGCGCTACTTGATACGACTGATTGGAGGGAAAGACGGCACCGTCGCTGGCAATGAGCGAACGGACTACCTGACGCAGGACCTCTAATTCTCCGAGACTGCCTGATAGGTTGACCGGCCGCTCGGCGGCAGCGGCGACCGCAGCGATATCCTCGTTCGGGATGGACCAGGACCGCTCCTTCTTTGCGACCATCTGCCGGGCTAGTTGTGGAGCACGAGGCCCCTTGAAGCTAGCGCCAAGGAAGCCGCTAAGAACATGGACTGGATCTGCACTTGTAGTCGCAGTACTAAACCCAAGCTTCATGGATACATTGTTCTGAAACCAGGGTGTCAGTTCGAGACCGGACACCTCTACCATCGGTTCACCTCGAATGCGGGATGCTTACCGCTGAAGGCAGTGATCCGTGTCCTAATGCCGGTTCGGTGGTCGAATACAGAAATCTGGGGATCACCGTCAGGCCGGGCAGGTGCACTGCCGATGAACAGGTCTAGCGCAGCATCCAACGCCTCTTGGCGTCTATCTGCGTGAATCGACCTTTGTTCCTGCAACTGAAGCCAGGTTGGGTAGTCGACGACTAGAACATTGCCCCGTTGCCCTGGCCATCCAAATTCAAGGCGAGTAGGAACAAACCCAGCGGAATCCACTCCGTGGTCTTCGGATGCGTAGGGGATTCTGATCTGAACAGCATCGCTATTGTATGTCTGACTGGCTGCCAGGACGCGTGGGCGTTCGACAGCAGTGAGCACGTGATGCTGGCTCAGGTAGAGGCGCCGGTCGTCGTTATCGTTAAGTCGGTACCTATTGATGAGGGCAACGATGCGGCGAGCGGCAGCGAGAGAATCCTCCCGCGCCACCTCTAGGAGGCTCGTATAGCCTGGGATCCGGGATTGCCGTGCCACCAATGCTGCAGCGTCAACATGAGGCGAAAGGAAAAACCAGGCCCTCTTTGCTGCACTGAAGGCGCGGAGAGCTTCACCTGATTCTTCGGCATGCTGGCGGAACGGGGCAATCAGCAAGGCTGCAGGTGGCACGGCCGCTCCTATGGCATCTCCGAGCCACAACTGAACGTCGACCGAGCCCTCAGCTGCGTTGACCGGGTCAAATTCCCTGGAGATTGCCTTCCCGAGCCAGTTCTCATCCGAGAAGACGCGGGACCACCACCATCCCGGAAGCCTCTCCATGTCGCTGGCGGCGGGAGGGCATTCCCAGCCGAAAAATAGGTCGACCAGGAACATCCAGAGGTCCCGAGCCGTCATCCGTGTACCGGAGTGAGCCAACAGGCGCAGCAACTCTGTTAGACGAACTGCTGCTGTGTTAGAGGATTGAAGCAGGTCGCGTCCGACAGTCCGTGGACATGTGGTGACATCTTGGCAACCTTCGCAAGCCACGACGGCGGGTAGCAACCGGTCCAAGGCCTTCGCGACGAATTCGCCATGGACCAGTTGGCGCCCAGCAAGGTTGACCAACAAGAAGCCATCAGGGTCCGGGGCTTCGTCACCTCGCGCCCGTGCGTGGGCCACGTCCCGCAACAGAGCATAGACACCGTTAGGTTGAAGAGCGGCCAGCGAGGCTAGGGGGCCTTCATTCAAGGTAATGACGAGTTGAGCGCTTGCGCTGAGCGCAGCCGAGGTCCAAGCAAGGATTGCCTCATCGCTCACGGCCGCGGCATCACGGATGAACACCCTCTCGCCAGGTCTTACACGTGGCGGCTCGTCCGAGTCAGGCTCTAGAGTGTTCCGTCGCCTCGCTGCGGCCATAGCAGTAACAGCAAGGTGGCTCTTACCGTCTCCGGCGTTCCCTGTGAGAACTACATGGCGTCCACTGTCGAGAGCGCTGGCCAGGAGGTCAGCCAAAGGGTCTTCGACGTTCAGCCGCCGACGTACGTCCTCGGGCCATGAGTCGGCGTAGATCTCGCCCCGTCTGAACAGCGCAGTGAGGGCTTCAAGTCTCTCGCTCGTCGGAACCACGACCCCTTCAGCCTCTGAAGAACCGGTCCGGGGAATCTACCCGACCTCGCCGAGACCAACAGGCCGCTGTCCCATTTGGTCCAAAAGCGACAATTGGCGTGCCGCAAATTGAGGCTGCGGCGTCGCCGCTTCCAGTTCGTTGACCTGGCGTAGCAGCCCGTGTAGCTCATCCAGGAGGTCAGGTGCCACACGGGCTTCTCGGGCGAGTTGAGAGACCTGCCCCCTGACCCACCGCTCCCACCACTGATGTGCGATCTCCTGGGCAGAGATACCCAATCGGCCAGGTGCCGGCGCAGGGCGCCATCCCAGCAACACTCCCCCGGGGTCCTCAACCAACGACAAGGCGTACAGAGGCCTTCGCGTGTCGTGGCGGCGGAGGTCGGGAAGACCCAGTCCCGAGAGCGCCTTCCCGATTGCCCGGAAACGAGCGCTAGCCCCCTCTCCGAAGGTTCGTGTGATGTGAGAGTAACCATCTACCGCCTCATTGAAGGCGTCCACTGCATCGACCGTGTCGGCCGCCACATGAAAAGAGCCATACCCCATGGTCTCGCCGATTCGGCGCCACTTTCGTGCGCCGCTGGAAGCGCGGTTATATTGAGAACTGTGCCCTGGATACAAACCACTCGTGAAAACCACAAGGGGGCCAGGGTTGGGCACCTTATCTCGCACGTGGGGCTCATACACTGTGGTGGCAATCTCCCCCAGTGGACGATCCCTGCCCCAAGCGTTCAACACGACTTCACTTCCGGCAAGAGCGGCAGCCAACTTACCAACACGCAGTGCCCCGAATGGCGGAGCCGCCCCGCAGATGCTCATCTCGAGCGCAACAAATCCCATGTGGTAGTGCCAGAGTTTCCTCAGACCCGTGTCAACCCTCCGGCGGATTTCTGAATCGGTCCGCATCAGTCGACTCGGATAGGGATCGGACTGACATTCAGAAAGACCAGCAAGCCCTAGGCTAAGGTTGGCGGCTGTCTCTGCGCGCTTCGTAATGGCCAGATGCTTGCGTGCTTCGGCTGGGCGACCCTCTTGGCGAAGGCGGTTGTAACGATCACGGGACGCGCTGGCGAGCGCGGCCAACTGATCCGCCTGATCCACACCGCCCTTCATCGAGATACTGGGAAGTCCCTCCAGGTTCACTGATCCGAGGAGGTTTCGGAGCACTGCTGCGGTTGCCTCGACTGCGGCTCGTTCGTCGGGTTGCTTTGCAAGCCGATCGACATAGCCGCCTGCTCCCCCAGTCGCGTTGCGGGCTGTCATCCCCAGCCAGGTGTCTCGCTGCCGAACACCTGGAACGACATTGCGGAACTGAGCGACGGCCATCGGAGTGCTCGGCCAACGCCGATCAGTCAGCACGATTGACACTTCGCGACCTGGCGCACTGGCGTCTGGTGTCATGGACCAGGTTGTCCGTACGCCCCGCCAAAGCAGGCGAGCAGACCCCGACTGCGCGATTTGGATGGAGAGATCGGGAGGAGCCTCCTCCAGCGCGGACACGACCTTACCCGGTTGATAATCCACCATGGTCAGGCTGGTAATGAACTTTTCAAGCGCCTTCCGCTGACTAGCCTCTCTTACCGCGTTGAGGCGCGCCTGGCGATAGAGCATCCTCAGTGCGTGCCGCCTGCGGACCTCATCTAGGTTCTGAGCCTCGAGGAGCGGAGCAAGGACCAGCTTCCGGTCTTGGACAAGTGGGTAGTATCCGGAGTTAATGTAGTCGCGAAGGATTAGCAGCGACAAACGGAGCGCTCGCGACGAAGTATTGTCGCCACCGATGCCCACCACGGCACTTTCCAGCCGTGCCGAGATTTGCGACTGTGGAAGCCCCGTGATTGAACACACCACATCGTCAAACTCGATGATCCGCGCACCGAGCTTTGCCGGCGTAAAATCAATGAGTTTGTTGACGGGGATAATGAGTTCGTCGCGCTGGTCCACCCCATGAGGGTAGCTGCTCAGGTCGAGGGTGTGAAGCAACGTCTTCGCTGCCAGGCGGACCGTTCCCTGTACATCCTCGGTACTCACAGGACGGCGCACTCCTCGGTTCGTCTTGCGGCGGGCAGGGACTGCCCGACCCCGGCACTCTAGCGGCCAGGTGCGACGAGGTCCTGTAACCGGGTGGTCGGCGATGGCGCCGGACACCAGGAGGAGGTCGGACGTCTAGAAGCGCCACGCCATACCCGATCTTGGGCTCGAGACGGGCTTCCCCTCGGAAGCCTTCTGGCCTTCTAATCCTCGTCGTCTGATGGCTCGCCCCGCCCGCCGGCTCAGGGAAATCCGCTCCGGCAGCGCCGGTACCACGGGCCGCAACACGTCAGTCAGCAGCAACCGCACAGCGGGAGCCGGGACGACCGTTGAGGGACAGATCAGGTACCGGTTCCCCTCTCCCTGCTACCACGCTGCTGCCGATTTGCTCTTTTCTGGATCAAGGCGCCGCGCTTCGCGCGGCGCGGGCGGTGAGCCGGCCGGCGGCAAGCCGCCCCGGCCGCCTCCGGCGCCGGGGCGGAGAGCCACCGACTACCGCCGGACCGCCGCCCCGAACTTCACTGATCCAGACGCAGCACGACCACGGCCAGGCGGCACGGAAGCCGGCGAGTCAACCTGATCGAGGGCCAGGGCTTCCGACTGCCGCGCCAGTCCAACCCCGGGACTGGCTTGCCCCCGGCCTAGCCCCGCAGTCAGCGAAGCCCACAAGCAGCCCTCAGCCGGTCACTCCAGGCGTGTTCACGCCGAGCCGACAACTCCCCAGAGCACGAGCGTTCCCAGCCCCAGAGAAGCCCTGACGGGCAAGATCGACCTGCCCACCATCTGCCCACAGCCAGTCGTCAAAGGCTGGACTCAGCCGGACTCGGCTAGATCAACGACAACGGCCCCCGATCAGCATCTCTGCTGGTCAGGGGCCGTTGTCCGCACCTGGTGGCGGGTAGAGGATTCGAACCTCTGAAGCTTTCGCGACGGATTTACAGTCCGCTCCCATTGGCCGCTCGGGCAACCCGCCAGGGCACCCCACCGCGTCGCAACGCGGCGGCGGAAGCAAGAATAGCGGCTCCCCCCGGCACCAACGCAACCGGGTACCGTCAGGGGGTCGTGCCGCTGGTCGGCGGCCGACGGCAGGCCCAGACCGCCGGACAGCAGGAGCAGAAACATGGCAGCGAACCCGTCGTTCGACATCGTGAGCAAGGTTGACCGTCAGGAGGTCGACAACGCCCTTCGGCAGGCGGAGAAGGAGCTTGCGACGCGGTTCGACTTCCGCGGCACCGGCGCTGAGATCTCCTGGTCTGGCGAGGAGGCGATCGGTCTTCAGGCGGAGACCGAGGAGCGTGTCCGCGCCGCGCTGGACGTGTTCAAGGAGAAGCTCGTCAAGCGGAACATCTCGCTGAAGTCGCTGGATGCTGGGGAGCCGCGCCCGTCGGGCAAGATCTTCAAGATCGACTGCAAGGTGATCCAGGGCATCGAGGCGGACAAGGCCAAGGCCATCAGCAAGAAGATCCGCGACGAGGGTCCCAAGGGCGTGCAGGCGCAGATCCAGGGCGACCAACTGCGGGTGACCGGCAAGAAGCGCGACGACCTGCAGGCCGTCATCTCGCTGTTGAAGGGCGAGGATTTCGGCGTGGCCCTTCAGTTCAACAACTACCGCTGACGGCTGTCCACGGCGAGCCGACCTGGGGACGCAGCGCATCCGGGTGAGATCGACTCGGGTTCCTGAAAGTCGGGGCATCCAAGCGACTGGGTCACCGCGACATTCAGAAACCTGAGTCGATCAAGCACGATCCGACTACGGCACGGGCCGACCGAGACGCCCGCTAGGTACGCACGTGGTCAGGCGGGGACGGGCTGTTCGGTGCGTACCGCTGTGGTTTCCGCGCGGGCGATGGGCCCGGCGGGCAGTGCGGCGACCACGGCACCGACGGCGACCGCCGCCCCGGCGAACAGGAACGCCCAGCGGACGCCGCCGGCGTGATCCACGATCACGCCGGCCACCGAGCCGCCGGCCGCGCTGGACGCCACCGCGACGGTGACCACCCAGGTGTACGCCTCGTTCAGCATGCCGGTCGGGGCGATCCGGCCGACCAGGGTGTTCTCCAGGGTCAACGCGGGCGCGATGGTGGCCCCGCCGGCGACCAGGGCGACACCCAACGCCAGCGGGGTGGGCATCACCGCGAACACGGCGAAGGTGGCCGCCAGCGCGGCGAGCAGGAAGGCGAACTGCCGGGTCATGTTCGGTGCTGGCCGCCGGACGCCGAACCAGAGCCCGCCGAGGGCGCTGCCGATCCCCCAGACCGCGAGGAGCACACCGGCGAGGCTCTCCGGGTCGTCGGTGGCGTGGTCGCTCGCGAACGCCGGCACGATCACCCCGGCGGCCCCGAACGCGATGCCCAGGCCGGCCACGCAGATCAGCAGGGCCGGGAAGCCGGGGACCCGCAGCGGGCCGAGCCCGCGGGCGTGGTGTTCGCGCGGGTGCGGGCGCCAGCCGCGCATGACCCGGCCGAGGGCCACGGCGGTCGTGCCGAACAGGGTGACCACCGCCGCACCGATCAGCGCGGCTGACGCGTCGGCGACGAGGACGAAGCCGGCGACGAGCAGTGGGCCGAGGACGAAGACGATCTCGAAGAGTGTGGTCTCGGCGGCCATTGCCGTGTTGCGGAGGTGGGAACGGCCGGAGTTGGGGCTGGTCAGGTCGTTCCAGGCGCCTCGAATGGCGGCGGTGAGTGGCGGGTAGGTGGCGCCGGCCACGCCTGCGGCGAGGTAGATGACGGGGAGAGCGTCGTCGCCGGAGCGGCTGGCCAGCAGCAACCCGATGAGCGCCAGTGGGTGGGCGACGGCGGTGAGCAGCAGGACGGGGGTGGGGCCGACCCGGTCGGCGACCCGTCCGGCGATCGGGCTGAGCGCGGCACCGGCGAGGGCGTAGATACCGCCCGCGATGGCGGCCAGCGAGTAGCGCCCGGTCACCTGTTCGACCACCAGGAGCAGCGCCAGGGGGGTCATACCGATTCCGAGCCGCCCGATGATGCCGGTGACCAGCAGCATGGGCGCCCCGGGGATCCGCCAGACACCCAGGTACTGACGCAGCGCGGTCACCGTGAACCTCCCGAGGGTGTAATGAGCGTGAGCCGTTATGACCCTAACGCCACCGCCGGGCGGGTAGACAACGGAAATACAGCAGTCCGCCCGTACCCGGCGTGGCCGGGTACGGGCGGAGGCGGTCGATCAGCGGGTCAGCGCTGGAACTGGACCGGCCCCGAGTTGCGGGCCATCTGCTCCAGCCGGGCCACGCGGTCCTCCATCTTCGGGTGCGTGGAGAAGAGCGCGGCCATGCCGCCACCCCGGAACGGGTTGGCGATCATGAGGTGGGCGGTGCTGGTGAGCTGGCCCTGGGCCGGCAACGGCCGGCGTCGGGCCACCGCGTCGATCTTGCGCAGCGCGCTGGCCAGGGCCAGCGGGTCGCGGCTCAACTCGGCGCCCGAGGCGTCCGCCTGGAACTCGCGGCTCCGGCTGATCGCCAGTTGGATCACCGTGGCGGCGATCGGGCCCAGGATCAGAGTGAGCAGCAACACAGCCGGGTTCGGGCGGTCCTCGTCGTCCCCGCCGCCCAGCGGGATGAAGAAGGCGAGGTTCGCCAGCAGGGTGATGATGCTGGCCAGGCCGGCCGCCACGCTGGAGATCAGGATGTCCCGGTTGTAGACGTGGGACAGCTCGTGCCCGATCACACCGCGCAGTTCGCGGTAGTCGAGGATCTCGGTGATGCCCTGGGTCACGCAGACGGCCGCGTGCTGCGGGTTACGACCGGTGGCGAAAGCGTTGGGCTGCGCGGTCGGGCTGACGTAGAGGCGCGGCATCGGCTGCCGGGCGTCGGCGGCCAACTCCCGGACCATCCGGTACAGCTCGGGGAACTGCGCCTCGGTGACCGGTTGCGCCCCCATCGAGCGCAGCGCGAGCTTGTCGGAGTAGAAGTAGGTGACGCCGTTCATGACCAGAGACACGAGGACGGCGATGACCAGGCCGCCGCTGCCGCCGAACCAGTAGCCCACCGCCAGGATCAGGGCGCTGAGCAGGCCAAGCAGCGCTGCGGTCTTCAGACGGTTGTGGTGCACGATGTCTCCTTCGGTGCACGGATCGCCGGGATCCGCTGACCGGTGTAACAACCCGGTACCCACCAACCATCCGTTACAACGCTGAGAGTTCACTGAGACCGAAGTCGCAGGTCAGGTCAACGGCCGGCCAGGTCGAGCACCAGTTGCGGGGCGACACCCAGCACCACGGCGGCCACCGTCGCCACCGCCAGCACCACCGCCACCACACCCACCACGGGTACGGCCGCAGCGCCCCCGACGTTCGGGGCGGCGAGGGGCGTCGGTGCCCACAGCGCGGCGGCCACCCGCAGGTAGTAGGCGAGGCCGATCACGGCGTTCAGCGCCACCACCAGCGCCAGCCACGCCGCGCCACCGTCCAACAGCGCCCGGACCACTGTCACCTTCGCGAACAGGCCGGCCAGCCCCGGCGGCAGACCGGCCAGACCCACCAGCGCGAGACCGAACGCCGCAGCCCGCCACGGATGCCGGCGGGCCGCGCCGCGCAGGTCGTCCACCGTGCCGCCGTCCGCGCCCGCCGGCCGCAGGGCCGTCAACCCGGCGAAGGCGGCAAGCTCCAACACCACGAAGAAGACGGCGTACGCCACGGCGGCCGCGTACGCGGCGGACCGCGCCTCGTCGGTGCGCCCGACGGCCAACGCCAACGCTCCCAGCGGGGCGAGGATGTAGCCGGCCTGCGCGACTGACGACCAGGCGAGCAGCCGGACGGTCCGCCGCTGACGCAGCGCCACCAGGTTGCCCACGGTCATGGTGAGCACCGCGAGCACCGCGAGCACCGGGCCGGTCTGGTCGGCGGGCAACGCCCGCTGCACCACGGCGAGGAGGGCGATCAGGCCGCCCAGCTTCGACGCGGTGGACAGGTACGCGGCCACCGGCAGCGGCGCGCCGTCGTAGGTGGCCGGCGCCCAGGCGTGGAACGGGACCGCCGCCACCTTGAACGCCAACCCGACCAGCAACACCGCCACCGCGGCGCTGGTCAACGGCAGGTCCCGCAGCTCAGGCTGCTCGGCGAGCAAACCGCCGAGCCGGTCCAGGTGCAGCCCGCCGGTCACCGCGTACAGCAGCGCCGCGCCGAGCAGGGTCAGCGTCGTCGCCACCACGCTGACCACGAAGAAGGTCAACGCCGCCTCGGCGCTGGCGAGGCTCCCCCGACGCAGGCCGACCAGCACGTACAGCGGCAGGGTCAACGTCTCCAGGGCGACGATCAGCGTGATCAGGTCACCGGCCGCGCCGAGCACCACGCCGCCGGTCATCGAGCAGGCCAGCAGGAAGGCATACTCCCCAACCGGTGACCGCCCGGCCCGCAGCGCCGGCACCGACAGTCCGAGCACACCCAGCGTCAGCAGTGCGACCACCGCGCCGACCAGTGCCGCGCGACCGCCGAAGATCCATGAGCAGTCGGCGCCCACGCAGAACGTGCGCCGCTCGGCACCCGCCCCGACCAGCGCGGAAGCGACGGCGGTGCCGAGCGCGCCGAGCGCTGCCACCGCGATGGTGGCCCGTGGCCGCGCCACGAGCAGGTCGGTGATGAGGACGAGCACGGCCGTGCCGGCGGCCAGGTAGGCCGGGAGCAGCGCGACGCTGTCCACGCTCTGCACGACGTTCATGGTTTGACCACCCCGATGAGGGCGTCGACGGGGGCCTCGGCGACACCGAGGACCAGTGTCGGCGCCAGCCCGATGGCCAACGCGAGCAGCACCAGTGGCACCCAGGCGGTCAACTCCGCCCCGGCCAGGCCGGCGCCCACCTGCCCGACGGCGGGGCTCGGTCGGTTGTGGGTGACCTGGCGCAGCAACCGCAGGAAGTACGCGGCGGTGAGCGCCCCCCCGATCGCCGCCAGCACCCCGAGGGTGGTCCAGAGCGGGCCGCCCACCTGCAGTGCGGCGACCACCGCGAACGCCTCACCCCAGAAGCCGGCCAACCCGGGCAGGCCCAGCGACGCGATCGCCGCGAACGCGAGCAGACCCGCCAACCGGGGCGCGGTCTCCCGCAGCCCGGACAGCTCCGCGAGCGCACCCGTGCCGGTACGGTCCTTCACCGCCCCGGCCAGGAAGAACAGCAGGCCGGTGATCACGCCGTGCGCGACGTTGCCGATCAACGCCGCCTGGATGCCGGTGGCGGTCAGCGTGGCGACGCCGAGCAGTACGAAACCCATGTGCCCCACGCTGGAGTACGCGATGAGCCGCTTCACGTCCGACTGGGCCAGGCAGACCAGCGAACCGATCAGGATCGCGGCGACGGCCAGCACGCCGAGCACCGGCGCCGCCCAGCGGGCACCCTCCGGCGCCACCCCGACCGCGACCCGGATCAGACCGTACGTGCCCATCTTGAGCAGCACACCGGCCAACACGACACTGCCCACGGTGGGTGCCTGGGTGTGCGCATCGGGCAGCCAGGAGTGCAGCGGCCACAGCGGGCTCTTCACCGCGAAAGCCAACGCCAACAGCGTGAACGCGGCCAACTGGGTGCCCCTGGACAACCCCGCCCCACCGGTCAGCGTCACCAGGTCGGCGGTGCCGGCGGCGGCGACCACGACGTACACGCCGACCAGCAGCAGCACCGACCCGAACAGTGTGTAGAGGGCGAACTTCCGGGCGGCCCGACGCCGGTCCGCGCCACCCCAGCCGGCGATGATCGCGTACATCGGCAGCAGGACGACCTCGAAGAAGAGGAAGAACAGCACCAGGTCCAGGGCGAGGAAGGTGCCCAGGATGCCCACCTCGACCACCAGCAGCAACGCGACCAACGCCCGGCCACTGCCGCCGCCGGGCACCCGCCACATCGTGTACGCGCAGCAGAGCAGCGTGAGCAGCGCCGTCAACACCACCAGCGGCCAGGAGATGCCGTCGACGCCGAGGTGGAAGCGCAACTCCAGGCCAGGCACCCACGGCAGATCCAGTTGGTGCCACGGGAGCACCGCCGGAGCGCCAGCCGACCAGGCGACCCAACCTCGACCGCCGAACACCAGCGGCACCGCCGCCAGCAGGGTCAACGCCGCCGCGATCGTACCGACCAGGCGGGCTGCCCGGTCCCGGGGCGTTGCCGCCACCGCGACCGCGCCCAGCGCCGGCAGCGCCAGCACCGCGACCAGCAACCCCTGCCCGACACTCATCGGGTTCCTCCAATGACCGCAGCGGCCAGGCCGATGAGCAGCGCGCCGGCCAGCACACCGGCGGCGGCTCGGGGCAGCGCCGCGCGGTGCAGCGCGGCCAGCCCCGCACCCAGACCCGACGCGGCTCGGCCACTGCCCTCGACAGCACCGTCCACCAGCACCTCGTCACCGGTGTGCACGACACGGGCCAGTGCGCGCACGGGGCGTACGACAAGGGTGTGCTGGACGTCGTCGAGCCGGAACGCGCTGGCGAAGACCGGCCGCAGCGGACCCAGCGCGGCGGCCGGGTCGGCCGCCCGGTCACGACGCCAGCCCAGCGTCACCAGCCCGGCGCCGAGTAGCAGGAACGCGAGCGGCAGCAGCACCCCCGAACCCAGGTGGACCAGGCCGTCCTCGGAACCCGCCACCGGGACGGTGGGGAACCGCAGGCGGTTGGCGAACGCCCCGACGAACCCGGCCAGACCGAGCAGCGCGGCCGGCACGGCCAACAGCACCACCGGCCAGCGCAGCACCGCCGGCGGGTCGTGCGGCCGAACCAGGGGCAGGCGCGCAGTGCCGAAGAAGGCGCGCAGCAGCAGCCGACCGGCGTACCAGGCGGTGACGGCAACGCCGACCAGCCCGGCGACCCAGACGATCCAGCCCACCCAGGACGGCGCCGGGCCGGTGCCCTCCAACGCCGCCGACTCGGCGACCGTCAGTACGCCGTCCTTGCTCCAGAAACCGGCCAACGGCGGCACTCCGGCCAGCGCACCCAGGCCCACCACAGTGCACCAGAACGTCACCGGCATGCTGCGCCGCAGCCCGCCCATCTCCGACATCAGGGTGGTGCCGACGGCGTGGATCACGACGCCGGCGGCGAGGAACAGCAGCGCCTTGAAGGCGGCATGGGTGAGCAGGTGGAACAACGCGGCCGACGGTGAGCCGACCGCCAGCGCCCCGGTCATGTAGCCCAACTGGGACACTGTCGACCAGGCCAGCACGCGTTTGATGTCGTCCTGGGCGGTGGCGGCGAGCGCGCCGAGCAGCAGCGTGATCGCGCCGAGCACCCCCAGCACTGTCAGCGTCACCGGCGCTGCCGTGAACAGCGGGTAGAGCCGGGCCACCGCGTACACCCCGGCGGCGACCATCGTCGCGGCGTGGATCAGCGCGGAGATCGGGGTCGGACCGGCCATCGCGTCCGGCAGCCAGGTGTGCAGCGGGAACTGCGCGCTCTTGCCGGCCACACCGGCGAGCAGCAG
Organism: Micromonospora parva; assembly: GCF_000718515.1. Lineage (GTDB taxonomy): Bacteria > Actinomycetota > Actinomycetes > Mycobacteriales > Micromonosporaceae > Micromonospora > Micromonospora parva. The sequence continues at coordinate 123,448 of NZ_JNZS01000005.1, read as the reverse complement.
CAGGCCTGCGGCGGTCAACGTCGCGCCGGAGTGGTCGTGGGCGAGCACGTCGGCGATCCGGAAGCTGCCCGTCGACACACCCAGCAGCGCGATGCCGAGCAGGAACCCGACGTCACCCACCCGGGTCACCAGGAACGCCTTCATGGCGGCGGCGGGCGCGCCGGCCAGTCGGCGGTCGTGGGCGATGAGCAGGTACGAGCAGAGGCCCATCACCTCCCAGCCGACCAACAACATGATCAGGTCGCCGGCGACCACCACCAGCAACATGGCACCGGTGAAGAGGCTGATCTGGGCGGCGTAGGGCGGATAGCGGTGATCGACGTCGACATCGTCGTGCGGGCCGCGCCGCAGGTAGCCGATCGAGTAGACCTGCACGGCCAGGGCGACAGCGGTGACCGCCACCGCGACCAGCGCGGCGGCGCCGTCCAGCCGTACGCCGAGAGTCACCGCCAGCCCGCCGAAGTCGACCCAGGTGGCCGACGTCTCCGTCGGCCGGTCGACGGTGAGCAGCAGCGCGACGGCCAGCGCCAACGCGCCGGCCGCACCGGTCACGCCGAGCGTCACGGCCGCCGCCCGGGCCCGGTCGCCGCCGGTCGCGTTCTCGCGCCGGGAGGCCGCGGGCAGCAACAGGCCGAGCAGCCCGGCGACCAGCGGTACGGCGGGCAGCAGCGCCCCGAGCAGCCCGCTCACCGGCCCGCCTCCGAATCCAGGACGGCCGGCTCGCGCCCGCCGACCGGCGGCGACGGCTCGGTCAACGGCACGTCATCCACGGCGACGGTCGCGCGTAGCCGGTAGAGCTGAAGGACGATCGCCAGCCCCACCCCGATCTCCGCGGCGGCGAGGACGATGACGAACAGGGCGAAGACCTGCCCCGAGTGTGGGAGCACGGCGCGGGCGGTGGTGTCCGCGGTGACCAGGATCAGGTTGACCGCGTTGAGCATCAACTCGACGGACATCAGCACCAGCACCGCGTTGCGGCGACGCAGCACGCCGTACACGCCGAGACCGAACAGCAGCGCGGCGGTGACGTACGGGATGACCGGCCTCACCGGCGCCCCCCGGGCTCGCTGTCGACCAGGTCGGCTGCCCGGCCGTCGCCGGGCGGGCCGGCGCGGCCTGCCCGGCCGTCGCCGGGCGGGCCGGCGCGGCCGATGTCCGGCCGGGACAGCACGATCGCGCCCACCAGGGCGGAGAGCAGCAGCACCGAGAGCACCTCGAACGGCAACACCCAGGACTGGAAGATCTGCTCACCCAGCCGCTCGGCGGTGCCGGCGGGCGGCAGCGTGACGGTGCTCCAGCGGTACGCGTCGACCAGCAGGACGGTCAGCCCCAGCCCGGCGCCGCCACCGATCAGCGCGGCCGGCCAGCCGGGCCGGTCCAGGTCGTCGGAGGCGCCGATCGGAGCCCGGGTCAGCATCACCGCGAACAGCAGCAGGACCACCACCGCGCCCACATAGATCAGCACCTGCACCCAGGCCACCAACTCGGCGCTGAGCACCAGGAAGTCACCGGCCAACGCGCCCAGGCACACCACCAGGTAGAGCCCGGCCCGGACGAGGTGTTTCGTGGTCACCACCAGCACGCCGGCGCCGACCGCCACCGCACCGAGGGCGAGCAGCAGCACATCCGCGCCGGTCACCGGGCCGCCCCTGCAGCTCGGGCGGTCACGACGCCGGGTCCTGGTCGGCGTCGGGGCGTACCGCTGGCGGAGCGGGACGTGCGGCGGCGGCCTTGCGCGCGGCGGAGGTCTCCTCCTTGGCCGGCTCGCCGTTCGGGTCGTGCGCGGGCGGCGGCGGAACGGTGGCCATCCACTGACCGAGGTGGTCCTTGTCGTGCAGCAGGTCCTTGATGTCGTACTCGGCGTACTCGAACTCCGGCGACCAGTAGAGCGCGTCGAACGGGCAGACCTCGATGCAGATGCCGCAGTACATGCAGAGCGAGAAGTCGATGTCGAACTTGTCGAGCACGTTGCGCTGGCGGGGGCGGGCGGCGCCGGGCACCGCCACCTCCTCCTTGTGCGAGTCGATGTAGATGCACCAGTCCGGACACTCGCGGGCGCAGAGCATGCAGACCGTGCAGTTCTCCTCGGACAACGCGATCACACCGCGCGAGCGCGGCGGCAGGTCGGGAGCGGTGTCCGGGTACTGCTGGGTGGTCGAACGGCTGGTCATCGTCTTGAGGGTGACCGCCAGCCCCTTCACCAGGCCCGCGCCGGGAAGGCCGCGTTCGCTGGTGTCACCACGCTCGCTGGGGTCGCTCATGTCGACCATCCTGCCCTGTGGCCCCGGCGCGCGCGACCACCACCCACAGGTCCACGAACGGAGGGCTCACCCGAGGAGCACGGTCAGCTGCGGATCAACCGGATCACGCCCCGGGTCCGCCGACGGCTGCCGGTGGGAGCATCTCGACACCGAGTTGTTGCAGCAGTTGGAACAGCTCGTTGCAGCTCCACACCTCGACGATCCGGCCCGCCGGGTCGAAGCGCAGGAACGTCGCCCCCGAGTAGCTGACCACCTGCCCGGTCGGCGGCACCGGCCCGAACTGCCCGACGTGGGTGCCGGCGGCCCGCCAGTGCACGGCCACCCGCTCACCGGCCGCGACCACGTCGACGATCTTGTAGCGCAGGTCGGGGAAGGCCGCGCGGCGCTCGCGATGCCAGGCCAACGTCGCCTCCGGGCCGGTGCCGCCCAGCCCCGGGCATTCCTCGGCCACCAACTCGTACGCCGACTCCTCTCGGCGGGCGTTCCACACATCGGTGATGAACCGCCGGGCCGCCGCCTCCACATCCGTCATGCCGGCGAGGGTATCCGGGCTCACCGCGTCGATCGGTCGGAGATCGGTAAGGATGGGGTGCAGGGCAGCAACACGACCGGGAGGCTGACGTGGGCGAGGAAAAAGGCGGCAAGTACGTCGAGCCGGGCGGCGAATTCACCCGCGACCAGCGGTACATCGCCACCCGGATCACCGAGGACGGGCGCGACGGATACCCGGTCGAGCCGGGCCGGTACCGGCTGGCGGTCAGCCGGGCCTGCCCGTGGGCCAACCGGCTGATCATCGTGCGGCGGTTGCTCGGCCTGGAGGACGCCATCTCGATGGCGGTCGCCGGCCCGACCCACGACGCCCGGAGCTGGACCTTCGACCTCGACCCGGACGGGCGGGACCCGGTGCTCGGCATCGAGCGCATCCAGGAGGCGTACTTCAAGCGCTTCCCCGGCTACGAGCGCGGCATCACCGTGCCGGCGATCGTGGACGTGCCGACCGGGCAGGTGGTGACCAACGACTACGCGCAGATGAGCCTGGACCTGTCCACGCAGTGGGGGGCGTACCACCGCGAGGGTGCCCCGCAGCTCTACCCCGAGCACCTGCGGGAGCAGATCGACGAGGTCAACGCCGTGGTGTTCCGGGACGTCAACAACGGCGTCTACCGGTGCGGGTTCGCCGGCAGCCAGGAGGCGTACGACAAGGCGTACCACCAGCTCTTCGACCGGCTGGACTGGCTCACCGAGCGGTTGACCGACCAGCGTTACCTGGTCGGCGACACCATCACCGAAGCCGACGTGCGGCTGTTCACCACGCTGGTCCGCTTCGACCCGGTCTACCACGGCCACTTCAAGTGCAACCGGCAGAAGCTGAGTGAGATGCCGGTGCTGTGGGCGTACGCCCGGGACCTGTTCCAGACCCCCGGGTTCGGCGACACCATCGACTTCGACCACATCAAGCGGCACTACTACGAGGTGCACCGCGACATCAACCCGACCGGCATCGTTCCGCTCGGCCCCGACCTGTCCAACTGGCTCACCCCGCACGGCCGGGAAACGCTCGGTGGCCGCCCCTTCGGCGACGGCACCCCGCCACCACCCCCGGCCGAGCCGGTGGACCCCGCGCACACCCCGCTGCGCTGAGCGGCCCACCTCGCCGCCCGGCTCGTCGCTCGTCGCCCCGGCTCGTCGTCAAGATCCGCGCAACATCAGGGATGTTGGTGTCTCCCGCCTGCCGGAGGCAGCAACATCGGGGAAGTTGCGCGGATCTTCGGGGGTCGGGCGTGGGGCGTGGGGTCGTCAGGCGTGGGACGTGAGGGCGGCCGGGCTCGCCAGTCTTGGGCCTGGGCGGGGAGTGGGCTAAGGACGCTTTCGAGCTGAATCGTTTGTGACATCGGGCGGTATCTCGGCCGCCGCAGCCGCAGCCGCAGCCGCAGCCGCAGCGAACGATTCGTCTACGACATCAGCTCGAAAGCGGCTCTCGGGACCACCTCAGAGCGCCGCGTCGAGCGATCCGGCCCGACTCGCGCAGGATGATCGCGCTCGATCACTGATGTAGTGGTTGTCCGCGCCGACCGACACCACTGCAACCAGGATCGAACGCGATCACCCGGCGCGCGAGGGCCGGGCAGTGCCGCGCGGAGACCAGGCACTGCCGCGCTAGGTCAGAGGGCGATGCGGACGGCCGCGGTGAGGACCAGCTGAGCCAGGGACGCGGGGACCAGCACCAGCCAGCAGAGGCGTTGCAGCTGGTCCTCGCGGAGCCGGGGGTAGGACACCCGGAGCCAGATGATCACGAAGGAGACCGCGAAGATCTTGAGTAGCGTCCACAGCCAGCCGAGCTGGTCATCGGCGAACGGGCCCTGCCAACCGCCCAGGAACAGCACAGTGGTCAGCGCGGCGATCACCACGATGCCGACGTACTCGGCGAGCAGGAAGAACGCGAACCGCAGCCCGGTGTACTCGGTCATGTAGCCGAAGACCAGCTCCGAGTCGGCCACCGGCATGTCGAACGGCGGCCGACGGATCTCGGCCAGCCCGGCGACGAAGAAAATGATCATCGCGGGTGCCTGCCAGAGCAGCCACCACGGCTGCCACGCCTCGACGATTCCCGACAGGCTGAGCGTGCCGGCGGCCATCGCCACCGACGCGGCGGCCAGCACCAGCGGCAGCTCGTACCCGAGCAACTGGGCCGCCCCGCGCAGGCCGCCGAGCAGGCTGTACTTGTTGGCCGACGCCCACGCCGACATCAGCACCGCCACCACACCGACGCCGACCACCGCCAGCACGAAGAAGAGGCCGATGTCCAACGGTTGCCCGACCAGGTCGTTCGGGCCGAGCGGAATGACCAGCAGCACCAGCAGGTAGGGCACCAGGGCCACCGCTGGCGCCAGCCGGAACACCGCCCGGTCCGCCTCGCGCGGCGTGATGTCCTCCTTCTGCACGAACTTGACCCCGTCGGCGACGAGCTGCGCCCAACCGTGGAAGCCGCCCGCGTACATCGGGCCGAGCCGGCCCTGCATGTGCGCCATCACCTTGTGCTCGGCCTGGCCGACGAGCAACGGCAGGGTGAGGAACGCAACCACCACGCCGCCGATCCGGAGCACCAACTCCACCCAGAGCGGCATCAGGGCGTACCCCCGTCGCGGTCGCTGCGGTCGGCGGGAGCCGGGGCGTCGGCGGTGCCGGCAGGCCGGGGAGTACGCGCCGGACGGGCCCCCGGGGCGGGCCGGGCCGGACGCTCACCGGCCGGTCTGGCCGGGGTGCCGCCACGCGGGCCCTCCCCCACACCACCGGCGCCAGCCGGGGTGGGCGTGGGCCCCCACTCGCCCGGAGCGGGAACGCCCGGCGGACGGATCGGTCGGCGCCCTCCGCCGGCCTCCGACTCGCCCGGCTCCTTCGCACCCGGCCACGGTTTCGCCACCCGGGAAGCGAGCACAAACTCCTTACGCAGCGGATGCCCCTCGAACTCCGGGGGCAACAGCAGCGGCAGCAACTCCCCGTGGCCGGCGAAGTCGATGCCGAACATCTCGTGCGTCTCCCGCTCGTGCCAGGCGGCACCGGGGTAGACGTCGACCACCGAGTCGACGGTGGGTGCGTCGCGCGGCACCCGGGTACGCAGCAGCACCCCGTGGCGCAGTCGGCTCGACCAGAGGTGCGCCACCACGTCGAAGCCGTCGGCCAACTCGTCGACGGCGGAGAGCCAGTCGAAGAAGTCGCAGGCCAGCTCAGTGTCGTCACGGGCGGCGGACACCGCGGCCAGCCAGCTCGCCGGAGGTACGTCGACGGTGGCCCGGGCGAACCGTTGCCCGCCGGAGACCGACGGGGTCACCGCGACCGGCGCGAGCAGCGCGACCAGTCGAGCGCCGACCTCTTCGGGAGTCATGCCGCTGATCCTAGTGCCGGCCGGGCCCGCACCTGCCCGCCGCCGACGCCAGCCGATCTCGCGGCTTTGGACGCGGTGCACGTCCCGGCGGGGAAAGATGAGGGCGTGCGCGCTGTGACGGTGAGACCCGGGGTCGCCAACTCGCTGAGCCTCGTCGAGGATCAGCCGGAACCGCCTGCCGAGGAGGGCGCTGTCCTCGTGGAGGCGCTGGCGGTGGGGATCTGCGGCACCGACCACGAGATCATCGCCGGGGAGTACGGCGATGCGCCGCCGGGCGCGGACCGCCTGATCATCGGGCACGAGTCACTGGGACGGGTGATCGAGGACCCGAGCGGAACCGTGCAACCCGGCGACCTGGTGGCCGGGATCGTCCGGCATCCCGACCCGGTGCCCTGCCCGAACTGCGCGGTCGGCGAGTGGGACATGTGTCGCAACGGCCAGTACACCGAGCACGGCATCAAGGCGCTACCCGGGTTCGCCCGCGACAGGTGGCGGATCGAACCCCAGTTCGCGGTCAAGCTCGACCCGGCGCTGGCCCAGGTCGGGGTGCTGCTGGAGCCGACAAGTGTGGTGGCGAAGGCGTGGGACCACATCGAGCGGATCGGGCACCGGGCCGAGTGGCAGCCGCAGACCGTCCTGGTCACCGGGGCCGGGCCGATCGGGTTGCTGGCCGCGTTGCTCGGCACCCAACGTGGGCTCGCCGTGCACGTGCTGGACCGGGCCACCGATGGGCCGAAGCCGGAGCTGGTCGCCGGGCTCGGCGCCACCTACCACGCGGTGCCGGTCAACGACCTGCCCTTCGAACCGGACGTGGTGATCGAGTGCACCGGCGCGCCCACAGTGGTGCTCGACGTCATGTGCAAGGCGGGCCCGACCGGGATCGTCTGCCTGGCCGGGGTGTCCAGCGGTGGTCGGATCATCGACTTCGACGCCGGGGCGCTCAACCGGTCCCTGGTGCTGGAGAACAACGTGGTGTTCGGCTCGGTGAACGCGAACCGGCGGCACTGGAACATGGCCGCGCAGGCGCTCGCCCGCGCCGACCAGGTCTGGCTCGAGTCACTGATCACCCGGCGGGTGCCGGTGAACCGGTACGCCGACGCGTACACCCCCGGGCCGGACGACATCAAGGTGGTGCTGGAGTTCGCCTCCTGAGCGACGCCGCGCCCGATCAGATGCCCGGCAGGCGCCCGTTGCGGAACAGGTCGACGAAGAGCTGGTGGTCCTGGCGGGCACGCACCCCGTACGCGTGCGCGAAGTCCACCAGGTGGTCGACGAAGCCCGCCTCGTCGGCGTCCACCGCCGCGACGATGGCCTCCTCGGTGGAGTAGTCCACCAGGTCGTGGCTGGACTCGTCGTCGGCCACCGAGTGCATCCGGGCCACCGCCCGACCCAGGTCGACGAGCACCCCGGTCAGTTCCTCCGGCTCGTTCACGTCCGACCAGTCCAGGTCGGCGGCGTACGGGGAGACCTCGGCGACGAGCTGACCGGCCCCGTTCAGCTCGGTGAAGCCCAACCACGGGTCGGCGTGCGCCTGCAACGCCCGCTGCGACTCGGCGGTCCGGTGCCCCTGGTGCTGGAAGTAGCCGCGGACCGACTCGTCGGTGACGTACCGCGCCACGGCCGGGACCTGCGCCTGCTTCATGTAGATGACGACGTCGTTCTCCAGCGCCTGGGTGTGCCCCTCCAGCAGCAGGTTGTACGACGGCAGCCCGGCCGAGCCGATGCCCACCCCCTTGCGCAGCACCACGTCCTTGATCCGGGCCGCCACCGGGCGGAGCTGCGTCGAGGCGGCCGGCAGGGTGCCCAAATAGTCGTGGAAGGCGGCGCTGACCAGGTCCCGGGTGGCGGCGTCGATCTCGAAGACCCCGTCGCCGATGGAGAAGCGTCGCTCGTAGTTGTCGATGGTGGTCTGCGCGGCGAGCAGGTCGACGCGGGTGTTGAGCCGGGCCCGCTGCAGCACCCGGCGCAGCACCCCGTCGGCGTTGTCCAGCGTGATCGAACCGATCGCGTCGTCACCGCCGGCGGCGATGGCCCGCAGTTCGGTCAGGTACGACCTGGCGAAGCCGGCCACCAACTCCCCGATCGCGGTGTCGGAGAGCGCCTTGCCGTAGCCGAGCAGCGCCACGCTGGCCGCCAGCCGGCGCAGGTCCCAGGTGAACGGCCCGACGTACGCCTCGTCGAAGTCGTTGACGTTGAACACCAGCTGCCCGGAGGCGTTCATGTAGGTGCCGAAGTTCTCCGCGTGCAGGTCACCGTGGATCCACACCCGGCTGGTCCGCTCGTCGAGATACCTGTCATCGGCGAAGTCGCCGAGCTGGTCGGCGTAGAACAGCGCGGCGCTGCCCCGGTAGAACGCGAACGGCGAAGCCGCCATCTTGCGGAACTTGCGGCGGAAGGCGGCCGGGTCGATCGCCATCGACGCGCCGAACTCCTCGGTGAGCACGTCGACGATGTGGGCGGAGCGCTGGTCAGCTGAGCTGCTCATACTGCGCAGGCTAGTGCGGCGGGTCCATAACGGGGTGGCGAACGACCCGGCCATCGATGATGCTGTCTGGGTCACGGAGCGGGGGCCCGGATTCCACGGTTACGTCCGTCGATCGTGTCGTCGCCACGGGCGGCGGCAGGTCCCCTCGCCGGGCGTCGACCTTGGAGGACCAGATACATGTACCGAAAAACGGGGACCCTGCTCACCGCCGCACTGCTCGGCCTGACCGCGACGATCGGCTGGGCCGTACCGGCCACGGCCGCACCGGCCGCGGCGGATGCGCCCACCTTCTCGCTGAGCCGGCTGGTGCTCGAACCGACCGAACGCGGCTACCGGGGCAGCCTTCGGGTGACGATCACCAACAACAGCGACAGCACCCAGGGCTTCTACTTCCAGATCCGGGAGGCGGTGGCGGGCTCATTCTCCGGGGGTGCGGAGTCACGCTGCGAATCCGACGGCGTGGAGGAAGGGCTGTTGGTCCGCACCTGCGCCCTGCCGCGTGGCAACGACCTGGCCCCGGGTGAGTCCCGCCGGGCAACTGTCGAATTCCAGGTGCTGACCACCCCCCGGAGCTACCCGATGATCGCGGCGGGCGGCCTGGTCACCGCCTACTCGTACGAAACCGGATCGCTGGGCACCGTTCCGTTCAGCGCGCAGTTCCGCTCCCTCGACGGCAAGCTCGCCCGCCCGCAGACGTACGTGCAGGACACCCAGGCGAACGCGTCCGTCCAGGTGATCGGGCCGGTGACCGACGGCCCCGAGAACACCCGGCGGGTGCCGCTCCGGGTCCGGTACGCCGGTGACGCCCGCCAGCTCGGCAACTCACTCACCGCCGCACAGCTGCCCGCCGGGTCGATGATCCTCTTCACCGAACCTTTCGACGGCCCGGTGTACGGCTCCCAGGCTTTCGTGCCGGGCGGGCTGCTGATGCAGGGTGAGGAGCGAGACGTGGCGCTGTTCATCAGCCGACCGACCGACCCGGCGGACGAGTCGACCCCGATCACCGTGGCGCTGGCCACCCACTACTGGAACGAGACGGTGCCAGACGTCGACCCGAGCGACAACACCGTCACGTTCAACCTGGCCGTGGCGGCCAGCTGACCTGACGGTGCGACGGTCGGCCGCCGCCCGGACCAGTTCCGGGTGGTGGCTGACCGCCGTCAGCTCCCGGCGGGTGGGCGTACCGGGGCGGCGGTGAGCGAGTCGACCGAGCGCGGTGCGGCGGCCTCGCGGGGCGGGGCGTCCAGCGGCGCGGCCAGCACGTCCCGCTGCGGCACACCCCCGATGCCGGACTGCTCGGCGGCGATCTTCTCCTGCAGGCGCAGGATGCCGTGCAGGAGCGCCTCCGGCCGGGGCGGGCAGCCGGGCACGTACACGTCGACCGGGATGATCTGGTCGACACCCTTGGTCACCGAGTACGAGTCCCAGTAGGGGCCGCCGCAGTTGGAGCAGGCGCCGAACGAGATGACGTACTTCGGCTCGGGCATCTGGTCGTAGAGCCGCTTGATCGCCGGCGCCATCTTGTCGGTCACCGTGCCGGAGACCACCATCAGGTCGGCCTGGCGGGGGCCGTGGGCGAACGGGATCACGCCGAGCCGGATGAAGTCGTGCCGACCCATGCTGGTGGCGATGAACTCGATCGCGCAGCAGGCCAGACCGAAGTTGAACACCCAGAGCGAGTAGCGGCGCCCCCAGTTCAGCACGAACCGGATCGGCTCACCGAGCACTGCCGGCAGCTGCACGACCGCCCCCTCTCCTCACCGACAGTGAATCACAGGCGCCGTCGGTGCGGTCCGGCAGTGAGCGGCCGGTCCGGCCGGCGCTCCGGTCACCAGGTGGGGCGTTGCAGCAGCCCGACGAACTCCACCAACAGCCGCTCGCGCAGCGCCGGGGGCGCGGCGTCGAGCAGCGTGTTCACCACCGCCATCCGCTCGGGCAGCGGCGCACCGTCGGTCTCGCCGCCCATGCCCAGCCCGGCGGCGAGACCCGCGACCAGCTCCGGGGTCAGCGCGTCCGGGGTCAACGACGTCGCCAGCGCCGTCAGTTCGGGCGGGAGTGCGACCGGGCCGGCCGCCTGGGCGGCGGCCACCGCCTCGGCCAGGTCTGGCCCGAACTCGGCCACCCGGGGCGCGACCGCCGCGGTCACCGTGAGGTGCACGCTGGCGGGCAGACCGGCGTACGACAGCTGGGGTTGGGTGTGCCAGCCCCGCGCGGTCAGCTCGTCGACCAGCACGAACAGGTCGGGGCCGTCTTCGGTGGCGGTGAAGCAGACCACTGTCGACTCCGGTTCGGCCATCAGCCGCAACCCGTCGACAGCGCGGACCGCGTCGGCCAGCCCGGCGACCGCGTCCCGGGTGACGCCGGCCAGCCGCAGGTAGCCGTCGTCGCCGAGGTGCCGCACCGTGGCGTACGCGGCGGCGATCGGGCCGCCCGAGCGGGTGGACGCGATCACCGGGTTGATCATCGTGTAGCCGGGCCAGTCGGCGTACGCGAAGTACTGCGGGGCGCGCAGCGTGGCGTCCCGGTGCAGCAGCACCGACACCCCCTTCGGCGCGTACGCGTACTTGTGCAGGTCGACCGAGATGGAGGTGACCCCGGGCACCGCGAAGTCGAACGGCGGCACCGGCTCCCCGAGGCGACGCAGGTACGGCAGGGTCCAACCTCCGAAGCAGGCATCCACGTGGCAGCGCACCCCGGCGTCGGCGGCGGCGGCAGCGATCTGCGCGACCGGGTCGATCACCCCGTGCGCGTACGACGGCGCGGAGCAGGCGACCAGCACCGTCTCCGGGCGGATGGCGGCGGCCATCGCGGCCGGGTCGGGACGCAGCGTCTGCGGGGAGACCGGCACGACGTCCAGCGCCACCCGCAGGTAGTGCGCCGCCTTGGCGAAGGCCGCGTGTGCGCTCGACGGCACCACGATCCGGGGTTCGGCGATCTCCGGGTGGGCGTCGCGGGCGGTCTTGACGGCGAGGATCAGCGACTCGGTGCCGCCGCTGGTGACGCTGCCGACGACGTCGGGGGCGGTGCTGCCCGGGCCAGCGCCCAGCACCCGGCCGGCGGCGGCGACCAGCGCGTTCTCCATCGCCAGCAGGGACGGGAACGCGGTCGGGTCCAACCCGTTGACGTGGGCGCTCTCCCGGTGGGCGGCGGCGGCCAGTTCGTCCAACCCCGGTACCGCCGGGTCGTAGACGTACGCGAAGAGCCGTCCCCCGTGGGTGGGCCGGTCGGCGCCGCGCAGTTGCCGGACCTCGGCGAGCGCGACCTCGGCGGGTACCCCGGTGGCGGAGAGCGCCCCGGCCTCAACCCTGTTCTCGTCGATCATGGAGTCATGGTGCCCTTCTGGTGACGGTCAACGGCCTTGTCGCCCAGCCCAACTCCATGATCGACCAGATCGCTGTGGGCGGTGAGGGTGTACTGGCGGAGCAGGAGGACCGGCGGGGCGATCAGCAGGGCCGGGATCAGCGTGAAGCCGAGCAGGACGCCCAGCCTCGCCGTGTCGGACTGGGCGGCCGCCGAGCCGGTGTCGGAGGACACGTAGCCGGACAGTTGCAGCACCAGTCCGTAGATGCCGGGGCCGAGCGCCAGGCCGAAGGTCTCCCCGGCGGTCCACAGCCCGGTGAAGACGCCCGCCTGTCGTCGACCGGTGCGCGCCGTCTCGTGGGCGATGCAGTCCGGCAACATCGCCAGCGCGAAGACCTGCTGGCCGGCGTACCCCACGCCGATCAGCGCGACCACCAGATAGACGGCGACCGGCGGCAGCACCGGCGCGGCGACCAGTGTGAACGCGCCGACGGCGAGGATCAGCGAGGCGACGACCAGCGCGGTCCGTTTGCCCAGCCGGGCACCGACCCGGGTCCAGATCGGCATCACCAGCAGCGCCGGCCCGACGAAACAGACGAACAGCAGGGTCGGCCCGCTCTTGTCGTCGCGCAGGATCTGCCCGGCGAAGTAGTTGACCCCGGCCAGGATCGTCGCCACCCCGGCGGACTGCACCACGAAGCAGATCAGCAGCGCCCGGAACGGGCGGTTGGCACCGGCCACGGCGAGTTGGGCGCGCAGGGTCGGCTCGCTCTCCCCCACCGTGCCGGTGGGTGCGGACCGGGTGCCCAGGAACGCGCCGAGGGCGCCGAGGGCGATCAGCGCCGCCACGAACAGGCCCATCCAGCGGTGCCCGGCGACGCCGTCGCCGCCGGCGCCCACCACCAGCGGCGCGACCGCGCCGGAGACCAGGATGGCCAGTGCCAGCACCGCGATCCGCCAGGTCATCAACCGGGTGCGCTCGGCGTAGTCGTCGGTCAGCTCCGCCGGCATCGCCACGTACGGCACCTGGAAGAAGGCGAACGCGGTGGCGGTGGCGAGGAAGGCGAACGCCACGTACGCCGCGGCGGCCGAGCCGTTACCGAAGGGCGCGGCGAAGATCGACGCGAACAGGACGGCGAGCGCGAGGCCGGCGACGAGCAGGTACGGGCGGCGGGCGCCCCACCGCGACCGGGTGCGGTCGGAGATCCGCCCGGCGACCGGGTTGACCAGCACGTCCCAGGCCTTGGGCAGCAGCACCAGCAGGGCGGCCAGCCCGGCGGCCACGCCCAGGGTGTCGGTCAGGTACGGCAGCAGCAACAGACCGGGCACGGTGCCGAACGCGCCGGTGGCCAGCGAACCGAGCGCGTAGCCGGCGTGCACCGAGCGGGGCAGCGAGCCGCTGGCTGACGAGCCGGCGCCCGGCGGCGTTTTCATGGGGCTGAATGTTACTCACGTTATTTGGAGGCCTGACCAACCTGCCGGCCCTGGTGCGCACAGCCGAACAGTCAGGTTGGCGGCAGCACGGGCCCGCAACCGCCGTCACTGTTTCGGAGTGTTACCGGTGCCCAGGGCGGACCAGCCCGGCGGTGACGGGGAGGGACAGTGGCAGCAACGATGGGAGCCCGGGCCAATGAGCCACCGGCGGCCTGGACAGCCGATGCGGCGGTCGCGGCGACGATCACCTTCGACGACTTCTACCACGCACACTTCGGCAGCGTGACCGCGCAACTCAGTGCGTACACCGGGGATCTGGGGCACGCGCAGGACCTGGCCCAGGAGGCGTTCTGCCGAGCGCTGGCCCGCTGGGACCGCCTGGTCCGGTACGACGACCCGGTGGCCTGGGTCCGGCAGGTCGCCTGGAACCTGGCCCGCAGCCGATGGCGACGCCTGCGTACCGCCCGCAACCACCTGCTGCGGCAGCGCCGCGCCGAGGCGGAGGTGGCCGGCCCGACCCCCGACCGGGTGGCGATCGACACGGCGCTGGCGCAGCTGCCCGCCAACCACCGCCGAGCGGTCATCCTGCACTACCTGGCCGACCTCCCGGTCAGCCAGATCGCCGCCCAGGAAGGGGTGGCCGAGGGCACCGTGAAGTCCTGGTTGCACCGTGGCCGGACCGCCCTGGCCGGGCTGCTCGACGAGAACACCGAGGGGGTGTGCGATGTCTGACCTCGACCCGCGACTGCGCGAGCGGTTCACCGCGTACCGCAACGACGTGGTCACCCACGTCACCGGCCCCGGCCCCGACCAGGCCCGGCACGTCCTGCGCCGACGCCGACGGATGACGGCGGCGGCGGTGGCCGCGGCGGCGGTCGTCCTGGTGGTGGCCCCCGTCGTCGCCAACGCCGCACTCCGCGACGCCCAGAACACGCCGGTGCCGGCGGAATCGGTCCAACCCACCACCACCCCGTCGACCTCGGCACCGCCGACGCCACCGCCGACCGGCTCGGCGACGCCGAGCGCCGAAGCCCCGGCCGGCCCGGACGGGCGGATCAGCCGGGCCCAGCTGCTCGCGGCCCGGATCGACCTGCCGAGCTGGCCGTCGGACCTCGCGGCGGGCGGCTGCGCCACCTCGAACGTGCGGCTGCGGACCGACACAACGAAGGCCTACGTGTCGACGCTGACCGACGACGCGTTCGAGCACGGTGACCTCGATGGTGACGGGGCGGACGAAACCGTCGCCATCGTCGCCTGCCGGTACGGCGAGGCGTCGGCCAAGCAGGTGGTGGCCTTCGACCGGGACCGGGACGGCCGGATCGTGACGGTGGGCCGGGTGGTCCGGACCGGTGACGGGTTCGACGACATTCTCGGCATGGAGACCACCCCGGCCGGGTCGGTCGAGGTGCGGGTGGCCGACATTGTGCCGTGCTGCGGCACCCCTGAGTACCTGCGGCGCGATCAGGTACGAACGTACCGATGGAACGGGCAGCGGTTCAGCCAGACGAACGGCCCCACGACGTTCGGCAGGGACCCCCGGCTCACCGATCTACGGGTGACCATGACCCACCAGCTCGAAGACGGTGCGGGAGCGGACAGTCGACGCCGACTCACCATGGTCTTCACCGTCACCAACGCCGGACGGGTCGACGCGGCCCAGGTCGCGTTCCACTCCCTTGAGGGCGGCGAACGGGTTGGCGGGGACTGGTCCCGCTGCGACCCGAACCCCAAACCGTCGGCCGATCAACCGTCGTGCCTGCTCCCCGGGGTGCCGGCCGGTGAATCGCGCCGCTACACGTTCGTGCTTCTGGTGCCCGGCCAGCCGGCGCCCGACGCGATCGTCCGCAGGTTCCTCGTCGTCCACTGCGACGCCGCGGACCGCCAGTGGCCCGACCTGAAACGCAACGACAACGAGGTGCGGTCCCCACTGCCACTCTGAACGCCAGCACGGTGCCCCGTCCCCGCCCGGGGCGGGGCACCGTCGGTGTGGCAGGCCCCGGCCGTCACCGGTCACCCCCGCAGATGATCACAACTCCTCCTCCGGCGACCAGGCCGCCGCCGCGACGTCCACCCCCTCGCCCCGCAGCGGCACCCCCTCCGCGCGCAGTCGGGCCCGCGCCTCCCGCTCGTGCCCCGGCGGCAGTCGACCACTCGCTGTCACCACCCGGTGCCAGGGCACCGAGCCGCCGTGCCGGGCCATGATGTTGCCGACCAACCGGGCGGAGGCACGCCCCGAGCGTTCGGAGAGCGCGTCGGCCACCCCGCCGTAGGACATGACCCGGCCCTCCGGGATCCGCTCGACCAGGTCGAGCACCGCCTCGACGTACTCGTCAGGAGTCACAATCCGCCACCATATGGGAACGCCGCCGGGCGGCGCGTCCGTGACCACGCAGAATGGTCGGGTGCGCGACGCAGTCACGACGGCCCGGCGGGTCGTTGTCAAGATCGGATCCTCCTCGTTGACCACCGCGACCGGCGGGTTGGCCGACGAGCGCGTCGACACGCTGGTCGACACCCTCGGTCGGCTCACCGCCGAAGGGCGCGAGGTGGTGTTGGTGTCCTCCGGCGCCATCGCCGCCGGGCTCGCCCCGCTCGGGCTGTCCCGACGCCCGCGCGACCTGGCCACCCAGCAGGCCGCCGCCAGCGTCGGGCAGGGGTTGCTGATCGGTCGGTACGCGGCCAGCTTCGCCCGGCACGGCCGCACCGTCGGGCAGGTGCTGCTCACCGTCGACGACGTGACCCGGCGGGCGCACTACCGCAACGCGTACCGGACGCTGCGCAAGCTGCTCGACCTGCGGGCGGTGCCGATCGTCAACGAGAACGACACGGTGGCCACCCAGGAGATCCGCTTCGGCGACAACGACCGGCTGGCCGCCCTGGTGGCCGCGCTGGTCCACGCCGACCTGCTGGTGCTCCTCTCCGACGTGGACGCGCTCTGGACCGGCGACCCCACCAAACCCGACTCGACCCGGATCGCCGAGGTGCGCGACGACACGGACCTGGCCGACATCACCATCGGCGGGGCCGGCCGGTCCGGCGTCGGCACCGGCGGCATGGTGACCAAGGTCGAGGCGGCCCGGATCGCCACCGGCTTCGGCATCCCGGTGGTGCTCACCGCCGCCGACCTGGCCGCACCGGCGCTGGCCGGCGAACCGGTCGGCACGCTCTTCCACCCGCAGCAGCGGCGCCCGACGGCCCGGCTGTTCTGGCTGGCCCACGCCACCTCGCCCCGGGGGCGGCTGCACCTCGACCCCGGCGCTGTCGCCGCCGTCGTCGGGCGGCGCAAGTCGCTGCTGCCGGCCGGCATCACCGCCGTGGACGGCACGTTCACGGCCGGCGACCCGGTGGACCTGGTGGACACCGCCGGCGCGTCGGTCGCCCGCGGGCTGGTCAACTACGACGCTGTGGAGTTGCCCGGGCTGCTCGGCCGCTCCACGTCCGAACTCGCCGCGGCGCTCGGCCCGGCGTACGAACGAGAGGTCGTCCACCGCGACGACCTGGTGCTGCTGTGAGCAGACCTTCCCACCTTCACGAGGAGTGCTGGCATGAGCGTGGTTGAGCAGGCGCGACGGGCCCGGTTGGCGGCGGAGACGCTGGCCGTGGCCACGCGTACGGTCAAGGACGCCGCGCTGGTGGCGATGGCCGACGCGCTGGTGGCGCGTACCCCGGAGATCCTGACCGCGAACGAGACGGACCTGGCTGCCGGCCGCGAGGCCGGGCTGAGCGCGGCCGTGCTGGACCGGCTCGCGCTCGACGCGGGTCGGGTGGCCGGCATCGCCGACGCGCTGCGCGAGATGGCCGCGTTGCCCGACCCGGTGGGCGAGGTGGTCCGCGGGTCCACCCTGCCCAACGGCCTGGAGTTGCGCCAGATCCGGGTGCCCTTCGGGGTGGTCGGCATCATCTACGAGGCACGACCGAACGTGACGGTGGACGCCGCCGGGATCTGCCTCAAGTCCGGCAACGCGGCGCTGCTGCGCGGGTCGTCGTCCGCCGCACACTCGAACGCCGCGCTGGTCGCGGTGCTGCGCGACGCGGTCGCCACGGCCGGCCTGCCCGCCGACGCGGTGCAGCTGCTCGACGCCAGCTCCCGTGATTCGGTAAAGGAGCTGATGCGCGCCCGGGGCCTCGTCGACGTGCTCATTCCGCGCGGTGGCGCGTCGCTGATCCGCACCGTGGTCGAGGAGTCGACGGTGCCGGTGATCGAGACCGGGGTGGGCAACTGCCACGTCTACGTCGATGCCGCCGCCGACGTGGCGAAGGCCGTCGCGGTGACGCTGAACGCCAAGACGCAGCGCCTCTCCACCTGCAACACGGCCGAGTCGCTGCTGGTGCACGCGGGCATCGCCGACGCGTTCCTGCCCCCGGTGCTGGCCGCGTTCGCCGAGGCGGGGGTGACAGTGCACGGCTGCCCCGAGGTGGCCGCGTACTCCGCCGCCGTGGTCCCGGCGACCGACGAGGACTTCGCCACCGAATACCTGTCCGCCGACATCTCCGTGGCGGTGGTCGACTCGCTGGACGCGGCGGTCGCGCACATCCGCCGCTTCGGCACCGGGCACACCGAGGCGATCCTCACCGACTCGGCGAGCGCGGCCCGCGACTTCGTCGCCCGGGTGGACGCGGCGGCGGTGATGGTGAACGCGTCGACCCGGTTCACCGACGGAGGCGAGTTCGGCTTCGGCGCGGAGATCGGCATCTCCACCCAGAAGCTGCACGCGCGCGGCCCGATGGGCCTGCCCGAGCTGACCAGCACCAAGTACGTCGTCACCGGCGACGGGCACCTGCGCTAACGGCAGCCGCGGCTAGCCGGGCGGCGCGGGGCGGGCCGCCCGGATGGCGGCCAGCGTGGTGTGCACGTCGAACTGGTGGCCGTCGTCGCTCTCCCAGCCACCGTCGCTGCGCTGGGTCTCGGTCAGCCGGCGTAACGCCCGCACCATGGTCCAGTCCTGTGGGTCCACGCCGGCGCGGCGCAGCGTGGCCGCCAGCCACGCCACCTCCCCCGGGGACATCTTCGGCATCCGCTCGGCGAGCACCACCTGGATCCGCGCCGACTCCTGGAACATCTCCTGCCGGTGCAGCACCGCCGCGCTCAGCCAGCCGGCGGCGAGGAACGACGGCCAGCTGCCGTCCGGGCGCAGCCGTGCGGCGAGCGAGTGGGCCGCCGCCTGCACCACTCCGGCGTACGCCCCACCGACGCGGTGGTCGAGCGGGCCCGACGCGCGCGCGTCGAGGCCGGCGACGGTGAGCCAGAAACCGGCGTTGGCCGACTGGAGGAACCCGGCCTCCGGATCGCCGGGCCGGGCCCACTCCGGGGCCGAGTCGGCCAGCGACGCGTCCTCGTCCCAACTGCCGTCGGCCTGCTGTCGCGACGCCAGCCAGTCCAGTGCCCGGCGAGCGGCAGGGCGACCGAGGGCACCCAGGTCGTCGAGCTCGGCGAGCCGGAAGCAGGTGGCGTCGATCGAGGCGGTCCCGCCGCCCCAGGTGGCCGGCCAACCGCCGTCCGGTGACTGGCCGACCTCGGCGGTCTCCAGCAACTCGGCGGGTACGGGGGTGCCGTTGCGGAGCCAGGAGAGGCGGGCGCGTTCCACCGCATCCCCATGCGCCACGACGAACCCGATCGCGGCTTCCAAGTCGACCACGGCGGAGACGCTACCTGCGCAGACGCGATGCCGCCTCAGGGAATCGGCCAGCCCGGGATGGCTGCGTCGCTCCGGCCGGACGGCCGCCCGGCGTCATCTGCGTCGATTTGCCGGGGCGGCCGGACGGGCCGCCCCGGACCGATCGTCAGTACGCGGGCAGCGACGGGTCGATCTGCTTGATCCAGGAGAGCACGCCACCCTGCACGTGCACGGCGTCCTTGAACCCGGCCGCCTTGAGCGCGGCGAGTGCCTCCGCCGAGCGGACGCCGGACTTGCAGTGCAGCACGATCTGCCGGTCCTGCGGCAGCTTCGCGAGGGCCTCACCGGAGAGGATCTCGCCCTTGGGGATCAGGGTGGCGCCGGGGATCCGGACGATCTCGTACTCGGCCGGCTCACGCACGTCGACGAGGAAGATGTCCTTGCCGGCGTCCTGCCACTCCTTGAGCTCCAGCGCGGTGATGGTCGCGTCGAGCGTCGCCTCCTGGGCCTCCTCGGAGACCGCGCCGCAGAAGTCCTCGTAGTCTTCCAGCAGGTCGGTGACGGTGGGGTTCTCGCCGCAGAGCACGCAGTTCGGGTCCTTACGAACCTTGATCTTGCGGTATTCCATCTCCAGGGCGTCGTAGACCATCAGGCGGCCGACCAGCGGCTCACCGATGCCGGTGAGCAGCTTGATCGCCTCGTTCACCTGGATCGAGCCGATCGACGCGCAGAGCACCCCCAGCACGCCGCCCTCGGCGCAGGAGGGGACCATGCCGGGCGGCGGCGGCTCCGGGTAGAGGCAGCGGTAGCAGGGGCCGTGCTCGGCCCAGAACACCGACGCCTGGCCGTCGAAGCGGTAGATCGAGCCCCAGACGTACGGCTTGCCGAGCAGCACCGCCGCGTCGTTCACCATGTAGCGGGTGGCGAAGTTGTCGGTGCCGTCGACGATCAGGTCGTACTGGGCGAAGATCTCGCGGACGTTCTCCCGGTCCAGCGCGGTGTTGTGGATCTCCACGTTGACCAGGGGGTTGATCTCGCGGATCGACGCGGCGGCGGACTCGGCCTTGGACCGGCCGATGTCGGACACCCCGTGGATGACCTGGCGCTGGAGGTTGGACTCGTCGACGGTGTCGAAGTCGATGATGCCGAGCGTGCCGACCCCGGCCGCGGCGAGGTACAACAGGGCGGGCGACCCGAGGCCACCGGCGCCGACACAGAGCACCCTGGCGTTCTTCAGCCGCTTCTGCCCGGTCACCCCGACATCCGGGATGATCAAGTGACGTGAGTAGCGGCGGATCTCGTCTACGGTCAGCTCGGCGGCGGGCTCGACGAGCGGGGGCAACGACACGGTGGACTCCCCGGGATCGGCGGTGTGAACCGCGCCATTGTTGCTCGCGGGAGCCCCGCTCGGCCATGACTGACGACACGTGGTCCGCTATGCGGGAGCGGGAATAACCGACGACCCCGTCGATCAGGGGACGATGTCCCCCGCGTAGCGACGGCCGTCGAGGTAGGGCCAGGCGTTGGCGACGCAGCCTTCCAGGCCGTACGTCTGCTGTTGCATCACCGGAGCGGGCTCCCCCGGGCCGGGGCACGCCTCGTGGTCCTCGCCGAACTCGTGACCCACCTCGTGGTTGATGACGTAGGTCCGGTAGGTGTCCAGGGAAGCGCCGTAGTCGGGGACCGCCTCCATCCAACGGGCCAGGTTGATGATGACCTGACCGGGCAGGCGACAGGAGGTGTAGCGCTCGGTGGTCAACCCGCCCTCCGCGCACATCCGCTCGGAGGTGACCGGGGTGGCCAGGTAGATGGTGAAGTCGGCGTCCTCCGGGTCGGCCACCCGTTGCACCCGCAGCTCGTCGGAGGCGATCCAACTGCGCGGGTCGGCCAGCACCTCGTCGACAGTTGCGGCGAAGACGTCGGGGTCCTGGCCGGCGTCGCGTTCGACGACGACCCGGTAGCGGCGCAGCGGACCGTCAGTGCCGTGCACGGGGGTCTCGCCGTCGGCGGCGGTGAAGCGTCCCGCTCCGACCGACGGGTAGCTGGTGGGCGCCGGGTGCGCGGCCACCCCACCGCCGTGACCCATTCCGCCCTGGGTGGCGGCCGGCGGCTCGACTGCCGGCTCGCCGCCCCGGCTCACCGTCACGCCGATGGCCGCGGCGAGCACGAGCAGGCCGAGCAGCATGCTGCGGCGACGCCGTCGGCGCATCCGAACGAACGTGGGACGCGCCTCCCGCCGCGCCGACCGGTGGTCGGGCGGCCGGGCCGGGCCGTAAGGGGACGACGGCGTCATACCGTCGAGCCTGCCAGATTATTCGGGCGTTTAACCGTTTTTATCGGTATTGCCGCAAGATGCCCGATCGAGACTGATATTGGCGAGTCGGACCGATCGCCTCAGAGCGCCGGGCCGGCGTGCCGACGCCCGTTGAGATACGGCCACGGGTTGGCCCGGCACCCGTTGAGGAAGAGCGTCTGCTGCATCATCACCGGCGCCGCCCGACCCGCACCGGGGCACCGCTCGTGCCGATGCCCGAGCTGGTGGCCCACCTCGTGGTTGACCACGTACGTGCGGTAGACCGCCAGCGGCACACCGGCCGAGACGAAGTGCGGCACCGACAACCGCCACCGATCCAGGTTGATGATCACCTTGCCCGGTGCCCGACAGGACGTGTACGGCCGGCCGTTGATCCGGATGTCCACCCCACCCTGTGCGCACATCCGCCCCGCGGTCCGGGCGGTCGCCAGGTAGACGGTGAAGTCACGAGACGCAGCCCCGGGAACCTGCTGAAGCCGCAACCTGCCGCTCTCGACCCAACTGCCCGGCCCGGCCAGTGCCACCTGGACCGCATCGGCGAACTCGGCGGCGTCCTCGGCGCTGCCCGACTCCACAGCGACCCGGTACCGCCGCACCTCACCCGCCCGACCCAGCACCTTGCCGGAGCGCGCGTCATAGCCGAACCTGCCCGTACCGGCGCTCGGAACCGGCCCGGGCACCCGCAACACCGGCGACGGACTGGGCGAAACCACGTCGACGGGCGACGGGTCGGCCGACGGCGGCAGCGGCCCGGCCACCAGCGGGGCAGGCGTACCCACCTCCTCCGCGGCCAGCCGTTCACCACCGGGTTGCCCGCCCCGCCCTTCGGCGACCACCGTCACCGCCGCACCGACGGCCACCGCCACCGCCACCAGTTGGGCGAGCAACGCGAAACGCCGTCGACGGCGCACAGGGTGGCGGGCTGAGCTGGGCATCCGGGTCAGCCTGCCAGATCAGAGCGCCCCACCGCGTCCTCCGTTTCGGCGAGCAGGCCGACCACCGCGCGGGCAACCAGCCGGGGAACCTCCAACTGCGCCACATGGCCGACACCGTGGAGCATCATCAATCGGCTGTCCGGAATGACACGGGCGGTCTGCGGCGCCACCCGCACGTCGACAAGGCGGTCCTGCCGGCCGCCCACCACCAGGGTCGGTGCGCGTACCGCCGCGGCGAGGCGCCACAGCGACCCCGGCCCCGGCAGGTACGCGCGCAGGAAGCTGGCGACCAGCCCACGGAACGTCCGGACGTACGCGGCGGCGTAGTGCTCGGCCTCGTACCGCACCCGGATCTCCTCCAGCGCCTCGGCCCGACGCTGATCGCAGATCCGGCTCAGGTCGGCGACGCACGCCTCCAGCACCTGCTGGGCCATCACCTCCGGCGCGAGCTGGGTGAGGTGCCGGGCGACCAGCCGCTCACCACGCGGAATGGCGAGCACCGGCAGCATCCGCCCCTGCAACGAGCGCCGGAAGTCCAGGAACGGCAGCGCCGGGGAGATCAATGTGAGGGTGCGGACCAGGTCCGGCCGGAGCCCGGCGACCTGGACCGCGACCGCGCCGCCCAGCGAGTTGCCGAACAGGTGCACCGGACCGCGACCGGAGTGCTCGATCCAGCGGACCACCAGATCGGCGAAGGCCGGAATCGTGTACCGCGGACCCGGCTCGCTCCGGCCGAAGCCGGGCAGGTCGATGGCCTGACCGTCCAGTCGGTCGGCGAGCAGCCCGGCCAGGTCCGTCCAGTTCTGCGACGACCCGCCCAGCCCGTGCACGTACAGCGCCGGCTGCGCGCCAGCGGCGGTGGCCGGGGTGTCCCGCACGTACGTGACCCGGCCGTCGAGCCGGACTTCCCGGCCCGGCCACGGCGGCGGGACGCGGTCGTCGGGGAGCAGGTGGTCCGGCCAGAGGGTGGCGCGTCTCATTGCTCCAGTCTGCCCCGGACCACTCAGGACAGCAGCGCCTCCAGCCGACGGTTGACCGCCGCCAACGTCGCCCGGACCACCGCCTGACGGGGATCACCGGCGACCAGGGCCGACCCGGCGAGCTGCTCGACCCAGCCCTCACAGACCAGCAACGCCACCACGGTGGCCACCTCGCAGTTGCCGAACGGCACCACCGCCGCGTGTTCGACGAAGCAGCGCCCCCGCTCGGCGTTGTCCGCGCCGCGCAACAACTCGTCCACGGCGGCGGCCGCCGCCACCGCGCAGAGCCGCAGCACGTAGCCGTCCACCGCCGGCCCGGTGGCGTACCCGGAGGCGCTGTCGGCCCCGGCCAGCAGCCGGACCTCGACGTTCGCGTCCAGGCCGAAGGTGCTGACCTGCACGTGGTCGATCACCACCCGGGGCCCCGGGACGCCGCCGGTCTCCAGCGGCCGGGACGGCGCGGACTCTGTCGTGGTCACCTGACCACCGGAGTACGACGTGCCGAGCGTCGCCGGGCTACCGGTCGCGGCGCCGGCCGGCGCGGCGGAGACCGATCCGGGTTCCTCCACCGTGGCCCGGCCCCGGTGCGGAGCGTTCGACCGCCGCCGACGCGTCGGGTCCGTGCTGGTCCGCTGTTCAGGGCCAGCCGGCGCGGCCTCGGACCGACCGCCGGTCGGGCGGGCGGCCGTCGGCGACGTGGCCGCCCGAACCTCGCCGGGATCACGCGCGGCAGCGTTCTGCGTTTCCGGGGTACGCCGCTCAGCCGGTCGGGGTTCGGCAGCGCGGCGGCGCACCGGCGGAGGCGGCGTGCTGGGCAGGCCGGGCACGTTCTGCGGGGCCGCGGCCAACCCCATCCGCTCCTGGAGAAGCCGGGCCACCTGCCGGCTCACCTCGGCCGGGTCGGCGCCGTCGGCCAGGTCCAGTCGCAGGCTGTGCGCCCCGGCCGGGGTACGGCGCAGGGCCGCGTCGCGGACACCTGCCACCTCCCGGACGGCGTCCAGGATGGCGTTGACATCGAACCCCTCGGGGCGCTCCCGCAGCGGGGCTGGCTCGTCGTCCCGACGCAGGTGGGTGGCGATGCGGGCGAGTTCCGGGGTTTCGGCGGGGGGCTCCACGGCTGGCGGCTCCGGCACGACGGGCACGTCCGGTTCCGCGGGGACGCGCTGCGGCAGCACCACCGCGCTCGGGGCCGACTGCCGGCCGTCGTCGGCCGGCGACGTCGGGTCCGGGGCGGATCGTCGCGCCGCGTACGGAGAGACGGGCGACGGTGCGGGCTGACCGGTGCGGCCGGAACCCTTTTCGGCGGCGGGCGGTGTGACGTCTTTCGAGGGCAGGTCGCTGGCGGGCGCGGCCGGCTGGGGCGACTCGACGGACGAGGGACCGGGCTCGGGTGTCGCCGGCCGGAGCCGGAACGGGGCGGTCGGCCGGGTCTCGGGCCGGGACCGGGCGGGCGGCTCACCGCCGTCGCCCGCACCGGTGCTGGCCGATCGACTGGCCGGCCAGGACGGGCGTTCGACAGGGGTCGCGGGGAGCCGGCCCTCGGACCAGTCCGGCCGCTCGGTTCGGGAGCTGCTCGCGGCGGGCGAACCGCCGGTCCAGGACGGGCGCTCCGCCACCAGCGACGGGCCGGCCGGGGCCGGTGGCGCGTCGGCCAGCGCGGGAGGTGGCCCGGCCGGTGCCGGCGGCGGGCCGGCCGGTGCAGCGGCCGGCGCGTCGACTGACGGGTCGGCCGGTGACGGGCTGGCGGCCCAGGAGGGCCGCGTGGGCGGCGAGCTGGCCGGTGCCGGATCGGAGCCGCCGGCCCAGGACGGCCGCGTCGACGGCGCGCTGGTCGTGGGCGGTGGGGACCCGCCCGCCCAGGACGGTCGTACCGGAGGCACGCTGGTCGCCGCCTCGGACCCGCCCGCCCAGGACGGCCGCACCGGCGGCGCACCGGGTGGCGTCGGATCGGAACCCCCGGCCCAGGAGGGCCGTGCGGGCGGCGCGCTGGTGGGGTCGGGGTCGCCCCCACCCGCCCAGGACGGAGGGTCGGCCCGAGGTCTGCCGGTCGCCCCGGACGCCGCCCAGGACGGCCGGTCGGCGGGCGGACCGCTGGTCGGCGTCGCACCGCCGCCAGCCCAGGACGGCCGGTCGGCGGGTGGCGCGCTCGTCGGTTCGACGGGGGACTCCGGCGCGGACTCGGACTCGCCCCGGCCGGGTTCGTAGCCACGGCCTGGATCGGCGCGCACCGGCTCGTACGGACGGGGCACCTCGGCGCGCACCGGCTCGTACGGCTGGTTGGGCTCGGCGACCCAACCCGGCGCCGACTCGTCCCGGGCTGCCGGGCCAACCGACTCGTCGTCCTGGCGGGACCAGGGCGGGGCCCATCCCCCACCCCAACTCGGACGGTTCCAGCTCGGCCCCGACCAGTCGGGCTCGATGGCCGACGACTCCCCGGCCCGGTGCGCGTCCCCGGGACGGTGCGGGTCGGCCGGCCGGGCAGCCTCGGCAGCGCGACCGGGCTCGCCGTCGTCGGCCTGCCCGGCCGGGCCCGGGGTGCGTCCCGAACTCGCCGCGTGGTCCGGTGCGACCGGGTCCCGCCAGTCGCGTGGCGCGGTCGGGCTGTCGTCGGCGGCCACCCGCTCGACGGTCGGAGCGTGGAAGCCGGGCGGCACCTCGAAACCCGACGCCGCGGTGCCGACGGGCGGCACCTGGACGGCAGGTGGGGCCGAGGTGGGCAGGCCGGGTTCGGCCCAACGGGCCCGGTGCGCGGCGGCCGGATCGACGGTGGGGTGCGGGGCGGGACCGGTGTCGGGCTCGGCGACACCCTGCTCCGCCGACGGCGCGGGACGCTGGGCGGGCACCACGAGCCGGTCGCTGGCCGCCCCGGGGCGACCCTCGGCGGGCAGCCCGGGCGGGGCGCTCACCGGCGTGGGGCGTCCCGCTGGCGGTTCGAGACCGGGGAGGTGGACGCCGTTGACGTCGTCCGGGGGGTGCACGCCGTTGACGCGGTGGCCGTTGGCGCGGGCCGGCGGCTCCGGGTCGTCCGGTCGTCCGACCAGCGGCGATGGCAGGTCACCGTGTCGTGCCGAGGCGGCCCGCCAGCCCGACGCGGGGTCGGGCTGCCAGCGCGGCGCCTCATCCCGGGCGTCCTCGCGGTCGGCGGCCCGGGGCCATCCTCCCGCCGGTGGCGCCCACCCGCTGACGGAACGGCTCGGGTCGTCGTGCTGACCCGCTCCGTCACCGTGCTCTCCCGGGGTGGCGGCTCCGGGTTGCCCTGTTTCACTCACCGCGCGCTCCTTGGTCGCCCCCGCTGAGGCTACCGTGTGCCGAGAGTGGCGATAAGTTACAGCGGCGGGCCATTTCCACAACGGAGGTCACGGGCCTCGCCCGGTCTGGGGGGAAAATGCCGGCTCGTACGGAGAACTCGGAGGATCCCATGACCGCTGCGGGGAACGGTGCACAGACCGCTGGCCGGCCCACCCGCCTGCCCCGCTCCGCGCGTCGTAAGCAGCTTCTCGCTGCGGCGCAGGAGGTGTTCGTCGCGCAGGGCTACCACGCCGCCGCGATGGACGACATCGCCGAGCGGGCCGGGGTCTCGAAGCCGGTGCTCTACCAACACTTTCCCGGAAAGATGGATCTCTACCTGGCGCTGCTCGACACGCACTGTGACGCCATCGTCGCTCAGGTGCAGGAAGCGATGCGCGGCACCAGCGACAACAAGGAGCGGGTCAGCGCGTCCGTGCGGGCGTACTTCGACTTCGTCGACCACGAGAGTGAGGCGTTCCGGCTCGTCTTCGAGTCGGATCTGCGTAACGACCCGGCGGTGCGGCAGCGGGTGGAGCGGGTCGAGCAGGGCTGCATCGCGGCGATCACCGACACGATCATCTCCGACACCGGGGTGAGCCGGGCACACGCCGAGTTGCTCGCCTCCGGGCTGGTCGGGGCCGCGGAGACGGCCGCGCAGTTCTGGCTGGCCGGCGGGCGGCAGGTGCCGAAGGCCGAGGCCGAGGCGTTGGTGGCCGCGCTGTCGTGGCGGGGCATCGCGAGCTTCCCGCTGCAAGGTGAGTCAGCCTGACCGTCGACCCCGTGATCGGATAGCCTTCGCAGGGCGGTTCTTTCGCCCCAGTTGAGGAGGCACAGTGGAGGTCAAGATCGGCGTGCAGTACGCGCCGCGCGAGCTGGTTCTGGACAGCGCGCAGTCGCCGGCCGAGATCGAGCAGATCGTGACCGACGCCTTCGCCGGCAACGGCGGCACGCTCTCCCTGACCGACGAGAAGGGCCGGCGGGTCATCGTTCCCGTCGAGAAGGTCGCCTACGTCGAGATCGCCGAGGCGTCGCCCCGGGCGGTCGGGTTCACCGTCCGCTGACCGGTCCGGCCATCGCGGCAGGTCGGCGTCCGGCCCACCTGCCGCAGGCCGGCACCGACCGACCAGCCGACGCTCAGGCGTGCGCCGAGCGGTCGACCGGTCAGTTGTTCAACCCGGCGGCGGTCATCCGTGCGGTGTGCGCGGCGGTGAGCCTGCCGAACAGCCCCGGCACGTCGACCCGGCCGTCCCGTGCGATCAGCGCGGTGAGCGTGGCCCGCTCGGCGGCGACCCGGCCGGCCTGGGACAACGCCTCTCCGACCAGCCGTCGGGCCCACATCGAGAGCCGACCGGCCACCCGGGGGTCGTCGGCGACGGCCATCCTGATCTCCGCCGCGGCGAAGTCCGCGTACCGCAAGTCGTGCAGGACGTCCAGCACCAACGCCCGGTCCGGTTCCGCCAGCGCGTCGGCGATCTCGCGGACGAAGTCGTCGGTGATCGCGTCACCGACGTACGCCTTGGTGACCACTTCCGCCCAGTCCCGCGGCTCGGTCGAGTCGTGGTACGCCTGCACCGGCTCGACATAGGGTGCCATCGCGTCCTCCGGCGGTACGCCCAGTTCGGTGAGCCGGTCGGCGAGGCGTCGGTAGTTGGCGATCTCGGCCGCGGCCATCTCGTTCAGCGCGGCCCGGCGGCGCAGGTCGGGAGCGAGGCGGGCGTCGCCGGCCATCCGCTCGAAGGCCAGCAGCTCGCCGAAGGCGACGAGACCCAGAAGATCGACGACGGCAAAGGCGGACACGAGCGGCAGGCTACCGGGCGCGCGCCCGCGCCGGCCCGATCGATCATGAAGCCGCGGTGCGCGTCGTAACCGTTTTCGCCAACTTCGCACCTGATACGACTCCCACCCGACTCTGCGGGGGCGGGGCGAACCAGGTCAGTCAAGCCGTGATGCAGGTCACATTTACTTGCCCCGCGTGGCGGATGGCCGCCCGGGAATCGGGACGCAGGCATGCCTGTTCAGGTAACATGGAGCAGTTGCCGTGGGCGCCGATCTGATCGAAGCTCAGCCTGCGGCGCGCGTGCGGCCCGGTCCAGCTCGGCAATCTGCCGCCGACCGTGTGGCCCGCGTCATACCGAACGCGCCCTGAGGACAGGACGGGCGCACCCACGAGAGGGCACCCCCACATCCACATGAGCGACCTGACTCAAGATTTGCTGGACGGCCAGGAACTGGCCCCCACCGCCCCGGTCCGACCGGAGGCCCCCACGTTCGCCGCACTCGGCGCCCGCGCCGAGACCGTCGAGGCGCTGGCCTCGGCCGGCATCACCCGCGCCTTCGCCATCCAGGAGTACGCGATCCCGATCGCGCTGCGCGGCGTCGACCTGATCGGGCAGGCACCCACCGGCACCGGCAAGACCCTCGGCTTCGGCGTTCCGCTGCTCGACCGGGTCTTCGCCCCGAGCGAGGGCAGCGACGGCGTCCCGCAGGCGCTGGTCGTCGTCCCCACCCGTGAGCTGGGCATCCAGGTTGCCAAGGACCTGGCCGCCGCTGGCCGGACGCGCGGCGTCCGGGTGCTGCCGATCTACGGCGGCGTGGCGTACGAGCCGCAGATCGACGCGCTGCGCAAGGGTGTCGAGATCCTGGTCGGCACCCCCGGGCGACTGATGGACCTGCAGAAGCAGAAGCACCTGCGGCTCGACCGGGTGCGCGCGCTCGTCCTCGACGAGGCCGACCGGATGCTCGACCTGGGCTTCCTCGACGACGTCGAGAAGATCCTGGCGATGCTTCCGGAAGACCGGCAGACGATGCTCTTCTCGGCCACCATGCCGGACCCGATCGTCACCCTGTCGCGGCGTTTCCTGCGCCAGCCGATGACGATCCACGCCGGGCACACCGCCGAGACCGGCCCGTCGCCGCAGACCCAGCAGCTGGTCTACCGCACCCACTCGATGAACAAGGTCGAGGTGGTGGCGCGCATCCTCCAGGCGGAGGGGCGTGGGTTGACCATGATCTTCACCCGTACCAAGCGGGCCGCCGACCGGGTCGCCGAGGACCTCGACTTCCGTGGGTTCGCGGTCGCCGCGGTCCACGGTGATCTCGGCCAGGGTGCCCGCGAGCGGGCCCTGCGGGCCTTCCGGGCCGGCAAGATCGACATCCTGGTCGCCACCGACGTGGCGGCCCGCGGATTGGACGTGACCGGCGTCACCCACGTCATCAACTACGACTGCCCGGAAGACCAGGACACCTACACCCACCGGATCGGTCGTACCGGCCGGGCCGGCGCGACGGGTGTCGCGGTGACCTTCGTCGACTGGGACGACATGCCGCGCTGGCGGATCATCGACAAGACCCTCGGTCTGGAGATGCCGGAGCCGCCGGAGACGTACCACACGTCGCCGCACCTCTACACCGACCTGCACATCTCCACCGAGGTCAGCGGCACGCTGCCCACGGCCGAGCGCACCCGGGCCGGGCTGTCCGCCGAGATCGAAGAGGACCTGGGTGGGACGACCCGCTCCCGCCGGGGCGACAGCGGCGGCCGAGGCTCCCGACGCGGTGAGAGCCGTGGCGAGGGTCGCGGCGAGGGTCGCGGCGAACGTCGTGGTCGGGGCGATGGTCGCCGCGACCGCCCCGACGCCGGCACGCCGGTCGCCGCCGACGCACCCGCTGTCGACGCCGCCGAGGAAGGCACCCGTACCCCCCGCCGCCGGCGTCGCCGCCGCGCCGGCGAGGTGGTCGCGGGCGAGACCACCGCGGTGATCTCCGCCGACTCCGGCCCCGCCGAGCCGACCACCGCGTCCGACGGTGAACCGTCGAAGCCGCGCCGCCGCCGACGCCGCCGTGGTGGCGGTTCCGGTGCGGGTACGCCGGCCGAGGCGACCGCCGACTGACCACCAGCCACACCTGACATCCCCCGCACCGCCTCGCGCGGCGTGGGGGATGTTCCCGTCTCCCACCCCGCCTGCTGAAGATGGAACGATGCCGCAACCACTGGACGCCGCCCTGACCGAGGTTCGGGCGCTGCTGCTCGACCCCGCGCTGACCCGGGCGGTCGCCGCCGGTCGCCGCCGCGGACGTCGCCCCACCGTCGAGCGGGCCGAACTGCGGCCGGTGACGCTGAAGGCCGGGCCCCGGATCCAGATCACCACGTCCGACGGCGCTCGCCCGTACACCCGCAACATCGCCTCCGGTCCGGAGGCCGCCGCGGCGGTCGACGAACTGCTGGCCGAGCCGTTCGGCAACTGGCACGTCGAGACGGCCGACGCGACGCTCCAGCTGCGGGTGACCAAGTCCGGCGAGGCGCAGGTGCACCGGGCCGCGACGTCCCGCCCGGCGGCGACGCCGACCGGAAACGACCGGACGAAGGAGTACCTGCTCGACCCCGGTGACCCCATCTTCGCCGAGATCGGCGGCTCGGCGGCCAAGCGCCGTCAGGTGGACGCGTTCCTGCGGGCCCTGGCCGCGACCCTGCCCGACGACCTGACCGGTCCGCTACGGGTGGTCGATCTGGGCTGCGGCAACGCCTACCTGACGTTCGCCGCGTACCGCTACCTGACGAGTCGAGGGCTCGGCGTCCAACTGGTCGGCGTGGACGTCCGCGAGGACCAGCGGCGGCGCAACACCGAGTTGGCGCAGCGGCTCGGCTGGGCCGACCAGGTCAGCTTCGTGGCCGGGACGATCGCCGACGCCGTCGTCGACCCCGCCCCCGACCTGGTGCTGGCACTGCACGCCTGTGACACCGCCACCGACGAGGCGTTGGCCCGCACGGTGCGCTGGGAGGCCCGTTGGGTGCTGGCCGCGCCGTGCTGCCACCACGATCTGGCGAAGCAGCTGCGCGCCCACCCCGCCCCGGCCCCGTACGAGCTGCTGACCCGGCAGGGCATCCTGCGCGAGCGGTTCGCCGACGTGCTCACCGACGCCCTGCGCGCCGGGCTGCTACGGCTGCACGGATACCGGGCCGAGGTGGTGGAGTTCGTGGACTCGCAGCACACGCCCCGCAACCTGCTGATCCGCGCACGTCGTACCGGTGCCGGGGCGACCGGGGCGCAGCGCGCGGAGTACCGCGAGCTGGTGGACCAGTGGCAGGTCGTCCCCCGACTGGAGACCCTGCTGGCCGCCGACGAGGCGTCCGCCTCCTAACGCCGGCCCGGCTCGCTAACGCCGACGGTCCCGGCCACGGTCACGCTCGCCGGCACCACGGTCGTGGACCGGCACCCGGTCGACGCCGGGCCGACGGGCGCTCCGCTCCCCGTCGCCCGGTGCGGTCGGGAATGGTACGACCCTGCCCCCGCCGGCCTCGGCGTTGCCGGCTGCCGCGAAGGCGTTCCAGGAGATGTCCACCAGCAGCTTCTTCACCTCGGCGTGCCGGACGGCGGCGTTGTGTTGCAACGCCATCCGGGCACCGAGCACTACCGCGACCAGCGTGGTGGTGATGGTGCCGGTGGCGGCCAGCACCTGCAGTCCGGTAGCGGAGTCGGTGCGGAGCACCAGGACCAGCAACCAGATCCAGAACGCGGCCGCGAAGACGCCGGCCTTGGCGACGAAGAAGAGGCTCACCGCACCAGGCTGGTACGGCTGGGGGCGACTCGGTTCGGCCATGGTGCTCCTCGGCGGTGGTCCGGTCGGACGCGGCAGGCAAAGACCCATGTCGGGACGGGGACCGAGCCTAAACGAGAACGATGATGATCGCTGGATGCAATTTTCGTTCTGCACACACGCATGCAGAGAAAAGTCTCATCCACGGGACAGTTTGTGCGGTCAGTCAATTGTTTCCGGCTGTGGGCGTACTACCCTCGAAAGGCGCATCGTCCCGGTGCTCCGGCGGGAGGGGAAGACACACAGGGATGGGATCAGCCGAGGTATCACCGCAGATGGCCTTCGCCCGCTTCGTCCGGCGCGCTATCGATGACGCTCGTGACGAACGTGGCTGGACAGTGACTGATCTTGCCTCGCACACGGGCGTGGGGCGCTCCACAGTGTTCCGCTGGCTGGCCGGTGACTGGCAGGACTATCCCGAGTTGGCCAAGGTGCGCGGCTTCTGCGCCGCCCTGGATCTGCCGGTCGCCGCCGCGTTCCGCGCGCTCGGGCTGCCCGACGCCGGCCCCGCACCGCGCCGACGTCACGACGACGGCCCGGTCGAGGCTGATGTCCGGGCCATCCTCGACCGGCTGGCCGACCCGACGGTCCCCGCCGAGGAGAAGCACCACATCCGCGACCTGCTCCGCTACCTGGCCCGCCGCCCCATCCGCCGAGCCGGCTAACCCCACCCCACCCCTCCCCCTTCGGAGGGCGGTGGGGCGGGGATGGGTGGGATTAAGGGGTGGTGAGGGTGAATTCGGCGGTTTGAACTTTGTCGTTCACCTGGAAGTCGAGGTAGAGGCGGTAGCGGCCCGGGCCGGGGATCGTCAGCCAGAACTTGATCTGACCGTCCACCAGTTCGGTCTCCGGGTGCACGTGCAGGTAGCCGAGATCGCCCTCGCGCAACGCCACCAGGTGCCCGTACGCCCCGAGGTACCGCTGCAGCTCGGCGGCACCACCGGCACCGTCGACCCGGAAGGTCAGCGGCACTGTCGTCCCGGGCTGCGGGGTGCCCTGGAAGCCCACGGTGAAGCCGTCCACCGTCGTCGAGGTGGCCGGCCCCGGCACGGGACGGGGTCGGTAGTCGCCGGGCGCGACCAGGTCCGTGCCGAGGGTCACAGCGGTCTGGGCGCCGTCGTCGGCAACCACCGTGAAGTCGGCGTACGCCCGCCAGACGCCGGGCTGCGGGAGGGTCAACGGAACCGACCAGGTGCCGTCCGCCGCCATTGTCGGGTGCAGGTGCTGGTAACCGGTCAGGTCCCGCCGGACGACGATGAGGTGCATCGGCTTGTCGTGCACGATGGCGAACCGGGTGACCGGCCGACGTTGCGCGTCGCGCACCTGGAAGCGCAGCTGACCGGCGCGGCCCGCCGCGAACTCGGTGCCCAGAGGGGCCAGGGTGAGCCCCGCCGAGCTGACCGCCAGACCACCCGCCTCGGTGGCCGCGCCCTGATCGGCGGCCGTGGCGGAGCCGTGGTTGTGCGGCGCGACACCCGGCGGATCGGTGTGCTCGGCCGCCAGCGACGGGCTGCCGGTGGTGGTGCCGGTGGCGTTGAGCCGGCCGAGGCCGAAGCCGAGCAGCACCGCGAGCACCAGCCCGCCAACCACCAGCGCCAGCCGGAGAGTGCTCCGGTCCGGCCCGGCGGGAACCTCGTCGATGACCGGAGCCGCAGACACCTGGTCCGGGACCGGCACCGCGGAGAGCTGCTCAGGCACCGCCAGCGCCCAGCGGGTGGCCGGCGGTCACGTCAATGACGGCGTCGACGCCGCGGGTGACGGGCTGCTGGTCGGTCATGCTGCCCACGTTACCGCCGCCGGCGGCAGGGCCAGGCCGACGCCCGGACGGCGTGGCGACTGTCGCATTCACCGGTGCCCGGGAACTTTCCGCCGCCCGACCGGGCGGAGCTGCGCCATCGACCCCGCGGCACCGCCTGCCGCCACCGGCGACGGCGGCAGCAGCGGCGGTGGCAGCGGCAGCACCGGTAGCGGCAGCGGCAGCGGGGTCAGCCGGCCACGGCGAGGGCGAGCGGGAGCACGTCGGTCGCGCCGGCCCGGCGCAGCGCGCGGGCCACCAGCGTCATCGTCCAGCCCGAGTCGATCAGGTCGTCGACGAGCAGCACCGGGCCGTCCAGCCCGGCCAGCGCGTCGGCCAGGTCGGTCGGCACGGTGAAGGTGTCGTGCAGCGCGCGTACCCGTTGGGCGCTGTTGCCGCGCGGCCCGGCCGGGCCGCCGGGGCCGGCCGTGGTGACCTCGCCGAGCAGCGGCAGCCGGCCCACGGTGGCGATCCGGTCGGCGAGCGAGCCGAGCAGCCGGGGCCGCCGTCGGGAGCCGACGGCTACCACCGCCACCGGCCGGCGGGGCCACGGGTCGTCGCCGTGCGCCCACGCCTTCAGCACCTCCACCACCGCACCGGCGACGTCGTCGGGCACCGGCGTGTCGGGTGCGTCCGGGCCGACGAGGTCACGCAGCCGACCACCCCAGCCCAGGTCGGAGAGGCGCCCGACGGACCGGCCCGGCAGCGCCTGCTCGGCGGGGGCGATCCGGCCCTTGAGGGGTACGCCGACCGCGTCGAGCCCGGTCGGCCAGAGCTTCTTCGGGGCGATCTCCACACCGGGGCGGCCCAGGAAGGTCTGCGCGGCGGCGAGCGCGGCCGTCGACACGTCGGCGGTGAAGAGGGGGTCGGCGCACCTGTCGCACCGGCCGCAGTCGGCCGCCCCGGTGTCGTCCAGGCGTTCCCGTAGATACCGCATCCGGCAGTCGGACGTGGTCGCGTACTCCCGCATGGCCTGTTGCTCGACGGTGCGCGCCTCGGCGACGCGGCGCAACCGGGCCTCGTCGTAGACCCACGGCTCGCCGGTGGCGAGCCACCCACCGCGCACCCGGCGGACCGCGCCGTCCACGTCGAGCACCTTGAGCATCAGCTCCAGCCGGGCCCGGCGCAGGTCGACGAGGGGTTCGAGGGCCTGGGTGGAGAGCGGACGGTCGGTGTGCAGGGCGGCCAGCACGGCGCGGACCTGCTGCTCCGGTGGGAACGCCAGCGAGGCGAAGTAGCGCCAGATGGCGGCGTCCTCGACGCCGGGCAGCAGCAGCACCTCGGCGTGCTCGACGGCGCGGCCGGCGCGGCCGACCTGCTGGTAGTACGCGATGGGCGAGGGTGGTGCGCCGAGGTGGACGACGAAGCCCAGGTCGGGCTTGTCGAAGCCCATGCCGAGGGCGCTGGTCGCCACCAACGCCTTGATCTTGTTGTCGAGCAGGTCCTGTTCGGCGGCCCGCCGGTCGGCGTCGTCGGACTGCCCGCTGTAGGAGGCGACCGGGTAGCCCCGGGAGCGCAGGAACTCGGCGGTCTCCCCCGCTGCCGCCACTGTCAGCGTGTAGATGATGCCCGAGCCGGGGAGCTGGTCCAGGTGGTCGGCGAGCCAGGCCAGCCGATGTGCGGGGCTGGGCAGGTCGAGCACCCCGAGGCGCAGCGACTCGCGGTCGAGCGTGCCGCGCAGGATGAGGGCGTCGCCCAACTGCTCGGCCACGTCCTGGGTGACCCGGGCGTTGGCGGTGGCGGTGGTCGCCAGCACGGGGGTGCGGTCGGGCAGCTCGGCGAGGAACGTCCGCAGCCGCCGGTAGTCGGGCCGGAAGTCGTGCCCCCAGTCGGAGACGCAGTGTGCCTCGTCGACCACCAGCAGGCCGGTGGTGGCGGCCAACTTCGGCAGGACGCCGTCGCGGAAGTCCGGGTTGTTGAGCCGTTCCGGGCTGATCAGCAGCACGTCCACCGCGCCGGTCTGGATCTCGGCGGTGATCTCGTCCCACTCGTCGAGGTTGGCCGAGTTGATCGTGCGGGCCCGGATGCCGGCCCGGGCGGCCGCCTCGACCTGGTTGCGCATCAGGGCCAGCAGCGGCGAGACGATGACTGTCGGCCCGGCCTGGTCGCCGTGCTCGTGGTCCCGGAGCAGGGCGGTGGCCACGAAGTAGACAGCGGACTTACCCCAGCCGGTCCGCTGGACGCACAGCACCCGTCGCCGGTCGACGACCAGTGCCTCGATGGCGCGCCACTGATCCTCGCGCAGCCGGGCGTGGTCACCGGCCAGCCGGCGCAGCACCGCCTCGGCCCGCTCCCGTACGCCTGCCCGCTCTGCTGTCTCCACCCGGCATTTCTACCAGCGCCGTCCGTCATCACCCTGTTGATCAAGAGGTTTGCGTCATTCCGGGCTGGATCCTGACGCATTTCTCTTGATCAACAGGGGATGGGCCCGGTCAGCGGCCGAGGACCGAGCCGCCGTTCACGCCCAGGACCTGACCCGTGACGAAACCGGCCGACGGGCTGGCGAGATAGCGGACCGCTTCGGCGATGTCGTCCGGCAGCCCGGCCCGCCCGACCAGGGTCGCCGCCACCCGCTTCGCGTGCCCCTCGGCGGTCATCCGGTCACCGAAGAACTCGGTCTCGGCGACGTAGCCGGGGCTGACCACGTTGACGGTGATCTGCTCCGGACCGAGCTGCGCCGCCAGGTCGTACGCCCAGCCGTGCAGGGCCGCCTTCGCCGCCGAGTACGGCCCACCGCCGCCCCGCTGCGCGGAGATCGAGCTGATGAGGATCACCCGCCCGCCGGGTCGACGCAGAGCCGGGCGCAGCGCCTCGGTCAGCAGCACCGCGGTGAGCACGTTGGCGTCCAGGTTGGCCCGCCAGTACGCGGCCGTCCCGGCCAGCGTGTCGGTGTCCCCGCTCAGGTAGCCGCCAGCGTTGTTGACCACCACGTCGACCGGCCGACCGTCGACCGCCGCCAGGACCCGGTCCAGCTGCTCCGGGTCGGTCAGGTCCGCGGTCACGGCGGTGACGGCGTCCGGCCGACCGCATTCGGCGGCGATCCGCGCAGCGGCATCCGCCAACACGTCGGCCCGCCGCCCGACGATCAGCACGTCGTACCCATCCCGGGCGAGCGCCCCCGCCACCGCCGCCCCGATCCCGGTCCCGCCCCCGCTGACAACCGCAACCCGCGAGTCCATCTCCCCTACCTCCCCATCCGCAGCACCTCGTCGATCATGAAGTTATCGCCATCCGCCACGGCGTGTCATGGCCACAACTTCATGATCGACGAGCAGGAGGTGGGGTTAGCGGGGGGAGCGGGGGCGGAGGGAGCGGGTGAGGTGGGACAGGCGGGGGGCCAGGCTGGTTATGCCGCCGGGGAAGAAGTAGACGGCCAGGATGAAGACCGTGCCCAGGACGAAGAGCGGCTGACTCAACGGACGGCTGAGAACGGCCGGCAGGTTGTCCACCGCGTCGCTGGTGCCGAACGCGGTGAGACGGTGGTCCAGGTACATGTACAGGACACCGCCGAGCACCGGCCCCCACCGGGTGCCCGGCCCGCCGAGCACCACCATCACCAGCAGCGACAGGGTCAGCTCGGACGACGTGATGTGCGGCGACGCGCCGCCGACGATCAGGACGTAGACCACCCCGCCCGCCGACGCCAAGCCGCCGGCCAGGGTGAACGCCACCAGCTTGTAGCGGTACGGGTCCAGCCCGAGCACACCGATCCGCCGCTCGTCGTCGCGCAGCCCGGCGAGCACCCGCCCGGTCGGCGACCCGCTCACCCGGTGCACCACGAAGACCACAAGCGTCAGGTACGCCAGTGCCAGCCAGTACAGATTGACCGTGTTGGTCACCCCCACCAGCCCGGCGGGCAACCCGGACACGTCCAGCGGCAGGCCCTCCTCGCCGCCGGTCAGCCCACCGAAGTCGCGGGCCACCAGGATGGCCCCGACCTGGGCGAACGCGAGGGTGACCATGGCGAACGCGATGCCCACGGTCCGCAGCGCCACCGCGCCGAGCAGCGCGGCGAGGATGGTGCCGCCGGTGATCGTCAGCAACGCCGCCTGCCACAGCGGCAGACCGGCCCGGGTGACGAGAATGTCGGTGCCGTAGACGCCGGCCGCGAAGTAGAGCGCGTGCCCGAAGGAGAGCATCCCGGTACGGCCGAAGAGCAGGTCGTACCCGGCCGCCAACCCGCCGAAGATCAGGCAGATGGCGAGCAGTTGCAGGGTGCCCGGCGAGTTGACCGGCCCCTCGAAGATCCCGGGCAGGGAGATCGTGGAGTACGGCAGGATGGCCAGCACCACCAGCGCTACCAGCGGCAGGAACGGCCGGACCCGGTGCCACCGCCCCCGCTGCGGACTCAGTTCGTCGGGCACCTGCGCCCGAGGCGCGTCGATCACCGTCATGCCGTTGCCACCTTTCCGGCGATGCCCTGTGGGCGGAGCAGCAGCACGACGGCCAGCAGCCCGACCACGCAGATGTCGCCCAGCCCGGACGTGCCGTAGTAGTTGACGAACTGCTGCACCAGCCCGACCACGACCGACGCGTACGCGGAGCCGACCACCGAGCCCATCCCGCCGATCACCACCACGATGAACGCGAAGATCAGCAGTGAGCCGCCCTGCCCGGGCGACACGGTGCCGAAGTAGACCCCGCCGAGCGCGCCGGCGAGCGCCGCCGCCGCCCCACCGATCGCGAAGACCAGCGTGAACGCCTTGCGGACGTCGATGCCCAGCGCGGTGACCATCTCCCGGTTCTCCACCCCGGCCCTGATCACCAGGCCGTACCGGGTCCAGCGCAGGAACGCCAGGATCGCACCGAGCACCAGCACCGCCGCGATGATCAGCAGCAGGCCACCGTTGGGCACCTGCGCGCCGAGGATCCCGGTCACCTGCCGGGTCCAGTCCGGACGTGGGAACGGCCGGGCGTCGGCACCCCAGGTGGCCTGCAACAACGCCACCCCGGCCAGGGACAGGCCGACGGTGACCAGCACCTGCTCGATGGTGCGGGAGTACAACGGGCGGATCAGCACCAGCTCGACCAGGATCGCCACCAGCGTGCCGGCGGCCACCCCGAAGGCGACAGCGAACACGAAGCCGAACCCGTCCGGGCCGGCGCCCGGCAGGTTGCCCGCCGCCCACCAGGTGCCGTACGCGCCCACACCGAGGAACAGCCCGTGCGCGAAGTTCAACACGTCGGCCAGGCCGAAGACCAGGGACAGACCGGAGGCGACCAGGAAGTACAGCGCCGCCAGGCCCAGCCCGGTCAACGTCAACAGGATCACGGTCCCCATCAGAGCTGGTCCTTCCTCGCGACTGCGGGGCTCGCAAGCTCACTCCTCGCGCTCGGCGTGGACACCTCCGCCGAGCCGACACCGAGCAACGACTTCGTCAACGCGGTCTCCAACAGCAGCTCGTGGGCGTCGCCGGTCCAGGCGACCTTTCCGGCGGCCAACACCACCGCGTCGCGGGCCAGTCGACGGACCACTGCCAGGTTCTGCTCGACGAGCAGCACCGGCACCGACTCAGCGACCCGTTCCAACACCTCGGCCACCTCGGTCACCACCTTCGGGGCCAACCCCTTGGTCGGCTCGTCGACGAGCAGCAGCCGGTTGTCGTTGAGCAGCACCCGGCCGATGGCGAGCATCTGCTGCTGCCCTCCGGAGAGCGAACCGGCCCGTTGCCGTCCGCGCCGGTCCAGCTCCGGGAAGAGCGCGAAAACCTTGTCGTACGCCGGGGTGGTGCCGCGCCGCTCGGCGAGCCGCAGGTTCTCGGCGACGGTGAGGCCGGCGAACACGCAGCGGTCCTCGGGCACGTAGCCGAGCCCACCGCGGACCAGCCGGTGCGTGGGCCGGGCCAGCAGGCTCTGCGCACCCATCCGGATGGTGCCGCGCACCTCCCCGGTGGGTGGGGTGAGGCCGACGATCGCGCGCAGAGTGGTGGTCTTGCCGACGCCGTTGCGGCCGAGCAGGACGGTCACGCCGGTCGGGGCGACAGTGAAGGACACCCCCTGGAGGATGTGCAGCCCGGAGATCCGGACCGACAGGTCCTCC
The DNA here is from genome assembly GCF_000718515.1 of Micromonospora parva. Classification (GTDB taxonomy): domain Bacteria; phylum Actinomycetota; class Actinomycetes; order Mycobacteriales; family Micromonosporaceae; genus Micromonospora; species Micromonospora parva. Next base: position 83,523 of record NZ_JNZS01000005.1, on the reverse strand, counting down.
ACACTGAGAACGGGTTCCATTAGAGCGACTCCCCCAGGTAGGCCTCTTGCACAGTGGGGTTGGCCATCACCGTCTCCGGGGTGTCGCAGGCCAGCAGCGCGCCGTGGTGCATGACGGCGATGCGGTCGGCCAACTCCAGGATGACGTCCATGTGGTGCTCGACCATCAGCACCGCCCGGCCGCCGTCGCCGGTCAACGACTTGATGACGGCGACCAGTTCGGGCACGTCCTCGGCGCTGACCCCGGCCATCGGCTCGTCCAGCAGCATCACCCGCGGTTCACCGGCGAGCAGCAGGGCGATCTCCAACTTGCGCTTCTCACCATGGGCCAGGGTGCCGGCGAGGGCCGTACCCCGGTGGGCGAGGCCGACCCGGTCGAGCGCCGCGTCGGCGGCGGCGGCGACCTCCCGGTCGGCCGCCGCCCGCCGCCACAGTGCCATCGAACCCCCGCGGTGCGCCTGCACGGCGAGCCGGACGTTCTCCCGCACGCTCAGCGAGCCGAAGACCGAGGACGCCTGGAAGGTACGACCCAGGCCGAGGCGGGCCCGCCGGTGCGGCGCGAGCGCGCCGATGTCCTGCCCGTCCAGGGTGACCCGGCCCTCCGTGGCCCGACGCAGGCCGGTGATCAGGTTGAACAGTGAGGTTTTGCCGGCGCCGTTCGGCCCGATCACGCCCAGGAACTCCCCGGGCGCGAGGTCGAGGTAGACGCTGTCGACGATGGCGACCTCACCGATCCGCCAGGTCAGACCACGGGTGGCGAGCATGGATCAGCCCTTCATCGCCACGGCCGGCGGCGCCGACTCGTCACCGGTGAGGCTCTTCTGCGCGGTCGCCGTGAAGTCGGTGCCGCTGCCGGTGAGCTTGGCCTGGAACATCGGCTGGAGCAGAGCGTGGTCGGCGGCGCGGATGGTCATCTTGCCCTTGACCCCGTCGAAGCTCCAGCCCTCCAGCGCGGTGACCATCTTGTCGACGTCGTCCCCGCCCTCCTGCGCCGCGCGGACCACCATCTGGGCGGCGGCGAAACCGTCCGGGTGGAACAGGTCGATGGTGTTCACCTTGGCCTTGAGCGCCTTGCTGGCCTCGGTGTCGCTGGCGCCGTCGAAGTAGTGCGACAGGAAGGAGATCTTCGCGCCGGCGGCGCCGAAGGTCGGCCACGAGGCGCGGATGTCCAGGCCGGTGACGACAGTGGTGGACGAGAGCACGCCCTGCTGGTCGAGGGTCTGCCACATGGCCGGGGCGGTGGTGCCGGCCCAGGCGACGAAGAGCAGGTCGGGCTTGGCCGCCTTGATCTGGCTGGCGAACGGGGTGAACTCGGTGGCGCTGGCCGGGGCCCGGACGCTGCTCACTGTGGCACCGGCGCTACCGATGACGGCCTTGACGGCCGCCTCGTTGGCGTCGCCGAACGCGCCGTCCTGGGCGAAGACCACCACCTTCTTGCCGGTCGGGTCGCCGATGAACGACTTGGCGGTCACCACGTCCTGGTAGGACTGCCGGCCGGAGCGGAACGTGTACTTGTTCGCACCGGTCACCGCGTCGGTGGCGGCCGGGCCGGAGATGAACAGAACCTTGTTCTGCGCCGCGATCGGCGCGACCTGGAGCGCCACGCCGGAGGCGGTGGAACCGGCGATGATCTTCGTGCCCTTACCGATCAGGTCCTTTGCCGCGGAGACCGCCTTGGCGGGGTCTCCCGCGTCGTCGACCTCGGTCACCTCGATCTTCCGGTCACCGACCTTGCCGGTGCCCTCGGTGGCGAAGTCCAGCCCCGCCTTGAACCCCTCGATGTACTGCTTTCCGTAGCTGGCCAGGGCTCCCGACTGGGAGTACACCAGGCCGACCTTGACCGGCGCGGCACTGTCGCCGCCGCCGGTGGCGGTGTCCTGCGGGCTGCCACAGGCCGTGGCGGCCAACGCCGCGGCCATCATCGTGGCGGCGGAGAGGAACACCCGCCGCGTCGTCCGGACCGTCATTGCGACTCCACATGAGGACTCGGAGGGAGAGAACTTCTTTGTGACGGCCCACGCTAGAAGTGACGTCACCCACGAGCTATGTGGCGGAAACACACAAGTAACAGGAATGAGGTGGCCAAGGGTTACAACGGCCTGCACTACCAGCCGGGAGCCCACGTCCTCGATGGCCCGAACCTCCACGGACCACCCGAACCGTGTGTCGCCCCGCGCCATTCGCCCCATTCGGCCGCCGCCGGGCCCGTCGTGGTTCGTGCCGGGCGGGCGGCGTCGGCGGGGGCAGGTGAATCTCCGGAATGTCCGTTCCCGCTCCAGAGACGTGGGCGGACAGGAAGATTGTCTGGTGCGCCGGTTTCTCCGCAATCCCGTGCGGCTGGTGCCGTTCGCGTTCCTGGTGCCGATCCTGTTCGGGACCGGGTTGCTCATGGCCCGCTGGGCAACAGTCGAGCACCAGCACGCGCCAGTGGTCACCGCGCTCTTCACCGCCACCTCGGCCGTGTCGGTCACCGGCATGGCGATCACTGACACGCCGAACTACTGGTCCGGCTGGGGCCTGGTGGTGATCACCCTGCTCACCCAGCTCGGCGGCCTCGGCATCCTCACCGTCGCGGCGCTGGTCATCCTGGTGGTCTCCCGTCAACTCGGGCTGCGCAACCGGTTGCTGGTGCAGGCCGAGACGGCGGAGTTCGGCATCGCCGAGGTGGGCCGGTTGCTCCGCCGGATCGCGCTGACCGTCTTCGCCTGCGAGGCGGTGATGACAGTGCTGGTCACCGGTCGGCTCTGGCTGGCCTACGACTACTCGTTCGGGCAGGCCCTCTGGTCAGGTGTCTTCCACGCCGTGCAGGCGTTCAACAACGGTGGCTTCGCGCTCTACACCGACGGCCTGCTGGCCTTCAGCCGTGACCCATGGGTGTCGCTACCCCTGGCGCTCGGCGCGATCATCGGCGGTCTCGGGTTTCCCGCGCTGTTCGAGGCGGTCCGCGAGTGGCGGCAGCCGACGCGCTGGGCGGTGGCGACGAAGTTGACCATCTGGGGCAGCGTGGTGCTGCTGCTGGTCGGCTTCGCGGGCCTGCTCGCCGCCGAGTGGACCAACACGGACACGATCGGCCAGTACGACGCGGCCGGCAAGGTCCTGGCGTCGTTCACCCAGATCGCGCTGAGCCGCACCGGCGGCTTCAGCGTCCTGGACATCGCCGCCCTCCAGGAGGAGACCTATCCCCTGCTGATCGTGTTGATGTTCATCGGCGGCGGCAGCGCCAGCACGGCCGGAGGCATCAAGGTCTCCACGTTCTTCCTGCTGGCGTTCACCATCTGGGCGGAACTGCGGGGGGAGCCCGACGTGACGATCGGGCACCGGCGGGGGGCCACCGCGAGCCAACGGCAGGCGGTCACGGTGGCGCTGCTCAGTGTCGCATTGGTGACGGCCGGAACCATGCTGTTGCTGCTGCTCACCGAGGGCGTCCGCTTCGTCTCGGCCCTGTTCGAGGTCACCAGCGCGTTCAGCACCACCGGCCTGACCACCGGCCTGGCGGCCGACCTGCCGGCCGGTGGCCAACTGGTGCTGACAGTGCTGATGTTCATCGGCCGGGTCGGGACGCTCACCCTGGGGTCGGCGATCGCCCTGAACACCCGACGCCGGCTCTACCGCTATCCACAGGAGCAACCAATTGTCGGCTAGCAGGCGGGAGGTCCGAGGTGTCGGCTAGACAGGCGGACAACGGCGGCATCGTGGTGATCGGGCTGGGTCGGTTCGGTTGCCACCTGGCCGGGTCGCTGAGCCGGATGAACCGTGAGGTGTTGGCCATCGACCGCAGCCCGGAGAAGGTGCAGCGCTGGTCGGCGCAGCTCGACCGGGTGGTTCAGGCAGACTCGACCGAGGACGGTGCGCTGCGGCAACTGGGCATCACCGGTTTCGGACGGGCCGTGGTGGCCATCGGGGCCTCGGTGGAGGCGAGCGTGCTCACCGTGTTGGCGCTGGTCGAGCTGGGTGTGCCGCAGATCTGGGCCCGAGCCACCTCGCAGAAGCACGCCAAGATCCTGGCGTCGGTGGGCGCGCACCACGTGATCTTCCCGGAGGCCGAGACCGGGGACCGGGTCGCCCACCTGATCGTGAGCCGGTTGCTCGACTTCATCGAGTTCGACGACGACTTCGCGATCGCCACCGTCCGGGTGCCCGAATCCCTGGTCGGGCGCACCCTGATCGACCTGAGACCGGAGGAGCGCTACGGGATACGCGTGGTCGGCGCCAAGCTGCCGGGCGAACGCTTCCGGTACACCTCCGACGACACCACGCTTCCGCAGGGCGGGGTGCTCATCGTCGAGGGCGGAATCGACCAGGTGCAGCGGTTCGCGGGGCTGCGCTGACCGGTCAGGTGTCGCGGCCGTGGCCCTTGGTGACCTTCACCGGGTGGCCACCGGGGTCCTTCAGCCTTTTCCCGGACCACCCCCGCCCTTCCCCTTGCCCGGCTTCGCGGGAGCCTTCGGCGGCTTCGCCTTCGTCGCGCCGCCGCCCGAACCGCCACCGCTGCGTACCGTCGTCTTCTTCGGCGGAGCCTTCGCCGTGGTGGCCGCCTTGGTCGGCGCGACGGTGACGGGCATGCTGCCGGCCACCCCGGAGACACGCACCCCACAGGTCGTGTCACCGAGCCGGAACTCGACAGGCAGCGGATTCGCGCCGCTGTACTTCCCGGTGAGGGTGAGCTTCTCGGCGGCGCCGGGCGCCAGCGTGGTGCGCTGCGCCGCCGGTCGGATCAGCACGGTCCTCCCCTGCTGCTGCACCGGCGTCGGATCCGCCTTCGTCACCGTCTGCTGGCCGGGGAACGTGAAGCTCATCGTCCAGTCCCGCAACTCCTGCTTGCCACTGTTGGTCAGGGTCAGCTCGGCGGCGAAGTCCTTGCCGGAGTCGCTGCGCAGCGCGTACGCCACCTCGCAGGGCACCGTCGTCGGCAGACCCATCCGCGCCTCGGTGGTCGGCCGGTCCCCACCACTGGCCGGGCTGCGCGAGGTGAACCCCCACATCGCCCCGGTGACCGCGATCAGCCCGACGGCGGCCACCCCGGCCTCCACCCGCCGACGACGCCGGTGCCCCCGCCGGGCCCGGTTGCGGGTCCGCGACAACGGCAACGCGTCGGTCGCCGCGGACCAGGGCAGGATCGTGGTGCCCGCGCTGGCCAGCGTCTCCGGGTCCACCGTTCCGGCGGCCGGCGAGACCGGCACCGCCGCGAGCATCCCGGCCGACTCGGCGAGGGTCCGGGCCAGCTCGGCGGTCGGCGGGCGGTCACCGGGCTGCTTGGCCAGGCACCGCCGGACCAGGTCGGTCACCTCGTCCGGCAGGCCCGGCACCGGGGGCATCGGGTCCGGGTCGTTGTACATGTGGGCGCGCAGCATCTGGGTGGTGGTGCTGGCCTGCCACGGCAGCCGGCCGGTGAGCATCCGGTAGAGCAGCAGCCCCACGGCGTACACGTCGGTGGCCGGGGAGACCTGGCCGTTGTCCAGCCGTTCCGGGGCGAGGTACGCGGGAGTGCCCAACAGCGCGCCGTCCGGGCCCTTCTCGCTCTCCCCGACGAGCGCGGAGATGCCGAAGTCGACCACCTTCACCCCGGTCGAGGTGAGCATGACGTTGCCCGGGGTCACGTCGCGGTGCACCACACCGCGGGCGTGCGCGGTGGCCAGCGCCGAGCTGACCTCGGCGCCGATGGTCACCGCCTCCCGCCACGACAGCCGGCTCTCCCGGCCCAACCGGGTGGCCAGCGAACCGCCGTCGACCAGCTCCATCACGACGTACGGCACGGTCAGCCCGACCTGCTGGGACTCGCCGTAGTCGTACACGTTCGTGATGTTGGGGTGACAGAGCCGCGCGGCGGCCTGCGCCTCGATCCGGATGCGGTGGCGGAACGCCCGATCGCTGGCCAGCCGGGAGGCCAGCACCTTCACCGCGACCTGGCGGCCGAGCACCTCGTCGTAGCCACGCCAGACCACCGACATCCCGCCCGCGCCGAGCTGCTCGATCAGCCGGTACCGCTCATCGAGCAGCTGCGCGCCGTTCCGGTCCCCACCACCCATGGTGAGCGTTGTTGCCCAGGAACGCTTCACCTACACCTGGACGATCGGAATCGGTCAGGATGTCACCCGTTCAGGCGGTGGCCAGCAGTTGGTCCACCGGGGCGTAGTCGTCGGTCAACACCATCGCCGTACCGACGAAGTCCGTCAACGCCGCGCCGCTGAGCAGGCTGACCTTCGGGTCCACCTCGTCCAACCGAGCCCGGACGGCCTCCAGTGGCAGCGGCGCGTCGGAGCCGACGATGAGGAAGTTCGCGCCCTGCTCCTCGGCGAGCGCCTCCGGCGGCGCGATCAACGCGACGTGCCTGAACTCGGCGGCCACCGTGGCCAGCTCGGCGCGGATGAACCGCAGCGGCGGGTAGTCGATGACGTTCTGCACGTACACGCCGCCGGGGCGGGTCACTCGGCGGACGTCGGCGGCCATCTCCCGGGTGGCCAGGTGCCAGGGCACCACCAGGTGCCCGAAGGCGTCACCGACCACCAGGTCACGACTGTCGGTCGGCTCGCCGGCGACCAGCATCCGGGCGTCGCCCACCACCGCCCGCAGCTGCGACCCCGGCCGTACGCCAAGCTCCTGCTCACCCAGCTCGACCAGCCCACCGTCGATCTCGAACACCAGGTTGTCGGAGCCCGGTCGGGTGGCGGTCAGGTAGCGCGGCACCGTGAAGCCACCGCCGCCCAGGTGCAGCGCGTCCAGGCGCTGACCGGCCGGCGTGGCGACGTCGGCGACCGCGCCGATCCACTTCGTGTACGCGTACTCCAGGTGCTTCGGGTCGGCGAGGTCCACGTACGAGTGCTGGGCGGAGTTGAGCAGCAACGTCCGCCCGCTGGGCCGGGCCGGGTCCGCTGTGACCCGGGCGCAGTGGTACGCCGTCTCGATGTCGCACGGGTTGGGTGCCACGGTGCTCAGACCCGCCCCGACCAGGCCGAGCACGGCCAGCGCGGCCCGGGCCCGGGCCGGACCGGGCAGCTCGGTGGGCTCCTGCCGCCGCAGGTACCAGCCGAGGCCGATGCCGACCAGCCCGAGCGCGAGCGCCAGGGCCAGCAGGATGACGGTGCTGGGCAGGGCGGCGACCAGCACGAACCCGGTGAGCAGGGTTGCGGTGATGCCGCCCAGGGTGCCGATCCCGGAGAGCCGACCGACCACCTGGCCGGTGCGACGCAGGTCGGCGAGCTGGAGTTTCACCACCAACGGGGTGACCGCGGCCAGCAACGCGGCTGGCACGAACACCGCCAGCGCGACGAGCAGCAGGATGCCGCTGGCCGCACCACCGCGCAGCACCTCACCGGCGTACCGGACGACGGGCAGGGTGACAGCTGTGGCGATGCCGGCCAGCACCAACGCCGGCGCCAGCAGACCTCGTGGGTTGCGCCGGTCGGCGAGCCAACCGCCGGACCACGCTCCGTACGCGATCGCGGCCAACGCGATGCCGATCACCGAGCTGGTCACCTGAAGGGTCACCCCGACGTACGGGCCGACCAGGCGCAGCGCGACGGTCTCCAGCACCAGCACGGCACCGCTGGAGAAGAACACCAGGAAGGCGGCCAGGCCGTTGGGCAGCGCCCGGCCGGTTGTCGGCACGGGCGGGGCCGGGTGCGCTGGCAGGGCCGCTACGTCGGACGGTGGGGAGCTCATCGTCGCGATGGTACGCAGCGAAGCTGGTGCTTCGGGTCAGTACATCGAGAGATGAACATGGTTCGTGTGGGACGCCGCCGGTGAGCCGCTACCACTGTACGAGCGCCACCCGGTGCCGGGATGCCAGATCTGCCGATACCAGATCACGTAGAGCACGCCCAGCCGGTCGGCGTTGCGCACGTGCCAGGCGGCCAGGCTGTCCCCGTACGCCTTGTCGCCGCCGGTCGCGTTCTTGTCCTCGAAGCCGTTCGTGGCGGCCGAGAAGTCGCAGGCCCTGCCCTTCGGGTGCTCGCCGCTGCCGCCGCTGCGCTTGCAGGAGACGTGCCGCTTGTAGCCGGCCGCCTGGGTCTGCTTGAGCGCGTTGAGGGTGCGCGGAGTGATGCACCCGGAGGTGGTCGGGTCCTTCACCGAGCAGGACTCCGACGGCCAGGACCCGTCGGAGTTGCGCGGCGCGGGCTTCGCCGAGGCGGAGCTGCCACCGCTGAAACCGTTGCTGCCGCCGGAGCTGACCTCGGCCAGCGCTTCCTCGGCTTCCTTCTTCTTCTTCGCCATCACCGCGAGCTGCTTCTGCTGCTCGCGGACCTCGGCGTCGATGGCGACCTTGGCCTGCTGCGCCTGCTGCCGGGCCTCGGTGAGGTCACGCAGCCGCTTGCTGTCCCGCTGGGCCATCAGGTCGAGGTCACCGGCGCGTTGCAGGAACGCCTCCGGCGTGGCGGTGTTGAGCAGCATCGAGACCGCGCTCAGCCGACCCACCCGGTACGACTGGGCGGCCACCTCACCCACCTGCGCGCTGAGCCCGACCAGCCGACCCTCCAGCGTCGTCAGCTCGCCGTTCAGCGCCGTCTGGCGACGCTTGGAATTGTCCAGTTTGGCCTTCGCCTCGATGTGCCCCCGGGCGGTCAGCTCCAGCGCGTCCTGCAGCTTCTTGCTGCCACCCTCACCCGGCTCCGCGTACGCGGGCGCAACGGCACCGCCGAGCACCAGCGCGACGGCGGCGAGCAGGGCGAACAGAGCGCGGCGACCGAGCCGCGGGCTGAGCCTGGTCCTGGGCACGAAAGCGTCCTTCCGTAGACCGCCGGCCCCCGATTGACACTGCACGGCGACGCCGGTCGGCGGCCTGCTGGCGGAGACCGCCGGTCACGATACCGGACTGCGGGCCGGTGACCAGCCCCCTGACCCTCGGGCTGTCCCGATGTCGACGCAGCGTCCCAACGCGGTCGCGCAGCGCGCCGATCAGGTGGTGAGCAGCGCGTCGTGCACCTCGGCCCAGACCTGCTCGTTGGCCGCCACCAGCAGACCGCGGCCGTCGTCGGCGGGGTGGTAGTCGACGCCGTCGAACCGGCGGGCGACACCCCCGGCGGCCCGGACCAGCAGGGTGCCCGGGGCGTGATCCCAGGGCAGGGTGCGCCAGAAGAGGACGAACTGCTGCTCGCCGGTGAGGATGTCCAGGTACTCCCGACCGGCGCAGTGCAGGCCGGGCAGCAGCTCACCGAGCCGCTGACCGCCCGCGCGGACCCGGTCGCGGGTCTCCGGCGGCAGGAATTTGGTCATCGCCGCCCCGCGCAGCTCGCCGAGCGGCGGCACCGTGCTGTCGACGGGCCGACCGTTGAGCAGGGTGCCCTCGTCCGCCCACCCTGCGGCGAGCGTGTCGGCGAGCGGGTCGAGGATCCAACCGGCGGTCGGCCGACCGTCGCTCAGTAACGACACCATCAGGGCGAACGGGCGGCGACCGGCGGCGAAGTTGGCAGTACCGTCGACCGGGTCGACCAGCCAGACGTCCCCGCCGTCGCGCAGGTGCCGCAGCAACCCCGGGTCGTCGGCGACGCCCTCCTCTCCGACCACCATCGAGCCCGGCCGCAGTCGCCGCAACCCCGCCGAGAGCAGCTCCTCGGCCCGGCGGTCGGCGACGGTGACCACCTCGCCGGGCGCCTTCTCCGACACGTCGTCGTCGTCGAGCTTGCGGAACAGGGGCAGCACGACCTGGTCGGCGGCCTCCCAGAGCAGGTCGCCGACGTCGTCCAGCAGGGTGTCAGCCACGCGGCGGCAGCTTGACCACGCTGACGAAGAACTCGTCGATCTGACGGACCACCGAGATGAAGCGCTCGAAGTCCACCGGCTTGGTCACGTAGGCGTTGGCGTGCAGCTGGTAGCTGCGCAGGATGTCCTCGTCGGCCTGTGAGGTGGTGAGCACCACCACCGGGATCCGCCGCAGGGTCTCGTCCTTCTTGATCTCCTCCAGCACCTCCCGGCCGTCGCGCCGGGGCAGGTTGAGGTCGAGCAGGATCAGGTCGGGCGCCACAGCGTCGGCGTACTGGCCTTCCTGCCGCAGGTAGGCGAGCGCCTCGGCCCCGTCGGAGACGACGGTCAGCCGGTTGCGCAGCTTGTGTTCCTCGAACGCCTCCTGGGTCATCAGCACGTCACCCGGGTCGTCCTCCACGAGCAGGACCTCGATCGGGCTCTTGCCATCCGCCGGCGCGGTCATCCCACCGTCTCCCTCATGTCACCCGTTCTACCGCTTTCCGTCGCCTCGTCGGCCCGGTCCGGCTGGTCCGCCTCGCCCGCCTGCTCCGTCGGCGCTGCCGGAGCCTCGGTCGAGGCCGTCGAGTCGCCCACGGTCAGGGCGTTCGGCTGCGCCGCGGCATCGGCTGCGGCGGCCGCCTCGACGTCCTCGGGGAGTGCCGGCAGGGTGAACCGGATCGCGGTGCCCTCCGGCACGTCGGTGTCCACCCAGACCCGACCGCCGTGGTACTCGACGATCTTCTTGACGATCGCCAACCCGATGCCGGTGCCCGGGTACGCGTCCTTCGAGTGCAGCCGCTGGAAGATCACGAAGATCTTGTCGGCGAACTCCGGCTCGATCCCGATGCCGTTGTCCTGACAGGTGATCTCCCACTCGGCTCCCACCAACCGGGCCGAGATGTGCACCTTCGACGGCACGTCCGGGCGGCGGAACTTGATCGAGTTGCTGACCAGGTTGGCCAGCAGGTTGGTGAGCAGCGGTTCCTCACCCGAGATCACCGGCAGCTCGGACCAGGTCAGCTCGGCGTCGGCGTACTGCCGGGCGGCCTCGGTCTGGCCGGCCACGTCGCCCATCACCTTGTTGAGGTCGACCTCGACGAAGCCGGTGGTGAGTCGCCCGATCCGGGAGAACGCGAGCAGGTCGTTGATCAGGCGCTGCATCCGCTGCGCGCCGTCCACCGCGAAGGCGATGTACTGGTCGGCCCGCTCGTCGAGCTGCCCGGCGTACCGGCGCTGGAGCAGCTGGCAGAAGCTGGCGACCTTGCGCAACGGCTCCTGCAGATCATGGGACGCCACGTACGCGAACTGCTCCAGGTCACGGTTGGACCGGGTCAGCTCCTCGGCCTGCTTCTGGAGCTGGCTGTTGACCCACTCGATGCGCTCGCGGGCGGCCCGGACCTCGGCCAGGTCGGCGGCGATCTTCTGCCGCATCGCGTCGACGTCCTCGCCGAGCCGGACGAACTCCGGCGGGCCGGTGGTGGCGATGCCGTGCTGGTAGTCACCCTCGGCGACCTCGCGGACCTGGTCGGCCAGCCCGATCAGGGGCCGGATGACCATGCGGTCCAGGGAGAGCACCAGCAGCGCCCCGGCCACGACCACCACCAGCGCGGCCACGATCAGGAGGACGACCAGCACGTTGCTGCTGGTGCGCACGTTGGCGGCGGCCTGCTCGCGGGCGGTCAGGATCTCCTCCTGGAGGTCGTTCACCGCCGACCGCACCTGGTCGAACTGCTGCCGGGCCTGTTCGGTGACCAACGCCTGGCCGGCGCGGGTGCCGCTCTGCTCGGTGGTGGTGATCACCGGCTCCGCCACCGACTGCCGCCACTGCGCCGTCTGCTCCTCGACCATCCGCAGCTCGTGGCCGATCTGTGGATAGTCGTCGAGCAGCGTCCGCATCGAGGCGACCACGCTCTTCTCCTGATCCAGCCCTTCCTCGTAGGGGGTCAGGTCGGCCGGGTCGCCGCTGACCGCGTACCCCCGGATCGCCGTCTCCTGGTCGAGGAGCGCGTTGAGCAGCTCCTGCGACTGCACCCGCAACGGACCGGTCTGGTTCAGCACGGCGTCGATCTGGGTGCGGTTGCGGGCGGCCACCGCCGCCTCCGCGCCGGCCAGGCCGATCAGCAACAGGCCCACCACGGTGAGCAGGGTGATCACCCGGCGGCGCAGACTCCAGCCGCCGACAACCGGCTTCACCGGCCACCACCCCGGCTGACCAGCAGCATGGCCACGTCGTCGGCGAGCGGGCCACCGTTGAGCTGCTCGGCCCGGCCGACCAGCCAGGCCGGCAACTCGGGCAGCGACACCGAGCGGCTGGCTGGCTCGCCCAGCAACCCGCTGAGGCCGGGCACGTCGAGCCGTTCGTCGCCGGCATCCACCCGCCCCTCGATCAGGCCGTCGGTGTACATCAGCAGAGACCAGTCATCGGTGTCGAACTCCAGGTCGTAGGCGGTCGGCCGGCGGGGTCGTACGCCCAGCAGCCGGCCGCCGGGGGCGGGCACCGGGGCGACCCGACCGCCGGAGAGCAGCAGCGGTGGCGGGTGCCCGGCCAGTCGGACGGTAGCCCGGTTGGCGTCCAGATCCAGTCTGACGGTGGCCACCGTCGCGAAGATCTCCTGGAGGCGGCGCTCACTCATCAGCACCTGCTCCAGGGCGGGCAGCACCTCGTCGTCCGGCACCCGGGCGAGCACCAGGGCCCGCCAGGCCACCCGCAGCTCGACCCCGAGCGCGGCCTCGTCCACCCCGTGCCCGCAGACGTCGCCGACGATCAGGTCGAGGCGGTCCGGGTGCGTCTGCACCACGTCGAAGAAGTCCCCGCCGATCAACGCGGCGTGCCGACCTGGCCGGTAGAAGGTGTGCACCGCCACCTGGTCGGTGGTCATCAGCGGCTGGGGCAGCAGGCCACGTTCGAGGCGGGCCGACTCGGCCTGGCGCAGCTCGACCTCGCGCAGGCGGCGGGCGTTCTCGTCGGCGCGCTTACGCTCCACGGCGTAGCGCAGCGCCCGGGTCAGCAGCACCCCGTCGACCTGGCCCTTGACCAGGTAGTCCTGTGCGCCCTCGGCGACCGCCACCACGCCCAGGTGCTCGTCGGTGCGGCCGGTCAGCACGCAGACAGCGGCGCCACTGGACATCTCCAGCAGCTGGCGCAACCCGTCCAGGCCCTGTGCGTCCGGCAGGCCCAGGTCGAGCAGGACGCAGTCGACGTCGCCGATCCGCTGCCGGGCCTCCCGGAGGCTGGTGGCGACCAGCAGGTCGATCATCGAGTTCGTCTCGGCGAGCAGCTCACCGACCAGGAAGGCGTCGCCTTCGTCGTCCTCCACCAGCAGCACCCGCAACCGCTCACCCGGCGGCAGGTTGGCGTGCCGCGCCAGGCCACCGTGCGGGTACGGCACAACTGGGGAACCGGCCAAGCCGGCCCCCCGGTGCGGCCGGGTCACCGCCGCGAGACGCGGGAGTTCGCTGGTGATGTCGGGCTCCTTCCGAGTGCCCTGCTGATCCTGTATTAGACAACGGTCGCACACAACACGACGCCTGCGGCGCGGGCGGGGATGGGCCGCATCACTGCCCGCCCCGTGACAAACCGGGCGGTTGGTGGACGTCGGGCGACCGGCCGTCCCATCCGCGGCCGTCGACGGGCAGGATGATCCCACCCCAGGCCCCACCATCCCCGAGGAGTCCCCGTGGGCGCATCCACCACGCCGGCCGAGACGGGCACGCGGCCCCGTCCCATTCCGGGCGTACCCCCTGCCGACCGCGCGCTGACCCGGCCACGCCGGCGGCTCGTGGCCGCCGCGGCGGCGCTCGTCGCGCTGACCGCGCTCGGCGCCGGCAGTCTGCTCGACCTGCGCACCCCGACCCCCCGGCCGACCGACGCACCGGCCGACGCGTTCAGCGCCGACCGGGCGTACGAGGACGTCCAGGTGATCGCCGCCCGGTCCCACGTCGCCGGCAGCTCCGCCAACGAGCAGGTCCGGGCGCACCTTGAGCAGCAGCTGCGCGGGCTGGGCCTGGAGACCGAGGTACAGGACACGGTGGCGCCGGAGGCCGGTCAGCTCAGCGGCGCGGCGGGCGGCGCGACGGTCGCCCGGGTCCGCAACGTGGTGGCCCGGCTGCCCGGTACCGACTCGACCGGTCGGGTCTTCCTGGTCGCCCACTACGACTCGGTGCAGACCGGGCCGGGTGGCAACGACGATGCGGCCGGCACGTCGGCCATCCTGGAGGTGGCCCGCGCGCTGACCACCGGCCCCCGGCCCCGCAACGACATCGTCTTCGTGCTGACCGACGCCGAGGAGGCGTGCCTCTGCGGGGCCGCCGCGTTCGCCGCCAGTCATCCGCTCGCCGCCGACGGTGGGGTGGTGCTCAACCTGGAGGCGCGGGGCTCCACCGGGCCGGTGATCATGTTCGAGACGTCCCGGAACAACGCGAAGCTGGTGGACATCTTCGGCCGGGCCGCACCGCACCCGGTCGGCACCTCGTTCGCTGTGGAGATCTACCGTGCGCTGCCCAACGACACCGACTTCACCGCCTTCCTCGATCAGAAGTTCGTCGGGCTGAACTCGGCGTACATCGACGGCGGGGCGATCTACCACACGCCGTTGGACACTCCGGCCGCCCTGGACCGGGGCAGCCTCCAGCAGCACGGGGACAACGCGTTGGGCCTGGCCCGGGAGTTCGGCGGCGTCGACCTGACCGACCTGCGCTCCGGGCACGACGCCACCTACTTCCCCGTCCCCGGTGGGCTGGTCCGCTACCCGGGCACGCTCACCCTGCCGTCGGCAGTGCTCGCGCTGGTCGCGGTGGCCGCCCTGGCCTGGCTGACCCGCCGCAGCGGCCGGGCCAGCACCGGCCGGCTGGCCGCCGGCTTCGCGCTGGCCCTGGTGCCGATCATCGCCGCGCCGGTCGCCGCCCAACTGCTCTGGCTGGCGATCACCACGATCCGACCGGGGTACGCGGAGCTGCTCGACCCGTACCGGCCGATCTGGTACCGGCTGGCCGTTGTGGCGCTCGCCGCCGCCATCCTGTTCGCCTGGTACGCGCTGACCCGCCGCCGGATCGGCCCGGCCGCGCTCGCCGTCGGCGGACTGGCCTGGCTGGCAGTGCTCGGGGTGCTGCTCGCCGTGGCGGTGCCGGGTGGGGCGTACCTCACCACACTGCCGGCGCTGGCCGGCGCCGTCGGCGGGCTGGTCGCGCTGCGTACCCGGCAGACCGGGCCGTGGCCGGTGGTGGCGGTGACGGCCGCCGCGGCCGTCGGCGTGGTCATCCTGCTGCCCACCGTGGTGCTGCTCTTCCCCGCGCTGGGGATGGCGATGGGCGGGGTGGCCGCGCTGGTGGCGGTGCTGCTCGGCCTGGTCGCCCTGCCGGTGGTCGACCTGCTGCACCCGCAGGCCGGCGGCCAGCGCGGGATGCTCGCGCTGCGGGCCCGGCGGCTCGCGGTGCTGCCGGCCGGCGCGGCCGCCGTGGCGGCGGTGGTGCTCGCCGGGGTCGGGCTGGCCGTCGACCGCTTCGACGCCGCCCACCCGGTGCCGACCCACCTGATGTACGCCATGGACGCCGGCACCGGCCAGGCCCGTTGGCTCAGCCACGAGAGCGACCCGCAGCCGTGGACCGACGGTTACGTGGACGGGGTGACCGACATCGGCGACGACTTCCCCGGGCTCGGCGACGCTGAGCTGCGGGCCGGCCCGGCGCAGGCGGCGAACCTGCCGGCGCCGAAGCTGGAGTTGGTGCTGACCGACGCCGCCGCCGGTAACGTACGCACCCTGCGGCTGCGGCTCACCCCGCAGCGGGTCGCCCGGATCGCCACACTGCACGTCGACACGTCGACCGCCACGGTGCTGCGCGCCGAGGTGGCGGGGCGGTCGGTGCCGGTGGAGCCCCGGGACGGCAAGTGGGGCTTCGGGCTGGTGTTCCACGCCCCGCCGGCCGAGGGCATCGAGGTCACGTTGGCGGTGCGGCCGATCGCCGGGCAGGTGGCGCTGCGGGCGATGGACGCCAGCGACGGCTTGGACGCGCTGCCCGGCTTCCGGCCCCGGCCGCCGGCCGTCGGCGTCGTCGGGTCGCACAGCTCGGAAATGCTGGCGGTCGCCCGCACCTACCAGTTCTAGAACGACGACGGCGGCGGGGGACCGTCTCCGGTCCCCCGCCGTGTCACTCAGCAGAGCTGGTCGAACCTGACTCCTGGCGCGTCCGCCCCTACTCGCTGCGGATGGTCAGCCGCTTACGCCGGCCGTAGTGCAGCAGGAGGAACCCGACCACCAGCATCCCCACGCCGACGGCACCGAACGTGACCAGGGGCAGACCGGTCAGGGGCAGGCCGCCACCGCCACCCGACGCGGGCGATGACGGCGATGCCGCCCCCGGGACCGACGCCGACCCGCTCGGGGTCGGAGTGGCGGTGGCCGGTGGCGATCCGCTCGGCCCTGGGCTGGGCGTGGCAGACGCCGAGGGCGACGGGGTGGGCGGCGTCCCCTTGACAACGTTGATCGTCACGTTCGACTTTTCCGAAAAGTCGAACGGATAGCGCCGCACTTCGCCCCCGTACGCATTGTCCTCCTCCACGCGCAGGGAGAACTTCAGGCTCAGCCGCTGACCATTGCCGACGACCCCACGCCAGCCGCACAGATACTGTTCGCGGCCCAGCGGTGCCGGATTTGTCAGCGCGGGCTCGACATAGTCCATATGCGGAATTATGTCAAAGCACGAGTCCGGAACCGCTACCGCCTTGGTGCGGAAGGGGATTTGGACAAGCAGCAACGGGTCACGGCTGAGCGCTTCGCCACCGTTGTCGAATCCCACTTCCAGCGGCGCCACGTCGCCCGTCTTCTGGTAATAGACCGTACTGGCGAACAGCTTCACCTTCTCGTAGTCGGAGGCGAGCTTGCTGTCGGTCTGGATGGTCTGCTCAGCCGATGCCTCGAACAAGTGGGGAGCGGCCTCGGTGACAGCGGGCGCGTTATCAACAACGAGCTTGGGGCCACCGCCCGGCACGCCCAGCTCCGTTGGCGCCACGGCACGAACCGCCTCGATCTTCGGCAGGCGGACCGACGACGGCTGGATGCCCGCGAGCAGGCTCACCTTCTTACCGGAATCCGCCCTGACCTTCACCCGAACGGGGACCACGAACGTCCGACCCGGCGCAAATTCCTGGTCGAAACGGCACCAGAGCAACTCGACGCCGTTGTAGGAGCAGTTGGAGAACCGGTCCACCGCCTCAGCCGGCCACAGGCCTGAGCTCAGGTCCTGCACACCACGTGGCGGACCGCCGCCCCTGAAGTCGAGGACCACGCCGCGCGCCGGCACCGTGCCGGAAACCTTGAACCCGAAGCGGGCGGTAACCGTGTCACCCGGCGCAGCGGTCAGGGTCGGCATGACAACGCGCCCTACCGTCAACTGGTCAACCGCGATGATCTCGGTCTGCACATTCGCCGGCGCGTAACCCTTGACCTCGACGGTCGTCCGGACGGTGCCGACAACGCCGCTGGGCAGAGTCGAGCCTTGCGGTGAGGCGTACCCGAATGCGCTCGCCGTCTGGCTGGCACCCAACCCGAACCGTGCGTACTCCCGGCACGTAACGACATCGCCGACGCGTTCGCAACCCTCGTCGTCGAACGAAAACATCATCTTGTCTTTGATTTCGCTGATGTCCGACCTGGTCGTCACCTCCGTAGCCTGGCGCTTGTCCAGCCCAAGCTGAATGTCGAGGTGGTACAGCGTGGATGACAGGCCTGCCCGGATGAGACTTTGGGCCGGGATCGCCGCCTTCAACTGCGGCAGCGCCGCGGCTGACGCCTGCGCGGGCACCGTCGCGACAGGAACGATAGAACCAACAAAACAGACAAAAGTGGCCGCAGCTATTCGCCGGGCAACCTTATTCCACCTGAACAAACCAGACCCCCGTGGATCCTCGTTTTTGGACCGCCGGAGCATAACGCAGCCTGAATTGAACGGCCGTCCCGCGACGAAGGGCCCATCGGGCAAAAGGGAATAGCGGCCGCAGCAACGAGGCAGTGCGGCTGGACGGCGCGGCTGGACGGTGCGGCGCGCCTGGCCCAGGCTGCTCGCCCGCTCACAACAGCGGATACTTCGCTCATGACGCTGGCTCCGCCCCGCACCGACCTCGCCGACGCGCGCTCCTCGTTCCTGGTGCTGGCCGGCTGGTACGTGGCCGCCGTCGTGTCGTTCGGTCTGTTCCTCAGCACGCTCTCCGGTTCGGTCCCGGCGAACTGCGGCGAGGCGTGCGACTCCGAACGGTCGAGGGCGCTGCTCTTCGGGCTCTACGTGGCCCTGCCGGCGGCGTTCCTCGCGCTGTTGGTCAGCCTGGCGACGCTCGCGGTGCTCCTCTCCCGTGCCCGGATCCGCTCGTCAGCCCTGGTGGGCACCCTCTCCGCGCTGCCGCTGCTCGCCTGCGCACTCCTCACCGCCAGCCTCTGACCCCCGTTGCTGTAGTGCCGGGGTCAGACGAGGTGCAGCCTGCCCGTTCCCCGGCCGCCTGTGCCGATCCACCGTTGGACAGCGTCAGGCCGACCACGCCTGGAGGACGTCGTTCGGCCCCCACACCAGGTGCACGGCCTCGGCCGGGAGGTCGACTCCGGAGCGGCTGACGACGACCAGGCCGCTGACCCCGGGCTGAAAACCCGGGATCAGCGGGGCATCGCGGCGCAGTTCGTCGAGATGACGTCGGTCGAAGGGGCCGTCCTGCCACTTGATCGAGCCGGCGAACGCGATGCGGGAGGCGATCGGGGCGCGGTCCGCGCCGACAAGATCGATTTCCGGGTTGGACTGCCGATTCCACCAGCCGCCGACTTCCCAGGTGTCGGTCCAGGGCAAACCGCCGGCCCCGGCGCTGATGGCGAGCGCATCGCGGATGAGCGGCTCGACGGCGTTGCCCCGCCAGGATGACCACCGACTGTCGAGGATGGCGCGGGCGGCCGCTGACCGGTCGCGCAGCACCAGTTGGTGCACATCCCGAAGAATGGCGAGATACAGGCGCAGATTGCTGTCGGCGATCCGGTACTGGGCCAGCTTGCTGGGCTTGGTGGACAGCGGCTTGTCGACGGCGAGGACCTGTTTCTCCTCGACGAGCCGGTGCAGCAGCGGGGACAGGGTGCCGGAGCTGACCGGGCCGCCGCGGTCCCCGGCGGCAGCGGCGATGTTGCTGAACGTACGGCTACCTGCCCCACCGACCGCTTCCAGGATGCGTCGGGCAGTGTCCGGGGCGGGAAACTCCGACGCCAGAGACTGCTCGGGGACGGTGAACAACGCCGACGTCTTGTTGGAGATCTCCTGACCCAGGAAATCGGCGGGGGGCGTACCCGGGGACCACTCCAGAGCCACACCGGGCAACCCGCCGGTGATCAGGTGCGCATCGATCGCGTCCGCGCCGCTCAACCCGGTCACCGCGGCGGTTTCGGCGGGATTGAACGGGCCGAGGACCATGTTCGTGGCCCTGCCGTAGAACGGGCGGTCGTACTCGGTGAACCGCTGCATCATGTGCAGATCACTGCCGAGCAGCAGCAGTAGCACCGGCTTGCCGGAGATGAGCCGGTCCCAGGCGACCTGAAGGTGCCCGTCGAACGTCGTGTCCTGCTCGGAGATCCAGGGCAGTTCGTCCAGGACGACCACACTCGGCGTATCGGGCAGGACGCCCGCCAGGACCCGCAGCATGTCTCCCCAGCCACCGGCCGGTGGCTGGGACGGCAGCAGGTCACGACCGCTGGAGGTGAGCAGCGACGAGTCGCGCAGGGCACCGAGAAAGTAGCCGACCGCTTCGATGCTCGATGCGCCCTTGACCGCAGTGTAGAAGCAGTACGGCAGGTCGACCCTGTCGCACAACTCCTGCACCAGCCGCGACTTGCCCACCTGGCGGCGACCACGGATGGCGACGGAACGGCCCTGACCGGTGCGCTTCACATGATCAAGCTGCTTGCCGAGCAGGTCGAGTTCCGTCCGGCGGCCGATGAACATCGACCCTCCCGAAGCTAGATTCAATCTTACTTCGAGACAGTCTACCTACCTCAGCAGGGAACTGATCCACCACTGCGCCGAGATTTGCCTGCTGTGCGACCTCTACCGCTGGCAGGCGACACCGAGCCTCGTAGGGTTCCCGGAATGAGCAGGAACGACGAGCGTGAATTGGTACGACGGGGGTACGACACGCTCTCCTACCACTATCGATCGGACGACGCCGACGACGGCCAGTACGGTCCCTGGCTGGCCGACTTACACCAGCGCCTACCTGCCTCAGCAGGGGTCCTCGACCTCGGGTGCGGCTGCGGGGTGCCGGTCGCCCGCTTCCTCGCCAACGCGGGACACCGCGTGACCGGCGTTGACGTCAGCGACGTGCAGATCGAGCGGGCACGCCGCCTGGTGCCAAACGGCACCTTTCTCCACTCGGACGCCACCCGGCTCGACCTGCCGCCGGCCTCCTTCGATGCCGTGGTTTGCCTCTACGCCCTCATCCATATGCCCCTGGCCGACCAGCCGCAGCTCATCAAGAGCATCGCCACCTGGTTACGCCCCGGCGGCTGGCTGCTCACCACCGTCGGCAACACCGCCTGGACAGGCACCGAGGACAACTGGCTCGATGGCCCCGCCACCATGTGGTGGAGCCACGCCGACGCCTCCAGTTACCGCGCCTGGCTGCAGCAGGCGGGGCTGACGATCAGCGCCGAGGATTTCGTCCCGGAGGGCAGCAGCGGGCACAGCCTCTTCTGGGCGCAGCGCCCACAGGGCTGACCTGGTCCGAGTCGTGTGCGAGGCTTCGGCGGTGACTGACCTCGGCGTCCGCGCAGCAACCTCGGCTGATCGGGTGGATGCGGCCAACCGACTTTGGCCTGGTTGCGGTCGGCCAAGCTGAGCGGTCAGTCGGCGCAGCCTGGTTCCGATACCTGACCGCCGCTGAAGGATTCCGCACGGTCGAGTCGTTCGAGGACGCGGACACGATGGTCGCTGAGGTCGGGGCCTGACGTGTGTAGTGCCAGCTCGTCGGCCGGGCTGGGCAGCCTGTCCGCAGTGCTTCCGTTGGCCGTGGTCTTACTTCCAGCGGAAGTGGACGAAGAGGCGGCCGAAGTTCTTCGAGTCCTTCTCCACCCGGTGGTAGAGCTGCTTGACATCCTTCTGGTCGAGGAACCGCAGCACCCGCTTCTTGAGCTGGCCGGACCCCTTACCCGGGATGATCTCGACGAGGGTGGCCTTCTTCGCCACCGCCTCGTCCATGATCCCGCGCAGGGCGCGGTCGATGTCGTGGCCCTTGTTGAAGATCTCGTGCAGGTCCAGCTTGAGCTTCATGCCGCAGCCCCCGGCCGGTCAGGTCCCATGTCCGCCATCCTAGGCACGTCCGCCGGGTCGTCCGACGACGAAGGGGCGGCCCCGTGGGACCGCCCCCGCACTCGTCACCGGGTCAGGCTCAGCGCCTGCCGCCCAGGCGGGTCTCCACCCGCTCCAGCGCGGTCCGGTAGTCGTCGTTGGCCGCGTACATCGCGGCGGCGATGCGCAGGTGCCGCAGCGCGTCGTTGTGCCGGTTGAGCCGTTCCAGCGTCCGACCGAGCACGTGGTGTGCGTAGTGGTCGCTGGGGTCCCGCTCGATAAGCTCGCGCAGGTGCTCCTCGGCCCGAGTGAGCTGGGCCGACTGGAAGTACGCCCGGGCCAGCAACTGCCGAACCGCCGCGTTGCCGGGTTCGGCGTCGATGATCGGCTCCAGCAGTCGGGCTGCCCCGCTGGGGTCACCGGTTTCGAAGAACATGGTCGCCCGCCGGTAGTCCGCCAGAAGATCCATCTGCCACCTCCTCGGGTCGCACCGTCACCTGTTCCGACGCTGGCACAACACTGGAAGTTTGGCGACTGTTCCCGGGGTCGAGATCGGGCCAGTTCCGGCCGCCCAGTGCCGCCGAAGGGTCAGGTGCGGGCGTCCCGGCGTCCGGCGGAGAGCTCCCAGGCGCGGACGCCGCCGACGATCCCGGCGGTGTTCGGCACCACCACCACGTCGTCGCCCATCCGGGCCAGCTGCTCGGGCCGGATCAGTCGGGAGTTGCCCCCGCCCAGGTAGAGCCGGTCCCAGCGGAACACCGGGCGGAGCCCGTCCACCACCTGCCGGATCCGCCGGGACCAGAAGGCGTCGCCGAGCCGTCGACGTTCCGGCTCGCCGACGTACGTGTCGTAGGTGGTGCCCCAGCGCACCGGCGCGTGCGACAGCTCCAGGTGCGGTGCGAGCACCCCACCGTCGAAGAGCGCGCTGCCCAGCCCCGTTCCCAGGGTCAGCACCAGCTCGCAACCGGTGCCGGCGACCACCCCGGCGCCGTGCACCTCGGCGTCGTTGAGCACCAGCGCCGGCACCCCGAACGCGTCGGCAAGCGCCCCCCGCGCGTCCCAGCCGGACCACTCGGCGAGCAGGTCCGGGTCGATCCGGGTGCGGGGGCCGTTGCGGGTGACGTAGTGCGGGGTGCTCACCACCACGCCGTGCCGGATCATCCCGGGTACGCCGACCGTGAGCCGGTCCGCCGTCGGCAGGCGCCCGCCCAGATCCAGCAGGGTCCGGACAAACAACGCGGGCGGCAGAGGGTACGGAGTGGGCACCCGCAACGGCCGGGCCCGCATCGTTCCCGCCTCGTCGAGCACGGACGCCTTGATGCCCCCGCCGCCGCAGTCGATCGCCAGTGTGGTCACCACGTCGTTGAGTCTGCCCGCTGCCGGCGGTTGGCATGCGGGCGGCCGGATAGGCTGCCGTCCTGATGAGCGCCACGATGATCGTCAAGGACCTGGCCGCCGGGCACGGCGACCGCCAACTCTTCGCCGGATTGGACCTGGTGGTCGCCCCCGGCGACGTGGTGGGGCTGGTCGGGCCGAACGGGGCCGGCAAGTCGACGCTGCTGCGTACCCTCGCCGGGTTGTTGCCGGTCGAGGCCGGCAGCGTGCGGCTCAGCCCACCCACCGCGAGCGTCGGACACCTGCCACAGGAGCCGGAGCGGCGGCCGGGCGAGACGGTCCGCGACTTCCTGGCCCGCCGGACCGGGGTGACCGGCGCGCAGGCGGCACTGGACGCGGCGACCGAGGCGCTGACCGCCGGGGCGGCGGGCGCGGACGACGCGTACGGCGACGCGTTGGAGCGCTGGCTCGCCCTGGGCGGCGCGGACCTGGACGAACGCGCCGAGCAGGTGAGCGCCGACCTGGGGCTCGCCGTCGACCTGGACCACCCGATGACCGGGCTCTCCGGCGGCCAGGCGGCTCGCGCCGGGCTGGCGTCGCTACTGCTCAGCCGGTACGACGTGTTCCTGCTCGACGAGCCGACGAACGACCTGGACCTGGCCGGGTTGGAACGGCTGGAGGAGTTCGTCACCGGGCTGCGGGCCGGCACGGTGCTGGTCAGCCACGACCGGGAGTTCCTTACCCGCACGGTGACCCGGGTACTGGAGCTGGACCTGCCGCAGCAGCAGGTCAATCACTACGGCGGTGGTTACGCGGCCTACCTGGAGGAGCGCGAGGTGGCCCGTCGGCACGCCCGCGCGGACTTCGAGGAGTACGCCGACACGAAGGCCGGCCTGGAGGCTCGGGCCCGCACCCAGCGTGGCTGGATGGAGAAGGGCGTGAAGAACGCCCGCCGCAAGGCCACCGACAACGACAAGATCGGCCGTAAGTTCCGCAGCGAGTCGAGCGAGAAGCAGGCCGCCAAGGCCAAGCAGACCGAACGGCTGATCGAACGGCTCGACGTGGTCGAGGAGCCCCGCAAGGAGTGGGAGCTGCGGATGGAGATCGCCGCCGCGCCCCGCGCCGGCGCCGTCGTGGCCACGCTGCGCGCAGCGGTGGTACGCCGGGGTGGCTTCACCCTCGGCCCGGTGGACCTCCAGATCGACTGGGCGGACCGGGTCGCGGTGACCGGGGCCAACGGCTCGGGCAAGTCCACCCTGCTGGCCGCGCTGCTGGGGCGGTTGCCGCTGGACGAGGGCACCGCCTCGCTCGGGCCCGGCGTGGTGGTGGGCGAGGTGGACCAGGCCCGTGGGTTGTTCCTCGGCGACGCGCCACTGATCGACGCGTTCCACGCGGCCGTACCCCATCTGTCGCCGGCCGACGCGCGGACCCTGCTGGCGAAGTTCGGGCTGCGCGCGGCGCACGTGCCCCGACCCGCGGCTACCCTCTCGCCCGGTGAGCGGACCCGGGCGGCGCTGGCCCTGCTGCAGGGCCGTGGGGTCAACCTGCTGGTGCTGGACGAGCCCACCAACCACCTGGACCTGCCCGCCATCGAGCAGCTCGAATCGGCGCTGGCCAGCTATCCCGGAACGCTGCTGCTGGTCACCCACGACCGGCGGATGCTGGCCGCCATCGAGACCAACCGGCGACTGCGGGTCGACGGCGGGCGGATCGCCGAGGATTGATCCGTGCCGGCGGGCCGGCGCGGGGTGAGAATGACGCCATGCTCAAGTGGGAGTACGCCCTGCTGGTCCGCCGCCGCCAGGCCGCGACCAACGACCTCGGCTGGGAGGTCGTCTTCGTCTGGTACGGCCCGGACGGCTCGATGGTCGACGTGACGCCCTACGGCGACACCTCGCTGGCCCACCTGAACCGGGCCGGCGACCAGGGCTGGGAGTTGGTCGCGATGAGCGAGGACCCGTCCCTGCCCGGCAACCACGAACTGCACCGCTATCACCTCAAGCGGCCAAAGCCCGCCGACCCGCCACCTCGCCAGCGGATGCGCGGCGGACGCCGCACCATCTCCGGCTGACACGCGGCCCGGCCCGTGCCGGCGCGAAGCCCGATGCCGGCGCGAAGCCCGATGCCGGCGCGAAGCCCGATGCCGGCGCGAAGCCGATGCCGGCGCGAAGCCGATGCCGGCGCGAAGCCGATGCCGGCGCGAAGCCGATGCCGGCGTTGAGCATGATGCCAAGGAGACATCGTGATGCCGGTGTGGCATCACGATGATTGCGGCCCCGGCTCGCATCTCGCGACACGCGTGTGGGCAGCCTCGCCCAGTGAGCGGCGAGGTGATGCGGCCCCGGCCCGCATCCCGCGACACGCGCGTGAGTGGCCTCGCCCGAGCGAGCAGCGATGTGGACGAGCGGGGCATAACGGGCGCGATTGCGGGTATCGCGCGGCGGGAGGTGACCCGAATGGTCGCTTTGGCGCAGACTCCACCCTCGGCCGACCGGCTGCGGGCGATCGACGAATTCCTCGCCCAGGCATGGGCGGACCAGGTCCGCCACGATGAGCGGTTGCGGGACCTGACGGTCGAGGTGCGCTTCGACCGGGGGGTGGCCCATCTGAGCGGCGAGGTGGCCGAGCCCGCCCAACTGCGGCTGGTGCGCGACCTGGTGGGGCGGCTCGCCGGGGTCTACGGCGTCTGGTGCCGGGTCGGCATCGGCGGGCGGGCGCCGGTGGTCGTGGACCTCGGTTGCGGGCCGACCAAGCAGTGGTCGAGCAACCTGGGGCTGGACATCTACCCGGCGCCCGGCGTGGACGCCGTCGCGGACCTGTCCGGCTCACTACCGCTCGCCGACAACTCGGTGGACGTCCTCTTCGCTGTGCACATCCTGGAGCACCTGATCGACTTCCTGCCGCTGGTCGACGAGTGTCACCGGGTGCTCCGCCCCGGCGGCGTGCTGCACGTGATGAGCCCCTGGTGGGGGCATGTGAACGCGGTGGCCGACCCGACCCACGTGCGGCTGATGGACGTGCAGACGTTCAAGGGGATCTGTCAGCTCCGGCCCCCGGGCACCCCGCGCTGGTACCCGCTGCACGCCGGCTGCGACGGCGCCTCGATCTTCGCCGACCTGACCCCCCTCCCCCCGGACGCCGACCCGGCACCCCAATCCCACCTAGCCCGCTTCTTCGACTGACCCGGTCCGGGTGGATTCGCGGAGGTGGAGGCGGTACGGGGCGGTTAGTTGCCGGGTGGGGAGGGTGGGGTTGCCGGTCAGGCGGTCGGCGAGGAGTTGGACGGCCAGGCGGGCGATCTGCTCCTTGTCCGGGGCGACGGTGCTCAGGGCCGGGATGGCGAACCTGCCGTCCTCGATGTCGTCGAAGCCGGCCACCGCCACGTCCTCGGGCACCCGCAGGCCGGCCTCGTGCAGCGCGCGCAGGACACCGAGGGCCAGCGTGTCGTTGAAACAGAAGACGGCGTCGGGGCGTACTCCGGAGGTGAGCAGGCCGCGCATCGCGGCCGCGCCGTCCGCGCGGTGCCAGGCCGGCGCGGACGCCACCAGGGCCTGGTCGTCGTCGAGCCCGGCGGCGCGCAGCGCGTCCCGGTAACCGGCCAGGCGCAGCCGGGCGCTGGCGCCCTCGTCGGTGCGCTGCGCGCCGACGGCGGCGATCCGGCGACGCCCCAACCGGATCAGGTGGTCGGTGACCTCCCGGGCTGCCGCCACGTTGTCGATCACCACACGATCCGCCGGGCCGTCTGCGATCCGCTCGCCGAGCAGCACCATCGGGGTGCCGTCCAGGCCGGCCAGGTCCGCCGCGGTGAGCCCCAGCGGGCTGATGATGAGCCCGTCGATCAGGTGGCCGGTGATGCCTGAGGCGAGCACCCGTTCCTGCTCCCGCCGACCGCCGGTCTGGTCGATCAGCACCGTCCAGCCGTGCTCGGCGGCGGCGGTGACCACGTAGCGGGCCAGCTCGGCGAAGTACGGGATGTCCAGCTCCGGAACGGCCAGCGCGATCACGCCGGTACGCCCCTTGCGGAGGTGCCGGGCGGAGAGGTTGGGCCGGTAGTTGAGTTCGCTGATCGCCTCCTCGACCCGTGCCCGGGTGTCCGGTCGGACATGGACGTGGCCGTTCACCACGTTGGAGACGGTCTTCACGGAGACGCCGGCTCGCTCGGCCACGTCCTTGAGTCTGTGTCGCACGCCGCAACCTCCCCGAGGTGACGGGCGCACCATACCGTCAGCGCCACCGCCGCCAGGGGTACCAGCGACAGGGAAAGGGCCCCTCGCAGCGGCAAGGGACCCTTCCTCGTTCCGTCGGATCAGCTGTCGGCGGTCGGCTCACGGGGACCCGGGGCGACTGCGGGCTCGTGTCGGGCCAACCGGTTGCGGCGGTAGCCGTAACCGAAGTAGATCAACGCGCCGAGCAGCATCCAGGCCAGGAACCGCAGCCAGGTCTCCACCGACAGGTTGAGCATCAGGTAGAAGCAGGCCAGCGCCGAGACGATCGGCAGTACCGGCGAGAACGGCACCCGGAACGGCCGCTCCAGGTCCGGCCGCCTGCGGCGCAGGATCGGCACCGCCACCGACACCAGCACGAAGGCGCAGAGCGCGCCGATGCTGACCAGGTCGGCCAGCGCGGACAGCGGCAGGAAGCCGGCCAGCAGCGCGACCGCCACCGTCATGATCGCCGAGATCCGGTACGGGGTGCCCCAACGCGGGTGCACCTTCGCGATCGAGGGTGGGATCAGCCCGTCCCGGGCGATGGCGAAGCCGATCCGGCCCATGGCTACCAGGTCGACCAGGATGACGCTGGTCAGGCCCGCGACGGCGGCGATGGAGACCAGTACTGCCGCCCAGCCCGCGCCGACCGACTCGAAGGCGGACGCGATCGGGGCGCCCCTGTCGATCTCGGTGTACGGCACCATCCCGACCACCACGAGCGACACGCCGACGTAGAGCACCGTGGAGATCAGCAGCGTGCCGAGCAGGCCCAGGGTGAGATCCCGCTTGGGCTTGCGCGTCTCCTCGCCGAGGTTGGCCACGGCCTCGAACCCGGTGTACGCGAAGAAGACCACGGCGGCGGCGCTGAGCACCCCGACGAAACCAAAGACCGACGGCTCCAGCCCGAACAGCGCCTGGGTGACCGGTTGCTTGATGCCGTCGTCGCCGCTTCCGGCGGGCTCGGCCGACGGGATGAACGGGGTGAGGTTGGCGGCCTTGACGAAGAACAGCCCGGCGACCACCACGAAGACACAGATGGCCACCTTGACCAGCACCAGCAGGTTGGTGATCCGGGCGGATTCGCGGATGCCGACGATCGCCACGATGCCGAGGATCAGCACGATGGCGATGGCGCCAACGTTGACGGTGCTGCCCTCCTCGCCGAACCACCGGGTCGGCAGGTCGAGCAGTTCGGCGAGGTAGCCGGACCAGCCCCGGGCCACCACCGCGGCGCCGAGCGCGAACTCCAGCAGCAGGTCCCAGCCGATGATCCAGGCGACGATCTCGCCCATCGTGGCGTACGCGTAGGTGTAGGCGCTGCCGGCGGTCGGCACGCTGGAGGCCAGTTCGGCGTAGCAGAGGGCGGCGAGCAGGGCCACCACGCCGGCGATGGCGAAGGAGATCACCACGCCCGGCCCGGCGCTGTCCCGGGCTTCGATCCCGGTGAGCGTGAAGATGCCGGTGCCGATCACGATGCCGATGCCGAAGCCGGTGAGGTCGATCGCGCCGAGGCGCCGCTTCAGCCCCAGTTGGCCGTCGCTGCCGTCCGCCTCACCCTGGGCTATCACGTCCTTGATTGGTTTTGTGCGCAGCACGGACACCCGGTCACCCCTCCCACCGTGCGACCACCTCCGTGGCGGCCGGTGACCGCCGTTGCTACCCAGCGGCGCGATTGGTCAACCCCGAACTCTTGCGGCGATGGCCAGACTGTGAAAATTTCCTACCAGGAACGCGGACACCGACGGCGAATGTTGCCGCGCGCCGCGCGAAACATCCGGGAGCCCCACCGAAGGGACACACCGCATGAAAGCCACCCAACTCGGAGCCGCCGGGCTGGTCGCAGCCCTGCTCGGCACATTTGTCAGCGTCACCCCCGCGAGCGCCGCGCCCAGCGCGGCCGACACCACCACCACCGCTGCCTGCGCCACCGACCCGGCCACCCCCAAGCGACAGTTCCGGGCCATGTGGATCTCGTCGGTGGTCAACATCGACTGGCCCAGCAAGGCGTCCCAGACCGCGCCGGACCGGATCGCCGCCCAGCAGGCCGAGTACCGCGAACTGCTCGACCTGGCCGGGCGCCTGAACCACAACGCCGTCGTGGTGCAGGTCCGGCCCACCGCCGACGCGCTCTGGCCCTCGCCGTACGAGCCGTGGTCGGAATACCTGACCGGGGTACGCGGCCAGGACCCCGGCTGGGACCCGCTGGCCTTCCTGGTCGACGAGTCGCACAAACGGAACCTGGAGTTCCACGCCTGGTTCAACCCGTACCGCGTCTCCATGCCGACCCCCGGCGGCGCCGGCGCCGACCTGGCCCAACTCGCCCCCGGCCACCCGGCCCAACAGCACCCCGAGTGGACGTTCGCCTACCCACCGGCCGGAGTGGCCGGCAGCCGGCTCTACTACAACCCGGGAATCCCCGAGGTCCGCGAGTTCGTCCAGACCGCCATGATGGACGCGGTCAAGCGGTACGACATCGACGGCGTCCACTTCGACGACTACTTCTACCCCTACCCGAGCGGCACCTACCAGGTGCCGGACGACGCGACCTTCGCGGCCCACAACCGGGGCTTCACCGACCGGGCCGACTGGCGGCGGGACAACATCAACCTGTTGATCCAGGAGATGAACGGCAAGATCAAGGCGGCGAAGCCGTGGGTGAAGTTCGGGGTCAGCCCGTTCGGCATCTGGCGCAACAAGACCGCCGACCCGCTCGGCTCGGACACCACCGGCAGCCAGTCGTACGACATCATCTCCGCCGACACCCGTAAGTGGATCAAACAGGAGTGGATCGACTACGTGGTGCCGCAGCTCTACTGGTACATCGGCCAGTACCCGGCGGCGGACTACGCGCGCCTGGTGCCGTGGTGGGCCGAGACGGTGCGTGGCACCCGGGTGCAGCTCTACATCGGCCAGGCCGACTACAAGAGCGGCGACCCGGCGTACGGGTCGTTCTGGCAGAACCCACGCGAACTGTCCGACCACCTGACGCTCAACCGGTCGTACCCGGAGGTGCAGGGCAACGTGCACTTCTCCGCCGTGCAGGTACGGGCCAACCGGCTCGACGCCACCGACATCTACGCGGCTGAGCACTACTCCCGCCCGGCGCTGGTGCCGGCCATGCCCCACCTGCCGGCCCGCCCGCTGCTCTTCCCGGTGGTCACCAAGACGACCCGGCAGGCCGACGGGGTCCGGCTCACCTGGCGGCAGCCCGCCGACGGCGTCGGCCCGCTCGGCACCGCCACCTCGTACGCGATCTACCGGTTCGACGGCACCACGCTGCCCGTCCGGTGCGCCACTGCCGACGCGGCGAACCTGGTCGGCACCGTCCGCGCCACGGCCGGTGCCAGCCAGTCCTGGGTGGACACCTCGGCCGAGCCCGGCCGGCGCTACACCTACCAGCTGACCGCCCTGGACCGGTCCGCCAACGAGAGCCCCGCGAGCCCGCCGGCCTTCGTGCTGCGCTGACTCAGTTCCTGAATGCCCCGGACGCCACGCGCGTCCGGGGCATTCGTCTGTTTCAACGCATGTCACCAATAGTTGGCGAGGCACATACCGCGTAGTTGATCAGCTGATCGACACTCATCGACATCCGGTAACCCGCCGGTAACTTCGGTCCCACCGCTCACCCCCCGCGGAGGTAACCCGTGCCCCGACGTCTCGCCACCCTGCTCGCCTCGGGCGCGTTAGCGCTGCTCGCCACCCTCACCATCGCCTCCCCCGCCGCCGCCGTCACCCCCACCCAGAAGCTCTCCGTGCTGTCGAGCTGGACCCAGACCAGCGCGTCCAGCTACAACTCGTGGAACAGCGCCCGGGTCAACCGGGCCCCCTGGGCCGAGTACAACTTCAACTGGTCCACCGACTACTGCTCGTCCAGCCCCGACAACCCGCTCGGGTTCACCTTCAACCTGGGCTGCTACCGGCACGACTTCGGCTACCGCAACTACAAGGCGGTCGGCCAGTTCCCCGCCAACAAGTCCCGCCTCGACAGCGCCTTCTACGAGGACCTGAAGCGGGTCTGCGCCACGTACAACTCGGTCGTCCGGCCGGCCTGCTACAGCCTGGCCTGGACCTACTACCAGGCGGTCAGCATCTTCGGTTCGGTGGCAGCCGTCCAGCAGGCCGACATCGACCGCGCCGCCCGAATGAAGGCCGACGCCGAAGCCAAAGCCCGCCAGTAACCGCTGAACCCCACCCCCTGAACTGTGTTGATCAAGAGGTTTCGGTCACCGGAGGCGCGTTTTCTGACGCAAACCTCTTGATCAACACGGACAGGGGGTGGGCCAGGGTGGGGGTTAGGCGCCTTCGGTGCGGGTGGCCGGGTGGCGGTCGGGGTCGGCGGGACGGCGTGGGGTCGGCTGGGACAGGCCCGTACTGAAGCGGGTCGAATCCGCCGCGAGGTCCGGGTGTTCCACGTCCAGTGCGAGCGCGGCGGCCTCGTCCAACCCCAGTTCGGCACCCTCGCCGTACGCGTCGTCGAAGGCCGCGTCGCCCAGCACCGCGCGCAACTCCCCCTGCTGTTGCGCCCAGTAACCGCCGAAGATCCCCGGGGTGGCCCGCATGCTCGCCCGGGTCGCCTGCGCGGCACCGAACAGTCGGGCGGCGGTCAACCGCTCCCCGCCGATCGCACACCGCACCGCGACCGCGTTCAAGGTGTCACACGCCCGGCCGTGGTAGCCGTGGCCCATCCGCGAACGCAACGCCACCAGCAGGTGCTCGTGGGCGGCGATCACATCGCCACGGGCCAACGCGACCATCCCGAGCAGCATGTCCACCGAACGCCGGCCGCGCTCCACGGGGCGGGCCGCCTCCACCGGACGCACCGCGCCCAACAGCTCCGCCGCCTCCTCCAGGGCACCCCGCCGCCAGAGCAGCTCAGCCAGGCTGAACACCGCGAACAGCGCCTCGCCGACCACGTCCTGCCCGTGCGCCCAGTCGATGACCTCCCGGCACACCCGCTCGGCCTCGACGAACTGCCCCATGTCCACCAGCGGCGCGGCCCGGCCGGCGAGCACCCGGGCCAGCAGACCGGCGTCACCGGCCTGCCGGGCCGCCGCCTCCGCCCGCTGGGAGTAGCGCAGCTCCTCGGCGAACTCGCCATCGGCGCTCGCGTGCAACGAGTGCATGTGGTACGCCGCCGCCAGCTCCGCCTCCGGGATCCGCTCTCCCGTCTCCGCGATCCGCCCGTACAGCCGGAACAGCCACAGCCGCCCCTCCCGGGCCAGGCCCCGCTCCAGCCACCACTGGTCCAGCCCGCCCGCCAGACCGAGACCGGCGCGGGCGCTGCCGCCGGTGGCGCACCAGCGCAGCGCGGCGCGCAGCTCCCCCGCCAGCGGGTCGAGGGAATACAACGACAGCGTCACCGGCCGGCCGTCCTGGCCCAGGTGGGCCCGGTCCAACGCGTGGGCCGACCAGGCCACGTGCCGGTCCCGAGCGGCCTGTTCCTCACCCGCCTCGGCCAGCCGCCGCGCCGCGTACGCCCGGATGGGGTCGAGCATCCGGTAGGTGCTGCCGGCGGCCCTCGGCTCGGCCAACACCATCGACTTGTCCACCAGCACCGAGAGCGGGTCCAGCGGGTCGTCACCCAGTAGCCATTCCACCGTCTCCAGATCCACCGGGCCGGCGAAGACCGCCAGCCACCGCAGCAGGCGGGCGGCCCGGGGCCCCAGCGTCCGGTACGACCAGGTGACGGTGGCCTGCATGGTCAGATGCCGTTCGGTGGCCGAACGCTGCACCGCCCGGCTCGCCGGGCTCGGCGGTGACGCACCGGCCGCCGCCGCGACCAGGTCCACGGTGTCCTGCTGGTTGCCGGACCAGCCCCGCTCCACCGGCGGCGGGTCCGGGTCCACCCGGCCGGCGTCCAGGGTGCCGAGGACATCGTCCAGCCGCTCGGCGAGCTGGCCGACGGAGAGCACCCGCAGCCGGGCGGCGGCCAACTCGATGGCGAGCGGCAGCCCGTCCAGCCGCTGCACGACCCGACGCAGGTCGGCGGACTCGGCCGGGTCCGGCTGCCGACCGCCACGCGCCGCCGCCGTGCGGTCCAGCAGCAGCGCCACCGCGTCGCTCTCCGCACCGTCGGCGCGCGGGTCGACCGAGAGCGGCGGAATGCGCCACACCACCTCGCCGGGCAGGCTGAACGACTCGCGACTCGTCGCCAGCACCCGCACCCCGCTCCCGCCGGACAGCAACCGCGCGATCACCTCCGCGCAGGCGGCCGGTTGGGTGTCGCAGGTGTCCAGTACGACAAGCATCCGGCGGTTGGCCGCGTACTCGACGAGGGTGTCCAGCATCGGCCGGCCGGGCTCGGGACGCAGGCCCAGCACCGCGGCGATGGCGAACGCCACCAGCCCCGGGTCGGTCACCGAGGCGATGTCGACGAACCAGACCCCGTCCGGGTACGCCTCGACAACTCCGCTGGCCAGCTCCACCGCGAGTCGGGTCTTGCCCGCGCCACCCGCGCCCAGCACGGTGACCAGGCGGTGCTGCCGCACCAGCAGGCCCAGCTCGATGCGTTCGGCCTGCCGGCCGACGAACGACGTCACCTGGGTGGGCAGGTTGTGCGCCACCGCGTCGGCGGTGCGGGGCCGGGGGAACTGCCGCTCCAGGCCCGGGGCCACCAGTTGGAACAGTCGTTCCCGGTCGTCGAAGCCGCGTAGCCGGTGCAGACCGAGGTCGAGCAGTGTCGCACCCGGCGGCATCGGCTCGGCCCGACGTGCGGTGGACGCCGTGCAGAGCACCTGTCCGCCGTGCGCGGCGGCGGCCACCCGGGCGGCCCGGTGCACCTCGGGGCTGGCGTACTCGCCGTCGCGCGGCTCGGCGTAGCCGGTGTGCAGGCCCATCCGCACCCGCGGCGCGGCTTCGGCGGTGGGCCAGTCGTGGCTGGCCAGCGCGCGCTGGGCGGTCAGGCACGCGGTCATCGCCGCGGTGGCGTCCTCGAAGGCCAGGAAGAACGAGTCGCCCTCGGTCAGCAGCTCCGCGCCACCAGTGCTGGCCAGCGTGCGGCGCAGCAACCGTCGATGCGCGGCGAGCACCGGGCGATAGTCCGGACCCAGCAGCTGGGCCAGCCGGGTCGAGCCCTCGATATCGGTGAACACGAAGGTCACCCAACCGCTCGGGAGCTGGATCCGTGGCGACATGCGAGGAACCTCCGCCCGTGACGTCGGGTTCATGCTGCCTGAGTTCGAGCGATCACGCATCGTGAGAACGGCCGGGCAGATGCCGCCTCAACGTGCCACTCGGACCCGATCCCGGCAAGGCCGGACCATCAGGCGGCGGCGAATTGGCCCGATCAGCAGCCGCAGGCACCGCCGCAGCAGCCACCGGCGGCGGGGGTCTGGGCACCACCGGCGGCACCGCCCCGGCCGGTGACCGCGACCGCGGAAAGAAGCTTGACCGTGTCGGCGTGTCCCTGTGGGCAGTTGGCCGGCTCACCGGCAGCCACCATCGGACGGTTGACCTCGAAGGTGTCGCCGCAGGCGCGGCAGCGGAACTCGTACCGGGGCATGCCACCCAGCGTACGTGGATCTGGCGGTTGGCGGAGTATGGGTGATACTCAACAGGTGGTGGACGGCGAGGACGACACGCGTGTGCAACCGTTACGACCGGCCGCGCCGCTGGAGGGGCCACTCGAAGGTTCGGGGGCCGCGCCCGATCCGGTGCGCGCGGTGCCCCGCCCGCGCCGTCCCTGGCTGAGCGGACGTTCGAAGGGCGCGGCGGCCACGCCACCGGCCACTGTGCCCGCCTCGCCGACGGCGCCCGAGGCCAACACCGAGGCCCCCAGGACCGAGGCGGCCAAGGCGGCGACGCCCCAACCTGCTGGCGCAAAGACCGGGACAGTCAAGGCAGACGACGCAAAGATCGAAACGGTCAAGGCCGAGGAAGCAAAGGCCGAGGAAGCAAAGGCCGAGGCCGCGAAGGCCGAGACGCCCAAGGCCGACAACGCGAAGACCGAGACGGTCAAGCCGGACGACGCGAAGATCGAGACCGCGAAGGCCGAGACGCCCAAGGCCGACGACGCGAAGACCGGAGCCACCGCCGGTGCGATGGATCTGGCGAAGACCACTGTGGATGAGCTGCCGGCGGTGCCGGCGTCCGGCCCGGCCCGTCGGCGACGGGTGCAGTTCGCGCACGCGGTACGTGTGCCGCCGCGCCAGGCGGCAGCAGCCGCCGCGCGGGCCACCCGGGCCTGGGCCGGCCGGCCCAGTGGTCGGCTGACCCTGCCCGGCGTCTTCCTGCTGGCGCTGGTGGCGGCGACCGCCGCGGCGGGAGCGCTGCTCGTACCGGCCACGATCCGCGCACCGCGTCCGGTGGCTGTGGACGCCTCGGCCGCGCCGGGCGCTGTCGCACCCACGGCGGCACCGTCCGGCCAGCCCACCGGCCCGTTGCCCACCGGGCCACTGCCCACCGGCCCGTTGCCCACCATCCCACTGCCCAGCGGCGGGTTGCCCGGCACCGGGCTGCCGCCCGGCACGGTGACCGGCGGCCGCCCGTCGGACGCCCTGGCCGGCTGGGCGCAGCAGGTCGGCGCCAAGGTCGGCGTCCCCCCGGTCGCCATGCAGGCGTACGGCTACGCCGAGCTGGTCCTCGCCCAGACCAACCGCAGTTGTGCACTGAGCTGGACCACGCTGGCCGCGATCGGTCAGGTCGAATCGGGGCACGGCTCGGCCAACGGCGCGCGATTGGGGCAGGACGGCAAGGCGCTGCCCCCCATCATCGGGCTGCCGTTGGACGGGAAGGAGGGTCGGATGCGGATCATCGACACCGACGACGGCGCGCTCGACGAGGACCGGACCCTGGACCGCGCCATCGGACCGATGCAGTTCATCCCGACCACCTGGCAGGAGATCGGCGCGGACGCCGACAACGACGGCCGCAAGGACCCGCACGATCTGGACGACGCCGCCCTGGCAGCGGGAAATTACCTCTGCAAGGGCGGTCGGAACCTCAGCATCCCGGGCGACTGGTGGAACGCGATCCTCTCCTACAACGATGTACGGCGCTACGCCCAGGACGTCTACGACACCGCGAACCGGTACGGACGGGCCAGTCGGTCATGAAGTGATCGTCTCGATACGTTGGAGAACTGGACACTTCCCCCAGGCCTCTGTTAGCGGCAAGCTAGACGGGTGATGGTGCGCGAGTGGGACCCCAGGACCGCGTCGTCCGCCGAGATCGCGTCGCTGTTGGCCACGCTGAACGCGGTCCTGGCGGCCGATCTGCCGCAGGACCCGCCCTGGCGGGAGACTTCGCTGCGGGAATACCTCGCCGAGGTGATGCCCGGCGAGCGGCGGATCTCCTGGATCGCCCAGGCCGAGCCGACCGCTGCGGGCGACACGGGCGAGGTGCTCGGCCAGGTGCACGTCCTCCTTCTGGGTGACATCGGTGTTCTCGAGGTGCTGGTGCACCCGTCCGTGCGGCGCACCGGCCTCGGCCGTGACCTGGTGTTGCGTGCCGCCCGCCGGGTCTACCAGGAGGGCTTCCAGTCGATCGGGGTCGAGGTGGTCGGCGACACGCCAGCCGTCGGGTTCTACGAGTCGCTCGGCTTCAACCGGGAGTACGTGGAGACCCGCAGCGTGCTCGACCTGACCGCGGTGGACTGGGCCGAGCTGGCCGAGATGGCCACCGGCATCAGCGCGGGCTACCAGGTGGAGTTCTTCCCGGGCGGGCCGCCGGACGACCTGCTCGAGGCGTACGCGCGGGCCAAGGCCGAGGTGCGCGACGTCGACGACGGCGAGTTGCGCCCCAGCTCGTACGACCCGGAGCGGCTGCGCGACAGCCTCGACACGCTGCACCGACGGGGCATGAAGCCGTACATCGTGCTCGCCCGGCACGAGCAGAGCGGCGAGGTGGCCGGCCTGACCGAGGTGGTGGTGCCGGCGCAGCACCCGACCCGCGCCGACCAGTACGACACGATCGTCGCGCAGGATCACCGGGGCTACGGCATCGATCGGGCGATCAAGGCCAGGATGCTGTTGGAGCTGCGTTCCGCCGAGCCGGAGCTGATCGAGGTGCAGACCTGGAACGCCCAGGCCAACGAGGCGATGCTCAAGGTCAACGCGGAGCTGGGCTACCGGCCGGACCGGGACTGGTGCGAATACAGCGTCGACGTCGCTGAGCTGGTGCACCGCCTCGATCCGCCACGCTGAGGAATTCACGAAACTGTCCATTAGGGGATGGACGGTGGACAGTCGCGCACCTTAACGTGCGTTGACCCCGTCCACCCATCGTGGAGGCCCTATGCGCCCGCGCCGCTCAATCGCCGCGCTCGCGACCGCCACCGTCGCCGTGACTGTCACGGCGCTCGGCGTCGCACCCACCGCGGCCAGCGCCGCGCCCACCGACCTGTTCATCTCGGAGTACGTCGAGGGTTCGTCGAACAACAAGGCGATCGAGCTGTTCAACGGCACCGGTTCCGCCATCGACCTGACCGCCGGCGGCTACCAGTTGCAGCTCTACTTCAACGGCTCCACCACGGCGACCACCATCGCCCTGACCGGCAGCGTGGCGGCCGGCGACGCGTTCGTGTTCGCCAGCGCCTCGGCCGGGGCCGCCGTCCTCGCCCAGGCCGATCAGACCACCGGGGCGAGCCTCTTCAACGGCGACGACGCGATCGTGCTGCGCCGGGGCAGCACGGTGCTCGACTCGATCGGGCAGGTCGGCGTCGACCCGGGCACCGAGTGGGGTGCCGGCGTCACCAGCACCGCTGACAACACCCTGCGCCGGATGCCGAACGTGACCGCCGGTGACACCGACCCGTCGGACGCGTTCGACCCTGCCACCCAGTGGGCCGGCTTCCCCGTCGACACGTTCGACGGGCTGGGCGCGCACACCGTGGACGGCGGCGGCCCGGTCGACGTACCGGCCACGCTGACCTGCGGCGGCGCCCTTGTCACCGCCGCCGGCACGGCGGCGAGCCGGGAGGTGACCGGCACCGACCCGGACGACACGATCGTCGACCTGGCGGTGACGGCGGTCAGCCCGACGCCGACCACCGGTTCGATCACCCGTACCGCGTTCACCCCGGCCGACGGGGTGGGCGGCACCGCCCGCGCCACTGTCGGGGTGAGCGCCGATCTCGCCGCCGGGGCGTACACCGTCACCCTCACCGCGACCGACGCGGGCGGTGGCACCGCCAGCTGCGCGCTGGCCGTGCAGGTGACCCGGGAGCTGACCGTCGGCGAGGTGCAGGGTCCGACCACCGACGCCGAGTCCGGGCCCGCCGACCGGTCACCGCTCGCGCCGTCGAGCGGCAACGGCACGAGCAGCACGATGTACGACGTCCGCGGCGTGATCACCCAGTTGACAGTGGCCCGCACCTCGGCCGGGGCGGATCAGCACGGGTTCTTCCTGCAGAGCCGCATTGGTGACACCGACGGCGACCCGACCAGTTCCGACGGGATCTTCGTGTTCATGGGCGCGTTCACCTCGCTGATCGGCGGTTACGTGCCGACGGTCGGCGACGAGGTCGTGCTGCGGGCCCGGGTGTCGGAGTACTACAACTTCACCCAGCTCTCCGGTGCGTCGCTGGTCCGCCGGATCGGCGGTGGCCTGGCCGTGGACACCGCTGTCGCGGTGACCGACGCGGTCCCGCCGGCCGTGCTGACCGACGCGCAGCGCTTCTGGGAGCGGCACGAGGGCTCCCGGATGCGGATCCGCGCGGGCAGCGGCGCGGTGAGCGGCCGGGACGTCTTCTCCTCCACCGCCGACGCGGAGCTGTGGGTGGTCGACCGTGACGACCCGCTGTTGGACCGCGCCGACCCGTACTCCCGGCGGGTCTTCCGCGACTCGCACCCGCTGGACAACGACCCGGCCCGCCGCTTCGACGACGGTAACGGCCAGCGGACGCTGCTCGGCAGCATGGGTGTGAAGGCCACCGCCGGGGACAGCGCCGCGCTGCTCCCGCCGGCGCACACCTTCGACACGCTGCGGGCGGACGCGGTGGGCGGGGTCTACTACTCGTTCGAGAAGTACGGCGTCCAGGTCGAGCGGGCGGAGTTCGCCGCCGGGGCCGACCCGTCGAAGAACAACCCGCCCAAGCCGGCCGACCGGTCCCAGGAGGTGGCAGTGGCCACCTACAACGTGGAGAACCTGTACGACTACCGGGACGACCCGTTCGACGGCTGCGACTTCACCGGTAACGCCGGCTGTCCGGGTGTCACCCCGCCGTTCGACTACGTCCCGGGCAGCGAGGCGGAGTACCGCGAGCAGTTGGCGGCGCTCGCCGACCAGATCGTCAAGGATCTGCACGCGCCGGACCTGATCCTGGTGCAGGAGGCCGAGGACCAGGACATCTGCACGGTCTTCGGGGCCGCGTTGAGCTGCGGCGACACCAACAACGCCGACGGCGCCCCGGACAGCATCCAGGAGTTGGCGCTCACGGTGGCGGCGGCCGGTGGGCCCGCGTACGCCGCCGCCTATGACCGCACCGGCGCGGACGCCCGGGGTATCACCGCCGCGTTCCTGTACCGCACGGACCGGCTGTCGTTGGCCGCCGCGGCGGCGAACGACCCGCTGCTGGGCTCGGCACCGACCGTTCAGTACCGGGCTCCGGGCCTGCCGGCCAACGCCGACGTGCAGAACCCGAAGGCCCTCAACGCGGTGCTGCCGTCGGATGTGGACACCTCGACCGGCCGGGACGGGACCAACGTCTTCACCCGTGCCCCGCAGTTGGGCAAGTTCAGGGTTGCCGCCGCGCCGGGTTCCGCCGAGCGGTTCACCCTGTACGCGCTCAGCAACCACTACTCGTCCGGGCCGGACAGCCGGGTCGGGCAGCGGCGGGAGCAGGCGCGCTACGGTGCGGCGATCGTCACCGCGATCGAGGCGGCCGACGGGTCCGCCCGGGTGGTCTACGGCGGGGACCTGAACGTCTTCCCCCGCCCGGACGATCCGATCGCGACGGGTGACCAGCCCACGCCGTCGGACCAGCTCGCCCCGCTGTACGAGGCGGGCCTGCACAATCTGTGGGACAATCTCGTCGCGGACGTGCCGGCGTCGGCCTACTCGTACAGTTTCGAGGGACAGGCGCAGACACTGGACCACCTGTTCGTGAACGACGCGTTCTACGGCGACCTGGTGCAGGTGCGGGCGGCGCACATCAACGCCGACTGGCCGGCGGAGTTCACCGGCGACGGGTCACGGGGTTCCAGTGACCACGACCCGCAGGTGGCCCGGTTCCGGTCCCGTGCGTCGTTGACGGTGGCCGACGCGACGGTGGTCGAGGGCGACC
Source organism: Micromonospora parva (assembly GCF_000718515.1). Lineage (GTDB taxonomy): Bacteria > Actinomycetota > Actinomycetes > Mycobacteriales > Micromonosporaceae > Micromonospora > Micromonospora parva. The sequence continues at coordinate 43,780 of NZ_JNZS01000005.1, read as the reverse complement.
AGGGCACGAGGCAGCTCACCTTCACCGCCACCGTGTCGCGACCGTTGTCGCAGCCGGTGCTGCTCTGTGCCGCGACCGTCGGCGTCACCGCGCAGGCCGGCTCGGACTTCGACCCGTACGCGGGCTGCAAGGCGCTCGCCGCCGGGCAGACGTCGGTCACCTTCCCGGTGACAGTGCGCGGTGACCGCAAACGGGAGTCGGACGAGAAGGTGACGTTGCTGGTTGCCGGCGTACCCGGTCTCCGGCTGGCTGATCCGCTCGCGGTCGGCACGATCATCAACGACGACTGACGTCGCGCGTTCCGGCGAGGCCCGTCGACCCGTACCGGGTCGGCGGGCCTCTCTCGTGCCGAGGTCAGAGCACTCCGCGCGGCGGCCAGGGCGGCGGGGACAGGTGCCGGTTCTGGGCCACCCGCACCTCCCACTGGCTGCGCCGACGCATCGCGTCCCGGACCTCCCGATTGCGGTAGAACGTCTCCGGCGGGCGGGCCAGCCCGTAGATGTCCGCCCACCACTCCCCCAACTCGGGGTCGAGGATGGTGTCCAGGTGCGATGGGTAGCGGCGCTCCGCGCCGTTGCGGGTGTCCTGCCAGTCGCGCATCGGTTTCAGCACCCGGCCGAACTCGTCCACCACTGCCAACCGGCAGCCCACCACCGCGATGATGCGCCGGAGCAGGACGATGCTCGGCACCATCCGGCCGGCCTCGATCCGGCCGATGGTGGCGTGGTGCACGCCCGCCCAGCGGGCCAGCTCACGCTGGCTGAGGTCAGCGCGACGGCGGACCGCGCGGACGATACCGCCGGCCGGCCAGGGCACGTCGGAAGGCTCGCTGAGGAGGACCGGCTCGGCTGCGGCTGACGAATCGCTCATGCCGTCACCGTCCCGCCTGGCGGAGCCTGCCGCAATCCCGCCGGCCGCGCCTGTGGACAACGAGCCGGCCTGTGGATAACACCTTGTACCGCCGACCACTGTCCGTGTTGGCGACCTCTGGCAGCGCCATCATTACTTTGTGTCATGGATTTCGCGCCGCCTGGTCCAGTCGACCCGGCAGGCAGCGACCGAAACCGGCCAGACCAGGCAAAACTCAACCCTGGCCACCAGACCCCCAACCGCAGACCGTGTCCTTTGCTCTGCAGTTCGATATGCACCGCTAACGGACCGTGGGTGTCGCCGTCATGGGTGCAGAGCAAAGGGGGAATAGAGGGAAGGCGGGTCGGCTGGGCTGGTCACGCTGAGTAGGTCGACGCGACGAATGGCCAACGCGTACGAGGGCCGAAGAAGCCTGGCCGTCATGGCCGAGAGGCCCGGGACTCCGCGCGGCCGGCTGGGCGAGCCCTTACGGCCCGGCGCGCCCGAGGAGGCCGCGTGGCCAGGCCAGGGGCAGAGTCAGTCAGGGGTAGGACGAGCGTCAGTAACGCTCGCGCAGAAGCTGGGCGGCTTCGACCGCCCAGTAGGTGAGGATGACCTGCGCGCCAGCCCGCTTGATCGAGGTGAGCGTCTCCAGCATCACCCGCTCCCGGTCGATCCAGCCGTTGGCGGCGGCCGCCTCGACCATCGCGTACTCGCCGGAGACCTGGTAGGCGGCGACCGGGACGTCCACCGCGGCCCGCACCGCCGACACCACGTCGAGGTAGGGCAGCGCCGGCTTGACCATCACCAGGTCGGCGCCCTCGGCGACGTCGAGCGCGACCTCGCGCAGCGACTCCCGCAGGTTGGCCGGGTCCTGCTGGTAGGTGCGCCGGTCGCCCTCCAGCGCCGACTCCACCGCCTCACGGAACGGGCCGTAGAAGGCGGAGGCGTACTTCACGGCGTACGCCAGCACGGAAACGTCCTGGTACCCGGCGGCGTCGAGGGCCCGGCGTACCACGCCGACCTGGCCGTCCATCATCCCGGACGGCCCGACCATGCCGACCCCCGCGGCGGCCTGGGCCACCGCCATCTCGGCGTACGCGGCGAGGGTGGAGTCGTTGTCGACAGCGCCGTCGGGGGTGAGCAGCCCGCAGTGCCCGTGCGAGGTGAACTCGTCGAGGCACAGGTCGCTCATCACGACGGTGGCGTCACCCACCTCGGCCACCACGTCCCGGATGGCCACGTTGAGGATGCCGTCCGGGTCGATGCCGCCGGAGCCGGTCGGGTCCCGCTGTTCCGGTACGCCGAAGAGCATGATCCCGCCGACACCGGCCTGGACGGCCTCGACCGCCGCCTTGCGCAGCGAGTCCCGGGAGTGCTGGAGCACCCCCGGCAGCGACGAGATGGCCCGGGGCTCGGTGAGCCCTTCCTTGACGAACATCGGCACGACCAGCTCGGCCGGGTCGACCCGGGTCTCGGACACCAGGCGGCGGACCGCCGGGGTGCGGCGCAGCCGGCGGGGCCGGATCTCGGGGTACGACATGGAAGGGCCTCCTCGAACGACTACCGGAAGCGCAGGGCGGTCGGGCCCTGAACCTTCGAGCCACGGCGCTGCTTGGCCGGCATGGCGGCCAGCTTCTCGCGCAGCTCGACGGCGTAGGCGGCGAGCGCCTCCACCAGGTCGGGCACCGAGGCGTGCGGCGGCTGGACGTCGACCCGCAGGCCGAACTCCGTCGCGGTCTCCGCCGTCTTGGGCCCAATGACGGCAACAACGGTCCGGGCGTGCGGCTTCCCGGCGATACCGACCAGGTTGCGCACGGTGGACGACGAGGTGAAGAGCACCGCGTCGAAGCCACCCGACTTGATCGCGTCGCGGATCTCGGCGGGCGGCGGCGCGGCCCGCACCGTCCGGTACGCGGTCACGTCGTCGACCTCCCAGCCGCGCTCGGTGAGCCCGGCGGCGAGCGTCTCGGTGGCGATGTCAGCGCGCGGCAACAGCACCCGGCCCACCGGGTCGAGGATCTCGTCGTGCGGCGAGAACTCGGCCAGCAGACCCTCGGAGGACTGCTCGCCGGCGGGGATCAGCTCCGGCTGGATGCCGAACGCGCGGACCGCGTCCGCCGTCGCCTCACCGATGCAGGCGATCTTGACGCCGCCGAAGTGCCGGGCGTCGAGGCCGTGCTCGGCGAACTTCTCCCACACCGCGCGGACCGCGTTCACCGACGTGAAGATCACCCAGGCGTACCGGCCGTCGACCAGGCCCTTGACCGCCCGCTCCATCTGGGCCGGGGTACGCGGGGGCTCGACCGCGATGGTCGGCACCTCGCACGGGATCGCCCCGTACGCGCGCAGCCGGGCGCTCATCGCGCCGGCCTGCTCCTTGGTGCGGGGTACGAGCACCTTCCAGCCGTACAGCGGGCGGTTCTCCCACCAGCTCAGCTTGTCGCGCTGCCCCACCCCGACACCGACGGTGAGCACCACCCGGCCGGTGAAGCCGAGCGCGGCGGCCACGAAGCTGTCCACCGTCGACGTGGTCGTGTACTGGGTCTCGCCGGTGCCGTCGCCGGTCACCCCGACACCGGTGGTGCCGTCGACCCCGGCGGCGAGCAGCCCGTCCCGGACGGCGGCGAGGTCACCGGCGTCCACGGCGAGCGCGAGCGAGCCCCGACCGACCGCCGTGGCCAGCGCCTCGAAGTCCAGCGCGCTGACGTCCTCGACGTCGGCGGCGGTACGCACACCCGGCAGCGGGACCCCGGCGTAGGTGGCCACACCCTCGGCCTGGCCGACGCCGGGCACCACCTCGAAGTGGGCGGCGGTGCGGGCCACCGCCTGCACCTCCTTGACCACCGAGTCGTGCCCGAACGGGTCGCCGGCGACCAGGTGCACCGCGTTCAGCCCGGAGCGGGCCGCGGAGATCAGCACCTTCGCCACATCCCCCGGCGCGCCCTCGGCCGGGGTGAACTCGGCATCGTCGGAGGCCTCGGCACGCACGACGGCGAGCAACGACTCGGGGACTCCCCGGTCGTAGATCACCTGGTCGGCGTCGACCAGGGCGTCGTGGGCCCGACGGGTCAGCAGGCCCGGGTCACCGGGGCCAGCCCCGACGAACGCGATACGGCCGACGGGCTTACGGGTGCGGGTCATTCTGTGCTCCCAAATTGCTGGGTCCCCGGGCCGGTGTGTCCTTCGTGGCCGAGGATCGAGTCGGCGCCGAGGTCGAGGAGTTCGGCGGCGAGTGCCTTACCGATCTCCGCCGCGTCGGCGGGCGTTCCGGTGCGGGACAGCCGGAGGTCACGAGTGCCGTCCGGGCTGATCACCGCCCCGCGCAGGTAGATCTCATCGCCGGTCTCGCCTTCGGCGAGTTCGGCATAGGCGGCGACGGGTGCGCTGCACCCGGCCTCCAGGGTTGCCAGAAACGCGCGTTCCGCGGTGACCGCGGCACGCGACGGTGCGTGGTCGAGCAGCGCGAGCAGCCCGACCAGGTCCTGGTCGTCGACCCGGCACTCCACGGCCAGCGCCCCCTGAGCGGGGGCGGGCAGCATCAGCATCGGGTCCAACGTCTCGGTGATCACGTCGGTCCGGCCGATGCGGGCCAGACCGGCCCGGGCCAGGACGATCGCGTCGAGGTCGGCGTCCGGACCGAGCACCCGCCCCAGGCGGGTGTCGATGTTGCCGCGGATCGGGGTGACCTCCAGTTGCAGGCCGAGGGCGTGCAACTGGGCGATCCGGCGCAGCGCGCCGGTGCCCACCGTGGCACCGGGCGGCAACTCGGCGAGGGTGCGGCCGTCGCGGGCCACCAACGCGTCGCGCGGGTCCTGCCGGGCCGGCACCGCCGCGATGTGCAGCCCGCCGGCGCCGGCCGTGGGCAGGTCCTTGTACGAGTGCACCGCGAAGTCGATCGTCCCGGCGGTGAGCGCGTCGCGCAGGGCGGAGACGAACACCCCGACGCCCAGCCGGTGCACCGGCGCGGTGGAGCGGTCGCCCGCGGTGACCACCTCGACCAGCTCGACCGGGCGGCCGGTGGCGGCGGTCACCGCCTCGGCGACCTGGCCGGACTGGGCCATCGCCAGGGTGCTGCCCCGGGTGCCGAGGCGCAGGGGGGCGGTCATCGCGCACCTCCGGTTGGTGGGGTCGGTTCGGCGGTGTCGGCAGCGGACACCGGGCCGGTGCCGGGGAGCGCCAGGCCGAGGTCGGGGGTCAGCACGTCGGGGACGGTGTCGACCGGTGAGGTCTGCGGCACCTCGAGGTCGAACAGCTCGCGCAGCAGTGCGGCGTACTGGTCGCCGCCGGGCTCCGCGGCCAGCTGGCGGACCTTGACGGTGGGCTGGTGCAGCAGTCGTTGCACGACCCGGTGCACGGTGCGGGCCACCTCGGCCCGCAGGTCGTCGCCGAGGTCGGGGCGGCGCTGCGCCAGCCGGCGCAGCTCGGCGCTGACCACGTCGTCGGCCCGGCCCCGCAGCGCGGCCACGGTGGGCGCCACGTCGGCGCCGCGCAACCAGGTGAGGAAGCCCTCCACCTCGCCGAGCACGATGCGTTCGACGGCTGCGGCGTCGGCGGCCGCCGGACCGTCGGCGAGCAGCCCCGCCATCCGGTCGATGTCGATCACCTCGACGCCGGGCAGCTCGGCGACGCCCTCCTCGACGTCGCGCGGAACGGCCAGGTCGAGCAGGACCAGCGGGCCCCGGGCCGGGTCGCGTTCGGCCAGCGCCGTGGTGACCACCGCCCGGGTGAGGACCGGTTCAGTGGACGCGGTGGCGGCCACTACGATGTCCACTGTGGAGAGGGTGTCGGCCAGCTCGGTCATCGGCGCGGCGCTCGCCCCGTACGACTCGGCGAGGCGGACGGCCCGGTCGGCACCCCGGTTGCTGACGATGAGCGGCCCGGCGCCCAGCCGGGACAGCGTGGCCACCCCGAGCGAACCCATCGCGCCAGCGCCCACCACCAGGGCCGGACGGCCGACGAGGTCACCGTCGAAGTGCCCGGCCGCCAGCTCCAGCGCGGCGGTGACGACGCTCTGGCCGGCCCGGTCGATGCCGGTCTCGGCGTGCGCCCGCTTGCCGACCCGCAGCGCCTGCTGCATGAGCTCGTGCAGCAGCCGGCCGGCCGAGTCGGCGCCGGTGGCCCAGTGGTACGCGTCACGCAGCTGGCCGAGGATCTGCGCCTCGCCCACCACCATCGAGTCCAGACCGGTGGCGACCCGGAAGACGTGGTCCACGGCAGCGGTGTCGTAGTGCACGTACAGGTGGCTGGCCAGCGCCGTCGGCGAGCTGCCGGCCTGCTCGGCCAGCACGGCGCAGATGTCGCCGAGCCCGCCGTGGAAACCGGACACGGCGGCGTACACCTCCACCCGGTTGCAGGTGGAGACGATCACCGCCTCGGCCACGTACGGCTGGGCGACCAGGCGGTCCAGGGTGCGGGTGAGGTCGGCGGGGGGCACGGCCAGCTGCTCCAGCGTGGCGACCGGGGCGGTCCGGTAGGACGCGCCGACGACAAGCAGTTTCACGTGCCGATCGCCTCCTGGGTGTCGGTGGCCGCGAACCCGCCGGGCAGGGCGGTGAGAGCGGACCCGCCGGTGGCGGGCAGCGCGGTCAGCGACGCCTTGCGGTGCTCGTGGAAGGACAGAATCTGCAGCTCGATGGCGAGGTCGACCTTGCGCACGTCGACCCCCTCCGGAACCGAGAGTACGCACGGCGCGAAGTTGAGGATGCTCGTCACGCCGACGGCGACCAGTTGGTCGGCGACCTGCTGGGCGGCGGCTGCCGGAGTGGCGATCACGCCGATCGCCAGGGATTCCTCGGCGGCGACCGTCGGCAGGTCGTCGACATGCCGGACCACCAGGCCGTTGATCTCCTCACCGACCCGGGAGGGATCGGCGTCGAGCAGTGCGGCGATCCGGAAGCCCCGGCTGGCGAAGCCGTCGTAGCCGGCCAGAGCGTGACCGAGATTACCCACGCCGACCAGGGCGACAGCCCGGCGTTGGGTGAGCCCGAGCACATACTCGATCTGCTCGATCAGCAGCGCGACGTCGTAGCCGACGCCCCGGGTGCCGTACGAGCCGAGGTGCGAGAGGTCCTTGCGGAGCTTGGCGGAGTTGACCCCGGCGGCGGCGGAGAGGCCTTCGCTGGAGACCGTCTCGTGCCCGGTGTCGGCCAGGTTGTGCAGCGCGCGCAGGTACTCCGGGAGCCGAGCGACGGTCGCCTCGGGCAGGTCCGGGAGCGCCGGTACGGCACCGGCGCGGCCGGGCGCGCCTGGGTGACGGTGCTGACTCATGAGACTCCGTGCGGTGCGATCCTCGGCCAACTCCGCTGGTCGGCCGTTTGTGGACTCCCGCTGGCGACCGAGATTGCCGGCTGTGCTAGCAGGGCGCGTCGGAGTCACAGCGTAGGCGCTTGTGAAGACGTGCACAAATCGCGATCTTGCCGCTGCGTGGCGCGACAGCACCAGCACCTCCATCCCACAAGATCGATTGAACGGCCTGGTCCACTCACCGCCCGGGCGATTATTGCTCAATCCCGACTTCTCTGACCAATCCCGCGCCGGCCCCTGGCCCGGGTCGTCCCGGCGGTGGTAGGGGCAGCACTACGGAGGAGAGGCGGGGTTTCGGGATGGGGACACCGCGCCCGGCTGCCTAGCCTTTGGGCATGACCGCCGTTGCCGCCACCAGCGACCGACCGACGCTGGCACCGAGCATCCCCCGCCAACTCTTCGTCGACTCCGGGTACGTGGTGCTGGGCCTGCCCCTGGCGGTGGCCAGCTTCGTCCTCCTCGTCGTCGGCCTCGCGGTCGGCATCGGCCTGGTGGTCACGGTGATCGGCCTACCGATCCTCAGCGGCACCCTGTACGCCGCCCGTGGGCTGGCCGACGTCGAGCGGCTGCGGCTGCCCGCGGTGCTCCACCAACCCCGGATCCGGCCGCACTACCGGCTGCCCGAGGCCGGCGCGAACGCCTGGCGGCGGATCTTCGTGCCGATGCGGGACGCCCAGTCCTGGCTCGACCTGGCACACGGCATCCTGCGGCTGATCGCGGCGGTGGGCACCTTCGTGGTGACGGTGTCCTGGTGGGCCGCGGCCATCACCGGCTCGCTCTACTGGGCGTACGACTGGGCGCTGCCCCGGGCCGACGGCGAGGGTGACCAGGACCTGGCGCAGTTGCTCGGCCTGGGCGACTCGACCACCGCCCGGATCGGCCTGTACACCGCGCTCGGGGTGTTCTTCCTGATCACCCTGCCGATCGTGGTGCGGGGCTGCGCACTGCTGCAGGCCAGCTTCGCCAAGGCCATGCTGACCGGGGTGGCCGAGATGCGCGACCGGATCACCGTGCTGGAGGAGCAGAAACGGGCCGCGGTGTCCGCCGAGGCCTCCGCGCTACGCCGGCTGGAACGGGACATCCACGACGGACCCCAGCAGCGCCTGGTCCGGCTGGCGATGGACCTCAGCCGAGCCCGGATGCAGCTCGCCTCGGATCCGGAGGCGGCCGGGCGCACCATCGACGAGGCGGTCACCCAGACCCGGGACACGCTGGCCGAGCTGCGGGCGCTGTCCCGGGGCATCGCGCCGCCGATCCTGGTCGACCGGGGTCTGCCCAGCGCCCTGGCGGCGCTCGCCGGGCGCGGGCTGATCCCGATCGAGCTCCAGGTGGACCCGCAGCTCGGCACCCCCGCCGGGCGGCTCGACCCGGCGGTGGAGAACACCGCGTACTTCGTGGTGTCCGAGGCACTCACCAACGTCGCCAAGCACAGCCGGGCCACGGAGGCCACGGTGGCGGTGGTCCGGCAGGGCACCCACCTGCAGGTACGGGTGGGCGACGACGGACAGGGCGGCGCGCACCTGGCGAAGGGCCACGGGCTGGCCGGCATCGCCGACCGGGTCCGGGCCGCCGGTGGCGAACTGGTGGTGGTCAGCCCGACCGGCGGCCCCACCGAGATCCGCGCCGAGCTGCCCCTGTGAGCGCCCGGGCACCGCGCCGAGCCGCCCCGACGGGCCGGACGTGGTAGACAACACAGCCATGCGCATCGTGATCGCCGACGACGCCGTCCTGCTCCGGGAGGGGCTGGTCCGGCTGCTGACCGAGAGCGGGCACCAGGTGGTGGCCGCCGTCGGGGACGGTGACGCCCTGGTCGAGGCGGTGGTCGAGCACCGGCCCGACGTGTCGATCGTCGACGTCCGGATGCCGCCGTCGCACACCGACGAGGGGCTGCGGGCCGCGGTGGAGGCGCGCCGGCTGGTGCCGCGTACCCCGATCCTGGTGCTCTCCCAGTACGTCGAGGTCTCGTACGCCGATGATCTGCTCGCCACCACCGGCGGCGCCGGCGGCGGGATCGGCTACCTGCTCAAGGACCGGGTGGCGGCGATCGACGAGTTCCTGGACGCGCTGCGCCGGGTGGCGGGCGGCGGCACGGTGCTCGACCCGGAGGTGGTCGGTCAGCTCTTCGCCCGGCGTCGCCGCGACGACCCGCTGCGCGAGTTGACCCCCCGTGAGCGCGAGGTGCTCGCCCTGATGGCCGAGGGGCGCTCGAACACCGCCATCGCGCGTGCCCTCGTGGTCAGCGACGGCGCGGTGGAGAAGCACGTGCGCAACATCTTCACCAAGCTGACCCTGCCGCCGGACACCGAACAGCACCGGCGGGTGCTGGCCGTCCTCACCTACCTGCGGAACTGACCTCCCGGGCCAGGGCGACAGCGTCGGTGAGGGTGTCGGCCACCGGGTGGCCGGAGGCGCGCAGCCGGGCCGGGTCGGTGAACCCGCCGGTGTAGAGCACGGCCCGGCCGCCGACCGCCACCGCGGCGTCCGCGTCGTCGATGGAGTCGCCGATCAGCACCACCGAGGCGCCGTCCACGCCCAGCTCGGCCAGGTGCCGCTGGAGCGGTTCGGTCTTGCTGCCACCGCCGACCGTGGCCCGCAGCCCGTCGACGCGGGTGAAGTGGCCGGTCAACCCGTACGTGTGCACGGTCGGGACCAGCTCCTCGTGGAACCACATGGACAGCAGACTCTGGCTGCCCGGCCACGCGGCCATCGCGGCACGCGCGTCGGCGGCCAGCTCACAGGTGGTCAGCCCGGTGCGGTACGCCTCGTGGAAGATCTTGTCGAGGCGGCCGAACTCGTCGTCGTCAACGGCCTGCCCGAGCACCTCGGCGTAGTACTCGGCGATCGGCCTGCGGAACCGCACCCGGTGCTCGTCCGGGGTGACCGTCGGCCCGCCCAGGCTCGTGAACACGACGTTGGTGGCGGACACCACCAGACTCAGGTCGTTGAGCAGGGTGCCGTTCCAGTCCCAGACGAGGTGCGGGGGCGCAGGGGTCATCAGAGCACCATAGGCACCCCTCAGAGCTGCGGCGTGGTCAGGTCCCGCAGCAGCCGGTCCTCCTCGACCCGCCAGTAGCCGTGCTCCTTGCCGTCGAGCATCACCACCGGCAGCCGGTCCCCGTACTCCCGTTCCAGCCCCTCGTCGCCGGTGACGTCCCACTCGACCCACTTGTCGCCGGTGACCGCCACGACTCGGTCGAGCGCCGCCTTGGCGTCGTCGCACAGGTGGCAGCCGGGTCGGGTGATCAGCGCGAGTCGGGCGTCAGTTGCCATCGGTTACCTCCGTGCGGTCGGTCGGCGTCGCCGACCGGAGCTGGGTCTTGCGTACCTTGCCGATCGCCGAGTGTGGCAGGGCGTCGACGAACTCGACGGCGGTCGGGCACTTGAACCGGGCCAGGTTCCGCGCGCAGTGGGCGAGCAACTCCTCGCTGGTCACCGGTCGTCCCTGCGCCGGCACCACGTACGCCCGGACAGTCTCGCCGGTTCGCGGGTGCGGCACACCCAGTACCGCCGACTCGGCCACCCCGGGATGCCCGGCGAGCACCAGCTCGACCTCGTGCGGATAGACGTTGAACCCGTTGACGAGGATCAGGTCGCCGAGCCGGTCGACCAGGAAGAGGTCTCCGTCCTCGTCGGCGTACGCGATGTCACCGGTGCCCCACCACCCGTCGGCGGCCGGGCCGCCCCGACCATCGGGCCAGTACCCGGCGAAGAGGTTGGGGCCGGACACCACGATCTGCCCCGGGTCGGTGCCCGGCGCGACGTCGGAGAGGTCCAGCTCATCCGGGTCGTCGTCGGGGACTGCCAGCCCGTCGCGCCACAGCTCCACCCCGTCGGCGTCGACCAGGCGGAGCCGCACACCGGGCAGCGGGCGGCCGATCGAACCGGGCTTGGCCACGCCGCCGACCAGGGTGGAGGTGAGCACCGGCGCGGTCTCGGTGAGGCCGTACCCGATGTGCACCTGATGCCCGGTGACAGCGGTGAAGCGCGCCGCGACAGCGGGTTCGAGCGGTGCCGCGCCACAGACCGCCACCCGCACCGACGCGGTCGCCGCCCGGGCCGCGGCCATGCCGGCCCAGGTCAGGAACATCGACGGTACGCCGACCAGCACGCTGACCCGGTGCCGCGCGATCTCGTCCAGCCCCGCCGTCGGCCCCGGCTCGTCGAGCAGCACGCCGGTGGCGCCGTGGTGCACGACAGCACCGAGCCCCGAGTTGAGCCCGTACGCGTGAAACAGCGGCAACGCGAGGAGAACGGTGTCCGTCGGCCCGACCACCGGCGGTTCGATCTGCGCGACCTGTTCGTGGTTGGCGAGCAGCGCCTGGTGCGACAGCATCGCTCCCTTGGGTCGCCCCTCGGTGCCGGAGGTGTAGAGCAGTACCGCCAGGTCCGCGCCGCCTCGTCGGGGGCGGGGTGCCGGCCCGGGTGCGTCGACGGTCGGTGGCGTGCCGTGCACGGAGGTGAGCGCGGGCAGTTCGGCGGCGATGTCGGCGACCAGACCTCGTACGTGGTCGGTGGCGACGAGCACCGACGCGCCGGAGTCAGCCAGCACGTGTCGGAGTTCCGGGGCGGTGAGGCCGGGGTTGACCGGCACTGTCACCAGCCCGGCCCGCAGGGCGCCCAGCCAGGCGATCACGAAGTCCGGCGTGTTGGGCAGTGCGATGGCGACGCGTGGCGGGGTGGCGCCGGGGTCGGTGGGCGGTGCGGCGGCGGACAGGCCGCGGGCTGCGGCGTCCACAGCGGTGTCCAGTTCGGACCAGCTCACTGTGTGCTCGTGCCAGTGCAGCGCGGGCCGGTCGGCCCGGTCGAGGGCCGCCCGGCGGACCCGGTCGGCGAGGTTCGGCGCGGGGCTTTCCGAGAGGTCCGGCACGGTGGTCGAGTCTGGCACAGCGCACGGCGACGGGCCACGCCCGGCGGTCGGGGCGGACCCGCGGGGGCGGCATCGCGACAGTCCCATGCACGGGACTGTCCGGTGTGCCATCGGCGGTCCGATCAGGTCCTGTCGATGGGACGTGCGACGCCGATCAGAGGCAGTTCGGTCGCCCCCACCCGACCGGCCGGCGTGTCGGGCCAACCGAACGGGCGGACGCCTCCCACCTGGGCATCCACCCTGGAACACCGTGCCGACGGAAAGTCAATCGCACACGACGGACAACCGGTCCGCCATCGGTGCGACGGAGCGGGAAATACTTCCGCCTTGTGTAACGGACTTGCCACGCGCGGGTGACGTTGGCCCTATCATCACTCGGGTCGGGTCACCCCATTTGCCGTGAGTCGACACCCCTCAGCCCGAGGAGGCCCCCGTGCCTGTGAGCGCATTGGACCAGCACCTCCAGCGGAACTGCCGCCCGTCGGCAGTTCCCGCGACCGTCCTGCCCGACCGGTCACCCGGTCGGTCCGCCCCGACGAGACCCAGACCGGCCCGGCCGGCAACCGACGGGACGGGGGCAACACGGTGACCACCTTCGGTTACGCGGAACGCCCGGTCGGCCTGACCGGTCAGCCGGCCCGCTCCCACGTCAACGAGCGCCCAGCAGCCCGCGCCCCACTGGACGAGCAGCCCGGCGGCGGCCTGCGGGGTGACGGCACGGCGCATCGGATCCGCAGCCGGCCACATCACAACGAGCCACCACCGCGACCCGCGGTGCCCGGCGGGAACGCGAAGCCGGCCGGTGGCCGGGTGGCCGTACCGTCCCGGCCCGCCATGCCCGTGCAGGGTCGTCGGGTAAGCGACACACCGGCGGTCACCACCGACCCGGCGGCGGGTGAGACAGCGGTGATCCCGGCGGTGCCGGCCACCACCGCCACCACCCCGACCGGTTTCCCGAGCCGACCGGACCCGTCCGACCCGGCCACCGAGGTGTGGACGCTGATCGAGCGGGCCCAGGCCGGCGAGTCCGAGGCGTTCGGTCTGATCTACGACCGGTACGTGGACACCGTCTTCCGGTTCGTCTACTTCCGGGTTGGCAACCGGCAACTCGCCGAGGACCTCACCTCGGACACCTTCCTGCGCGCGCTCAAGCGGATCGGCAGCTTCACCTGGCAGGGCCGCGACCTCGGCGCCTGGCTGGTGACGATCGCCCGCAACCTGGTCGCTGACCACTTCAAGTCGGGCCGGTACCGACTGGAGGTCACCACCGGCGACGTGCTCGACGCCGACCGGGAGGACCGGGGCCCGGAGGGCAGCCCGGAGGCGGCGGTGGTGGAGCACATCACCAACGTCGCGCTGCTCACCGCCGTCAAGCAGCTCAACCCGGAGCAGCAGGAGTGCATAGTGCTCCGCTTCCTCCAGGGCTTCTCGGTCGCCGAGACGGCCCGCGCGATGGGCAAGAACGAGGGAGCCATCAAGGCCCTCCAGTACCGCGCCGTCCGCGCCCTGGCCCGACTGCTGCCCGACGGCTTCCAGCCGTAGGTTGTTACGGCGGGGCCGACGGGCGTCGATCAACGTCCGCGCAGCTCAGGGTCGGTCCCGCCTGGTGATGACCATCACTTTCTGTAATTTCCGCTCCGCCAGGCCCGTAACCCGTGCCCGGCCCGCCGCGTTTCTCCGGGTGCGACCGGTGGATGTCCCGGCAGGTCCGGGTCACCGAGGTCCGACCGGCATGCCGGCGGCACCTCACCTCCGTGGTGTCACACTGCCGCCCGGTCGCTGGCAACGACGGCGGCCGACCGGCCGTGACCAGCGAGAGGAGGTGCCTGCGGTGGACAACACCCTCTTCTCCCGCCGGCGCGCGGAGCGCTTCGCGCAGCTTCTCGACGAGGCCAACGGCGCTCGGCGACACCACGTGCGATCCCGGGTGGACGGCCACCTCGCGCCGCTCGTCGCAGTGGGTCAGCGGCTCAGCGTCGACCCCCCGGCTGTCGAGGTGGACCAGGACTTCCGCACCGGCCTGCGGGCGATGCTGCTCGCGACGGCTGAGCGGGAAGGGCTGGGCAGCACACCGGCGACGGCCGGCGAACCGGCAGCCACGACCACCCGGGGGCGGCTCGCCACCACCCGAGGACGGCTGCTGCCGGCGGTCACCGCCCGGCGGGCCCGAGCCCGGGGCGCGATCCTGGTCGGCATCGCCGCCGGGGCGATCGCCGTCTCCGGGATCTCCGCCGCCAGCGAGAACGCGGTGCCCGGTGACGCGCTGTACGGCATGAAGCGCTCCACCGAACGGGCACAGCTCGCCCTGGCCAGCTCGGACATCAGCCGAGGGCAACTCTTCCTGGACTTCGCCCGGACCAGACTCGGCGAAGCCGCCAAGCTGCGCGGCGACCGGATCGGCTACAGCGCGGTCCTCGACGACATGGACGCCGACACCCGGCAGGGCGTTCGCCTGCTGACCTCGGCCGCTGTGCAACGAGCCGAGCCCGGCAGCCTGGACACCCTCAACACCTTCGTGTCGAGCCAGCGCCGGGCGGTACGCGGCCTGCTCGACGGGAGCACCCGCGTCGACCGGGACCGGACCCACCGGTCACTGCTGCTGCTGGACAGCATCCGGGAACGCTCGGACGACCTGCGCGCGGCAATCGCCTGCGGCCTGCCGGCACCGGCCGCCAGCGACGCCCTCGGCCCGGCCCCGAGCGCCTGCCCCGGCGATCGCTGACCCGCGCCCCTATACCGCACGTCCGACCGGCCGCGCCACAGTTCGCTGTGTGCCCGGCCGGTCGACCGTCTGCGGCGGATACCCTCGCCAGGGAGCATCAGTCGCACCGGGAAGGAAGGGAATCGCGTGGCGCGCAGCCGTAAGGTGACGGTCAGCACCGACGCCGAGGGGCACACCGCCGGCTGGGCGGACACCGACCTGGCCCCGGTCAGCGCACCAGACCCGACCGGCGCGGCGTTCTTCGACGTGGACAACACGATGATGCAGGGCGCCTCGATCTACTGGTTCGCCCGTGGGCTCGCCTCCCGGAACTACGTGACCACCGCCGACCTGGCCCGGTTCGCCTGGCAGCAGCTCCGTTTTCGGCTGCTCGCCCGGGAACACGCCGGTGACATGTCACTGGCCAAGGAGGCGGCGCTGGCCTTCGTCGAGGGCTGGCGGGTCAACGAGGTCGAACACCTCGCCGAGGAGATCTTCGACGAGCTGATGGCCCCCCGGATCTGGGCCGGCACACACCAGCTCGCGCAGCGTCACCTGGACGCCGGTCAGCGGGTCTGGCTGGTCAGCGCCGCCCCCGTCGAGATCGGCCGGGTGATCGCCGCCCGACTCGGCCTGACCGGTGCCATCGGTACGGTGGCCGAGGTGGTGGACGGGGCGTACACCGGGCGGTTGGTGGGTGACCTGATGCACGGACCGGCCAAGGCCGAGGCGGTCACCCAGCTCGCCGCTGTGGAAGGGCTCGACCTGACCCGCTGCGCGGCCTACAGCGACTCGGCGAACGACCTGCCGCTGCTCTCCGTGGTGGGGCGGGCGGTCGCCGTCAACCCGGACGGCGTTCTGCTGCGGCAGGCCCGCCAGCACGGCTGGGAGGTACGGGACTTCCGCACCGGCCGGCGAGCGGTCAAGATCGCCGTACCGTCGACTGCCGCGGCCGGGCTGGTCGCCGGCGCGGTCACCGCCGGCCTGGCCCTCCAGCGCCGCCGGCGCGCCGGCTGAGGACCGCCGGCTACGGGCCGAACGGGTCGGGCCGTCGCTCCAGCAACGTGTGCAGGGTCTGCTGGATGGTCTCCCGCACCTGGTCGGCGAGGTTGAAGACCACCAGCGGGTCATCCGCCGAGTCGGTCAGGTGGGCGGTGGGGATCGGCGGGCAGAACTCGATCAGCCACTTGCTGGGCAGCGGCACCATGCCCAGCGGGCCGAGCAGCGGGAACGTCGGCGTGACCGGGAAGTACGGCAGCTTGAGCAGCCGCGCCAGCGGCTTGATGTCGGCGAGCATCGGGTAGATCTCCTCGCCGCCGACGATGGCGACGGGCACGATCGGGGTGCCGGTGCGCAGCGCCGCCGAGACGAACCCGCCCCGCCCGAAGCGTTGCAGCTTGTACCGGTCGGCGTAGAGCTTCCCGATGCCCTTGAAACCCTCCGGGAACACCCCGACCAGATCGCCGCCGCCGAGCAGCCGCTCCGCATCCGGGTTGCAGGCCACCGTGCCGCCGGTCTTGCGGGCCAACTCGGAGACGACAGGCATCCGGAAGACCAGGTCGGCGCCGAGCAACCGCAGGTAACGGTGGGCGGGATGCTTGTCGTGCAGCGCTGCGGAGAGAATCAGGGCGTCCAGCGCCACCGTCCCGGAATGGTTGCCGACCACCAGGGCGGGCCCGTCCACTGGCACATGCTCCACCCCGCTGACCTCGGTGCGGAACCAGTCCCGGTAGAGCACCCGCAGCAACGGGTGGAAGACCGCGTCGGTCAACTCCGAGTCGAACCCGAACTCGTCGACCTCGTAGTCACCGGCGAGCCGCCGGCGCAGAAACGCCAACCCGTTCGCGACCTTGCGGTCCCAGTGGTCCCCCGGCCGGTCCGCCACCGCCGGCCCGGTGGCCGCGGGCGGCCCGGCGTCGACCCGGTCGGCCGGAGTCGGGGGCGCTGCCGGGGTCGGCGCGGCCTGCGCGGCCGGCCGGTGTCCGTTGCGCCGCGCCGGCTCCGCATCCGGCCCGGGCACCTGCTGGGGTACGTCGAAACGCCCGACCGACTGCGGGTCGCGCCCCTCCTCCGGTGCACTCATGATGACCGCTCCCGCATGGCTGATCGGACCTGCCGGATGCCGTCCAGGACGAGTTTCTCGGCGGCGGCCAGCTGATCCCGGGTGACCACCACCCCGCCGTGATGGGCGCGGATGAAGTCCTCGAACGCGGCGGCTGTCGACCGGGGTGTGAAGCCGTACTCCTGCTCCAGCCGGCTGGTGTCGACCACCCGGCCGTGCACGAAGAGGTCGACCTGGTCCAGGCCGTAGCGGCCGAAGCCCATGGTGCGGGCCAGTGCGGCGGCCCCCGACAGGCCCGGCTCCAGCACCGGCA
Organism: Micromonospora parva; assembly: GCF_000718515.1. Classification (GTDB taxonomy): domain Bacteria; phylum Actinomycetota; class Actinomycetes; order Mycobacteriales; family Micromonosporaceae; genus Micromonospora; species Micromonospora parva. The sequence continues at coordinate 26,682 of NZ_JNZS01000005.1, read as the reverse complement.
CGGCGACCCGGCCGGCCCGCCGGATCGCCTGGGACAGCGACAGCACCCCCGGACCAGCGACGTTGTACGTGCCCGGATGGTCCTCCACGATCGACCGGTGCAGCACCTCCAACGCGTCGTCGAAGTGCAGGAACTGCAGGCGGGGGTCGCGGCCGAAGACCGTCGGCACGAACGGCTGCGAGAAGTAACGGGTCAGCGTGGTGTCGGCGGTCGAGCCGATGAACGGGGCGAAGCGCAGCACCGTGGCGGTGACGTCGGGCCGGCGGCGCCGGAAGCCACGGACGTACCCCTCCAGGTCGAGGATGTCGCGGCCGAAACCGCCGCGCGGCACCTCGCGGGGCTCGGTCTCCTCGGTGAAGACCGCAGGATCCCGGAACGACACCCCGTACGCGGCGGTCGACGAGCGGACCACGAGCTTGCGCAGCCGGGGTGCCCGCTGGCAGGCGGCGAGCATCTGCATGCTGCCGATGACGTTCTGGTCCTTCATCGCGGACCGGCCGCCGTGCTGCGGGTCGGGTGAGGTGACCAGCGCGAGGTGCACCACCGCGTCGACGTCCAGGTCGGCGAGGAGGCCACCGAGCGCTCCGCTGTCGACGCGGATCCGTTCGACCCGGTCCAGCAGGTCGGGGAACTCGGTGCCGGCGTCCGGTGCGTCCACCCCGATGACCCGTTCGATGCGGGGGTCGGCGGCCAGTCGGGCCGCCACGTGGGCACCCAGGTAACGGCCCACTCCGGTGACGACGACGACCCCCGGAGCACCTGAGGTGCCACCGGGGGTCATCTGACGCACCTACGCCGGCAGGATGGACCGAGCCGGGACGACCACGGCCTGATCACCTGAGCCTCCGGAGGTCGACAGTTTGGCAAGCGACGCACGCCGGGCGCTGAGCCCGGCGGCGATCACTTGCCGAGACGGCGACGCTGGACGCGGGTCTTGCGCAGCAGCTTGCGGTGCTTCTTCTTAGCCATGCGCTTACGGCGCTTCTTGACCACCGAGCCCATACGACAGCCTTTCGATACAACGTGCGGGGCGGACCGGATGACACCACGCAGGTGGCGACGGCGACCGCTTGCGGACAACGGACCGGACCAGTCTGGGCGGCGGGGCGCACCTGTGGGGTCTCGGTCGGGCTCCAGGGTAGCCGGAGGGCGTCAGCCGGACCAACGCGCCCCCGTCGCGGCCGCCTCAGGTCCACGACTGCGCGGCTCGCGATCTCACTCCGTACGCTCACCGATGCCGGTCAGCCGGCGGTGGCGGGCGGTGTGGTGGTGGCTCAGGCGGTTTCCTGAAACGCACCCCGGAGATATTCGTGCACCGCGTGCTCGGGCACCCGGAACGACCGGCCGACCCGGACGGCGGTGAGCTCACCGCTGTGCACCAGGCGATAGACAGTCATCTTCGACACCCGCATGACCGTCGCCACCTCCGCGACGGTCAGGAACTTGACCTCCGACAGCCGTCCGTCGGACTGTGACCCGGCCATGGCTCACCGACCCATCCCATGCCCGGCGCGTGCCAACCCGACGGATGCTCCGGGCCGGGCCGGCGACGCGCGTGTTACCAGTACGGTAGCGGGGCGGTTGTGACCGGCGCGATCCCTTCCTGCAACTGATCATGTTTCGGTGGCCGGTTCACCCGATCCGTGCTCCCGGTATCCGCCCGTGCGCGTGCACCGTCCGGTTGTTCCGGCGGTGCTCATTCGGTGCGCAGCGCGACGACCGGGTCGAGGCGGCCGGCGCGCTGCGCGGGAACCACCCCGAAGACGATGCCCACCACCGCCGACACGCCGAAGGCGAGCGCCAGCGACCACCAGGTGATCGCGGCCGGGATCGGCGACAGCGCGTCGACCAGCAGAGCGGTTCCCACGCCCAGCGCCATTCCGGTGACCCCGCCGATCGTGGTGAGCAGCACCGCTTCCAGCAGGAACTGCACGCCGATGTCGCGGGGACGCGCGCCGACGGCCTTGCGCAGCCCGATCTCCCGGGTCCGCTCCCGGACGCTGACCAGCATGATGTTGGAGACGCCGACGCCGCCGACGAGCAGTGAGATGCCGGCGATGGCGGCCAGCACACCGGTGAGGACACCGAGGATGTCGCCGAGCACGCCGAGGATCTGCTGCTGGGTAACGGCGCTGAACTCGGTGTCCGGGTGGCGGCGGTTCAGCTCGGCGACGATCCGTTCGCCCAGCTCGTCGATGCGCTCCCGGTCCGGTGCCTTCACCGCGATGCCGTCGATCCGCTGGGTGCCCCAGAGTCGCTGCGCGGCGGTCACCGGCACGTGCACCTCGTCGTCCCGGTCGACGCCGAGGCTCTGCCCGAGCGGCGCGAACACCCCGATCACCCGGAACCGCACCCCGGCGAGTGCCACCTGCTGGCCGAGCGGGTCCCGGTCGGGGAAGAGCGCGCGGGCGACCGAGTCGCCGAGCACCGCCACCCGTCGACTGGTGTCCACGTCGGCGCCGGTGAGGTAGCGTCCCCGGGCCAGCGACCTGGTGAACACCGCCGGGGTGGTCTCCAGGACGCCCTGCACGGTGGTGAAGTCGGAACGGCCGCCGGCCCGCGCTGTCGCCCCGGACGCGACGGTGACCGCCACCCGGTCGGGGTCACCGACGACCCGGTTGACGGCGTCCACGTCCTTGAGGGTCAGCGGCGACACGACCGGCGCGTTGCCCACCTCGATCCGACCGGGTACGACCAGCAGCAGATTGGAGCCGAGGCCCTCGACCTGTTGCTCGACCTTCTGTTTCGTGCCGGTGCCGATGGCCACCAGCAGCACCACCGAGGCCACCCCGATGATGACCCCGAGCATGGTCAGCGCGCTGCGCAGCCGGTTGGCCCGCAGGGCGTCCAGCGCCACCCGCCACGCCTCGGCGACCCTCACGTCGTACCCCCGGGACGCTCGGCTGCGCGCTCACCGACAGCCGCGTCGCGTGCCTCGCGCGGGTCGGCCTGGGGCCGCTCGGCCTCGCGCGGAAGGCGCCCGGTGGCTCCGGCGGCGCCACCGGAGCCACCGGACGGGTGCCCCGGGCCGCTTCCGGACGCGGACCGGGGCTCCGCGCTGGGAGCGGGGACCAGTGTCGCAGGTCGACCGTGATCAACGGACGGCGGTCGATCATGGGCGGAGTGCGGGTCGGTGTCCGCGCCCGGCGGGCGTGCGCTGTCCGCCACGACCACCCCGTCGCGCATGGTGATCCGACGGTGGGCGCGGGCCGCCACCTCCTGGTCGTGGGTGACCATCACCAGCGCCACCCCGGACTCCTCGTTCAACTGCTCCAACAGCTCCAGCACGGCGGCACCGGTGACGCTGTCCAGGTTGCCGGTGGGTTCGTCGGCCAGCAGCACCGTCGGCTCGGTGACCAACGCGCGGGCGATGGCCACCCGCTGCTGCTCACCGCCGGACATCTGGTTGGGCCGGTGGTCCAGCCGGTGCCCGAGACCGACCCGGCCGAGCATCGCCGCCGCCCGTTCCCGCCGCTGCCGGGCCGACACCCCCCGGTAGACCAGGGGCAGGGCCACGTTCTCCACCGCCGAGGTACGCGGCAACAGGTGGAACGCCTGGAAGACGAAGCCGATCGTCTCGTTGCGCAGGGTCGCCATCTCCGGCGGGGCGAGGGCGTTGACGTCCCGCCCGCCGATCACCAGGCGGCCACCGGTGGGCCGGTCCAGCCCACCGAGCAGGTGCATGAGGGTGGACTTGCCCGAGCCGGACGGCCCGACCAGGGCCACGTAGTCCCCCGGCCGCACGGTCAACGACACCCCACGCAGCGCCGCCACCGACACCCCGTCGAGCTGGTACGTCCGGGAGACGTCCACCGCCTCGATGGCCGGGGCACGCTCCCCGCCGTGCGGACCTGAAGCGGCGGGTTCGGTCACCGGACTTCCTGGCCGTCGCGGACCTGGTCAGCACCGCGCACCACGATCCGGTCGCCGGGTTGCACCCCGTCGAGGATCTGCACCAGGTCGGACCCCTGGACGCCCACCGTCACCGACGCCCGGCCGGCCTTGCCGTCGCGGACCACCCAGACCGCGTCCCGGCCGTCGGCGGAGAACACCGCCGAGGCGGGGACGGTCACCGCGTCGACAGCCTCGCGTACCCGCAGGCGAACGATCGCGTTCATGCCGGGGCGGGGCGTCGGGGCCGGCTCGTCCTCGGCCAGCTTTCCGGCACCCAACGCCAGGCGTACCCGATAGGTGACCCCGCCCTGCGCGGAGTTGGTGGGCAGCACGTCGACCGACCGGACTGTGGCGTCGTAGCTGGCGCCGGTGACGGCGTCCAACTCGACAGTTGCCGGCACGCCGGCCTTGACCAGCAGCACGTCGGTCTCGTCCACCTCGGCGAGCAGACCCAACTGCCCGGTGTCCACCACTGTCAGCACCGGCGCTCCGGCGGTGACCAGCCCGCCAACCGCGACCGCGTCGTCCACCCCGGCCGGCGGCCCACCCTGGTTGGGAGTCAGCACGGACGGGTCGAGGCCAGCGCCCCCGGCCTGCTCCAACAGCCCGGCCAGACCGGCGTTCGCACCACCGCCGGCCCGGGTGCCGCCCGGCTGCACCACACCCGCGATCGGGGCGCGCAGCGTCAACGCGTCGACAGTCGCCTTCGCCAGGTCGTACGCCTGCTGGGCCTGGAGCCGTTGCGCCGCGGAGAGCGCGCCGACGGCGGAGCTCAACCCGTTGATCCCCCGCTGGACCGCCCGGACCGCCTGGTCGGCGCTGCGCGCGGCGGCGGTGTACTGCTTCTGCGCGGACGTCACCTGGGTCAACAGCGCATCCCGCAGCTGCGGGTCGGAGATCTTGTCGGCGGCCTTGCGGGCGGCATCGAACGCCTCGTTGGCGGCCTTGTCGGTGCCGCGCCGGCTGCTGGTCAGGTTTCCCGCTCCGACGCCCCGGCCGGCGCGCTTCGCGGCGGACAGGGCCTCCTTCGCCTGCCGCAGGCGCTGCTGCGCGCTCGGCGAGTCGACAACGGCCAGCACCTGACCGCGCTTGACCCGCTGCCCAGGCTGGACGCGCAGGCTGGACAGGGTGCCGTCGGCGGGAGCGGTGACGGTGGCGGCGGCACGGGCCGTCACGGTGGCCGGGGCGTCGATCACCTCGGTGACCGGGTTACGGGCGGCCGACGCCAACGCGAGGTCGGGGCCTTCGTCGCCGCAGGAGGCGGCAGTGGTGGCGGTGAGAACGACGACGGCGGTCAGGGCGACGAGCAGGCGGGGCCGCGTGGTGCCGGCGGGCCGTGACGACTGAGGGCGGCGCACCCCATCGATGGTACGGCGTGCCCTCGCACCACCTCTGAGCTGCGTCAGCCGGCGGTGGCGCGGACGTAGGCGACGCACTCGTCGTGCAGTGTCGACCACTGCTCGCCGAACGCTTTCTCGGACGCCACGTCGAGGGTTCTGCCGTCGTGCACCACGGTCTTGAAGAAGGTGAGCAGCCGCAGCGGCCCGTACCTGTCGACGAGGTGCCGGACGGCCAGGTAGCCGATGCCGTAGCTGCCGGCGACCCGTTCGGCCGGGGCATCGTCAGCGGGGTTGACGCCCTCCAACTTGCCGTCCCAGCCGCCCCGGACCATCTTGCGGACGTCGGCGACCCCTTCGTACCTGTCGACCGCCTGGCCGCCGGCACCGGCGAACTCGGCCAGCCCCTCCACCAACCACCAGGTGAGCTTGCCGGGGTAGCCACGCTCCGGCAACGACGCCGCGTGGGTCAGCTCGTGCCGCAGGAGGTCGTCGGTGCCGCTGTTGGTGAGCCCTTCGGCGTTGAGCACCACCTCGTGGTGGCCGCCGCCCACTGTCACCGCGTAACCGCCGGTCCATTCTGGGCGTTCCCCGCCGTACCAGCGCTGCCACTCGGTGCGCCCGGCGTAGAAGATCCGGTAGCGGTCCGGCGGTGACCCGGTCACCGCGTACCCGTCGGCGACCTTGGCCGCCGCCTCGGCCTGGGCGAGCAGGCCGGGTAGTTTGCCGCGCAGCGCCGGGGTGGTGGCGACGATGGTCCGCGCGCCGACGGCGACCGCCAGGTCGCTGATCTCCCACGGTCGGGTGCCGGTCTCCACCGACTTGGATTCCTCCATGGCGACCATCAGGGGCTGGTCACCGTTCTCCCGCCACCGGGTGCCGATCAGCACCGGGCTGGGCCGACAGTTCGGCGTGACGAAGCAGTACTGGAAGCGCACCAGCAGCCGCCACTCGCCGGGCTTGCCGATGATCGGCACGGGCAGACCACTGGGCTCGGCCCGCCACCCGGTCACCTTCAGCTCGCGGAGTGCGGCGAAGCGTCGGCGCAGGTCGTTGTGGGCGACGGGGTCGGCGACGGCGAGAAAACCGGCGCGGTCGCCACCGAGGAGCGCCGCGGACTGACGGTGCAGCTGGGCGGTGATCCGGTCGGACAACCCGCGGGCCACGGCGGTGGCCGGATCGTCGGCAGCCGAGGCACCGACCCGGCTGACGGTGGGGCGCGCGCCTGTCTCCCGGATCACTCCGACGACGAGCGCCGCCGGCAGGCCGCAGCCCAGCAGCAGGAACACCACCACGAGCACCGTCCACAGCGGCCAGAGCCGCCGTGGTGCTGGCCGCTGCACCTCGTCAGTCACCCGCCGAAGGGTACGACCAATACCTGGACGCGGCGAGGCCGCCCCGGCCGCCGGCTCACGCGCCGGTGCCCGGCCAGGAGCGGAAGGAGATGTCCATGCTCGCGATCAACTGCTGGTACGAGCGGTCGACGTCGCGGGGCAGACCGAACCCACCGGCGGCCTCCAGGGTCACGAAGCCGTGCAGGGCGCTGCGCAGCGCGCGGGTGGCGTCCACCGCGTCGTCACCGGTGAGCCCGTAGCCCCGAAGGACCGCGACGACGGCACCGACGGCGCGTTCGCCGGCCTCGACGTGCTCCGGGTCGGCCGGGTCGGGCACCCGTTGGGTGGCCGGGTAGCGACCGGGGTGTCGGTGGGCGTAGCCACGGTAGGCGTTCGCCATGGCCCGGAGCGCGTCGCCACCGGAGCGGCCGACGGCGGCGGTGGTCATCTCGGTGGCCAGCTCGGCGGTGGCCAGTGCGGCAAGCTTCTGGGCCAGCGCGTCCGCCCCCCGCACGTGCTTGTAGAGGCTGGGCAGCGCGACACCGAGCCGGTTGGCGAGCGCGGCGAGGGTGAGCTGTGAGAAGCCGACCTCGTCGGCCAGCCGGGCGGCCTCCCGCACCACTGTCTGCTGGTTGAGGCCGACCCTAGGCACCGGCGCACACCGCCAGGAAACCGAGCAGCTCCTCGGCGGTGCGCTGCGGCTGGTCGGCGTGCGGGTAGTGGCCGGACTCCCCGATCATCCGGGCTTCGGCGGTGCCGAACAGCCGCCGGGCGGCTCGTGCCTCGGCTCCCGGGTCGGGGAAGTCCGGGTCCTTGGACCCCATCAGCACCAGCACCGGTTGCCGCACCTGCGGGGCGCGGCTGGTCCAGTGTGGCTCGGCCGGTGCGATCACGCCGCGGGTCGCGGCCATCCGGCCCGGCTCGCGGAGGTTGGCCACCATCGAGCGGCGGTAGGCCGCGTCGTCGGCGGGTCGGCGCACCGGGAACAGGGTGTTGTGGAACATCCCGAACAGTCGGGGGCTGTGCAGCACGGACCACATCGCCATCCGCAGCAACGGGTTGAGCTTCGGTTGGCCAACGAACGCGCCGATCTGCACGATGCCGGTGACCAGCTCGGGCGCGTCGGTGGCGGCGAAGACCACCGCCGCCGCGGCGGACGAGCTGCCGACCAGCACGGCCGGGCCGGCGTCGAGGTCGCGGACCACGGCGAGCAGGTCCGCGCCGACCTCCGCCGGGGCGTACGTGGGCCAGCCGGCACTGGACTGCCCGTGGCCCCGGACGTCGACCGAGGCGACCCGGTGACCGGCGGCCACCAGCAGGGGCACGAGGTGCCGGAAGCTCGCCCTGTTCTCTCCCATGCCGTGCGCGAGGACGACAAGCGGCCCCTCGCCCTGCACCTCGTACGCGATGTGTCCACCGTCCCGCCACACCTGGCTAGCTGTCATAGCCTTAAAGCTAAGTCACTTAGCCGAGTTTGGCAAGCCGGATAGCCGAACGGGCCGGCGGTGACCCGAGCGGTCGCCGCCGGCCCGTCGGCCGAATCGGAGAAGTTACTTCTTGGAGATCAGGGCGCGGCCGAAGAAGACCAGGTTGGCGGGGCGCTCGGCGAGCCGACGCATCAGGTAGCCGTACCACTCGTCGCCGTACGGGACGTAGGTGCGCACCGTGTAGCCCTCGCCGGCCAGCCGGGCCTGCTCCTCGGGGCGGATGCCGTAGAGCATCTGGAACTCGAAGCGCTCCGGCCCCCTGTCGAACCAGCGGGCCCGGTCCTCACCGATGGCGATCATGCGCGGGTCGTGGGTGGCCAGCATCGGGTACCCGTCGCCGGACATCAGGATGTTCATGCAGCGCACGTACGACTTGTCCACCTCGCGGGCCGACTGGTACGCCACCGACTCCGGCTCCTTGTAGGCGCCCTTGCACAGCCGCACCCGCGACCCGGCCGAGGAGAGCTCCCGGCAGTCCGACTCGGTCCGGCGCAGGTACGCCTGGAGCACCGCGCCGGTCGACGGGAAATCCTTGCGCAGCCGGCTCAGCACCTCCAACGTCGAGTCGGTGGTGGTGTGGTCCTCCATGTCCAGGGTGACGGTGGTGCCCGCCGCGTCGGCAGCCGCGCAGATCGCCCGCGCGTTGTCGTACGCCAACTGCTCGTCGAACATCTGGCCGAGGGCGGAGAGCTTCACGCTGACCTCGGCGGCCGGGGTGAGCCCCGCACCGGCGAGCATCTTCAGCAACTTCAGGTACTCGTCGCGGGTGGCGGTGGCCTGCTCGGGGGTGACGGTGTCCTCACCGAGGTGGTCGAGGGTGACCGCGAGGCCGTCGTCGACGAGCCCGCGGGTCGCGCGCAACGCGTCGTCGGTGGCGGCGCCGGCGACGAACCGGCGTACGACGTCCCGGGTGTACGGGGCGGTCGCGACGAGCCGCTCGACCTGGGATGACCGGGAGGCGGCGAGGATGACGGAACGGAGCATGAGCCGAGCGTAACGCCCCTGCCAGGGCCCCCGCCGAGGGGCGGCGGGGGCACTTCGACCCGGGGCGGGGCGGCGGCGGTGGCGTCGATCGGCTACAACGATGCCGTGGACCAACGCCCCCGCCGCCGGCTCCGATCGGCCTCCGTGCAACTCGGCGCGCTCACCGCTCTCGCGCTCGCCCTCTCCGGCTGCAACATGACCTCGGACGACGACGATGACGACGACTGCGCCCTCGGGCCGGTCGGCGGCGGCGAAACCGTCGCGCTGGCGATGCGGGTCAGCGACCCGGCCGCCGGCCGCACCGCCCCGGAACCGGCCACGACGGCCCTGCCCGAGCGCGGCGGGTTCGGCACCCACCTCGCCGCCTGCGGCGGCTGACGTGCGCCGCGAGACGGTCACCCCGCGCACCGACTGGGACGCCACCATCCGCTCCCAGGGGCTGGTCTACGTCGACACCGAACTGCCCGACGGCGGGATCATGTCGTACTGGGACGAGACCGCCGCGTACGCCTTCGACCTGGACGAGGTGCTGCGGCTGGAGGAGGCCACCGAGGAACTGCACCGGATGTCGGTGGCCGCCGCCGAGCACGTGGTGGCGCAGCGCCGGTACGCCGAGTTCGGCATCCCGCAGTGGGCGGCCGAGGCGGTGGCCCGGTCGCTGCGGGAGGCGCCACCGACCCTCTACGGGCGCTTCGACCTCGCGTACGACGGCACCTGGCCCCCGAAGATGTTGGAGTACAACGCCGACACCCCCACCGCGCTGGTCGAGGCGAGCATCATCCAGTGGTACTGGCTGGAGGACACCCAGCCGGATCTGGACCAGTGGAACAGCCTGCACGAACGGCTGGTCGGCGCCTGGGCCAAGATCGGGGCGGGGCTGCACGACCCGCTGGTGCACGTGCTCTGGTCGAACGAGGAGGAGTCCGGAGAGGACCACATGACCGCCGGCTACCTCGCCGAGACCGCCCGGCAGGCCGGCCTGAACGTCGAGTTGCAGCCCATCCAGGAGATCGGCTGGGACGGCCGACGTTTCGTCGACGCCGACGACCGCCCGGTGACCACCTGCTTCAAGCTCTACCCGTGGGAGTGGATGCTGGCCGAGCCGTACGGGCCGGCGGCCCTGGCCCCGGGCACCCCGACCACCTGGATCGAGCCGGCATGGAAACTGCTGCTCTCCAACAAGGCGCTGCTCGCGGTCCTCTGGGAGCTGTACCCCGGCCACGAGTACCTGCTCCCGGCGTATCTCGACTCGCCGCGCGGCATGCCGGAGTACGTCGCCAAGCCCCTGCTCGGCCGCGAGGGCGGTTCGGTGCGCATCGTCACCGCCGGCGAGGAGATCACCAACCCGGGCATCTACGGCGACGAGGGCTGGTGCTACCAGGAGTTCCGGGCGTTGCCCCAGTTCGCCGGCAACCGGATGGTGCTGGGCAGCTGGATCGTCGACGGCGAGTCGGCCGGAGTGGGGGTGCGGGAGAGCGCCAGTCTGATCACCGACGGCTACGCGCGGTTCCTGCCGCACTACATCGACGCGCCACGCACCCGCTGAGTCGTCTACCGTTGGGGCGTGAACTTCGACGCGTACGCCCGGACCGGCGTTGACCTGGTCAACGCCCGCCTGGACGACCTCGACGACCTGCGGGCCCTCTTCCCCGACGAGAACGCCTGGATGCGCGACGAGGTCGCGGACCGGGACGTCGCGATCTTCCGCCGGGCCCAGAAGCGGTTGCGCGACGTCTTCGAGTACGGCACCTCGGGGCGGGACGCCCAGGCGGTCACCGAGCTGAACGCGCTGCTGGAGGCGTTCCCGGTGCAGCCGCGCATCTCCGGGCACGACTCCAGCGACTGGCACATGCACGTGACCAGCCGGGGCGCCTCGGTCAGCGCCGAATACCTGGCCGGCGCGGTCTGGGGGCTGTCGGTCTGGCTCTGCGAATACGGCAGCGCCCGGTTCGGGGTCTGCGCCGACGAGCGGTGCGGCAACGTCTACCTGGACACGTCGTCCAACTGCTGCCGGCGGTTCTGCTCGGAGCGGTGCGCCACCCGCTCGCACGTGGCGGCGCACCGGGCCCGCAAGCGGGCCGCGGTCGGCGAGCAGGTGACTGTCGCAGCCCAGCCGACCGCCGGCGTCGACTCCCTCTCACCGGTCAGCTGACACCGCCACCGCCCTCTCGTGGGGGCGGACGGGTCAGACGTCGACAGGTGACTGGGCAGTCAGGTGCTGGCGGGCGAACTCCAGCGCGGCGCGCAGGTCCGCCTCGCGCACCGCGCGGCTCTTCGCGCCGCGGGTGGCGACCTCCACCGCCACCGACCCGGTGAAACCCCGGCCGGCCAGCGAGGAGAGCAGCTCCCCGCACGGCTGGGTGCCGCGCCCGGGCACCAGGTGCTCGTCGCGACCCTCGCCGGTGCCGTCACCGAGGTGCACGTGCGCCAGCCCGGCACCCATCCGGTCGGCCATCTCCAGGGGGTCGCTGTGCGAGGCCGCGCAGTGCGACAGATCCAGCGTGTACGACGGGTAGCCGGCGTCGGTCGGATCCCAGCCGGGCACGTACGGGACGAACTGTCGACCCGCCATCCGCACCGGGTACATGTTCTCCACCGCGAAGCGCAGCCCGGTGAACCGGTCCGCGACGGTCGCCAGGCCCTCGGCGAAGTTGCGCGCGTAGTCCCGCTGCCAGCTGAACGGTGGGTGCACCACGACGGTCGGCGCGCCAAGCGTCTCGGCCAGCTCGGCGGCCTTGCGCAGACGCTCCCACGGGTCCGGGCTCCACACCCGCTGGGTGACCAGCAGGCAGGGCGCGTGCACCGAGAGCACCGGGACGTCGTAGTGCGTGGAGAGGCCGCGCAGCGCGCCCGCGTCCTGGCTGACCACGTCGGTCCAGACCATCACCTCGACGCCGTCGTAGCCGAGCGCCGCGGCCAGTTGGAACGCCGCCGCGGTCGGCTCGGGAAAGACCGACGAGCTGGACAGGAGCACGGGAACGCGGGAAGTCACATCAGCCAGCGTAGCCCGGCGACGCCGGGGGCATCGTGACGAGCGCCGGCAAACAGCCCCAAAACGGTCGTGGGGTCAGATCGGCTCAAGTTGATCGAGTCGACGGAGGATGACACCCTCCCGCAGCGCCCACGGGCAGATGTCCAGCGAATCCAGATCCAGACGGCGCATCACCGCCTCGGCGACCACGGCACCGGCCAGCAACTGGTGGGCCCGACCCGCGCTGACCCCCTCCAGCTCCATCAACTGCGCCGGTGGGATGTGCCGGATGAAGCCGATGACCTGTCGAAGGCCGGCCCGGGTCAGACTGCGCCGCGCCCACAGCCCGGCACCGGACGGGGCCGCCCCGGCCAGTCGGGCCAGGGTCCGGAACGTCTTCGAGGTGGCCACCGCCCGACCCCAGCCCACCTCCGTCATCTGGTCGACGACCTTGTCGAGCCGGCCGTCCACGTACTCCCGGAGCTTGTCGACGGCCTCCGCCGACGGCGGGGCCGCACTGGCCGGATCGACCCGCAGCCGCTCGCGGGTCAGCCGGCCCGCACCGAGCGGAAGAGAGACCGCGACGTCCGGGTCCTCGTCGATGCCGGCGGCGATCTCCAACGAGCCACCACCGATGTCCAGCACCAGCAGCCGGCCCGCGGACCAACCGAACCACCGCCGTACGGCCAGGAAGGTCATCCGCGCCTCGTCCGCGCCGGAGAGCACCGCCAGGCGTACGCCGGTCTCGTCGCGGACCCGGGCCAGCACGTCGGCCGCGTTGGTGGCGTCGCGCACCGCTGACGTGGCGAACGCGATCAGGTCGTCGGTCGCCAGCCCGGTGGCCGCCGCCTTCGCCATGCCCACCGCCTTGACCAGGCCGTCCGCACCCGCCTCGGTCAGTGCGCCGTCGGGGCCGATCTGCTCGGCCAGCCGGAGCACCACCTTCTCGGAGTGCGCCGGCCACGGGTGCGCCCCGTGGTGCGCGTCCACCACCAGGAGGTGCACAGTGTTGGATCCGACGTCAAGGACACCCAGTCGCATGGTGAAGACCCTAGGTGCAACACGTTTGCGCGGCTCACCGACCTGCGGACGGCACCGCGCGTACGCTGGGCCGAGTGACGATGGAGCTCCGTGTGCTGGTGGACGACCCGGGTGACCCGCGTAGCCGTGAGGTGCCCCTGGACTTCCCTCGGGAGTGGATCGAGTTCACCGACCCCGCCGACGAGACGCACCTGATCCGGGCCGACCTGACCTGGTTGCTCTCCCGCTGGACCTGCATCTTCGGCAAGGGCTGCCACGGCATCATCGCCGGCCGAGCCGCGGACGGTTGCTGCTCACACGGCGCGTTCTTCACCGACTCGGACGACGAGAAGCGGGTCCGCAACGCCGTCCGGCGGCTCACCCCGTCGACCTGGCAGCACTTCCGGCGCGGGTTCAAGAACTGGACCGACGAGGACACCATCGACGGCAAGAACCCGGCCCGCCGCACCGCCACCCAGGGCGCCGACGGTCCGTGCGTCTTCCTCAACGACGCCGACTTCGCCGGCGGGGGCGGTTGCGCGCTGCACGCGCAGGCGCTGCGCGACGGGGTGCACCCCTTGGAGTACAAGCCGGACGTCTGTTGGCAGCTGCCGATCCGCCGTGACCAGGACTGGGTGAAGCGACCGGACAACAGCAAGGTGCTGGTCTCCACGCTGTCCGAGTTCGACCGGCGGGGCTGGGGAGCCGGCGGGCACGACCTGGACTGGTGGTGCACGTCCTCGACGGACGCGCACGTCGGCGCCGAGCCCATGTACCTGTCGTACGGGCCGGAGCTGACCGCTCTGATCGGCGCTGCCGCGTACGAGCGGCTGGCCGAGCTGTGCGCGACCAGGACGAGGCAGGGCATGATCGCCCCGCACCCCGCCGACGAGATCTAGCGGTCTCGGTACGGTTCACCTGGCTGCGACGCCTCCGCCTGACGACGGCCCGGCACAGCGACGCCACGGGCTTCGGCGGCGTCGCGAACGAGATCATCGGACGCCTCGCCACACTGCTCGCCCGCCCGCCTGAAGAGCGATGCCACAGCGCCCGTAGCGGGGGAGCCAGTGATATGGGATGCGAAGCCTTTGGAGCTGACTCGTTTACGACATCGGCCCGGCCGGCGTCGGCCCGGCCGGCGTCGGCCCGGCCGGCGTCGGCCCGGCCGGCGTCGGCGGATGACTCGTTTGTGACATCAGCTCCAAAGGACCCCACCACCGGACTCGCATCCCCGGGCACAGGTGGCTGGGCCCCCGAAACTGGCTCGCTGAGCAGGCGCAAACAGGCCGAAGGGGGCCCGCGTCGAGCGCGGGCCCCCTTCGGGTACGCCGATCACGGCTCGAACTTGTAGCCCAGGCCCCGGACGGTCACGATGAATCGCGGCGCGGACGGCTCCGGCTCGATCTTCGAGCGCAGCCGCTTGACGTGCACGTCGAGCGTCTTGGTGTCACCGACGTAGTCGGCACCCCAGACCCGGTCGATGAGCTGGCCTCGGGTGAGCACCCGGCCGGCGTTGCGCAGCAGCAGCTCCAGCAGTTCGAACTCCTTCAGCGGCAGCTGCACCGCACCGCCGTCGACGGTCACCACGTGCCGTTCGATGTCCATCCGCACCGGGCCGGCGGCCAGCGTCGGCGCACCCGCCTCCGCCACCTCCGGGCTCTGCCGGCGCAGCACCGCCCGGATCCGGGCGACCAGTTCCCGAGGCGAGTACGGCTTCGTCACGTAGTCGTCGGCACCGATCTCCAGCCCGACCACCTTGTCGATCTCGCTGTCCCGGGCGGTGACCATGATGATCGGCACGGCAGAGCGTTGCCGCAACTGCCGGCAGACCTCGGTGCCCGACATCTCGGGCAACATCAGGTCGAGCAGCACGATGTCGGCGCCGGTCCGGTCGAACTCGGTGAGAGCGTCGGTGCCGGTCGCGGCGACCGAAACCTCAAAGCCCTCCTTACGGAGCATGTACGACAAGGCGTCGGAGAACGACTCCTCGTCCTCGACCACGAGAACGCGGCTCAACGGGGATTTCCTTTCCATTTGCTGTCAGACCTGCCGTAGCCCAGTCGGACCGGACTCGATCCCAACCGGCGGCAGTGTCGCCAGGAGGTCATCCGGTGGACTGGCGGGCAGCCGGAGGGTGAACGTCGATCCACCACCAAGAGTGCTCGACACCTCGACCCGTCCGCCATGGTTGCTCGCAATGTGTTTCACGATCGCCAGGCCGAGCCCGGTGCCGCCGGTGGCACGCGAGCGGGCCTGGTCGGCCCGGTAGAACCGTTCGAAGATCCGGTCGACGTCGGTGGGGGCGATACCGATGCCCTGGTCGGCGACGGCGACCTCGACGTGCTCGTCGTCGCCGCGCAGGGTGACTCGGACCGTGGTGTCCTCACCCGAGTAGTTGATGGCGTTCTCCACCAGGTTCGCCACCGCCGTGGCGAGTTGGGAGTCGCTGCCGTACGCGGTGAGACCACGCTCACCGTCCACGGCCACCGTGACCCCTCGGGCGGAGGCTGTGGTGCGGGTCCGGTCGACCACCTCGGCGATCACCCAGTCCAGCGCGACCGGCTCCGGTGGCGGCTGCGGCTCAGCGCCCTGCAACCGGGTCAGTTCCAGCAACTCCTGCACCAGCCGGCCGAGGCGGGTCGACTCGTGCTGGATCCGCTCGGCGAACCGGCGGGCGGCCACCAGGTCCTCGGGAAGGTCGGAGGCCGCGGCGTCGGCCGGCTCGGTGGCGTCCAGCAACGCCTCGGCGAGCAGTTGCAGGGCCCCGATCGGGGTCTTCAGCTCGTGGCTCACGTTGGCCACGAAGTCGCGTCGCACCCGGGTCAGCCGGTGCGACTCGGTCACGTCGACCGCCTCGACCGCGATGAAGCCGTTGCCGAGGCCCATCGCCCGCAGGTGCACGCCGAGCGGGTTCTCCCCCGCGCTGTCGCGACCCCGGGGCAGGTCCAGCTCGATCTCGCGCCGTACGCCGGTGCGTCGCACCTGGCCGGCGAGGGTACGGATCAGTGGGTGCGCGGCGATCGAGCCGGGGGTGCTGCCGGTCCGCAGCAACCCCATCGCGCGGGCGGCCGGGTTGATCAACACGGGGACGTCGTCGTTGTCCAGTACCACGACACCGGCCCGGAGCGAGTCGATCGTCCGGCGGCCGAGCCCGGCCTGCTGCTCGTCGGCTATCGCGGGCCTCCCCCTGTTCCAGCGGAAGCTGACGCTCCCCGTCGACGCGGAGCGGTCGTCCCGCCTCGGCAGGAACCGGGGCAGCAGCAGACCGGCGACCATCCCGGCCACCAACGCCACGACCACCACGACCGCCACTGCCCACTCCACCCGGCGATCGTAGGGTCATTGTTAACCTGGCTACCACACAGAACGGGACGAAACACCCTCACTTACACAACTGTTCACCCCCACGTCTGGCGTCGTTCACCGTGGTTCATCCGGGGTCCGTCCGCGCGCCCTACCGTTGGCGTCACACCTGCTCAAACCCCTGCGCCGGCACCCGTCGGCGGCGACCGACCACAGGACGTGATGATGCGCGACGAGTTCCGGGCCGACCTCCAGATCGTCAGCCAACTGCTGGTGGACATGGCGGAGGGCGTCCGCGCCGCCATGCGCCAGGCCACCCGGGCCCTGCTCACCGCCGACCGGCAGGCCGCCGAGACGGTCATCGAGCGGGACGCCGAGATCGACGACCTCTACCGGCACGTCGAGGAGCGGGTCTGCGACCTGCTCGCCCGACAGGCACCGGTCGCCTCCGACCTCCGGGCGATGATCACCGCGCTGCACGTGGCCGCCGATCTGGAGCGGATGGGCGACCTGGCCGAGCACGTGGCGAAGACCGCGCTGCGCCGGCACCCCTCCCCGGCCGTCCCGGCCGAGCTGCGGACGGTCTTCACCGAGATGTCCGAGATCGCCGACCGGATGGCCGTGAAGATCGGTTCGGTGCTGGCGAAGCCCGACGCCGACCTCGCCGGTGAGTTGGACCGCGACGACGACGCCATGGACGAGCTGCACAAGAACCTGTTCGCGGTGCTGCTCGGTGACGACTGGCCGTACGGGGTGGAGACGGCCATCGACGCCACCCTGCTGGGCCGCTTCTACGAGCGCTTCGCCGACCACGCTGTCAACGCCGGCGAGCACGTGATCTACCTGATCACCGGGGAGAGCACGCCCAGCGGCAACTGACGCACCGGAAAGGGGCCCCTCGCCATCGCTCTGCGCGGTGAACGAGGGGCCCCTTCTGGTAGCTCAGCGCCCCTGGTTGGCCACCGCCGCGGCCGCCGCCTTGGCGGCGGTCGGGTCGAGGTAGGTGCCGCCCAGGGTCAGCGGGCGCAGCTGCGGGTCGAGGTCGTAGCGCAGCGGGATGCCCGTCGGGATGTTCAGCTTCGCGATCGCCTCGTCAGAGATCTGGTCGAGGTGCTTGACGAGGGCACGCAGCGAGTTGCCGTGCGCTGCCACCAGCACCGTCCGGCCGGCCAGGATGTCCGGCACGATCGAGTCGTACCAGTACGGCAGCATCCGCTCGACGACGTCCTTGAGGCACTCGGTGCGCGGCATCAGCTCGGTCGGCAGCAGCGCGTAGCGAGGGTCACCCACCTGCGACCACTCGTCGTTGTCGTCGATCGGCGGCGGCGGCGTGTCGTACGACCGGCGCCAGAGCATGAACTGCTCCTCGCCGTACTCGTCGAGGGTCTGCTTCTTGTTCTTGCCCTGCAGGGCGCCGTAGTGCCGCTCATTGAGCCGCCACGACCGGCGCACCGCGATCCAGTGCCGGTCGGCGGCGTTGAGCGCCAGCTCGGCGGTGCGGATCGCACGACGCATCACGCTGGTGTGCACGACGTCGGGCAGGAGGCTGTGCTCGCGCAGCAGCTCGCCGCCGCGCCGCGCCTCACCCTCGCCCTTCTCGGTCAGGTCGACGTCCACCCAACCGGTGAAGAGGTTCTTGGCATTCCAGTCGCTCTCACCGTGTCGCAGCAGGACCAGCGTCCCGATGGTGGGCCCTTCGCTCGCAGTCATGCGGATCATCCTGCCTCAACCGCTGCGGGGACACGCGGGCAGCCGTCGTGACGACCACCACGTGAAAAAGCGGGTGACCAGCAGATCCGCCCGCCACTAGGGTTGTAAGGCGCAACAGTCACATCGGTCATTACTTGCAAGCGGGGCGCCATATGCGGACGATGCGGAGTTGGTTCCGGGACACCACCGGCGGCCTACCGACCACCTTCTGGTACCTGTGGTCGGGCACCCTGATCAACCGGCTCGGCTCGTTCGTCCTCGTCTTCCTCGCGATCTACCTGACCCAGGAACGTGGCTTCTCGGCCTCCCAGGCCGGGCTGGTGATCGGCCTCTGGGGCGTCGGTGGGGCGTTCGGCACCACCGCCGGCGGCACCCTCGCGGACCGGTGGGGCCGCCGACCGACGCTGCTCACCGCGCACGTGGGCGCGGCGGCCATGATGCTCGCGCTCGGACTGGCCCGGGACCTCTGGGCGGTGGCGCTGGGCGCGCTGCTGCTCGGCATGTTCGCCGAGGCGGCCCGGCCCGCGTTCGGGGCGATGATGATCGACGTGGTGCCGGCGAAGGACCGACTGCGCGCCTTCTCGCTCAACTACTGGGCGATCAACCTGGGCTTCGCCTGCGCCGCCGTCCTCGCCGGTCTCGCCGCGCAGGCCAACTACCTGTTGCTGTTCGTGGTCGACGCGGCCACCATGCTGATCACCGCGCTGATCATCTTCAGCAAGGTGCCGGAGACCCGCCAGGTCGGCCCCGCCACCGCCACGAGGGCCGCCCCGCGCGGTGCCCTGCGCACGATTCTCACCGACCGGGTCTACCTCGGCTTCGTGGCGCTCAACCTGTTCGCCGCGCTGGTGTTCCTCCAGCACATCTCGATGCTGCCGATCGCGATGGGCGACGACGGTCTGAGCCCGGCCACCTACGGCTCGGTGATCGCGCTCAACGGCATCCTCATCGTGGTCGGCCAACTCTTCGTACCCCGACTGATCCGGGGTCGGAGCCGCTCGCACGTGCTCGCGCTGGCCTCGGTGGTGATGGGTGTGGGGTTCGGGCTGACCGCCTTCGCCGGCACCCCCTGGTTCTACGGGCTGACAGTGCTGATCTGGACGGTCGGCGAGATGCTGAACTCGCCCTCCAACTCCACGCTGATCGCCGAACTCTCCCCGGCCGAGCTACGCGGGCGCTACCAGGGCGTGTTCTCCCTCTCGTGGCAGATCGCCGGGGCCAGCGCGCCGATCCTCGGTGGCCTGGTCCGCGAGCATGCCGGCAACGACACGCTCTGGTACGGCTGCGCCGCGCTCGGCCTCCTGACCGCTGTCGCCCACCTGGTGTCGGGCCCGGCCCGGGAGCGGCGGGCAACCGCGCTGCGCCGTTCCGGCGAGGCACTGGCGCCAGCCACCGCGACCCGGGCGCCGCAGCCCGCCGAGGCTTAACGGCTGGCGCGTCGGGGCCGGACTTCCTACTGTGCAGTGGAAACAGTTAACAGTCTGAACTGTCGGGAGGTCTGGTGCACGCCCTGCGGCGCTGGTGGGACGACACCGCAGGCGGGCTCCCCGCCACCTTCTGGTACCTCTGGGCCGGCCTGCTGATCAACCGGGCCGGCGCGTTCGCCATGCTGTTCCTCTCGCTCTACCTCACCGACGTACGCGGCGCGAGCGAAGGTCTGGCCGGCACCGTGGTCGGCGCGTACGGGGCCGGTGGGGCGGCCGGCGT
Organism: Micromonospora parva; assembly: GCF_000718515.1. Classification (GTDB taxonomy): domain Bacteria; phylum Actinomycetota; class Actinomycetes; order Mycobacteriales; family Micromonosporaceae; genus Micromonospora; species Micromonospora parva. Next base: position 6,935 of record NZ_JNZS01000005.1, on the reverse strand, counting down.
CCTGTTCGGCGGGGTGCTCGCCGACCGCTGGGGACGCCGGGCAACCCTGCTCGCCGCGCACCTGGCCACTGTCGGTCTGATGGTGGCGCTCGCCTTCACCCGGCCACTGCTGCTGATCGCTGTGCTCTCCGCGCTGATCGGCGTGGTCCACTCGATGCCCAGCCCCGCGTTCGTCGCCGCGATCGTCGACGTGGTGCCCGCCGAGCGCCGCTCGCGCGCGTTCAACCTCCAGTTCTGGGCGTTCAACCTGGGCATGGCGGTCGCCTCGCTGCTCGCCGGCATCCTGGCCGAGGCGAGCTTCACGGCGCTGTTCCTGGTCGACGCGGGTGCCACCCTCACCGCCGCCGCCGTGATCGCCTGGAAGGTGCCGGAAACCCTGCGACTGGCCCAGCCGGTGGCCGGCCTTCCGCCCGCCACCCGCGCGGCACCGAGGTCCGTCCGGGTCCGTCGACCGGGACTGCACACCGCGCTCACCGACCGCACCTTCCTGGTCTTCGTCGGGCTCACCTTCGTGCTGGCCGTACTCACCATGCAGACGTCGACGATCATGCCGCTGGCGATGCGCGCGGACGGCCTGGGGCCATCGGCGTACGGGCTGGTGGTGGCGCTCGGCGGCGCGCTGATCGTGGTCGGGCAGCTGTTCGTGCCCCGACTGATCGACCGGCACCGCAAGGACGTCGTGCTGGCCGCCTCCACCGCGCTGCTCGCGCTCGGCTTCGGGGCGCTCGCCATCGCCGACGAACTGGCCATTTACCTCGGTGCCGCGGTGATCTGGACGGTCGGTTCGATGCTCGCCGCCCCGCCCAACGCGCAGATCAACGCCGACCTGGCACCACCACAGCTACGGGCGCGCTACCAGTCGGTCTTCTACCTGACCTTCCCGGCCGCGGCGTTCGTCGCGCCCACCCTCGGCGGGGTGAGCCTTCAGCACCTCGGCGACCGGCACTGGCTGATCGTGGGTGGACTGGGCCTGCTGGCAGCGCTCGGGCACCTGCTCGCCGGACCACCCCGGGAACGGCACGTGGCCGCCCTGCGCCGGGTCACCGACCCGGAACCGAAGAACGCCGCAGACCGCGTACCGACCGGATAACGACGCAAAGCGCCCACCACGTCCCTGAGGTCGTGGTGGGCGCCCGCCGGCGGGGCCGGCGGCGGCGGGCAACACTCACCCCCGTAAGCATCGCCCGCTCACGCCGCCGGTCCAAACAGGTGGGAACCGTCCCCCAACGGTTATTCCACCCGTCCCCTCGCGCCTCGTCTGGTGCGCGGATCTGATCGATCCGCCGCTCCCCCGAACGTTTCCAAACGTGGCGCGGTGCAATAAAGCTAGTTCGCCCGGATTCTGGATTCAACCCAGAACGGCTGTCTCGCCGGTCACAACTGGCGAGTATCCGCTGCTCCGGCCTCGTCCGTTGGCAACAGCCGGTTACCCGCCGGCCATTCCCGCAAACACCTCAACCGTCTTCCCGATCGGGTGACTCGGTCCGGAAGAAGTTGCTCTGCCGGCCGTCTCGCAACTGTTCCTGATAAATCAGGTTCAGCCGCCGCAGGTCAAAGGTGTAGAACCACTCATCCCAGGTGATCTCGCGGATCCGGCTGCTTTCCCGGTATCCGGGAATGTTGAAGGTCAACACCCCCGCCCGACCATCCCGCTCCGTGCCGGCGATGGTCGCCGGCTTCGCCCCGCGATCCCGGGCCCAGCGCTTGATCACCTCGTGGTTCGCCGTGATCAGACTCCGCCCCGGCCGCTCCGGCCGGTCCATGGTCGACGAGATCACCTGCGAACTGCGGACCGACCGACCCGTACCCCGTCCGGTCCGAATCCCGCCGGCCGCCGTGCCGCCACCGGTCGACTGCGTGAACGTGCGCTTGGCCGCCGTGCTCCTGGCCGGCGCCGTGCGCTTGGCCGCCGTGCTCTTGGCCGCTGCCGTGCGCTTGGTCGCGCTCTTGGCCGGCGCCGCACGCTTCGCCGCCGCGCTCTTGGCCGGCGCCGCACGCTTCGCCGCCGGCCGCGCCGGTGCCTTTTTCGCCGGCGCCTTCCGCGCGGGCGCCGTACGCGCCGTCGCTGTCTTACGGGCCGCCGTGGTCTTCCGCGCTGCCGCGGTCTTGCGGGCCGCCGCGGTCTTACGGGCGGCGGTCGTCCTGCTCGCGGTCTTACGCGCGGCCGTCGACGTCGCCGCCGTCGTCGTCTTCCTCGCGGTCGCCTTCTTCGCCGGTGCCCTCTTCGCGGCCGCCGTCGACTTCCGCGCGGCGGTCGCCTTCGTTGCGGCGGCCCGCTTCGCGGGCGCGCTCTTGTTCGCCGGCGCGGCCTTCGCCCGGCTCGATGCCGGCCTGGCCGCCGACTTCTTGGTGGTGGCGGCGCGACCGGCAGACGCCCGGGTGCCGGTGGCCCGGCCCGACGGGCCGGTGCTGCTCCGACCCGCGCCGGCGCGCATCGAGCGCACCAGCTGTTTCACCAGGTCGGGCTTGCGCAGTGCGGAGATCCCGGAGACCCCGCGTTTGCGCAGCTGCCCGCGGATGTCGTCCACCCGCATCCGGGAGATCTCCGACTCGGAGACTCCTGGCGTACCCGGCGTCTGGTTGCCGGCCTGTCGCTTTGTCCTGGTCGCAGTCGCGCCGCGACCTGAGCTGTTCCGCTGAGCCATGGGACGCTCCGCTCCTTGGCACTCCGTCATCGGCGCGCGGGGGTCCCTTGCCGCACCGCGCGGTGCGGCATACCCGTCAGGAGCACTCCGAACCACCGACAGTTCGCCATGATCGTGCTCGATCCAGGATCGAGTGGCATCGCGGCGTCAACGACACCACTACTTCCTGGTTCCAGCACGATCTTGCAGGGGAGCCCGCCGGGCGCAGCGCCGGCGGCGTGGGGCGCGCCGGGCGTGGGGCGCGCCGGGCGCGCCGGGGCACGCGGGCGCCCGGGTCAGGTTGGGTCGGGGCCGGCGCCGGAGGGCTCGAAGAGGTGCGCGAAGGCGGCCAGGTTGGCTGTCGACTCGCCCCGCTTGACCCGCCACTCGTACTCGCGCCGGATCGAACTGCCGAAGCCGATCTCCAGCATCGTGTCGAACGACTCGTCGGCGTACGTGAGGACAGCGCCGAGCAGCCGATCCAACTCGTCGGCGTCCACGCCGGCCGGGTTGACCCGACCGGTCAGGTACACGTCGCCGACCGCGTCGGTGGAAAAGGAGACGCCGTACATCCGGGCGTTGCGCTGCAACAGCCAGGCCCACAACTCCTCGCGGCGCTCGTCCGGCTGACGCATCACGAACGCCTCGATCCGCAGCGCGTGCTCGCCGACGATCAGGTTGCAGACCGTCTTGAGCTTGTGGGTGCCCGGCAGCGTCACCGCGTACGAGTTGGGGCCGGTCGACTCCCAGGCCAGGTCACGCTCGGCACAGACCGACTCGATCAGGGTCGCAAGATCGCTCTTCGGGCTCACCGGACCCACTCTACGACCGACCCGGCCCGCGCACCGGGTGGCGACCGACGCCCCCGGTCACCAGGAGCAGGAGAGCGCCGGGTCGCATGCCAGGTCGGCGGCGAGCCGGGCACGGTGCGCGGCGATCGCCTCGCCGTAGACCCCGAGCAGACCCGCGACCGTACGGTCCCAGGAGAAATGCCGGGCGTGCTGCTCGGCACCTCGGGCCAGCACCGATCGGAGGGCCCGGTTCGGCAGCAGGCTGCCCAGCGCACGCGCCCAGTCGACGGGGTCGTGCCCGTCGATCAGCACCCCGCTGACCTGGTCCCGTACGGCGGTGACCAGCCCGCCGACGGCGGCGGCCAGCACCGGCGTACCGCAGGCCTGCGCCTCCAGGGCGACCAGCCCGAACGATTCGTTGTGCGACGGGACCGCGACCAGATCCGCCGCCCGGTACAGGGCGGGAAGGTCGTCGCCGGTGAGCGGTGGCAGGAACCGCACCCCGTCGGTGACCCCCAGCTTGGCTGCCAACTCGATCAGGGCGGTCGGCCGGTCCAGCCCACTGCCGCTGGGCCCACCACAGATCACCACTGTCACCTGGTCGGCCACTGCCGGATCGCGCTCCCGCAGGGCAGCCACCGCGCGGATCAACACGTCGGGGGCCTTGAGCGGCTGGATCCGGCCGACGAAGGCGACCACGTACCCGTCGACCGGGAGCCCCAGCCGACGACGGGCCTTGCGGGCGGCCGCGGACCGATCGCCCGACGCGGGCCGGAACCTGTGCAGGTCGACGCCCGGTTGCACGACGGCAACCCGGGTCGGGTCGGCGTCGTAGCGGTCGAGCAGGTCGCTGGCCTCGACCCGGGTGTTGGCGACCAGCCGGTCGGCCTCGGCGACCACCTGCTCCTCGCCGATGACCCGGGCCTTGGGCTCTGGGCGGTCACCGGCCGCGAGCTGGGCGTTCTTGACCTTGGCGAGGGTGTGCGCGGTGTGCACCAGCGGCACACCCCAACGCTCCTTGGCCAGCCAGCCGACCTGGCCGGAGAGCCAGTAGTGCGAGTGGATCAGGTCGTAGTGGCCGGGCGGGCGGGATGCCTCCGCGCGCAGCACACCGGCGGTGAAGGCGCAGAGCTGACCGGGCAACTCCTCCTTGGTGAGCCCTTCCAGGGGGCCGGAGGTGATGTGCCGGACCTGCACCCCGGGTGCCATCTCGACCACCGGGGGAAGGTCACCGGAGGTGGCCCGGGTGAAGATCTCCACCTCCACGTTGGCCTCGGCGAGACGCCGGGCGACTTCGAGGATGTAGACGTTCATGCCGCCGGCGTCACCCGTGCCGGGTTGGTGCAGGGGCGAGGTGTGTACCGACAGGGTGGCGATGCGGCGAGGCCGGGGCCACGGCTGGGCACCTCGCTGACGTCCGACACCGGTGTGCATTTCCGCCACATCCGCTCCTTCGTCACGGTTGATGCCGTCTCGCACGACCGGCGCTTCTCGGTCAACCTGTACGCCCGGTGCCATCTTCCCCATCGGCCTCCGGAAATTCCCGGGCGCGGCCCCCCGGGGTGACGGACCTCATCACCCGGACGCCCGCCGATGCCTGCCGCACGCCCGGTCGGGGCCGGTGGCACGCCCACTGTGACAATGTCGGGATGACCTCAGTCGCCATCGTCACGGGAGCGTCCAGCGGGATCGGCGCGGCCACCGCCCGCCGGCTCGCCGCCGAGGGATTCCACGTGCTCGCCGCCGCCCGCCGCGCCGAACGGCTCACCGACCTGGTCGCCGAGATCACCGCCGCCGGCGGGCAGGCCACCGCGGTGACCTGCGACATCACCTCGGACGAGTCGGTGGCCCGGCTGGCCGAGGCCGCCGCGCAGGCACCCGGGCCGGTCACCCTCCTGGTCAACAACGCTGGCGGGGCGCGCGGGCTGGACCCGGTGGAGTCCGGCTCGGTCGCCGACTGGCAGTGGATGTACGACGTGAACGTGCTCGGCACCCTGCGGGTCACCCAGGCGCTGCTGCCGGCGCTGGAAGCCTCCGGTTCCGGCACCATCGTGGTGGTCTCGTCCACCGCCGGCCTGACCGTGTACGAGGGCGGGGGCGGCTACACCGCCGCGAAGCACGCGCAGACCGCGATCGCCGGCACGCTCCGCCTGGAGCTGTGTGGCCGGCCGCTGCGGGTCATCGAGATCGACCCGGGCATGGTGAAGACCGACGAGTTCGGGCTGGTCCGCTTCGAGGGCGACGCGGAACGGGCAGCCGCCGTCTACGCCGGGGTGCCGGGGCCACTGGTCGCCGAGGACGTCGCCGACTGCATCGCCTGGTGCGCCACCCGCCCCGAGCACGTCAACGTCGACCGGCTGGTGGTCCGGCCACGGGCGCAGGCCGCCCAGCACAAGGTGCACCGAGTGGGCCAGTGAAGCGCGAGGAGTGAGCCGGGTTTGCGAGCCCCGCAGCCGCGAACGGAGACCACGCAGTGAAGCGCGAGGAGTGAGCCGGGTTTGCGAGCCCGCAGCCGCGAACGGAGACCACGCAGTGAAGCGCGAGGAGTGAGCCGGGTTTGCGAGCCCCGCAGCCGCGAACGGAGATTGGCCCTGAGGTCGACATGAGCCCTACAGCGCGGCGGCGACCGGTCGGGGTGGTCACGCGCGGCACGACGAACCCGAACCGGCTCCGCCGGGTGGACAACTGGATCGTCGCCACCTGCGCCGACCGGCTGCTGGCGGCGGACGACCCGCTGGTGGTCGACCTCGGTTACGGCGCCACCCCGGTGACCGCCGTGGAGCTGCGCGCTCGGCTGGCGGCCGGGGTGCGCCCGGACGTCCGGCTGGTCGGGTTGGAGATCGACGCGGCCCGGGTGGCAGCCGCGGCACCGGCCGCCGATCCACCCGGGCTGACGTTCGCCCGGGGCGGTTTCGAGCTGGCCGGGCTCCGGCCGGTGCTGGTCCGCGCGTTCAACGTGCTGCGACAGTACGACGAGAGCGAGGTGGCCGAAGCCTGGCGGACGATGACCGCCGCGCTCGCCCCCGGTGGAGTGCTCGTCGAGGGCACGTGTGACGAGTTGGGGCGGCTCGCCAGCTGGCTGCTGATCGACGCCGACGGCCCACGGTCGCTGACCCTGGCCGCGAAGCTCACCACGCTGGGCAGCCCCGCCGAGCTGGCCGAGCGGCTGCCCAAGGCGTTGATCCACCGCAACGTGCCCGGTGAGCCGGTGCACGCGCTGATCCGTGCCCTGGACGACGCCTGGCAGGCCGCCGCTCCGTACGCCACCTTCGGCCCCCGCCAACGCTGGCTGCGAGCGGTGACCCGCCTGCGGGAAACGGGCTGGCCCGTCCTCGACAACAGCACCCGCTGGCGTCAGGGCGAGCTGACCCTCCCCTGGCCCCTCCCCTAGCCCTCACCCCCGCCCCACCCCGCCACCCGCCGATCTTGCACTTTTGGTTGGCGATTTGCCCTTCGGCATCCTTAATGTCGCCGCAGAAACTGCAAGATCGGGGGGTGGGGTGGGGTGGGGTGGGGGCGG
>NZ_JNZS01000004.1 GCF_000718515.1 Micromonospora parva | reverse complement strand
CCTCTTGATCACCGCGCGGATGGGGTGGGGGTGGGTGTTACTCGGGCGCGGGGGCGTGGGCGGCAGGGGCCGGGGCGGCTGATTCGTTCACGGCATCAGCTCCAAAGTGAGCGCGAGAGGCACGTTGCCCCCTGGCGCTGCCCCGCAGGCAACGCGGTGACCGACTCGGGTTCGGTGAAACCGGGGCATCAACCTGCCCCGGACACCGCGACTTCCTGAAAACCGAGTCGATCAAGGCCGCGCTGCGCCGAATCAGTCGAAGGACGGCAGGGACGGGCCGAGGACGTCGTCGGCGTCGACGATCGTGTACGCGTACCCCTGCTCGGCGAGGAAGCGTTGCCGGTGGGCCGCGTACTCCGTGTCGATCGTGTCCCGGGACACCACTGTGTAGAAGTGCGCCTGCCGGCCGTCGGCCTTCGGCCGGAGCACCCGGCCCAGGCGCTGCGCCTCCTCCTGGCGTGACCCGAACGTCCCGGACACCTGAATCGCCACCGCCGCCTCGGGCAGGTCGATGGAGAAGTTCCCGACCTTCGAGATCACCAACGTGCGGATCTCCCCGGTGCGGAACGCGTCGAAGAGCCGCTCCCGCTCCTTGTTCGTGGTCGAGCCCTGGATGATCGGCGCGTCGAGGTACTCGCCGAGCTGGTGCAACTGGTCGATGTACGCGCCGATCACCAACACCTGGTCCTCCGGGTGCCGGTCGACAAGCGCCTTCACCACCGGCAGCTTGGTGCGGGCGGTCGCCGCCATCCGGTAGCGCTCCTCGGCCTCCGCTGTCGCGTACGACATCCGCTCCGCGTCGGTCAGGGTCACCCGTACCTCGGTGCACTCAGCCGGGGCGATCCAGCCCTGCGACTCGATGTCCTTCCACGGCGCGTCGTACCGCTTCGGGCCGATGAGGCTGAACACGTCACCCTCGCGGCCGTCCTCACGTACCAGGGTCGCCGTCAGGCCCAGCCGGCGGCGGGCCTGGAGGTCCGCGGTGAACCGGAAGATCGGCGCGGGCAGCAGGTGCACCTCGTCGTAGACGACCAGGCCCCAGTCGCGGGCCCCGAACAGGTCCAGGTGGGTGAACGCGCCGCCGCGCCGCGAGGTGAGCACCTGGTACGTGGCGATGGTGACCGGGCGGATCTCCTTGCGCTCGCCCGAGTACTCGCCGATCTCCTCCTCGGTCAACGAGGTGCGGGCGATCAGCTCCCGCTTCCACTGCCGTCCCGCCACCGTGTTGGTCACCAGGATCAGCGTCGTCGCCTTCGCCTCGGCCATCGCCGCCGCGCCGACCAGGGTCTTGCCGGCGCCGCACGGCAGCACCACCACCCCCGACCCGCCGGCCCAGAACGCCTCGACGGCTTCCCGCTGGTACGACCGCAGCGTGAACGGCTTGCGCCCGTCCTTGCCGGCCTCGGCCAACTCGATCGGGTGCGCCTCACCGTCGACGTAACCGGCCAGGTCCTCCGCCGGCCAACCCAGCTTCAGCAGCGCCTGCTTGAGTCGGCCCCGCTCGGACGGATGCACCCGGATGGTGTCATCGTCGATCTTGTCGCCGAGCATCCCGGCGAGCTTCTTGCTCTTGGCCACCTCGATCAGCACCAGCCGGTCCAGTGCGCGCAGCACCAGCCCGTACGCCGGGTCGTTGGCGAGCTGCAACCGGCCGTACCGGTCCATCGTCTCGGCCACGTCCACCAGCAGGGCGTGCGGCACCGGATAGCGGGAGTACTTGATCAGCGAGTCGACGACACCCTCGGCGTCGTGCCCTGCCGCGCGGGCGTTCCACAGGCCCAGCGGGGTCAGTCGGTAGGTGTGCACGTGCTCCGGCGAGCGTTCCAGCTCCGCGAACGGCGCAATCGCCATCCGGCAGGCCTGCGCGTCGGGGTGGTCGATCTCCAGCAGCAGGGTCTTGTCCGACTGCACGATCAGTGGTCCACCGCTCACGCCAGCGTCCTCTCCTCGGTTGGCCGTCCGGCCGGAACGGGTCGCATACCCGCCGCTGGCCGACCATCCAGTGTTGCACGATGCGGGACGCCGGAAGAAAGATGCGCACCCGCCGCAACCGTGATGGCACTCACGAACGTCTAAGAAGGGGACGATTGTCAGGGGAGGCTCCATGAAGCACTTTCGGACCACTTCCCGGCTGCTCGCCCTCGTGGTGGTCGTGCTGGTCGGCGCGGGTGCGTGCGCGTTCGAGCCGCAGTCCGGTGGGAGTGGTGGCGGGGGAGCCGCCCCAGCCGGTGCGGCAGAACGGGCAACGGGGGCGAGCGACACGCCCCGGCCGGACCAGCACGGCCCGTCCACGTCGGCCGTAGCCACCCCGAAACCCTCCCGGAAACCCACGCCGAAGCCGACCCGCACGAGCACGACCAAGCCGACCCCCAGCGGTACGCCGACCGTCGCCGGCTGCCCCCAGGGCCAGCACCAGCGCGCGGTGGAGACCTACCTGGCCCGGTTGGGTGGGTTCGGGGCGGTGACCGTTGACGGCCGGCAGTCCGCCGCCGACTGCGCGGCGATCAAGAAGTTCCAGAAGAGGTACGGCATTCGCCCCGTCGAGGGTCGCGCCGGGCCGACCACCCTCGACGTGGCCCAGCGCCTCGCCACCACCGACCCGGCCCGCTGCAAGGGCGGCACAGGCACCACGTTCTGCGTGGACCTGACCCGACAGACCGTCTGGGCGCTCCGCGCCGGCAAAGTGATCATGGCGCCGACGGTGACCCGCACCGGCATGTCCGGCTACCGCACCCCGGCCGGCACCTACACCGTCAACTACCGCAACCCCAAGGAATGGTCCGACCCGTACGAGGTGTGGCTGCCGTACTGGCAGCACTTCACCCAGGGGATGGGCTTCCACGAGACCACCACCTACCTGCACGAGAAGTCGATCGGCTCGCACGGCTGCGTCAATCTGCTGCACGCCGACGCCGTCCGGATGTGGGAACTCGGCAAGGTCGGCACCCGGGTGGTGCTGATCGGCCGCCGCCCCGGCACCTGAGCGACACGCAGCGAATTGCGGCGGTGACCCCCTGTCCGACCGGACTCTCGAGTGTCACTCTTGGAGTCCAGGGCCGGACCGGGCGGGGAGGCTGGGCATGACGGTCGACCATGACGTGATCGCGGAGCATGAGCAAGCAGCACCGGACGAGGTGTCCCGAGCGACCGTGATCGCGTACGCCGTCGCGGCGACGCTCCTGCTCGGGTGGTTCCTCTTCGGCTGGCTGGTGCTCCAGCAGGGCTTCATCGACTCGGTCGGGGAGGCCGCCGGCGCCGGCTTCGCGCTGCTGCTGGTCATCTCGGTGATCGGCACCGTGCGCCGGAGCCGCCGCTGACCGACAGCGCCCCGCGCGACGGCGCCGTCGGTCAGTCCGCCACCACCGCCGCGGTGATCCGGTGCAACGCGAACGTGTGCAGCATCTCGGTCCGCTCATCCTCGGCCCGCAGGTAGCCGGCACCGATCGAAACCGGTTTGAGTAGGCGCGACGCGGTCGCCCCGTGCGCGTCGACGTAACCGACCCAGACCAGCGCCTTGTCCCGGACCGCCTGCTGGAGCACAGCCAGGGCCTCACTGTGGGTGTGCGCCGGCACTGGACCGCCGCCCAACCCCGGAGCACCGCCGCGCACCACCGCCGGTGCGCGTCGGGCCGCCCGCGCCGCCGCGTCGCCCCGCCGGATGTGCTCCACCACGCCGAGCAGCCGGGGCATGGGCAGCTTCGGGGCGGCCAGCGGATCGGTCGTACGACTGGTCACCGACACCCGGGGCGGGGCCCGCCGGATGCGCGGCCGGGCCAGCACGGTGCTGCCGGTGCCGTCCTCCTGCACCGGCGCGTACCCGGCGTCGCGAAGCGCGCCCAGCAACCGGCCAACCTGGTACTGCGTGCACAGCACCGTCGGCGCCAGCCGGCGCAACGCCAACGACTCCAGTCGCCGGTCGGCCAGCACCTCGCTGATCAGCGTCTCGTCGTCGCTGCGCAGGTACGCCCCGGCCAGGCCGACCCGCAGCCCGCCGTGCTTACGGGCCACGTCGTCGATCAGGTAGGTGAGCCCCTGCGGCACCGGGGTACGTGACCGGCGCCGGAACACGTCGTGCAGGTCGTCGGCGGTGTAGCCGGAATCCAGTGCCCGTCGCACGCTCGCCGTGGTGACCCGGTGCACGCTGGCCCCACCGGCCGACTCCAGCTCGGTCATCGCCTCCAGTTCGGCGGCGAGCGCCGGCTCGGGTGGGCCGGGCACCACCACGGTCAGGTCGGCCTGCACCAGGAAGTGGTCGACCGGTGCGGGCAGCAACGCGTCCAGCGCCCGGGCGGCACTGGACGGGTCACCGCTCTCGATGTCCGCGTGCACGCCCAGCGGGTCGTCGGTCCGCTCGTCGGTCGACGTCAGGTCACCCAGCAGCAGCCGACCGTACGTGGTGAGCGCCCCCAACCCCGTCACGCCCAGCTGCGCGGCCTCGGCCAGCACCTCCCGGTGGGCGGCGTCCCGGCCCCGGCTGCGGCGCGGGGCCCGCCAGTCCAGCAGGTCCTGCACCTCCTGCGGGGTGGGTGCGGTGGCCGGTTCCAGATCGGCGAGTACGCCCAGCACCGCCCGTCGGGTGGCCGGCACGCCGGCCCGTTCGGCCTCGGCGGAGAGCGCGGCGATCGGGCGGTCCCGGTCGTCCCGGCGGCCGACCAGCCCCACCTGCCGGGTCATGGTCAGCCACGCTCGGGCGAGCTGCTCCCACCGTTGGGCCAGTGAGGCGGCTCGCCACACCTCGTACCCGCCGGTCGGCAGCACCTGCTGGTCCGCCCCGTACCGGCCGGTGGCCGACCCGGGTATCTCCAGCTCACCGGCGAGCCCCGCCGCGTACGCGACCTCCAGCAGCAGCGCGGTGGTCGGTTCGTCCAGCCCGGCGGTGCGCGCCAACCGGCGCAGATCCCGCACACCGATGCCACCCGAACGCAGCACCGGCGCGGGCTCGTCGGCGAGTTGCTCCAGCAGCCCTTCGGTGTTCCGGACCACCTCCATGGTCTGCCCGGCCCCGGCCGAGTCGACAGCCTTCGGCTCCCGCGGTGCCGCGGCCACCGGCGGTGGGCTGGTGCGCAGGGGCCCGAGCGGGCCGGTGTCGCGGCGCAGCAGCAGGCCGACCTCGCGGGGCAGCTCCACAGTTCCGCTGGCCGTGGACGAGCCGGTCGTCACGGGGACCAGCAGCCGGTTGTCGACGAGCCACCGCACCGGGGAGCCGGTCGGGGCACCCCCGTTGGTGGGGTCGGAGAGGACCGGGTCCTCCGTACCGAGCGGCGGCGCCTGCAACGCTCCCGGCGGAACGCTGCCGACCGGTGGGCCGGCCGCCAACCGGTCCAGGATCGCCCGGGCCGAGGGTGGGGCGGCGAGCACCGTCCGTCGGAGTTTCGCCGGGTCCGCGCAGAGCGCTGCCGTGCGCGGGTCCAGCTCCGCAGCCGGCCGGCCGAGCCCGGCGGGGTACGGGGACACCTCGTCGACGGCGGGCACCACCTGGAGCGCGTGCTCCGGGCCGTACAGCAGGAAGAGCGCACGCAGTCGGCCCACGGCGGCCCGGACGGCCGTCGGAGCCGGCGGCTGCGGCCCGGCGGTCGCCATCGCGAGCACGGTGTCGGTGGCCGTGGTGGCGTCGTCCGGGTTCCGGGTGAGGCGGGCGGCGTCGAGGATCTGGAGGGTGAACTGGTCCAGCCCGTCCAGCGCGCGGGCCACGGAGACCCGGGACTGGGCCCGGATGGCCAGGGCGGAGACATCGGCCGGCACGGGCACGACGAGGTCGGGCCGCAGCTGGAGGAGCGCGGCCAGTGACTCGTCGGGCAGCGACCGCAGGTGGTCGGCGAGTGAGGTGGTCATCGTCTTTCCACGCTAGCCCGGCATCGGGCTTCCGCGCCCCTCGGACGTCCGGCCGACCGGGAGTAGCCGGTACGTTTCTCGACATGCCCGCACTGACCGTCGGATTCGACCTCGACATGACCCTGGTGGACTCCCGCCCCGGCATCGCCGCGGCGTACCGGGCGCTGACCGCGAGGACCGGTGTGCCGGTCGACGCCGAGCTGGCGGTGTCCCGGCTGGGGCCGCCGCTGCGTACCGAGATCGCGCACTGGTTCCCGCCGGAGCAGGTCGAGTCGGCCGTACGGGTGTACCGCGAGCTGTACCCGGCGTACGCGATCACGCCGACGCTCCTGCTGCCCGGTGCCCGGGAGGCCATCGACGCGATCCGGGACCGGGGTGGCCGGGTGCTGGTGGTCACCTCCAAGATCGGCCGGTTGGCCCGGTTGCACCTGGACCATCTCGGCCTCACTGTCGACGAGTTGGCCGGCGACCTGTTCGCCGAGCAGAAGGCGACCGCCCTGCGGGAGCACGGCGCCACCCACTACGTCGGTGACCACGTGGCGGACATGGCGGCGGCGGCAGCTGCCGGGGTGCCCGGCATCGGTGTCGCGACCGGCCCGTGCTCCCGGGCTGAGCTGCGCGCGGCGGGGGCGGAAGTGGTGCTGGACGAGCTCACCGAATTCCCAGCGGCGCTCGACGGGATGATCCAGCTAGCCTTGGAGCAGTAGCGGCTCAAGTGAAGCAGGGGTTTTCAGGTGCCTACGGGTCGAGTGAAGTGGTACGACACGGCCAAGGGATACGGCTTCGTCACCAGTGACGAGGGCGGCGACGTGTTCCTGCCCAAGGGGGCGCTGCCGGCGGGTGTCACCGACCTCAAGGGTGGCCAACGGGTCGACTTCAGCGTGGTGGACAGCCGCCGGGGCGCGCAGGCCATGGGAGTCAAGCTGCTGGACGCGCCGCCGTCGATGGCGGAGCTGCGCCGTCGACCGGCCGAGGAACTGCACGGCCTGGTCGAAGACATGATCAAGGTGCTGGAGGCGAAGGTTCAGCCGGACCTGCGCCGGGGACGGTACCCGGACAGGAAGGCCGCGCAGAAGATCGCTCAGCTGGTCCACGCGGTGGCCCGCGAGCTGGAGGTCTGAGGCACCAGGCCGGCGGTGGCGGCCCGGTCGAGCAGTGCCGCCACCGCGGCGAAACCGGCTTCGCCCAGGTCCGCGGTGAACTCGTTGACGTAGAGGCCGATGTGCCTGTCCACCACGTCGAGCTCCATCTCCTGGGCGTGCGCCAGCACGTACTCCCGGCTGGCCGCCGGGTCCGCCCAGGCCTGCCGGACCGACTCGCGGATCCAACCGGCCGCGGCCTCCGGGTCGACCGCGCCGCGCTTGGCCAGGATCGCGCCGAGCGGGATGGGCAGGCCGGTGTCGGTTTCCCACCATTCGCCGAGGTCGACCAGGGCGCTCAGGCCGTGCCGGTGGTAGGTGAACCGCGCCTCGTGGATGACCAGCCCAGCGTCGTAGCGCCCCGCCGCCACGCCCGGCATGATCTCGTGGAACGGAACCACCTCGATCCGGGCCGGCGGTCGCCCGGCCGACCAGAGCCGGAACAGCAGGTACGCGGTGGTCCGGTCGCCCGGCACCGCCACCGTCGCGCCGGTCAGGTCGGTGCGGTCCGGCCCGCCGTCACGATCTCCGCGGGTGAGCACCAGCGGGCCGCACCCGCGACCGAGTGCGCCGCCGCAGGGCAGCAGGTGGTAGTCGTCGAGCAGCCAGGGCAGCGCCGCGAAGCTCACCTTCACCAGGTCGAACGCGCCCCGCTCGGCCGCCGTGTTGGTGACGTCGACATCGGCGTACGTCACCTCGACCGGCGGCGCGTCGGGCACCAGCCCGTGCACCAGCGCGTGGAAGACGAACGTGTCGTTGGGGCAGGGCGAGATCGCCAGGGAGAGCGCCACACCCCCACGCTAGCCCCGCCCCCGCCTCGCCGCCCGCGCCCACCCCGCTCAGTGTGATCCGCGACGGAGATCGGCGGCGGAGATCGCCGACGGGAGGTCCGTGACGGGAGATCCGTGATCGAGATCCGTGACCGAAGATCTGTGACGGGAGGTCCGCGACGGAGGTCCGTGACCGGGGGTCCGTGACGGGAGGTCCGCGACGAACGGCCGGCGGCACCGGGAGTGTGGCCAGCCGCCGGCAGCAGCGTGGGCGGTGATCCGCCCGGGGCGCGGGGTCCGTACCTCCCACGGACTCCCTTTGGAGCTGATGTCGCAAACGAATCGCGCTGGACCCGGGGCCGCAGGGTCCGCAGTCCTGGTGCGGCCGACGTGTTCCGGAGTGGCCCGAAGTCGTGGCGCGACCACAGCGGTGTGCGGGGTCGTGGTGTGGGCCGCAGCGGTCCGCCGTCGTCGTGATGTAGGCCGTGGTGGCGCAGGCCGTGGTGATGGAGGCCGTGGTGGCGCGGGTCGTGGTGATGGAAGCCGTGGTGGCGCGGGTCGTGGTGGCGCGGGCCGTGGCGATGTAGGTCGTGGTGGTGCGGGTCGTGGTGGTGCAGGTCGTGGTGGTGCAGGTCGTGGTGGTGCGGGCCGTGGTGATGGAGGCCGTGGTGGCGCGGGTCGTGGTGGTGCGGGTCGTGATGATGTCGCAGACGATTCAGCTCCAAAGGAGGTCTGCGGAGTAGGTCGTCCACCGACCGGAGGGGTTGTCCACAGCTTTATCCACAGTCCCGATGAGGGTGTTGATAGTGGGCTGACCAGCGGGGAGCATCGGTCCGTGACCGAGGCGAGCGACCATACCGACGGGGGCAGCGGCGCCGACGAGGGCGACCACGCCGACGGGGGCGACGGCACCGACGGGGGCAATGGCGCCAGCGAGGGCAATGGCGTCGAGCTTGGCCTGGCGCTGCGCGCTCTGCGTCGGCGGGCCGATCTGAGTCAGCGGCAGTTGGCCGAGAGGTCCGGGGTGCCGCAGCCGACGCTGGCCCGGATCGAGTCGGGGCGGTCGGCCGATCCCCGATTCCGGACAGTGGTGCGTCTCGTCCGGGCAGCGGGTGGGCAGTTGGTCATCGGCACCTCGACCGCGATCTCCGGCATCACAGAACCCACGCCGGTGCCGCACGACGACATGCGGGACGAGGCAGACCGCCGTTACCCGGCTCACCTGGACGTGTGGCCGGTCCACGAGCCTCGGGACTGGCCCGGTGCCTGGTGGGCGGAGTGGTACAGGTTGCCGCCCCAGCGATATCCACTTCCGCTGCCACCGGCCGCCTACGAGCGCAACCGGCGTTACCGCGACAACCGACGGTGGGGTGCCGAGGTCCGACGGACTGCGCGGGTGCGTCGGGTGATCGGTGGCGACCTGCCGGCCACCTCCTGGCGGTACCTCGCCGAGCTTCCCGACGGGGCGCTGGTTGGTGAACTGCGGGCCCACGAGCGCAGCCCGTTCCTGGAGTTCGGGGAGTGGCATCCGGGCATGCCAGAGCGGGAGATGGTGCTCGACGGCGTGCTGGTTGATCCCCGTTATCGGCGGTTGGGGCTCGGACGTCGGCTGGTCACCGCGCTGGTGGCTGACATGCGCGAGGCGGGCATCGACGACGCGGCCGCCATCGCCGAGGGGTTCGGCACCGAGCTGCTGCTGGCGTGCGGCTTCGAGATCGAGGCACGCCGTCCGGCGGCACTGCGCCTCAGCCAACCCGGCAAGCGCTGGTTTTCCTGAACGCGGGCCTGGTCAGCGCAGTGCCGGGGCCGCTGCGGTCAGGGCGGCGAGGGCTTCGCGCAGCCGCCAGGCGTCCCGGTCGCGCGGGCCGATCGGGTTGGAGATGGTGCGCAGTTCGGCGAAGGGCAGCCCGGCCTGCGCGGCGGCGACCGCCACGCCGTACCCCTCCATGGCCTCGGCCACCGCTTCCGGATGCCGCCGGCGCAGCTCGTCGGTGCCGGCGCTGGTGCCGGTGACGGTGCTGACCGTCAGCACCGGCCCGGTCGTTGCCGTCGGAAGAGCGGCCCGCAGCGTGGCCAGCAGACCCGGGTCCGCCGACACCCTGCTGCCGGCGCCGAGCAGCGCGGGCGGCATGCCCAGCTCGTCGACGGGGATGAAGCCGTCGGGCGACTCGGCACCCAGGTCGGCGGCGATGCTGGCGGTGCCGAGCACCGTGTCGCCGACCTCGGCCCGCCCGGTGAAGCCGCCGGCCACACCGGCGCTGACCACCGCGCGGTACGGCCGGCCGGCGGCCTCGGCGAGTGCCAACAGCCGGGCGGTGGCGGCACCGGCGATGGCCGGGCCCACACCGATCGGCGCGACGGTCACGGTGCTGTCGGTCAGCCCGGCGCGGACCGCGTCCGCCTCGGCGGGAACCGCCGTCACCACCAGCAGACCGGTCACGAGAGTGAGCCGGGGGACTCCCGGCGGGTCTCGTCGTCGGCCCCGCCACCCGGGCCGCCGACCGCCGACGACGGGCGGTAGATGTGGTAGCCCGGCGGGGCGAGGCTCGGGTCGTCGTACTGCGGGGAGCTGGTCTGGGCCGGTGCCGGTGAGGTCGGTGCCGAATCCCCGGGCTCGTCCGCCGGCTCGTCCTCGGTCAGCTCGTCGTCGCCGAGCGGCCGGCCGGCCAGCTTCTCGCCGCGCAGCCGGGCGGCGGCCAGCACCCCCCGGATCGCGGCCAGTACGCCGACCCCGGCGGCGACGGCGATGCCCATCCGACCGTCGAACGGCACCAGCCCGAGCCCGCCGCCGGCGACGAAGGCGAGCATCAGCACCGTCTCGGAGTGGGCGAAGGAACTGGCCCGCAACCGTTCCGGGATGCGCTCCTGGATCGAGGCGTCCACGGCCAGCTTCGCCACCCCGCTGACCAGAGCGGCGACCAGGCAGAGCAGGGCGACCATCACCAGCGAGAACTGGATCACGGCGAGCACCGCGACGCCGGCCACGATGATCATGCTGCTCGACTGGATGGCGGTCGGGCGGTGAATCCGCAGACGGGTGCCGATGGCGGTGGCCAGGAAGGTGCCGACCGCGAGCGCGCCGCCGACGACGCCCAGCGCCCACTCGGCACCCAGGTCCCGGCCGAACACCACTGTGGTCAGGTCGCCCTTCTTGATCGCGAAGGCGAGGAAGAGCAGCAGGAAGCCGTAGAGCGCGCGGAGCATCGCGGCGCCGATCAGGGTGGCGATCACCAGCCGACCGGACGGTCGGCCCCGGCCCAGTGGCCGGTCACCACGGCGGCGGCCCAGCGCGCGCAGGGGCCGGGGGACCCGCTCGGGTGGCTCCGAGTCGGCCTTCGGTGGCAGCCGCAGCGAGATCACCATGCCGACCAGGAAGATCACCGACGCGACCCGTAGCGGCCACTGCGGGCCGAACCAGAACGCGGCCAATCCGATCGGCGCTACCAGCGCGCCCGCGACAGTGCCGTAGACGCTGGCCCGGGCGCCCACCTGGGACAGGCCGAGACCCTCCGGCAACAACCGGGGCACCGCCGCGGAGCGGGCCACACCGTACGCCCGGGAGAGCGCGAGCACCCCGAACGCGGCCGGATAGAGCCCGAACCCGTGGATGTAGTCGGAGATCAACCAGGCGAGGAAGGCGCGGCCGAGCATCGTCGCGGCCAGGGCGTACCGCCGGCCGTGTCGGAAATGATCCAGCAGCGGGCCCACCACCGGGGCGAGCATCGCGAACGGAACCATGGTCACCAGCAGGTAGAGCGCGACCTTGCTGCGGGCCTCGCCGAGCGGCACGTTGAAGAAGATCGTGCCGGCCAGGCCGATGGCGATCAGGGTGTCACCGGCGCAGGAGAGCGCGTGCAGGTCGAACAGGCGAACCATGCCGACCTCGCCGCCGGCACCCCGGGCGCGGGCCCGACCGGCCCGGCGGGTCACCCAGCGGCCGCTGCCCACCGAACCGCGCAGCAGCAGACGGACGGCGCGAATGCCGGTGCCGACGGTCCGCCCGAGGACGGAACGCCCGGAGCGGGAGTACGACGGCATGTGCACCATCCTCGCCCATCTGATCCGGGTACGCCGCACCACCGCTGGGAAAGGTTCCCCGGGAGTCCCTGTCACCCCTGCGAGGCGCATGGGGAACAATGGTGAGGTGACCAGGCCCGCCTCCACCCGTGCCGCCCGCCTCGACCAGGTCTGCGCCGCCGCCGTCGAGGTGGCTCGCGCTGGCATCACCGAGGTGGACGCCGACGACGTCGGCGATCACCTGCAGGTTGTGGCCGAGGGCGACCGGCTGGTCACCCACTACTTCGAATGCCGCCTCGCCGGTTACCGCGGTTGGCGCTGGGCGGTCACCGTCACCCGGGTGCCGCGCAGCAAGACGGTGACCATCTGCGAGACGGTCCTGCTGCCCGGCCCGGACGCGCTGCTCGCGCCCGGCTGGCTGCCCTGGCAGGAGCGGCTCAAGCCGGGCGACCTGGGCCCGGGTGATCTGCTTCCGACCTCACCCGACGACGACCGACTGGTCCCCGGTTACCTGCTCTCCGACGACCCGGCGGTCGAGGAGACGGCGTGGGAGTTGGGCCTCGGACGCGCCCGCGTGCTCTCCCGGGAGGGCCGCATCGACACGGCGCAGCGCTGGTACGACGGTGACCACGGCCCCGCCGCGGCCATCTCGACCGCCGCCCCGTCCGCCGCCCGCTGCGGCACCTGCGGTTTCTACCTGCCGTTGGCCGGTGCGATGCGGCAGGCCTTCGGGGCGTGCGGCAACTTCTACGCACCCGACGACGGCCGGGTGGTGAGCGCCGATCACGGTTGCGGCGCCCACTCCGAGACGTTGATCGAGGCGGCGGAGACCGCTGTCGACGAGCTGCCCACGGTGTACGACGACAGCGCGGTGGAGGCCATGTCGGTCAGCCGGGCCCCGGGCTCGGTCGAGGCGGCCGAGCCGGCGGAGCCGTACGGGCACTCCTGATCGACCGCGCCGGAGTGCTCCGGCGCGGTGCCCCGCTCACCTCGCGCGGCGGCGGCGTCGGTTGGCGTCGTGGCGCATCATCACGGCGAGGCCCGGGAAACCCCAGAGGAAGCCGGCGAGGCAGGTCCAGAGCCAGTTCTGGTGACCGTTGTCGGTGAGCCAGCCCCGGAAGAAGATCAGCAGGACCAGCCCGGCCACCGCCCACGCGACCAACCCGGCGAGCGCGAACGGCACCATCGGCGGGTCCAGTGGTGCGGGTCGCGGTGGCTGCTCGTTCGGCACCCGGCAAGCGTACGGGATGTACTTCCGCTGCCCACCGACGATCTGGGACGATGCGCGCGACAATCGGAAGATCACCTGCGAGGACCTGATGGCCGTAGCGCCGCCCGAGAACGGCACACCTCCCAACCCTGCTCATCCGCGTAACGGTTTCGACCGGTTTTTCGAGATCTCCGCCCGTGGCTCGACGCTGAGCCGCGAGGTACGCGGTGGCCTGGCGACCTTCTTCACGATGGCGTACATCGTGGTGCTCAACCCGCTGATCCTGGGCGGCGCCGTCGACGGTGACGGCAAGAGCCTCCCGATCCCCGCACTGGCAGCCGCGACCGCGCTGGTCGCCGGCCTGATGACCATCCTGATGGGTGTGGTCGGCCGGTTCCCGCTGGCGCTCGCCGCCGGTCTGGGCGTCAACGCCCTGGTGGCGTACGAGATCGCCCCCGAGATGACCTGGGCCGACGCGATGGGCCTGGTGGTGATCGAGGGTGTGATCATCGCGGTGCTGGTGCTGACCGGTCTGCGGACCGCTGTCTTCCGCTCGGTCCCGACCCAGATGAAGACCGCGATCGGGGTCGGCATCGGCCTGTTCCTGACCATCATCGGTCTGGTGGACGCCGGCTTCGTCCGGCGCATCCCGGACGCCGCCAACACCACCGTCCCGGTCGGCCTGGGCATCGGCGGCAAGCTGGTGAGCTGGCCGATGCTGGTCTTCGTGGTCGGTCTGCTGATCACGCTGGTGCTGGTGGTCCGGCGGGTGAAGGGCGCGATCCTGATCGGCATCCTCGCCTCGACGGTGCTCGCGGTGATCGTGGAGGCGATCGGCAACATCGGCCCGTCGTTCGTCAACGGTCAGCCCAATCCGAAGGGCTGGTCGTTGAACGTGCCGGAGCTGCCGAAGACGGTGGTCGACCTGCCGGACCTGTCGCTGCTCGGCAAGTTCAACGTGCTGGACTCGTGGGGCAAGGCCGGTTGGCTGGTCGTGCTGATGTTCATCTTCACGCTGTTGATCACGGACTTCTTCGACACCATGGGCACCATGGTCGCGGTTGGCCAGGAGGGTGGTCTGCTCGACGAGCAGGGCACTCCGCCGAAGGCCAAGGAGATCCTGCTTGTCGACTCGATCGCCGCGGCGGCCGGCGGTGCGGCCAGCACCTCCAGCAACACGTCGTACATCGAGAGTGCCGCCGGTGTCGCGGAGGGTGCGCGGACCGGCGTGGCCAACCTGGTCACCGGCGCGCTCTTCCTGCTCGCGATGTTCCTGGCGCCGCTGGTCGTGATCGTGCCGTTCGAGGCGGCGTCGACGGCCCTGGTGGTGGTCGGTTTCCTGATGATGACCGCGGTGCGGACGATCGACTGGTCCGACTACGAGATCGCCATTCCGGCGTTCCTCACCATCGTGCTGATGCCGTTCACCTACTCGATCTCCAACGGGATCGGCGCTGGTCTGATCACCTTCGTCGTGGTCAAGTTGGCGCGGGGTAAGGCCCGGGAGATCCACCCGTTGCTGTACGGGGTGGCCGCGCTCTTCGTGCTGTACTTCCTGCGGGGGCCGATCGAGTCCCTGGTGCTCTGAGCCGAGCTGCGTCCGGGCGGGGAGTCGATCAGGGTTCCCCGCCCGTACCATCTGAATCCCCTCGTGAGCCTGGTCATAACGGATGTCGTTAGCCATGCTCATTAGTTAAGCTAACTACTGTGACGGAGCGGACGGTGACGGCGAAACGCGTGCCACCGGCGCAGCTGGCTCCCCAGCTGCGTGATGCGATCACCCGACTCAACCGGCGGGTCCGACAGGCCCGGCCGGTCGGCGACCTCACGGTCACCCAGGTCTCCGCGCTCACCAGCCTGCGGCTGGCGGGCGCGATGACACCCCGGGAGCTGGCCGACGTGGAGCGGGTGCAGCCGCCGACGATGACCAAGATCGTCGGGAAGTTGGAGGACCGCGGCCTCGTGCAGCGGACACCCCATCCGACCGACGGACGGCAGGTCATTCTCGCGGCGACCGAAGGAGCGCAGGCCGTGCTCGACCAGTTCGAGCGGGCCCGCGACGAGTGGTTGGCCCACCGGCTGGCCGCACTCGACGAGGACGAACGGGAGACCCTGCAGAGGGCCGCCGAGATTCTTCAGCAGCTCGCTCGCGCCTGAGCCGCACCCGCGCCACCGGGTCCGTGCCGTCACCTGTCGATGACGCGTACGTCCGAGGAGGCGCACCAAGAGTGCAGGCGAAGCTGAGCACGATGTTCCAGTCCCTACAGGTCCGCAACTACCGCCTCTTCGCATCCGGGCAGCTGATCAAGCTGATCGGCGTCTGGATGATGTTCATCGCCCAGGACTGGCTCGTCCTCGATCTGTCCGACAACTCGGCGACCGCGCTCGGCGTGGTCACCGCGTGTCAGTTCACCCCGGTGCTGCTGCTCACGCTCTTCTCCGGCCGGCTCGCCGACCGGTACGACAAGCGGGTCTTGCTCTTCGCCGCGAACGCCTTCTGGACCGTGCTGGCCCTCGGCATGTCAGTGCTGGTCCTCACCGACCTGGTGCAGCTCTGGCACGTCTTCGCGTTCGCCGCGCTGCTCGGCACCGCCAACGCCGTGGAGACCCCGGTCCGCCAGGCGTTCGTCTCCGAACTGGTCGGCACGCCCCTGCTGCCCAACGCGCTGTCACTCAACGCCGCCGTGTTCAACTCGGCCCGGATCGTCGGCCCGGCCGTCGCCGGCCTGGCCATCGCCGCGTTCGACGTGGGCCCGGTTTTCCTCTTCACCGCCCTCAGCTCGGTCGCGCCGCTGGTCAACGTGGTCCGGATGCGGACCGCCGAACTGCACCGCGACGCCCTGCTGCCGCGCGACGAGCGGGCGTCCGCGAAGGTGATCGACGGGCTGCGGTACGTCTGGCGCCGGCCCGACCTGCTGCTGCCGATGGCGGTCATGTCGGTGATCGGCATGTCGCTGTTCAACTTCCAGCTCACCCTGGCCGCGCTGGCCAAGACGGTATTCCACACCGGGGCCGCGTCCTTCGGCCTGTTCAGCACCGCCCTGGCCGTCGGCGCGCTCGGTGGTGCGCTCAGCGGCACCGGCCGGCGCAGCCGCCCGTCGGTCTGGCTGGTGCTGGGTGCGGCGGTCGCCTGCGCCAGCTTCGGCACCCTGGTCGGCTTCGCCGGGACGTACTGGCTGGTCGTGGCACTGCTGGTGCCGACCGGCTTCTTCATGGTCTTCTTCGCCCAGGCCGCCAACCAGCGGGTCCAGTTGGGTGTGGACGCGGCCTTCCGGGGTCGGGTGATGGCCCTGTGGGTGCTGGTGTTCCTGGGGACCAACCCGGTCGGCGCGCCGCTGATCGGCTGGGTCGCTGAGCACTTCGGTGCCGGTGCCAGCATCTGGATGGGCGGGCTCATCTCGCTGGCCGCCGCGCTGATCGCCCTCACCTGGCAGCTGCGCCACTCCGGTGCCCGGCTGCGCTTCCGGGTGCTGCCGATGCCCCGCTTCTACGTCACCTCCACCGACTGCTGAGGTTTACCGCGCGCCCGAGCTGGGCGGGCCGCGTCTGGTTGCGCGGATCGCGCGGATGCGGCCAAATCGCTGGCGGGGTGGCACGTCGGGGCTTAGCGTCGATACGTGGGTGTCGGACGCGCGCTGATGCTGGCCCTGGCGTTCCTCGCCGTGGCCACCTTGCCGGCGGCATTCGCCCTGCTCTTCTGTTACGACGAGATCGTCGACCGGGTGGTCTGCGGCTGGTCCGAGTGGCGTGAGCGCCGACGGGAGAAACGCACCATCGCCCGCCTCGACCGGGCCGTCGAGGCCGACGCGCTGACCCGGGACATCGACCTCAGCGAGTTCGACAGCGATGACCGCCGGCCGCTGGAGCAGCTCGCCGCCGACCTGCGCCGGCTCGGCGGTCAGCGGATCGGTGGCGCGGGCCGGTCGATGGTCTGGCACAGCGCGCTGCTGCAGGCGTACGACGACCGGGTTCGCCGCGCCTGTCGTGCCCTCGGCGTCGCCGAACACCTCGCCGAGCTGGAGGGCGTCGACCAGGAGATCGAGCGGGTCCGGGTCGAGGGCGTGCTGCACGCCGCCGGGCTGACCCTGCCGGCGGCCCGGGCCGGGCACCGGCAACGGCACCACTGAGAGACGCGGCGGTTGCGGCTCTTCGTCGCGGTCCACCCGTCCGTCGAGGCGGTCAACCACCTCGGCGCGCAGGTTGCCCGGCTGCGTGTCGGCGTGGCGGCTGCGGCCGGCAGCAACGTCCGGCTCGCCGATCCGGCCCATCTGCACCTCACCCTGGCGTTCCTCGGCGAGGTCGGGTCCGACCGGCTGGTCGAGGTGGAGAGCGCGCTCGGATTGGCCGCCGAGTCGTTCCGCGACGGCCGCGACGCCGTACCCCGGTTGAGCCTCGGTGGCGGTGGCCGGTTCGGTCGGGGCCGGTCCACGGTGCTCTGGGTGGACCTGCGGGGAGACATGCAGGCGCTGCACGACCTGGCGGGGTTGGTCCGGTCGCGGCTGCGGAACGCCCGGCTACCGCACGACGAGAAGCCGTTCCGCCCGCACCTGACCGTCGCCCGGCCCGGCGACCGGATGCCCCCGGCGGACGTCGAGGCCGACCGGGCCAGCCTGGACGGATATCGAGGTCCACCATGGCCGGTGCTCGAGCTGCTACTCGTGCGCAGCCACCTCGGCACCCCGCCGCGCTACGAACGGATCGCCGCCTGGCCGCTCTGATCCTGGGGCGTGGCTGTGGCCGGTCTGGTGTGCAGGACCTCGCGGGCCTGTTCGGCGGCGCGGGTGATGCTCTCGCTCATGAAGTCGAGGAAGCGGGCGATGTTCTCCAGCCTGGCTGCTGCGGGGGTGTGCGCACCGAGAACAGCGACGCCCTGGCGTGCGGTCTCGACGAGCTGGTCGTTGGCCCGGGCGCTGGCGATCGTCGCCTGGTAGAAGAGCTCGTCGTCGACGACGTAGAGGTCGCGGCGGCGTTCGTCGCGGTGCCGCCGGACGAGGCTCTGGCTCTCCAGGAAGGCGATCGCCTTGGAGATGGACGCTGGGCTCACCTGGAGGTGCCGGGCGAGCTCGGACGCGGTGAGGCTGCCCGAGTCGGTGGTGTACAGACAGGTCAGCACCCGGGCCGCCATCCGGTTCAGACCCGAGGTCATGAGGACCGTGGTGAACGTCTCCTCGTATTCGGCGACGGCCCGGGCGTCCCGCCCGTGCGGTTGGGGTGCCGACTCGGCCCCCCGCGACGAGGACGGGCTGCGCCGGTGCGCGCGACGTTCGGTGGCCCGGTGCGCCAGGTCGGCGCGGTAGGCGGTGGGGCCACCGTTGCGCATCACCTCACGCGTGATCGTCGAGGTGGGACGGTCGAGGCGCCGGGCGATCTCCGCGTAGGGGAGGCTGTCGGCCAGCCCGGACGCGATCTGCTGGCGTTCCTGCTGGCTGAGCCTGCCTCCGGGCATCGCTGTCTCCTTGGTGATCCGGCAACGGCGTTCGCTGCCCCCACGGTAGCGTTCACTCCCTTCTCATTGCAATGGCGCGGCGTTCAGGCGTTGCGTTATCTCGTCGTCCATTGCAATGATTGTGCGCGGTCTAGCTGCGAAAATGCCTGCACTACGCAACGAAGTCGTTGCCGGATTTTGGAAAGCAACGTAGCGTTTCAAATATCAGAAACAACGGCCACGCACGGGAGAGCGCCATGCAGAAGTTCGACACCCCCGCCCCGATCTCCGCCATCCTGAACATCCCCGCCGGACGCATCCAGCTCATCGCCGCGCACCGGGCCGACACCACCGTCGAGGTCCGTCCGGCTGACCCCGCCAAGAGCCGCGACGCCAGAGCCGCCGAGCAGACCGCCGTCGCCTATGCCGACGGCGTCCTGCGGATCACGACGGCGGACCCGGGCAACCCGCTCTTCGGTCCGTCCGGATCCCTGGAGGTCACCGTTCAGATGCCCGCCGGCTCCCGCATCGACGGCACGTCCGCCAGCGCCGAACTCCGTAGCGTCGGGCGTCTAGGGGACGTCGCCTTCGAAGGGGCGTACCGCCAGATCAAGATCGATGAAGCCGCGAGCGTCCGCCTCACCGCGATCGACGGCGACGTCGAGGTCGGCCGGCTCAACGGCCCCGCCGAGATCAGCACCGCGAGGGGTGACATCCGGATCGCCGAGGCCGTGCACGGCACGGTCGTGCTCCGTACCCAGTCCGGCGACATCTCGGTCGTCGCCGCCACCGGCGTCTCGGCCGCCCTGGATGCCGGCACCGGCTTCGGCCGCATCAGCAACGGCCTCAAGAACGACGGCACCACCGCGCTCGACATCCGCGCCACCACCTCTTACGGCGACATCACCGCCCGCAGCCTCTGAGTCGCACCCGACCTTCCACCCGACCTTCCACGCGACCAGGAGTGCAGACATGACGATCCCTAACACCAGTTCGACGTGGACCGGCATGGTGCCGGTCGACGACACGGCCCTTGCTGTCACCGACACCGGCGGCACCGGCATCCCCGTGGTCTACCTCAACGGCCAGTTCGCCACCCAGGGTTACTGGCGGCGGGTCATCGCCGACCTCGGCACCGGATTCCGCCACATCACCTACGACGAGCGGGCCCGCGGCAAGAAGTCGAAGCGTTCGGCGGACTACTCCTTCGAGGCAGTCGTCCGGGACGTCGACGCCGTGCTCTCGGCCCGGAACGTCGACCGGGTGCTACTGGTGGGCTGGTCCTACGGAGCGGTCGTCGGGGCGCACTGGGCCCACCGGAATCCGGAGCGCGCCCTGGGCGCGGTCCTCGTCGACGGCGCGTTCCCGCACGACTGGCTCGACGAGGCCACGGCGCAACGGATCCGCACGCTGTTCCGCCGGATGAACCTGTTCATGCCCCTGCTGCGCCCGACCGGCCTGACCCCACGGATGAACGCCGACCAGATGGCGAACAGCAACATCGAGCTGGGCGAACTCTCCCGCGAGCGGGCGCTGGGCCCGGTGCTGGACGCCATCACCGTCCCGGTGCGGTACGTGGTCGCCTCGGGAAGGTCCCTCGGCAGTCGCGGTGACGAGCAGGAACAGATCCGGGCCAGCCTCGACGCGGTGATCGCCCGCAACCCGAACATCACTATCGGCGCGAAGGTCGCCAGCAACCACGGCGCGATTCTCAAGAAGGACTTCCGGGCCGTGGCCGATGCCGTACGCCTGGTCGCCGCGCCGCACCGCGAAGGCGCCGCAGACAGTCGGTGAGGACCGAACGCGCGCGGTGACGGGTGACGCGAGGTCACCCGTCACCGCGCGGCGTCAGGAGGATTCGCGGGCGGCCGGGCCGCTGCCGAAGAGCACGTCGTCCCAGCTCGGGAGCCGCTTGCGCGGCTTGCCGCTGGCGTCGGTCGACTCGCCGCCGGCGGCCGCCGCAGCGCCCGTCCGGCGGGGCCGGAGCACCGCCAGCGACGGCACGGCCGGCACCTCCTTGGGCGCGTCCGAATCGTCGTCGAAGGCCGACCCCTGGCCACCGCCGAGCAGGGCGGCGGCACCCCCACCGACCGGCCGCTGCCGGGGCGCGTCCGAACCGGCGAGCGCAGCCGGGGTACGCGGCTCCAGCCCACGACCCGACGAGGCGCCGAGCGGACGGTCCAGCGACGCGAGCAGGGCGTCCCGGCCGGCCCGGATCGGATCGCGGCCCGGGCGCGGGTGCTCGGACGCCGCCGGCAACCCGTGCCCACCACGACTCGGCTCACCGCGCGACGGACCAGGCAGGCCGTGCCCGCCCCGCTCCGGTGCCGGCTCCTGGCCGAGGATCGGCGTGGGCCGCTCCGCGCACAGGTACTGCGCCATGTCGTCGTGCGGGGTGACCTGCTGCCGGGTCTTGTCGAGATCCCAGATGGCCTGCGCGGTGGCCTTGCCCGACGGCCAGGTGGCGATGATCCGCCAGGTGCCGTCGTCACGCCGGTACGCGTCCCAGGAGATCTTCTCGGTGTCGATGCCGTGCTGGCTCAGCCGGCCGTTGACCACCTCGGCGAGCGGGGTGGGCTTCTCCGCGCCCTTGAGACGGGTGCGGCGGGCGTGCTGGGCGAGCATCGCCCGCTCCTGCAGCACCGGGCCGGCATAGCGCAGCACCCGGTCGACCGGCACGCCGGCGATCCGGGCGACATCCTCCGCGGACTCACCGGAGCGGATGCGGGCCTGAATGTCCCGAGGAGACAGAGACGGAACCGGGTCGGCGGCGGTCGGTGCCACCGCGAGCGGCGGCGAACCGGGCTCGGCGTGCAACGCACCGGAGATCCGTTCGTCGATGGGCAGGGCGAGCAGCCGCCCCACCTCGTCGGCGAGAACCAGGGCATGGCCGTCCTCGGAGAGGGCGACGAAGCGTACTGGGCGCATAGCGTTGCCTCCGTCCCGCTTCGCTGGCCGCACGCCACGAGTCGGCCACCCAGGCGTCTCGGACCACCGTACGCGCATCTGCCTCGGGGTGGGGGAAGCGACACCCCGCATGTCGTGACTGAGCTGCGGCGATGATCACGTTCGGTGTCCGTGGAGGCCTCCACGGACACCGAACGTGACGAACCTCAGAGTCGCTCGACCACGTAGTCGATGGACGCGGTCAGCGCCTCGACATCGGCCGGCTCGACGGCCGGGAACAGCGCCACCCGCAGCTGGTTGCGACCGAGCTTGCGGTAGGGCTCAGTGTCCACGATGCCGTTGGCGCGCAGCGCCTTGGCGATCGCCGTGGCGTCCACCCCGTCGGCGAAGTCGATGGTGGCGACCACGTTGGAGCGCAACGACGGGTCGGTGACGAACGGGGTGGCCACGCTGGACCGCTCAGCCCAGCCGTAGACCGCGGCGGCGCTCTCGGCGGTGCGCTTCGCCGCCCAGGCCAGACCGCCCTGCGCGTTCATCCAGTCGGTCTGCTCGGCGGCCAGGAAGATGGTGGCCAGCGCCGGGGTGTTGTAGGTCTGCTCCAGCCGCGAGTTGTCGATCGCGGTGACCAGATCGAGGAAGGCCGGGATGTAGCGCCCGGACGCCTTGATCTCGGCGGCCCGGTCCAGTGCGGCCGGGGACATCAGAGCCAGCCAGAGCCCGCCGTCGGAGCCGAAGCACTTCTGCGGAGCGAAGTAGTAGACGTCGGTCTCGCCGACGTTGACGTCCAGGCCACCCGCGCCGGAGGTCGCGTCGACAAGCAGCAGCGCGCCCTCGTCCGCCCCGGCCACCCGGCTGATCGGAACCGCCACACCGGTCGAGGTCTCGTTCTGCGGCGTCGCGTACGCGTCCACGCCGGACTCGGCGACCAGGGTCGGGGCACTGCCCGCGTCGGCCTTGCGGACCGTCGGCTCACCCAGGAACGGGGCGTCCTTGACCGACTTGGCGAACTTGGCGCCGAACTCGCCGAAGCTGGCGAACTGGGCCCGGTCGCGGATCAGGCCGAAGGTGGCGACCTCCCAGAACGCGGTGGTGCCACCGTTGCCGATCACCACCTCGTAGCCCTCGGGCAGCGAGAAGAACTCGGCGATGCCGGAGCGCAGCCGGGCCACCTGGTCACGGACCGTCTTCTGCCGGTGCGAAGTGCCGAGGTAGGTGGTCGCGACCTCGGCGAGAGCGGAGACCGCCGCCGGGCGGACCTTGGACGGGCCGCAGCCGAAACGTCCGTCGGCGGGCTTGATCTCATCGGGAATCCGGATGATCGGTGCGTCAGCCACGGTCTTGAAGATCCTTCCGCAAGGGCGAGGGCGGGCCGGCGACACTGCCGGCCCCCATCCTCGCACCCGGACCCATCGGTGGAAGCCGGGCCCCCGAGGGCAGGTCTGAGGCCTTCGCCACAGTTGTTGCCGGCAGCCATCGAAAAGGGCCCCGCCCCGACGCCCGGCGTCGAGGAAGGGCCCCTTTCGTACCGCTCAGACGCCGTGCGGAATGGCCGCCCAGCCCTCGACGTCGGACGGCTTGCGGGTCTCCGGGCCGACGTAGCGGGCGGACGGGCGGACCAGCCGCTGCAGCCGCTTCTGCTCCAGGATGTGCGCGCTCCAGCCGCCCATCCGGGCGCAGGTGAACATCGAGGTGAACATGTGCGCCGGCACCTCGGCGAAGTCCAGCACCACCGCCGACCAGAACTCGACGTTGGTGGCCAGCACCCGGTCCGGGCGGCGGGCCTGAAGCTCGGCCAGGGCGGCCTTCTCCAGCGCCTCGGCGATCTCGAAGCGCGGCGCGCCCAGCTCCTTGGCGGTACGCCGGAGCACCCGGGCGCGCGGGTCCTCCGCGCGGTAGACGCGGTGGCCGAAGCCCATCAACCGCTCGCCGCGGTCCAGGACACCCTTGACGTAACCCTCCGCGTCGCCGCTGCGCTCCACCGCCTCCAGCATGCTGAGCACCCGGGACGGGGCACCGCCGTGCAGCGGGCCGGAGAGGGCGCCGATGCCCGACGAGATGCAGGCCGCCGCGTCCGCCCCGGTGGAGGCGACGATGCGAGCGGTGAAGGTGGACGCGTTCAGGCCGTGCTCGGCGGCCGAGATGAAGTACGCGTCGACGGCCTTGACGTGCCGGGGGTCGGGCTCGCCGCGCCAGCGCTTCATGAACCGCTCGACGATGGTCTGCGCCTTGTCGATCTCCTTCTGCGGCACGGCCGGCAGGCCGAGGCCGCGAGCGGACTGGGCGACGAAGGAGAGCGCTGTCACCGAGACCCGGGCGAGATCCTCACGGGCCTGCTCGTCGGAGATGTCCAGCAGTTGGTTGAGACCCCAGTACGGGGCCAGCATGGCGACCGCGGACTGCACGTCGACGCGGATGTCACCGGAGTGCACCGGCACCGGGAACGGTTCCGCCGGCGGCAGGCCCGGCCCGAACCGGCCGTCGACCAGCAGTGCCCAGACGTTGCCGAACGACACCTGGCCGATCAGATCCTCGATGTCGACCCCGCGATAGCGCAGCGCGCCGCCCTCACGGTCAGGTTCGGCGATCTCGGTCTCGAAGGCGACGACGCCCTCCAGCCCGGGTTTGAAATCGGCCATGTCGCTCTCCTGGATCTGGTCGGTGCGCCCGAACAGCTCATCCGGCCCGATCGGCCGGGCGCCTTAGGCGACCCTCAGGGATGTGTTCGGAACATCTTGCCTGCTGAGTAAGGGATACGCGACCCGCTGCGACTGTGCTGCACGCGACATCCCCGGACGCGCATTCTCCGCCTGGCTCAGTGAGACTGGGCAGGGCGGGCTGGTCAGCGCGGGAGGGTGCTGGCGGGGCCCCCGAGAAGGAGTGGGGACGTGACGGGTGACACACCCGCCCCGGCCGCGATGCGTAACGAGTACGCCGCGGACCTGGGCCTGACCGAGGCTGACCTGGCCGCCGACTGGCACACCCAGTTCGACAGCTGGTTCGCCGACGCGGTGGCCTTCGGGCTGCCCGAACCGAACGCCATGGTGGTGGGCACCGCCGACCCGGCCGGCCGGCCGAGCGGGCGGACGGTGTTGTTGAAGGGGTACGACCCGGAGGGCTTCGTCTTCTTCACCAACCACCTGTCGCGCAAGGGCGTCGAGGCGACCGCGAACCCGTACGCCAGCCTGGTCTTTCCGTGGTTTCCCATGCAGCGTCAGGTGGTGGTCGCCGGGCGGGTGACGCCCGTCGACCGCGCGACGAGCGAGGCGTACTTCGCCAGCCGGCCGCGCGGCTCCCAACTGGGCGCCTGGGCCAGCCCTCAGTCGCAGGTCGTGTCGGGCCGGGCGGCGCTGGAGCAGCGGTACCAGGAGGTGGCCGAACGCTTCGCCGGCCAGGCCGACATCCCGACCCCGTCGCACTGGGGCGGGCTGCGGGTGCAACCCGAGTCGGTGGAGTTCTGGCAGGGTCGGGCCAGCCGGCTGCACGACCGGCTCCGTTTCCGTCGCCGGGACGAGGGTGCCTGGATCGTCGAGCGGTTGGCGCCGTGACGGGAGTGCAGGAGACCCGGCCGCGCGCCGCGCGCCGCTGGGCGATCGACGTGCGTCCGCTGCGGGTCCCGGCGTACCGGCGGCTCTGGCTCGGCAACACCGTGGCGATGTTCGGCTTCCAGTTCACCGCCGTCGCGGTGCCGGTGGAGATGTACGCCCTGACCCGGGACTCGTTCTGGGTGGGCCTGCTGGGGATTGCCGCCTTCGTACCGTTGCTGGTCTTCGGGCTCTGGGGCGGCGCGGTCGCCGACGCCCGCGACCGGCGTGCGGTGCTGCTCGGTGGCTCATTGTTGCTTTGGGCATCCACCCTCGGTCTGTTGCTCCAGGCGGTGCTGGACGTCGGCAGCCCGGTGCTGCTGCTGGCGTTGATGGCGGTGCAGTCGGTGGCCTTCGCGATCAGCTCGCCGGCCCGCAGCGCCATGCTGCCCCGGCTGGTGCCGGACGACCTGGTGGCGTCCGCCACCACGCTGAACTACACGACCTTCACCGCCGCCTCGGTCGCCGGCCCGCTCGCCGCCGGTCTCATCCTCTCCGCCTCGCCGGACACCACTGTGGTGCTGCCGATCGCGTACGGGTTGGACGCGGTGCTGTTCACCGCGATGCTCTGGGCGGCGCTGCGGCTGCCGTCGCTGCCGCCCGAGCCCACCGCCGACGGCCAGGCCCGAAAGGCCGGCCTGGCCAGCGTCATCGACGGGTTCCGCTACCTGGCCACCACCCCGGTCCTGCTGTTGTCCTTCGCGGTGGACCTGATCGCGATGATCCTCGCCATGCCGCGGGCTCTCTTTCCGGAGATCGCGCACGAGCGGTTCGGCGGCGGTGGCTCGGTCGGCCTGCTCTACAGCGCCATCGCGATCGGCTCGATGATCGGTGGGCTGACCTCCGGCTGGATCGGCCGGCTCCGCCGGCAGGGGCTCGGCCTGGTGCTCGCGGTGGTCGGCTGGGGCCTGGCGATCGCCGCGGCGGGGTTGGCCCACCAGCTCTGGCTGATGGTCGTGCTGCTCGCCGTGGCCGGCGCCGCCGACCTGATCAGCGCGGTGCTGCGTCAGTCCATGTTGCTGGTCTACGCGCCGGACCGGATGCGCGGCCGACTCCAGGGCGTCAACACGGTGGTGGTGGCCGGTGGGCCACGCCTGGGCGACCTGCGGGCCGGCACCATGGCTGCCGGGTTCGGCGGCGGGGTGGCCTGGGTGGCCGGTGGGCTCGCCTCCGCGGTGCTCGTGGTGGTGCTCGCTGTCGCGTTCCCGGTGCTGCTGCGTTACCGGGCGGCGACGGCGTCAAGCGGCGACCGGGCCTGACCGGTTAGGGTCGCCGGCATGGAAAGCCCCGATCAGCGCCCGTTCTCCGGCGCCCAGTGGACCATCTCCGCCGCCGGCCACGAGGCCGTCATCGTGGAGGTGGGCGGTGGGCTCCGGACGTACCGGCACGACGGCGTGGACGTGGTCGACGGGTACCGGACCGACGAGGTCTGCCCGGGTTGCACCGGGCAGGTGCTGGCCCCCTGGCCGAACCGGATCCGCGATGGCCGCTACTCGTTCGGCGAGCGGACGCACCAGCTCGCACTGACCGAGCCGGAGCGGCACGTGGCCATCCACGGGCTGGTCAACTGGGTGCCGTGGCAGTTGCTGGAGCAGTCCGCGGACGCCGTGACGGTCGGCTACCACCTGCCGCCGCAGCTCGGCTACCCGTGGCCGCTGCGGCTGCGCAGCCGGTGGAGCGTCGACGCGGACGGGCTGCGCGCCGAGCACGAGGTGACCAACATCGGCGGGGAGTTGGCGCCGTTCGGTTTCTCCGTGCACCCGTACCTGCAACTGCCCGGCGTCGCGGTGGACGACCTGGTGCTGCGGCTGCCCACCCGCAGCCGGGTGCTGGTGGACGGCCGGCTGCTGCCGGTGGGGGTGACCCCGGTGGCCGGCACCGAGTACGACTGGACCAGCCCCCGCCGGATCGGCGCCGCCGTCCTGGACTCCTGCTTCGGTGACGTGATCCGCGACGCCGACGGCGGTTCGTCGGTGAGCCTCTCCGCGCCGGACGGCGCGACCGGTGTGAGCATTTGGGCGGATGCCGAGTTCGGCTGGTGGCAGGTGTTCACCGGGGACGCCCTCACCGGTGAGCGGCAGCGCCGCTCGGTGGCGGTCGAGCCGATGACCTGCCCACCGGACGCGTTCCGGTCGGGCAAGGATCTGCTCACCCTCAAGCCCGGCACGACCTGGCGAGGTGCCTGGGGCATCCGCCCCGGCGCCTGATGGAGTTCGCCGAGGTCGTCCGCCGTCGGCGGATGGTGCGCAACTACGACCCGGACCGCCCGGTCCCGCCCGACGTGGTGGACCGGCTGCTCGACCACGCGGTCCGCGCGCCGTCGGCCGGCTTCGCCCAGGGCTGGGGTTTCCTGGTGCTGGAGGAGCCGGTCGACCGGGACCGGTTCTGGGCTGCCACCACCCCCGACGGGGGTGGGCGTCAGCGGTGGCTCGCCGGCATGCGCCGCGCACCGCTGATCGTGGTGCCGCACGCCAACGAGTCGGCCTACCTGCGGCGGTACGCGGAGCCGGACAAGGGCTGGACGGATCAGTCCCCGGACCGGTGGCCGGTGCCGTACTGGCACGTGGACGCCGGCTTCGCCGCGTTGCTGATGCTGCTGACCGCGGTGGACGAGGGGCTGGGGGCGTGCTTCTTCGGCATTCCGCCGCAGCGGCTCGGCACCTACCGGGACGCGTTCGGCGTGCCGGCGGAGTACCAGCCCATCGGTGCCGTCACAATCGGTTACCGGGCCGCTGACCATCGGTCACCGTCGTTGCGTCGGGGGCGTCGTCCGATGGACGAGGTTGTGCGGCGCGGCCGGTGGAACTGAGGCGGACGTCCCGTTCGTCCGGTTGAGGATCGGACGAGCGATAGCGAAACTGACATCAGGGAGCAGAACGCAGCGTGCGCTGGGCGGCTAGGCTGGCACGGTCATCGGTGCCGCGCCGCGCGGTGCCCGCCGCGGCCCGGCTCGGCGCCGTCGGTCGGCCCGGCCACGGGGAGGGGAGCGTGCCGTCGTGATCTTCAGAGCGGTCCGGGACGGGCGTCCCTATCCGGAGCACAATCTGACGCTCAAGCAGTGGGCGGAGATCCCGCCGCGGCCACTGCGCCTGGATCAGATGATCACCACCAAGCGCGAGTTGGCGCTGGACAAGCTCCTCGCCGAGGACTCCACCTTCTACGGTGACCTCTTCCCGCACGTGGTGCAGTGGAACGGTGGGCTCTACCTGGAGGACGGGCTGCACCGGGCGCTGCGCGCCGCCCTCCAGCAGCGCAACCAGATCCACGCCCGGGTGCTGGTGCTCTCCGAGCCGATCGAGTGAGCGGTCCGGCCTGAAGCTTCGTTAGGGTGGCGTCCATGACCGCTCCGCTGGACCTGCTCGACCTGGACCCGTCGCTCAGCGAGGAGGAGCGGCAGGTCCGTGACGTCGTCCGCCAACTCGTCGACGACCGGGTGCGGCCCCACGTCGCCGAGTGGTACGAGGACGGCCGGGTGCCCGCCCGGGAGCTGGCCCGCGAGTTCGGCAAGCTCGGCCTGCTCGGCATGCACCTGACCGGCTACGGCTGCGCCGGCACCTCAGCGGTCGCCTACGGGCTCGCCTGCCAGGAGCTGGAAGCCGGTGACTCCGGCGTCCGCTCGCTGGTCTCGGTGCAGGGATCGCTCGCCATGTACGCCATCTGGCGCTACGGCAGCGAGGAGCAGAAGCAACGCTGGCTGCCGTCGATGGCCACCGGTGAGGCGATCGGGTGCTTCGGCCTGACCGAGCCGGACCACGGTTCCGACCCCGCCTCGATGGCCACCCGGGCGCGCCGCGACGGCGACGACTGGGTGCTCACCGGCGGAAAGATGTGGATCACCAACGCCCCGATCGCGGACGTCGCGGTGATCTGGGCCCGCACCGACGAGGGCGTACGGGGTTTCGCCGTACCAATGGACACGCCCGGCGTCACGGCCCGGGAGATTCACCGCAAGATGTCGCTGCGCGCGTCGGTGACCGGCGAGATCGTGCTCGACGACGTCCGGCTCCCGGCCGACGCCCGACTGCCCGAGGCGGTCGGCCTCAAGGCGCCGCTGAGCTGCCTCACCGAGGCCCGCTACGGCATCGTCTGGGGTTCCGTCGGCGCGGCCCGCGACTGCCTGGAAACCACACTGGCGTACGCCACCACCCGCACCCAGTTCGGTCGCCCACTGGCCGGGTTCCAGCTCACCCAGGCGAAGCTCGCCGACATGGCCGTCGAGTTGGTGAAGGGGCAACTGCTCGCGCTGCACCTGGGCCGGCTCGCCGACGCCCGGCGGCTGCGGCCCGAGCAGGTCAGCGTGGGCAAACTGAACAACGTACGGGAGGCGCTGGCCATCGCCCGGCAGTGCCGCACCATCCTCGGCGCCAACGGCGTCTCCGGCGAGTACCCGGTGATGCGGCACGCCAACAACCTGGAGAGCGTGCTGACCTACGAGGGCACCTCGGAAATCCACCAACTGGTCATCGGACAGCGGCTCACCGGGCTCTCCGCATTCGCCTGACCTGCTCCTTTGTCGCTTCCTGGCGCTCGCCGCGCGACTGTCGTAACGGGGCCGTACCGTCATTGACAGACGACGTGTCTGACGAGGACGGTGAGCGTGATGGCCCGCGACGCTGGCAGCAACGAGCCCACGAGGGAGTTCCCCGGTTACCCGACCGGTGACGATCTCAAGGTGCGGTCGACCGCTACACCCGAGTGGACCACCGATACCCCGGAGGGCACCGGCGACCCCGCCGACCCGGCTGGCCCCGGTGGCCCGACGACCGGTGGCACCGGCGGGGGTGGTGGGGCGGCCCGAGGTCTGCTCCTGCTGCTCGGCGCCGCCGCGCTGGCCGTGATCGTGCTGCTCGGCATTCAGGCGACCGGCATCCTGCCGGAGTTCCGCAACCCGTTCGCCAAGGAGCAGACCGACCGCAGTCAGCCACCGCTGCTCAAGTCGATCCAGGACCTCAGCCGCTACGTGGCCGCCGAGGGCAACTTCCAGGTCGTGGTCGACACCCAGAACGACCGGCGCAACGTTCCGGACTTCCTGCTCAACGAGCGCACCCTGTTCGTCGGGGCCGGCAGCGTCGAGGCGTACGTCGACTTCACCAAGATCGGTGACGGGGCCATCGTCCAGTCCGCCGACGGCAAGTCCGTCGAGATCAAGTTGCCGGCGCCGCAGCTCGGCGAGACCAACCTCGACATGGAGAAGAGCTACGTCTTCGCCGAGCAGCGCGGTCTGCTCAACCGACTCGGTGACCTGGTCGGCAACGACCCCAACCGGCAGCAGCAGGTCTACCAGCTCGCCGAGGAGCGGATCACCGCCGCCGCCCGGGACAGCGGGCTCTCCGCCCGCGCCGAGGAGAACACCCGCAAGATGCTGGAGGGGCTGCTCCGCTCCCTCGGCTACCAGCAGATCACTGTCACCTACGTGGCGCCCTGACCTCCTCCTCCCCCCCGTACGCCGAAGCGCCCGCACCGACTTCCGTCGGAGCGGGCGCTTCTCGGCTGGTGCCCGGTGGCTCACGGCCCGGCTGCTGCTGACGGCCCGGCTGGGGCTGACGGCCCGGTTTCGTGCCCGCCGCCGGGGGCTCCCTCGCGGCCGGCGTGGCAGCGGTGCGGGCAATCTTGGACAGTTTCCGTCACGTGCTGACGGAAACTGTCCAAGATCTGGTCTTACCGGGGAGGGGTCAGTGGCCGGTGGAGGCGAGGTAGCGGTCCTCGTTCGGCATCAGCACCCACAGGATCAGGTAGACGATCACCTGCGTGCCGGGCAGCAGCAAGGACAGCAGGAACAGCAGCCGGACCATCCCGGCGGACATGCCGAACCGTCGACCGAGGCCAGCACAGACACCGGCGAGCATGCGCCCCTCACGGGGCCGGACCAGTTTGCGACTCATCGTCGTACTCCCACTCTGCGGCGGTGCGCCGCGTCTGCAATCCACGGTAGAAGGGGATGACCAGCTCGCCCTCGGTCCCGAGGTGGAGTGGCAACCAGTGGACCCGTAGGTGCATTACCCGGGCAGACCCCCGCTGACGCCTCCCCGAACGTCCGCCACCACCTGTCTCCGCCGGGCCGCCTCGCAAGATCGCACTCGATCCTGGTTGTGGTGGCCTCGGACCGGGCGGATGCCACTAAACCCTGGATCGAGCACGATCTTGCGGGGCGAGGCGAGGCGAGGCGAGACGGGGCCGGGCGAGGGCGAGGCGGCGAGACGGGGCCGGGCGAGGGCGGGGGCGGGGGACGGTCGTGGGGTGTTCACGTCCCGGACCGGGTGGGCGGTGACCTGGGCGGGTAGGCTGGCTGATCGGCCTTCCACACCCCGGAAGGCCGGCACCCATACCCCGGACGGTCACCATCGGGGCCGCCAGACCGGTGGTCACGACCCGCCCGGGTCCCGTACGCCGGGACGACGGCGAGGAAGCGCAGCCATGATCAGTGTTTTCGACCTCTTCAGTGTCGGTATCGGGCCGTCCAGCTCGCACACGGTGGGGCCGATGCGGGCCGCGCGTACGTTCGTCGGCGGGTTGAAGGCCGACGGGTTGCTCACTGACACGGCGCGGGTGCAGGCCGAGTTGTTCGGTTCGTTGGGTGCCACCGGGCACGGCCACGGCAGTGACCGGGCGGTGCTGCTCGGGTTGGCCGGTGAGTCGCCGGAGACTGTCGACACGGACACCGTCGGTCCTCGGGTCGAACGGATCCGCGCCGAGCGGCGGATCAACATCCTCGACGTGCACGAGATCGCCTTCGACCCGGATCGGGACCTGACGCTGCACCGCCGTCGGTCGCTGCCGTACCACCCGAACGGGATGACCTTCGTGGCGTACGACGGTGCCGGTGCGGAGCTGCGCAGCCGCACCTACTACTCCGTCGGGGGCGGCTTCGTTGTCGACGAGGAGGCGGCCGGCGCGGACCGGATCACGCCGGACAGCACCGTGGTGCGGTACCCGTTCCTGACCGGGGCGCAGCTGCTCGACGTCACCACCCGCACCGGTCTGTCGATCAGCGAGGTGATGTTGGCCAACGAGCGTTCCTGGCGCAGCGAGGCGGACATCCGGGCCGGTCTGCTGGAGATCTGGCGGGTGATGCGGGAGTGCGTGCAGCGCGGCTGCGAGCGGGACGGCGTACTCCCTGGGGGGTTGAAGGTTCGGCGGCGCGCGGCGGAGCTGCGGCGCGGCCTGGAGGCGGAGGCCGGGACGGTCGACCCGCTGCACGCGATGGACTGGGTGACGCTGTTCGCGCTCGCTGTCAACGAGGAGAACGCGGCGGGCGGCCGGGTGGTCACCGCGCCGACCAACGGCGCGGCCGGGATCATTCCGGCGGTGCTGCACTACTACACCCGGTTCGTGCCGGGTGCCGATGACGAGGGTGTGCTGCGGTTCCTGCTGACGGCGGGCGCGATCGGTGTGCTGTTCAAGGAGAACGCGTCGATCTCGGGTGCCGAGGTGGGTTGCCAGGGTGAGGTCGGTTCGGCGTGTTCGATGGCGGCGGCCGGGTTGGCCGAGGCGCTCGGTGGCACCCCGGAGCAGGTGGAGAACGCGGCCGAGATCGGGATGGAGCACAACCTCGGGTTGACCTGTGACCCGGTGGGTGGCCTGGTGCAGATCCCCTGCATCGAGCGGAACGCGGTGGCTAGCATCAAGGCGATCACGGCCGCCCGGCTGGCGCTGCGCGGCGACGGTGTGCACAAGGTGTCGCTGGACAAGGTCATCAAGACCATGCGGGAGACGGGCGCCGACATGAAGGTCAAGTACAAGGAGACGGCGCGGGGCGGTCTGGCCGTCAACGTGATCGAGTGCTGAGTCCGGTCGATTCGGGGCAATCGTTCACCGACTGCTAACCTGTCGTCCGTTTCAGGAGGCGGGAGGCGGCGGTGACCTCTGGCGTCGCGGCGTTGTGGTCGCACCGCAACTCGCTGCGCATCCTGGTCAGGCGGGATCTGGCGGTCAAGTACCAGCAGTCGGTGCTGGGCTACTTCTGGTCGTTGATCGAGCCGCTCGGCATGGGCGCCATCTACTGGTTCGTCTTCGGGGTGCTCTACTCCCGCGACACCGGTCGGCACCTCGGCGAGGCGGCCGGGTCGTACCCGTTGTTCCTGATCACCGGCATCTTCGCCTGGATGTGGACCAGTTCGGCGCTGAGCGAGGCGACGAACGCGCTGACCGGCCAGTCCCGGCTGATCACCACGATGAACGTGCCGCGTCAGGTCTTCCCGATCGGCCGGGTCACCGGCCGGTTCGCCGAGTACGCGGCCGGCCTGCCGATCCTGGTCGCGATCGCGGTGATCTACGCGGCGCACGGTCGGATCCACCCCGGTTGGTCGCTGCTGTCCCTGCCGCTGGCGGTGGCCGTGCAGGCCGTCCTGCTGACCGGGCTGGCCCTGCTGCTGTCCGCCTGGAACGTGCTGATGCGCGACGTGGAGCGGCTGATGCGTCTGATCATCCGGGTGCTCTTCTACGCCACGCCGATCATCTACCCGCTCAGCCTGGTCCGGGAGTCCGGTCTGCCGGGCTGGTTGAAGGTGGTGTACGAGCTGAACCCGCTGGTGGGGATCTTCCAGCTGCACCACGCGATCTGGTACCCGGACGAGTTTCCGGACGCCCGTCTGCTCGCCACCACTGTCGTCGGCAGCCTGCTGGTGCTGGTCGCCGGTTGGTGGTCGTTCCGCCGGTTGGAGCCCGCCGTGCTCAAGGAGCTGTGACGTGGCCACGCCGATCATCGAGGCGGACGGCCTGGGCATCCGGTTCGTCCGCAACCGCCGCCGTCAACTGCGGCTGCGGGAGCTGTTCATCCACCGCGGCGCGCGTGGTGCGCTGCCCGGCCAGTTCTGGCCGCTGCGGGACGTGTCGTTCACCGTGGAGCCCGGCGAGACCGTCGGGGTGATCGGGCGCAACGGCACCGGCAAGAGCACCCTGCTGCGGCTGATCGCCGGGGTGCTCATTCCGGACGAGGGCGACATCCGGGTGCACGGCGCGGTGGCGCCGCTGCTGGAGTTGTCAGCCGGTTTCTCCAACGACCTGACCGGCCGGGAGAACCTGCACCTGGTCGGTGGGCTGCACGGCCTGTCGACGGGCTACCTGAAGCGGCACTTCGACGAGATCGTCGAGTTCGCCGGTGAGCAGGTGGAACGGGCCATCGACACGTCGGTGCGGCACTACTCGTCGGGGATGAAGGTGCGGCTGGGCTTCGCGATCATCTCGCACCTGCCGCACCCGATCCTGCTGATGGACGAGGTGACCGCGGTCGGGGACGCGGAGTTCCGCAAGAAGTGTTACGCGACGATTGATCGTCTGCTCGGGGAGGGGCGCACGCTGGTGCTGGTGTCACACAACGAAAAGGACCTGACCCGGTTCTGCCGTCGGGGGTTGTACCTCGACGCGGGCCGGTTGACGCTCGACGGCACCATCGCCGAGGCGCTCGACGCGTACCACGCCGCGGTCCCGCGGTGACGCTCGCGATCGTGCTCGCCGCCGGACCATCCGCGGCGGGCCTGACCACGGCGACCGGTGAGCCGCTGGCCGACCGACTGGCCGCCCAGTTGCGCCGGGCCGGGGCGGACGAGGTGCGCTTCGCCGCCACCCTCGACGAGCTGACCGACCTGGTCGCCACCGCGACCGCCCCGGTGCTGATCACCGGAACGGACCTGGTCGCGCACACCGCCGTCCTGCGGCACCTGGCCACCAGCCCGGTGGGGCCGACTGTGGCGCTGGTGCTCGGCGACCCGCCGGTGCCCGGTCGGACCGCCGTCCGGGAGGAGCGCGGCCAGGTGGTCGACGCCGGCGCGTTGGACGCCCTCGACGGGGACGCCACCGGCGTGTTCGGCGGTGCGCTGCGGGTCGGCGTGGACGACCTGCCGACCCTCGCGGCCGCCGCCCGGGCCGCCGCGTCCGGAATGCTCCCCGTCGCCGCCCCGATCGGTCCGGTCGGCGACGTGGCTCCGCTGCCGACGACCGCCGGGGCCGGCGGGTCGGCCGCGGCCGGTGCCCCCGGGCCCGCCGTGGACCGGCTCTTCGCGGGCCTCGCGGCGCTCGGCACCCTGATCTTCGCCCAGCGGGTACGCCTGCTCGTCGCGCACCGGGTCGAGGACACGGCCGGGCTGGCCGTTGCCGAGGCGGCGGTGACCGCTGTCGACGAGGACCGGGCCGAGCTGCGGTTGTCGGTGAAGGAGAAGGACGACTTCTTTTCCACCTACTTCGTCAGCACCTGGTCGCCGTACCTGGTCCGGCTGTCGGCGCGGCTCCGGCTCACCCCGACCGGGGTGACGGTGATCTCGGTGCTCTTCGCGCTGGCGGCGGCGGTACTGTTCGGGGTCGGTGGGCGACCCGCGCTGGTCGGTGGCGCGGTGCTGCTCTATCTCGGCTTCGTACTGGACTGCGTGGACGGCCAACTGGCCCGCTACACCCGGCACTTCAGCGCCTGGGGCGGCTGGCTGGACACGATGGCGGACCGGGCCAAGGAGTACGTGGTCTACGCCGGTCTGGGCTTCGGGGTGAGCCACGCCGGGCTGGGTAACGGGTGGGCGCTCGCGATCGCCGCGATGACGTTGCAGACCGTCCGGCACATGACCGACACCTGGTACGGGGTGCTGCACGACGAGGCGGCCCGTCGGCCGCGTACGGCGACGAACGCCAGCGGCGGGATCGGTGACCGGCTCAACGCGGCGTCGACCCGGGTGCAGGCGGACACCGGTTCGCTGTCGTACTGGCTGAAGCGGACCGTGGTCTTCCCGATCGGTGAGCGGTGGGCGCTGATCGCGCTGACCGTGGCGCTGTTCAACCCGCTGGTCAGCCTGATCGCCGTGCTGGTCTGGGGGGTGCTGGCGTTCGCGTACACCGGTGCGCTGCGGACGCTGCGGGCCCGCTGGATGTGGGTGCCGGTGCTGGACACTGTCGACGCCACCCTGCACCGCGACGACGGCCCGTTGGCCCGCTGGTTGCCGGTGCTGCGCCCGATGGGGCCGCTGACCCTGGCGGTGATCGCCGCGCTCGGCCCGGCGGTGCTGCTGGTCGGGGCGCTGCTGAACGACGCGCCCGATCAGCTCCGGTGGGCGGTGCCGGTCGCGCTGCTGGTGCTGCTGGTCGGCGGCCTGGGCGCCGGGGCGGCGCACAACGGTCCGCTGGACTGGCTGGTCCCGGCGGCGTTGCGGGCCGCCGAGTACCTGTTCGCGATCGCCGTCGGCGTGGTCGGCGGGGTGCCCGGCTGGCTGATCTTCGGGTACGTCTTCGTGCTCACCGTGCACCACTATGACCTGACCGCCCGGCTGGAGAAGCGGCAGGCGGCACCGCCGCTGCACGCGGCGACGCTG
This sequence comes from Micromonospora parva, assembly GCF_000718515.1. Classification (GTDB taxonomy): domain Bacteria; phylum Actinomycetota; class Actinomycetes; order Mycobacteriales; family Micromonosporaceae; genus Micromonospora; species Micromonospora parva. The sequence continues at coordinate 459,681 of NZ_JNZS01000004.1, read as the reverse complement.
GGTTGGGAGGGACGTTCGGTGCTGGTGGCGCTCGCGGCGATCGTCGGTATTGCGGGTGTCGGACTGGCTACACTCGGTGCGTACCTTCTCGTGGTTTTCGTGGTGAGCGTCGTCCTGGCCTGGTTCGTGCGACCGGCCCGTAGCGCGCGGGCGTCGGTCGCGCCGGCGGGCGTTGGAGGTGCCGCGCCGCGCTGACGGAGGGACGGCCGGATGACCCTGATCAGCTTCGTGGTGCCGGCCTTCCGGGTGCAGGGATACCTGCGGGAATGCCTGGACTCCATCCTCGGTCAGCCGGAGACCGACATCGAGGTGATCGCCGTCGACGACTGTTCGCCGGACGCCAGCGGCGACATCATCGACGAGTACGCGGCCCGCGACCAGCGGGTCCGCTCGGTCCGGTTGCCGGAGAACGTCGGCCTCGGTCCGGCCCGGAACATCGGGCTGGACCGGGCCGTCGGCGAGTACGTGTGGTTCCTCGACGGCGACGACTGGCTGGCGCCGGAGTGTCTGACCGACGTCGCCGAACGGTTGCGGGTCACCCGCCCGGACGTCCTGCTCGTCGATCACGTCCGCACCCACTGGAACAACACCGCCACCCGCAGCGCGATGGCGGAGGTGTTTCCGGAGTCACCGGGCTCGGGCACCTTCCGGTTGCGGGACCGGCCGCAGGCGATGCACCTGCTGCACACCGCGTGGAACCGGCTGGTCCGTCGGGAGTTCCTGGTCGACCTGGGGCTGCGCTTCGCGCCCGGCTGGTACGAGGACGTCTCGTTCAGCTACCCGGTGCTGATGGCGGCGCGGCGGATCGGCGTACTGGACCGGGTCTGTGTCAACTACCGCCAACGCCGCGCGGGCGCGATCACCCGGACCCGGGGTGACCGGCACTTCGAGGTCTTCCCGCAGTGGCACCGGGTCTTCCATCTGATGGATTCGTGGGGGTCGGCGACGGAGGCGCTGCGGCCGGCGGTCTTCGAACGGATGATCTGGCACTACCTGACGGTGCTCGGCAACGGTCAGCGGATCGCGCCGGAGCTGCGGGAGGCCTTCTTCGCGCAGATCACCGCCGACTACGAGCGTTGGCTGCCGCCCGGCGGCTATCCGGTGCCCGACGGGGTCGAGGGGATCAAACACAAGCTCGTCGCCACCGGCCGGTGGCGTACCTTCAGCGCGTTGCGGGCGGCCAGCCGGGCCCGGGACGCCGCCCGCCGGCGGGCCCGCACCGCTCGGCGCACTGTCGGCCCGGTTGCCCGGCGCGGTGCCCGGCTGACCCGCGACGGGCTGCTGCGCGAGTACTACCGGGCTGAGTTGCGACGTCCCGTCGACCCGACGCTCGCGGTGTACGCCGCGTACTGGTACCGGGGTTACTCCTGTAACCCGGCGGCCATCTACGAGGTCGCCCGCCGGTTGGCGCCGGGGGTGCGCGGGGTGTGGATCGTGCGCCGGGACCGGGTGGACGCCGTGCCGGCCGGGGTGGAGTACGTGGTGGCCGGCACGCCGGCGTACTACCGGGTGCTCGCCCGCGCCCGGTGGCTGGTCAACAACGTCAACTTCCCGGACTTCGTCCGCAAGCGACCGGAACAGGTGCACGTGCAGACCCACCACGGCACGCCGGTCAAGGTGATGGGGTTGGATCAGCAGCGCTACCCGATCGGCGCGGGCCGGATGGACTTCGCCGGGCTGCTGCGCCGGGTGGACCGCTGGGACTACAGCATCAGCGCCAACAGCTTCTCCACCCAGATGTGGGACCGGGCGTATCCGGCCACGTACACGACCCTGGAGGTGGGGTACCCGCGCAACGACCGCCTGGTCACGGCCGGTCCGGACGAGGTGCGCCGACTCCGCGAAGAGTTCGGTCTCGACCCCGACGAGCAGGTCGTCCTGTACGCCCCGACGCACCGCGAGCACCTGCCCGGCTACCGGCCACCGTTCGACCCGGACCGCTTCGTGCAGGCGTTGGGGGACTCGGGCCGGTTGCTGATGCGCAGCCACTACTTCCACGACCGGGATCGACGTCCGGGTAGGCCGAAGGACTGGGAGCGGGTGCGGGACGTCAGCGGCCACCAGCGGGTGGAGGATCTCTACCTGGTGGCGGACGTGCTGGTCACCGACTACTCGTCGGCCATGTTCGACTACGCGGTGCTGGACCGGCCGATCGTGCTCTACACCCCGGACTGGGAGGCGTACCGGCTGGCCCGGGGTGTCTACTTCGACGTCACCGCCGAGCCGCCGGGCGCGGTGGCCGCCACTTTCGCCGACCTTCTCGATGTGTTCCGCACCGATGCGGTGCGCTCGGACTCGGCAGCGAAGGCGCGTGAGCAGTTCCGGGCCCGGTTCTGCACAATGGACGACGGGCGGGCGGCGGAGCGGGTGGTGCGCCAGGTGTTCCTCGGGGAGCCCGGCGAGAGGTCCACGCACTGCTGATCGGCCGTCTGTCGTGTAATAGCAGCGACATCGATCGAACATAAGACGTTTACCCGATGTGCTAACGCCATGATCCTGGTCACAGTCTTGGAGGGTTCGGCCGACGCGCTGGGGGGGAAGACGGTGAGCACCGTCACGCTCAAGGATGTGACCAAGGTTTTCCGGGATGGCACTGTTGCCGTCGACAGCATCAATCTCGATGTCAACGACGGTGAGTTCATGGTGCTGCTCGGGCCATCCGGGTGCGGCAAGTCGACGGTGTTGCGAATGATCGCCGGGTTGGAGGAACCCACCACCGGCGCGGTGATGCTCGACGGCGAGTTGGCCAACGACCTCCCCCCACGGGACCGCAAGATCGCCATGGTCTTCCAGGACTTCGCCCTCTACCCCCACATGACAGTTGGCGACAACATCGCGTTCCCGCTGCGGCTGGCCGGGATCGAGCCCGAGCCGAGGGGTGAGCGGGTCAGCGACGTGGCGAGCGCGCTGGGCATCGGTGACGTGCTGGCCCGCAAGCCGGGTCAGCTCTCCGGCGGGCAACGGCAGCGGGTGGCGATGGGTCGGGCGATCGTCCGCCGGCCCGGCCTGTTCCTGATGGACGAGCCGCTGTCGAACCTGGACAGTGGTCTTCGTGCCGAGCTGCGCGCGGAGATCTCGGGCCTGACCCGTGAGCTGGGCGTCACCACCGTCTACGTCACGCACGACCAGGCCGAGGCGCTCACCATGGCCGACCGGGTGGCCATCATGCGCCGCGGCGTGCTCCAGGACGTGGGCACCCCGACCCAGGTGTACGGCCGGCCGGCGACGCTGTACGTGGCGGCGTTCCTGGGCAGCCCACGGATGAACCTGCTGGAGGCGTCGGTCTACGTCCACCTCGACCGGTACGTCACGCTCAACCTCGGCGACCAGTCGCTCTACCTGCCCTGGAACGACATCCGCAGTCGGGCGGTGGCGCACTACCACGGTGAGCGGATCGTGGTCGGCATGCGTGCCGAGGCGCTCACCCCGGTCGCCCCGGACAGCCCCGGTGACGTGCTGCGCGGGCGGATCCGTTACCTGGAGCATCACGGGCACGAGTCATTGGCGTTCCTCGACATCGGCGCGACCGCGATCATGGTGGACGAGATGGGCACCCCGCTCGATCCGCCGCCGGTCGGCCAGCGCGGCCTGCGCCGGTTCGGCTCGGTGATGCAGCGGCTCACCGGCAAGCCGGTGGAGGCGCAGGAGCCCGCGACAGGCGGCGTCCAGACCAGCGTGCTCCCCGATCCGGGCCGTCACCACCGACGGCCGGCGGAGCTGGCGGTGCGGCTGGCGCCGTACCCGGCGGTCAGTGCCGGTCACCCGCTCGCCGTCTCGGTGCGGATGGACGCGTTGCACTTCTTCGACGAGCGTGGCGACCGGATCGACGTGGGGTGGCGCTGACGACGCGCCGGAGCGGGGTGGCGGACCGGCCACCCGGTGCCCTACCGTCTGCCCACCCAGTCCACAGTGCAAGAGCATCGAGAGGGGTCCCCGTGTCGGGTGACCGTCCCAGCCCGCTCGTGATCGAGCGCATCCTGCGCGATCGCGAGGGCATCTGGCAGCAGATCGTGGCCGAGCGTGACCTCAACGGCCTGACCGGGCGGATGCTGACCAGCTCCGCCATCGCGTTGGCCTGTTACGGGGCGGTGTTGGGCTTCTTCCACAGCCCGCTGATGGCGCTGACCTCGGCGTTGAAGCTGCCACTGCTGTTCCTGGTCACGCTGGCCATCTGCCTGCCCACGCTCTACCTGTTCAACCTGGTCTTCGGCGCCCGGCTCTCGGTGCGGCAGTCGTTGGCACTGGTGATGGTGGCGATCACCGTCACCTCGATGCTCGCTGTGGCGTTCGCGCCGATCAGTCTGTTCTTCCTGATCACCGCCAACGACTACGGGTTCTTCAAGCTGCTCAACGTGGCGATCCTGACCCTGTCGGCGCTGGTCGGGTTGCGTTTCCTGACCGGCGGCATGCAGGTGCTCAACGACCACGGCCTGCTCGCGCCGGAGGCTCCTACCGCCAAGGCCACCGAGCAGGTCACCGCCCCGGCGCCGGTCCAGGCCGTGCCGGCCGCGGTGCCCGCCGGGGCGACGCCGGTCGGCACTCCGCCCGCCGGTCAGAGTGCCACTGCGGTGGCCGTGCCGGCCGGGGCGGCGGTGGCCGAGTCGACGTCGAACGGCGCGGTGACCACCGCGCCAGCTCCGGCGCAGGTTCCGGCGCAGTGGACCGGGCAGCCGGCCGGTGCCTCGTTCCCGCCCGGCTACCCGCCGCAGCGCCCGTGGGACAACGCTCCGATCCGACGCGGCGAGCCGACGCAGCGGCCGGCGAGCATGACCCTGCTCTACATCTGGATCCTGCTCTTCGGTTTCGTCGGCACCCAACTGGCCTGGACGCTGCGGCCGTTCTTCGGTGACCCGGGTCAGGACTTTGCCTTCTTCCGCAGCATCGACGGAAACTTCTACGCGGAGATCCTGCGCACCATCGCCAACCTCTGAGGGTGCCCGGTCGGCGGATCTCCGCTGGTTGCCGGCCTGGTTACCGGTGAGTAACGTCGGGTCATGACTATCGACTCCCGCCAGGTGGCGGCCGGCATTCTGGAAGCGGTGCCGTTCGCTCGTACGCTCGGACTTGAGTTCGTCGAGGTGGCACCCGAGGCGGAGGGTGGCGTCCGGGCGGTCGTCCGGCTGCCCGACTCGCCGGCCACCCACAACCACATCGGCGGGCCACACGCCGGCGCCATGTTCACTCTTGGCGAGACGGCCTCCGGCGCGGTCGTGCTGGCCGCCTTCGGGCAGCTGCTCGACCGGGCCGTGCCGTTGGCCGTCCGGGCCGACATCGCCTACCGGAAACTCGCGATGGGGCCGGTGCTGGCCACCGCGCGACTCGGCCGGCCGGCCGCCGAGGTGATCGAGGAGCTGGAGGCCGGGCAGCGTCCGGAATTCCCGGTCGCCGTGGAGATCGCCACCGAGAGCGGAAAGCCAACCGCGGTGATGACAGTGATCTGGACGCTGCGACCGAACTGAACCGCCTCGGGGCGGCGGAAAATGGGTTTGCGGGTCCAGCAGGGTGGATAGATTCGTACCGTGCTGGGCCTACCTGCTCACGTGACCGCCTGTCTCTTCGATCTGGACGGTGTGCTGACGCAGACCGCCCGCGTACACAACGCCGCCTGGACGCAGACCTTCGACGAGTTTCTCCGCCAGCGCGCCGCGGCCTCCGGCACGCCGTTCCAACCGTTCGATCCCGGCCCGGACTACAACCGCTACGTCGACGGCCGGCCCCGGGCCGACGGCGTCCGGTCGTTCCTCGCCTCCCGGGGGATCGTGCTGCCCGAAGGCGACCCGGACGACCCGCCTGAGGCGGAAACCGTCAACGGCCTGGGCAACCGCAAGAACGTCCTGCTGCTGCACCGTCTGCGCAGCGCCGGCGTCGAGGTCTACCCGGGCTCGGTGCGCTACCTGAAGGCGGCGACCGCCGCCGGGCTGCACCGCGCCGTGGTCACCGCGAGCGCGAACGGGGCCGAGGTGGTCGCCGCCGCCGGATTCGAGTCACTGCTGGAGGCCCGGGTCGACGGGCTGGTCGCCCGCGCCCAGGGACTGCGCGGCAAACCACACCCCGACACCTTCCTCGCCGGGGCCAGGCTGCTCGGCGTCGACCCGACACAGGCCGCCGTCTTCGAGGACGCGCTCTCCGGGGTGGCCGCCGGCCGCGCCGGTGGCTTCGGTTACGTGATCGGCGTCGACCGGGTCGGGCAGGCTGACGAGCTGCTCGCCCACGGCGCCGACATCGTCGTGACGGACCTCGCCGACCTGCTCGACGTCGCCGACCCACCGACGCCCACCCCCACCGCCACCGAACGGGGCTCCGCATGATTCGTGAGCGCGCCTATCCGGTCGAGCCGTGGCACGTCCGGGAGACCCGGCTGGACATGGACGTGCTGGCCCAGTCGGAGTCGGTCTTCGCGCTCTCCAACGGGCACGTCGGCCTGCGGGGCAACCTCGACGAGGGCGAGCCGCACGGCCTGCCCGGCACCTACCTCAACTCGTTCTACGAGCTGCGCCCGCTGCCGTACGCCGAGGCGGGCTACGGCTTCCCCGAGTCCGGGCAGACCATCGTCAACGTCACCAACGGCAAACTGATCCGGCTGCTCGTCGACGACGAACCGCTCGACGTGCGCTACGGCGAGCTGCTCGCCCACGAGCGGATCCTCGACATGCGAGCCGGGACGCTGCACCGGGAACTGCACTGGCGCTCGCCCGCCGGCCGTGAGGTCAAGGTGCGCAGCACCCGCCTCGTCTCGTTCACCCAGCGGTCCGTGGCCGCCATCAGCTACGAGGTGGAGGCCGTCGACGGCCCGCTGCGGCTCATCGTGCAATCCGAGTTGGTGGCAAACGAGTCGCTGCCCGCGCAGAGCAAGGACCCCCGGGTCGCGGCGGTGCTGGAGTCGCCGCTGCTGGCCGAGGAGGAGTTGACCACCCCCGACGGCGGGCAGCTGATCCACCGCACCAAGGTCTCCGGTCTCCGGGTCGCCGCCGCCATGGAGCACGAGGTGCACGGCCCGGACCACACCACCATCGAGTCAGAGGGCTACCAGGACTGGGTGCGCACCACGATCGCCTGCGTGCTCAAGCCCGGCGAGAAGCTGCGGGTGATCAAGTACCTGACGTACAGCTGGTCGAGTCGCCGGTCACTGCCGGCGCTGCGCGACCAGGTCGGCGCGGCACTGGCCGGCGCCCGGCTGGACGGGTGGGACGGGCTCCACCGGGAGCAGCGCAACTATCTCGACGCGTTCTGGGACGCCTCCGACGTGCTGGTCGAGGGCGACCCGGAGGTGCAGCAGGCGGTCCGGTTCGGTCTCTTCCACGTGTTGCAGGCCGGCGCGCGCGCCGAGCAGCGGCCGATCTCGGCGAAAGGGCTGACCGGCCCCGGTTACGACGGCCACGCCTTCTGGGACACCGAGATGTTCGTCCTGCCGGTGCTCACGTACACCCAGCCGAGCGCGGTACGCAGCGCGTTGCAGTGGCGGCACAGCACGCTGGATTCGGCGCGGGAACGGGCCGAGACGCTCAACCTGCGGGGCGCCGCCTTCCCCTGGCGGACCATCGAGGGCCCGGAATCATCCGGTTACTGGCCGGCCGGCACCGCCGCCTTCCACATCGCCGCCGACATCGCCGACGCGGTGCGCCGCTACGTGATGGTCACCGGGGACACCCAGATGGAACGGGAGATCGGGCTGGAGCTGCTGGTGGAGACCGCCCGGCTGTGGCGCTCGATCGGCCACCACGACCGGCACGGGCGGTTCCACATCGACGGTGTCACCGGCCCGGACGAGTACACCGCTGTGAAGAACGACAACGTCTACACCAACCTGATGGCGCAGCGGAACCTGCTCGCCGCCGCCGACGTGGTGATGCGCTACCGGGACGAGGCGTTCCACCTCGGGGTCACCGACGAGGAGGCCGCGAGCTGGCGGGACGCCGCCACCTCCATGCACGTCCCGTACGACGACGAACTCGACGTGCACCAACAGGTCGAGGGCTTCACCCGGCTCCAGGAGTGGGACTTCACCCACACCCCGGCGGAGAAGTACCCGCTGCTGCTGCACTACCCGTACTTCGAGCTGTACCGCAAGCAGGTGGTCAAGCAGGCCGACCTGGTGCTCGCCATGCACTGGCGGGGGGACGCCTTCACCCCCGAGGAGAAGGTCCGCAACTTCCTCTACTACGAGCGCCGCACCGTACGCGACTCGTCGTTGTCGGCCTGCACCCAGTCGGTGCTCGCCGCCGAGGTGGGCCACCCCGAACTCGCGCACACCTACCTGCGTGAGGCAGCGCTGATGGACCTTCACGACCTCAACGAGAACACCCGCGACGGCGTACACATGGCGTCGCTGGCCGGTGCGTGGCTCGCCCTGGTCAGCGGGTTCGGTGGTCTGCGGGACCACGACGGCGGGCTGTCCTTCGCCCCCCGGCTCTCCAGCCGGCTCAGCCGGTTGGAGTTCTCGCTGCAGTGGCGCGGGCTGGCGTTGCGGGTGGACGTCCGACCGCACCAGACGACGTACTCGCTGCGCCACGGTGGCCCGGACGACGTGGTGGAGCTGCGCCACCACGACCAGCTACTGCGGGTGACCTGCGACGAGCCGGTGACCGTGCCGGTGCCGCCGGCCGATCCGTCCGGCCCCGCGCCCGAGCAGCCACCGGGCCGCTCGCCGCTGCTGCGGCTGCCCGAGCGCGAACAGTGACGGGTGGGGCGGGAGTGTTCCCGCCCCACCCGCACTGGTCGATCAGACCGGCTCGCCGGTCGACGGACGGCCGATCGCGTCCCTGGGCGCCGCCGCCTTCGGGTCGTCGGGCAGCCGGGCCGACGCGGCCTGGTCGCCGAAATCCTGGTCCCCGAAGTCCTGGTTACGCTCGGCGTCCTGTTCCCGCTGGGCCTGCTCGGTCAGCTGCTGCTGCCGGGAGATCTGCTGCTTGGCCATGGCGATCCTCGCGATCCGTCGGGGCGCGGTGGCGCCGACACGGTCTGCGGTCGCTCGTCGCGTACCCGACGCCCCAGCGGGCAAACGCGGCCCGGCGGCGCGCCCACGGCCCGGCGGTGACACCGCCCCGGCGTGCGTGGCGCGCGCCGGGCCGGGTACGCGCAGCACCGGTGAGCACCCGGAGGTGAGGCATGGACGAGCAGCGCAGCACGGTGATGGTGCCGATCGGGGAGGCCCAGCTCCCCGCCGACCTGACGCTGCCCGCCCAGCCGGTCGGCGTGGTGCTGTTCGCGCACGGCAGTGGCAGTTCCCGGCACAGCCCGCGCAACGTGTCGGTGGCCCGGACACTGAACGACAGTGGGCTCGCCACCGTGCTGGTGGATCTGCTCACCCCGGTCGAGGACGAGGTGGACACGCGAACCGCCGAACTGCGCTTCGACATCGGGCTGTTGGCCAGCCGGCTGGCCGGGATCGTCGACTGGCTCGCCACCGGGCGTCCGGCCGGCGACGTGCCGATCGGCCTGTTCGGGGCCAGTACGGGTGCTGCCGCTGCCCTGGTCGCGGCGGCGTCGCGCGCCGATCGGGTGGCTGCCGTGGTCAGCCGGGGTGGTCGACCAGATCTGGCCGGGGACGCGCTGGCCCAGGTGCGTACCCCGACGTTGCTGTTGGTGGGCGGGCTGGACGAAGAGGTGATCGCGCTCAACGAGCAGGCGCTGGCCGAGCTGGGGGAGGCCGGCGAGCTGCGGGTGATCCCCGGCGCCACCCATCTCTTCGAGGAGCCGGGCACCCTTGAGCAGGTCGCCGACCAGGCCGCCGCCTGGTTCACCGCGCACCTCAGCCGATGATCACTGCGTGGGTAGCAGGGCCGAGGCCGAGCGGCGCTGTTGGACGGTGTCGATGACCCTCCAGAGGACTGCGGTGATCGGGACGCTGACGAAGGCGCCAGCGATCCCCGCGATCAGCGTGCCCGCGGTGACCGCCACCAGGATCACCGCCGGATGCAGCCGGACCTGCCGTTTCATGACCAGTGGTTCCAGCAGGTTGCCCTCGATCTGCTGGACGGCGATCACCGCCGCGAGGGTGAGCAGAGCGGTGGTGGGACCGTTCGCGGCCAGCGCCACCAGCACCGCCACCGCGCCCGCCACCGTCGCCCCGATGATCGGCACGAACCCGCCGAGGAACGTGATCAACGCCAGCGGCAGGGCGAGGGGCACCTGGAGCACCACGAGAGCCAACCCGATGCCCAGCGCGTCGACAGCGGCGATGAACATGGTGCCCCGGCTGTACGCGCCCAACGTCTGCCAACCGGCCCGGCCGGCCTCGGCCAGCACCGGCTGGTTCGGGCCGGACACCCGCGACAGCACCCAGTGCCACATCGACCGGCCATCCTTGAGCAGGAAGAAGAGCAGCACCAGCGCCAGCAGCGCGGAGCCGAACACCTCGGTGACGGTCCGGGCGCCGGCCACCGGGTCCGGAGAACTGCCACTGAGCCCCTGCCGGGCCTGGTCCACCAACCGGTCCAGCTGTGCCTCGCTGACCGGCAGCGTGGACGTCACGAAGTCGCGGCTGCGATCCACCCCCTGCGTCAACTCCTGGCTGAGCTGGTCGAACTGGCTGGCGGTCAGGTTCCACACCAGTGCGCCGACGCCGACCAGGATGCCGAGCAGCAGCAGGACCGTGCAGAGCGCGGCGAGCGCCGCCGGCAGCCGCAACCGGCGCAGCAGCAGCAGGACCGGATCGAGCAGCGCGGTGAGGAAGATGGTGGCGGCCAGCGCGATGGCCAGCGGCGCCAACAGGACGGCGATCTTGCCCAGCAGATAGAGCCCGGCGGCGACCACCACCAGGCAGGCGCTCCACAACACCGCGGTTCGGACCAGCCACGGCAACGCCGTCCAGGTCTGGCGCGGCCCGGGGCCGCCTGTCGCTCCGGGTTCCTCTGCGGCCATGTCGGTCCTCCTCGATCTCGACGAGGTCGGTACCCGGTCGGTCGTGCCGCGACACCCGAATGACCGGCCGGCGCCCGCGCGGATCGTACGCCGGCCGGGGTGACGCGGGTGGGTGTTCGCCAATCGCCCCCGCGACGGCGGCGTTTGCGCTGTCGGGTCGAGGGAACGCGAAGGGGACGGACCGGACTGAGGAGGAACGCCGTGGGTGACTTCATGGACAAGGCCAAGGACTTCGCGGACAAGCACGACAAGCAGGTCGACCAGGGCGCGGAGAAGGCCGGCGAGATGGCCGACAAGCGCACCGGCGGCAAGTACGACGACCAGATCGACAAGGGCGTGGACCAGGCCCAGGCGCGTACCGGTGAGGGTGACCAGGTCCGCTGACCCGCGCTGCTCCCGGGCCGCGTCGGCGACCCGGGAGCGCCCGGTCCACCCGGTGCGCGGGTCAGCGCTGTCGCTTGTGGTGTAGCTCGTCCATCGAGGTGGGCCGGCCGCTCAACGCGTCGCGTAGCCGGTCGACCAGGCCGATGCCGGGTGCGATCAGCTTGTTCGCCGGCGGATGGTCCGGGCTTCCCGGATGTGGCCGGGTCGGCCCGATCTCCTTGATCGCCGTCACCTTGGCCGCCGCCTCGACCAGCTCCTCCCGGGCGGTCGCCGCGCGCAGCCGCGGAAAGAGCTCCTTCTCCTCCTCCGCCACGTGACCGCGCACGATGGCGGTCAACTGGGTGAGCAGCTCGTCGAAGCGGGGGGCGGACGCGTCGGTGGACTCCAACTCCTTCATGGTTCGTTCGGCGTCGGCGTGCTCCGCGATCTCGCGGTCGGCGATCTCGTTGCCGTCGGGCAGTACCTTGCGGGCGATCGGATACACGTACGCCTCCTCGGCCACCGAGTGGCGGACGAGTTCGGCGATCACCACGTCGACGAGGTGCCGGCGGTGCTCGGGGGTGCCCTGCCGGGTCGCCAACTCGACGAGGACTGCCTCGATCTCCCGGTGGTCGGAGACCAGGATGTCGACGGCGTCGTGGTCGTCGGCGGTCGGTGGATTGGTCATGTGACGGCCCCTTACCGGTTGCGGATCGGTGGGAGGTGTGTGGCTCTGGTACCCCCACGGGGCTGCGCAAACCAATGGTTGACGATGTGTTCGGGGGTGTCGTTGGGGCTCGCCGGGAGACGGCTTGCCCAGCCGCCGAGATTGCCCCGCCGTTGCCGGGGTAACCGCCGCCATGGCCGACGACCGCCCACCCGCCGACCTCCGACGGTCGCGGCTCGACGAGACCGCCGAGCGGACGGTTCGGCGGGTTCGGCACCGTGGTGGGCAGGCCGGCAAGATCCGAGCCCGGCAGTGGGAGATCACCCTGGTGATCTCCGTCCAGTCCGGGTTGGCCGCGGCGATCGCCGCCCTCCTCGCCGACAGCCTGCTCGGCCAGGGATCGCACGTCTTCGCTCCCGCCGCCGCCGTCGGTACGATCGCCACCGCCATCGGGCAGCGGGCCCGGCGCACCTTCGAGCTGTTGGCCGGCGTGGCCCTGGGCATCATCATCGGCGACACGCTGCGATTCCTGCTCGGCTCGGGGCCGTGGCAGACCGGCGTGGTCGTCGCGCTGGCCATCGCCGCCGCGTTGCTGGTGGCCGGGAAGGGTGGCCCGCTGGTCGGTCAGGCCGGTGGTACCGCGGTGCTGATCGCCACGCTGGCACCGATGGAACGTGGCCTGGAGCTGCCCCGGATCTTCGACGCGCTCGTCGGCGGGGCGGTCGGCCTGGTGGTGGTCGCCCTGTTGTTGCCGGTCAACCCGATGCGGGTGCTGGACCGGGCCGCGGCGCCGATCTTCACGATCGTCTGCGAACAACTCGCCGAGCTGGCGCAGGCGCTGCGCGACCGCGACGGTGCCCGGACCCTGGGCGTCCTGGAGCGGCTGCGCGGCACCGATGACGACCTGGGCCGGCTGCACGACGCGCTCAGCGGCGCCGAGGAGGTGGTCACCATCGCTCCGGTCCGTTGGCACCGCCGGCAGCAGTACCACCGGTACGCCCGCAGCGCCGCTCACCTGGAGCGGCTGTTGCTGGACAGCCGTGCCATGGCCCGCTGGTCGACCACCGCGCTGCAGTACGACGAGCCGATCCCGGCGGAGCTGCCGGAGGCGATGCGTCGGTTGGGCCAGGCGGTGGTGGTGATGCGTACGGAGTGCAGGGTCGGTGACGACCCCCGGTGCACCCGCCAGTTGGTCGAGCAGTGCGCCGAGTTGGCCGGGCGGGCCTCGGAGAGCGGGGTCCACTCGTTCGGCGAATCCCTCGTCACCGGACTGCGTACCGCCGCGAGCGATCTGCTCCGGGCCGCCGGTTGCGAACCCGTGGACGCGAACCGGATCGTGCGCCGGGCGGCCGGTGCCGGCGAGGCGGAGATCCACCCGCCGGTTCGGCGAGAGCTGCACCGGACCCGACCGACGCGGGCCGCCCGGGCCCGTCGGCGCGCACACCTCGCCGCGCGGAGCCGTAACGAGAACCGGGCCGGCCTCCCCGCACGGGAGAGGCCGGCCCGGTGAACCGTCACGGTCAGGAGGAGTAGCCGCGCTCGGCGATCCAGTTGGCGACCTTGGGCAGGCTCATCCAGTACTCGCCCACCGCCGGGTCGGCCGGGTCGGCGACCCGGATGGTGTCACCGCCGTCGCGGTAGCCGACCAGGGTCAGGTAGTGGCCGCCCTCGTACGAGTGCGGGTTGCCGTCGGTGTCGACTGTCGTGCCCTTGATGTTCGCCACCACCGGCCGGCCGGCGTCCACGGCGGCCAGCACGTCCCGGCGCAACTGCTCGACCTGGTCCGGGCGGGCCACCGAATCACGGATCTCGGTGGTCCGGTACTTGCCGCCGGTCAGTTCGTTCAGCACCCGGGTGGTGTCCAGGGCCGAGGGGGTGCCCGCCTCGGTGGTGCCGAGCAGTCGGGCCACCTCGTCCTGGGAGAGCGCCTTGCCCTGGGCGGACAGCGCGATCCGGGTCGCGGCCGGGCCGCAGTAGTAGAAGTTCGGCTGGGCCTGGTAGTCGACGCCGAGGATCCGCTCGGCGTGCCTGTCGTTCTGGCTCGACGACGCCGGGGCGGCCGGCGCCGGGGCGGCCTGCGCGGCCACCGCCGGGCCGAGGGCGCACCCACCGGCGACAAGCAGGCCGGCGACGGACAGGCCGCTCTTCTGGACGATCGGGTTCATTGTCGAGTCTCCGTTCGGGGGTTGGCGCCTCCGGCAGGCGGACGGCGGCAGCACCGGGAATGGCGCTCGGCGCAACACAGGGGCCGACCATCGGTGGTCTCGGCCCAGGGCGTACCGACTGCGTAACCGCTCTGCTTCACCGAGAATTCCGCCGGCTGCGGGCACCGGGGACGGCACAACCTCCCGGCCGGCCCGAACCGGTCATCGGGGACGAACGGCCGCTCAGAGACTGCCCAACAGCCTGGTCACGGTGATCTCGATGACCACCCGCTCCGGATTCGGGCGCGGTGTCCGGTACCGCTCGGCGTACCGCCGCTCCGCCTCCGCCACGGCGGCCGGATCCGACCGCAGCACGGCGCGACCCTCGACGGTCAACCAGCGGCGGCCATCCACGTGGCACACTGCCACCGCCGCGCCCTCCGGGCCGGCCGCCGCCACCTGGCGGGCCTTGCGGGAGGTGCCGGAGGTGATCACCCGGGCCAGCCCGGCCGCCGGGTCGAGGGTCACCCCGACCGGTACGACGTGCGGGGTGCCGTCCGCACGCACTGTCGTCAGCGTCGCGAGGTGCCGTTCCGCGCAAAAGGCGGCAACACGCTCATCGTGCAGGTCCAACCGATGATCGCCCGCCATGCCCGTCCCCCGTCCCCGAACCGACCTGGATCATCGCACGCGGCGGCGGGCCCGCTCTGGGTTCGGTGGGGCGTCCGGCTGACCGGGCAGCTGGCGACCAGCCGCCCGCCGCTGGTGCACCAGCCGGGTCAGATAGATCAACGCGGCGGCCAGCACCCCCATGTCATCCAGGTAGATCGGGTCCGGCAGCACGTCGACCGGGAAGATCGTGTAGATCAGCGCCCCGTAGAAGGCGACCTTGCCGCCCGCGCCGAGCCCGGTCAGCATCCGCCGGGTACGCACCACCCGCACCGCCAGCACCACGGCACCGACCAGTGTGGCCAGCGCCAGGATGCCGGCGACCACCACGAGGACCCACGCCTGTCGGGACATGCCGTCACGCTAACCCAGATGAACCCGCCGGGCTCAGAACGCGGGCACCGTCGCGCGGCCGCGGGCGGTCACCTTGTTCTCCCGGGTCTGCTCCACGTTCTCCCGGGTCTGCGCGCCCAACGGTCGGGCAACCTCGCTCAGCGGCAGCACCGACGCCGACTCGGCGACCCGCCGTCCGGTCGCCGCGTGCGCCTCCTCGCGCAGACTCCGAGCCGCGGCCACCGCCAACTCCGCCGCCCGCCACGCGGCCTGCTCCCGCTCGCGGGCCGCGGCGTGCCTGGCCGCCAGGTTGTCCCGGATCGCCCGCTGGAGCACCAGCTCCTGCTCGACCGGGTGCAGTCGCGGGTCCCAGCCGTCGCGATGCGCGAAGACGTCGCTGAGCTGCTCCACCGACAGCTCCCGCCGCCAGTACGCGTCCAGGGCCGCCCGGTGCAGGTAGCGTTCGCGGTCGGCGTACTCGGCGGGAGTCCGTGCGGTGTGCGGCAGCGGCATCGCGGCCGCCGCGTCGAGCCGCCGCACGCCAGCCTCGGCCGCCTCGTACGCCGACCAGGCCGCCTCGACCTCCTCCTGCGCGGCCACCCACTCCGCCCGGCGACGCCGCACCGTGGTGCTCGCCCGTTCCGCGGCCACCGCGACCTCCTGCGCGTAGCGGCTCTGCTCCCGCTCCTCCTGCGCCTGTTCCAGTTGGCTCGGCATGGCGGCGCGGCGGATCCGGGCGCCCGGATCGAAGCGGAACCGGCCCGGCCGCAGCAGCAGCGCGGAGACGGCGACAGCGACCACCCCGAGCAGGCTCAGCCAGATGACGGCGGCCCGGGAGAGGTCCGGCAGGACGGCGGAGAGGACGGTTTGCATGATCAGCACCTCGCGGTCGAAGGCGGGTATCGACGGGCGGCAGGAGGGCGCGGCAGCACCGGTCGGCCCGGTGGCGGGGTCGTCCCGTCGACGGCCAACTCAGGTGCCGTACGGGATCAGCCGGGATCGGGCCCCGGGGGTCGCCGGGCCTGGCTCAGCGGGCGGGCGGGCCGCGTCGCGCGGGAGTGTCACGGCCGGGATCGATGGCCGGAACGTACGCCAGGAGCGCCGCGACCGGACCGGTCGCGGCGGCGGTGTCGGCAGTGGCGGTGTCGCGCGTGCCAGCCGGCGGGGCGACAGCGGGCCCGCCGGCCCGTTCGACGGCCGGGCTGGCGTCGGGGCGGACACTCGTCACCCGACTGCTCACGGCACTGGGCCGCAGCTGCGTGGGGGCGGGTGGTGGGGACGCGGAGAGAGCGGCACCAAGGCCGACCGCGAGCACCAGCGCGGTGACCGCCAGGCGGGTCAGTTCCCGCAGTGACCGCAGCACAGCCCACCGAACCGGGCGGACAGCAGCTGCGGACGACACCCGACCAACCTATCGCCAGCGCTGGCGAACCGCAGCACGGCGACGGGCAACGCTGGCGTGACAGCCACCACCATGGGCACTGTGGACGCCGCCGACCGGAGCCGGAAACGGCGGTGCCCCCGACCGGATCAGGTCCGATCGGGGGCACCGCGCGTGGTCCGGGTGGCGTCGCCGGTGGTGCGGGCCCGCCGGTGGCGGACCGTGGTCAGTTGCCGGTGCCGAGCACCGGGGGAGCGGGCTTCTCGTCGCCCTGCCACACCATCTCGTCCTCGGTCAACCAGGTCAGCCGCTCGTCGGAGTCGTCGTCCTGCCCCCGACCGTGCCCACCGAGCACACCGGGACGGCCGCCGCCGGACCCCGGTCGGGCGTTGCCGCCGGCCACAGCCGCCCGGCCGCCGGCCCCGCCGCGCTGACCGTCAATGCTGCGCCCGACGCCGTTGGCGGCGCGACTCTCCGCCGGGGACGCCGCACCACCGGCCGGCCGAGCCGACGCGGGGGGCGCGTTGCCCGAGCCGGCGAGCGCGCCGCTGCGCAGCACTCCGCCCGCCGGTGCCCCGCCCGACGCTCCGTACAGCAGGCCGGGGCCGGTGCTCGTCGCGGCGGGCGCGCCCGCCGGCGTGGACAGACCCGCCAACCCGGCGACACCCCCGCCCAACAGCGCGCCGCCGACCACCGGGTCCGCCCCGGCGAGGGAGGTGCCGCCGCTGGGGATGACGCTGCCGGTGCCGACCGGGCCGGTGCCCACAGCCGGGCTGCCACCGGTGCCCGCGCCGACCTCGTCAGTGCCGGAACCGTGGCCCGGCAGTTCGGCGGCGCGGTCCGGCGTCGAGATGGTCGCGTCACCCGTGCGCGCGGTGTGAGTGCCGGTGTTGGGGCCACTCGTCACCCTGGCGATGGCCGAGACGCTCTGCGGCGTCGTCGGATCCTTGCGGGCGGTGGTCGGCGTGTCCGGGTCCGGCGGAGGCGGCTCGACCACCCGGTCGTAGGTGGAGATGTCGTAACTGCTGGCCAGATCGGCCACCAGGTTCACCATCCGCTGGTGGGCCTTCTCCTGCTCGGCCTTGTCCTGCTGGTGGCCGGCGATGCCCCCGACGATCAGACCGGTAAGACCGAAGACCGCGCCACCCTTGATCGCACCGCCGATCGCCTTGTCGTTGTCGTCGGTCTCCTCCGGGCTCTCGGCCTGCTTGTGAGCGGCCCGCAGGTGGTCGGCCATCATGGTCAACCCCTGCTTGACGCCGGCCATCCCCTCGCCCAACGCATCGGTGTGGGCGACGATCAGGCTGAGGCGCCGGTGGAACTCCCGACCCGCCGAACCCGTCCAGGTGTTGGCGAGCTTGTCGAGGTCGCCGCTCAGCTCCCGGCCGAGGCCGTCGAGGATGCCCTTGAGCTCGGCCCACTGGGCGGCCACGCCCTCGACCTGCTCCGGCTTGCCCGCCATCAGGCCGTCGTACAGCTGCTGGTGGCTGCTGCCCTGGTAGCGCTGGGTGTACTCAGACACGCCCGTCCTCCTTCGGCTGGAACGCCCGGTCGACCGGGTTCAGCGCGGCGGTGACGTCGTCGGCGTTGGCCGCGTTACGCGCCTCGGCGGTGCGGTAGTTGCTCAGGATCGTGCTCGTCGCCTGCTGAGCCGCCAGCACCGCCTGTCGGATGCGCTCGGCCTGCTCCACGTAGGACTGGTGGACCTCGCTGTAGCGACGCGCCTTGTCGGTGGCGTCGAAGAACGAGCCCAGCGCCGGAGGGCGGCACTGCATCTCGGTGTTGAGCTTGCGCAGCACCGACTCGGCCTGGCTCAACCGAGACGCCAGGTGATCGTGGAAGTCCTCAAGGGACAACAGGTCGACTTCCGTACGCCCGGCCATGGCAACATCCCCGTCGTTCTGGTTGACAACCGTCAGCGACATCAAGGTTAGTCCACCCGTGCGACTCCGGGCGACCCGTCCAAGCTGCTCAGCCGTCGGCGTCGGTCGATTCCGCCGACCCCCCGCCGCCGGCTCCGCCGCTCGCCGGTGCGCCGCTCGCCGGAGCCGACGGTGTCGAGCCCGACGGTGGACCGGCGGACGGCGACCGGGACGATGGCGTGGCCGACGGCGAGCCCGAGGGCGGTGCCGCCGATGGCGAGGCCGACTTCGGTGCGGCCGACGGTGGCGCGGCCGGCGCCGGCCCGTCGGGAGCGAAGACGGCGAACGCGTCCTCGCGCTTCAGGGTGGGCCCGGTCGGGATCAGCGCGAGCAGGGAACCGGGCACCGCCAGCGGGGTGACCCCGCCGTAGCCGAGCACCTCCAGCGTCTCCGCCGAGCCGAGCGGATACCGGATGCCCTGCGGGCTGATCAGGTAGATCGTCGCACCGGCGGCACCGGACCCGCTGGTCCCGGCACCCGGTGAGGCCTGTGCGATGACACCCTTGCCGCCGGGCAGCAGCACCGCCTCGGCGGTGCGTACGGCGTCGCGCCTGGTCTGCCGCACCGGCACCAGCCCCGGATCACTGTCGGTCAGCTCATCCGGCACCCGGTCGAACACCTCCAGGGTGGTGGTCGGCGGACCACCCGCGCTGCCCTTGCGGTACGTCGCGCACACCGTCGTCTGACCGGGCTGGGCCGGGTAGAGGGCGGGCACCGTCGGCGGCAACCCCTCCTCCTCGATCCGCTGCTCCTCGAACGCCTCGCTGGCGTCGTTCGGCGTGATGTCGGTGATCCGACCGCTGCCGCTGGTCTGGAGCAACGCGGTGATCTCGCTGATCGGCACGAGCGCGTCCCGGGTCAGCACGTAGTGTCGCCCGGCAGCCTTGAACACCGAACCGACGTTGTACGACTTTCCGGCCACCGTGCGGTTGCTGGGCCCGCCCTCACCGGCCAGCGACATCCTGCGCAGCGGTGGCCCGGCCGGCACGGCGTTGAGCAGTTGCTGCCCGATCTGGAGTCGCTCGGTGCCGGCCATCCGCAGCGCCGTCATCGTGCGGGCCGGGTCGAGCAGCTGGAGCCGCCTGTTGTTGGTGATGAGGTAGCGCTGGTCGTCCACCGAGACCAGCACCCCCCGGTCGCCCAGCGGCGTGCCGCCGGGCAGCGCCCGGTCGATCACCAGCCGGGTGCTGGAGCGCTGCCGGTCGACCGGGTCGGGCACGTCACAGACCGACCACGGCAGCCCGGTCAGCGACTTGCGGTCGGGCAGGGCGTCCGGTGCGCCGACGATGCCGACGGTCACGCCCCGGGGCCGGTCCCGCAGCGACGCCTGGGACATCGTCCGCACCTCGGCGGCCGCGTCGTTCACGATGAGGCGCGCCGACGTGTAGTTGAGCGTCGGGTGCAGCTTCCCCTCGATGAACACGTACGTCGCGCCGGTCTCCCGTTCGATGACCAGGGTCTTGTCGTCCAGCGGCGCCGCACCGCCGGTCAACTGGCCGTACGCGCCCACCCCGCCGAGCACGATGGCCGCGGCGAGGACACTGCCGAAGACGGCCATGCCGAGCCGTCGCATCGGCAGGTTGGTGGTCTCCGGGTCGCCCGACAGCAAGGCGGAGACGATGCGGCGGGTGACGAAGCGGTACGCCTGCACCTGATCGCGGCGGGTCCGCATGACTTACCTCCGGCGGGGTGTTTCCACGACGATCAGGGGCAGGGTGCCGTCGCGGGCTTCCCTACGATAAGGGGCCGACGGTGCTTCCTTGGGACCACCGCTCGTGGCCGGCTCCGGAGGAGACCCGGCGCAGAGTCGTACCGTGCAGGAGGGACAGTCAGCGATGACGCAGGTTCAGGCGCCACCCGCCCGAGCGGTCACGGACCCTGTCGACGTTCCGACCCGGCTGACGCCGCCGGCCGAACGATCCGGCCGTGGACGGGTCGGTCCCGTGCTGGTCGGGCAGCTCGTCGTGCTGGAGTTGTGCGTGATCGGCGTCTGGGCCGCCACGGCGGGGCCCAGCTGGCTGCTCGCCGCGGTGGGCGCGGTGGCGCTGCTGGTCGTCCTGGCGGTCTTCGCCCGTCGCGGTGGCCGCTGGTGGTTCGAGGACCTGCTGCTGCGGCGTCGGCTGCGGCGTCGCGGCGAGCGGGCGTCGGCCGCGCTGGCCGACGGCACGGCGAGCGACCCGCGGTTGGCGGCGCTCGCCCCCGAGCTGAGCATCATCGAGCTGACCGACCGTGGCACCCGGCTCGGCATCGGGCGCGACGACCAGGGCTGGTTCGCCGCCGTCGCCCTGCAGTCCGCCACCGGCGCGGCGGTCGGCTCCGTCGACGCGTCCGCTGTGGACCGCGCGCTGGGCGTGCTCGCGGACTTCAACGCCCCGGTCTCCCGGGCCCAGGTCGTCGCGCACACGCTGGTCTGGTATCCGGCACCCGGTGCGCCGCCGGCGGCGCACCGGACCGTCTGGGTGGCGCTGCGGCTCACCGTCCGCGACGCCCGGGTCGAGGCGGTGAGTCGGGGCGGCGGGCTGACCGGCGTACACCGGACGGTGGCCGCCGGGATCGGCCGGCTCGGCAAGGCGCTGACCTCGGCGGGGCTGGCCCACCGCCCGTTGGGCCGGGAGGAGCTGCGCGCGGCGATCGTCTCGGCCGCCGGTCTGGACCTGGTGCCCGAGGTGCCGGCGGAGAGCTGGCGTGGGCTGCGCGGCGGCGGCTGGACGCACCGCTGCATGGCGCTGCGGGGCCGCTCCGACGCTCCGCTCGGCCCTCTCGTGGACGCGATCACCGCCACCTCGGCGCCGTCGCACACGGTGGCCGTGACCGTCTCGGCGGACGGTCGGGTGGCGGCGCCGCTGGTGCGGGTCGCGGCGATGGACAACCATGTCGAGGCGCTGGTCAAGGTGGTCCGCGAGGTCGCCGACCGCGCGGGCGGGTCCACCCGGCCGATGGACGGTCAGCATGCCCCGGGCGTCTACGCCACCGCTCCGGTCGCGTCGGCGCTGGGCGTCCTGACCGGTCCGCGGTCGCGCTGACCGGTGCGGCGGCGAGACACGGTCAGGGTCGGAGGTTGACGATCCAGCCGTAGAGGCCGCAGACCCAGAAGGCGAGCGGCACCAGCGAGATGATGAGCAGGATCTCGACGATGTCGAGCAGGCGGCCCCAGACCGGGGAGATGCGCTTGCCGGCGACGCTCAGACCGTAGATCAGGCTGATCACCGCGGCCAGCACCAGCCCGCCCAGGATCAGGCCGAGCCGGACCGGCAGCGACCCACCGGCGAAGGTGGTCGCGGCGGCCAGACCCAGACCCACGGTGCCGGCCAGCAGCACCGGGGTGCGCTGGGCCCGGCCCAGCAGGGGGCGAGCCCGCAGCAGCGCCAGCAGGGCCAGCACCAGGCACAGCAACACCGCCGGCAGCCGCCCGTCCAGGGCCAGCACGATCTGCGCGCCCAGCACCAGCACGGCGACCGTCCACAGCAGGCCGGTCAGGAACTCGTCGGCGCGCTCACTCTGCTGGAGCACCTGCCGACCGTCCACCGACTCGCTGTCGGTCTTCAGGTCCTCCGGGCCGGTCGGGATGGACGGCACCGGCAGCCGGGCCAGCCGGTAGGCCATCATCGGCAGCGCCGGCACGACGCCGAACGCCACTGCGGCGATCACCGCGGCGGAGGCCGCCGCGTCGAGGTCGAGGACCAGGCAGAGCACCGCGCCCAGGCCGGTCGCGGCCGCGACCCCGATCGTGGCGAAGAACAGCGGGTACCGGTCGCCGACCGCCAGCACGGCCACCGCGCCGGCCACCACCGCCGCGGTTGCCGCGAGCAGGACGTGCGGACTGTCCAGCTCGGTCAGCGATCGGTCGCCGGCGAGCAGCAGCAGGCCGCCGGTGGCCGCGTGCACCAGGCCGATCATGGCCAGCACCGCGCCGGTGCCGCTGTCCCCGGCGGCCCGGGACAGCACTGCGGCGCCCACCAGCAGCGCCACCGCGACCAGCAGCGCGGCCACCGCGCCGGGCAGGTGCGGCGGGCCGGCGAACAGGGCGGCCACCGCGCCGGCGCCGAGCGCCGCCGCCGCGAAGATCACGGCGAAGGAACGGGTCGCGCCGACCTGCCAGGCGCCGGGGCGCTGGTTGGTCGCGGTGGCGACCGCGTCCACCACGTCGTCGAAGACGATCTCCGGTGCGGCGTCGGAGCGGGGGTTGAAGTAGAGCACCTCACCGTCGCGGACGCTGAGCTGCGCCGCGGTACGACCACCGTCGAGGGGCGCACCGCCCAACCGGGACAGTGCCCAGCCGCCGTGCCGCGCACCCTCGTCGGCCATGTCCTCGCCCGCGTAGCGCAGCAGGGTGGGCAGCAGGTCGGCCATCGGCACGTCCGACGGCAGCGCCAGGTCCATCCGGGTACGCGGAGCCACGATGGTGATCCGGCTCAGACCGCCGGTCGCCGTCTTCGTCGCCACAGTGGCCTCCAGGTGCGTCTGTGATCGGCTGGCTGTGATGCTGCGGTCCGGGTCCACCGCGCACACGGCAGATTACCTACGATGACGGGCACGTACGATGCCCACCCGCGGGCGGTGGTCCGCGGCGGCACGTCATCAGGGCCGCTTCTGGGGAGGAGACAGCCGTGAGCACTGTGGTGTTCCGTCGGCTCCCGCGTCAGCCGGGGCCGGCCCTGCCGCGCGGCGAGGTGCTGCTGGAGTCACCTCCCGAGCTGCCCGAGCCGACGCCCCGGGGGATGGGGCAGCTGCTCATGATCCTGCCGATGTTCTGCGGGGTCGGTGCCATGGCGTTCCTCTACGCCGGCAAGGGCGGCGGCATGATGACGTACGTCGCCGGTGGTCTGTTCGGTGTCTCGATGCTCGGCATGGCGATCGGCTCGCTGGCGAACAACGGTGGCAAGGACAAGGCCGAGCTGAACGCCGACCGCCGCGACTACATGCGCTACCTGGCGCAGATGCGCAAGCGCACCCGGCGGGCCGCCGAGCAGCAGCGGGCGGCGATGGCCTGGCGGCACCCGGAGCCCGACGCGCTCTGGTCGATCGCCGCGTCCCGGCGACTCTGGGAGCGACGGATCACCGAGGACGACTTCGGGGAGACCCGGATCGCCCTCGGCCCGCAGCGGCTCGCCGTGGAGATCGTCCCGCCGGAGACGAAGCCGGTGGAGGACCTGGAGCCGATGAGCGCCATCGCGCTTCGCCGGTTCGTCCGCGCCCACTCCACAGTGCCCGACCTGCCCACGGCGCTGTCGGTGCGCGCGTTCAGCCGGGTGGTGCTGCGCGGCGACCGCGAGCCCGTGCTCGATCTGACCCGGGCGGCGCTGGGGCAGCTGGCCACCTTCCACGCGCCGGACGACCTGGTGATCGCGGTGGTTGCCGCACCCGACCGGCAGACGTCCTGGGGCTGGGTCAAGTGGCTGCCGCACGCCCACCACAGCGGTCGTACGGACGCGGCCGGCGCCCGCCGGCTGGTCTTCGCCAGCCTGGCCGAGGCCGAGGCGGCGCTCAGCGCCGAGCTGACCGGCCGGCCCCGGTTCGCGCCGGAGGCGAAGCCGCTGACCACTGCCCCGCACCTGATCGTGGTGATCGACGGCGGGGAGATCTCACCGACCTGTCAGCTGGTGGGCCCGGGGTTGCTCGGCACCACGGTGATCGACCTCTCCGGGACGGTGCCGCGCGACGCCGGCCGATGGCTGCTCTGCCTCGACGTGGGCGACGGAAGCTCACTCGACCTGGTCCGGGGCAGCTCGTCGTCGACGTTGGGCCGGCCTGACCGGCTCAGCGCCGAGGCCGCCGAGGGGCTGGCCCGACAGATCGCCCCGTTCCGGCTCTCGCAGCAGCAGACCGGTGGCGACGAGCCGTTGGCGCGCAGCACGGAGCTGCCGGACCTGCTCGGCGTCGGTGACGCCGCCGCGGTGGACGTGCAGAACACCTGGCGTCCGCGTGGTCACCGTGACCGGCTGCGCATCCCCCTCGGTGTCGGCCCGGACGGCAACGTGGTCGAGCTCGACTTCAAGGAGTCGGCGCACGAGGGCATGGGCCCGCACGGTCTGGTGATCGGGGCCACCGGTTCCGGCAAGAGTGAGCTGCTGCGGACGGTGGTGGCCGCGTTGGCGGTGACCCACTCGTCGGAGGAGCTGAACTTCGTCCTGGTGGACTTCAAGGGCGGTGCGACCTTCGCCTCGCTGGAGGCGCTGCCGCACACCAGCGCGGTGATCACCAACCTGGCCGACGAGCTGCCGCTTGTCGACCGGATGCGCGACGCCCTCGCCGGCGAGATGGTGCGCCGGCAGGAGCTGCTGCGGGCGGCCGGCAACTACGTCTCCCGTTTCGAGTACGAGAAGGCGCGGTCGGCCGGTGAGCCGCTGGACCCGATGCCCAGCTTGTTGATCATCTGTGACGAGTTCAGCGAACTGCTCGCCGCCAAACCGGACTTCATCGACCTGTTCGTGATGATCGGCCGGTTGGGGCGGTCCCTCGGCGTGCACCTGCTGCTGGCCAGCCAGCGCCTCGAAGAGGGCAAGCTGCGGGGCCTCGACACGCACCTGTCGTACCGGATCGGTCTGCGGACGTTCTCCGCTGTGGAGAGCCGGATCGTGCTCGGCGTGCCGGACGCGTACGAGCTGCCGAACGCGCCGGGCCACGGCTACCTGAAGACGGACACCAGCACCATGCTGCGGTTCCGGGCCGCGTACGTGTCGGGGGCGTACCGCGCCCCGGGGCAGCAGGCATCCGCTTCGCAGGCGCTGGTGCAGCGGCGGATCGTGCCGTACGGCCTCGACTTCGTTCCGGTGCAGGTCCCGCAGGTGCCGGTGGACACCGCCCCGGAGCCGGAGCAGCCGGCCGACGGCAAGGCCGTGGCGATGCTCGACGTGCTGATCGACCAGCTCAAGGGTCGGGGCCGCCCGGCCCACCAGGTGTGGCTGCCGCCGCTGGCCGACCCGCCGGGTCTGGGTGAGCTGCTCGGCCCGCTGGCGGTCGACCCGACCTACGGGCTGTGCACCGCGTCCTGGCCCGGGCGCGGGCGGCTGACCGTGCCGGTCGGTGTGGTGGACCGCCCCTACGAGCAGCGTCGGGACCCGATGATGGTCGAGCTGGCCGGGGCCGGCGGCAACGTGGTCATCGTCGGTCGGTCGCTGAGCGGCAAGAGCACGATGCTGCGTACGCTGCTCGCCTCGCTGGCCCTCACGCACACGCCACGCGAGGTGCAGTTCTTCTGCCTGGACTTCGGCGGGGGCGCGCTGCGCAGCATGGAGCGGCTGCCGCACATGGCCGGGGTGGCCGGCCGACGCGACGTCGAGGCGGTCCGCCGGACGGTGGCCGAGGTGGTCGCGGTGCTGGACGAGCGGGAGGGCCGGTTCGCCCAGCACGGCATCGACTCGGTGGCGAGCTACCGCCGTCGTCGGGCCGCTGGCGAGTTCGCCGACGACCCGTTCGGCGACGTGTTCCTGGTGGTGGACGGCTGGAACACACTGCGCCAGGAGTACGAGGAGCTGGAGCAGACCATCACCACGTTGGCCAACCGGGGCCTCGGCTTCGGTGTGCACGTGGTGCTCACCGCCGTGCGGTGGGCGGAGATCAGGATCAACATGCGGGACCTGCTCGGCACCAAGTTGGAGCTGCGCCTCGGTGACGCGTCGGAGTCCGAGATCGACCGCCGCGCGGCGAACAACGTGCCGGAGAAGTCACCCGGTCGGGGTCTGACCCGCGACAAGCTGCACTTCCTCACCGCCATCTCGCGGATCGACGGGCGTCGCGACATCGACGATCTGAGCGAGGCCTCGGTGTCCCTGGCCGGGCACGTGGCGGCGAACTGGCCGGGTCGTCCCGCGCCGAAGGTGCGGTTGCTGCCCCGCCGCCTGCCGGTGGCGGAACTGGCCCGGATCATCGACCGGTCGGCGCCCGGGATCCCGGTCGGTGTCAACGAGTCGGCGCTCGCGCCGGTCTACCTGGACCTGGCCAACGAGCCGCACCTGACGGTCTTCGGCGACGCGGAGTGCGGCAAGACCAACCTGCTGCGCCTGATCGCCCGGGGGATCACCGAGCGGTACACCCCGGCGCAGGCCCGGTTGGTGATCGCCGACTACCGGCGCGGCCTGCTGGGGGCGGTGGAGGGTGACCACCTGCTCGACTACGCGCCGTCGAACCAGGCGTTCGCCCAGGGGCTCGGGTCGATCCGCAGCGCGCTGTCCAACCGGCTGCCCGGCCCGGATGTGACGACCGCCCAGCTGCGCGACCGGAGCTGGTGGAAGGGCCCGGATCTGTACATCCTGGTGGACGACTACGACCTGGTGGCCTCCGGCGGGAGCAACCCGCTCAGTGCCCTGCAGGAGTTGCTGCCGCAGGCCCGTGACATCGGTCTGCACCTGATCATCACGCGCCGGGTCGGCGGTGTGTCCAGGGCGCTCTACGAGCCGGTGCTGCAACGGCTGCGTGAGCTGGACTCGCCGGGCCTGCTGATGTCCGGCAACCGGGAGGAGGGGGCGGTCTTCGGCACGTTGCGGCCGAGCCCGCAACCGCCCGGCCGGGGCACCCTGGTCCGTCGTCGCGACGGCCAGCAGTTGATCCAGACCGCCTGGTCTGAGCCAGCCTGAGCGCGGTCGGCCGTTCGGTGGGGGGTGGTGGGCTGTCCCGGCCCGATTCACCACCATCCATCGAACGGCACCGGCCAGGGCTGCGAGGGCTGGACAGGTTCCGCTACGGTCTTCACAGGAGTGTCCGTCGGTGGGGTGTTGCTGCCTTGCCGCGGGGGAGGGATGCGGCGAAGCCGCCACCACAACAGACGGAAGGGTGTGAAGCATGGCGTTCGAGGTCGAAGCTGCGACTCTGCATACCGCCGCGAGTGACGTGCGGTCCACGCGCAGCGAGGTCGACGGTGAGCTGAAGAAGCTGTGGAACGTCGTCGACGACCTGGCCATCGCGTGGAAGGGTCAGGCGTCCACGGGCTTCCAGTCGCTGATGACGCGCTGGAACGAGGACACCGTCAAACTGCTGACGGCGATGGACAGCATCGCTGACCTGCTCGACAAGTCGGGTACGACGCACCAGGTCAACGACGAGGAGCAGCAGCAGATGCTGGACAAGTTCCACTCTGCTCTCAACCCGTGATCCGTAGCCGGCAGAGGAGGAAATCGTGACGATCAAAGTTGACTATGCGGTCCTCGAGAGCAGCAACCAGCAGATGCAGGCCATCTCGAAGACCCTCGAGGAAAAGCTCGACACGCTGCGGTCGATGCTGACCAAGCTGCACTGGGACGGCGAGGACCGGGTTGCCTACGAGCAGCACCAGGCGAAGTGGGACGCCGCGGTCCGGGACATCAACCGGATCCTGAACGAGATCGGTGGTGCCGTGGGCATCGCCCGGGAGAACTACCTCACCACGGAGATGAGCAACTCCAAGGTGTGGAGCTGAGGCATTCGCACAAGCGGCTCCGGTCCGGTTCGCCCGGCCCGGAGCCGCTTTGTGTGTGGGCGTCGGCACCGCGTCGCGGTGCGCCGCTCAACCGGCGGTCGGTGCGTCGGTGCGTCGGCCGGGGCGCCAGTCGCGTCGGCGGCCCCGGGTCATGATCGGCCGGGCGACCAGCAGCAGCCCGGCGAGCAGCGCGCCGATGACCGCCGCCCAGATCGCGGTGGGGCGCTGCCAGCTCAGCGGGTCGTCCCGCACGGCCGGCGCCGGCAGCGCGCCGATGGGCGGGTTCGTCCGGGTGCCGAGCAGGCTCGACACCGCCCGGTACGGGTTGACCATTCCGTGGCCGATGTCGGCGTTCTGACCCTCGGGTGGGTTGTCCGCGGTGCGCTTCAGCCGATCCGCGACCTGCTGCGGGTTGAGACTCGGGTAGGCGGCCCGGACCAGCGCGGCCACTCCCGAGACGTACGCGGCCGCGTAGCTGGTCCCGCCCTCCGGCACGGTGCGGTAGCCGCTGTTCCCGGGCGCCGGCCCGACGATGTTCATTCCCGGTGCGGCGATGTCGACGTAGTCGCCGCTGATCGAGGTGCCGACGTGGCTGCCCTGCTCGTCCACGCCACCGACGGCGATCACTCCGGGATACGCGGCCGGGTAGCCCGGCAGGTTCTGGGAATCCTCCGACCGGTTGCCGGCGGCGGCGACCAGCACCACGCCCTTGTCCAGCGCCCGCTCGACGGCCGCCGTCAGCTCGGGGCGGGGAATCGTCGTGAGGGACAGGTTGATCACGTCGGCGCCCTGCGCGACCGCCCAGTCGATGGCTGCCGCGATCTGGGCGGGGAGTTGCGGATCGCTTACCGCCCCGAGCTGTGGCAGCACCCGGATCGGCAGGATGCGGGCGGCCGGGGCGATGCCGGTGAAGGGGACGACAGTGCCCTCCCGGCCCGCGATGATGCCGGCGATCAGCGTGCCGTGCCCGGCCTCGTCGCACTGGCCCTGCCGGGCCGGTAGGCCGTTGAAGTCGCGACCCTCGAGGACCTGCCCCTTGAGGAGCGGGTGGGCGGCGGAGACTCCGGAGTCGATCACGGCCACCGTGACCCCGGCGCCCCGGGACAGCGGCCACGCCGAGGACGGCTCCAGGCGGCGTAGCGCCCACGGCATCTGGGTCAGGCCGTCGGAGCCGGGGGGACCGCACAGCGGCGGTGCCGCCGCCGCGGGGGAGGGTGCCACCAGGCCAGCGCCGAGCACTGCCGCCAGCGTTCCACTGAGGACGCCGCGAAGGGCACGTCGGGACGAGGTCGCGCTCAACGGCGGGCATTCGCGCACCCGCAAAGGTTACCGCCGCTGCCGTCGGGCAGCGGCCCCCGGTGACGAGGTCAGGCCCGGGGGTTCGCTTTCGCGGTGGGGGTGTCGGCGAACAGCGCGAGCAGGTCGCCGACCTGTCGGTCGGCCTCGGCCGGGTGCCGGAACCGGCCGGCCGGGTTGAGGGTGTACTCGTTGCGTCGTCCGACGCGGGTGCGGTGCAGGTAGCCGCCCGCCTCCAGGTCGGCCACGATCGCCTGCGCGGCGCGTTCGGTGACCCCGACCTCGGCCGCGACGTCGCGTAGCCGGGCGGTGGGATTGCGGGCGATGGCCAGCAGGACGTGCCCGTGATTGGTGAGGAACGTCCAGTTCCGCCCGCCGTCGGTGTCGCCCGTCACAGTGCTCGCCATCGTTGACCGCCCTTCCGGATGTCCGCCTGCTCGCGGAGAGTCTTGTCCGCCCCGCCCTGGGAGGGTTGCCCAGGGGGCGACCGGGGTCAACGTATGAAATCTAAATCACGCATACCTTGACGCATCTTAGCGTGCGTGTGACGGTGGAGCGCGACTGAGCGCCCGCCGCCCGGTCGGCGGAAAGTCGGTCTGACCAGGTGAGATGCGTCGAGACGAGGTGCGGGATGAGTCATGCCGGGAACGCCGGTGGTCAGCCGGGTACGCAGCGGACCACCTATCGAGCGCCAGTGCTCAGTGAGCCGAGCCGGGCGTACGCCGAACTGGTCGCCGGCAATCGACGCTTCGTCGGCGGCGCGCCACACCATCCCAACCAGGACGCCGGGCACCGGGCCGCCGTCGCCGACGGGCAGCACCCGTTCGCGGTGATCGTCGGCTGCTCCGACTCCCGGCTGGCCGCCGAGATCATCTTCGACCGCGGGTTGGGTGACCTGTTCGTGGTCCGCACGGCCGGGCACACCGCCGGCCCGGAGGTGCTCGGCAGCGTCGAGTACGCGGTGACAGTGCTCGGCACTCCGCTGGTGGTGGTGCTCGGTCACGACCTGTGCGGTGCGGTGCAGGCCGCCCGGGAGTCCGCCGCGACCGGCACCGCGCCGAGCGGCCACCTGGGCGCGGTGGTCGACGCCGTGCTGCCCAGCCTGCGCCGGGCCGAGGCCGAGGGCGTGGACGACATCGACGGCATCGTCGACATCCACATCGCACAGACCGTCGAGACGTTGCTCGGGCAGTCCCCGGTGCTGGCCGACGAGGTGGCCCGGGGGCGGTGCGCGGTGGTGGGGATGTCCTACCGGCTGGCCGCCGGGGCGGTGCGCCCGGTTGCCGCCGTGCCGGCTGGCTTCGCGACGCTGGACACCCCGGCCGACCCGGCTGCCCCTGCCACCGTGTGACATGACGAGGGCCGCTCCGCGTCACGCGGAACGGCCCTCAACCGGGGTCGTACGGGTCAGAGCAGCGACATGTGGACGTGGTCGGTGTGGTTCGACGGCCCGCTGTACGAACTCCAGCCGGTGGCCGGGAACCAGATCTGCCGGTTCCAGATCACGTAGTAGATGCCGAGCCGGTCGGCGTTACGGATGAGGAACGCGGCGACGTTGTTGCCGTACGTCCGGGTGTCGTTGTTGTGCCACGGGGAGAAGCCGCTCTTCTGCAGCGACCAGTCGCAGGCGCGGCCCTTCGGGTGCTCCCACGGCCCGCCGGGGCGGTAGCAGCCGACGAACCGGTTGAAGCCGGCCCGCTTGACCTCCTTGTACGCGTGCAGCGTGCGGGGGGTGACGCAGCCGGACGTGGTGGGGTCGTTCTCGCTGCACGACTGGGGCTTCCAGTCGCCGTCGGCGGTGCGACCCGGGCCGATCTTCGCGACCGGGGAGGTGGCGTCCACCAGGCCGCCGGTGAAGCCCTTGCCGCCGACGAGGGAGAGCGCCTTGTCGGCCTCGCTCTTCCGCTTCGCCATCAGGGCGGTCTGCTTCTGCTGCTCGCGGACCTCGGTGTCGAGGGCCAGCTTGGCCTGCTCGGCGCGGGCCTTCACCTCGTTGACCTCGGAGAGCTTCTTCTCGTTGACCATGTTCATCTCGTCGAGCACCGCGGCGCGCTGGACGAACGAGTCGGGGGCGTCGCTCTCCAGCAGCATCGCGATCGCGCCGATCCGGCCGGTCCGGTAGGCCTGGGCGGCGATCTGCCCGACCTGCGGGGCCAGTGCGGCCAGGTCGGCGTTGGCCCGGTCGACCTCGGCCGCCAACTCGCTCTGCCGCTTCTTGGATTTGTCCAGCTTGGACTTGGCGGCGGAGTAGTCGCGGTTGGCCTGCTCGATGACGTCGTTGAGCAGCTTGGGCTCGCCGTCCTCCTCGTGCCCGGACGGTGTGGGGTTCGTCGGGGCGGCGTGCGCCGGGAGTGGCCCGGCGAACACGGTCAGTGCGGCGATCACGGCCACCACGGGTGTCAACCAGCGGCGTAGGGGTGCCGTCACAATGTTCCCTTCCGTCGACCGCCGACCGGGTTAGCTGACGGGTTCGGGGCGGAAGCGGCCCCTACCGCTGACGCGGATTCACCCCACGTACCTGGGTCCCCGGCTCGCCGGTTGGCGATTGGGCGGTGGCACCGCAGGCGCCGCTTCGCGCCTTCATCGGTGACCGGCAGCGAGGTTACCCGAGAGTCGACCGGCTGAGCTACGCCTGGATGCCGACCAAAAGCGTCATTTCGCCATAGCGTTGAGTGACCAGTGACGTGGTTCTCAGGGTGGTTGCCCGATCTGGTCACGCTGAGGAGTGTCACCATGCCGTATCCGTGCTCCTGTTCGACTCCGGCCACCGGTCGGCGGCCTCGGGTGGGGGTGCGGCCCGCTGCCGGTCCGGCTTGTTGGAGCCGGCCGTTCGCGGTGAGCTGAGGGCGGCGAGTGCCTCGCTGCGGTCCGGCTGGGGGCGCGCGGCGGGAGCGTCGGCCGGCGGCACGGCGTCGGTACGCCCGGCGGCGGTCACCACCGCGGCCAGCCCGGTGGTCAGCGGCACGGCGGCGATCAGACCGAGGGTGGCGACCGCGCTGCGGACGATCTCCTGGGCGAGGAACTCACTGGTGAGGATCTGCCCGATCGGTCGCGCGTCGGCGGTGAGCAGGAGCAGCAGGGGCAGCGACGCGCCCGCGTACGCCAGAACGATGGTGTTGACAGTGGAGGCGATGTGCGCGCGGCCGACCCGGGTGGCCGCCCGGTACAGCTGCAACCGGGTGAGGCCGGGGTTGGCGTTGGCCAGTTCGGTGACGGTGGCCGCCTGGGTGACCGTCACGTCGTCGAGCACCCCGAGCGATCCGATGATGATCCCGGCGAGCAGCAGTCCGTGCAGGTCGACGTCGCCCTGGAACATCGACAGGGTGGTGGCGTCTTCGCTGCCGAAGCCGGTGAGGTGGGTGGCGGCCGTGGCGATGGTGGCGAGTACGCCGGTCAGCACCAGGCTGCCCAGGGTGCCGAGCACGGCGACCGAGGTCTGTGCGGTGACCCCGTGCGTCAGATAGAGCACCACGAACATGATCAGGGCGGCGCCGACCACCGCCACCAGCAGGGGTGACCTGCCGGCACCGATACCCGGCAGCACGAAGGTGAGCAGGATGGCGAAGCTGGCGGCCAGTCCGGCGAGCGCGGCCAGACCCCGCCACCGACCGAACGCGACGATCGCGGCCGCGAAGACCACCGCCAGCCAGATCATCGGGGTGCCGCGTTGGTGCTCGGCGATGTTCCAGTTGCTGGTGCTGGGATCGGTGGGATCGGTCAGCTCGACCAGGATGACCTCGTCGCCGACCTCGACCCGGGGTGCGCCGGGCCCGTCCGGCACCGGCGTCCGTACCTGCTGGCCGGCGGTCGGCCCGTCGTCCACCCGGACGTCGACGGTGCCGCACCGTCCGTTGCCGACCCTCGGGGTGCCCTCGGGGACCGACGGCGCCGGCGGGCACGGCTCGTTCACCACCCGGGTGACAGTGCCGGGGTAGCGCGGCACGTCAGCGCCGCCGTCGGTCTGCGGTGACCCGCCGCGCGGCCAGAGCAGCACCGCGGCGAGCACGGTGGCGACGAAGAGGGGTACCACCGTCACGACGAGGATCCGTCGCACCCTCGGTGGGGCGGACGGAGCCGGGCGGGTGTGGTCGGAACCCAAGGCGAGACTCCCAACGATCCGGTGCGGGGTACGGGTCAGCGAGCCGGGCGGTTCACCGTTTCGGTGGAAACGCGGCGGTCGGCGGGACGATTCGCTGCCTGACGACCGCTTGATCACGGACGGTCAGTGCTCGGCCCGGCCGGTCGGAGCCGACGTCACGTCGTGGCGGCGACAGTGCCCGACTGTGCGGCGGCATCCGGAGGGCCATCGGGGGAGATGCTAGCCAGCCCGTGGCGGGGTCGCAGGTCGTGGCGGAGTGTCGGTGACCGAATCGCTCGCGTGGCGGCCCTCGGACCGGCATGTTGGAGCTATGCCCGCTCCGTCGCCGTCCGACCCCGACTATCGGCACGCCGGACCGGTGCCGCACGAGAGGCCCGCCGGGCATTCCGATCATTCCGGGCACGACAAGCACGCCGGGCACGATCCGGCGATGTTCCGCCGCCGGTTCTGGGTCTGCCTGGTGTTGACCGTCCCGGTGGTGCTGACGAGTCATCTCGTGTCGGACCAGCTGGGCCTGGCCTTGGACGACGTCCCCGGCCGGTCCTGGGTGGGCCCGGTGCTCGGCTCGGTGGTGTTCTGGTGGGGCGGTTGGCCGTTCCTGGTCGGCGCGGTCCGGGAGGTGCGGGACCGGGCACCGGGGATGATGCTGCTGGTCGCGATGGCGATCACCGTCGCCTACACCGCGTCCCTGGCGACCAGCGTCGGCGCGTTCGACCTGGACTTCTGGTGGGAGTTGGCCGCGCTGGTCACCATCATGCTGCTCGGGCACTGGCAGGAGATGAAGGCCATCGGGCAGGCCCGGGGGGCGCTGGCGGCGTTGGCCGCGCTGCTACCGGACGAGGCCGAACGGGTGGCGGCGGACGGTCGGGTCGAGGCGGTGCCGGTGGCCGGTCTGCGGATCGGCGACGTGGTGCTGGTCCGGCCGGGAGGTCGGGTGCCGGCGGACGGTCGGGTCGTCGAGGGCGGCGCCGAGCTGGACGAGTCGATGATCACCGGCGAGTCGCGACCGGTCGTCCGGTCGACGGGCGACCGGGTGGTGGCCGGCACCGTCGCCACCGACTCGGCGATCCGGGTACGCGTCGAGGCGGTGGGTGAGCAGACGGCCCTCGCCGGCATCCAGCGGATGGTCGCGCAGGCGCAGGGCTCGGGTGGGCGCGCCCAGTTGCTGGCCGACCGGTTCGCCGCCGCGCTGTTCTACCTGGCCACCGGCACCGCCGTGCTGACCGTGCTGGTCTGGACCGCGCTCGGTCAGCCGGACGAGGCGGTGGTCCGTGCGGTCACCGTCCTGGTGATCGCCTGCCCGCACGCGCTGGGTCTCGCCATCCCCCTGGTCGTCGCGCTCTCCACCGCGCTCGCCGCGCGGTCCGGGATCCTGGTCAAGGACCGACTGGCGTTGGAACGGATGCGGACCGTCGGCGCGGTGCTCTTCGACAAGACCGGCACCCTGACCCGGGGCGAGCACGGGGTGACCGACCTGGTGACGGTGCCTGGCGTCGAGCGGGACGAGGTGTTGCGGATCGCGGCCGGCGTCGAGTCGGAGAGCGAACATCCGTTGGCCCGGGCGATAGTGGCGGCGGCCGGGTCGACCGGCCCGGCCCGTGCCGCCGAATTCCGGTCGCTGCCGGGCCGCGGGGTGCAGGCGACCATCGACGGTACGCGGTACGCGGTGGGCGGGCCGACGCTGCTGCGGGAGCTGGACGTGTCGTTGCCGGCCGAGCTGGAGGTGGCGACCGGGCGGTGGTCGGCGCGGGGTGCCGCGGTGCTGCACCTGGTGCGGCTGCCGGACGCCGTGCTCGGTGCGTTCGCGCTGACCGACGAGGTGCGTCCGGAGGCCCGGCGCGCCGTCGACGAGCTGCGGGCCGAGGGTGTCCGCACCATCGCCATGATCACCGGTGACGCGCGGTCGGTGGCCGAGGCGGTCGCCGCCGACCTCGGGTTCCGGCCCGGCGTCGACGAGGTCTTCGCCGAGGTGCTGCCGGCGGAGAAGGACGATCGGGTGGCCGACCTGCAGCGGCGGGGGTTGGTGGTGGCGATGGTGGGCGACGGGGTGAACGACGCGCCGGCGCTGGCCCGAGCGGACGTGGGCATCGCCATCGGCGCGGGCACCGATGTGGCGATCGAGTCCGCCGGGGTGGTGCTGGCGTCCTCGGACCCGCGCGGGGTGGGTGCGGTGGTCCGGCTGTCCCGCGCGTCGTACCGGAAGATGCGACAGAACCTGGCCTGGGCGGCCGGCTACAACGTGGTGGCGCTGCCGCTGGCCGCCGGGGTGCTGGCCGGGGCCGGCGTGACGTTGAGCCCGGCGGTGGCCGCGGTGCTGATGTCGGCGTCCACCATCGTGGTGGCGCTCAACGCGCAGTTGCTGCGGCGGGTCCGTCTCTATCCCGTGCCGGACTGACGCCCGTCAGCCGCGCTTCATGAGCCGGCCGACCGCCGCCATCATCTCGGTGGCCATCTCGTCGGCCCTGCCCTCGGCGGCGCCCTCGTGCA
The DNA here is from genome assembly GCF_000718515.1 of Micromonospora parva. GTDB lineage: Bacteria > Actinomycetota > Actinomycetes > Mycobacteriales > Micromonosporaceae > Micromonospora > Micromonospora parva. The sequence continues at coordinate 424,069 of NZ_JNZS01000004.1, read as the reverse complement.
TGCAGTGCCGGGCGTGCCCGTCGAGCAGCCCGAGGGCCACCTTGTCGAGGGCGGCCTGGATCGCGGAGATCTGGGTGAGCACGTCGATGCAGTAGCGGTCGTCGTCGACCATCTTCTCGATGCCCCGGACCTGGCCCTCGACGCGGCGGAGCCGCGCGAGCAGCTGGTCCTTGCTGGCGGTGTATCCGCGGATCGGGGTGGGTGCGGTCATGCCGACCAGGATAGCGTACCCCTGGGGGGTATGGTACGGTCGTGTTCCGGTTGGATACCCCCACCGGGTACCGGTACCGTAAAGGAGACGATCCGATGGTCAACACGACGTACCAGGTGCAGGGCATGACCTGTGGGCACTGCGTCAGCGCGGTGAGCGCCGAGGTCGGTGCCATCGCTGGCGTGTCAGACGTCCAGGTCGACCTCGCCTCCGGCCGGGTCACCGTCAGCAGCGATCAGCCGCTGGACACCGCCGTCGTCCGGGCCGCCGTCGACGAGGCCGGTTACGACCTCGTCGACGCGTGATCGGAGGGCCGGCGTGCGTACCGTGACGAAACTGGCCGGGTTCGCCGTCGGCCTGACGGCGGTCTTCGGCGCCACCTACGGGATCGGCCGGGTCGTCGACCCCGCCCCGGTCGCCGAGAGCCGGCACGACACTGCCGCCGCCCCGCCGGCGGACGAGCACGGCGGGGCGGCCGACCAGCTCCCCGGCGGGCTGCTCGTCTCCGAGAACGGCTACACCCTCGAACCGGTCGACGCCCCGGCCGGCGAGTTCGCCTTCCGGATCGCCGGCCCGGACGGCCGACCGGTCACCCGGTACGAGGTGGCGCACGACAAGCAGATGCACCTGATCGTCGCCCGACGGGACCTCTCCGGCTTCCGCCACGTCCACCCCGAGCTGGCCCCGGACGGCACCTGGCGGGTCGACACCCCGGTGGCCGGCCCCGGGCAGTGGCGGGCGTTCGCCGACTTCACCCCGACCGGGGGTGAGCCGCTGACCCTCGGCGTCGACGTGACAGTCCCCGGCGAGCTGACCGAACGGCCGTTGCCCGCCCCGGCGACCAGCACCACCGTCGACGGCTACACGGTCACCCTGACCGGTGCGCCGCAGCCGGGCCGCACGTCGTCGCTGACCCTGAGCATCAGCCGGGACGGGCAGCCGGTCACCGACCTGGAGCCCTACCTGGGCGCGTACGGGCACCTGGTGGCGCTGCGCCGGGGTGACCTGGCGTACCTGCACGTGCACCCGGACGGGACGCCAGGCGACGGGCGTACCCAGCCCGGCCCGGCCGTCACCTTCCTCGCCGAGGTGCCCTCGGCCGGCAGCTACCGGCTCTACCTCGACTTCAAGCACGGCGGGCAGGTGCGCACCGCCGAGTTCACCGTCGTCGCCGGCGCTGCCCCGGCCGGAGACGTCAGCGGCCCGAGCGGGCCCGCGCCGACCGGCACGACCGACCACGGCACCCCCGGGCACGGACACAACTGACGGGACCAGACGATGACCACCACCAGCAGACCGCTGCCCGAGGCGCCGAACCGGATCGAACTCGCGATCAGTGGGATGACCTGCGCCGCGTGCGCCGCCCGGATCGAGAAGAAGCTCAACCGGATGGACGGGGTGAGCGCCACCGTCAACTACGCCACCGAGAAGGCGACAGTCCGGTACGCCGACGACGTCACGCCGGACGACCTGATCGAGACCGTCCAGAAGACCGGTTACGCGGCGGCGCTGCCGGCCCCGCCCAGCGCGGAGCCTCCGGTCGACCCGTTGCGGGGCCCGCGTACCCGGCTCTGGGTCTCGGTGGCCCTGAGCGTGCCGGTGGTCCTGCTGGCCATGGTCCCGGCCTGGCAGTTCGACTACTGGCAGTGGCTGTCGCTGACCCTGGCCGCCCCGGTGGTGGTCTGGGGCGGGTTGCCGTTCCACCGGGCCGCCTGGACGAACCTGCGGCACGGCGCGGCCACGATGGACACACTGGTGTCGCTCGGCACGTTGGCCGCGTTCGGGTGGTCGCTGTGGGCGCTCTTCCTCGGTGACGCGGGGATGCCCGGGATGACGCACCCGTTCCGCTTCGACATCACCCGCACCGACGGCGCCGGCAACATCTACCTGGAGGCGGCCGCCGGGGTCACCGTGTTCATCCTGGCCGGCCGCTACTTCGAGGCCCGGTCCAAGCGCACCGCCGGTGCCGCCCTGCGGGCCCTGCTCGACCTCGGCGCCAAGGACGTGGCGGTGCTGCGCGACGGCGTGGAGACCCTGATCCCGGTGGACCGGCTCGTCGTCGGCGACCGGTTCGTGGTCCGCCCCGGCGAGAAGATCGCCACCGACGGGGTGGTCGACGAGGGCACCTCGGCTGTCGACGCCAGCATGCTCACCGGTGAGTCGGTGCCGGTCGAGGTGGCCCCGGGCGACGGCGTGGTGGGCGCGACGATCAACGCGGGCGGGCGGCTGATCGTCACTGCCACCCGGGTCGGCGCGGACACCCAGCTGGCCCGGATGGCTGACCTGGTGGAGCAGGCGCAGAGCGGCAAGGCGGCGGTGCAGCGGTTGGCGGACCGGATCTCCGGAGTGTTCGTGCCGATCGTCATCACCCTCGCCGTCGGCACGCTGGGCTGGTGGCTCGGCACCGGGGCGGGCCCGACCGCCGCGTTCACCGCCGCCGTGGCCGTGTTGATCATCGCCTGTCCGTGCGCGCTCGGCCTGGCCACACCGACCGCGCTGCTGGTCGGCACCGGCCGGGGCGCCCAACTCGGCGTGCTGATCAAGGGACCGGAGGTGCTGGAGTCGACCCGCCGGGTGGACACCGTGGTGCTCGACAAGACCGGCACCGTGACGACCGGACGGATGACGCTGGTGGACGTGGTGCCGGCCAGCGGTGTGGACCGGGCCGAGCTGCTCCGGCTCGCCGGGGCGGTGGAGGCCGCCTCCGAGCACCCGATCGCCCGTGCGGTCGCCGTCGCGGCCACCGATGCGGGCGTGCTGCCCCCGGTGACCGGCTTCGGCAACCTCGAAGGGTTGGGGGTGACCGGCACTGTCGACGGCCGGGCCGTGCTGGTCGGCCGGGTGCGGCTGCTGCGCGAGCGCGGGTTCGACGTACCACCGGAGGTCGAGTGGGCAGTGCGTGACGCGGAGGCCGCCGGCCGGACGGCGATCGTCGCCGGCTGGGACGGGCGGGCGCGCGGCGTGCTCGCGGTCGCCGACGTGGTTCGGCCGAGCAGCCGGGCGGCGGTGGCCCGGCTGCGCGGGCTGGGGCTGACCCCGGTCCTGCTCACCGGGGACAACACCACAGTGGCTCGTGCTGTCGCCGCCGAGGTGGGTGTCGACGAGGTGATCGCCGAGGTGCTGCCGGCCGGGAAGGTCGACGTGGTCAAACGGCTCCAGGCCGAGGGGCGGTCGGTGGCGATGGTGGGTGACGGGGTGAACGACGCCCCGGCACTGGCCCAGGCCGATCTGGGGCTGGCCATGGGCACCGGCACCGACGTGGCGATCGAGGCGGCTGACCTCACCCTGGTCCGGGGCGACCTGGACGCCGCGGTGGACGCCATCCGGTTGTCCCGACGCACGCTCGGCATCATCCGGGGCAACCTGTTCTGGGCGTTCGGCTACAACGTGGCGGCCCTCCCGTTGGCCGCCGCCGGGCTGCTCAACCCGATGATCGCCGGTGCCACGATGGCGCTCTCGTCGGTCTTCGTGGTGGCCAACAGCCTGCGGCTGCGTCGCTTTCGTCCGGCCGCTGCCGATCTGTGACGACGGTGACGGTTGAGCCGGTGACAGTGGGGGTACCTCTGTGGTTGTAGCGACGCTGGCAATGGAGGTTGGCAATGGGATTCGACGACAAGATCAACAACGCCACCGAGGACGCGACCGGCAAGCTGAAGGAAGGCGCCGGTCGGGCCACCGACAACGAGCAGCTGGAGGCGGAGGGTCGCGCTGACCAGTCCACCGCCAAGCTCAAGCAGGCGGGCGAGAAGATCAAGGACGCCTTCAAGAGCTGACGTACGACGTAACCCGCACGCCGGGCCGGTGATCATCACCGGCCCGGCGTGCTGTGTGTCCGGGCCTTTTCGTGACCCTGAGATCCCCCTGATTCCGCTTTCGTCCCACCCTGCCGCGCGCCGGCACCTGCTAACTTTCCTTGGCATGTGCAAGGGCTGGTTATGAGCACCGCTCCACCGCCGACCGGCGACGACCTGGTCCGGGTGCTGGCCACCCTGGCCAACCCGCACCGACTGCGGGTCGTCGCCGCGCTGGCCCGCGAGCGTGCGTACGTCAGCGGGCTGGCCCGGCAACTGGGCATCAGCCGGGCGCTGTTGCAGGTCCACCTACGGAAGCTGGCGGCGGCCGGGTTGGTCACCGCTCGCCTGGAGTTGTCGGAGGACGGGAAGGCCATGAACTACTACGAGGTGGAGCCGTTCGTGCTCACACTCACCCCCGCGGTCATCGCGGCGGCCGTCGAGACGCTGACCGTGCCCGACTCGGGCGAGCAGCCAGGAGCCCCGCGATGAGCGAGCACGACTGGACCGAGGTGGTCGGCGCGATCGGCATCTTCGGCTTCCTGATCAGCGTGGTCACCGTGACCGTCGTCCAGATCGCCAAGACCCGGCGGGCCCGGTACGAGGCGGCCCGCGCGGACGACTACCGCCGGCTCGCCGAGACGGCCGCGCAGGCCCAGGCGGAGAACACCCGACTGCTCGCGGCGATGGATGGCCGGCTCGGCGGGATGGAGACCCGGATGACCACGCTGGAACGCGTCCTGCGCGAGGTCGACTGACCCGGCGGGCGAGAGGCCCCGGGCCGTCGAGCGGCTACTCGACGGCCCGGGTGGAAGCAGCATCACCTCGCCCAGTGGGCGAGTTTCACCGGCAACGCTCCTTCGAGGAGAGGACAGCACCTCATGCTGCGCGTACGCAAATCCGCAGTGGGCTGGGCGGTCGCCCTGGCCCTCACCGCCGCCGGCCTGACCCCGGCGAGCCCGGCCGCCGCCCGACAACAGTCCGCCCCGACGATCGACTGGCGGCCCTGCGCCACGGACGCCAGCGCCGAGTGCGGCACCCTGTCGCTGCCGGTGGACTGGGACCGGCCCCGGGGTGAGCGCTTCGACCTGTCGTTGGCCCGCCGGGTCGCCGACCCGTCCACCCGGCAGGGCGCGCTGGTCTTCGGCCCCGGAGGTCCGGGCGACAGCGGGGTCGACCGGGTGGTGAACGGCAGCTCCCGGTTCAGTGCCGACCTGCGTGCCCGGTTCGACATCGTCAGCTTCGACCCACGCGGCACCGGCGGCAGTCACCCGGTGATCTGTGCCCGGGACCTGCTCGCCCGGCAACCGCAGCTGATCGCCGACCAGGCCCAGTTCGATGCCGTCCTGGCCAACAACACGCTGCTGCGCGCCGACTGTCGGGCCCGCACCGGGGCGCTCTACGACCACGTCGACAGCACCAGCGCCGCCCGTGACCTGGACGCGGTCCGCGCCGCGCTCGGCGAGCGGCAGCTGACCTTCCACGGCAGTTCGTACGGCACAGTGCTCGGGCAGCGGTACGCCGAGCTGTACCCCGACCGGGTCCGGGCCATGGTGCTGGAGGCGTCGATGGATCACAGCCTCGGCACCCGCGCCTTCCTGGACACCCAGGCTGTCACCGCGGAGGGCGCGTTCGACGAGTTCCTGGCCTGGTGCGCCCGCTCGGTCGACTGCGTCCTGCACGGTCGCGACGTGCGCGCCAGCTGGGCCGGGCTGCACGCCCGGGCGGAGCGGGGCTCACTGCCCGACCCGGACCGGGCCGGGGCGGCGCTCGCCCCGTTCGAGTTGAGCCGCCTCGCCCACAAGAAGCTCTACGACACCTGGCGGTGGCCGGAGCTGGCCGAGTGGATCGTCCGACTGGAAGGCGCCGCCACCACATCCAGCGTCCGCCCGCTGGCGGACGAGGCCGTGGCTCCGTACCCCTTCGCGGTTTTCTGTCAGGACTGGAACCTGCCGGTCCGGGACTACCGGGAGTACGTCGGGCACCTGGGACGGGCGGCCCGGCTCGCGCCGGACCTGCGCTACCCGCCGGCGCTGTTCGCCCTGGTCACCTGCCTGGGCACACCGACGCCGGTCGCCAACCCGCAGCATCGGCTCCGGGTCCACACCGAGGTGCCGCTGCTGCTCGCCGCCACCGTGCACGACCCGGCCAGCGGCTACGGCTGGGCGCGCAACGTGGCCCGACAGTTGGGCCGACACGGCGCGCTGCTCACCTATGACGGGTGGGGACACGGCAGCTACACCAGCAGCCCGTGCGTGGCACGAGCCGTCGACGCCTATCTGATCGATCAGGCGGTGCCCGCTCGGGGCGCCAGCTGCCCGGCCGTCGAACCCGAGGTGTGATCGCGCCGCCGGGCCGGGTGGTTCGCGCCACCCGGCCCGGCTCAGCGTCGTCGGGTGACGCGGACGACCACGTCGTTCAGCGGGGCTTCCCGACCCGGCATCATGCGGCGGTGTTCCCCGGCGGTGACGATCTCCCAGGTGGCGTCGTCCAGGCCGGCGGTGATGTCCGCGAGGGTGACCGACGCCTCGTCGGGCGGGTGGTGCCCATGCCCATGCCCATGGCCGTGGCCGGTGGCTTCGGAGCTGTGCAGGTGCCCGACGATCAGGAGGGTGCCGCCGGGTGCCACCCACCCGGCGATGCGCTGGTAGAAGTCCAGCTGCGGCATCGCGGGGTGCGCGTAGTGCGTGGTGACCAGGTCGAACGGCGTCTCCGGGGCCCAGGCCGTCAGGTCCGCCGCCACCCATCGCACGTGGTCAGACACCCCGCTCTCGGCCGCGCGTTCGGCGGCCCGGGCGAGGGCGACGGGGGCGATGTCGACGGCGGTGACCTGCCAGCCGTGGGAGGCGAGCCAGATCGCCTCGGCACCGGCGCCGCACCCGGCGTCCAGCGCCGAGCCCGGCGACAGGCCGCCGGTCTCCCGGGCCAGGTACGGGTGTGCGGGGCTGGTGCTCATCGCGCCGGGACGGCCGGGGTGCGCCTGCTGCCAGTGCCGCTCCCAGTAGTCCCTGTCGAACTCGTGCTGTTCGGTCATCGGTGCCTGCTCCTTCGCGCGTCGCCCACGACTGTGACCGGGCACCGGGGCAATGTGCAAAGTTAATTGCCGAAATGGCAAGATGTCGCCGGTCACTCCTGGCCGGTCAGCCGGGCCGCCCGCACCTCCAGGTACCGCTGCTCCGGTCGGCTCGTGGTGCCACGCGCCGCGGCCAGGTACGCCTCCCGCGCCGCACCGACCTCCCCGGCCAGCTCCAACAGGTGAGCCCGGACGGCGGCCAGCCGGTGGTGTCCGGCCGTGCGGTCGTCGGCGTCCAACGGCGTGAGCAGGGCGAGCCCGGCCCGGGGCCCGTCGACCATGGCCACCGCCACCGCCTGGTTCAGGGTGACCATCGGGTTCGGCGCGACCCGGGCCAGCAACCGGTAGAGCGCCACGATCTGCCGCCAGTCCGTCTCGGCCGCTGTCGGGGCTTCGGCGTGCACCGCGGCGATCGCCGCCTGGAGCTGGTACGGGCCCGGTGGCGACCAGGTCAACGCCTCGGTGATCAGCGCGACCCCCTCCGCGATGGCGGCGGCGTCCCACCGGGAGCGGTCCTGCTCGGCCAGCGGCACCAACTCTCCGTCCGGCCCCACCCGCGCCGCCCGGTGCGCGTCGGTCAGCAGCATCAGCGCCAGCAGCCCGGTCACCTCACCGTCGTCGGGCAGCAGCCCGCGCAGGATGCGGGCCAGCCGGATCGCCTCGCCGGTCAACTCGGCCCGGCGCAGGTCCGGGCCACTGGACGCGGTGTAGCCCTCATTGAAGATCAGGTAGAGCACCCGCAGCACCGCCCCCAGCCGCTCGGCCCGCTCCGCCGGCCCGGGCAGGGTGAACCGGGCCCCGGCGGCCTCGATCCGCTGCTTGGCCCGCCGGATGCGTTGGCTCATCGTCGCCTCGGGCACCAGGTGCGCCCGGGCGATCTGGGCGGTGCTGAGACCACCGACCGCCCGCAGGGTGAGCGCCACCTGCGCCGACCCGGGCAACGCCGGGTGGCAGCAGAGGAACAGCAGCGTGAGGGTGTCATCGTCGGCCGGAACGTTGGGCTCCGCGTCGGCCGCCGGCGCCACCCCGGCGTACGCCGGCTCGCGTCGCGCCACCGCCACCTCGCGGTCCCGGCGCGCGCTCTCGCTGCGCCACTCGTCGGTGAGCCGGCGGGTGGCCACGGTGAGCAACCAGGCGCGCGGATTGTCCGGTACGCCCTGCGCGGGCCACTGCGTCGCGGCGGCGAGCAACGCCTCCTGGACCGCGTCCTCGCACCTGTCGAACTGCCCGTGCCGACGGACCAGCAGGCCGAGGACCTGCGGCGCGAAGGTGCGCAGCAGGTCCTCGACCGTCCGGTCCCCGGTCACATCTCCGTCCCGGCCTCATCCATGATCGGGCGGACCTCCATCGCGCCGCCGTACCGGACGTCCGGCCAGCGGGCGGCGATCTCGGCAGCCCGCTGCGGGCTGTCACAGTCCACTGCCAGGTAGCCCGCGAACTGCTCCTTGCTCTCCATGAACGGACCGTCGAGAACCTCGGGGCTGCCATCGACGAGTCGGACCGTCAACGTCTGCGACGGATTGGCCAACGCCTGGCCGCCGATCAGCTCGCCGGTCTCGGTCAGCTCCTTCATGATCTCGTCGACCTCACCGAAGAGGGCGGTGCGATCCTGCTCGCTCAGCCCCTCGGTGAAGCCGGGCCGGTTCCAGATCAGCAGCATGTACTTCACGGCGATGCTCCTCAGGCTCAGGTCGCACCCCGATCGGGGCGCGGCTCACCGGAGGGTCGGAGCCGTTCCCCCGATCCCTACCGCGTACCGAAGAAAAGCGCAGAAACCGGCGCCGAGGGCGGTCCCACGCCGCAGCGTTCAGCGCGGATCGGGTCGACCGGGCACCTGCCGGGGTTTCCGACCGCCGCCGACGTCCAGTGACGCCCGGTCGGCGGCCGAGGTGCCGGACGACCAGCCCTCGGCGTCGCGCACGCTGAGCCGGCGCCGGGTGACCCCGGGGAAGAGCGTGTCCAGCCGCTCCCGGACCGCCTCGCCCCGCGCCGCGAGCACCGGCAACAACCGTTCCGCCCCGGCCGTTGCCTGGTCCGCGTCGGTTGCCGCATCCGTGGCCGCCTCGGTGGCCGTCCGCAGCCGCTCGCCGATCCGCAGCGCGAACGCGTTGAGGAAGGACTCGTCCCAGACCTTCGTCCGCCGCCCCGACCCCGGCCGCCGCTCGGCGCGCCCGCGCAGCATCGCCGCAGTGGCCTGGACCAGCAGCGACGTGTAGAGCAACTCCACCGCCACCAGGTCGGCGGGCCAGCCCAGCACGGTCGCGAAGCCGAGATCGTCGGACCAGACCGCCTCGCACCGGTTCGCCGCCGCCACCTCCTGCACCAGCAGCGCCTTCGCGCCCGCGTACGGGGTGTCGGTGCTCAGCCGCACCCCGCCGGGCAGGTCGCCGCTCTCCGCCCCGGCGGCCAGCAGCGCCTCGTCGATGCTGTGCCGGGCGATCAGCTCCTGGGCCTTACCGGTCAACGCCTCCGCCTCCGCCGGAAAGGTGGTCGACTCGGCCTTGGCCAGCAGCGCGCGTACCCGATCGAGCATCGGTGACCCGCTGCGAGCCGGGCCGGCGGCGCGCGACAGCGCCGCGCCGCTGGTGCCCGGCGGTGGGCGCAGCACGGCGATCGGCGGCAGGCTCTCCACCAGCGCGAGGGTGTCCACTGCGGTCCGGAGCGCGTCCGCCCGGTCCAGCCCCTCCCGGGCCGCCCAGCTGGTCAGCACGCTGCGGTCGTCACCAGTGGTTGCCGCCAACGCGCGTAGCTGGTCGTCCCACCAGGCCGGGACCGGCTCGGCCTGGTCGCGGCGCTGAACCGCCATCGCGTGGCGGACCAGCCGGGCCGCCCGGGCGTCGAGCCGCCGACCGGTGATCCGGTCCACGTCGACCGGCTGCCACCCGCGCAGCCACAGCTGGCCGAGAGCACGGACCAGGCGACGCAGCAGTGCCTCGTCCACAGCCGTGGTGCCGTCCGCGACGCCGGTGCCGACCATCAGGTGGTCCAGCTGCCGTTCGGCGTGCCGAACGTCAGTGCCGCGTACCGCCGCGAGCGCACTGGCGACGAGTTCGTCAGCGTCCGGCACGGGCACCTCCTTCTCGGGATCACGCTGTCGCTGCACCTCGGGCTCCGGCCGTCGCTGCCTCTCCAGGCTCCATGATCATGCCGTCCGTGGCCCGGGAGTCGCGAAACGGGGAGGTCATCGGCCATCCGACCGTCCGCCCGACCTTGATCAACACGGCTTCCTGGAAGTCGCGGTGTGCCACTCGGCCGGACACCCCAGTTTCACCAAACCCGTGTTGATCACTCCTCGCGCGGTCGCCCGTCCTCGGCTTCGCCGGCATGGTTCGTCTGGTCCGGGGTAATTTGAGGCCGGCCTGACGCGGATGCGAGGTGTGGTGGTGGCCGATCTCCCCCTGCCAAGCGCACGCACCGCCGACGTGCGTTCCTCCATTCTCGTCGGCGTCCTGATCGGCATCGCAATCATGGCGGCGGTGGACGAGATCGTCTTCCACCAGCTGCTCGCCTGGCACCACTTCTACGATCGCTCCACCCCCTCGGTGGCGCTGCTCTCCGACGGGCTGCTGCACGCCGCCGAGGTGATCGCCCTGGTCGGTGGGTTCTTCTGGTTCGCCGACCTGCGTCGGCGGGGCGCCCTGTCGAGCCGGCTGGCCTGGGGTGGTTTCCTGCTCGGCGCCGGCGGATTCCAACTCTTCGACGGGATCGTCGACCACAAGGTGCTCCGGCTGCACCAGATCCGCTACGGCGTCCACCTGGTGCCGTACGACGTGGTCTGGAACCTGGCCGGCGCGGTGCTGCTGCTGGCCGGCGTCGCTGTCGTCTGGTGGGCCGGGTCCCGTCGGCCCGGCGGCGACCCCCGAGCCGTCCGGCCCGATGGCGGCCCTCGGTGACCGTGGCCGTGCCGCTGGCGCACGCCGGGCACGGTGCGGCCGGGCCGGCCTGGCTCCCGCTGTTCCCGGTCGCCGTGCTGGCGGGCGGCTACCTGTTGGCCGCCGTCCGCGACCCGCGGGGTTGGGACCACCGGCGCACCGCAGCCTGGCTGGTCGGCTGCGCCCTGCTGGCGCTCGCCGTCGGCCCGCTCGCCCAGACCTCCGGTGACCCGCGCGGGCACATGGCGCAACACCTGCTCCTCGGCATGCTGGCACCGCTCGGGCTGGTGCTCGGCGCCCCGGTGACGCTGTTGCTGCACGTCGCACCTGCGCCGATGCGCCGGCTGGTGGGCCGGCTGCTGCGTGCCCGCCCGCTGCACCTGCTCGCCCACCCGGTCACCGCCGCGCTGCTGAGCACCGGCGGGTTGGCGCTGGTGCTGCTCACCCCGCTGTACGCGGCGGCCGAACGCCACCCCGCCCTGCACCATGGCGTGCACCTGCACTACCTGGCCGCCGGGTACCTCTTCGCCTGGTCGTTGGCCGGGCCGGACCCGGCGCCGCAGCGCCCGGCGCTGGCGGTCCGGGTCGGCGCGCTCCTGACCGCCGCGGCCGGCCACGCCGTGCTGGCCAAGTACCTGTACGCCCAGGCCGAAACCCTGCCGCCCGGCCTCACCGACCGGGACCCGGAAGCGTTCCGCTCGGCGGCCCAACTCATGTATTACGGCGGTGACCTGGCCGAACTCCTCCTGGCCGTGGCCCTCTTCGCCACCTGGTACCACTGCCGTCGCCCCCGGACCCGCCCGTCGCCGCCCGCGTCGATCAAGAGGTTGGCGTCGCCACGGGCGGAGCCCTGACACCACACTCCTGATCAACACCGTGGTGGTATGTGTGTGGCGCACAACCCGCTGCTAACCTGGGTGGTGCAGGAGGCTCTCGCTTGAGGGTTCCCGCAACCGCCTTAAGGGCCCGCTCACGCGGGCCCTTCGTGCATCTGGCGGGCTGTGGGCGACCAGCACCAGGAGTGGTACCGCCGCTGCTCGACCCAGGACCAGAGCTTTTCGTTCGCCGCCGCCTCGCCTGGATCGTGACCTGTGCCGTTGACCATCCGGCGATACAGGAAGGTCACCAGATCCACGGCCTGCACCAGCCGCGAGGCGTGCGACGGCGCGAGGCCGTAGCGGTCGACCCCGCGCAAGATGATCGTCACATCGTGGGCGCCGATGGTCTTCATTGCGCCGTTGTAGACGGCGACCTCGTCGAGGGCCGTACTCAACGGTGTGCGACTCGTCCAGATAGGTGAGCAGCACCCACAAAGGATAAGACGTCGCTACACACTGTGTTTGGTTCGACGCGCCCCCTGCCGACGGGTCGACATGGTTCACCGACCACCTGGCTGTCGGGTGTGGTGTGGCCAGGTGGTCAGGATTTCCTTGACCGGCATCGCGTCGCGCTGTGAGTCGGGTGCTGGGGTGGGCCGTTTCGGTGGTGTGCGGTCGAAGCGGGGTGCCGGTGCCGGTTGGATCTCGCCGTCCACCTCGACGAACGTGCCCCGGGCGGCGTTGTGTGGATGCTGGTGCGCCTCACCGGGGGCGAGCACCGGCGCGACGCACGCATCCAGGTCGGCGAAGACCGCCGTCCACTCGTCCCGGGTCCGCTCGGCGAACCGTGCGGTGAACCGGCGGCGCAGCTCGTCCCAGCCGCTCGGGTCGTACTGGGCCGGCAGGTCCGGGTCGTCGGCGAGGTCGAGGCCGGTGAGGAGTACGGCGTAGAAGGCCGGTTCCACCGCGCCGACAGCCATGAATCCGCCGTCGGCGGTGGTGTACGTGTCGTAGAACGGCGCCCCGCCGTCGAACATGTTGCGCCCGCGCGGCGCGGCCCACAGGCCGGTGCCGAGCAGCCCGTGCAGGAACGAGGTGAGCAGCGCCGAACCGTCCACCATCGCCGCGTCGACCACCTGGCCGAAGCCGGAGCGCTCCCGCTCCAGCAGCGCGGCCAGCACACCGACGGCGAGCAGCATGCCGCCGCCGCCGAAGTCGCCGAGCAGGTTCATCGGCGCGTACGGGCGTTCGCCGGCCCGGCCCAGCGGCTCCAACGCCCCGGCGACAGCGATGTAGTCGATGTCGTGCCCGGCTCGGGCGGCCAGTGGGCCGTCCTGCCCCCAGCCGGTCATCCGCGCGTACACCAGGCGGGGGTTGCGGGCCTGGCACACCTGCGGGCCGAAGCCGAGCCGCTCGGCCACCCCGGGCCGGTACGCCTCGACCAGCACGTCCGCGCGTTCGACGAGGTTCAGCAGGTCCGCCACCCCGGTCGGGGACTTCAGGTCCAGTGCGGTGACCCGCCGCCCGCGCTGCAACGGGCCGCCGGTCGGTGCGGCCAGCCGGCCCGCACCCGGTGCGCCGGGCCGGTCCACCCGCACCACGTCCGCGCCGAGGTCGGCGAGCACCATGCACCCGAACGGCGCCGGCGCGAGGCTGGCCAGCTCCACCACCCGTACCCCGGCGAGCGGACCGCCGCGCGTCGGGCCGTCCGGCGCGGTGCGCGGGCCGTCGTGCCCGGCGGCTCCCGGGTCGTCGGTCGGAGCCGAACCGCCGGGGCTCGGCCAGGAGGCCGTCACGCGACGCCCACCGGTTCGGCGGGGTGGTCGGTCGGGGCGGCGAGGCGGGCGACCAGGTCGGTCGGGGGCGTGAACCGGTCGCCGTAGCGGTCGGCCAACTCGGTGGCGCGGGCCGCGAAGCCGGCGGGGCCGCCCGCGTACTGCCGCACGTAGCGGATCACCCCTCCCGTCCAGGCCGGGAAGCCGATGCCGAAGATCGAGCCGATGTTGGCGTCGGTCTCGGTCCGCAACACTCCCTCGTCGAGGCAGCGCAGCGCGTCCAGCGCCTCGGCGAAGAGCATCCGTTCCTGAAGGTCGGTGAACGGCACCGCCCGGCCCGCGTCGGTGATCAGGTCGGCGAGACCGGGCCACAGCCGTCCCCGGGTGCCGTCGTCGTAGGAATAGAAGCCGCGTCCGGCGGCGCGCCCCGGCCGGTCGTACGCGTCGACCAGTTCGTCCACCAGGCGGTGCGCCGGCAGCGGGCGGAACTCGTCGCTGGCCGCCTCGAACTGGCGGCGGATCCGCTGGATCAGCGTGAGGCTGACCTCGTCGGCCAGAGCCAGCGGCCCGGTCGGGTAGCCGGCCTGAAGGGCGGCCTGCTCCACCGACGCGGCGGGGACACCGTCGGCGACCATCCCGATCGCCTCGTCCATGAACCGGCCGATCACCCGGCTGGTGAAGAAGCCTCGGCCGTCGTTGACCACGATCGGGGTCTTGCCGATCCGTCGGCCCAGGTCGAACGCCCGGGCCAGCGCCACGTCCCCGGTCCGTTCGCCCACCACGATCTCCAGCAGCGGCATCCGGTCGACCGGGGAGAAGAAGTGCATGCCGATGAAGTCCGCCGGCCGGTCCACTCCCTCGGCCAGCCCGGTGATCGGCAGGGTGGAGGTGTTGGAGGCGAGCAGCGCGCCGGGTGCCAGCACGGGCAGCACCTCGGCGAAGACCTGCTGTTTCAACGCCGGGTCCTCGAAGACCGCCTCGATCACCGCGTCGCAGCCGGCGAGGGCGTCCACCTGGTCGGTGGTGGTGATCCGGCCCAGCACGGCGCGGGCCTCCGCCTCTGTGGCGCGGCCCTTACGGACCTTGCGGGCCAGCAGCCGTTCGGCGTGCTCGCGGGCCCGCCCGGCGGCCTCCGGCGTGACGTCCCGGACCACGACGTCCAGCCCGGCGGTGGCGCAGGCGTACGCGATGCCCGCGCCCATCATGCCGGCCCCGAGCACCGCCACCCGGCGTACCGGCGGGGCGTCCACGTCGGCCGGTCGGGCGGCGCCACGGTTGACGGCCTTCAGGTCGAAGAAGAAGGCACCGATCATGTTCTTGGCGACCTGCCCGGTGAGCAGGCCGATCAGGTGCCGGGTCTCCACGGTCAGGGCGGTCTCCAGGTCGACCTGTGCGCCCTCGACGGCGGCGGCCAGGATCGCCTCGGGCGCCGGTAGCCGGGCCCCCTTGAGCTGCTTGCGCAGGGTCGCCGGGAAGGCCGGCAACTGCGCGGCCAGTGACCGGCTGGACGGTGTGCCGCCCGGCATCCGGTAGTCCGGGCGGTCCCACGGCTGCTTCGGCTGCGGGTTGGCCGCGATCCAGGCCCGTGCGCGCTCCAGCAGCTCCGTCGGCGTGGCCACCACCTCGTCGACGATCCCGGCGGCCAGGGCGTCGGCCGGGCGCATCCGCCGGCCGGTGAGCAGCACGGTGGTCAGCGCACCGGCCAGGCCGAGCATCCGTACCGTCCGGGTGACGCCGCCGGCCCCGGGCAGCAGGCCCAGGGTCACCTCGGGCAGCCCGAGCCGGCTGTCGGGCGCGTCCAGCGCGATCCGGTGGTGGCAGGCGAGCGCGATCTCCAGGCCACCGCCGAGCGCGGAGCCGTTGACAGCGGCGACCACCGGCCGGCCCAGCGTCTCCAGGCGGCGCAGGTCCCGTTTGATGGTGCCGAGCAGGTCGGCCAGCGCTGGCGCGTCGGCGCGGGTGGCCCGGATCATCTCCGGCAGGTCGCCGCCGGCGAAGAATGTCGGCTTCGCACTGGTCACGATGACCCCGACGAGATCGGGCTCGGCTTCCAACCGGTCGAGCGCCGCGCTCATCGAGGCGACGTACGCCCGGTTCATGGTGTTGGCGGACTGGGTGGGGTCGTCCAGGGTGAGCGTGACGATGCCGTCGGCGCCGCTGTCGTACCGGATGGTGTTTGTCATTGTCGTCCTCCGGGTCAGCAGCGTTCGAGAACGGTGGCGACGCCCATGCCGCCGCCGATGCAGAGGGTCACCACGGCGCGGCGCAGGTCGCGGCGCTCCAACTCGTCCAACGCGGTGCCGAGCAGCATCGCTCCGGTCGCGCCGAGCGGATGGCCGAGGGCGATCGCGCCGCCGTTGACGTTCACCCGGTCCGGGTCGAGGCCCAGGTCGCGGACGTACTTGAGGACCACCGCGGCGAACGCCTCGTTGATCTCGAACAGGTCGATGTCGTCGACTGTCAGCCCGGCCACGGCGAGCGCCTTGTGGGTGGCCGGGATCGGGCCGGTCAACATCAGCGTCGGGTCGGCACCGGTGACCGCCGCGCCGACGATCCGGGCGCGCGGGGTGAGGCCGAGATCCTGACCCACCTGCTCCGACCCGATCAGCACCAGCGCGGCGCCGTCCACGATGCCGGACGAGTTGCCGGCGTGGTGGACGTGCTCGATCGCCTCCAACCAGTGGAACTTCTGCAACGCGACGGCGTCGAAGCCGGCCGCCTCACCCATGGTGGCGAAGGACGGGGTGAGCCGGGCCAGCGCCTCCCGGGTGGTCTCCGGGCGTGGGTGCTCGTCGACGGTGAGGATGTCCAGGCCGTTGCCGTCGCGGACCGGCACCAGCGAGCGGGCGAAGTATCCGCCGGCCATCGCCTTGGCGGCCCGCTCCTGCGACCGCAGCGCGTAGCCGTCCACGTCGTCGCGGGTGAAGCCCTCCAGGGTGGCGATCAGGTCGGCGCTGACGCCCTGCGGCACGAACGACGTGGCCAGCGCGGTCTGCGGATCGGTGGCCCAGGCCGCCCCGTCGGAGCCCATCGGCACCCGGGACATCGACTCCACCCCGCCGGCCAGCAGCAGGTGCTCCCAGCCGGAGCGGATCCGGGCGGCGGCGGAGTTGACCGCCTCCAAACCGGAGGCGCAGAACCGGTTGAGCTGCACCCCGCCCACCTGGTCGGGTAGCCCGGCCAGCAGCGCGGCGGCCCGCGCCAGGTCGCCGCCCTGCTCGCCGACCGGGGTCACGATGCCGAGCAGCAGGTCCTCCAGCCGACCGACGTCCAGGCCGGGGTTGCGCTCGCGCAACGCGTCGATCAGGCCGACCACCAGGGAGATCGGTTTGACCCCGTGCAGCGCGCCGGTGTCCCGGCCGCGTCCGCGCGGGGTGCGGACCGCGTCATAGACGTACGCCTCAGAGGGCACGGGCGATCAACTCCTTCATGATCTCGTTGGTGCCGCCGTAGATCTTCTGGACGCGGGCGTCGGCGTACATCCGGGCGATCGGGTACTCGGTGGTGTAGCCGTAGCCACCGAAGATCTGCAGGCACCTGTCGACGACCTCGCACTGCCCGTCGGTGAGCCATGACTTCGCCATGGCCGCGGTGGACACGTCCAGGTCACCCCGGTCGTGCCGGACGATGCAGTCGTCCAGGAAGACCCGGCTGACCCGGGCGCGGGTGGCGCACTCGGCGAGCACCATCCTGGTGTTCTGGTGACCCATCAGGGGCTTGCCGAAGGCGGTGCGCTCCTTGGCGTACGCGACGGTCAGCGCGACAGCGCGTTCCATGGCGGCGACCGCGCCGACGCCGATGACCAGTCGTTCCTGCGGGAGTTGCTGCATGAGCTGGACGAAGCCCAGCCCTTCGGTGCCGCCGAGCAGGTTGGCCGCCGGCACCCGCAGCTCGTCGAAGAACAACTCGGCGGTGTCGTTCGCGTGCAGCCCGATCTTGGACAGCAGTCGCCCTCGGCGGAACCCCTGCGGGTCGCCGCCCACCTCGCAGACCAGCAGCGAGACGCCAGCCGCCCGCTGCTCGGGGTCGGTCTTCACGGCCACGATGATCAGGTCGGCCAGGCCGCCGTTGGTGATGAACGTCTTCGCGCCGGTGACCAGGTAGTCGTCGCCGTCGCGGACCGCCCGGGTACGCATGGCCTGCAGATCGGAGCCGCCGTCCGGCTCGGTCATCGCGATCGCGCCGACCAACTCACCGCTGCACAGGCCGGGCAGCCAGCGTCGCTTCTGCTCCTCGCTGCCGTACGCGACGAGATAGCCGGTGACGATGCCACTGTGGACGGCCAGCCCGAGGCTGCTCTCCCCGGTGTACGCCTGCTCGTGCAGCAGCACTGCCTCGTGGGTGAATCCGCCGCCCCCGCCGCCGTACTCCTCGGGGACGGACAGGCCGAGCAGCCCCAGCTCGCCGGCGCGCCGGTAGTGCTCGCGGTCCGGGTGGCCCTGCGCCAGCAGGCGTTCGGCGTGCGGCAACACCTCCTTGGTGAAGAAGGTGCGGGCCAGTTCGGCCAGGTCGTCGTGTTCCGGCTCGCGCCAGGGTGAGGGGGAGCCGTCGGTCGGGGGAGTCGGCATGTGCACCACCCTCGCGCGCTGTTGGCGGCATGTCAATAAGCCATCACCGGCGGCGGCACACGGACCGACCGGCGGACTTGACTCGACAAACGATCAACGGAGACGAGGAGATCTTGGTCAGTTTCCGTTACGAGCTGACGGAAACTGTCCAAGATTGCCGAACATCCGGTGTCGGACGGCTAGCTGCGGGCCGACTCACGTCGTGCCGAGGCCGCGAGCCGCTCGGCGAGTGCGACGACGCGGTCGCGGAGTTCGTCCGGGCGTTCGATGACGAACGGCAGGTCGAGCGCGGCGAGCACGCCGGGCAACCAGTCGAGGCTCTCGGCCCGGATCTCCACGTCCTGCCAGCCTTCGTCCGCGCCCTCTCGCACCTCGGCGATGCTGGCCGGTAGCCGCCTGCGGATCTGCTCGACTGTTCCTTGTATCCGCAGCGACACCGCGTGCGGGTACGGCGCTCGTGCCATCGAGTTGAGAAGGTGCCCGGCCGGATCGTTTCCGGCGGGCGGCTCGAACGAGCCCGGCAGCGGTCTCGCGTCCGCGATGCGGTCGAGTCGAAGGGTTCGTTCCTCGCCGATCTCCGGATCGACCCCGGTGACGTACCACCGGCCGGCATGGTTGACCAGCCCGAACGGATGCAGCACGCGGACGCTGCGCCGGCCGTCGCCCGAGGTGTACTGCACCGAGATCGGCCGGTGATGGCGGACCGCCTCGGCGACGGCGAGCAGTACCTCGGTCTGCGGCGCGGGGAAGTCACCGGGTTCGGCGGTGAAGGCGAGGGACTGGAGTGCGGCGTCCAGTCGGTCCGCCGTCCGTGGCGGCAGGACGCGACGGATCTTCGCGGCGGCTGTCTCGCCCGCCGTGTCCGTTGCCGTCGCCAACCCGGCACGGCGGCCGGCGATCAGGCCGAGGAGGACGGCGAGGGCCTCGTCGTCGTTGAACATCAGCGGCGGCAGGCGATAGCCGGCGGCGAGCCGATACCCGCCGTAGCGACCGCGCACCGACTCGACCGGCAGGTCCAGGTCGACCAGGTGGCTCACGTAGCGCCGCACCGTGCGCGGTTCGACACCGAGGCGCTCGGCAAGCTCGGCCATCGTCCGGACGCCGCCGGACTGCAGGAGCTCCAGCAGTGCGAGTACCTGCGCTGTCGGTCGTGCCACGGTCCGAATTTATCAAAATACTGGCCCAAATCTGTCCAGTATTCGCTCTAGCGTGATCTCGACGGACCCTTAGCGACCGCTTTGAGCAGGGAGAAGACATGGACTTCGTCTCGATCCGCATCATCACCGACGAGATCAACCGCCTGGTCGGCTTCTACGAGAAGATCACCGGCGTGAAGGCGACCTGGGGCAACGAGGACTTCGCCGAATTGCGCACCGCCCACGGCACGCTGGCGATCGGCAGCACCCGCACCGTCGCACTGTTCGCGCCCGGCTCGGCCCGTCCGGCCGACAACCGCAGCGTGATCGTCGAGTTCCGCGTGGAGGACGTCGACGCGCTGTACGAGAAGCTGAAGAGCGTGGTGGACGACTTCGTGAACGAGCCCACGACCATGCCCTGGGGTAACCGAGCCCTGCTTTTCCGCGACCCCGACGGCAACCTGGTCAACTTCTTCACCCCGGTGACTCCGGCCGCGATCGAGAGGTTCAGCCGTTGACCGCTCGGCGCGGCCTTGAGGCCGGCAGCTCCGAGGAGGGACGGGAGGGCGTCGACGCCGAGGCCGGCGGCGTGAGCTGTCGATAGGGTCGGGCAGATGAGTGTCGAGACGGCTCCGCGCCGCCGCCGGTTGGAGCCGGACGCCCGGCGTGGGCAGATCCTGGCCTGCGCGGTCCGGCTGTTCGGCGAACGCCCGTACGCGGAGGTGTCGACCACCGACGTCGCCCGCGAGGCGGGTGTCGCCCGAGGGCTGGTCAACCACTACTTCGGCGCGAAGAAGGACCTCTACCTGGAGGTCGTCCGGGTGATGGTGACCATCCCCGAGGTGGCTGTGGAGCGGCTGCCCAAGGGTGATCTCCGCACCCGGGTGGAGGCCAGCGTCACTTGGTTCCTCGACGTGGTGTCCCGGCACAGCACCTCGTGGCTGGCTGCGGTCACCGCCCGGGGGATGGGCGGCGACGCCGATGTGGAGCGGGTGCTCGCCGAGGCCGAGGAGGTCGCCGCGGACCGGATGCTGGTCGCCGTCGGGCTGGCCGAGGAGG
Organism: Micromonospora parva; assembly: GCF_000718515.1. Taxonomy (GTDB): domain Bacteria; phylum Actinomycetota; class Actinomycetes; order Mycobacteriales; family Micromonosporaceae; genus Micromonospora; species Micromonospora parva. The sequence goes on along the minus strand of NZ_JNZS01000004.1, from coordinate 403,766 downwards.
CCGAGAACCACGAGGAGTTGCGGGGGATGGTCCGGGCGTACTGCGGGCTGGCCATCTCGACCGCCCGGGAGTGGCTCCAGCGTGACGCGCTCACCCGCGCCCAGGTGCACCTGCTGCTCACCACCACGCTGCTGACGATCGTGGAGCAGGTCATCCCGCAGGTCATCGCGGGGGAGGGCGTGACGCAGAAGACTCGGCAAACGGCTGGGTGAAATAGGCATACGGCTTATGCTTATTTCGTCGGTGGGGGTACGCCGACTGTCGCGACCCGCGTCACCGAGGAGGAGACATGTCCCCGTCTGCCCTGTCCTACGAGGTCCTGGTCTTGGACGGCCCGGTCCGGGCCGGAGAGCAGCGCATGCCGGACGGCTCGCCCATCCACTTCAATCCGACAGCCACCACCCTGATCTCGGGGGCCGAGGAGGCGCTGCTGGTGGACCCGCCGTTCACCCACGAGCAGATCGCGACGGCGGGAGACTGGATCGAGCGGTCGGGCAGGCGGCTGACGGCCATCTACGCCACCCACGGGCACGGCGATCACTGGTTCGGTGCCCCCGAGCTGGTCAAGCGCTTCCCCGACGCCGTCACCTACGCGACGCCCGGGACCATCGAGGTCATGCACCAGCAGGCCACCGTCGGGCGCCAAGAGGTGTTCGACAAGGTCTTCCCCGGGCTGATCCCGGAGTCGCCCGTCGATGCCATTCCGGTGCCGCCCGGCGGAATCCTGCTCGAAGGCAACGTCGCCCAGCCGGTCGAGACCGGGCACACCGACGGCGACCAGACCACTGTCCTGCACGTGCCGTCGATCGGTCTCGTGGTGGCCGGCGACGTCGTCTACAACGGGGTCCACCAGTACCTGCTGGAAACCGTCAACGGTGGCCTGAGGGAGTGGCTCAAGGCCCTCGACCGCGTCGAGGCCCTCGCGCCCCGGGCGGTCGTCGCCAGCCACAAGAACCGCAACCGCCCCGACGACCCGTCGAGCATCGACGAGACCCGGCGGTACCTGCTGAACGTGGAACGGCTGTTGGCGGAGAAGTCGACGGCCCTTGAGTTCTTCGACGCGATGATGGAGCTCTATCCGGACTGGGTGAACCCGGGACCGCTGTGGTACGGGGCGCTCGGCCTGATCGGAAAGTGACGTGACAATGCCGTCGGTGTCCCCTCCGCCGTGGCCCGCGACCGCGAGATACGGCCTCGAGCCCGCACCAGGCGGCCTCGGGCTCGTCCAGGACCTGCTCAACACGCTCCCGGCCGGCGCACCGCGTCAGCCGGATCTCCTCGACGATCTCGACAGCGCCACGCAGTGGGCGCACGATGTCGCCGCCCGGTGGTCGACGGCCACCGGGCGGCCGGCACCCGACGTGACGCTCGACCCGGCGGGCCTACGGGCGCTGCGGACCTTCCGCGACGAGCTGCGGTACGGGATCGACGCCAGGCTGCACGCCACACCGGAAGCCGGGCCGCCCGAGCCGGCGCCCGCCCCTCGCACCACGGGCGCCACGCTGCGGCTCGACGGCAACGGCTCGGTCCACCTCGATCCCGCCGGGACGGGGGCCGAACTGCTTGTCTCCCTCGTCCTGGCGGAGCTGTTCGCGGCGCACCTCACCGACGTCGGCCGGCGCGTCAAGACCTGCCGCAACCCCCGGTGCCAGGTGGCGTTCTACGACCGCTCCCGTAACAACAGCGGGGTCTGGCACTCCGTCCGCGTCTGCGGCCTTCCGGCGAACCTGCGCGCCCACCGGGCCCGGCAGCGGCAGGCGGACTGACGCGACCGATCAGGCGGCCCGGCGTTCGTCGGTCCGACCGGTGCGCGCCGCCTGGGCGGCCTGACCGGTGCGCGCCGCCGGGGCGGGGTAACGGTCGGCCGCCTGCGCCGGATAGGAATCGGGGCGTACCACCCGCAGCGGCCGGTCCACCTCGTCCGCGCCGAACCGCCAGCGCGACGGCGTCGGCTGCCGCTGCGGTGCCGGTCCGCCAGGGCGCAGACCGGGCCGGGACAGCAGCACGGTGATCAGGTAGCCGACCACCAGGAAGCCGTGGCTGATCAGCCGTTCCCCGCCCACCGATCCGGTGGCCAGGTCGTTGACCGACAGCAGCAGCAACGTGCCGACGAACGCGCTGAGCATCGGCAGCAGCCCGGCGGGCGGGCTGCGACGCAGCGCCACGAACAGGAACCCCGCGCCCACCGCCACGTTCCACGCCGCCGACTCGTGCCACAGGTGCTGGCCGGTGGGGTGCAGGTGGTCAGCGGTGGCGCCCCGGCCCACCTGGGCCAGGCCGAGCACCAACTGCACCGCGCCGAGCAGGCCGAGCGCCGACCGCAGGCCGACGACGAGCGCGGCGCGGCCGGGCAGGCGGGGCCGCCAGCGCGACCGGCGGGCCGACGGCGTGTCACTGGCGCTGGCAGCCGCGTCGCCAGCGGCGCTGCCACCGACGGCGGCCAGGATCGCCGCCGTCCGGTCGGGCACCTCAACCACCAGTCGGGTACGAACCCGACGGGTCAGCGCGGCCGCCGCCGTGAACCAGGCCCGGCAATCGGCGCACCCGTCGAGGTGCCCCTGCACCGCCGTCAGTTCGGCGGCGGTCTCCTCCCCGTCCAGTTGCGCGGACAGGACCTCCCGCCACTGCTCACACCCCATGTACCGGTAGTCGCTCCGGCAGCCGCTCCGGTTCCCGGCGAGAGTGACTGGTTGTGGAATACTCGCCGGATCATGACGCGTTACGGCCTGCTGATCCTGCCCGCCACCAACCGGGTGTACGCCCGCGCCGCCGTCGACCTGACCCAGGCGGAGCTGGAGATCTTCGGCCGCTCGGCGCTGGACGGTCGGATCGGTGAGCTGGACACCGCTGTCGTCGGAGGGGCGTCGTACATCACCTTCACCGGTGACGGGCTGACGGAGCGTGACCTGGCAGTGCTGGGCAACCTCTCCGCCGGGTACGCGTTGTTCGAGATCGTCGGCGAGCTGCTGCGGCCGATCGAGTGGAGCCGGCTGGACCGCTACGACGACGACCTGCTCACCATCCAGAAGTACCCGGGCAAGACCAACGAGCAGTTCACCAAGCTGCTGCTCAACGTCACACTGCTCGCCTCGGACTGGGCCACCGAGATGACCAGCCGCCGGTTCCGGGTGCTCGACCCGCTCTGCGGTCGGGGCACCACCCTCAACCAGGCGCTGATGTACGGCTTCGACGCGGCCGGGATCGAGCGCGACCAGAAGGACGTCGAGGCGTACCGGGCGTTCATCACCACCTGGTTGAAGCAGAAGCGGGTCAAGCACCGGGTGCTGGAGTCGGGGCCGGTGCGGCGGGAACGCAAGGTGGTCGGCCGGCGGGTGCGGATCGAGTTGGCGCCGACCCGCGAGGAGCACACGGCCGGCCAGACCCAACTGCTGGACGTGGTGAACGCCGACACCGCCCGGTCGGCGGAGTTCTTCCGCCCGCAGACCGTGGACCTCGTCGTCGCCGACGCGCCGTACGGCGTGCAGCACGGCAGTCGTACCGCTGGGCAGGGATTGACCCGCGACCCGCTGGCGCTGCTCGCGGACGCCGCCCCGGTCTGGGCGGGGTTGTTGCGCCCCGGCGGTGCGTTGGGGGTCTCCTGGAACACCCACGTCGCCAGCCGGGACGACGCGGCTGCGGCCCTGGCCGACGCCGGCCTGACCGTCGTGGACGAGGAGCCCTACCGCGCGCTGCGGCACCGGGTCGATCAGTCGATCATGCGCGACGTGCTGGTGGCCCGTAAGCCGGCCTGACCGGCCCGCACCTCTCCTACCGGCCTCACCCGTCCGGTCTGTGCCGCATTTCACCTGTTCAGTGGGCAGGTGTGAAAACCACGTCAAGAAAAGGTTCGCCGCCGTCATGGTCGCGTTATGACCCCTGCCGGCCGGCGGGTGGTGGGGCTTTGATTGCCCGGCGCGACCGGAAGGCGGTCGCGACGAACCTTTCCGGTATGAGGAGTCAGCGTGTCTGACGTGGTGTTCGTGGTCCTGACGGTGGCGCTGTTCGCAGCGCTCGCCCTGGTGGTCCGGGCGGTGGAGAAGCTGTGAACGCGGTAAACGCCGTCGGTCTGGTGCTCGCGGTGGTGCTGGGCGCGTTCCTGGTGTTCGCCCTGCTGTTCCCGGAGCGCTTCTGATGACCATGACAACAGCGGGCGTCATCTTCGTGCTGACGCTGGTGGCGGCGATCGTCGCCGTCTACAAGCCGTTCGGCGACTACATGTTCCGGGCGGTCTCCGGCACCAAGCAGTCGCTCATCGAGCGGGGCATCTACCGCCTGGTCGGGGTCAACCCCGCCGCCGAGCAGACCTGGGGCGTGTACGCCCGCAGCGTGCTGGCGTTCTCCGCGGTCTCGCTCCTGTTCCTGTACCTGTTCCAGCGGGTGCAGAACCACCTGTGGCTGTCGCTGGGCTTCGACCCGGTGGTGCCGCACGGCGCGTGGAACACGGCGGTGTCGTTCGTGACGAACACCAACTGGCAGTCGTACTCGGGTGAGTCGACGATGGGTCACCTGGTGCAGATGGCCGGCCTGGCCGTGCAGAACTTCGTCTCGGCGGCGGTCGGCATCGCGGTGGCTGTCGCACTGGTGCGCGGCTTCGCCCGCAGCCGCACCGGGCAGCTCGGCAACTTCTGGGTCGACCTGACCCGGATCGTGCTGCGCATCCTGCTGCCGATCGCGGTGCTCGGCGCGATCGCGCTGATGATCGGCGGGGCGGTGCAGAACCTCTCCGGTGGCACCGACGTGACCACGTTGACCGGCGGCACCCAGACCATCACCGGCGGTCCGGTCGCCAGCCAGGAAGTGATCAAGGAGCTGGGCACCAACGGTGGCGGCTTCTACAACGTCAACAGCGCCCACCCGTTCGAGAACCCGACCGCCTGGACGAACTGGCTGGAGATCTTCCTGATCCTGCTGATCCCGTTCAGCCTGCCCCGGGTGTTCGGCCGGATGGTCGGGCAGAACCGGCAGGGGTACGCCATCGCCGCGGTGATGGGCATCCTCGCCGTCGCCAGCGTCGCCATCACCAACATCTTCGAGCTGGCCGGCCACGGCACGGTGCCGCAGGCGGTCGGTGCGGCGCTGGAGGGCAAGGAGGTGCGGTTCGACGTGTCGAACTCGGCCACCTTCGCCGCCGCCACCACGCTCACCTCGACCGGTGCGGTGAACTCGTTCCACGACTCGTTCACCTCACTCGGCGGCATGATGACGATGGTCAACATGATGCTCGGCGAGGTCGCGCCGGGCGGTACCGGCTCCGGTCTCTACGGCCTGCTCATCCTCGCGGTGATCACGGTCTTCGTGGCCGGGCTGATGGTCGGCCGCACCCCGGAGTACCTGGGCAAGAAGATCGGGTCGCGCGAGATCAAGTTCGCCTCGCTCTACTTCCTGATCACACCCATCCTGGTGCTGGTCGGCACGGCGGCGGCGTTCGCCACCGGCAACAACTCCACGGCGCTCAACGTCGGCCCGCACGGCCTCTCCGAGGTGCTGTACGCGTTCACCTCGGCCAGCAACAACAACGGCTCCGCGTTCGGCGGCATCACCGTCAACACCACCTGGTGGGACACCGCACTCGGGTTGTGCATGCTGCTGGGCCGGTTCCTGCCGCTCATCTTCGTGCTCGCGTTGGCCGGTTCGCTGGCCCGCCAGGCACCCACCCCCGCGTCCGAGGGCACCCTGCCGACCCACCGACCGCTGTTCATCGGCATGGTCGTCGGCGTCACCGTGGTCCTCGTCGCGCTGACCTTCCTGCCCGCGCTCGCGCTCGGCCCGCTGGCAGAGGGGCTCTGACCACCATGAGGAACGAGGACATGTCCGTCACGTCCGCCCCGACAGAGCAGCTCCCCGGCACGCCCGCCACCCAGGGCAACCGGATCGGCGGGGGCCTGCTCGACCCCAAGCAGTTGGTCCGGTCCCTGCCGGACGCGGTACGCAAGCTCAACCCCACCACGTTGTGGCGCAACCCGGTGATGCTGATCGTCGAGGTCGGAGCGGCCTTCACCACCGTCCTGGCGGTGACCGACCCGTCGGTGTTCGCCTGGGCGATCACCATCTGGCTCTGGCTGACAGTGGTCTTCGCCAACCTGGCCGAGGCCGTCGCCGAGGGTCGGGGCAAGGCCCAGGCGGCGACCCTGCGGCAGGCGAAGAAGGACACCATCGCCACCCGACTGATCGACTGGAAGCCGGGTGCCCGGGCCAACACCTACCGCGACGAGGCGGTGCCCGCGCCTGACCTGCGTCAGGGCGACATCGTGCTGGTCGAGGCGGGCGGCATCATCCCCGGCGACGGGGACATCGTCGAGGGCATCGCCAGCGTCGACGAGTCGGCGATCACCGGCGAGTCGGCCCCGGTCATCCGGGAGTCCGGCGGCGACCGCAGCGCGGTCACCGGCGGCACCAAGGTGCTCTCCGACCAGATCATCGTGAAGATCACCCAGAAGCCGGGGGAGAGCTTCATCGACCGGATGATCGCCCTGGTCGAGGGGGCCAACCGGCAGAAGACGCCGAACGAGATCGCGCTGAACATCCTGCTCGCCGCGCTCACGATCATCTTCCTGCTGGCCGTGGTCACCCTCCAGCCCCTGGCGATCTTCTCCAAGGCGTACCAGGCGGCCGCGCCGGACAGCGGGGCGATCACCGGCTCCGGCGTCACCGGTGTCGTGCTCGTCTCGCTGCTGGTCTGCCTGATCCCCACCACCATCGGCGCACTGCTCTCCGCCATCGGCATCGCCGGCATGGACCGCCTCGTCCAGCGCAACGTCCTGGCCATGAGCGGCCGGGCCGTCGAGGCGGCCGGCGACGTCAACACCCTGCTGCTGGACAAGACCGGCACCATCACGCTGGGCAACCGGCAGGCCGCCGAGTTCGTACCGGTCGAGGGGGTCGACGCCGCGACAGTTGCCGACGCCGCGCAGCTGTCCAGCCTGGCCGACGAGACCCCCGAGGGGCGTTCGGTGGTGGTGCTGGCGAAGAACGAGTTCGGGCTGCGCCAGCGGGAGCCCGGCGTGATGCCGCACGCCACCTTCGTGCCGTTCACCGCGCAGACCCGGATGAGCGGCGTCGACCTCACCCCGGACGCCAGCGTGGACGGCGGCGCGTCGGGCACCGGTCGCCGGGTCCGCAAGGGCGCCGCCGCAGCGGTGATGAAGTGGGTACGCGAGAACGGCGGTCACCCGACCGAGCAGGTCGGCGAGATCGTGGACGCGATCAGCGGCACCGGCGGCACCCCGCTGGTGGTCGCCGAGCACGTCGACGGTGAGCCCGCCCGCGCGTTGGGCGTCATCCACCTCAAGGACGTAGTCAAGTCCGGCATGCGGGAGCGGTTCGACGAGATGCGCCGGATGGGCATCCGGACCGTGATGATCACCGGCGACAACCCGCGTACCGCGAAGGCGATCGCCGACGAGGCCGGGGTGGACGACTTCCTGGCCGAGGCGACACCGGAGGACAAGCTCGCGCTGATCAAGCGGGAGCAGGAGGGCGGCCGCTTGGTCGCGATGACCGGTGACGGCACCAACGACGCGCCGGCCCTCGCCCAGGCCGACGTCGGGGTGGCCATGAACACCGGCACGTCGGCCGCCAAGGAGGCCGGCAACATGGTCGACCTCGACTCCGACCCGACCAAGCTGATCGAGATCGTCGAGATCGGCAAGCAGTTGCTGATCACCCGCGGCGCGCTCACCACGTTCAGCATCTCCAACGACATCGCGAAGTACTTCGCGATCATCCCGGCCATGTTCGCCGGCCTCTACCCGAGCCTGGACGCGCTGAACATCATGCGGCTGTCCAGCCCGGAGTCGGCGATCCTGTCCGCCGTCATCTTCAACGCCCTGGTGATCATCGCGCTGATCCCGCTCGCCCTGCGGGGCGTGCGGTACCGGCCGGCCGCCGCGTCGAAGCTGCTCAGCCGCAACCTCCTGGTCTACGGGCTGGGCGGCATCATCGTGCCGTTCATCGGGATCAAGCTCATCGACCTGCTCATCCAGTTCTTCCCGGGGATTTCGTGATGCGCCTACCCACCTGGATCGCCCAACACCTCGCCGCGTTGCGCGCCGTGCTCGTCTTCACGGTGCTGCTCGGCCTGGTCTACCCGTTGGCCCTGGTGGCGCTCGGCCAGCTGCCCGGCCTCAACCACAAGGCCGACGGCTCGCTGATCGTCTCGAACGGAACGACTGTCGGCAGCGCGCTGATCGGCCAGTCCTTCACCGACGCCGACGGCAACCCCGTCCCGCGCTACTTCCAGTCCCGCCCGTCGGCCGCCGGTGACGGCTACGACCCGACCTCCACCTCGGCCAGCAACCTGGGCCCGGAGAGCGTCGTCGACACCATCGCCACCGACCCGGAGGAGTCCAGCGAGAGCCTGCTCACCCAGGTCTGCGGGCGCAGCAAGGCCGTCGGTGAACTCAACGGCGTCGACGGCAGCCGCCCGTACTGCACCGACGACGGGGTGGGTGCCGTGCTCGCGGTCTTCCGCGCGGACGGTCTGACCGGCCCGGTGACCCGGGTGGTCAGCGTCAACCAGGCCGCCCCGGCGACTCCGTTCGTCACCGAGTACCAGGGGGTGACGGTGGAGCCGGCCCAGCCCGGCGAGGACTACGTGGCCGCCGGCGGGGTGGTCACCCCGATCCGGGGCGACGCGCCCGCCGACCCGGCGGTGCCCGCCGACGCGGTCACCGCCAGCGCCAGCGGCCTCGACCCGCAGATCAGCCCGGCGTACGCGGAGTTGCAGGTGAACCGGGTCGCGCGGGAGCGCGGCGCGGACCCGGCGGCGGTTCGCAAGCTGGTCGAGGAGCACACCAGCGGCCGGGCGCTCGGCTTCATGGGGGAGCCCGGCGTGAACGTGTTGGAGCTGAACCTCGCCCTCGACAAGCAGTTCCCCGCACGCTGAGCACCCGCGCCGGTGGGGCCGCGCCGATCGGGCGCGGCCCCACCGGCCGACCTGACCAGGGAGGATGGTCCCCGTGCCACGCGGAGAACTGCGCATCTATCTCGGCGCCGCCCCCGGCGTCGGCAAGACGTACGCCATGTTGGAGGAGGCCCAGCGGCGGGCCGCGCGCGGCACCGACGTGGTGATCGGCTTCGTGGAGACCCACGGTCGGCAGCACACCGCCGCGATGCTCGGCGACCTGGAGCAGGTGCCCCGTCGGGCGATGACCTACCGGGGCGCCGAGTTCACCGAGATGGACCTGGACGCGGTGCTGGCTCGCCGGCCCGAGGTCGCCGTGGTCGACGAGTTGGCGCACACCAACGTGCCCGGGTCCCGGCACGACAAGCGCTGGCAGGACGTCCAGGAGCTGCTCGACGCGGGGATCGACGTGCTGTCCACCGTCAACGTGCAGCACCTGGAGTCGGTCAACGACGTCGTCGCGCAGATCACCGGCACCACCCAGCGGGAGACCGTGCCGGACGAGATCGTCCGCGCCGCCGAACAGGTCGAGCTGGTCGACATGACCCCGGAGGCGCTGCGCCGCCGGATGGCGCACGGCAACATCTACCGACCCGACAAGATCGACGCCGCGTTGGGCAACTACTTCCGGGTCGGCAACCTCACCGCACTGCGCGAGTTGGCGCTGCTCTGGCTGGCCGACAAGGTCGACGAGCAGCTCGACCGCTACCGCAGCCAGCAGGGCATCGCCGCGACCTGGGAGGCCCGGGAACGGGTGGTGGTCGCGCTGACCGGCGGGCCCGAGGGGGAGACGCTGATCCGGCGGGCCGCCCGGGTCGCGGCCCGCAGCAAGGGCGCCGACCTGCTCGCCGTGCACGTGGCCCGCAGCGACGGTCTGGCCGGCGCCGACCCGGCCCAGCTGGCCCGCCAGCGGGTGCTCGTGGAGAGCCTGGGCGGCACGTACCACCAGGTGCTCGGCACCGACGTGCCGGCCGCGTTGCTGGACTTCGCCCAGGGTGTGAACGCCACCCAACTGGTGCTCGGCGCCAGCCGGCGGGGCCGCCTCGCGCAGATCTTCGCCCGGGGCGTCGGAGTGACCACCACCGCCCTGTCCGGCTCGATCGACGTGCACCTGGTCACCCACAAGCAGGCCGGCAAGGGCCGCCGGGCGGCGGCAGTGCCGGCGGCGTTGTCCCGCCGCCGCCGACTGCTCGGCTTCGGCCTCGCGGTGCTGGGCATGCCGCTGCTCACGGTGCTGCTGCGGACCCTGCCCGACCTGACGCTGACAAACGACATCCTGCTGTTCCTCGCCGGGGTGGTCGGGGTCGCGCTGGTCGGCGGGGTGTGGCCGGCCCTGGTCGCCGCGCTCGGCGGAAGCCTGCTGCTCAACTGGTTCTTCACCCCGCCCTTCAAGACGCTGACCATCGCCGAGGCGGACAACCTGCTCGCCCTGGCCGTCTTCGTCGGGGTGGCCCTGGCGGTGAGCTGGATCGTCGACGTGGCCGCCCGGCGTACCCGGGAGGCCGCGCGGGCCGCCGCGGACGCGCAGACCCTCGCCGCCGTCGCCGGTGGTGTGCTGCGCGGCGAACGTCCCCTGCCCGCCCTCCTGGACCAGCTCCGGGAGACCTTCGGGCTGCGCGCGGTGAGCGTGCTGGAGCTGGCCGAGGAGGCGAGCGGGCGTCCGGAGCGGGCCCGCGAAGAGCACGCCTGGTGTGTGGTGGCCAGCGTCGGTGAGCAGCCGGCCTGCACCCCCGACGGCGGCGAGACGGCGGTACCCGTCGACGACCGGATCACCGTGGTGCTCAGCGGCCGGCGGTTGGAGGCCGCCGACCGGCGGATCGTCGAGGCGTTCGCCGCCCAGGCCGCCGTCGCGCTGCGCCAGGAACGGCTCGCCGAGGAGGCCGCGACCGCCCGGCCGCTCGCCGCCGCCGACCGGATGCGCACCGCGCTGCTCGCCGCGGTCAGCCACGACCTGCGTACGCCGCTGGCGTCCGCGAAGGCGGCAGTGACCAGCCTGCGCAGCCACGACATCGAGTTCGACGAGGCCGACCGCGAGGAGTTGCTGGAGACCGCCGAGGAGTCGCTGGACCGGCTCGCCCGGCTGGTCGCGAACCTGCTGGACATGAGCCGGCTCCAGGCGGGTGTGCTGGGCATCTCGGCGACCGCCGTCGGCCTGGAGGACGCCGTACCCCTGGCGCTTGACGAACTTGGCCCGGCGGCCGCGACCGTCGGCACGGACATCCCGGCCGACCTGCCGGCGGCCACCGCCGACCCGGGCCTGCTGGAACGGGTGCTGGTCAACGTGGTCGCCAACGCGCTGCGCTACAGCCCACCCGACCAGCCGCCGGTGATCACCGCCAGCGCGCACGCCGGTCAGGTGGAGCTGCGGGTGATCGACCGGGGGCCAGGCATCCCGGAGGACCAGTGGGAGCACGTCTTCCTGCCGTTCCAGCGCCTCGGTGACCGGGACAACCAGACCGGTGTCGGTCTCGGTCTCGCCCTGTCCCGGGGGTTGGCCGAGGCGATGGGTGGCAGCATCACCCCGGAGACCACCCCCGGTGGTGGGCTCACCATGGTGCTGCGGCTGCCGGCTGCCGCGCAGACCAGTTCGGAGGGGCCACCGGAATGACGCGCATCCTGGTCGTCGACGACGAACCGCAGATCCTGCGCGCCCTGCGGATCAACCTGCGGGCCCGCCGGTACGACGTGGACGTCGCCGGCACCGGGGCCGCCGCGTTGAAGGCCGCCGCCAGCCACCCACCCGACCTGGTGGTGCTCGACCTCGGCCTGCCCGACATCGACGGTGTGGAGGTGATCCGGGGCCTGCGCGGGTGGACCTCCGTGCCGATCATCGTGCTCTCCGGCCGGGCCGGCAGCGAGGACAAGGTGGCGGCGCTGGACGCGGGTGCGGACGACTACGTCACCAAGCCGTTCGGGGTCGAGGAGTTGCTGGCCCGCATCCGCGCGGTGACCCGCCGCCTCGGCGCGCCCAGCGAGGCGGTGCCGGCGTTGCGGATCGGTCAGCACACCGTCGACCTGGCCGACCACAGCGTGCGCAGGGACGACGGCACCGAGGTCAAGCTGACCCCCACCCAGTGGAGCGTGCTGGAGAAGCTGCTGCGGCACCCCGGCAAGCTGGTCAGCCAACGGCAGCTCCTGCAGGACGTGTGGGGGCCGGAGTACCAGAACGAGACCAACTACCTGCGGCAGTACCTGGCCCAGCTGCGGCGCAAGCTGGAGGACGACCCGGCCCGCCCCCGGCACCTCATCACCGAGCCGGGAATGGGCTACCGCTACCGCCCTTGAACCGTTGACACCCGCCGGCAGAGATTGAAGAATTTCGCTAGCAGCGGCAGCGGCGTGCTTCTGTAACCGTCCCCTCCGGTTACCCCTCGGGAGTTCGCCGTGTCAGTGCCCCTGTCCCGCCGCCGTCTGCTGACCGCCGGCGGCGCCGGCCTCGTCCTGGCCGGTCTCTCCGACCCGTTCCGGGCCGGTCCCGCCCGCGCCGCCGTCACCACCGCCGACCTGGTCGTCTACGGCGCCACCTCCGGTGGGCTGGCCGCCGCGATCACCATGCGTCGGCTCGGCCACACCGCCGTGGTGGTGGAGCCCACCAGCCACGTCGGTGGGCTGAGCACCGCCGGGCTGGGCGCCACCGACACCGGGGTCCAGGCGTCCATCGGTGGGCTGGCCGCCGAGTTCTACCGCCGGGTGTACGTCAAGTACCACGGCGGCACCCTCACGCCGACGTCGCCGCTGCGGATGACCTTCGAACCGCGCGTCGCCGCAGCCGTCTTCGCCGAGATGCTGGCCGAGGCCGGCGTCCCCGTGGTCGTCGGCGCGCGGCTGTCCAGCCTCGGCCGCAGCGGCAACCGGATCACGGAGCTGCGCACCGAGGACGGGTCGATCTATCGGGGCGGGGTGTTCGTGGACGCCAGCTACGAGGGCGACCTGCTGGCCATGGCCGGGGTGGGGTTCACCGTCGGGCGGGAGTCCAACGACACCTACGGCGAGACGATCAACGGGGTGCAGTCCCGCAACACCCACCAGTTCGTCTACCCGGTCGACCCGTACGTGACGGCCGGCTCGCCCGCCAGCGGCCTGCTGCCGGGCATCTCCACCACCCCGCTCGCCCCGCAGGGCAGCGGCGACGACCGGATCCAGGCGTACTGCTTCCGGATGTGCCTCACCCAGGCGGCCAACCGGATCCCGTTCGGCAGGCCGTCCGACTACGACCCGATCCGGTACGAGCTGCAGCTGCGCCACATCCAGGCCGGCTTCACCGGGCCGTACTTCACCACCCACTCGATCGGCGGCGGAAAGACCGACTCCAACAACAACGGCGCGGTGTCCACCGACCACATCGGCTTCAACCACGCGTACCCGACGGCGACCTGGGCGGCGCGGGAGAGCATCATCGCCGAGCACCGCAGCTACCAGCAGGGGATGATGTGGTTCCTGGCCAACGATCCCCGGTTGCCGGCATCGGTGCGTGAGTCGACCGCCCGGTGGGGGCTGCCGGCCGACGAGTTCACCGGCACGGGCGGCTGGCCGCCGCTGCTCTACATCCGGGAGGCCCGCCGGATGGTCTCCGCGTACGTGATGACCGAGGCTGACTGCCGGGGCCGGGTACGGGCCACCGACTCGGTGGGCCTGGCCAGCTACACGATGGACTCGCACAACTGTCAGCGGGTGGTTGTCGACGGCCGGGTGCGCAACGAGGGGGACGTGCAGATCGGGGTGCCGTCGCCGTACCCGGTCAGCTACCGGGCGATCGTGCCGCACCAGGCCCAGTGCGCCAACCTGCTGGTGCCGGTCTGCCTGTCGGCGAGCCACATCGCGTACGGCTCGATCCGGATGGAGCCGGTGTTCATGATCCTCGGGCAGGCCGCCGCCACGGCGGCGTCGTTGGCGCTCGCCGGGAACCTCGCCGTGCAGGCGGTGTCGGTGCCCGCCCTCCAGGCCCGGCTGCGCCAGGACGGCGCGGTGCTGGAATGGGGATCGACCAGCGAGGTGATCCTGGACAACGCGGCGGCCGGCGGGATCACCCGGGCCGGGACGTGGCTGCGCAGCACCAGCATCGGTGGCTACTACGGCCCGGACTACGAGCACGACGGCAACACCGCCAAGGGCGTCAACCGACTGCGGTTCCGCCCGACGCTGCCCGCCTCCGGGTCGTGGACCGTGCAGCTGCGCTGGACCGCCGACCCCAACCGGGCCAGCAATGTGCCGGTCGACATCGCGTACTCCGGCGGGGTGGCCACCCGGACCGTCGACCAGCGGCAGTCCGGGGGCCAGTGGGTGCCGCTGGGCACCTACCCGTTCACGGCGGGCACCGACGGGAGCGTGCTGATCCGTACCGAGGACACCGACGGCCACGTCATCGCCGACGCGGTGCGCTTCGTCCGCGCCTGACCGATCGGGCCGGCGGCGGTCGTCGGGCGGGCGGCGGTCGTCGGGCCCAGCGGTGGTGCCACCAGCAACGGGTCGACCTGGATCACGTCGATGCCGAGCGGGCGCAGCATGCCGCGCAGCGCCGACTCGCACAGCTCCTCCCACTGCTGGTCCGCGCCCATCGCGGTGACCAGCAGCTCGGGCCGGGTGAAGGCGATGCCCATCCGCTGCCCCTGCGGAGAGCGGCCGGTCCGTACCGTCCGCACCATTCGTCCCGGGAGGTCACGCACCGGAACGGCGTAGATTATCGGGCCCTCGTCCATTGTCGGGTCGGTCCTTTCCACACGTGCCGCCGCGGTGGCGGTCATCGGCTGAGTCGTTCGAGGTCGCGGGCGAAGCGGCGGATGGTCGCGGCCAGCTGCGTCGCCCGGCGCAGCGCCTGCATCCCGGCGAACGAGCGGTCGACGCCCACCACGACCCGGTGGGCACCGGTGCGGCGGCTCATGCGGCGGACCCCGCCCAGGCCTGGGCGTCCGTCGGGGCACCCGGGTCGGCCGGTGTGGTCAGGTCGAGCGCGCGCAGGATGTAGTTCGCCTCCGCCACCTCCACTCCGGCGCGTAGCCGCAGGTCGGCCACCGCGCGGTGCAGCACCGTGATGCTGTCGGCGGCAAGCCGGATGACGGCGTCGACGTCGGCCGCGATCCACCACGCGGCGACGGCGCACGGCTCGTGCCGCAGATACTCCACCAGGTGGCTGCCGGGCGCGGACGGGCCGAGCCGGACGCTGACCAGTGCCTCGTGCCGCCGTTCCGACCCGTCCGCCCTGGTTGTGGGCGCGCCGGGCACGTTGTCGGTGCCGGCGTCGGGTGGCAGCTCTCCGCGTTCCCAGCGTGTCATCCGCCAAGGACTCATGGCACCCATCGTCACCACCGGGCGCCGGCGGAGCACCAGTCGATACGCCGTTTCGACGGGTCACCGCCATTTCTTGACGCCGTGTTCACGCGGCTGCCGGCCAGGCGCGCCGACACGGCGAGTAACGTTCGGAACGGACCAAGATCGGCGTACGAGGAGGCACTGTGCTGACGACGACGGTGGACATCGCAACCAGTGACGGAGTGGCGGACGCGTCCCTCACCCGACCGGACGGCGACGGCCCGTTCCCGGCGGTGCTGCTCTTCATGGACGCCTTCGGGCCGCGCCCGCGCCTGGTGGAGATGGCCGAGCGGATCGCCGCCCGGGGCTACCTGGTGCTGACGCCCCACCTGTTCTACCGGGGCGGTCGGGCACCGCTGTTCGACCTGTCCCGGCTCGGCGACGCGGACCAGCGCGGTGCGCTCTTCGAGCAGATCATGCCGCTGATCGGCGCGCTGACCCCCGAGGTGGTCAGCCGGGACACCGCCGCCTACCTGGACTTCCTGGCCGCACGCGACGACGTCCGGCCGGGCCCGGTGGTGATCACCGGTTACTGCATGGGCGGCACGAACGCGTTGCGCGCCATCGAGGCGCACCCGGACCGCATCGCGGCGGTCGCCAGCTTCCACGGCGGGCGGATCGTCACCGACGCGCCGGACAGCCCGCACCTCGCCGTCGGCTCGATCACCGGTGAGGTGTACTTCGGGCACGCCGACGCCGACCAGTCGATGACGCCGGAGCAGATCGCCACGCTGGAGAAGGCGCTCGACGCCGCAGGGGTGCGCTACCGCTCAGAGGTGTACGCGGGCGCCCACCACGGCTACACCATGGCCGACACCCCGGCGTACGACGAGCAGGCCACCGAGCGTCACTGGGCCGCCCTCTTCGACCTGCTGGACCGCACCCTGCCGACGAGCTGACGGCCTGAGTCCAAGAATGCGTCGATCTTGCAGTTCCGGTTGTTGATTTGGGAGTAGATGCCCCTTCTGTCGGGACAGAAAGTGCAAGATCGCGGAGGGAGTCGGGCCCTGGCGCGGTCAGGGGCGCAGCAGCACCGGGCCGGCGTCGATGCGGGTGCGGAACAGCGCGTACGGCTTGCGCCGCAGGTCCTTGCCGCGCTGGTACTGCGGCTGCCGGTGCAGTTGGTTGGCGGTGACGTAGAGGTATCCGTCGGTGGCCACCGACATGGTGTCCGGCCAGAGCAGTCGCGGGTCGTGCACCAGCGTCTCGTACCCGCCGTCGGGCAGTCGACGCAGCACGGCGTTGTGCTCGTACGAGGTGATGTAGAGCCGCCCCGCGTCGTCGCTCTCCAACCCATCCGAGGCGGTGCCCCGGTCGCCCTCGTCGACAACCGTCGCGGCGACGGCCTCCTGGGTGACCCCCGGGTCGGCCAGCGCGTCGGTGGAGACGCTGTAGAGGCGCCGGGACGCCAACGGGCAGTAGTAGAGCCGGGTGCCGTCGGCGGAGATGGCGATGCCGTCGGAGCCCATGCCCACCGGCTTCGGCGGCCCGTCGGCCGGTCGTTCCAGGAACGGCCGGCCCTCGACAATCGGCCGGAACGACGTCAGCGGCTCCGCCTTGGTGGACGGGTGGTCGTGCAGCCGCCGCCAGGCGGCACCGCTGGCCAGGTCCACCACGATGATTCCGTTCGGCCCGGCGAACGCGGAGTCGGTGATGTACGCGACGCCCGCCTCGCCCCGCCGCAGGTCGAAGCGGACGTCGTTGAGGTACGTCGTCGGCAGCGCCACGTCCGCCGGGAAGGTGATCACCTGGGCGACGGTGTCGGTCTCCAGGTCGACCCGGACCAGCTTCGGGCCGCCCGGCTTGGTGGGTTGCAACATCGGACTGCCGGTGTCCAGCACCCAGAGCCGGTCGGCCGGGTCCACCACGATGCTCTGCACCGAGACGAACGCGCCCGCGTCGTCGTCGCCGGACGGGTCGTTCCACGCCTGGTCGGGGTAGGGCGTCTCCTGACCGTCGCGCAGCTCGACGACGGTGGCCGGCACCTCGTCGCCCCACTTCGGGAAGTTGACGAAGATCCGGCCCCGGTGCGAGACGCTCACCCCGGTCGGCATCGGGCCGGTGAAGGTGTGCACCAGCTCCAGTTCCCCCATCGGCTCGTCGCCGACCGGCCCGTTCATGCCGCCCACCCTGTGCTGATCATCGGCTCGCTCCCCACCTGTCGGCTGTTACCGCCTGCGGTGCGGTTGTTCCCGCCGTGGCGTCCGGTATGCCTCCGGTCAGCCGATCGGTGCGGCGGCGCGCGCGGCGGGCAGGCCGGGGACCTCGACGTCCACCGCGAGCAGCGCGCCGTCCTGCGGGCCCGCCACGTCCAGCCCCACCCGGGCAGTGCCGATGAAGAGTCGCCGCAGGTCGGGGCCGCCCAGGCAGATTCCGGCCGGCTGCTTGGCCGGCAGTCGGATCTCCCG
Organism: Micromonospora parva; assembly: GCF_000718515.1. Taxonomy (GTDB): domain Bacteria; phylum Actinomycetota; class Actinomycetes; order Mycobacteriales; family Micromonosporaceae; genus Micromonospora; species Micromonospora parva. The sequence goes on along the minus strand of NZ_JNZS01000004.1, from coordinate 386,150 downwards.
GTCCAGGGTGCCGTCGGGCCGGTATCGGCGGACCGCGGAGCCGCCCCACAGCGCGATCCAGAGGTGGTCGGCCGCGTCGAGTGTCATGCCGTCCGGGCCGCCGTCGGCGGGGGACAGCCGCAGGAACGGCTCCCGTCCGTGCAGGGCCCCGGTGCCGGGGTCGACGGTGAACCGGTCGATCTGGCCGAGTGGGGTGTCGGCCAGGTACATGGTGGTGCCGCTCGCGTCGAACGCGGGCCCGTTCGGGATGGTCAGCCCGGTCACCGCGGGCACCGGCTCGGCGCCCGGGGTGAGGCGGAACAGCGTGCCCCCGCCGGGCGCCATCGCGTACGTCATGCTGCCGGCCCAGAAGCGGCCGTGCGGGTCGGCGACCGCGTCGTTCATCCGGGTCGGCTCGGGTGCGTCGCCGACCAGGTCGGCGACCGGTCGGGGGTCGCCGATGGCGGGCAGCACCCTGACGCCGGTCCCGGCGGCGGCCAGCCATTCGCCGGGTCGGTCGAGCACCGGGGCGACCGCGCCGAGTGGCACGTCGAGGCGGCGCAGCTCCCGCAGCGGGGTCGGGGCGTCGCCGTCGGTCTCCAGCAGTCGCCCGGCCAGCAGGTCGACGAGGACCAGCCGGTCGTCGACCCAACGCAGGCCCTCACCCAACTCCAGCCGGTCGGTGCTCCAGACGGTCGGCTCGGTCAGCTCCATGGTGTTCCTCCCAAAGGTCGTCAGCGGACCGTACCGCCGGGGCCGTGGTCGAGCAGCGTCAGCTCGGCCCGGTCGGGCAGACCCTCCCAGTCGCCCCGGGTGGCGACCGCGAACGCGCCGGTGATGACGGCCCGGTCCAGTCGGGCCGGCGCGTCGAGGCCGTCGAGCCAGCCGGAGAGCAGCCCGGCGACGAAGGCGTCACCCGCGCCGACGGTGTCCACCACCGGCACCGTCCGGGCTGGACGGTGGATGACGCCGGTAGCGCTGTGGCTGGTCGCCCCGTCGCCGCCGTGCTTGACCACGACCTCGGTGACGCCGGCCGAGAGGAGCGCCGAAGCCGGGTCGGTGGCGTCGGTCAGCACCGCCAACTCGTCGTCGGAGGCGATCACCAGGTCGATCGAGGGCAGCAGCGGGCGCAGCGCGGCGGCGGCCTCGGCGACCGACCAGAGCCGGTTGCGGTGGTTGACGTCCAGGCAGATCGTGCTGCCGGCCGCGCGGGCGCGCCGCACGGCCGCCACCACCGCCTGGTACGGCTCGACGCCCAGCGCGCAGGTGATGCCGGTGACGTGCAGCAGTCGGGGTGGTGGCCCGGGGGCGTCGAAGGCCCCTGTCACGTCGGCCGGGCCCAGTCGGGAGCCGGCCGAGCCGGCGCGGTGGTAGGTGACCCGGTTGATGTCGGCGACCCGGTTCTCGAAGAGGATCAGCCCGGTGGGGGCGGTCGGGTCGACCCGGGACCAGGTCAGGTCGACGCCCTCGGCGCGCAGCGTACGGCGGACCAGCTCGCCGGGCTCGTCGGCCCCGGTGACCCCGATCCAGGCCGGCCGGTGGCCGAGCCGGGCCAGGCCGATCGCCACGTTCGACTCGGACCCGGCGACGGAGATGCCGGCGGTGCCGCCCAGTCGCAGCGGGCCGGTGGTGCGGAACGCCGCCATCGTCTCGCCGAGCGTGACCAGGTCGGTCATGGCCGGACCGCCGCGAGGAAGGCGGCGGCCCGCTCCCGCAACGCCGTGGTGTCGCCGCCTCGGACGGAGTCGCCGAGCAGCGGGGAACCGACGCCGACAGCTGTCGCGCCCCGGTCGAGGTAGCGCCGGGCGCCGTCCGCGTCGACCCCACCGACCGGCACGAACGCGGTGCCGGGGAACGGGTCGCGCAGCGCGCCGAGGTAGTCGGGCCCGCCGAGGGAGGCCGGGAAGAGCTTGATCGCGGTGGCCCCGCCGTCGGTGGCCTGCACCACCTCGGTCGGGGTGAGGGCGCCGGCGAGCACCGGCAGGCCGAGCCGGCCACCCTCGGCGAGGCTCGCGGCGATCGCCGGGGTGACCAGGAAGCCGGCGCCCGCGTCGGCCGCCGCGCGGGCGTCCTCGGCGCTGAGCACGGTGCCCGCGCCGAGGCCGAAGCCGGGCCCGAGGGCGGCCCGGGCACGGCGGATGACGCCGAGCGCGTCGGTGCTGGTCAGCGCGACCTCGACCAGGGCGACGCCGCTCTCGGCCAGGGTGAGCACGGCGGTCAGCGCGGCGGCCGGGTCCGGGCCGCGCACGATGGCCAGCAGCCGATGGGTACGCAGCTCGTCGAGCAGGTTCATCACGGTGTCCTCAGTGGGTGCGGTGGGCGGAGATGGTGAGTCGCCAGGTGACCTCGCCGGCGGCGGGAACCACCGCCGCGTCGGACGGGCCGGCGTCGGCCAGGTCGAAGGCAGCGCCGAGCATCGGTTCGACGCCGAGGCTGCGGTAGGGGGTGTCGGCCGGCCAGCCGCCCAGGTTGCGCCAGAGGGCCGTGCTGCGGGGCTGGTCGGCGCACTCCAGCTCCAGGGTCAGCCGGTCGGTGCCGTCGATCACCTGGACCCGTGGGCAGTCGAGCAGCACCGCGCCGAGCGCCGTGCCGTCGTCCGGGCCGAAGGTGTCCAGCGTCAGCCCGGCCGGGGCCGGCCACGGCCCGGTCAACCACGGCTCGCCGACGGGCCAACCGCCCGGCGGCAGGAGCGCGGCGGCCTCCGGGTGCAGCCGGGTCGGGGTGCCGGCGGGCGCGTCCAGATGGGCGTCGGGGGAGAGGCCGAGCAGGGCGTGCGCGGCCCAGACGAACCGGTACCCGGGGTCGGCGGCCAGCCGGTAGTCGGCCACCACCACGCCACAGTCGTCGGTGATCCTTCGGCGCAGTGTGAACGTGGGCCGTTCGACGACCACGGTGCCGGGGGCCGCTTCGCGCCACGGCCGCGACCACACCTCGCCGTGGTCGGGCTCGCCGCGCACGGTGGGGAGGCACTCCTCCAGCCCACCGGCGTCGACGAACGCCGCACCGGGGCGTACCTCGTGCCGGCCGGGTTCCGGGCCGCGCCAGAGCCACTCCCGGTCACCGCCGTGCAGGCTCGTCCACCGGCCGCCGTGCGCCGCGTCGTACGCCACCCGCAACGGCACCGGCCGTGCACCGGTCACCACTCGGCGAACGACCCGTCGGCGTGCTGCCAGAGCGGGTTGCGCCAGGCGTGCGGGGTCTGGGCGGCCTTGCGGACCGCCGCCTCGTCGACGGTGATGCCCAACCCGGGCCGGTCGAGGCGGGCGATGTGCCCGTCCACGAACCGGAAGGGCTCCCTGTCGATCAGGTAGTCCAGCAACTCCGAGCCGGCGTTGTAGTGGATGCCGATGCTCTGCTCCTGGATCAGGAAGTTCGGCGTCGCGAAGGCCACCTGGAGACTGGCCGCCAGGGAGATCGGGCCGAGCGGGCAGTGCGGGGCGAGCAGCGCGCCGTACGTCTCGGCCAGCGCGGCGATCCGGCGGACCTCGGAGATCCCACCGGCGTGCGACAGGTCCGGCTGGACCACGGCGACCCCGGCCTGCAACGGGCCGAGGAACTCGGACCGACCGTAGAGCCGCTCGCCGGTGGCCACCGGGATCGGCGTGCTGGCCACGATGTCGGGCAGGTGGTGAGCCTGGTCGGGCAGGACCGGCTCCTCCACGAAGAACGGGCGCAGGGCGGCCAGTTCGGGCAGGATCCGACGGACGGCGGCCATCCCGGCGCGACCGTGGAAGTCCACGGCGATGTCCCGGTCGGGGCCGAGCACCTCGCGGGCGGCGGCCACCCGGCCGACGACGGCGTCCACCTCGGCCGAGGTGGGAATCGGGGAGAGCCGCCCGCAGGCGTTCATCTTGACTCCGGTGAGGCCGGCGGCGACCTGCGCGGCGGCGGCGTCGGCCACTTCGCCGGGTTCGTCCCCGCCGATCCACGAGTAGATCCGCACCCGGTCCCGGACGGGCCCGCCGAGCAGCGCGTGCACCGGTGCCCCGTACGCCTGCCCGGCGATGTCCCAGAGCGCCTGGTCGAGACCGGCGACCGCGCTGGAGAGGATTGGCCCGCCCCGGTAGAAACCGCCCTTGGTGAGCACCTGCCAGTGCTGCTCGACGCGCAGGGGGTCCGCGCCGATCAGATATTCGGAGAGCACCTCGACCGCGCTGCGCACCACCTCGGCGCGGCCCTCGACCACCGGCTCACCCCACCCGACCAACCCGTCGTCGGTCTCCACCCGGCAGAACAACCACCGTGGCGCGACCAGGAAGGTCTCGATCCGCTCGATCTTCACTGACTGCCCCTTCGTCCCCGTACCTTCTCGACGTCGCGGACGGCCTTGTCCAGCAACTGACGCATCGCGGTCTCGGCCGCTGTCTCGTCCCGGTCGCGCAGCGCGTCGACCACCGCGCGGTGGCTGGGCACCGGGTCGTCGTGCGGGGTGCCGCCGTGCACCAGCCGGTCCCGTTCGGCGAGCCCGGTCTCCATCACCACCTCCATCCGTTCCAGCAGCTCGTTGTGGGTGGCGGTGAGCAGCGCGCGGTGGAAGGCGAGGTCGGCGGCGATGGCGGCGGCGGGATCGCCGTTGGCCTGGGCCATCTCGTCCAGTGCCCGGTCGAGGGCGGTCAGGTCGTCAGTGGTGGCGCGGGTGGCGGCCAGCCGGGCGGCGGCCGGCTCGATGATGGCGCGTACCTCGTGCAGTTGGTCGAGCAACCGCTGGTCGGTGCCCTCGGCGAACTGCCACCGGATCACGTCGCCGTCGAGCAGGTTCCAGTCCGCCCGGGGTCGGACGAAGGTGCCGCGCTTCTGTCGGGCGTCGACGATGCCCTTGGCCGAGAGGACCTTCAGCGCCTCGCGGAGCGCGGTGAGGCTGACGTCGAACTCCTCCTGCAACGCGACGATGTTCAGGGTCGCGCCGGCGGGGATCTCACCGGTGAGGATGCGACGGGCGATCGCTTCGACGGTCTGCCCGTGGACGCCGCGGCGTGCGTACTGTGCCAATGCTCCTGGCCTTTTCGCTGGTCGGTATCGATCTCTCAGGCCGAGGCTTTCACCGCTGTCCAGCCACCGTCCACCACGAGGCTCGCGCCGGTGATGTAGGCGGCGTCCGGCGAGGCGAGGAAGGCGACCGTCGCGGCCACCTCGTCCGGTGTGCCGAAACGCTTCGCGACGGTCTCCGCCACGCTGCGCTGCCGGTCCTCTTCGGACACGTCGGCCCAGGCGGCGGTGAGGATCGGCCCGGGCAGCACGGTGTTGACCCGGACCTGCGGGCCGTACTCCACGGCGAGTTGGCGGCCGAGCGCGACCAGGCCACCCTTGGCGGCGGCGTACGCGGGCCGGCCGGGCAACCCGACCAGCGCGTGCACCGAGGAGATCAGCACCACCGCGCCGGAGCGGGCCCGCAGGTCGTCCAGGCAGGCGCGGACGCCGAGGAACGAGCCGGTGAGGCTGACGCCGAGCTGGTGGTCCCAGGACTGTCGGCTGGTTTCGTGGGCCGGGGCGACCCGCACGGCGTACGCGGTGCTGACCAGGATGTCGACCGGGCCGAGCTGGTCCCGTACGGCGTTCACGGCGGCCGTCCAGTCAGCCTCGTCGCTGACATCGCCCACTACGGACAGTGCTCGGTCACCTCGCGCCGTCAATTCCTCGGCCAGCGGGCCGGTGTCTGCCACGTCGAGCAGGGCGACCGCTGCACCCTCGGCGGCGAGCCGTCGGGCGATGGCCGCGCCGATCCCACCCATAGCGCCGGTGACCAGCGCGTTCTTGCCATCAAGCCGGCGCATAGGCTGATCCACCTGACCCCTGACCTTGGTCTCGTCTAATCATTAATTACGAAGATATCTTGACAGCCGGCGAGGGTCGATGCAACCTTCTCGTCACAGCATTCACATGGACGACACATCGCGCCGTAACGCTACGTGTCGTAAAGGAAGGGATACCTCCGTGAGCGACTTCGACCCCGGTCGCCGGCGATTCCTTGGCCACCTCGGGCTCGCCGGCCTGGGCGCGCTCGGCGCCAGCTCGTTCCTCAGCGCGTGCGCCAGCTCCGCCAGCGGGCCGACGACGAGCAGCGGCTCGGGCGCGGTCACCATCCAGTCGAACCTCTCCTCGCCGCAGGCCAAGGCCGCGATGGAGAAGCTGATCGAGACCTTCAACGGGCAGGGCAAGGGCACGGCGAGCCTCAACACGATCGCCTCGGAGACCTTCCGGACCCAGCTGCCGACCTACCTGACCTCGGCCAACCCGCCGGACCTCTACACCTGGTACGCGGGCTCGGTCGCCAACGACTACGCCAGCAAGAACCTGCTGCTGGACGTCTCCGATGTCTGGAAGTCACTGGGCGACTACCCGCAGTCGCTGCGTACGCTCTCCACCGACGCCAGCGGCAAGCAGATCTTCGTGCCGATGAACAACTACTGGTGGGGCTTCTTCTACCGCAAGTCCAACTTCGCCAAGTGGGGCGTGCAGGAGCCGAAGAACTGGACCGAGTTCCTCGCCCTCTGCGAGACGCTGAAGAGCAAGGGCATCCCGCCCATCGGCATCGGCCTCGGCGACACCCCGTGGGTGGCCTCGGCCTGGTTCGACTACCTCAACATCCGGATCAACGGCGCGCCGTTCCACCGCGAGCTGCTCGCCGGCAAGCAGCGCTTCGACGACCCGAAGGTCAAGGCGGTCTTCACCCGCTGGCGCGAGGCCCTGCCCTACTTCGACCCCAAGGGCAAGGCGTACCCGTTCCAGGAGGCGACCACCGCGCTGCTGGCCGGCAAGACCGGAATGTTCCTGATCGGTACGTTCTTCGCCGACGCCGCCCCGAAGGACGCGCTCGGTGACCTGGACTTCTTCCGGTTCCCGATCATCGACCCGGCGGTGCCGCTGGCCGAGGAGGCACCGACCGACGGCTTCTTCGCCAGCGCGAAGACCGCCAACCCGACCGGCACCAAGGCACTGCTCAGCTACCTGGCCGGGGTCGAGGCCCAGGAGGCGTACGTCAAGGCCAGCTCCGGGATCGTGCTGCCGGCCAACCCGAAGGCCAAGGCGTCGGACTCCCCGCTGGTGGTCAAGGGCAAGGCGATGCTCGACGAGGCCAAGGAGCTGACCCAGTTCTTCAACCGCGACTCCAGCGACGCGCTCCAGCCGACCGCCGACACCGCGCTGACCAAGTTCATCGACAAGCCGGACCAGATCGACGCGATCCTGCGGGAGTGGCAGGCCGGCGCCGAGAAGGTCTTCAAGGGCTGACGTGACAGCAACGATCTCCACGACTTCGGTCACCCCCACCCGGCGGCGGCGACGGTCGGCCCGACTGTCGCCGCTGCTGGTGGCGTTCGTCCTGGTGCCGTTCGCGGTCGAGAGCATCTGGGTGTTCTGGCCGGCGCTCCAGGGTTTCTGGTTCTCCCTGACCCGCTGGGACGGGATGACACCGCCGACCTTCGTCGGCACCGACAACTACGTCGAGCTGGCCGGCGACGCCACCTTCCGGGGCGCGCTGGTCAACACGGTGATCTGGCTGGTGCTCTTCGGCGGCCTCTCCGTGCTGGGTGGCTTCGGGATGGCGCTCGTCTTGCAGAAGGAGCGGCGCGGTGTCGGGTTCTACCGGGCCGCGCTGTTCACCCCTGTGGTGTTCTCGCTGGTGGTGACCGCGCTGGTCTGGCGGGTCTTCTACCAGCCCGACGGCATCGCCGACACGCTGCTGCGGGCGGTCGGCCTGGAGAGCCTGATCAGGCCCTGGCTCGCCGACCCGCAGACCGCCCTGTACGCGGTGATCCTGCCCGCGCTGTGGCGCCAGATCGGGTACGTGATGGTGCTGTTCCTCGCCGGGCTGAAGGCGATCGACCCGGCGCTGCACGAGGCGGCCCGGATGGACGGCGCGAACTCCTGGCAGCGGCTGCGGCACGTCACCATTCCCCAGCTCAAGGGGGTCAACGCGGTGGTGCTGTCGGTCATCGTGATCGACTCGCTGCGCTCGTTCGACATCGTCTGGTCGCTGACCAAGGGCGGGCCGTACCACTCGTCGGAGCTGCTCAGCACCTACATGTACTCGACCGCGTTCCAGAGCCTGCGGCTGGGCTACGCCTCGGCGATCGCGGTCGTGATCTTCGTGCTCGCGCTGGCCGTCATCCTCGGCTACCTGGTCCGCGCGTTCCGGGAGGAAGCGTGATGAACAAGCTCCGTACCGGGGCTTTCCACACCGGCATGATCCTGCTCTCGCTGCTCTGGCTGGGTCCGGTGCTCTGGGTGGTGGTGATGTCCACCCGGTCGTTCGACGACATCGCCGCGCACGGCGTGGGCAGCCTGCCCCGCTCGTTCACGCTGGACACCTACCGGCAGGCGTGGACCGACGGCGGCGAACTGCGCGCCCTGATCAACAGCATGATCGTCACCATCCCGTCGGTGGCGTTGAGCCTCGGGCTGGCCGCGATGGCCGCGTTCGCGCTGAGCCGATTCCGGATCCCCGGCCGGCGGACGATCCTGCTGCTGATGCTCGCCGGCAACCTGCTGCCACCGCAGATCCTGCTCATCCCGGTGGCCAAGTTCAGCGAACTGACCGGCCTGTACGACACGATCTGGGCGTTGATCGCGGTGCAGGTCGGCTTCGGGCTCGGCTTCTACACGTTCGTCCTGCACGGCTTCATGCGGGACCTGCCGGGCGAGATCCAGGAGGCGGCCACCATCGACGGGGCCGGCACCGCGCAGATCTTCACCAGGGTGATGCTGCCGCTGACCCGCCCCGCGCTGGCGGCTCTCGGGGCGCTCTCCTTCACCTGGATCTTCAACGACCTGCTCTGGGCGATCACCGTGCTGCGGACCGACGACAACATGCCGGTCACCCCGGCGCTGCTCGCGCTCCAGGGGCAGTTCGTGTCGTCCTGGAACGTCATCGCCGCCGGTACCGTCATCGCTGCCGTCCCCACCGTCGCGGTGTTCCTCCGCTTCCAGCGGCACTTCGTCTCCGGCCTGGCGATCGGAGCGGTCAAGTGACCGCCGAGGCCGGGCAGCGCTGGACGCTGCGCGGCACGCACACCGAGTACACGGTGCGGGTGCCAGCGCACGGTCGCTGGCTGGAACTTGTCGCGTGGGGGCCGCACGGCGTCTCCGACGGGCCCTCGCCGGTCGGCTACGACGGCCCGGTCCCGTTCCTCACCGCCGGGGACGCGGCCCCCATCGAGTACGCGACCGACGCCGACCGCCCGTTCACCGGCCCCGACCTGGTGATCGAGACCTCGAACGGGCAGCGGCGGGTGGGTTTCGCGCACACCGACGCGCGGATCGACGCCGACCAGCGGGAGCTGGCCGTCGAGTTCGCCGACCCAGTCACCGGGCTGCGCGCCACTGTGCACTACCGGATGCCGGTCGGCACCGACGTGGTGCAGCGGTGGGTCGAGCTGACCAACGACGGCAGCGACGCGCTGCGGGTCATCCGGGCCGGTTCGGGCGGGTTCTGCGTACCCACGCCGCACGGCGCGCTGCTCAGCCACCAGTGGGGGCAGTGGGCGCAGGAGTTCCAGCTCTCCCACGTCGAGCTGGGCCACGGCACCTTCAGCATCGGCAGCTCCCAGGGCGTACCCGGGCATCTGCACGTGCCCTGGCTGGCGGTGCGCGACACCGCCGAGCCGGCCGGCCCGGCCTGGGGGATGGCGCTGGCCTGGACCGGTTCGTGGGAGATCAGCGCGGAGCGGGACACCGGCGGCCTGACCCGGGTCCGGGTCGGCCGTCAGCTGGTCGACGGCCCGTTGGAGCTGGCCCCCGGCGAGCGACTGACCCTGCCGGTGGCGACCGGGGCGTACAGCTCGGACGGCCTGGACGGGCTGGCCCGGGTCTGGCACACCCACCAGCGGCTGCTCGCCGGGGAACGGCTCAGGCCGCGTCCGGTGCTCTACAACTCCTGGGAGGCGACCTACTTCGCCGTCGAGGCGCAGAGCCAGCTCGCGCTCGCCCGGATCGCTGCCGAGTTGGGTGTGGAGACCTTCGTCGTGGACGACGGCTGGTTCGTGGGCCGCGACGACGACACCGCCGGGCTGGGCGACTGGACACCCGACCCGGCGAAGTTCCCGGCCGGGTTCGACACGTTCATCGCCGATGTCCGCGCCCTCGGGCTGAACTTCGGCCTCTGGGTCGAGCCGGAGTGCGTCAACCCGAAGTCGTCCCTGTACGCCGAGCACCCGGAGTGGGTCTACTCCGTCGACGGCCGACCGATCACCCCGGTCCGCAACCAGTACCTGCTCGACCTGGGTCGGCCGGAGGTCGCCGAGTTCGTCCACTCCACAGTCGACGGGCTGTTGCGTCGGTACGACATCGACTACCTGAAGTGGGACTTCAACCGGCCGCGTACCGAACCGGGTCGGTCCGGTGGGCTGGGCCCACTCGACCTGGACGGCGCGCACGTCGCCAACCTGCACCGGATCTACGAGCAGCTGCGCCGCGACCATCCCGGTGTGCTGATCGAGGCGTGTGCCGGCGGCGGCGCGCGTACCGACCTGGCGATGGCCGCCCGCGCCGACGTGTTCTGGCCCAGCGACAACACCGGTCCACTCGACCGGCTGGCCATCCAGTACGGCTTCCTGCACGCCAACGCCCCGCACCTGCTCAGCTCCTGGGTCACCGACGCGCCCGGCCTGTTCGACCCGCGCCCGCGGACGCTGGCGTTCCGGTTCGTCCTGGCGATGGCCGGTGTGCTCGGCATCGGCGCGGACATCCGGGCGTGGACCCCCGCCGAGCGGGCCGAGGCGGCCGGCTGGATCGCCCGCTACAAGGAGATCCGGGACGTCGTCACGCACGGAGAGGTGCACCTGATCGGCGGCCCCGACCAGGCCCGCTGCGCGGTGCAGTACACCGCGCCGGACGAGAGCCGGGTGGTCGTCCTGGCCTGGCACACCGGCCGGCTCGACGGCGCCGGGCTGCTCCCGTCCCGCCCGGTCCGGTTGCCGCTGCGCGGCCTCGACCCGGCGGCCCGTTACTCGCACGGCGACCGGCACTACTCCGGCAGCCACCTCACCGCGGCGGGCCTGCCCGTGCGGTGGAGCGCCACCCACGACGCCGACCTCATCGTGCTGACCCGCGACTGAGCTCGGAGCACCACCACCCCCACCCCCGAGGGACAGGAGTACCTCCATGCGCCTGAACCGACAGCTGACCGCTGCCCTGGCCGTGCTCGGCCTGGGCCTGGCCAGCCCCGTGCCGGCGATGGCCGGCCCACCCCACGCCGACCCCCCGAAGGCCGGCCACGGGCCCGGCCGCCCCGGTCACGCCCCGGCGGCCACCGGCGCGGAGGACCAGGGCGCGCCGACCTTCTTCAACAGTGGCCTCGCCCCCACGCCCTACCAGGGCTGGAACACCTACTTCGGCCTCGGTGGCGATCCCACCGAGGCCGAAGTACGGTCGGTCACCGACTACATGGTCCACAGTGGCCTACGCGACGCCGGCTACACCTACGTCTGGATCGACGGCAACTGGGCCGCCCCCACCCCGCGTGACGAGGCCGGTCAGCTCGTCGCCGACCCCGCTCGCTTCCCCGGCGGAATGGCGGCGCTGGCCGCGTACATCCACAGCAGGGGAATGAAGGCCGGCATCTACACCGACGCCGGCCCGTACCTGCCGGGGCAGTGCGGGCTCGGCAGCAACGGCCACTACCAGGCGGACATCGCCCAGTTCGCCGGCTGGGGCTTCGACGCGCTCAAGGCCGACTGGCTCTGCGGCCGCGCCGCCGGCCTCGACCCGGAGGCCACCTTCCGCGAGCTGGCCGAGGCGGTACGCCAGTCACCGCGCCCGATGCTGCTCAACATCTGCAACCCGGTCAGCTCGGACTGGGGTGGCGGCCCGTACACCCCGGAGCAGCTCTCCACCTGGAGCTACACGTATGCGCCCACGATCGCCGACTCCTGGCGGACGTACACGGACGTGGGGCTCACCGACCCGACGCCGCAGTGGGCGTTCCCGTGGGTGCTGCGCAACATGGACGTCAACGCGTACCACCCGGCGGCCACCGGGCCGGGGCACTACAACGACCCGGACTACCTGCTGCCGATGCGTCCGCTGCCCGACGGCGGGTACGAGTTGAGCCTGGAGGAGTCCAAGACGCAGCTCGGCATGTGGGCCATCATGGCCGCGCCGCTGGTGATCGGCTCCGACCCGCGTGGCCTGCCGCAGGAGATGATCTCGGCGCTGACCAACCCCGAGATCATCGCCGTGGACCAGGACCCGCTGGTACGGCAGGGCGTCAAGGTCGCCGACACCGGCACCGACGCGCAGGTCTGGAGCAAGGTGCTCGCCGGCTCCGGCAGACGGGCCGTCGCGCTGCTCAACCGGCACGACACCGCCCAGCAGATCACCGTGAACTTCGCCGACGTCGCCCTCGGCGGGTCGGTCCGGGTCCGTGACCTGTGGTCCCGGTCCACGGTGGACGCCCAGCCGGGCACCCCGGGCGTGCAGCCGTTCACCGGCTCGTACACCGTCGAGGTGCCGGCGCACGGGGTGGCAATGCTCGGCCTGACCGGCACCGACCAGGTCGCCGGCGCCGACCTCGGCGGCACCGCCAGTGCCAGCCCCGCGCTGGTCCGGGTCGACGACACGCACGCCACCGCCTTCGTCCGCGACGCGCAGGGCGCCCTGGCGGTCAACACCCGTTCCGGTACGACGTGGGGAAGCCGGTGGACCTCCCTCGGCGGCCCGGTCGGCGGCCGGATCCTCGGCCAGCCGGCGGCGTACGGCTCCGCCGACGGGCGGATCGACGTCTTCGTCCGGGGCACCGACAACGCCGCCTGGCAGCGCAGTTACGTCGCCGGTACGTGGGGGCCGTGGCGCAACCTCGGCGGCACGCTGACCGACGCGCCGGCGGTGGCGTGGACCAGCCCGACGCAGTGGACGCTTGTCGCCCGTGGTGCCGACGGCAAGCTCTGGACGCGTACGCCGAGCGCTGGCTGGACCGGTGTGGGGGCTCCCGAGAACCGGCCGTTCTACGGTCGGCCGAGCGCGGTCGTCGACGACGCCGGCGTGCTGCACGTGGCGGTCCGCAGCCGCACCGACGAGGTGTGGTGGAGCAGCCGGACCGGCACCACGTGGTCGGCCTGGACGAACCTGGGCGGCACCACCAGCGGCAGCCCGACCCTGCTCGCCACCTCCGGCCGGGTCTACCTGTTCGCGCTGGCCGCCGACAACCGGCTCTGGCAGCGCAACCTGGCCGACGGTGCCTGGGGCGGCTGGTTCCGACGTGGTGAGTTCGCCACCGACGCGTTCCGGGGTGCGCCCGGGGCCGCCGCCGGCGCCAACGGCGGCGCCTGGCTGGCGGTACGCGGCGTGGACGACCGGGTGCACCAGGTCGTCCTGTGATCCACGGGGCGGGCCGTCGACCGACGGCCCGCCCCGGCTCAGGCCGGGACGAGTTCTCGGCAGCGGTGCAGAGCGGCCCGGGCCAGCGGCGTGTCACGGCCGGCGATCCCGGCTTCCAGTTCGGCGACCGCCGCCGCGGCCCGCGCCGGTTCACCCTGCGCCGCTGCGGCCTCGGCCAGCACCAGCACCGCGTCGGCGGCCCACGCCAGGATGCCCTTTCCGCGTACCACCGACAGCGCCTCCGTCGCGTGCCGGACGGCCTCGTCCGGCTGCCTGGTCACTGTCAGTCGGGCCAGCGCCGACAGCGTCTGCACCAGCGGCCAGATCGCACCGACTCGGCGGGCGTCGACCACCACCTCCCGCAGCGCCCGTTCGGCCACCTCCACCTCGTCCAGCCCGCCGGTCCTGTCGCCCAGGCCGGCGGCGCTGCCGGCGTTCGCGGTGGCGGTGAGCGCCAGCACGGTGGCCAGTTCGGCCCGCGCGTCCAGCAGGGTGACCGGCATCCGCTCGGCGCTGGCGACCAGCCGACGGAGCCGCTCGACGAGACCGTCCAGCCGGCCGGTGGCTCGGTCCAGTGACAACTGGGTCGCCTCCACCAGGGACGTCAGCCGCTCGTACCCGGTCTCGTCGACCAGCGCCCGACCGACCGCCAGCAACGCTTCGGCCTGCTCGGGATGACCGGCGTGCAGCGCGCCCTGCGCCCAGTTCAGGCAGGCGCGGGCGTGTTCGCGCGGCCGATCGGCCAACTCCGCGGACGCCCGCAGCTCCGTGATGATCGCCCAGGCCGCCGGGTCGCCCAACTCCAGCAGCAGCGAGGCCCGGGCGATGCGGACCGCGAGGTGCGACCCGGGATCCCCGCTGGCCGCCGCTGCGGTCTCCGCCTCCGTACAACGGGCCAGGTGGTCGTCGACGTGCCGGCCCACGACGGTGTCGGGGGCCGCCAGCACCGCGAGCGCCGGGGCCTTGCGGCGCGGCGCGCGCAGGTACGGCACCGCACGCTCGATCTCGGTGTACCCGCGCAGCGCCTCGCCCTGCTGGCGCAGCATCCGACCCAGCACCAGGCCCAGCTCCCCTCGGGCGCCCGGTGGCAGCCGTCGGTCGGCGAGCAGCCGTTCCAGCACCGGGATCGCCTCGGCCTGGCTGAGCCCGTCGATGGCCGACCGGCCCAGCTTGGCGGCGAGTCGAACCCGTACCGGTCGGGGAAGCTCGGCGATGTCCATCGTCTGGAGCAGGAAGCTGGCGGCGGTCGCGTCGTCGCCGCGTTCGGTGGCCAGGTCGGCGGCCGCCTCGGCGTTGCGGACGAAGTCGGCCCCGCTGCCGGCCCGACGGTAGTGGTGCGCCAGCTGGGCCACCGGTCTCGGCAGTTCCTGCTCCAACACCCGCGCGACCCGCAGGTGCAGCCACTCCCGGCTCTCCCGGGGCACCAGGTCGTAGACCACCTGTCGGGCCAGGTCGTGGCGGAACCGCAGGCCGTCCCCGGCGTCGTGCAGCAGGCCCGCCCGGTGTGCGGCGGTCAACGCCGCGCCGATCGCCACCCGGTCCAGGCTGAGCACCGCGGCGAGGATGCGCTGATCGGGCGTCATGCCCAGCACGGCCGCCGCGCCGAGCACCTCCCGGGTGGCCTCGTCGAGCGGGCGCAGCCGCCAGAGCAGCACGTCACGGAGGACGAACGGGACACTGTCGTCGGCCAACGGGTCGCCGCCCCGCTCGGCGAGCGTACGCAGCACCTCCTCGACCACGAACGGGATACCGGCGGTGCGGTCGAGCAGGGCGGCGGTCAGTTGCTGCGGCGGGTCGTCGAGCCGCAGGGTGCGCGCCGCCAGCCGGCGTACGTCATCGGCGTCCAGCGGGCTGAGCGCGACGCGCGTGACGCTCCACGGGGGAGTCCGCGCCAGGGCGTCGTGGATCGGCGTGCTGCTCCCCGGCGTCGCCGTCCGCGCGGTCAGCAGCACTGCCAGCCCGTCCACCGGGTGGGTGCTCAGGTACGCGAGGAGTTCGCAGGTCGCCGGGTCCGCCCAGTGCAGATCCTCGAGCAGGAGGGTGGCGGGGCTCAGCGCGGTGAGCACCGCCGCGACGGCGCGGAACAGGCGATGACGCTCGGCCGCCGGGTCGGTCAACGGGGGCGGCGCGTCCGGCAGGACGTCGGCGAGTTCGGGCAGTAGCGGCGCGAGGGCGCCGGCCACCGGGCTGAGTGGACCGGGTCGCTCGGTGCAGCCCCGGATCGCGTCCAGCAGCACGCCGAGCGGGAAGGGTTCGGGCACGTCGTCGCACTCGCCGACGAGGTGCCGCCCGGGGAGTTCGGCGAGCAGCTCGGCGACGAGCCGACTCTTGCCGATTCCGGGCTCACCTTCGAGCAGGATCAGGCAGGGTGGGGTGGCGACGAGCCGGCGTAACTGGGCCAGTTCCGCCGTTCGGCCGACGAATTCGACGGGCCCGCGCAGACGTTCGGGGCGGACGGGAGTTGGGCTCCCGCCGCCCCGGGTCTTGTTCTCGCCGCCGTCGATCACCGTGGGGCGAGCAGATCATCTCTGCGGTTCCCGCCGGTCATCCGGCGGACCGGCGGTGACCTGAGTCACACGCCGATCCGCCGGGTCGGGGGAGCGGGGTCAGGACTGGACGGTGACCGGCACGACCTTCAGCGAGCTGTCACCGTTGCGGAACTCCAACACCCCGACGTAACGCTGCCCCGGGGCGAGCCCGGACCAACGCAGTGTCAGGTTCGCCGTCGCGCCCGGCTGCACGCTGCGCTGCTTCGGGTCGATGGTGACCCGGCCGGTGGAGGTGCCCGGCGCGCCCGGCAGGTAGCTGGTGATGGTGTACGCGTTGGCCTCGTCCTTGATGTTCTCGGTGAACTCCTGCTCGACGACCACGATGTAGTCACCGGCACCGTCGGGCAGGGCGACCTTCGCGCCGATCCGGGTGCTGGCAGTGGCGGTGACGAACTTCCCGGACTTGTCGTAGACGTTGAGGCTGAACTCGGTGCACTCCATCACGCCCTCCTCGTCCTCCCAGTCGATGTGGGAGCAGGTGGGCCGTGCCGACGTCACGTGGATCTCCGGGCTGCGGGTGCCGGCCGGTACGTGCAGGGTGGTCCGGCTGATCGACGCGGGCAGCGGCACCGGCAGGTTGTTCGACGTGCTCCAGTCCCAGCTCGGCCCGTCGCCCTTCAGGGTCACTGTGGTGCTGGTACCCGAGGTCAGGCCGGACAGCTGGGAGATCAGCTGACCCTTGTAGCCGGCCTCGGCGGCGATCCGGACGCTGCCGGAGGTGCCCGTGCCGGTGATGGCGTCGGGGGCGACCAGCCCGGAGTTGTGCACGACCAGCGGGCTGCGTACCGCGTGCTTGAACTGGTCGCGCCAGGTCAGCGAGCCGTCGGCCCAGGTGTCGAACGCGCCGCCGGTGTTGGTGACCTCGACGGTGAAGCGGGCGCTCTGGCCCGGACGGATCTGCATCTTCTTCGGGGTGACAGTGACCTTGTAGCCCGGCGGGGCCTGCACCGACGAGGTGTAGGTGCTGGTCTTGTCGCTGACGTTGGTGACCGTACGGGTCACGCTCTGCTTGCCGACCATCCGGCCCAGCGAGATCGACGGATAGTTGAGCTGGGCGGTGTCGATCGCACCGATCGTGTCGCAGCCGTCCAGGTCGGCGAGCCCGTAGTCGCCGCCCCGGTCGGCGGACACCCCGCACAGGTACTTGATCCAGTCCTGCTGGTTGGAGTCGTAGACCAGGCCCGGGTCGAAGGCGCTGCCCGGCTTCACCTGACCGGCGCCGTAGTTCATGGGAGTGGCGTCGTACGTGCCGATCTTGATGGGGTTGCCCTTGTCGGTGGTGTCCACCGCGCTGGTCATCAGCGCCGAGCGGACCGCCGCCGGCGACCAGTCGGGGTTCTTGGCCAGCAGCAGCGCGGCGATGCCGGCGATGTGCGGCGCGGCCATCGAGGTGCCCGACTCCAGGGCGAAGTCGTTGCCGCCGATGGACGGGGAGAACGCGGCGATGATGTCCTGACCGGGCGCGCTGATGTCCGGCTTGAGCAGCTCACCGGCGTTCAGGTTCGACGGGCCCGCCGAGGAGAACGCGGCGACGGCGGGAGCCTCGACCGTCTCCAGCTTGCTCGGCGAGATGGCCGCCGTGGCGTTGCCCTTGCCGACGTACGCGGTGACAGTGGCCAGGTCGACCTCGTTGATGTGCACTGTCGGCACGGCCTGCACGTCGGCGTTCAGGGAGTTCAGCTCTTCGTTGTACAGCACCATGCCGACCCCGCCGGCCCGCGCCACCTCGATGCTCTTGTCGGTACGCGGGATCTCGCCGCGCAGGCAGAGCACGATCGCGCCCTTGACCTTGGCCGGGTCCAACGTGTCGTCGGCGCAGAGGCCGGCACCGTAGGCGCCGTCCGGGTCGACCGCGCTGTCCTTCGCGAAGACCAGGCGGGCCGGCCCGACGCCGGTCTCGCCCATGCCCACACCGGCGATGGTGGTGCCGTCGCCGAGGGTGAGCGTGCGGGTGTTCTGCCGGTCGGTGGTGCTCGCGGCCACAGTGGTCAGCCACGGCGTCGAGTTGTCGACGGTGTTGGCGAACGGGCCGGAGTTGCCGGCGGCGGCGGCGACGAAGACCCCGGCGGCGGCCGCGTTGAAGAACGTCGCGTCGACGGCACCGAAGCGCTCGGTGTCGTCACCGATCGAGTAGTTGATCACGTCGACGCCGTCCGCGACCGCGTCGTCGATGGCGTGCACGATGTCGATGTCGGTGCCGGTCGCTCCGCCCGCACCGTTGTCGTACAGCGCCTTGTAGATCGCCAATCGCGCGGCCGGCGCCATGCCGGAGATCATGCCCAGGTCCTGGTTGCCCGACGTCGCCCGCACGCCGTGGATGCCGGCGGCGGTGCTGGCGGTGTGGGTGCCGTGGCCGTTGCGGTCGCGCGGCGAGGAGTAGTCGTCCGGGAACGCGTCGGCGATGCCACTGTCGTTGTACCAGCGTGCCCCGATCACCTTGTTGTTGCAGGTCACCGGTGCTTCGACGCCAACGTCGCAGGTGCCCTTCCACTTGGCGTCGATGACGGCCTGGTCGGGGCGCGGGCTGGGCAGCGGGGCGAAGCTCGCGCTCTCCGGCCAGTAGCCGCTGTCGATGACCCCGATGATCACGCCCTCACCCGCGTGGGGGTCGCCGCCGAACTCCTTGTCCCACACCCCGCCCTTGCCGGTCAGGCCCAGGTAGTCGGGGGTGTGTGCGGTGGCGGCGTGCACCTTCTGGCTCTCGTACACCGCGCGGACACCCTTGGTGGCGCGCAGCCGGGCGGCCTGCGGCCCGGTCAGGTCGGCGGCGAAGCCGTTGAACGCGGTCTCCATGGTGACGCGGGTGCGCTCGGCGGGCACGCCGACCCGGTCCAGCACCGACTTGCGCTGCTGGCGCAGGTGGTTCCGGTACGCGTTGGCGTTCCCGGACGTACGGTTCAGCTTCGCCCCGTCGACCGGCTTGGTGGCGGCGATCCCGGGAACCCCGCCGGTGTAGGTGGCGAGTGGCTCCTCGGCGAGCTGGACGAGGTAGCGGGCGGTCGGTCCACTGCTTGCCGGCGCGGCGGTGGCGCTGGCGGGCAGGCTGGTCAGGCCGGCCGCGGTCAGCGCCACGGCGGCCAGCATGCTGACCCCGTGCCTGGCCCGTCCGGTCCGATGGGTGTTCGGTTGTGGCACGTCGTTGCCTCCACGTTCGGTGCCGGCCGCCACGACTGATGACGGTGGCCGAAACCTAGGATCGGCACCGATCATCGAGAAGCACTCGTAACCTGGCCGTCATCTTGGAAACAAGCTCGTAACACAACGGGTACTTTGCGCGTCATTTAGGAACGTCGACGTGGGTGATCTGTGCCATTTGGTCGGTTGCCCGTGCCGAAGTCCACCACAGACTTGGCGAGGCAACAGTGACCAGCGCCGGACCGTGGAACGAGCGACGCGACAGGCCCCGACGTGCCAACACTGGTCCGCGCCTGGCGGCTGGCGACACCCTGAACCAGCGGGTGACGCATCATCGCTGCCGTGGACCGAGCGCGTGTTCCTTGCCACCACAGCACGTCTCCTCTGGCCCGGAGCACGTGCCGATGGTTGTTCGGCTTGGAGGGTCGGGTCAGTCGGCCGCTCTTATGTTCGTCGGTGGTAGTGGTTGCGGCGGGGGAGTTGTTCGGGGTCGAGCCAGGCGGGTGGGGTGAATTCGGGGTGGCCGTCGGCGGCGAGTCGCACGGTCCAGTCGCTGTGGTGGATGTGGCGGTGGTGGTGGCCGCAGAGCAGGACGGCATTGTCGAGGTTGGTGGTGCCGCCGTCGGCCCAGTGGTGGATGTGGTGGGCGTGGCACCAGCGGGGTGGGCGGTCGCAGCCGGGGAAGGCGCAGCCGTGGTCGCGTAGGACGAGGGCGCGTCGGAGGGGGCCGGTGATGAGGCGGCGTTGTCGGCCGAGGTCGAGGACTTGGCCGGTGCTGTCGAGGACGGCGGGCAGGATGGTGGCGTCGCAGGCGAGGCGTCGCACGGTGTCGGGGGTGAGGTGCGCGCCGGTGTCGAGCGCACCGCGAGACAGCTGCCGGGTCAACTCGTCGTAGCTGGTGGTGACGACGATGTGGGCGGGGTCGCCGCCGTGTTCGGGCAGGTCGCCGGTGCGCAGGGCGAGGCGGCAGATGTCGGCGAGGGCGTCGTGGCGGCGTTGTCCGGCGGAACGGGAGTCGTCGGGGCCGGAGGGTGCACTGAGGGGGTCGATGGCGGCGCGCAGGAGGCCGGCGGTTTCGGTGTCGAGGGTGGCGGTGAGTCGCAGGCGGCCGTCGGTCTGTTCGGAGAGGGTGACGTGGCGGTCGCGGGTGGCGCGGCGGGCGTCGGCGTCGAGGGCGGCGTGGGCGGCGGCGTCGGCGAGGTCGGGGGCGACGTGGTCGAGGATGCGGGTGCCGAGCTTGCGCAGCAGAGTGGGGTCGAACTGCCCGGCCCAGCCGACCAGCACACCAACCGCCTTGTCGCCGGCCTCTGCACCGGCGGTGGTGTGCACGGTGTCGACCGTGTCGGCGATGACCCGGGCCTGGTCGAGGGTGACGCGTCCGTCGGTGAGCGCTTGTCGTACCCCGGGGTTGCCGGTGTCGAGTGCGGTGGCGAGGTCGACGAGGCGGCGGGCGACCGTGATGGTGAGTCGCAGTCGCTCGCGCAGCCACACCGTGGTGGAGGAGGCACCCTGCGCGTGGGGCGTGCCCCGGCCGTCGAGCTCACGGATCAGGGCCAGCTTCACGGCGGCGAGACGTTGCTCCAAGCGGTGCGCGGCGTCGAGCGCGGCGATCAAATCCTGCTCGGAAAGGGCCCAGGCGGCGGCGTCCACGCACGCGGCGACCGCGTCGTCTGCCTGCGCCAACTCCTCGACCATGACCCGACACTAGAACAGGTGTACGACAATTTCAGTCATCATGATCGATTGGCTGGGCAGCGACCGACGGCGGGCTGGCCGGGCTGCTGCGGCTGACAGGCGCGCGACCGGGTGTCGCGGCGACGCCGGTCCCGCCCATGGTCCCGGAGGCGACACCGGTCCCGCCCATGGTCCCTGAGCGACGGCGCCGGTTCGGCCGTGACCCGCGTGTCAGTCGCGCCGGACGAGACCAGGGCCGGCGGTGATGTCGATGTCGCCGTCTGCGATGTCGTGGCCGGCGGCGCAGCGGAGCACCGCGCGGATCGGTTCGCCGCAGTCGTGGTGGGTGGCGATGACCGACGGGCCGGTGTCGGTGGCGGCCCAGGTGTCGCCCCAGTTGCGCAGTGCGGTGATGACCGGCAGGAGGGCGCGGCCCTTGCTGGTGAGTTGGTACTCGTGGCGGGTGCGCTGCCCGGGCTCGCGGTAGGGGATTCGTTCGAGCAGGTCGGCGGCGACCATTTCCTTGAGTCGGGCGGCCATGGCGGGCTCGCCGACGCCGACCCGGCGGACGAAGTCGTCGAAGCGGCGCGTGCCGAGCAGGGCCTCGCGCATGATCAGGACCGTCGACCTGCTGCCCACGATGTCCATCGCCCGGGCCACCGAGCAGTTCTCGCTCGTCCAGGAATCGCGATCGTCTCGTAGGTCCTTCATGCCGTCCAGCGTACCTGACTTGCGTTAGGGCTAGCCAGGTGCTTCACTGGGTCGCGCTGACTTCAGCATACGCAAGCCAGCCCATCAGCCTGAAGGATCTTCAGTGACCACCAGCACCGCAACCCCGATCCCACCCGGCGCGGCAGCACCCGGGCCGGCAGCTACTGCCCGCTCATCTCTGCGCGGCTCCCGCGCGGTGACCCTGATCGCCATGTGCCTGGGCGCGATGATCACGTTCCTGCAGATCACCGCGACGGTCTCCGCGCTGACCACGATCCAGCGGGACCTGCGGGTAGACCCGACCACGCTGGTCTGGATCCCCAGCGCCTACACCCTGATGGTGGCGAGCGTCGTGCTCTCCGCGGCCACCCTGGGCAGCCGGTACGGGCGCAGGCGAATGTTCGCCGCCGGGGTCGTCGCGATGATCGTCGGCGCGGCCGTCGTGGCCAGCGCTCCGACCGTCGGCTGGGTGATCGCCGGGCAGTTGGTCGCCGGCCTTGGTGGCGCCCTGATCCTGCCGAACAGCCTGGCGATCCTCGGTGCGACCTTCACCGACCCGCACCGCCGGACCGAGGTCATCACCGCGTGGTCGGCGGCGTCCGGCATCGGGCTCGCGATCGGCCCGCTGATCGCCGGTGCCCTGCTGCAGCACTACCAGTGGCACAGCGTCTACCTGTCGACGATCGCGCTGGGCCTGGTCACCCTCGTCGTCGCCGTCGTCGGAGTGGCTGAGTCCCGGCCGAGCGCCGCCCGGCTCGACGTGCCCGGCCTGCTGCTGGGCACCGTCGCGATCGCGGCCGCCGTCTACGCGCTGATCCAGGGCGGCAAGGTCGGCTACACCAGCCCCGTGGTGTCGACGGCCTGGGTCGTCGCGGTCGTCGCACTTGTCGCGTTCGTGCTGGTCGAGCTGCGGACCAGCGCGCCGATGCTCGACGTACGGCTGTTCCGGTCCGCGTCGTTCAGCGCTGTCATGGTCGTCGGTGCGGTGTCGCTGTTCGGTTTCACCGGCGTGGCGATCCTGCTGGTCCTCTTCCACGAGCGTGCCCAGGCGCTCAGCCCGCTGGACACCGGCTGGCGGATGCTCGTGCTCTTCGGTGTTTACGTGCTGGTCGCCTTCGGCGCCGGGCGGGCGATCCGTCGTACCGGATTCAAGGCGCCACTGACCCTCGGCCTGGTCCTCGGTGCGGTGGCCAGCTTCGCGCTGGCGAACCAGGGGCCGGACACGTCGTTCGGTCACCGCTGGGCGTTGTTCGCGTTGTTCGGCGGGGCCAGCGCGCTGGTGGTGGCCCCGGCGACCGCGGCGGCCCTGGCCAGCGTCGCGCCCGCCCAGGCCGGGATGGCCTCCGGCGCGGTCAACGCGGCGCGCCAGGTCGGCTCGGTGCTCGGCTCGTCCCTGCTCGGCACGCTGCTCACCACCACGATGGTGGCCGACCTGCCGGGCCGGCTCGCCGCACACCAGGTCGACGAACCCACCCGGAGCGCCGTGCGGGCGGCGGTGGCCTCCGGGACCAACGGCGACCAGCCACTACCCGACCCGGTGCGGGCGGCGATCGCGGAGGCGCTGACCTCCGGAGTCCAGGCCGGGCTGCGGATCAACGGCGTCGTCTTCCTCGTCGCCGCCGTGCTCGCGCTCACCCTCATCCGCAACCGGCCGCACCAGCACTAGGGCCGGGCGCGTCGGCCCGCCGTCGTGCGCGCCGGTCACCGCTGCGGCGGGGCCGTCCGGGTGGGAATGTGCTCGTAGCGCTTGCGCATGGTCTCGCTGGCGGCCGGGCCGGCGGCGAACACGAAGGTGGCGTCGTCGAGCGGGCGACCGGTGTTGCTGTCGACGAGCACCGGATCGGCCTCCACCCCGGTGGCCCGGTCGACGAGGATCATGCTGCGCTCGCTCGGATCGAGGCGTGAGTTGCCCCAGGCCGCGAGGGCGACGATGACCGGCCGCAGGCTGCGGCCGAGGTCGGTGAGGACGTACTCGTAGCGGTCCGGTCTGGTCTGGTAGCGGCGACGTTCCAGCAGCCCCTGGCCGGTGAGGGTCTTCAGCCGGCTGGTCAGGATGCTGGACGAGACGCCCAGGTTGGCCTGGAACTGATCGAAGCGGGTGTAGCCGTCGAAGGCGTCGTGCAGGATCAGCAGCGTCCACCACTCGCCCACGTGGCCCAGCGCACTGGACAACGGACATTCGCGGTCCGCCAAGCGGATCTTTCCGGCCACAACCGTGCCCTCTCCCGAGTAGGTGCTACTGTCGAAGTCAGTAGGTTCTGTTTCAGAAGTAACCATACGACGGGCCCTCGGCGACGTCGGAGAGGGACGGGAGACCATGACTGCCACCCAGGCCGCACCAGCCATCATTCGCCGCTACTTCGCGCTCGCCGGCCAGCCCGACTCCGAGGACTACTTCGCTCTCTTCGCCGAGGACGCCGTGGTCGAGGACGAGTCGAACGAGTACCGGGGCATCGAGGCCATCCGTCAGTGGCGCCGTGCTGTGCCGCTGGTGTCGTACGAGATCACCGACGTCGAGGAGACTCCCGCCGGCACCGTGGTGACCGCCACGATCACCGGCGACTTCCCCGGCAGCCCGTTCGCCGGCCTCCGGTACCGCTTCAGCGACTACGACGACAGCGCGATCCGGATGCTGCGCATCGCGCCCTGACTGCTGAGCGGCGAACTTGACGACACTTGTTTGTGAGCGCACGCTTACAAACATGCGATCGACCGCCGAGGCCCGCCGGGTCACCGTCCTGAACACCGCGGTGTCGGTGTTCGCGCGCGCCGGCTTCCACGCCACCCCGGTCACCGCCGTGGCCGCCGCCGCCGGCATCTCCGAGGCGTACGTCTTCCGGCTCTTCGCCGGAAAGCTCGGGTTGTTCGTGGCGGCGGCCGGAGCGTGTTTCGACCGGATCGCCGAGGCGATCGAGGCGGGCGCCGAGCGTGCCACGGGCGACAGTCCGGAAGAGATCCTCGACACCATGGGCGGTGCGTACGCGGAGCTGATCGCCGATCGCGACCTGCTGCTCTTCCAGGTGCAGGCGCAGGCGGTCACGGACATCCCGGAGGTCGCCGAGGCGGTGCGGGCCGGCTACCGGCGGGTCGCCACCTTCGTGCAGGATCGGGCCGGTGCCAGCGACGCGCAGGTGCAGCAGTTCTTCGCGTACGGCCAGTTGTGCCATCTGATCGTGACCGCCGGCCTGGAGCAGGTCCCGGAGCCCTGGGCTCGTGCCCTGACCGCCGGCATTCGCCACCCCTGACCAACCCGCTGTCGGGCCGCTACGGCGGCCCACTCTTCGGCCTCGACAAGTGTGTGAGTGCACACTTACAAACAAAGGAGAATCCGATGACGACCGACGCGATGATCACCGAAGTGGTGCTGCCCGGCGTGGTGGAGCCCGACGGACTCCAGCTGCGCCGACGCCCGATGCCCGTCCCCGGCCGGGGGCAGGCGCTCGTCCAGGTCGAGGCGACCGGCATCTCGTTCGCCGAGCAGCAGATGCGCCGCGCGCTCTACCCCGGCCAGCCGAAGTTCCCGTTCGTGCCCGGCTACGACCTCGTCGGCACCGTCCGGGCGGTCGGTCCCGGCGGTGACCACGCCCTGGTCGGCGCGCGGGTGGCGGCGGTCACCAAGACCGGTGGCTGGGCCACCCACGCGCTGGTCGACCTCGACGCCCTGACCCCCGTACCGACCGGCCTGGACCCCGTCGCGGCCGAGACCGTCGTCGTCAACGGGGTGACCGCCTGGCAGATGCTGCGCGACGCCGACTTGACGGCCGGGCAGACCATCCTCGTGCACGGCGCGAACGGCGGCGTCGGGAGCGTGCTCGTCCAGCTCGGCCGGCACCTCGGGCTGCGGGTCATCGGCACCGCTGCCGTACGACACCACGCCGGCCTGCGTGAACTCGGCGTCGAACCGCTCGACTACCGCGACCCGGACATGGCCGCCCACGTTCGCGAGCTGTCGCCGGGTGGCGTCGACGCCGTCTTCGACCCGGTCGCGGGCCCGGGCGTCCGCACCTCATACGCCCTGCTCGCCCCGGGCGGCAAGCTGGTCGTCTACGGCAACGCGGCAGCCGTGGGCACCGGGCAGTCGGTCATCTGGATCTTCGTGAAGCTGTTAACCCGCCTCTACACCTGGAACGCGCTGCCCAACGGTCACCGGGCTGGCTTCTACAACTTCTGGGCCGGTCAGCTCACCCGCCGTACCGCGTTCCGCCGTCGCCTGCGCACCGACCTCGGCACCGTGCTCGACCTGCTGCGACGGGGAGTGATCGTGCCGCAGATCGCCGCCCGCTACCCGCTCGACGAGGTCTCCGCCGCGCTGGTGTTCGCCGAGGCGCGCAGCCGGGCCGGCAAGGTGGTGCTGGAGCCATGATCACCGACTACGTCGAGGGCATCGGTGGTTCGGGCGGCCTTCCGTGGGCCCGGATGCTGTCGGTGACGGCTACTCCGGCGAGCACCAGGGTCGCGGCGAGGCCGGCCACCAGTGCCGGGGTGAGTATCAGGACGGGTCCGACGACCGCCAGCGCAAGCAGCGCGAGCAGTCGAGACGGTGAGACGCGGCTGAACACCTCGTACTCGAACCGAGCGCGTCCAAGCAGGAACAGCGCGAGCCCGCCGAGGAGGACGCCGGCCAGCCACGGCGACGTCTCCCCGGCAGGCTCGCTGATGATGGCTTCGAAGCTGGCGGAGGCGGCCACGACGCCGCCCACCATGAGTAGGTGGGTGTTGGGCGCGGACCGTACGAACCCACCCGGGTCCCGGGAAGCCTCGATGGCGGCTTTCAGCAGGGACCCGGCGCGGTGGACGTAGATCTGCCACAGGAGGACGGTCGCGGCGAACCCGACCAGGAGTGCCGCCGTCCGCTCGATGGTCAGGTCGTGGGTGGCGTAGGTCAGGGTGATGACGAGGATGAGATCGCCGAGAGCGAGCGTGAAGATCTGCTGGTAACGCTCCGCCAAGTGGTCGGCCGCCACCGCGTAGTGAGGTGTGGGTAGGCGACCGATCCGCGGAGTGGGGTAACGAAGCCAGGCGGCCGCGTAGTCGACGGCGAGCGCAGCGGTCCACAGCAGGCCCCGGGCCGGGCCGCTGACGAAGGCGCCGACGAGCCACGGTACGGCGGACACCGCGAACCAGAACATGAACCGACTGGAGCGTTGCTGCTCCATCCGGCCGCCCAGCGCGACGACGAGAAAGGTGCCGCGTCCCACCTGGACCGCCACGTACGCGCCCGCGAAGATCAGGCCGTGCTCGGCGAAGGCGCCGGGCAGCGCCCCGGCCATCAGGATCGTTCCGAACATGACCCAGAGCGTCACAGCGAAGATCGAGGATCGGTTGAGGTGTTGGAGTTCGGTAGCCAGCGCGCTAGCCGCCCAGACCCACCAGATGGCCGTCAACAGCACCACGGTCTCGAAGACGCCGACCCAGTCGAGACGCTGTGCCAGTGTCCGTGACGTCAGGGCCAGCGCGGCGACGAACACCAGATCGAGGAAGAGCTCCAGCAGGGTCGCCCGCTGGGGCCCCTCATCCTCGCGGGTCAGCCCTACCGCTTGGTCGGTCGTCATCAGGTGCCCGCCTACGTGCTCCGGACCCTC
Organism: Micromonospora parva; assembly: GCF_000718515.1. Classification (GTDB taxonomy): domain Bacteria; phylum Actinomycetota; class Actinomycetes; order Mycobacteriales; family Micromonosporaceae; genus Micromonospora; species Micromonospora parva. The sequence goes on along the minus strand of NZ_JNZS01000004.1, from coordinate 359,209 downwards.
ATGCTAGTGAGATTCCGGCAGTAACTCGGGCAAAGCCGCTGGGACAGCCTCCTTGAGGTGCCGGATCCATCCCGCCGGGTGGCACCTTCCGAGCGCCCCGACTGCCCGTGCGTGTGCAGCCCCACGTCACGAGGCGTACGGTGGACATGTCGCCCGGGGCCCCGGTGGCCGTCAGACGCCGTCGCCACCAGCCCATCAGGGGCGTTACCGAACGTCATCCCCGTCGCCGCGACTCGCTGGTCGTGTTGACCGATCGCCGACCACATCCCGGCCGTCGGTTCCGCCCGTCGTCGCGGTTGGAACGGTTGGTGGTCCGGATCCGACCGCGCGTGCACACCACTGTCCGTGCGAATGATCGTTTTAAACACCTCAACCAGGGGAGCACCAGATGAGGATCGCCAGAGACAGGATCGTCACCGCACTTCGCGACCGGGGGCAGCAGGCACGGGCCGACTGGGTCGAGCGCGAGCTGCCGGAGCGCGTCGACCCGGCCAAGCACACCGGGCTGCTCGCCACCCTGAACCTCAACCCAGCTGATCTCGTCGACGCGTCCTCCCCTTGAGGATTGCGCTGCTCGGACCGGTCGCCTGGCGTACGCCCCCGCACCACTACGGCCCGTGGGAGCAGGTGACCGGCCTGCTCGCCGAGGGGCTGGTCAGGCGCGGGATCGACGTGACGCTCTTCGCGACACTGGACTCCGTCACCTCCGCCCAGCTCGACGGCGTCTGCCCACGGGGGTACGCGGACGACCCGGACCTGGACGGTCGGGTGTGGGAGGCGATGCACGTCTCCCACGCGATGGCCCGTTCGGCGCAGTTCGACGTGGTGCACAGTCACCTGGACTGGCTGCCGCTGGCGTTCGCGGAACACTGCCGCGCGCCGCTGCTGACCACAGTGCACGGCTTCTCCGGGGCGGGGATCCTGCCCGCCTATGGCCGCGCCCGCTCGTCGTACGTGTCGATCTCCGACGCCGACCGGGCGCCGGAGCTCGACTACGTGGCCACTGTGTATCACGGCGTCGACGTCGCCGGCCTGCCGTTCACCAGCGAGGCCGGTCCTGGGCTGGCCGCCTTCGGCCGGATCCACAGGGACAAGGGCACCCACACCGCGATCGAGATCGCCCGCCGCGCCGGCCGAACCCTGACGATTTGCGGGATCGTGCAGGACGAGCGGTACTTCGCCGAAGAGGTCGCCCCGCACATCGACGGCGACCAGGTCGTCTTCCTCGGGTCGGTGGGCCCGCGACGGCGTGCCGAGGTGCTGGGTGGCAGCACCGCGCTGTTGCACCCGATCGCCTTCGACGAGCCGTTCGGGCTGTCGGTGGTGGAATCGATGGTCTGTGGCACGCCGGTCGTCGCCTATCGGCGGGGGTCCATGCCCGAGGTCGTCGACGAGGGAGTGACGGGTCTCCTCGTCTCCACCGTCGACCAGGCCGTCGAGGCGATCAGCCAGGCTGCCGACCTCGACCGGGTGAAGTGTCGGGCGCGGGCTCTGGAGCGCTTCAGCGCGGAACGGATGGTCACCGACTATCTCGCCGTCTACGACAAGCTCCTCCTCACCTGACTGAGCCGCACCGCTCTCCGTTCCGCCGGTCACACACGCTGACCGGCGTGCGCCGTTCCCGCGTGAGGCTCACCGCGTACTCCTGCGGTGGCCGACTACCGGAAGGCCCGACGTACATGCCCAGCTACGGATTCCTCAGCACCCACCCACCGACCCGGTGCGGACTGGCCACCTTCAACGCGTCCCTCGCCGCTCAGCTGACTGCCGACGGCACCCTTGGTGGCATCGTCCGCGTCACCGATCACGGCGACGACCAGCGGCCCGCGCCCGGGGTGGTGCACACCTGGTCGGCGCGTGACCCGGCCGGCTGGCGGGAGGCGGCGGCCGCGCTGAACGCGTACGACGTGGCGATCGTCCAGCACGAGTACGGCATCTACCCCGGCGCCGACGGCGAGGAGGTCCTGCCGTTGCTGCGGCGGCTGAGCGTGCCGAGCATCGTGGTTCTGCACACCGTGCTCCGTCAGCCCTCGGCTCGGCAGAAATCCCTGTTGGAGCAGATCGTGGCGACCGCCGGAGCGGTGGTCACGATGACCGACACAGCCCGCGACCGGCTGCTCGTCGGGTACGCCGTGCCGGCGGGCAAGGTGACGGTGATTCCGCACGGCGCGGCCGAGCTTGCCGGTGTACCCGTCGACAGGCGTACCCGCCCGCACCTGCTGACCTGGGGTCTGCTCGGGCCGGGCAAGGGCATCGAGTGGTCGTTGCGGGCCCTCGCGCGGTTGCAGGACCTGGAACCGACTCCGACCTACACGGTGGCCGGGCGGACCCACCCGAAGGTGATCGAGCACCACGGTGAGGCGTACCGGGCGGGGCTGCACCAGCTCGGTGCCCAGCTGGGCGTCGCGCACGCCGTCGACTACCAGGACGTCTACCACGACCAGGAGGCGCTGGGCCGCCTGATCCGCTCCGCGGACGTGGTCGTCCTGCCCTACGACTCCCGCGAACAGGTCACCTCCGGCGTACTCATCGAAGCGGTGGCCGCCGGGGTGCCCGTCGTGGCGACGGCGTTCCCGCACGCCGTCGAACTGCTGACCGGTGGGCCCGGTCTGGTCGTACCCCACCAGAACCCGGCGGCACTGGCCAAGGCGATCCGACGGGTCCTGATCGAACCGGGCCTGGCCGCCCGGTTGGCCGGGCGGGTGCGTCCGCTGGCCGCGCACCTGCGTTGGCCTGCGGTAGCGGCCCGCTACGGCGCCCTCGCCGACGAGCTCGTCGAGGCCCGCTCTCCCGCCGTCAGCGCCGTGCCGGCGTGACGGCGACCACCGGGCGCCCCCGGACCTCGACGGTTGGGCGCTGGGTGACGGCACCCGCGCCGAGCTTCGCGCACCTGGCTCGGCTGAGCGACGACACCGGTCTGTTCGAGCACGCACGGCACGCCATCGTCCGGCGTGAGCATGGTTACTGCACCGACGACGTGGCGCGTGGCCTGGTGGTCGTCAGCCGTGAGCCGGAGCCGAGCGAGGAACTGCTCCGGCTGGCGGAGCGGTACCTCGCGTTCCTGACCCACGCGCAGGACGACGGCGGCGCGTTCCGCAACCGGCTCGGGCACGACCGGCGTTGGGTCGACGAACCAGGGCTCGGCGACTGGTGGGGTCGAGCTCTGTGGGGCCTGGGCACGGCCGTCGCCCGCAGCCCCGCCGCATGGGTACGCGAGGAGGCGCTTGTCGCCTTCAGCCGGGGCGCCACCCGGCGGACGAAGGCCCCGCACACGATGGCCTTCGCCGGTCTGGGCGCGGCCGAGGTGCTTCGTCGTCACCCCGGCCACGTCGCCGCCGCGTCCCTGCTGGCGGACGCGGCCAGCACGATCGGCCCGCCGGCCCCCGATCGCGGGTGGCCGTGGCCCCGGCAGGAGCTGACGTACGCCAACGCCGCCCTCGCCGAAGTGGTCATCGCCGCGAGTCAGCTTCGCGAGGGTGGCCCGCCCCTCGACGACGGCCTGCGCATGTTGACCTGGCTGCGCGATGTCCAGCTCCGCGATGGCCGGCTGTCTGTCGTACCCGCCGGGGGCTGGCGGCGCGGCGCCGTACGGCTGCACCACGACCAGCAGCCGATCGAGGTCGCCGCCTTCGCCGACGCCTGCGCCACGGCGGCCGTGGTCACCGGCGACCCGGTGTGGGACGACGGGGTGCGGCAGGCGGTCGGGTGGTTCCTCGGCGACAACGACCTCGGCACGCCGATGTGGGATCCCGCGACCGGCGGTGGCTACGACGGGCTGACCTCGCACGGGCCCAACCTCAACCAGGGTGCCGAGTCCACCCTCGCGCTCGTCTCCACCCTGCAGCACGCCCGGCGGTGGTCGTGACCCGGAGTCTGGCCGTCCGGCAGGACGTCACCCTCACCCCGGACCCACGCCGCGTCATCGTCAAGCTCTTCGTCCCGGGCGAGGACGCCGCTGTGGTACGGACCCGCGCGCAGGCGCTCATCGACCGGGTCGCGCACCTCGACGACGAGGAGACCGCCCGGCTGCTGCGGGACACCCTCGACCGGTTCGGCGCCCGGCACCGCGACCTGGCCGGCACCTTCCACCACCACTACGACCTGGTCCGGCACCGCGCCGCGCAGGCCCGCGACCTCTCGCCGAACAGCCGGCTGCTGGTGGGCGCCTACTTCAGCCACGAGTACGCCGTCGAGGCCGCCGCCCTGTGCAACCCATCGATGGTGGCCCACCCGGACCAGACCGATCTCGGCCCCGGGCAGCTGCGCGTCGCCATCAGCCTGCGCCAGATCGGGGAGGGCCACGTGTCCTCGATCGGTTTCGCCTCCGCGATCGTCGGACCGGGGGACCGGCTCACGATCGCCGATCGGACCGGGCCGTTGGCCGTCGGGCAACGGACGGGCGTACGGTACCGCCGAGACCTGCTCGTTGCCGGCCTGGCCGAGAAGGACTGCGACAACGAGGTCGCAGCCACGGTGCTGGACGCGTTGCCCGAGTGGTACGACGAGGTCGCCTTCGAGCGGGTGCTCGGCAACCTGCCACCGGATCTGCTCTCCCGCAGCACCGGGTTGGGGACCGTCGAACAACTGCGTCGTACCAACGCCGGTAGCTACGCCACGGCCTTCCCCGCGGACACGGTCCTGCACCAACGGGTGCTGTGGCCAGCCACCCCGGCGGAGAGCAACGGCATGGAGGACGCCCGGTTCGTCCGCTTCGTCGACGAATCCGGGCCGGTGTACCGGGCCACCTACACCGCCTACGACGGCCGGACCATCGCCACCCGCGCGCTGGCCAGCGACGACCTGCGCCGGTTCGAGATGACTCCGATGCGCGGGCCGGGTGCCCGGAACAAGGGGCTGGCGCTGTTCCCGCGCACCGTCGGCGGTCGGCACCTGGCACTGTGCCGTGCCGACGGCGAGACCATCGGCCTGACCGCTCTGGACGGCGAGCACCGCTGGCAGGCACCGACCCCGCTGCACGCACCGGGCGAGAGCTGGGAGTTGATCCAGGTCGGCAACTGCGGATCACCGATCGAGACCGACGTCGGCTGGCTCGTGCTCACCCACGGTGTCGGGCCGATGCGTCGGTACGCCATCGGTGCGCTCCTGCTCGACCTGCACACCCCGGAGCGGGTCGTCGCCCACCTGCCCGGCGCGCTTCTCGCACCCGACGAGGACGACCGGGACGGGTACGTGCCGAACGTCGTCTACTCCTGCGGCGCGCTCGTGCACGACGGTGAGCTGTGGGTGCCGTACGGCGCGAGTGACGCGCGGGTGGGATTCGCCGCCGTGCCGCTGTCCGCGCTCCTCAGCGCGATGGTCGAGGCCCCACCATCAGGCAACCGGCACGGATGAGCACCGGTGGTGCTGCCCCGGCGGCGGGTGAGTCACCGCCGCCGGGGCGCATCGGTCAGGACTCAGACCTGCGGCGTCGGTAGAGGAACAGCAGGGCCGCGCCGGTGGCGACGGCGACGCTGCCGATGCCGGTCAGGACGGGCAGCAGGGCTTCACCGCCGCTGCTGCCGGTCACGGGCAGCGCTGTGCGGGTGGGCCGCGCCGTGGGCTGCCCGGTCGGTGTGACCGTGGGCTGCCCGGTCGGCGTACCTGTGGGCTGCCCGGTCGGTGTGCCGGTCGGCGTGCCCGTGGGCTGGCCGGTCGGGGTGCCGGTTGGTGTCTGGGTGGGCGTTCCCGTCGGCTGGAGGCAGACGGGGGCGTTGATGGTGTTGGTGTCGAGGGTGACGGCGCCGGTCTGCGCCAGAGCCCGGCCCTGGAGGGTGGCTCCGGTGTTCATGGTGATCGAGGTCTGGGCCAGGATGTTGCCCATGAACCGGGTGCCGGTGTCGAGCGTGGCCGAGCTGCCCACCTGCCAGTAGACGTTGCAGGGCGAGGACCCGTTGATGAACACGACGCTGCTGTTGGGCGCGGTGACGAGCGTCGAGGCGATCTGGAAGATGAACACCGCCGCCGGGTCACCCTGACTGTCGAGCGTCAGGGTGCCGGTGAGCTGCGCGGCACCGATCCGATAGACCCCGGGGAGCAGCGTGGTGCCGCCCAGCTCGGCCGGCAGGTTGGTGAACGGAGTCCGGCCGGCGGCGTCGTTGTAGGCGGTGGTCAGGTCGTTCTTGGCCTGCAGGGCGACGGCGTCGCCGAGGTGGATTTCACCGCCGACGATGCCGGGCGGGAAGCCGGGCGCGGTGTTACCGGGGCTGACGCCGAGGCTCTGGGCGAGGAATGTTGGCCCGGTGTTGGTGACCGTGGTGCCGGCCAGCACGGAGAAGTTCGCCGCCGTGCCGAGGTCGACCGGTGCTTCGGCGGCCCTCGCCCCGGTACCACTGAAGATGAGTACGGCGACGGCGGTGCCGCTGGCGGCGACGGCCGCCAGTGCGGACATGGCCGCGCGTCCCGGATGGCTGAATAGTTTGGTTGTCACGACGTGCCCTTTCGCGAAGGCATCTCACCAGACGCCAGTTGTGCGGCGGCTGGAGGCCGCACCATCCACAGGGGTCTTGCTTATCGGACTTTTGCACGAGTACTTCGCAAAAAACGCAAAACCAGCGAGATAGATGGGGCGGGTGGGGTGAAAGGTGGGCCACCGGTCAGGCGCGGACGATCGGCCGACGAGAACCGCGGCGGGGCGAGGTAGCCTCACCGCTCGCACTACGTGCTCCTGCGATCGGGGAGGACAGGGGGAGGTGGAGCGTGGCCGACGTCGGCGAGGTGGTGCGTTGGTTGCAGCTCAACGCGCCCCAGGGCGGTCCGGACGAGGTGTCGCGGCTGGTGGCCCGGGCCGCGCCCATGATCAGTGCCAGCGAGATCGTGATCTATCTGGCCGACTACAAGCAGACCCTCCTCGTCCCGCTGCTCGGCGCGGGTCTCGACCGGGACCAGTTGCCGATCGAGACGACGCTCGCCGGCCGGGCCTTCACCACCCTCGACATCCAGCGCGCGCCCGACAGTCCGGATCGGGTGTGGGTGCCACTGCTGCTCGGGTGCGAGCGGATGGGCGTACTGGAGATCGTCTCGCCGGCCGCCGCCGACGAGACGATGGACGGCCCGGCCCTGGAGGTGGCGGTCAACGTCGCCCAGATCCTGGTCAACCGCCGGTCCTACGGTGACGTGGTCGAGCGGATGCGGCGGCGGATGCCGATGCAGGTCGCGGCCGAGATCGTGTGGGGTCTGCTGCCACCGCTGACCTTCGCCACCGACGACCTGGTGGTCACCGCCATCCTTGAACCGTGCTACGACGTCGGCGGCGACATCTTCGACTACGCGTTGAACGATGACGTGCTCAGCGTCGGGCTCTTCGACACCTGCGGGCACGGCATCAAGGCGAGCACCCTCGCCTCGCTGGTGGTCAGCGCGTACCGCAACGCCCGTCGATGCGGCCTCGACCTGGTCGACACGGCGATCAGCATCGACCGGTGGGTGCGGTCCGAGCATCCGAACTTCTTCGCCACCGGGTTGCTGATCGAGTTGGACCGTCGGACCGGCCACCTCAGCATGATCAACGCGGGGCATCCCGGTGCCATGCTGCTGCGTGACGGCAAGGCCGTCCGGGAACTTCCGGGGCCGACGGCTCTGCCGCTGGGGCTGGGTCACCTGTCCGCTCGCCGACCGCGAGTGCACGTGGAGAATCTGCACCCGGGTGACCGCCTGCTCGCCTACACCGACGGCATCACCGACGCCCGCAGCGCGCAGGGTGAGCAGTTCGGACTGGACCGGCTCGTCGACTTCGTCAACCGCGCCCTCAACGACGGGCTGCCCAGCCCGGAGACGATGCGTCGGCTGGTCCGCGCGGTCGTCGGCTACCAGGACGACCAGCTGGAGGATGACGCTACCGCCCTGTTCGTGGAGTGGCGGCCACCGCACCTGCCGCTCGCGCACCTGCGCGGCCTCGCCGCCGCCGGCTCCTGAGCGAGCAGTGGGATTTTGCACTCGCAGTGCACTTGTCTCCGATTGCAGGGCTGTCTAGCGTCACCTCATGGCTGACTCATGGACCTTCGCGGTGGCTCGGGACGACCTCGGGAAGACCGCGCTCGTCGATGGCCCCATCCCCGCCGTGGCCGACGGCGAGGCGCTGCTGCGCGTGGACCGCGTCGGCCTCACCGCCAACAACGTGACCTACGCGGTGCTCGGTGACGCGATGCGCTACTGGCAGTTCTTCCCGCCGGCCGCCCAGGGGCTCGGACCGCAATGGGGGCTGCCGCCGCTCTGGGGCTTCGCCGAGGTGGTCGACTCGGCGGTGGCGGGGGTCGAGGTGGGGCAACGGATCTACGGTTACCTCCCGCCCGCCGGTCACCTCGTGGTGCGGCCGGACCGGGTGGACGGGTCCGGATTCCGCGAGGCGAGCCCGCACCGGGTCGAGCTGCCGTCGCCGTACAACGCGTACCGGTCGACCATCGGCGACCCGGCGTACCAGCGCGACCAGGAGGATCTGCTGATCCTGTTCCGGCCGCTCTTCTTCACCTCGTTCATGCTGGCCGACCAGGTTGTCGACAACGACTTCTACGGCGCCGAGGCGCTGCTGGTGTCGTCGGCGTCGAGCAAGACCGCGTACGCCGCCGCGTTCGAGATGCACCGGCGCGGGCCGCGCCTGGTCGGTCTCACCTCACCCGGCAACCTGGCCTTCACCAGGTCGCTCGGCTGCTACGACGAGGTCGTGTCGTACGACGACATGGACGCCCTCGACGTGGTCCCGACCGTTTACCTCGACCTGTCCGGCGCGCCCTCGACCCGTGCCGCCCTGCGGCGGCGCCTCGGTGACCGGCTCGTCCGGGACATCGCTGTCGGGCTCACCAACCAGACGCCGAACGCCGACGCCGCCGAGGAGGTGTTCTTCGCGCCGGTGCAGATGCGCAAGCGCAGCCACGACTGGGGCCGCGACGGGCTCGACGAGCGGTTCACCGCGGCGTGGCAACGCTTCGCCGCCGTGGTGAGCGGGTGGCTCGACGTTCGGGTCGGTGCCGGGCCGACGGCGCTGCAACACGCGTGGCTCGACGTTCTGGCCGGTCGTACGCCGCCACGGGTGGGCCACGTCGTCCAGCTCTGACCGGGCTCAGGCTGCGATGTCCTCGCTCAGTTGGCAGCGCAGCGCGGCCAGCGAGCGGGTGATCAGCCGGGACACGTGCATCTGCGATACGCCGATCCGGTCGGCGATCTGGGCCTGGGTCAGGTTGCCGTGGAAGCGCAGGCTCAGGATCTGTCGTTCGCGTTCCGGCAGCGTGGCGAGGGCCGGCCCGAGGGCGATGCGGAGGTCGACAAGGTCGAAGGCCCGGTCGTCGTCGCCGAGGGTGTCCCCGAGTTCCCGGCTGCCGTCGGCCCCGACGGGGGTGGACAACGACGTGGCCCGGTAGGCGCGCGCACCCTCCAGCCCCTCCAGGACGGTCTCCTCGGACACGTCGAGGTAGGACGCGATGTCGGCGACGGTCGGCGAGCGGCCGAGGGTCTGGATCAGGGTGCTGTTCGCCGCGCTGATCGACAGGCGCAGCTCCTGGAGGCGGCGGGGCACGCGGACCGCCCAGGTGCGGTCCCGGAAGTACCGCTTGATCTCGCCGATGATGGTGGGGATGGCGTACCCGCTGAAGTCGACACCTCGGCTGTGGTCGAAGTTGTCGACGGCCTTGATGAGCCCGACGAAGGCGGTCTGGGCCAGGTCGTCGTCGGGTGCGCCGCGTCCGCCGTAGCGGCGTGCCAGGTGCCGGGCGAGCGGCAGCCACGCCTCGATGGCGCGGTCCCGCAGGGCTGGCCGGCGGGGGTCGTCGGCCGGGGTCGCCTTCATCTCGGCGAGGAGCTCATCCGGGCTCTGGTCGATGCTCCGCTGGTCGGTGCGGGTGCTGGTCGCGTTGTCGACGATGGTGGCCACGTGGGTGGTCCTTCCCGCAGGCCCGTCGATCGACCGGAAGGGTCTCCGAACCGGCTACCGCCGGAGCGCACATACGGGCGAAGGTGCGCTGTCGCAAGGCCACGAGCACGGGCCTCGCCGCCGCGTCATGTCGTTCACGTGATGCCTCGCACACTACCCGAAAGGTCGACCATTTCCCAACCGAAAGTATGAGTCCTGGCGTTCGCGGGAGAACCCGCCGGGTCAGCCGCGCTGGTCCGGGGCGTCGACGGCGGCCGGTGCCGGCGAGGCCGACCGCACCGCGAACGGGTGGCGCAGCTGCCGCATGGCCTCCTCGCTGCTGTCGAAGGTCACCGCCGGTCCGTCCAACGCGTCGCCGTTGGAGGTGGCGAGGAACAGGACGGGTCGACCGTTGTCGTTCGGTGTCATGCGGGGATCCTGTCTCTACGAGAGGGGTGCGTCTCGGCCTCGGCAACATCGGCCGTGCGACCTGGTGACGCGTCGGCGCACACGCTGGCGCCCGAATGCGGGTGTCCCGTGCACGGGCGAACGCCCGGCGACACCGACACCCCGCACCATACCCGGCATCGTCGCCCGGTATGCGCCGCCGGCGAACCCGCGTCGCTTGTGGCGGACCGACCGCCCGGGAATTCTGTAATCCCACCCGCTGCCGCGAGTCTCCGATCCTGAGGGCGGTCAGCGCACCCAGCGTGGGCACCGCGCGGACGAGCACACGAGGAGTGAGACGCATGTCGTCAGCCGGTCGAGCACTGCCCGATGTCGGGTTGGTCGTCGCGGCCCGGCAGGGCGACCAGCGCGCTCTCGACGACGTCGTCACGGCCTCGCTCCCGCTGGTCTACAACATTGTCGGGCGTGCGCTGCGCGGGCACGCCGACGTCGACGACGTGGTCCAGGAGACGTTGGTACGGGTGATCCGGTACCTGCCCGCGCTCAACGACCCGGCGGCCTACCGGTCCTGGCTCGTGGCGATCACCATCCGGCAGGTGCGTGACTGGGAGACGCGCCGACGCGTCGCGCTCAACCGCGACGCCGGGCTCGACGCGATCCACAACGTGCCCGACCCCGCCTCCGACTTCGCGGGGATGACGATTCTCCGGCTCGGCCTCACCGACCAACGACGTGAGGTGGCCGAGGCGACCCGCTGGCTCGACCCGGACGACCAGGAACTGCTCTCGCTGTGGTGGCTGGAGGAGACCGGCGAGATCACCCGCAACGAGGTCGCCGACGCCCTCGGTTTGTCACCCGGGCACGTCGCGGTGCGGATCCACCGGATGAAGGAGCAGATCCAGAGCGCCCGCGCCGTCGTACGCGCGCTCCGCGCCCGCCCCGGCTGCCCGGAACTGGGCGCCGTGACCGCCGAGTGGGACGGCACACCCAGCTCGCTGTGGCGCAAGCGACTGGCTCGACACGTCCGCGACTGCGCGTTCTGTGTCCGGTTGGGAAGCACGCTCCTGCCCATCGACCGCCTGCTCGCCGGCCTGCCGTTGCTGCCGCTGCCGGCGGGTCTCGGCGCCCACCTGCCGAACGTGTCCGCCCCGGCGGCCGCCGCGTCGGCCGTCGCCCCGCCGAGCCCGGCGGTCGGACCCACCGCAGGGCCGACCCCGCCCGCCGATGGCGGTAGTGGTCAGAGCGTCGTCGGCCTCGTGGTGAACCGGCCCCGTGGCCTGGTGCCGTCCCTCGTCGCCGGGGTGGCCGCCGCCGTCCTGGCCATCACCATGGCGGTGGTGATCCAGCCGGACGATCCGTCCGCACCCTCCTGGGCGGCGCCGCCGTCCGCGGTGCCCACCGCAGCCGTCACCCCGAGCGTCGCACCGCCGCCGAGCGCACGGCCCGCGTCGAAAGCGCCGGCGTCGCCGGTGGTCAGCTCCGCGCGCAAGGGCGTCGGGGTGTGGAACTTCGCCGGGGCGAGTCAGGCGTTGGCGAACTCCAAGGCCGGCTGGTACTACACCTGGGGCACCCAGCACCCGGGAATCAGCACTCCGCGCGGTGCGACGTTCGTGCCGATGATCCGCAGCGCGGAGAACGTCACCGCCACGGAGCTGGCGCGGGCCAGGGCCGCCGGGCCGTACCTGCTCACCTTCAACGAGCCGGACCTGCCCGAGCAGGCGAACATGACCGTCGATCAGGCGTTGGACCTGTGGCCGCCGTTGATGGCGACGGGCAGCAGGCTGGGCAGCCCGGCGGTCGCCTGGGGCGCGCCGGACCCGCAGGGTTGGCTGGACAGGTTCATGACCGGCGCGCAGGCCCGTGGCCACCGGGTCGACTTCATCACGCTGCACTGGTTCGGTGCCGACTTCACCACCGCCACCGCCGTGGCCCAACTCCGGCAGTACCTACAGGCTGTCTACCAGCGGTACCGGAAGCCGATCTGGCTGACCGAGTTCGCGCTGATCCGCTTCGGCGCGGGCGGTTCGCAGTTTCCCTCTCCGGAGCAGCAGGCGGCCTTCCTCACCGCGGCCACCGCCATGCTCGGGCAACTCCCGTACCTGCAGCGTTACGCCTGGTTCGGGCTCCCCGCCACGGACCAGGACCGGTCCGGGCTGTTCCGCGACGGGACCGAGGCGACAGCGGTCGGCCGCGCGTTCCAAGCCGCCCGTTGAGCGCCGACGAACGGAGGGCCGAGCAGATCATGGCGGAGCGTCCCGGGTCTCGCGTCCGGACCGGTCGGATGGTCGGCGTCGTCGTGACAGTGGTCGCGACCGCGCTGGCCGTCGGGCTCACCAACGGTTGGGGACGAACCGAACCGGCCCCGGTGTCCTCGTCGGCAACCAGCCCACCGGCCGCTGCGGTGCCGACCGTGCCGGTGGTGCTCAGCGGCACCGACGACGCCTTCATCCAACTGCTGATCCCGATGAACGAGGGCGCGCTCGCGCTGATCGACCAGCTCGACACCCGGCCGGCGGACGCTGATCCGTCGTTGCTGGCCCTCCTCGGCGAGCTTCGGACGGCTCATCAGGCCGAGCTGCGGGACCTGCGTGGGCTGTTGGCCGCGGGCAACGTGCCGGAGCTGAACATCCACGAGGGGCACCAGATGCCCGGCATGGTCACCGAGGCCAGCCTCGCCGAGCTGCGTGCCGCCCCCGACGTCGAGGTGCCGTCCCGCGCCGCCGCGCTGATCCGGGCGCACCTCGCGCAGACAGTGGTGCTGTGCCGGGGCGAGCAGACCGCCGGTGGGAGCCCGGAGTTGAAGGCGTTCGCCAGCCGGATTCAACAGGCGCGCATCGCCGAGCTGAGCGCGCTGGACAATCGGCTCGGCGCCCCCACCGCCACCAGCCAGTAGTCGGTGGGCGTCGGCGGTCAGGCCGTTGTCTGGTGTCTCGCCGCGAACCGGGCGCGCGTCAGGAACGCGAGTTGGGCCCGCTTGTCCGGCATGTCGATCTCCGAGTCGAGGGTGAAGCCCTCGATCTCCAGTCGGCGCAGGGCGAGGTGGTTGCGGACGTCCGGCTCGACCACGATCCGCTGCGCGGCCGGATCGCGGAACAGGAAGCGGGCCACGGCCGGGCCGACCGCGTTGGTGAGGCTGCGGGCGAGGCGTCGGTCGGGGCTGAGCAGCAGGTGCATTCCCACGTCGCCGGGCTGGACGGGGTAACGCTCGCCGACCGGGTCCGCCTCGGGCTGATAGGTCTGGAAGAGGCCCACAGGCTCGTCGTCGATCAGGATCAGGTACGCGTGGTGAGTGGGCAGGCTGTCCACAAAGGCGTAGATCTCGCGCACTTCTTCCAGGGTGTGGGAACCCATGCCCCAGAAGGAGTTGCGAGGAAGGGTCACCCAGCCGTGCAGGAGGGCGGCGTCCCGGTCGGGGTTCACGGTCACCAACGACAGCTCGCCGAGGCCGGCGATCTTCTCCTGGTACGTCATCGGGCGCTGTCCTCTGTTCCATCCGGGGCGCAACTTAGGTTAACCTCCCCTAACCAAGGATGACCTTACCTGGAGGGGTGCGTGAAGCGGAACTGGGAGGCCCTGGTCCTCAAGGCCATGGGAGGTCGGGACTTTCGGTTGACCGTCCTGAGCACCGAGTCGATCGATGGGCACTACCAGCGGCTTCTCCTGGACGGGGGCGGGCTGCTGGAGGCGTGCGGGGTGCACCCGACGATGTGGATCCGGCTGTGGTTCGACAACGACGGGCGGGCACACCAGCGCGCCTACACGTTGGTCGACCCCGACCCGGCCACCGGCCGCTTCACCCTCGAATTCGCCATCCATGACGGCTGCGCGGCCCGCTGGGCCACCACGGCCACTGTCGGCGACACCATCAGCGCGACCGTCCAGGGCAGCGCGTTCGAGTTGCCCGACCCCGCGCCCGACCATCTCTACCTCGTCGGCGACGCGGCCTCCCTGCCCGCGGTGAACAGCCTGCTCGACGCCGGTGCCGACATCCCGGCCACGGTCTGGCTGGAGTACGCCCACGAGGGCGAGAAGGCGCTCGCGCTGCGGGCCCGGGCGCACCACGAGGTCACCTGGGTGCCTCGGCGCGACGCGGGGCAACATCTCGTCGACACGGTCTGCGCCGCCCTGCCGACCGGCGACACGGGCCACTACTGGGTGGCCTGCGAGGCGGCCACCACCAGGAGCATCACCCGATACCTGCGCAAGACGCTGGGCGTCGACAAGGACCGTCTGACCTCCCTCGGCTACTGGAAAGCGGCATGAGGGGCCGGCTCGGCACCCTGACCGCGCTGTACGTCACCCAGTACCTCGGCGTCGGCTTCATCACCGTCGGGCTCACCGCCATCCTGCGCGACGGCGGCACCTCGCTGGACACGCTGGCGCTGTTGCAGATCGTCGGCCTGATCTGGCCCATCAAGTTCCTCTGGGCGCCGATCCTCGACCGGTACGGCTCCCGGCACCGCGGCCACTACCGTTCCTGGCTGCTCGTCCTGCAGAGCGCCCTGGTGCTGGCCCTGTTGGCGCTGCTGCCGTTCGCCAGCCCGGCCGACGCGCTCGGCCCGATCGTCGCGATCTGCGCCGCGTACGTGTTCTTCTCGGCCACCCAGGACATCGCCGTGGACGCCGTCGCGGTGCGCATGCTCGCCGAGTCGGCCCGGGGGACCGGCAACGGCATCCAGGTCGCCGCGAGCTACCTCGGCAACCTGCTCGGTGGTGGGGCCTGCGTCCTGGTCTACGACCAGTTCGGTTGGGCGTCGGCGATCGGGCTGCTGGTCGCGATGACGGCGGTCGGCCTGGTGGTGGTGTGGCGGTTCCGGGAGCCTCCCCGTACCGATCGGGTGGCCCGGATCGGCACTGCCTACCGGGCGCTGCTGTCGGTGTTCGGGCAGCCCGGCTGCCGGTGGTGGACGTTCGGCGTGGTGCCGCTGGTCTACGTCGGCGCGGGAATGGCGTACGCCCTGGTCACCCCCGCTCTGGTCGACGCCGGCTGGTCGTTGGGTCGGATCGGCGTGGTCACCGGCGTGGTGACCAGCGCCCCGGCCATCGTCGCGGGTCTGGTCGCCGGGCTCGGGGTCGGACGGTTCGGGCGCGGTGGCGTGCTCGTGGCCGGTGGCCTCGCGCTCACGGTGTCGACGTTGCTGCTGCTGCCCCTGATGAACGGCCAGGCGCCGCTGGGTGGGACGGTCGCCGCGCTCTGTTGCTTCATGGTGGCCTACACCATCGCCAACGTCGTGCTCTACACGGTCAACATGGACTACTCGCGACCGGACACCGGTGGCACCGACTTCACCGTCCTGTCGTCGTTCGGCCTGGTCTGCTCGTTCGTGGCGTCATCCATCGGTCTCGCGGCGGCCGAGCGGGTCGGCTATCCGGCGGTCGCCGTCGCGGCCATCGTGCTGGTGGCCGCCGGGGTCGTCCTCGGCCTCGCCCACCAGCGGCGATTCCCGCACCGGCCCGACCCGACCGCCGGCCTGCCCGTCGGCCGGCCGACCCCCGACGCACCTGTCGAGCGGCCCGCAGCGGACGGCGCCAAGGCGGTGGCGTGACCAGCGTCCAGCCGGCCACCGACACCGCGACACCGGTACGACTGCCACAGCGATGGCTCATCCTGGCCGTGCTGTGCGTCGCGCAGCTGGTCGTGGTGCTGGACAACACCGTGCTGACGGTGGCGGTGCCGGTGCTCACCACCGAGCTGGGCGCCAGCACCGCTGAGGTGCAATGGATGATCAACGCGTACGCGTTGGTGCTGTCCGGGTTGCTGCTCACCGCCGGCAGCGCCGCGGACCGGTACGGTCGCCGCCGGATGTTGCTCGCCGGGCTCGTCCTGTTCGGGGCCGGCTCGCTGGCCGCCGGTCTCGCCAGTACCAGCGGACAGTTGATCGCCGCGCGGGCCGGCATGGGCGTCGGTGGCGCGCTGCTGGTCACCTCGACGCTCGCGGTGGCGATGCAGGTCTTCGACGCCGCCGAGCGGTCCCGGGCGATCGGCATCTGGGCTGCCACCAGCGCGTTGGGTTTCGCCATCGGGCCACCGATCGGCGGCACCATCCTCGCCCATCTGCCCTGGGGCGCGATCTTCCTGATGAACGTGCCGATCGTGCTGGTCTGCCTGCTCGTCGGTCGCGCGCTGGTCCCCGAGTCCCGCGGGCCTGCCGGCGGTCGACTCGACGTGCCCGGCGCCGTGCTCTCCACCGCCGGTCTGACCGCTGTCGTCTGGGCGATCATCTCCGGGCCGGAGCGCGGGTGGACGTCGACCGAGGTGATCGGTGTGGCGATCGTCGGCGTACTGGTACTCGGGATCTTCGTGCGGTGGGAGCGACGGATCCCACATCCGATGCTGGACATGGGCTTCTTCCGGGACCAGCGCTTCGTCGGTGCGATCTCCGGAGTCGTGCTGATCACGTTCGGTGCCACCGGCGCGCTCTTTCTGCTCACCCAGCACCTCCAGTTCGTGCGGGGTTACCCGGCCTGGGAGGCCGGTCTGCGGATGGCGCCCTTCGCGCTGTCCATCGTGCTGCTCAACGTCAGTGGTGTCGTCGCGGGCGTGATCCGTCGGCTCGGCCTGGCGGTCGCCATCGCCGTCGGTATGACGCTGCTCGCGGCCGGGCTAGCGCTGGTCACCCTCTTCCCGTCCGACGGGTACGCGGTGCTGCTGGCGGGGCTGCTCGTCATGGGCGCCGGTTGCGCGCTGGCCAACCCGGCCATCGTCGAGGCCGTGATGAGCGCGATCCCGGCGGCGAAGGCCGGCGCTGGCGCGGGGGTCGACGGCACCATGACCGAGGTGGGCAGCAGCCTCGGCATCGCGGTGCTGGGTGCCGTGCTGAACGCCCGGTTCGCGGCGCTGCTGCCGGCGGCGGTGGCCGGCGCCGGATCGTTCCCCGCGGCTCTCGCCGCCGCCCGCGACGGTGCCGAGCGGGAGGCAGTGACTGTCGCCTTCGCCTCGGCGCTGGAGACGGGACAGCTGGTGGGCGCGGCAGCGGTGCTGATCGGTGGTCTGGTGGCCGCCGGACTGCTGCACCGGGCAGACCGCACCATCTCCGCCTAATAAGGGTAGGCTACCCTAATCGTGACATCGTGGTAGTCGACGGAGGTGGTATGCGGCTCTACCTGACCGCGCTCAACCCCACCGACGCCGTCCTGCACGGGTTCCTTCCGGCGGCGGCGTCCCTCGGGCTGCCGACCACCGTGCTGACCGACCGTCCCGCAGAATGGCCTGCGGACGTGCCGGTGACGCGGTGCGCGGTCCGCGACGCGGCAGCCGTGGTCGCGGCGACGGCAGCGACCCGACCGGTGGCGCTACTGTCCAACAGCGACCACCTCCAGGAGGCCACCGCGATCGCCGCCCGAAAGCTCGGCCTGCCCGGCAAGGACCCGGACGCCGCCCGTCTCTGCAAGGACAAGGCCGCCGCCCGCCGGGTGATCGCCGCCGCGGGCCTCGATCGGGTACGCGTCGTCACCGTCGACCCCGCAGACCCGCCAAAGGTGCCGAACGAGATGTTCCCGGCGGTGGTCAAGCCCCGCGAGGGGGTGGCCAGTGAGGACGCGTACCTGGTGGTCGACCACGCCGAGCTGGTCGCCCGGGTCGCCGAGATCCGCAACCGGCGGCCCGACGTGGCGCTGGTGGTCGAGGAGTACCTCGACGGTGAACTGCGGACCTTCGAGACCCTCGGCGACGGCACCGAGCTGGCCTCCCTCGGCGGGTGGCGCACCGCCCTCGGCTCGCCACCGACCTTCACCGAGGAGAGCCTCGCCTGGTCGCCCCCGGCAGAGCCGGCGCGCACCCAGCTCCGGGCCCGACTCGACGCGCTCGGGGTCGGCTTCGGCGCCTGCCACACCGAGTACGTCATCTCCGACGGCCGGGTCCGGCTCATCGAGGTGAACTACCGCCTCATCGGTGACCGGATGGACCTGATCCTCGCCGAACTGCTCGGTGTGCCGCTGTTCGAGTACGTCATCCGGCTGCACCTGGGCGAGCCGCTGGCCGCCCTGCGCCTGCCCGACACCGTCGACCGACACGCCCGGGTCGAGTACGTCTGCGCGGACCGGTCCGGCCGTCTCGTCGCCGCGCCGGGCCGGCTGGACACCGTCCACGGCGACGTCCGGTTGGGCTGCCACCCGTTGCGCGAGGTGGGCCGCACCGCCGCGCACACCGGCACCAACCGCGACTACCTCGCCGTGCTGCACGGCATCGGCCCCGACGAGAACGCCGTCCGGCAGTCACTGGCCGCCCTCCGCGGCGACCTGCAGTGGACCATCGTCGAGTGAGCGACGACTGCGAGCGCGAGGTCTTCACCCGGGTGCTCGACGCCCTGCTGCGCGAGGATCACCTCGGTCTGCTCACCGCCGGCCGCCCGGACGGGCCCGACTGGTGGCAGGTGTCGCACCCCGCCGGCCGGCTGCGCATACCGGTCCGGGCGGACGGGTTCCAGCAGGCCCTGCGCAGCTCCGCGCCGACGGTCCTGCTGGTGGACGGCAGTGGCGACGCGCGGCGTACGGAGACCCTGGAGGGGTTGTTGACGCTGCTCGCCCCGCACGGCAACGCCGAGGCCGAGGCCGGCTGGCGGGACTTCGCCGTCGAGTGCCGCGCCGACCTGCGAGCCCGGCGGCTCGCCGCCCGGAACCGGGAGCGGGTGTTCACCGAGGTGGCCGCCGAACGGGCGAGCACCCCGACCGGCCTGCCGACGGCGCTCCTGGACGACGTGCTCGCCGCCCACCAGGGCCACCCCGTCTACCCCACCGACCGGTGCCGGCACGGTCTGCGCGACGACGAACTGCTCCGGTACGCCCCGGAGCACGCCCCACGCTTCGCGCTGCGCTGGTACGCCGCCCCCGCCACGGACGTCCGGCTCACCGGCCAACTCCCGCCCTGGTGGCCGCCCGCGCCGCGACCGGATCAGCTGCTGCTGCCGGCGCATCCGCTCACCGTGACACGCGACGCGCTCCCGGTGGTCGACCTGCCGGTGACCCCGGTGCGACCCACCCTCTCCATGCGGACGGTGGCACTCGACCACGACCCGTACCTGCATCTCAAACTGCCGCTGCCGACAGCGAGTCTCGGCGCGCGCAACCGACGCACCCTGCAACCGGGCTCGCTCGCCGACGGCGGGGCTGTCGCGGCACTGCTCGACCGGATCGCCAGCACCGAACCCCGCTTCGTCGGCCGGATCCGGCACGCCGACGAGAGCACCTGGGCGCACGTCGACGGCGATGAGCGACGCGGTTTCCTGCTCCGCCGGTTTCCGCGCGACCTGGCCGGCGTTCAGGTGGTGCCGGTCGCGGCCCTCGCCGCCGCTGACCCGGTGGCCGGCACGGTCCTCGACCGGATCAGCCCGCAGCGGCCCGTCGCACTGCTGGAGTCCTATCTGGACCTGCTGCTCGACTGGCACGTCTTCCTCTGGCTCCGGCACGGGATCGCGCTGGAGGCCCACCCGCAGAACATCCACCTGCTGGTACACCCGGACGGCGCCGTCGGCCTGCTGTACAAGGACAACGACGGCGCCCGGCTGGACGCGCGGCACGACGGCACGAACGGTCTCACCCTGCACGACGACCGGATGTGGGCGCGCGACCCGCACGAGTTGGCCGACGTGTTCATCACCATCACCCTGCACCTGGCCGCTGCCGCGCCCCTGCTCGCCCTGGCCGCCCGAGGGCTGTCCGTGCCGACACCGGCCGAGGCGCTGGTGCCCCGGCTCGCCGCCGCCCGCGACCGGTGGGGCGACGGCCCGGCGGGGCGGACCTTCACCGAGCGGGTCCTGAACGCCACCCACCTGCCCGTCAAGGCGATGCTCACCGCCGGCACCCTGCTGCCCAAACAACGGCTGGGCTGCACCGACATCAACAAGTACTACCTGCGTACCGGCCCGAACTACCTGCGGGAGACACGATGACGAGCGCCCAGTTGCGCTCCCGGCCGGCCACCGACACCGGTCGGCTCGCCGACCTGGCCGCCGCGCACACCGTCTTCGGTTGCCTGCTGCGCGAGCTGGCCCCGCCGGGTGACACCCCGACAGTGGTCGACGGTGTCGTCCGGCTGCTGCTGCGCCACCTCGACGTCACAGTGCGCTGCGCGGTGGCCCGAGCCTCGGCGATCGGCGCGCACCGCTACACCGGCCCGGTGCAGCGGGACATCGGCGGCGGACGGTGGGCGGACCTGGACGCGGACGGGCTGGCCGCCCTCGTCGCGGCGGAGCTGACCATCCGTACCGGGCTGGCGAATGACGAGTTCGTCGAACAGGTCCGGGCCAGTCGGGACACCGTGGCCCGACTGCTGGCCGACCGACCCGCCGCGGACCCCACCCCTACCGGTGAGCCCGCCATCGACGCGTACGTCGACTCCGAGCAGTCGCTGGTCCTCGGCCACCCGCACCACCCCACCCCCAAGTGGCGCAGCGGCGACCCGGACAGCTGGCGGGCGTACGCGCCGGAGCTGCGCACGGCGTTCCGGCTGCACTGGCTCGCCGTACCGGACGACCTGACCGCCGACGCCGGACCGTTCGATGCGCTCGTGGCCGCGCTCGACCCGCCCCGGCCCCCGCGCGGGCACCGCGCCCTGCCGGTGCACCCCTGGCAGCTGTCGCTGGTCCCGCCCGCCCACCCACTGCTGCGCGACCTGGGGGCGGCCGGTGTGCCGGTCCGGCCGACGGCGAGCGTCCGAACCCTCTACGCCCCCGGGGCCGACCTGTTCGTGAAGACCAGCCTGCACGTACGGATCACCAACTGCCTGCGCAAGAACGCCCGCTACGAACTCACCGGGGCGGTGGCGCTGACCGACCTGCTGGCCCGGGTGCCGCTGCCGGACGGGGTGGGGCTGCTCGCCGAGCCCGCGTACCGCACCGTCGACGTCGCCGGCCCCGACGAGGCGTACGGGACGATCCTGCGCAGCGGTCTGCGCCCGCACCTGCGTCCCGGCGACACCCCGGTGCTGGCGGCGGCACTCGCCGGCGCACCGCTGGTGACAGCGGATCCGGTCGCCTGGTGGCGGGCGTACGTCGGCCTGCTGGTGCCGGCGGTGCTGCGCAGCTGGCTCAGCCACGGCGTCGTGCACGAGGCGCACCTGCAGAACGTGGTCGTGGTGCTCGACCGGGACCGTCGCCCGGTACGCATGCTGCTGCGCGACCTGGAGGGGGTGAAGCTGGACGCCGACCGGTGGGCCACCTGGCCGGACGGCGTCCCGGCGCAGGTCCGTTACGGTCCCCGCGCCGCCCACCGCCGGATCGTCTACTGCCTGTTCGTCAACCATCTCGGTGGGATCAGCGGGGCTCTCGCCGACGCGCGGCCGGGAATCGAGAAGCGGCTGTGGCAGGAGCTGCGGGGCGTCGTCGAGGCGGTCGCCGCCGACCTCGGTGATCCCGCCGAGCTGCGCGTTCTGCTCGACGGGGAGCCGTTCTTGGCCAAGGCGAACCTGCTGGTCCGCTGGCGGCGCGACGCCGACCGGGCCGCGCCGTTCGTGCCGGTGCCGAACCCGATGGGTGGGCCACGATGACCCGACCGGTCTACGTCCACGACCTCGACGCGCTGGCCGGGCAGGCCCGAGCCGTCCGGGCGGCGCTGCCCCCGCCGGTCGAGCTGCTCTACGCGGTCAAGGCCAACCCGGACCCCGGTGTGCTGCGAACCCTCGCCCCGATCGTCGACGGGTTCGAGGCCGCGAGCCGGGGCGAGCTGCGCAGGCTGGCCGAGGTGCTGCCGGGACGGGCGCCGGCCGCGTACGCCGGGCCGGGCAAGACCGACGCCGACGTCGCCGCCGCGCTCGACGCCGGGGTGCACCGCATCCACGTCGAGTCGCCCACCGAGCTGGCCCGGCTCGGCGCGCTCGCCACCGCCACGGGCCGGTCGGCTCAGGTGCTGCTGCGGGTGAACCTGCCGGTCGACGCGCCGGGCGCGAGCCTGGTCATGGGCGGTGGGCCCAGCCCGTTCGGCATGGACCCGGCCGACGCCGTCGGGTGTGCCCGCCGCCCGCCCGCCGGCATCGACGTCCGCGGAATCCACGCCCACCTGGCCAGTGGGTTGGACGCACCGCTCGCCGCGACGGTTGCCGCCGCGGTGGTCGACTGGGCGGTGGCCGAGGTCGACGCCGCCGAGGTCGACGTCGGCGGCGGCATGACAGTCGACTACACCGACCCCGACGCGCGGTTCGACTGGGAGGGCTACGGCCGGGCCCTGGCGGACGTCCTGGACAGCTATCCGGGAGTGCGCTTGCGCATCGAGCCGGGCCGGTCGGTCACCGCCCACTGCGGGGCGTACCTGACCGAGGTCATCGACGTGAAGCGCTCCTACGGCGAGTGGTTCGTGGTGGTGGCCGGCGGGACGCACCACCTGCGGACACCGGCCGCGAAGGGGCACGCGCAGCCGTTCACCGTGCACCCGCGGCTCGGTGCCGCCGGTCCCCGTACCGATGGCGGGCCGGTCACCGTGGTCGGGCAGCTCTGCACCCCGAAGGACGTGCTGTCCTTCTCCAGCACCGCCGGGCCGATCGGCGTGGGCGACGTGCTGGCCTTCGCCATGGCCGGCGCGTACGCCTGGAACATCAGCCACCGTGACTTCCTGCTGCACGAGCCGCCGCTCTTCCGCACCGGTGACCTGCGGGAAGTGGCCGCCGAGTGGGCGTCCCGGCCGTTCGGGACGTGAGCCCGAGCGCCACGAACCGCTCGGTGTGTTATCGATAACATGCTATCTTTCATCCGGGAGTGAAGGGCACGCTCCCGGTCACCCGAGCCAGCCGGCGAAGACGCGCCGAGGGCACTCCCCTCCCGCCTCCCGGTCGGTGACCAGTCCGGGCCCCGTCGATGCCAGGCGACCACTGTTGGTCGTCGGACGATGTCGCGCCGGCCGCATGCCCAGCTTCCGACGCTCCACCGTAGGCAGCCCCGGCCTCGACGGGTGGCGGCCGCACACCCCCGGTGCCGCCGCCGAGCCACGAGCACGAGACGCCGAACGGCAAGGAGCCCAGACAATGCTGAGACGTAGGTTCTTCCTCCCATCCATCGCGGCCGCGGCGCTTCTCCTCGCGGCCACCACCGGCGGCGTGTTGAGCGGCGGCCTCGGTGCGACGGCAGTTGCCGCCACCAACGGCACCCTCGCGGCGACCGCCGGCTGCGGCAAGGCCCCCACACTCGCCAGCGGGACCCGGACGATCCAGAGCAGCGGACAGAGCCGTACGTACAACCTGCGGATCCCGGACGGGTACGACCGGAACCGCCCGTACCGTCTGATCTTCGGCTTCCACTGGTTGAACGGCTCGGCGAACAACGTCACCTCGGCCGGCTACTACGGCCTCCAGCCGTTGTCGAACAACAGCGCGATCTTCGT
Organism: Micromonospora parva; assembly: GCF_000718515.1. Taxonomy (GTDB): domain Bacteria; phylum Actinomycetota; class Actinomycetes; order Mycobacteriales; family Micromonosporaceae; genus Micromonospora; species Micromonospora parva. The sequence continues at coordinate 335,658 of NZ_JNZS01000004.1, read as the reverse complement.
CGCCCCGCAGGGCATCAACGCCGGCTGGGCCAACACCAACGGTCGGGACCTGACCCTCTTCGACGACATCTCCCGGCAGATCGAGAACGACCTCTGCGTGGACACCACCCAGCGCTTCGCCCTGGGCTGGAGCTACGGCGGGGCGATGAGTTACGCGGTGGCCTGCGCCCGGCCCACCGTCATCCGCGCGGTCACCGTGATCTCCGGTGCCAACCTCAGCGGTTGCAACGGCGGCACCCAACCCGTCGCCTACTTCGGCATCCACGGCATCTACGACAGCGTGCTGAACATCTCGCAGGGGCGACAACTGCGCGACACGTTCGTCCGGAACAACGGGTGCACCGCGCAGAGTCCGCGCGAGCCGAGTCGGGGCAGCCTCACCCACATCACCACCGCCTACTCGGGTTGCCGGGCCGGCTACCCGGTGCAGTGGGCGGCGTTCGACGGGGATCACACCCCCAGCCCGGTCGACGGGTCGGGCAGCCCCAACGACTCGCGGACCTGGACCTCGGGTGAGATCTGGAGGTTCTTCAGCCAGTTCGAGTCGACCACGCCGCCGACCACCCCGCCGCCGACCGACCCGCCGCCCACCGACCCGCCGCCGACGACTCCGCCGCCCACCGGCGAGCCGGGCACCTGCACTGCCACCTACCGGACGTTGAACACCTGGCCCGGCGGCTACCAGGCCGAGGTGACAGTGGCCAACAACTCCACGGCTGCCCTGACCGGGTGGACCGTGGGCCTGACCCTGGCCAGTGGTCAGGCCATCAGCAGCCTGTGGAGCGGCGTCAACACGGGCACCACCGGCAGTGTCACCGTCCGGAACGCCCCCTACAACGGCACTGTGGGTCCGAACGCCTCGACCAACTTCGGCTTCACCGCCACCGGTAACGGGGCCACCGCACCCAGCAGCGTCACCTGCACCAGCCCCTGACCAAGGGCAGGATGAGGGCCCGGAGCCATCCGGCTCCGGGCCCGACATCCGTTGGCGGCTGCCGCCAGGACTACCGGCTCACGCTTCGCTCTCCAGCAGGTCGCGCAGGGCGTCGAGGGCGGCGATCTCCTCCTCGAAGGTCTTGCCGACGACCGGCCCGAGGAAGCGCGACAGCCCGCTCGGCTGCCACGCCAACTTCAGCGTGAGTTTCGTCCCGCCGCCGTCGGCCGGTGTGAGCGTGTACTCGCCCTGGGTGCGTACCACACTGCCGGTGGCCTGGAAGGCCAGTCGCCGTCCCGGCTCGAACCCGGTCACCTCGTAGTCGGCCGGGATGCGACTCCCGCCGGGGCCCTTGAGCCCCTGTCGGTAGCGAGCGCCGACCCCTTCGCCCGAGACTCGAGCGACGTCGAGCACGTTGGGACGCCAGCGTGCGTCGTTCTCGCCCCGGGCGAGGAAGGCGAAGACGACCTCGGGAGTCCGTCCGATCTGCACAGTCTTCTCTGCAGAGGGCACAAGAAACCTTTCTCAGGGTCAGGGAACGATCTTCATCTGTGCCATCATCCCACTCGCGGAATGGTCGATCATGTGGCAATGGTAGACATACCGGCCAAGGTACGGCCCGAATGTCGCCTGGAGCCGGACAGTCTCACCCGGCCCCACCGAGATGGTGTCCTTCAGCCCGGCCTCGCCCGGGGCGGGCGGCTGACCGTTGCGGCTGAGCACCCGGAACTGGACCAGGTGCGGGTGGAAGTTGTGGGGGATGCCGAAGAGCGTGTCGCCGTTGGTCACCGTCCACACCTCGGTGGTGTTGCGTTTGATCTCGGTGTCGACCCGGTCTGCGTCGAACTGCTGCCCGTTGATGAGGAACTGGCCGGTCGCCGGGTTGAGGTTGAGCGTGAACGCCCGTTCCTTCGTGGCCGCCGGCAGCGCGGGAATGGTGCTCAGCCGGTCGGGCACCCGGCTGGTGTCGGTGGCGGTTCGGTTGACGTCGAAGCGCAGCACCGGCCCGGCCACCGCGTCGTCGAGGAAGACCTGGCTGCCGACCGGGAACGCGCCGAAGTCGACGACGATCTCGATCCGCTCGCCGGGCGTCAGGCTCCACGAGCGGATCGGCGTCGGCCCGGCGAGCAGCCCGCCGTCGCTCGCGATCTGGGTGACCTCGGCGTCGTTGCCGAGCCGCAGGGTGAACGTGCGGAGGTTGGACGCGTTGACGAAGCGCAGCCGGTACTTGCGGGCGGCCACCTGGAAGTAGGGCTGCGGCTTGCCGTTGGCGAGGATCGTGTTGCGGAACTGAAAGTCGTCGTGCTCGAAGACCAGGCTCGCGTCGTCGGCGAACCGCGCGTCGCGCAACATGATCGGGACGTCGTAGTTGCCGGACGGCAGCCGGAGGTCGGCCTGGGCCGGGTCGTCGATCAGGAAGAAGCCGGCGAGCCCGCGGAACACGTGCTCCGCCTCCATGTGATGGGCGTGGTCGTGGTACCAGAGCGTGGCGGCCCGCTGCTTGTTGGGATAGCTGTAGATCCGGCTCCTGCCCGGGTCGAGCACGTCGGTCGGGAACCCGTCGCTGCTCGACGGGGTCTGGCCTCCGTGCACGTGTACCGCGGTCGGCATGTCGAGGTGGTTGCTGTGGGCGATGACCGCGAGCCGGCCCGTCTTGACCCGGAACGTCGGGCCGGGGAACAGCCCGTCATAGGTCAACACCTCGGTACGCGTCCCGGGCAGGATCTCGGCCTGAGCCTTACGGGTGGAAACGACGTAGAAGTCGGTGTTGCCTACCGAGGCGATCGGCTGCTGCACGGGCGGTGTCGGCATCCGGACAGTGAACGGGGCGGCGGCGGCCGCGACGTGCGCCGTCCCCCCGTGACCGGTGTGGGCGCCGTGGGCCGGCGTCGCGGGCGGGGTGGATCCGCGCGCCGCTGCCGCCGCGGTGGTCGTGACCAGCGCGGCTGCGCCCGCGGTGGCGCCGGCCTTCATGACGTTGCGTCTGCTCACCATTGGTCGCTCCGCTCCTGATGGGTCGAGGTCTCGGGGGAACTGTCGCGGAGGTCCCTCAACGCGGCGTCGAAAGCTGATAGCGGCGAAGCGTGGATTTCACCTTAAGTTTTGGTGTGACTACCAAAAGCTAAGCTTCGATCCTTCCAACGGTGTGCGGTGAGACCGTAGACTCGTGCGAGTAGTCGGCCGTGACAACTCGTAGAAGGCCGATCCGATCTGAGTGCTTTGTCGTCCGCGCACGGGGGAGCCGGGCGACACGGCGGGCAGCCGGCGCTGGGGAGAGCCGTTCGTGCCCGCACCTGGGGAGCAACAAGGGCACACACCGGGGGATCCGCGATGGTGTATGGAAACGATGCGCTGCGGAGGACCGCTGCCGAGGTTCTCGAACGCAGGCGTCAACCGATTCTCGCCGCCTACCGTCAGCGTCTCGCCGCTGCGACTGACGATCTCGGCGGGGTCGCTGACCTGGTCGACAGTTACACGACGCAGGCCGACGTCCTGGTCCGGGAGACGGTCGTCGAGATTGGTCGCGAGACGACCGACCCGCTGTCGGCACCGCCGCCGACGGCGCCCGCCGAGGGCGTCGACCTTCACCCACGCGAGTGCTTCCGCGCTGTCGTCGCGCTGGCCGACATCCTGCTGGCCGACGCGCTGGAGCAGTTGTGTGGCCGGCCCGACCAGGGCGCGATCCTGGCCCTGGTCGCCGACGCGCTCACCCGCACGACACTGACCCGGCTGCTCGACGCGAGTTCGCGCTACGCCGCCGGCCTGATGAACGAGGTCCACCAGGCGCAGATCGCGGAACGCTCGCTGATCGCGCGCGAGTTGCACGACCGACTGGGCCACAGCCTCAGCGCGGCGTACCGCAACCTGGAGGCGCACGAGCTCGCCCAGGAACGACACGGAGGCGACGTCGACCGCCGGGTGGTCATCGCCCGGGAGTCGCTCCACGACGCGGTCGGCTACCTGCGGGTGCTCATCGCCGATCTTCGCCTCTCCCAGCCGCTCGGGTCCCTCGACGAGGCGCTCGCCAACTTCCTGTCGACGGTCGAGACGGGCGAGACGCGTCTGCACACCGAGATCAACGGCGACGAGTCGTGGGTGCCGCCCGAGGTGCTCGACGAGGTGTTCCTGGTCGTCCGCGAAGCGTTGCGCAACGCGGTCGCCCACGCCGGTGCCCGAGTGATCCATGCGGTCGTCGACATCACCCCGCACGAGCTGCGGGCGACTGTCGTCGACGACGGGGTGGGCTTCGACCTCGCCGCGGAGCGCGACGGTTCCGGCCTGCGCGCGATGGCTGAGCGCGCGGCCGCCGTGGGCGGTCGCCTCGCGGTGCGAGCGGCGGGCCGCCAGGGCGTGTCCGTCGAACTCGTCGTGCCGCTGCTCGCCGTCGGGGCGGGGGCCGGCCGGTGACCGCGACGATGGTCGAGCCGACCCGCATCGTGCTCGTCGACGATCACGTCGTGGTTCGCGACGGCCTCCGGGAGATCCTCGACGCCCAGCGCGATCTCGTTGTCGTCGGCGAGGCCGGCGACAGCTGTGCGGCGGTCAACGAGATCCGCGTCCGCCAGCCCGACATCGTGCTGCTCGACGTGCAGATCCCCGGCGACGGGGTGACCACGACGGTGCGCCGGATCCGTGATGTCGCCCCGGCGAGCCGGGTCATCATCCTCAGCATGTTCGACGGCCCGACGCTGCTGCGTGAGTTGTTGACCCTTGGCATCTGCGGCTACCTGCTGAAGAACTCGACGCGCCAGGAGTTGGTGGCGGCGATCCGCCGCGCCCGCGCCGATGACGCTCCGGTGATGCTGGCGGTGTCGCGCGAGAGCCTGACCCAGGTGCAGGGGCCGGTGCACAGCACACTGTCGGACCGTGAGCGCGAGGTGCTGCAGTTGGTCGGTCAGGCGATGAGCAACGCCCAGATCGCCGGGCGGCTCTGCCTGTCGGAGGCGACGGTCAAGCGCCACCTGCGCAACATCTTCGCCAAACTCGGTGCGGTGTCGCGCATCGACGCGGTCAACCGGGCCATCGCGGCTTCGCTGATCGTCCTGCCGAGGCTGTGCGTCGACCCGACGTTTCACGGCGGATAGCGGGTTACTCAAGGATTGCTCTGCGCAACTTGCCCGCAAACGGGCACTCGTGTTGGACTAATGCCGTGAATAGCACTCGCCTGTTCGTGCTCGGAGCGCTCGCGCGTGGCGGCCCCATGCATGGGCACCAGATCCGCCGGGCGGCCCAGGTCGACCGTACCGAGCTGTGGAGCGACGTCAAACCGGGGTCGCTCTACGGCGCGCTGCACCGGATGCAGGTCGAGGGCGTCATCGAGGCGGTCCGGACCGAGCAGGAGGGCAACCGGCCCGCCCGCACGATCTACGCGCTCACCGCGGCCGGCGCGGCGGAGCTGATCGACCACCGCGACGAGGCGTTGCGTGACACCAAGCTCCGCCACGACCCGGTCGACCTGGCCCTGCAAAATGTGATCGACCTCGGCGAAGACGCGCTCCGGGCCATCATCGTGGCGCGGCGGCAGGCCCTCGCCGCGCAGCTCGACTCGTGGCTGGCGCTCCGGGAGATCGCGGCGCCACACATCCGTGGTCTGGAGTGGACGACCTTCCGTCATACCGAGCTCCGACTCCGTACCGAACTCGCCTGGCACGACGAGCTGCTCGCCCAACTGCCCGAGCTGATGGCCAACCAACCGACGTCGATGACCACGTCGTGACGGTGCCAGCCCCGGCCCCGGGGGCATCTGCGGGGCCGGGGCTGGCGGCACGTCACCGAGCGGGCTGCCGGGTGGTGGTCACGTTCCAGTCGGGCTTGCTCGCCTCGGCCCAGGGCTCTTCGGGCCGGCGCGGCAGCAGGTAGACGAGAAGGAACGTGAGGATCACGCCGACCAGGACGGCGCCCACCGTGAACTGGACCGCCCGGTTGAAGTTGGTCTCCAGCGCCGATGAGGCAGCGCTGTCGAAGGCCGCGCCGACCGGACCCGGCGCCGAGTCCGCACAGCCGGGCGGCGTGGCCGTCGGATCCGACGCGCGGGACTGGCGGATGAAGCAGTCGGCGAAGGCGGTCGTCGCCGCGCTCGCCTCCGCCGGTGGCAGCCCTGCGGCGACAAGCGATGCCTGAAGCTCCGGGCTGGCCTTCTCCGCGGCCGTGGCCGAGTAGGAGCCGAGCGTTCCGAAGAGGACCACGCCCGCCACCGCGACGCCGACGGCCTGGCCGAGACGCTGGGCGGTGCCGAGCACGCCACTGGCCGCTCCCGCGTCCTGCCAGGGCACGCCGGCCAGCACGATCTCGACGCTCGGCGCGATCACCAGGCCCGAGCCGAAGCCGGCGAGGAGCAGGGCCGGCAGCAGCTCGAGGCCGGATCCCCACCAGTGGATCGTGGCGATGATGCCCACCATGCCCACGATCACGATGCCCGCACCGAGCATCAGGACGCCCCGGCCGAGGGCACGGGCGACGTTGTCGGAGATGGCCGCGCCGACGAGTGTGCCGAACGAGAACGGCAGCAGGATCAGGCCGGTCGTCAGGGCGGACTTCTCCAGGCCGATCTGCAGGTGCAGCGAGAGTGCGAAGAGCAGGCCGATGAATCCCGCGAAGTAGCAGAGGCTGATGCCGACGCCGGCGGAGAACGAGCGGTGGGCGAACAGGCGCATGCTCACCAGCGGAACCTGGGCGCGCCGGGCGCGGCGCAACTCCCATGCCGCGAAGGCGGCCAGCGCGGGCAGCGCTGCTGCCATCGAGACGAACGTCCATGCCGGCCAACCCAGGCGCTGGCCCTCGACCAGCGGAACGGCCAGCAGCAGGACGGCGGCCGAGACGAGCAGCATGCCGATCACGTCGAGCCCGCCGCGGCGGCCTCGCGACTCGGGCACCAGGATCAGCGCGGCGACGAACGTGGCCAGGCCGATCGGCACGTTGAGCAGGAACACCGGCCGCCAGTCCCAGCCGCCGAGGTCCCACGCGATCAGCAGGCCACCGAGGAGTGGGCCGCTGGCGGTCGCGATGCCGCCGATCGCGCCGTAGATCCCGTAGGCCTTACCCGTCTCCTTCGCCGGAAACGTGGTCTGGATGAGCGCCAGCACCGGCGGGTTGAGGATGCCGGCCATCATGCCCTGCACCACCTGGAAGGCGATCAGCTGGTTGGGTGTGGCCGCGAGCGCTGACGCCGCCGACGCGAGCGTGAACCCCGCGACGCCGATGAGGAACAGCTTGCGGTGGCCGAAGCGGTCGCCGATCCGGCCGGCGGGGATGAGCAGCAGGCCGTATCCGAGCGCGTAGCCGGCGATGACCCACTCCATCGCCGTGTAGGTCGAGCGGAGGTCGCGCTGGATCGGGGCGACCGCGACATTGACGATCGTCGTGGCCAGCAGGATCATGAACGCCCCGGCCAGAACGACGGCCAGGATCAGCCATCGGCGCGGATTGGGTGGCGCGGCGCTGTGTTCGTCGGTCCAGCTCTCCGTCATCGCGTTCCTCCTGAAGTCGGACGGGGGTCGACAGCGGACCCACCTTCCGACTACACGCCGTCGCGTACGATTAGTCAAGTACGGCTATTTGCGTATGACCTGTACGGCACATGAGGAGGGCCCGGGTCAGAAACTGACCCGGGCCCGGTGACGCAGGGTGCGGTTACGACCAGTCGGAGGAACCCGAGCCCCACTCGGTGGAACCCGAACCCCACTGGGACGTCGCCGGCCACGCCAGGTCGAAGGGGAAGTCGTTGGCGCGGAGCTCCAGCGTGCTCTCCAGCACGGCGTCGGTCAGCCGGTCGACGTCGGCGTCGCTGTGGGCGCCGCCGGCGAAGAACATCGGCATGCCGAGCGTGTAGATGCCGCGCTTGCGCAACAGCAGCGTGAGGATGAACGTCGCGGGGTTGAGCGCCCGCGAGTAGACCCGGTAGTCGGTGTAGGAGTCCTCCGGGAGGAACTGGAAACACCCGATGTAGTCGCCGAACCCCACCATCCGCAGCGGGATCCCCTCGGCCGCCCGGAACGCGGCCAGCCGCGCCTGGACCCGGTCGATCCTGGCGCTGAGGTCCGTGTAGTAGGCGGGTCCCTTGTCCCGGAGCAACTGGAGCGTGGCCAGCGACGCCGCTACCGACAGGTAGTTGCCGGTGTGGCTGCCCTGCAGACCGGTCTTCTGGCCGAAGTCGGTCCACGACTGCCCGCTGGTCTGCGAGATGTCGAGGATGTCGGCCCGACCGCCGATCGCCGACAGCGGCAGCCCGAGCCCGCTGATCACCTTGCCGTAGGTGACGAGGTCGGTCGGAATGTCGAACTTCTGCGCGGCGCCGCCGATCCCTGACCGGAAACCCGTCAGCACCTCGTCCAGGATGAACGGCACCCCGAGCCGCCGGGCGGCCACCGCCACCTCACGGATCATCGGGATCGTCGTCTCCTCGAACGGGAACGACGAAGCGGCCGGCTCGGCGAGGATGCAGGCCAACTCGCCCGCGTGGCGCTCGATCAACTCCACGGCGAGCGCGGTGTCGTTGGGCAGGATCAGCAGGTCGCGCGGCTCCGCCGGGGTGACACCGGCGAACGCCGAGACCAGCGGGATGCCGTCCTTGCCGATCTCCGGGAACGGCACCGCCGGATGCCCGTGATACCAGGGTGCGGTGTTGTGGACGGCCAGGTCGTGGGACCCGTGCAGGGTGCCCTCGAACTTGGCGACCATCCGCCGCCCGGTGAACGCACGGCAGAGCCGGATCGCCGACTGGGTGGCGCCCGTACCCGAGTGTTGGAAGGCGAACTTCTCGTTGTGCGGGAGGATCTCCCGCAGCAGCGTCGCGAGCTCCAGCTCCAGCGCGTTGGTGTAGCCGTTGCCGGTGCCCTTGCCGAGGCGCTCGCGGACGAAGTCGACGACCGGGGCCGGGTTGTGACCGTGCAGCGCCTGAGCCCCGTACCCCATGTGGCAGTCGAGGTAGTCGTTGCCGTCGATGTCGGTCAACGTCGAACCGCTCGCGGTGGCCGCGATGATCGGAAAGGGCGGCGCCTGGAACGGCCAGAACACGTGCGCGGCGGCGTCGACCGCCCTCAGTTGCTCGACGTGCGCGGCCGAGGCACCCTGGCGCGCGCCGATCTCGCCGAACAGCTCGTAGACCCACTTCTGCTGCATGAGGTCCTGAATGACCTCGATCGCTCCGCGCTCCTGGTGGCTGGCGCCCATCGTGTCCCCTTCGCATGGCGGCCGTGACAGGCGCAGCCTGCGCCCGCCCACTCGAACCTGACTGGAGAACGGGTCGATCGACGTGGTTTCGAGCCGGTCTCGAGCGCCGTCGTCGAAGCTCGCCGCCATGACGGAAAATCGGGTCAATCTCTACTCGCTGACCGACACGATCACGCCGTGGGCAGTGCGGGCCGCGGCGACGCTCGGCCTCGCCGACCTGATCGCCGCGGGCACCACCACGCTCGACGAGCTCGCCGCGGCGACGAAGGCCAACCCCGACGCGCTGCACCGGCTGCTGCGCTACCTCTCCGTGCGCGGCGTCTTCAAGGAGACCGAACCCCGGGTGTACGCCCTGACGGAAGCGGCCGAGTTCCTCAAGACCGACCACCCCGCCGCCCAGCGCCCCTGGCTCGACGTCGACTCGATGGCCGGCCGGATCGAGGGCACGTTCAGCTCGCTGACCCACTCGATCCGCACCGGCGACGCGGCGTACCCGGTGCGTTACGGCATCGAGTTCTGGGACGACCTGGCCACCAACCCCGACCGGGCCACGTCGTTCGGCGCGCTGATGGCCACCCACGCGAGCTACTTCGACCAGGTCGTCCAGGGCTACGACTGGAGCACCGTCAACCACGTCGTCGACGTCGGCGGCGGCACCGGCGCCCTGCTCACCGAGATCCTCAAGGCCCAACCGCACCTGCGCGGCACCGTGGTCGACCTGCCGGGCGTCGTCGAGCAGGGCCGGGCCCGGTTCGAGGCGGCGGGCATCGCCGACCGCGCCGAGGTGGTCAGCGGGAGCATCTTCGACCCGCTCCCGGCCGGCGCCGACATCTACATCCTGTCGAACGTGCTGCACGACTGGAACGACAGCGCCGCCGAGAAGATCCTCCAGCGGGCGGCGGACGCGATCGGCACGACCGGGAAGGTGCTGATCGTGCAGATCCTGGTGAAGGACGAGAACGACAACTTCCCCGAGGACCCGGCCCGGCTGATGTTCATCACCCAGATGGACCTGCGCCTGCTCTCGCTGATGGCCGGCAAGGCGAGGACCTGGCGCGAGTACGCCGAACTGGGCGAGAAGGCCGGGCTCCGGGTGGACGGCAGCACGGTGATCCCCACCGGGCAGACCCTGTTGACCCTCCGTCGCGGCTGAAGGGGCACGGGCCCCTTGCTGACGGATTCCGGTTGGGAAGGGGCCCGCGTTAACGGACCGTGCACGCGTCGTACCGTTGCGGACATGACCCCGGCCATCCGACGGATCGCGATCGATGCCCTCATCGCGGTCGTCGTCGCGGCCGTCGTGGCGGTGGCGATCCGCGTCGCCGACGAGCCCGGCGCCCGGCCGCCGGACGCCCGCGCCTACGCGATCGGCGCGGTGATCGGGCTGCTGCTGGTCTTCCGGCGCCGCTGGCCGCTGCTGGTGCTCGTCGGCTCGGTCACCGCACTGATGATCTACTACGCGCTCGAGTACCCGGGCATCCCGCCCGCCCTCCCGCTGGCCGCCGCCCTCTTCTCCGTCGCGGCCGCCGGCCGGTTCACCTGGGCGCTCGTCGTCGCCGGGTTCTTCGTCGTCCTTGAGCTGATCATGCGTTACACGCTGCTCGGCGAGGGCTTCTTCCCCGCCCTGTCGGCGACCCTCGAAGAGGGCTCACTGCTCGCGGCCGTGGTGCTGCTCGCCGAGACGATCCGCACCCGCCGGATCCGGCTGGCCGAGGCACAGCAGCGCCTCGCCGTGATGCGCCAGGAGCGTCAGCACGAGGTGGCCCAGGAGCGGCTCCGCATCGCCCGCGAGGTCCACGACGTGCTCGGCCACACGATCGCCGCGATCAGCGTGCAGGCGAGCCTCGCCGACGACATCTTCGACAGCAAGCCGGCCGAGGCGCGGGCCGCGCTGCGGAGCATCCGGGGCGCGGCGCGCGACGCGATGCACGAGGTCCGCTCGGCGATCGGCATGCTCCGCGACGCCGGGGAGGTGCCCGATCTGGCCCGCGTCTTCGCGGTCGCCGAGCAGGCCGGCGTGAAGGTGCGCTCGGGGGTCGCCGGCATCCCGCGCCCCATCCCGCCGGAGGTGGCGCTCTCGGTCTACCGGATCGTGCAGGAGTCGATCACCAACACGGTCAAGCACGCCGAGGCGACCACTGTCGACGTCACCATCACCTACGCCGGTGACGCCGTCACGGTCGAGGTCGTCGACGACGGGGTCGGGGCCGCGGCGAGCCGGCGGGGGCACGGGGTGGCCGGCATGCGGGAACGGGCCACGGCCGCGGGCGGATCCCTCGATGCCGGCCCCCGGCCGGAGGGCGGGGGGTTCCGAGTGGCAGCGCGGCTGCCGGTCGAGGTGGAGGAGACAGCGTGACGATCCGGATGGTGCTGGCGGACGACCAGACGCTCGTGCGGGCCGGCTTCCGGGGCCTGCTCGACCACAGCGACGACCTGGAGGTGGTCGGTGAGGCGTCCAACGGCGCCCAGGCCGTCGAGATGGTCGCCGCGACCCGGCCCGACATCGTGCTGATGGACGTGCGGATGCCCGTGCTCGACGGGGTGAAGGCCACGGCCGCGATCGTCGAGCGGTTTCCGGCCGTGCGGGTCATCGTCCTGACCACCTTCGAGCTCGACGAGTACGTCTTCGAGGCGCTGCGGGCCGGCGCGAGCGGGTTCCTGCTCAAGGACATCGAGCCCGACGAGCTGCGTCAGGCGGTCCGGGTGGTGGCTGGCGGCGACATGCTGATCTCGCCGCGGGTGACGAGCCGGCTGGTGAGCGCGTTCGTCAGCAAGGTCGCCCCGGCGCCGGTCGACGGTGGCCGGCTGGCGGTGTTGACCGACCGCGAGCGCGAGGTGATGAGCCTGGTGGCCAGTGGGCTGACGAACGAGGAGATCGGGCGCCGGCTGTCGATGAGCCCCGCCACGGCCCGTACCCATGTGCACCGGGCCATGGTGAAGCTCCGCGTCCGCGACCGGGCGCAACTCGTCGTGCTCGCCTACCAGACCGGGCTCGTCGCGCCGGGCAGCTAGCTGACTACGGCAGCTGTTTCGCAGCGGCTTGCGGCTACGGTGATCGCCGTACCCCCCGGCCGTTCGTCAACGGATGTCGGGTGGTGCGCCCGCTCCGTATGTTGGCGTCATGTTTGAGGTCGGAGAGAACGCCGACGGGATCCTGGCCGGGGTCCTGTTCCTGATCTGGCTGCCCGCGGCGATCCTCGCCACGCGGCTGGCCTGGCGGCCGACGCCCGCGGCGCTGCGGACCAGCGCCCGTCGGCTGCTGCGCCTGCTCGTCGCCGCGCTGGTGGTGCTGGTCCTCAAGTGCGTCGCGATCGGGCTGATGCTCGCCGTGGACTGGATCTTCGCGGACAACCGGGTGATCGTGCAGATGCCGCTCCTGCTGCTGCCGATGCTTGCCGTCGCCGTGTGGACCGTGCCGGGCCTGCGCGCCCTGGCCAACCGCGACGACGCACCGATCGACGTCGAGACGCGCGCCGCCGTCGCCAACCCCAGATTCGTGGTGCCGGTCCAGCTGACGGCTGTGGCGACTGTCGTTGGCGTCTACTTCGCGTACGTGTCCCGTCCGGTCCCCTCCTACCTCGACGACATCGCGACCCACGCGGCGCCGATCCTGTTGTCGGTGGTGGTGCTGTGGCTCTGGCAGGGGCACCGTCTGCGGGTTGTCACCGCCACCGACTTCGCGCGCCGTGGCCGGCGGGCCGGCGCCCTGCGTGCCACCGCGCAGGCCGCCGTCGTGGTGCTCGTCGTGGCCGCCGGCATCACCTACGTGGCGCAGAGCAGCAGGCTGCCCGACCGCATGAGCATGATGTCCCACGACAACGTCGACTACGGCGGTGGCCCGTCGTTCGGTCACGGCGGTCACGGCGGGGTCTCCGTCGACGACCTGCGGGGGCCGCGGACCGGCAAGCCCAACAAGGCCTTCACCCTGACCGCGAAGAACGCCACGGTACGGCTGTCGTCGGGCACCGAGATCGACGCCCTGACGTACAACGGGCAGTCGCCCGGGCCGGAGCTGCGGGTCCGTGAGGGCGACCTGGTCGAGGTGACGCTGCACAACGAGATTCCCGACGAGAACGTGACCATCCACTGGCACGGGCTCGACGTGCCCAACGGTGAGGACGGCGTCGCCGGCGCGACGCAGAACGCGGTGGAGCCGGGCGGCACCTTCACCTACCGGTTCCTCGCCGAGCAGGTCGGCACGTTCTGGTACCACACCCACCAGAACCCCCTTGAGGCGATCCGGAGGGGACTGTTCGGCGCGCTGATCGTCGAGCCGCGCGACGGCCCACCGCCGGGCGAGCGCGACGTCGTGGTGATGGCACACGAGTGGCGTACGCCGGACGACAACATCGTCTCGTTCGGCACCAGCGACACAGTGCAACGGCAGGAGATCGCGCCGGGCACACCGGTGCGACTGCGCCTGATCAACACCGACAACAACCCGTCGACCGACAGCCGCCCACGGTCGTTGACGGTCAACGGCACGCCGGTGCGGGTCGCCGCGATCGACGGCGTCGACGTCAACGGTCCGACCCCGCTGACCAACCCGAGATTCGGGTTGGCGACCGGTGGACGCTACGACGTGACCTTCACGATGCCGGCGGGCGCGGTGCGGCTGACCGACCTCGCCAACCGCGACGCCGGGCTGGTCCTGGCGCCTCCCGGTGACACCTCGACGCCGAAGATCGTCGACGACGGCGACCCGGTCGACCCGCTCTCGTACGGCTCCGGCGGCTCGCGGCCCTTCGACACGGGCTCGTCGTACGACCGCTCGTTCACCCAGCTCCTCGACGACCGGTTGTCCTTCTACAACGGCGGCCTCCACCTGGTGCCGATCATCAACGGGCACAGCTTCCCGCACACGCCGACGCTGATGGTCCGGATGGGCGACGTGGTCAAGGTGCGGATCGTCAACCGCAGCCACCAGAACCATCCGATGCACCTGCACGGACATCACGCGTTGGTGTTGTCCCGCAACGGGGTCGCCGCGACCGGGTCGCCGTGGTGGATTGACAGTCTCGACATCATCCCCGGTGAGATCTACGAGATCGGCTTCAAGGCGGACAATCCGGGGCTCTGGATGGACCACTGCCACAACCTCGACCACGCGGCCAACGGCATGGTCATGCACCTCGCCTACGAGGGCGTGAACTCCCCCTACGAGCTGGGGCGTGGCACCCCGAATCAGCCGGAGTAGGCGGGCCTGTCGAGCCTCCCTCCACCGGGCCTCGAGGCAACGCCGGCAGCGTCGAACGCATCCGAACCCCTCTTGCTGAGGAGAACCCATGCTCGACGCGATGCGACGAACGCTGTCGCTGGCCGTGCCGCTGGTACTGGTGGCCGGCATTGCCGCGCCCGCCACAGCGGCCACCTCGACCACCGGGCGACTGACAGTTGTCGCCCGCAACCTCGACAACCCCCGCGGTGTCGCCATCGACCGCGCCGGCACCGTCCTCGTCGCCGAGGCCGGCCTCGGCGGCGACGACGTCTGCATCCCCGGCACGTTCGGCACCAACCTCTGCTACGGCTCGACCGGTGCGATCACGGCGGTCCGTCACGGCTGGCAGAAGCGGGTCGTGACGGGCCTGCCGTCGCTGCGCAGCACCGGCGCCGGCTTCTCCGTCTACGGGGCGCACGACCTGGCCTTCGATCGGCAGGGCAAACTGCTGGTGGCGATGGGCTACAGCACCGACCCGGTCTCGCGCGACCTGCTCGGTGCGGCCGGAGCCGCGATGGGAACGATCCTGCGGGTGGAGGGGAAGCACCGCTGGTCGGTCCTCGGCGACCTCTCCGCCTACGAGGGGCAGCACAACCCCGACGGCGTCATCCCGGAGAGCCAGCCCTACGCCGTCGTCGCCGACGGGCGTGACATCTACGCGCTCGACGCGGCCGCCAACGACGTGCTCCGGATCGACAGGCGCGGCGTGGTCACCACCGAACACGTCTGGCCGCAGGAGCAGGTTCCGGCGCCGCCGGAGTGGGGTCTGCCGCCCGGCTCGACGACGCCGATCCAGTTCGTGCCGGTGACCATCGCCAAGGGGCCGGACGGCGCGCTCTACATCGGACAGTTGACCGGGCACCCGTTCCCGAACGGCGGCGCGCGGGTGTGGCGTCTGGTGCCGGGGCAGGAGCCGACGATCTACGCGACCGGCTTCACCAACATCATCGATCTCGCGTTCGACAAGCGGGGCCGGCTGGTCGTGCTGGAGATCGCGAAGAACGGGCTCAGCTCGGGAGACTCCACCGGTGCGTTGATCCGGGTGGAGCGCGACGGTAGCCACCGGGAGTTGGCGAGCACCGGTCTCGACTCCCCGATGTCGTTCGCCATCGCCGGCGACGGCAGCTTCTACATCGCCAACAAGGGCCTCGGCATCGGTGAGTTGGTCCGTCTGTCCATCCGAGACTGACAGAGTCGCGCGGCGATCGTGGCGTTCTTCGTGTCGGGAGGGCGCCACGATAGCTGCGGCGTCACACGCCCGCGATACGGTGCGACATCATGGGCACGTTGGCGGCGGGGGACGGGGTCTGGGGGTTAGGTTGACGCGGTCCGACGACGGGTCTCCCACCGGCGCCACCACCATCCTGATAGTCGACGACCATGCTCTCGTCCGCGAGGGGTTGCGCTGGGTGCTCGAGGTCCACGCCGACCTCGACGTGGTCGACGAGGCGGGCGACTCCGCCACCGCGGTCGCCAAGGCGGCGTCCGAGCGCCCCGACGTGGTGTTGCTCGACGTGGAGATCCCCGGTGACGACCCGGTGGTCACGGTGCGCCGCATCCGGGAGGTGTCGCCCGACAGCGCCGTCGTCATCCTCAGCATGTACGACAGCCCCGACCTGCTGCGCCGTCTGATCGCCGCCGGGGTGCGCGCCTACCTGCTCAAGAGCGTGGGTCGTGAGGAGCTGGTGGCGGCGATCCACAAGGCGCGGGACCGCAGCGGCTCGGTGCTGCTCTCGGTCTCCGGCCAGAGCCTGGTGCAGGTGCAGAGCGCGGAGTCCGCCATGCTGTCCGCCGTCGAGTTGGAGATCCTCCAACTCGCGGCCGAGGCGATGACCAACGCCCAGATCGCGCGCCGGCTCGACCTGACCGAGGCCACTGTGAAGAGCCACCTGCGTCGCATCTTCGCCAAGCTGGGCGCGGTCTCCCGCATCGACGCGGTCAACAAGGCGGTGGCAGCGTCACTGGTGACGCTGCCACACGACCGGTTGGTGCCACGCCCTCGTCGGCCGTCGCGCTAGTGAC
This sequence comes from Micromonospora parva, assembly GCF_000718515.1. Taxonomy (GTDB): domain Bacteria; phylum Actinomycetota; class Actinomycetes; order Mycobacteriales; family Micromonosporaceae; genus Micromonospora; species Micromonospora parva. The sequence continues at coordinate 319,315 of NZ_JNZS01000004.1, read as the reverse complement.
CGGGGAAATCCCTCAGCAGGCGGCCTTGAGGTCCGCGGCGCGGTCCGTGCGTTCCCAGGTCAGGTCCGGGAGTTCCCGGCCGAAGTGACCGTAGGCCGCCGTCTGCTGGTAGATCGGGCGGAGCAGGTCCAGGTCCCGGATGATCGCCGCCGGGCGCAGGTCGAAGACCTCACCGATCGCCTTCTCGATCCGGTCGAGCGGCACCGTCTCCGTACCGAACGTCTCCACGAACAGGCTCACCGGGTGGGCCTTGCCGATCGCGTAGGCGACCTGCGCCTCACACCGTTCCGCCAGGCCCGCGGCGACCACGTTCTTCGCCACCCACCGCATCGCGTACGCCGCCGACCGGTCGACCTTCGACGGGTCCTTCCCCGAGAACGCGCCGCCACCGTGGCGGGCGTACCCGCCGTAGGTGTCGACGATGATCTTTCGTCCGGTCAGGCCCGCGTCGCCCATCGGGCCACCGATCTCGAACCGGCCGGTGGGGTTGACGAGCAGCCGGTAGCCCTCGGTGTCGAGGTCGAGCGCCTCCAACTCCGGCGTGATCACGTGGTCGCGGATGTCGGGGGTGAGCAGTTCGTCGAGGGAGATGTGGGCCGCGTGCTGCGTGGAGACGACGATGGTGTCGAGCCGTACCGGGCGTAGGCCGTCGTACTCGACGGTGACCTGGGTCTTGCCGTCGGGCCGCAGGTAGGGCACCGTCCCGTCCTTGCGGACGGCGGCCAGGCGACGGGCCAGCCGGTGGGCCAGCGCGATCGGCAGCGGCATCAGCTCCGGCGTCTCCGAGCAGGCGAAGCCGAACATCATGCCCTGGTCGCCGGCGCCCTGGGCGTCGAGCCCGCCGCCGGACGAGCCGTCGCGCAGCTCGATCGCCGTGTCGACGCCCTGCGCGATGTCGGGGGACTGGGCGCCGATCGAGATGCTGACGCCGCAGGAGCCGCCGTCGAAGCCCTTCTTCGACGAGTCGTAGCCGATACCCAGGACGGTTTCCCGCACGATGCGCGGGATGTCGGCGTAGGCCTGCGTGGTGACCTCGCCCGCGACGTGGACCTGACCGGTGGTGATCAGGCTCTCGACGGCGACCCGGCTGTGCGGGTCCTGCGCCAGTAGCGCGTCGAGGATGCCGTCGCTGATCTGATCGGCGATCTTGTCGGGGTGACCTTCGGTGACCGACTCGGAGGTGAAGAGGCGGCGCGACATGTGTGACTCCTAACCCAGGGAGCGTGCGGGCCCGGCGAGTCTTCCCTCCTGCGGTGGAGGTTGCCTGGAGGAAGCATCGAGCGATCAAAGGGGTATCCGCCGTACAACTTTCGACACGCATCGATCCTCGGAAGAACCCGCGATGTCGCTACGCGCGGTCGTTCCGACCCACTCCGCCACCTCCATAGCTTGAGAGCGTCTCGACGAGTGCTCTGCGAAATGGGGGAACCACTGTGGTCAGGTACGAGATCCTCGGGTCGCTGGAAGTGATCCACGAGGGCCGGATCTGCACGCCGACGCCGCCGAAGGTGCGGACCGTGTTGGCGCTACTGGTGATGCGGGCCAACCGGGTCGTGCTGGTCGACTCGATCATCCGGGAGCTGTGGGGTGACGATCCGGCGCGGAGCGCTGTCACCACTGTGCAGACCTACATCTACCACCTGCGCAAGCTCTTCGCGAAAGAGGGCATAGAGACCCCGGACCGGACCGTGCTGGAGAGCCGCGCCCGCGGCTACCTGTTGCGGGTGGAGCCGGGTCAACTCGACGCCGAGGTGTTCGAGACGTTGCTCGACCAGGGCCGTACGCACATCGAGTCGGACCGCCCCGAGGAGGGCGCCGAGGTGCTGCGGCGGGCGCTGGCCATGTGGACGGGGCCGGTGGGCGCCAACGTGACGTTCGGGCCGGCGCTTGAGGCGCACGCGATCCACCTGCAGGAGCAGTGGATCCGGGCGTTGGAGCTGCGCATCCAGGCCGACATCACGCTCGGCCGGCACCGCGAGCTGATCGGCGAGCTGCGCTATCTGGTGGGCACGTACCCGCTCAACGAGTGGTTCCACCGCCAGCTCATCGTGGCGCTCAGCCGGTCCGGACGCCGTGGCGAGGCGTTGCAGGCGTACCACCACCTGCGCCGGGTGCTCAGTGAGGAGTTGGGCCTGGACCCTTCGCCTGACCTCCAGCGGCTCCAGCGGGAGGTGTTGGCCGCCGGCGGGCCACTGCGCCCGGGGCTCGCCAGGGCCTCGTGACAGGCCCTCGACCGACGCTCCAGCGCCGTTCGACCGGCCGTCCCTAGCTTTCACACGGACATCGCGGCCAGGAGGTCTTCCATGACGAGCACATCCGACCGTCGGGTGGTCATCACCGGGATAGGCGTCATCGCCCCCGGCGGACTGGGCACCAAGGCGTTCTGGGAACTGTTGACCGCTGGCCGTACGGCCACCCGTACCCTGTCGTTCTTCGATGCGACCCCGTTCCGGTCGCGGGTGGCCGCGGAGGCCGACTTCGACCCGGTCGCCGAGGGCCTGTCGCCGCAGGAGGTCCGCCGGATGGACCGGGCCGCCCAGATGGCAGTGGTCTGCACCCGGGAGGCGCTCGCCGACAGCGGCTTCGAGGCCGCCGACCCGACCCGGGTCGGGGTCAGCGTCGGCACGGCGGTCGGGGCCACGATGAGCCTCGAAGAGGAGTACGTCGTGGTCAGCGACGGCGGCCGGAAATGGCTGACCGACCACCGGTACGCCACTCCGCACCTCTACGACTACCTGGTGCCGAGCTCGTTCGCCCGGGAGGTGGCGTGGTCGGTCGGCGCGGAAGGTCCGGCGACGGTGATCTCCACCGGCTGCACGTCCGGTCTCGACTCCGTCGGTCACGCCCGGGAGTTGATCCGCGAGGGCTCGGCCGACGTGATGATCGCCGGCGCGACCGACGCCCCGATCTCGCCGATCACTGTGGCCTGTTTCGACGCCATCAAGGCGACCACGGCCCGCAACGACGACCCGACGCACGCGTCGCGGCCCTTCGACAACAGCCGCGACGGCTTCGTGCTCGGTGAGGGTTCGGCGATGTTCGTCCTCGAAGAGCTGGAGCACGCCCGCCGACGGGGTGCGCAGGTCTACGCCGAGCTGGTCGGGTTCGCCTCGCGCTCCAACGCGTTCCACATGACCGGCCTGCGACCCGACGGACGGGAGATGGCCGAGGCGATCCGGGTCGCGCTCGCCGACGCCCGGCTGTCCGGCGACGCCGTCGACTACATCAACGCGCACGGCTCGGGTACGAAGCAGAACGACCGGCACGAGACGGCGGCGTTCAAACGGAGCCTCGGCGACCACGCGTACCGCACGCCGGTCAGCTCGATCAAGTCGATGATCGGCCACTCGCTCGGTGCGATCGGCTCCATCGAGATCGCGGCGTCGGCCCTGGCGATCAAGCACGGCGTGGTGCCGCCGACAGCCAACCTGCACGAACGCGACCCGGAGTGCGACCTCGACTACGTGCCGCTGACCGCGCGCGAGCAGCAGACCGACGTGGTGTTGAGCGTGGGCAGCGGGTTCGGCGGCTTCCAGAGCGCGATGCTCCTGGCGCGTGTGGCATGACCACTGTCGTCACCGGAGTCGGGGTGGCCGCGCCCAACGGGTTGGGACGCGACGCCTTCTGGGCGGCCACCGTCGCCGGGGTGGGTGGCATCGGGCCGATCAGCCGTTTCGACCCCTCGGGTTACCCGGCGCAGCTGGCCGGCGAGGTTCCCGGATACGAGGCGGCCGAGCACATCCCGAGCCGGTTGATGGCGCAGACCGATCACATGACCCGGTTGTCGCTGACGGCGGCGCAGTGGGCCCTGGCCGACGCGTCCGTCGACCCGTCGGCGCTGCCCGAGTTCGGCATGGGTGTGGTCACGGCCAGCGCGTCGGGTGGTTTCGAGTTCGGCCACCGTGAGCTGGAGAAGCTCTGGAGCAAGGGCTCCGAGCACGTCAGCGCCTACCAGTCGTTCGCCTGGTTCTACGCCGTCAACACCGGTCAGATCTCGATCCGTCACGGGATGCGGGGGCCGACCGGGGTGCTCGTCACCGAGCAGGCGGGTGGGCTCGACGCGGTGGCGCAGGCCCGGCGACAGGTGCGCAAGGGCGTGCAGCTCGTGATGACCGGTGGGGTCGACGCGTCGCTCTGCCCGTGGGGTTGGACGGCCCAGCTCGCCAACGGCCTGCTCAGCACCGGGCGGGATCCGGCCACGGCGTTCCTGCCGTTCGATGCCAACGCGTCGGGTTACGTGCCCGGCGAGGGCGGGGCGATCCTCGTGCTGGAGGACGCGGACGCGGCGGCCCGGCGCGGAGCCGCCGTCTACGGGGTGATCGCCGGGTACGGCGCGACGTTCGACCCCCGGCCCGGCTCCGGCCGCCCGTCGGGTCTGCGTCGGGCGGCCGAGATGGCAGTGTCCGACGCCGGTCTCACGCCAGCCGACATCGACGTCGTCTTCGCCGACGGCGCCGGGGTCGCGGAGCTCGACCGTGTCGAGGCCGAGGCGATCAGCGCCGTCTTCGGCCCCCGAGGGGTGCCGGTGACCGCGCCCAAGACGATGACCGGCCGGCTCTACTCGGGCGGGGCGGCGCTCGACCTGGTCTCCGCGCTGATGTCGATCCGACACGGCGTCATCCCGCCCACCACCAACATCCGCCAGCCGGCCGAGGGCCTGCGACTCGACCTGGTACGCGACGTCGCGCGGGAGACACCCGTACGCGCGGCGCTCGTGCTCGCCAGGGGCTACGGCGGGTTCAACGCGGCCATGGTCGTGACCGACGAAAGGAATGGACGATGACCGACGCCAGCCTCGCCGCCGTCGCGAACTTCGACGAGCAGCAGGCACTTGACCTGCGTGAACGGCAGATCGCGGTGCTGGGAAGCGCCAAACAGATCGCCAACGTGATCTACGTGGTCACCGAGCTGGGCGTCGCCGACCTGCTCGTGAACGGGCCGGTGCCGGTCGCCCAACTGGCGGCGGCGACCGAGTCACACGAGGACGCGCTGCGCCGCATCCTCCGCGCCGCCGCGGCGGTCGGCATCTTCGACGAGCAGGAGGACGGGTCGTTCGCGCTGACGCCGCTCGGCGAGGGGCTGACGTCGGCCCGGATCGGCGGGCTGCGGCCGATGGTGCAGTTCAGCGGCGCCGACTTCAACCGCCTCCCGTACGCGGAGATCCTGCACAGTGTCCGGACCGGCGAGCCTGCCTTCAACAAGGTCTTCGGGATGGGCTTCTACGACTACCTGCAGGCCCACCCGGAGGCCAACCGGTTCTTCGAGGGCTTCATGGCGCACTGGAGCCGGCGGCTCGCCGACCGGTTCGCGGCGGAGTTGGCGCCCGAGCGATTCGGCCGGATCGCCGACATCGGCGGCAGCAACGGTTACTTTCTGGCCAAGATGCTCCAGCGCCACCCCGAGGGCACCGGCGTCCTCTTCGACCTGCCCGAGGTGGTGGCCGACGCCGAACCGCTGCTCAAGGAGCACGGTGTCACCGAGCGGGTCGAGGTGCGCGGCGGCGACTTCTTCACCGACGAGCTGCCGGCCGGCGCCGACGCGTACATCCTGAAGTCGATCGTCCACAACTGGCCGGACGACAGCTGCGTCACGCTGCTGCGTCGGATCCGGGCGGCGATCGGCGACGCCGACTCCCGCCTGATCGCGATCGACCAGATCGTGCCGCCCCGCAACCAGTGGGACCACGCCAAGATCATCGACATCGACATGCTGGTGCTCTTCGGCGGCAAGGAGCGCGACCTCCGCGAGTGGCAGGCGCTGTTCACCGCGTCCGGTTTCGAGCTGGTCAACACCCCCGCGTCCCGCGGCTGGGCCCTGCTCGAAGCGCGTCCGATCTAGGAAAGGAAGCCCGCAATGGCACACATCGGCATCGACCAGCCGGTCGTGACGATGGTCAACGTCTTCACCGTCGAGCCGGCCAACCAGCAGAAGCTCGTCGACATCCTGATCGAAGCGACCGACACGGTGATGTCCAAGGTGGACGGGTTCGTGTCGGCGAACATCCACGCCAGCCTCGACGGCACCCGGGTCGTCAACTACGCGCAGTGGAAGAGCGAGGAGCACTTCACCGCGATGCTGCAGAACCCCGAGGTCCATCCGCACTTCGGCGAGGTACGCGCGATCGCCACGCCGGAACGCCACCTCTACAAAGTCGTCTACACGGAGGACGCTCATGTCTGACGGAAGCACCGACGTCCTGATCGTCGGCGGTGGCCCGGTCGGCCTGTCGACCGCGCTCTTCCTGGCCCGTAAGGGGATCCGGCCGATCCTGGTCGAACGTCGGCCCCGGCTGTCGACGATCCCCCGCGCGACCGGTCTGCACGCCCGCACGGTGGAGATCTTCCGCACCGTCGGCCTGGAGCCGGCCGTGCAGGAGGCCGGCATGAAGATCGTCGGGCCGGGCGCCGAACTCGACCTCGTCCGCGCCGGCCGCGCCACGCCACTGGTCATGCTCGGCGCCCAGTCGCTGGCCGACCTCCACAAGTCGTTCGTCATGGAGGCCCACGACGTCGACTACGACGCGTTCACCCCGAGCTGGCCGATCTGGTGCGGCCAGGACCACTACGAGCCGCTGCTCTTCGACGCCGCCGTCGAAGCGGGCGCGGAGATCCGCTTCCAGAACGAGCTGGTCGGGCTGGTCCAGGACTCCGACGGCGTGACAGCGACAGTCAACGACAACGGCACCACCCGCACGATCCGGGCGCGTTACGTCGTCGCGGCCGACGGCGTGAAGAGCCCCGTCCGCGACATGCTCCAGATCGGAAACCGCAGCAACGGTGTCGCCGGGAACTTCGTCAGCATCATCTTCCGCGCCAAGGTCGACCTGCCCGACACCGCACCACGGTTCACCCTGATCTACCTGATGAACCAGCTGGCCCAGGGCCTGCTGCTCTTCATCGAGCCGGGGCGGTGGATGTTCGGCGTCAACTACTACCCCGAGCGGGGGCAGTCGCCGGCCGACTTCACGCCGGAGCGCTGCGTCGAGCTGGCCCGGATCGCCGCCGGCGACCCCGAGCTGGAGGTGGAGGTCGAGTCGGCCCAGCCCTGGGACGCGCGGCACATGGTCGCCGACGCGTACCGGTCGGGGCGGGTCTTCCTCGCCGGCGACGCCTGTCACGCGCATCCCCCGGCCGGTGGCTTCGGCGTCAACGCCGGCATCCAGGACGCGCACAACCTGGCGTGGAAGCTCGCCGAGGTGCTCCAGGGGCACGCCGACGAGAGCCTGCTCGACTCCTACGAGGCCGAGCGTCGTCCGGTCGGCGCGGCCACCGCCGACCAGGCGTGGATGCTGTTCCGCACCCGGGGGCAGCTCGCCGACGAGGACAAGGCCGCCTATCGTGACTTCGTCATCGTGACGATGGGCTACCGCTACACCTCGAACGCGATCGTCGGCGCGCCCGCCGACACCGAGCTGCTTCCCCGCGAGCTGAGCTTCACCGGCCAACCCGGATCGCGCGCGCCGCACGGCTGGGTCGACCACCACGGCAGCCGAATCTCCACGATCGACGTGCTGACCGAGGGCTGGACGCTGGCCACCGCACCCGGCGACGACACGTGGCTCGCGGCGGCCGAGAGCGTCGCCTCGCAGACCGGCGTCCCGATCCGGGCACTGACCGCCGGCCCCGACGGCGACCTCGCCGACGACAGCTCGTGGCTCGCCAGCTGTGGCGTCGGCACCGGCGGCGCGCTGCTGGTACGCCCCGACGGCATCGTCGCCTGGCGCAGCGCCGGCCCGGTGGACAACGCGGCGCAGACCCTGGCCGCCGCCCTGGCCACGATCCTGCAGGGAGCGTGAGCAGATGTCCTACCGCGCCCTCATGGTCATGCGGATGGCCCCCGGTCACGCCGACGCCGTCGCCGAGCTCTTCGCCGAACACGACAAGGGCGACATGCCCCACGTCGTCGGCATCTCGCGGCGCACCCTCTTCCGCTACCAGGACCTCTACATGCACCTGCTCGAGGCGGACACCGACGTCTTCGACAAGCTCCTCGCGGCCCGCGCCCGCGCGGACTTCCAGGAGGTCAACCGCCGCCTCTCGGCCTACCTGCAGCGCTACGCGCCGGACAGCATGACCGAGCTGCAGGACTCGTTGGCCACGCCCTTCTACACCTGGAGCCTCGAGACAGGGAGCATCACGTGACGCTGACCCGCCGCGACATCAACGACATGATGCAGGCATACAAGAAGACGAGCCTGCTGCGTACCGGCGTCGAGCTGGGCGTCTTCGACGCCCTGGCCGCGGGCCCGGCGACGGCCGGTGGGCTCGCCCCGAAGCTCGGCATCCACCCGCGCGGCGCGCGCATCCTGCTCGACGCGCTCACCGCGATCCGCCTCACCGACCGGACCGGCGAGCACTTCTCGCTCACCCCGGCGGCCGCCGACCACCTGGTCAGCACCCGTCCCGACTACCTGGGCGGGATGGTCAAGGTGATGTCGAGCGACTGGGAGTGGGACGCGCTGCGCGACCTCAGCGCCGCCGTACGGGAGGGCGGCACCGTCCTGGACGTGCACGCCGAAACCCCGGAGTACAGCTACTGGGAGGACTTCGCCGCGTATGCGACGAAGGTCGCCCAGCCGACCGCCGAGGTGATGGCCGAGGCGCTCGCGCCGTGGGCGAAGGAGCGCGCCGAGCTCGACATCCTCGACGTCGCCTGCGGCCACGGCGTCTACGGTTACACGCTCGCGCAGCACAACCCGCAGGCGACGGTGACCTCGTTGGACTGGCCCAACGTGCTCGCCGTGACCGAGAAGCACGCCGAGCGGCTCGGCGTACGCGACCGGGCGTCGTTCCTGCCCGGTGACATGTTCACCACCGATCTCGGTGGCCCCTACGACGTCGCGCTGCTCACCAACGTCACCCACCACTTCTCCGAGGAGCGGGTGCACGAGCTGGTGAAACGGCTCGGTTCCGTGGTCAAGCAGGGTGGCCGGCTGGTCATCGTCGGCTTCACCACCGGCGACGAGTCGCCGGCGCTGGACCCGGCGCCGTACCTCTTCTCGGTGCTGATGTTGGTCTGGACCTTCGAGGGGGAGTCGCACTCCGTCGCCGCCTACAACCGGGCCCTCGCCGCGGCGGGCTTCGGCCCGGCCACCGTCCACCCGACGGACCTGCCGTTCCGCGTGCTCGTCGCAGAGAAGGGATGACCATGCATCGGCAACCGGTAGTGAAGGTCGCCGCCACCGACGTGCCCGGCATCAACCGGATCGGCGGCGAGGTGCGGATCCTGCTCAGCCCGAAGACCGTCGACGCGACGGAGGGCTTCATGGGCACGGTCCGGCTGGAGCCGGGCGAGTTCCTGGCGGAGCAGTACAACCCGTACTCGGACAAGTTCTGTTATCTGGTGCGCGGCGAGGTCGTGATCCGTGTCGACGGCACGGAGGTCAAGCTCGCGGCCGACGAAGCTCTCATGGTCCGTCGCGGCCAGCGGCACCGCATCGTCAATGCCGGTGGTGAGACCGCGCTGATCGTGTTCCAGATCAGTCCGCTCGCACCCCGCCCCGAACTGGGCCACGTCGACACCGAGGAGGTCCCGCACCCCGAGTCGCCGGTGCCGCAGGTCGGCGGCGTCCGCGACGGGTGGCAGCGACCGACGGGAGGAAACTCATGAGCCAGCTGACCCTCGACGACCTGCGCCGGATCCTGGAGAGCAGCTCCGGCGTGGTCGAGCAGACCGACTGGGCCGACCCGGCGACGCTCGACGCGCCGTTCGAAGACCTCGGCTACGACTCGCTCGCGCTGCTGGAGCTGGCGGCGCGGGTGCAGCAGGAGTACGAGGTGCGCATCCCCGACGACGCCGTGTCGATCATGCAGACGCCCCGGCTCGCCGTCGACTACGTCAACCAACGACTCGCGGATCGGTGAACCCATGGCCGGACACACTGACAACGCGGTCGTCATCAACGCACCGTTCGACCTCGTCTGGGACCTGACCAACGACATCCCCAACTGGCCCTCCGTGTTCAGCGAGTACGCCAGCACGGAAGTGCTCTCGACGTCCGCCGACGGGGCCGTCGTCTTCCGCCTGACGATGCACCCCGACCCGGCCGGTCGGGTCTGGAGCTGGGTCTCCGAGCGGGTGCCCGACCGCGTCGACCGGGTGGTGCGGGCCCGACGGCTGGAGACCGGCGCGTTCAAGTACATGAACCTGTTCTGGGAGTACACCGAGATCCCGGACGGCGGCGTGCGGATGCGGTGGGTGCAGGACTTCGAGATGCGCCCGGGCGGGCACGCCGACGACGAGGGCATGACCGCCCACCTCAACCGGACCACACGTGAGCAGCAGGCACGCATCCGGGAGATCGTGGAGAAGGCCGCGGCCGAACGCGGGCAGTCATGACCGCCACCGTCAACACGCCCGTCGGTAAGAGCTGGCTGGTCTGCCCGGGTTGCCGGGCGCTGCTCTACCAGCGCCGTGTCGAGCGCAACCTGGGCGTCTGCCCGGAGTGCGACCACCACGACCAGGTCACCGCGCACCAGCGGATCGAGCAGCTCTTCGACCTCGACTCGGTCGAGGAGCTGCCCCCGGTCGGCGCGTTCGGTGATCCGCTCGGGTTCGTCGACACCAAGCCCTACCCGCAGCGGCTCGAAGCCGCCCGTCGGCGTACCGGGCTGGACGAGGCAGTCGTCTGTGCCCGGGGCACTGTCGAGGGGCAGCCGCTGATCGCCGCGGTGATGGACTTCCGGTTCCTCGGCGGCAGCCTCGGCGCGGGTGTCGGTGAGCGGATCACCCGGGCCGCCGAGTTGGCACTGGAGACCCGTACGCCGCTGCTGATCGTCAGCGCGTCCGGCGGTGCCCGGATGCAGGAGGGCGCCCTGTCGCTCATGCAGATGGCCAAGACCAGCGCGGCGCTCGGTGCTCTCGACGAGGCGGGGGTCCTGACGATCTCCCTGGTCAGCGACCCGACCTACGGTGGCGTCGCGGCATCGTTCGCGACCCTCTGCGACGTCATCCTCGCCGAGCCGGGGGCCCGCCTCGGCTTCGCCGGGCCGAGGGTGATCCAGCAGACGCTGCGCCAGCCACTGCCGGCCGGCTTCCAGACCGCCGAGTACCTCTTTGCCCGCGGCATGCTCGACGACCTGGTACCCCGGTCGAACCTGCGGCCGACCATCGCCCGGCTGCTGGCCTTCGCGGCGGCCGGGCCGTTCACCCCGGAGCACTCCCGGGTACGGGCGACCGCGCCCGCCGACCCGGCGGACCCGTGGACGGTCGTGGCACGGTCCCGTGCTCTCGGTCGCCCCTCCACGCTCGACTACATCGGCCACTTCGTGGACGGCTTCGTGGAGCTGCACGGCGACCGGCTCGCGAGTGACTGCCCGGCGATCGTCGGCGGCGTCGGCCTGATCGACGGGCGGCCGGTCGTGGTGATCGGCCACCAGAAGGGCCACACGGTCGCCGAGGTGGCCAGCCGCAACTTCGGCATGGCGACACCGGCCGGCTACCGCAAGGCGGCCCGGCTGATGCGTCTGGCCGAGAAGCTCGGCGCGCCGATCGTGACGCTGATCGACACACCCGGTGCCTACCACGGCATCTCGGCGGAGGAGAACGGGCAGGCCCTCGCCATCGCCGACAACATCCGACTGATGGCCGGGCTGACGGTGCCGGTCGTCGCGGTGGTGACCGGCGAGGGCGGCAGCGGGGGTGCGCTCGCCCTCGGCGTCGGCAACCGGGTGCTGATGCTCGAGAACGCGACGTACTCGGTGATCAGCCCGGAGGGTTGCGCCGCGATCCTCTGGAACGACTCCGGCCGGGCCGACGAGGCCGCCGCACAGCTCAAACTCCAGGCCGGCGACCTGCTCTCGCTCGGCATCGTCGACGGGGTGGTTCCCGAACCGCCCGGCGGGGCGCCGGCCGATCCCGGTGCGACCGCGTTGGCCGTACACCGGGCGGTCGTCGACGCGTTGGCGGAGCTGGCCGGTCTGCACCGCGAGGAGGTGCGGGTCCATCGCCGGGCCCGCTTCCGACAGATCGGAGGTGTGACGAATGCCGGAGGGTAACGCCGACCCGCTGGACGCCGCGGTCCGCAGCCTCGCGCGGCTGATCGGATCGACGCCAGGCCCGGTCCGTCGCGCCCGACTCCAGCACGGCGACCTGGTGGTCGAGGTGGAGTGGCCAGACGGCGCGGCTGTGGTGGCGGCAGCCCCGGCGGCCCCGCCGGTGGAGGCCGACGCCGGGCTGCACTACGTGTGCGCGCCGATGGTCGCGACGCTCTACCTCGCGCCGTCGCCCGGCGCCGACCCGTTCGTTCGGGAGGGCGACCAGGTCGTGGCCGGCCAGCAGGTCGCGATCCTGGAAGCGATGAAGATGATGATCCCGGTTGAGGCCGACCGTGCGGGCGAGGTCGTGAAGGTACTGGTGCCCAACGCGACTCCGGTCGAGTACGGCGAGCGGCTGATCGCCTTAGCTGTGTCGGAGGACTGACGGTGTTCGAGTCGGTGCTGATCGCCAACCGGGGCGAGATCGCGGTCCGCATCGCGCGGACCTGCCGGGAGATGGGGCTGCGGACAGTTGCTGTCTACTCGACAGTCGACCGCGACTCGGCGGTGGTGCGGTTGGCGGACGAGGCCGTCCAGATCGGGCCGGGCCCGAGCCGGCGCAGCTACCTGAGCGCCCCGGCCATCATCGAGGCGGCCCGTCGCACGGGGGCCGACGCGATCCACCCGGGTTACGGCTTCCTCTCCGAGGACCCGGACTTCGCCGAGATCTGTGCGGCCGACGGGATCACGTTCATCGGGCCGCCGCCCGCCGTGATGGCCGCGCTGGGCGACAAGGCCCGGACGCGGGGCATCATGGCGGGCCTCGGCCTGCCGGTGCTTCCCGGCACCACCGACGCCGTCGAGTCGGCGGCCCACGCCCGCGCGGTGGCGGAGGAGATCGGCTTTCCGCTGATCATCAAGGCGGTCGCCGGTGGTGGCGGCCGGGGCGTTCGGGTGGTCCGCGACCCGGCCTCGTTCCTGGGCGAGTTCGCCACCGCGCGGGCCGAGGCGCAGCTGCTCTTCGGCGACAACCGGGTCTACATCGAGCGTTACCTCGAATCGGCGCGCCACGTCGAGGTGCAGGTGCTCACCGACCGTTACGGCAACGGCGTCCACCTCGGCGAGCGCGACTGCTCGGTGCAGCGGCGTCACCAGAAACTGATCGAGGAGTCACCCGCGCCCGGGTTGCCGCAACACCTTGTCGACCGGATGACCGCCGCCGCGGTCACCGGCGCGCTCGGCGTCGGCTACGTGGGCGCGGGCACCTTCGAGTTCCTGGTCGGCGGCGGGGACGACTTCCACCTCATGGAGGTCAACTGCCGCCTGCAGGTCGAACACCCGGTCTCCGAGTTGGTGACCGGCGTCGACCTGGTGCGGCAACAGATCCTCGTCGCGGGCGGCGAACGGCTCGCACTGACCCAGGCTGACGTGACGCCGCGCGGTACCGCGATCGAGTGTCGCCTCAACGTCGAGGACCCGGCGCGCGGCTTCGTACCGACACCGGGTGAGCTGACCCGCTTCGACCTGCCCGCCGGCCCGTTCGTCCGGGTCGACACGCACGGGTACGCCGGCTACCGGGTTCCGGCCGACTACGACTCGCTCCTCGCGAAGGTGGTCGTCTGGGCGCCCGACCGCACCCAGGCCCTGGCCCGGATGGCCCGCGCCCTCGACGAGTGCGCCGTCGAAGGGCCAGGTGTGGCCACCACCCGCGACTTCCTCCGATCGACGCTCGACCATCCGCTGTTCCGCGCCGCCAAACACGACACCTCGCTTGTCGACACCATGCTCACCGGTCTCCAGCCGGACACCACCGAAGCTCCAGAGCGCCACTAAGGGGAGGGTTCACACTGCTGCCGGTTCGCGGGTTTACCGCCCGTGCGTCCACGCGGGCGCCCGCGGACGGAAGGTGGCCGACATGGCAATTGGCAACGCTTCTCCAGGTGTCAGCCGACGGCGACTATTGGCCGGAGTCGGCGCGGGCGCGCTCCTCGCCGGCACCGGGGGAGTCCTGCTCGACGCGGCGCCGGCGGCGGCCGCGTTCTCCAACCGGTTCGGTCGGATGTTCCCGTCGTTACCGGCGTTCGGGTCGGCGACGACCCAGATGCGGAACGCGCTGATCGACCTGTCCCGCGTCGGTGGCCCGATGGACGCCCGCGACCCGCTCGGTGTCGGCGCCGAGGCCCTCTCCGACCTGCAGCAACACAGCATCAACAACCCCGACAACTTCTCGGTCCCGCAGGGCATGACGTACTTCGGGCAGTTCGTCGACCACGACCTGGCCTTCGAGACGACGGCGCCGCTGGGCACGCCGGTCGACCCGACCACGGTGCCCAATCCCCGGACGCCGGCCCTCGACCTCGACTCGCTCTACGGTGCCGGACCGACCGGGAACCCGGAGCTGTACACCTCATCCGACCCCGCCAAACTCAGGATCGAGTCGGGCGGGCGCTTCGAGGACCTGCCGCGCAACTCCAGCGGTAAGGCGATCGTCTTCGACCCCCGCAACGACGAGAACCTGCCGATCGCGCAGATCACTGCCGCGTTCATCCTCTTCCACAACCGGGTGGTCGACCTGGTGCGCGCCCAGGGCACAGCGGAGTCGCAGGTCTTCGCCGCCGCCCGCAGGCTCGTCACCTGGCACTACCAGTGGATCGTGCTCAACGAGTTCCTCCCGCTGATCGCCGGCCCGGGCACCGTCTCCACGGTGCTCAGCGGAGGCCGGCGCTTCTACCGGCCGGAGCCGAACGCGACATTCATCCCGGTCGAGTTCACCGCGGCGGCGTTCCGCTTCGGCCACAGCCAGCCACGACCGGCCTACCTGGTCAACCGCACCGGCAACGGCGGCGACGAGTTCTACGCCATGCTCTTCGACTCGGCGCTGGGCGGCGCCGACCCGGCCGACCTGCGCGGCGGGAAGCGGGCCGCCCGCCGCTACCTCGACTACCAGTTCTGGTTCCAGTTCTTCGACGGCCAGGTGCGCTGGAGCAAGTGGATCGACGTGCGCAACTCGACACCGCTGTTCGGTTTCCCGCTGCCACCGCCGCCGTCCGGCTCGCCGTCTGCCAACCTGCTCGGCCGCGACCTGCTCCGGCAGTTGACCTTCGGCATCCCGTCGGGCCAGCGGATCGCCGCGCACATCGGGGCGCCCGCGCTCGGCAGCTTCAACTTCCCCGAGCTCAGTGGGTACGGCCTCGGCCTGGACGCCAACACCCCGCTCTTCTACTACATCCTCAAGGAGGCGCAGCTCCAGGCCGGCGGCGGTTCGTTGGGCGCGGTGGGTGGGCGGATCGTGGCGGAGGTGCTCATCGGCGTCGCCCAACTCGACCCGGCGAGCTACCTGACCGTGCAGCCCAGCTGGCGCCCGACCCTGCCCGCCCGCTTCTCCGGCCAGTTCACGATGGCGGACCTGCTCACGTACGCCCGGGTCGACCCGGCCAGCCGCAACTCCTGACAGCTCCTGCGCCGCACCCAGGCTCCAGGCGGCCCGGGTGCGGCGCATGAGCACCGTTGAACCGGACTCCAACGGTCCTCGACGCCGCTGGGGGAGGGTGCGGGCATGACTGGCAACTTCAGCGATTTCAAGGTGGCGGACCTGTCGTTGGCGGCCTTCGGGCGTAAGGAGATCGAGCTGGCCGAGCACGAGATGCCGGGGTTGATGTCGATCCGGAGGGAGTTCGCCTCGCGGCGGCCGCTGAAGGGTGCGCGGATCACCGGCTCGCTGCACATGACGATTCAGACGGCGGTGCTGATCGAGACGCTGGTGGCGCTCGGCGCGCAGGTCAGGTGGGCTTCCTGCAACATCTTCTCGACCCAGGACCACGCGGCGGCAGCGATCGTGGTCGGTCCGGCCGGCACCCCGGACGCCCCGGCGGGCGTCCCGGTCTACGCGTGGAAGGGCGAGACCCTCGACGAGTACTGGTGGTGCACCCAGCAGGTGCTGCTCTGGCCGGACGGGCAGGGCCCGAACATGATCCTCGACGACGGTGGTGACGCCACGTTGCTGGTGCACAAGGGTGCCGAGTTCGAGGCGATCGGGGCGGTGCCGTCGCCGGAGAGCGCGGACTCCGAGGAGTACGAGGTCATCCTCGGTGTGTTGACCCGGTCGCTGCGGGAGGACAACCGTCGCTGGACGCGGGTCGCCGCCGGGATCAGGGGCGTGACCGAGGAGACCACCACCGGTGTGCACCGGCTGTACGAGATGCAGCAGGCGGGGAACCTGCTGTTCCCGGCGATCAACGTCAACGACTCGGTGACCAAGAGCAAGTTCGACAACAAGTACGGCTGCCGGCACTCGCTCATCGACGGCATCAACCGGGCCACCGATGTGCTGATCGGCGGGAAGGTCGCCGTCGTGTTCGGTTACGGCGACGTTGGCAAGGGCTGCGCCGAGAGTCTGCGCGGTCAGGGCGCGCGGGTCATCGTGACCGAGGTGGACCCGATCTGCGCCCTGCAGGCGGCGATGGACGGCTACCAGGTCGCGACCATCGATGACGTTGTCGAGACCGCTGACATCTTCGTGACCGCGACGGGCTGCTTCAGTGTGATCACCAACGAGCACATGGCCCGCATGAAGCACCAGGCGATAGTGGGGAACATCGGTCACTTCGACAACGAGATCGACATGGCCGGTCTCGCGAAACGCGGGGACGTCGAGCGGATCACGGTGAAGCCGCAGGTGGACGAGTGGCGGTTCGCGGACGGCCACTCGATCATTGTGTTGTCCGAGGGGCGGCTGTTGAACCTCGGCAACGCCACCGGACATCCGAGCTTCGTGATGTCGAACAGCTTCGCCAACCAGACCATCGCGCAGATCGAGCTGTTCACCCGCACCGACCAGTACCCGGTCGGTGTCCACACCCTCCCCAAGCACCTGGACGAGAAGGTCGCCCGACTCCACCTCGCCGCGTTGGGTGTGCGCCTCACCGAGCTGACCAAGGAACAAGCCAACTACCTCGGTGTCCCGGTCGAGGGGCCCTACAAGCCCGACCACTACCGCTACTGAGAGGGCCCGTCCGCATGATCGCCGTATCCGGTTCGATCGCGACCGACCATCTGATGCGCTTCCCGGGGCGGTTCGCCGAGCAACTCGTCGCCGGCAGCCTCGACACCGTCTCGCTCTCGTTCCTCGTCGACGACCTCGTCGTCCGTCGCGGCGGTGTCGCTGCCAACATCGCCTTCGGGCTGGCTCAACTCGGGCACCGGCCGGTGCTGCTCGGCGCGGTCGGTGGCGACTTCGGCGACTACCGCAGCTGGCTGGAGCGCAACGGGGTCGACTGCTCGGAGGTGCAGGTCAGCTCCATCGCACACACCGCGCGGTTCATCTGCACCACCGACACCGACCTCTGCCAGATCGCGTCGTTCTATCCGGGTGCGATGGGCGAGCCCGACCGGATCAGCCTCGACGGTGTCGCCACCCGGGCCGGCGGCCTCCGGCTCGTCATCGTCGCCGCGGAGAATCCGGACACCATGCTCGCCCGTGCCGCCGCCTGCCGCCGACTGGGCCTGCCCTTCGCCGCCGACCCGTCGCAGCAGCTGGCCCGGATGCCGTCGGCCGACATCGAGGCGATGATCACCGGTGCGCGCTATCTGTTGACGAACGAGTACGAGGCGGCGCTGCTGGAGTCGAAGACCGGCCTGAGCGAGGACGACATCCTGCGCCGGGTGGGCGTGCGGGTCGTGACCCTGGGCGCCAACGGGGTACGGATCACCGGGCGCGACGGCGAGTTCCTGGTCCCGGCGGCGCGGGTGGGCGCCATCGTCGACCCGACCGGCGTCGGCGACGGCTTCCGGGCCGGCTTCTTCGCCGCGCTCGCCGCGGACCTGCCCATCGAACGGGCGGCACAGGTGGGCTGCGTGCTGGCGGCGCACGTGCTGGAGGTCGAGGGCCCGCAGGAATACACCGTCGACGCCGACGTTTTCGAGCGCCGCATCGTCGAGTCGTACGGCAGTGAGGTCGCGGTCGACGTGCGCGCGTTGGGCCTGGCGCCGGTCTGACCGGGCCGGCCGGCGGCGCTGACCTGCGGCGAGGAGCACGGATCCGCCGTCGTGACGGTCAGCGACCGGGTTGTGTCGCCGACGCGGGCATGGTCACCTGGGCACTGGCCCGGGTTCGCTGGATCAGCACGACGCAGGCCAGCACCACCACCGCCGCCCCGATCGAGGCGGGTGTGACGGTCTCGCCGAGCAGCAGCGCCGACCAGATCAGGGTCAGTACGGGCTGGGCCAGCTGAATCTGGCCGACCTTGGCGATGCCACCCCGGGCGAGACCCGCGTACCAGGCGAAGAAGCCGAGGAACATCGAGACGACGGTGAGGTAACCGAACGCCGACCAGACGACGGCGTCCGCCTGTGGGGGACGGGCGACGGCCGCCACGGCCGTGATGGGCACCGTGGCAGGCAGGGAGAGCAGCAACGCCCAGCAGATCGTCCGGGCCCCGCCGAGCTCGCGGGCGAGCGCGCCGCCCTCGGCGTACCCGAGGCCGCAGAGCACGACCGCTGCCAGCAGGAACAGGTCGGCGAGGGAGAGGGCGCCGTGCACCGCGCCGCTGGCGGCGAGGAACGTGAGCACCGACAGCAGTCCAGCGACAGTGGCGATCCAGAACAACGGGGGCGGGCGCTCGTTCGACCGCAGCACCGCGAAGACGG
Organism: Micromonospora parva; assembly: GCF_000718515.1. Taxonomy (GTDB): domain Bacteria; phylum Actinomycetota; class Actinomycetes; order Mycobacteriales; family Micromonosporaceae; genus Micromonospora; species Micromonospora parva. The sequence continues at coordinate 300,695 of NZ_JNZS01000004.1, read as the reverse complement.
CCGTCATGGCGGGCAGCACCGTGATGACCACCGCGCCGTGCGCGGAGGTCTGCGTGGTGAGCGCGAGCGACGTGAACAGTGGAAAGCCGACGACGACACCGAGCGCGACGATCGAGAGCCGCTGCCACTGGCCCCGGGTGGGTCGCGGCGCTCTGGTGAACCGCAGGTACGCGTACGCCAGCAGCGCCGCGCCGACCGCCCGGCCGAAGGCGACGAACCACGGGTCGAGATCCTGCACCGCGAGGCGGGTGGCCGGCAGCGACATGCTGAAGGCGAGCACCCCCAGTGCGCCGAGGGCGAGGCCGGCGCCGCGTCCCGCTGTTATCGTCACCGGGGCAGTAGCGCTACTCTGTACCGTCATGGGCAACGGTAACGCTGTTGATTCTGTTGTTCAAGATCTGCGGAGCCTGGTGGACGCGGCGGCAGCAGGCACGCGCCTGCCCTCGGTACGCGAGCTGACCGCCCGCCACCACGCCTCCCCGGTGACGGTGGCAGCGGCGATCCGGCAGCTTGTTGCGGAGGGCCTGATCGAGACCCGATCGGGCCGGGGCACCTTTGTGGCCGGTCGGCCAGCCCAGCGGAGCGCGCCCGACCTGTCGTGGCAGACGGTGGCGCTCGGCCCCCGCCGGCCGGGCGAGGAGGAGATGCAGGCGTTACTCGCGTTACCGCCCGCAGGTGCGATTCCGCTGTCCGGTGGTTATCTGGAGCCGAATCTTCAGCCCGCCGGCCCGCTCGGCGCGGCGTTGGCCCGCGCGGCCCGGCAGCCGTCCTCCTGGGAGCGCGGACCGGCCGAGGGGCGCGGGGATCTGCGCGCCTGGTTCACCCGCGAGGCCGGCACGGGGCTGCGCCCCGACGACATGGTGATCTGCCCCGGCGGGCAGGCCGCACTGTCGTCGACGCTGCGCGCGCTGACCACGCCCGGCGACACCCTGCTCGTGGAGTCCCCGACCTACCTGGGCGCGCTGGCCGCCGCCCGCGCAGCGGGCCTGCGACTGGTGCCCGTGCCCGCCGACGTCGATGGCGTACGGCCCGACCAGCTCGCCGTCGCGTTCGCCCGTACCGGCGCCCGGCTGTTCTACTGCCAGCCGCTCTACGCCAACCCGCACGGCGCGACGCTCGCCGTCCAGCGCCGAGCGGCGGTCGCGGCCGAGGTTCGCGCCGCCGGGGCGTTCCTGATCGAGGACGACTACGCCCGCGACCTGGCCATCGACGGCGACCCGCCGCCGCCACTGGCCGCCGACGACCCGGACGGGCACGTCATCTACCTACGCTCGCTGACCAAATCCGCCGCACCCGGCCTCCGGGTCGCCGCGATCGGTGCGCGCGGTCCGGCTGGCACCCGACTGCGGGCTGCCCGGCTGCTCGACGACTTCTTCGTCGCCGGGCCGCTGCAACAGGCCACGTTGGAGTTCGTCACCGCACCTGCCTGGGCCCGGCATCGTCGTAACCTGCGAAACGAGCTGCGCTCCCGGCGCGAGGCGCTGCTGTCCGCGCTGGCGCGGCACGTGCCGTCGCTGACCCCGCAGGGCGTTCCGCGCGGTGGGCTGCACCTGTGGGTCCGGCTTCCCGACGGCACTGACGACGTGGCGTTGTCCGCCGCCGCTGCCGCCGCGGGCGTCATCGTCTTCCCCGGCCGGCCCTGGTACGCAGCCGAGGCTCCAGCGCCCCACCTGCGCCTCACGTACGCGGCTGCCCCGGCGGAGTTGATGGACGAAGCGGTCCGCCGACTCGCTGTCGCACTCGGCCGGTCATAGCGCTCGCCCCGACCTCGCACTGACCACTGCCTGGATGTCCGGCGACAGCCGCGTCGCGTTGAGCCGCATGAGCCTTTGACCTACAAACGCGGGCAATTGCCCCATCGACGGGCGTCCACGTCTTGGCAGCGGCGCGCGCCTCCGCTACCGTCCTGGGAACGCTCCCATGAACTTGGACACATCTATGTGATCTGGAGGCAACACGACGTGGCCATCCTCTCCTCGCTCCGCCGCAGATCGGCGGCCATCGGTGTGGCGGCCGTCGCGGGCGCCACCGCTGTCGGCGTCTGCCTCGCCGTCAGCAGCGCATCCGCTGGCACACTGTCCGGGTCGCTCTACCGCGACCCGAGCTCGGCCGTCGTCCGCTGGGTCGCCGCCAACCCCGGTGACTCGCGTGCCGCCGTCATCCGCGACAAGATCGCGAGTCAGCCGCAGGCGCGCTGGTTCGCCAACTTCAACCCCTCGACGGTGCAGTCCGAGGTCTCCGGTTTCATCGGCGCCGCCAACGCGGCGCAGCAGATCCCGGTGCTGGCGGTCTACGAGATCACCAACCGGGACTGCGGCGGGGCCAGCGCCGGTGGGGCGCCGGACCTCAACCAGTACCAGACGTGGGTGTCCAACTTCGCCAGGGGACTCGGCAACCAGACCGTCATCATCATCCTGGAAACCGACTCGCTCGCCCTGCTGACCTGCCTGAACACCAGTGAGATCAACGCGCGCAACCAGGCGATCTCGACGGCCACCCGCACCATCAAGTCGGGCAACCCCAACGCCAAGGTGTACCTCGACGGCGGCCACTCCACCTGGAACAGCGCCGGTGAGACGGCCAACCGGCTCCGGGCGGCCGGCGTGCAGTACGCCGACGGCTTCTTCACCAACGTGTCGAACTACAACTCCACCTCCAACGAGGCGAACTTCGGCCGGGCGGTCATCTCCTCCCTCAACGGCATGGGGATCTCGGGCAAGCGCCAGGTCATCGACACCAGCCGTAACGGGGGCGCCAGCGGGGACTGGTGCGGCGACGACAACACCGACCGGCGCATCGGTCAGTACCCGACGACCAACACCGGCGACAACAACATCGACGCGTACCTCTGGGTGAAGCCGCCGGGTGAGGCGGACGGCTGCCGCTTCACTGCCGGTTCGTTCCAGCCCGATCTGGCCTTCAGCCTGGCCAACGGCGCGCCGAACCCGCCGACCACCACCCCGCCCACCACGACGCCGCCGACCACCACGCCGCCGACCACGACCCCGCCGACCACGCCGCCGGTCACCCCGCCGAACACGACGCCGCCGGCCGGTGACGGCTGCTACGCGTCGGTGGCGATCAACCAGTGGGCCGAGGGCTTCACCGCGAGCGTGACGGTCACCGCCGGCAAGTCGGACATCAACGGCTGGACCGTGACCATCGTGCTGCCCGGCGGCGCCGGAGTCACCGGCACCTGGAACGCCCAGGCCAGCGGCTCCAGCGGCACTGTCGAGTTCACCAACGTGAGCTACAACGGCCGGGTCGCCGGCCGGCAGTCGACCAACTTCGGCTTCCAGGGCACCGGCACCGGCCCGGGTGTGCTGGCGGAGTGTGTGACCGCCTGACCCGATCCGATGTCACGGCCCGGCGCGGAGGACACTCTCCGCGCCGGGCCGGTCCCTGCCGTGGCGACGCGACCGGGAGTCCGGAGTTACGGGGCGGCCAGCAGCGACTCGCGTTCGCCTGCGCGCTGCATGTCGGTGACGACTGACCGCACGATGTCGTCGAGGTCGTAGCGGGCGGTGTAGCCGATGAGTTCGTGGGCCAGTGACAGATCCGGCATGCGGCGGGCCATGTCCTCGAAGCCGCTACCGTAGGCGACCTCGTACGGCACCGTCTGGATGTCGCTGGTCGAGCCGGTGAAGTCCTTGATCTTCTCGGCCAGTCCGCGGATGGAGACCTCCTCACGCCCGCCGAGGTTCACCGCCCTACCGTGCGCTGCCGGGGTCTGCAGCAGCTTGACGATCGCGGGCACCACGTCGTAGACCGACCCGAAGCACCGGCGCTGCGTGCCGTCGCCGTACACGGTGATCGGTTCGTGGTTGAGCGCCTGCGTGACGAACCGCGGCAGGACCATGCCGTACCGACCGGTCTGCCGCGGCCCGACGACGTTGAACAGTCGGTAACTCACGCAGGGGGTGCCCGTCTCGGACGCGCGGATGTGCGCCACCAACTCGTCGAGACCCTTGGCCGCCGCGTACGACCACCGGCTGAGCAGCGGGGACCCCAGGATCCGGTCGGCGTCCTCGCGGAGCCCGTCGGCGTCGTTCTTGCCGTACACCTCGCTGGTCGACGTGACGCCGAACGGCACGCCGTGCGTGACCGCCGCCTCGACGACGTTCTCCGTGCCGTACAGGTTGACCCGCAGTGAGTGCAGGGGACTGTCGACGATGGTTCGCACGCCGACGGCGGCGGCGAGATGGAAGACCAGATCCTTGCCGCGGACGCACTCGTTCACCAGGTCCCGGTCGAGGATCGACCCCTCGACCAGGCGTACGGTGCCGGCGTCCAGGCAACTGGCGAGGTTTGCCACCGAACCAGTGGACAGCTCGTCGAGCACTGTGACGTCGTGTTCTTGCTCAACCAGGAATTCACAGAGGTGGGAGCCGATGAATCCGGCGCCCCCGGTGACAAGAATTCGCATTGCTCGCTTCCTTTCGGCAGCAGGTGGGGTGCGGGTGTCGGGCGCGGACGGTCAGGCCAGGCACCGCATGATGTGGTACGCCTCGGCCAGCGGTACGCCGGCCTGCATGCCGCGCAGGACCGCGAGGCTGCGGAGGGTTTCTTCGGACCGTGTATGTGGATGCTCGTGAATCTGGGTGGCGTACTGCCGCATCGCTTCGAGCTTGCTGCCGAGGTCTTCCTCGGTGAGCTCGACCAGGAGGTTGGGCATGGGAACCGAATCGGTTCGCCACTGATCCGCCGCCTCCTCGTAGGCCAGCACGAAGTCGGGGTGATGGCGTAGCCGGTTGTTGGACGGCCGCGTCGCGGTGTGGGCCGCCTCAGCCACGGCCTGGTGGTCCTGGTTGTAGCTCGAACGGTGCGGAGCGATCAACATCGTGGGCCGCAGCCTGGCGATGGCGAGCGGGCTCTCCTGCTCCACCATGTTGGCGAGTTCGAGTCGGGGAAGCTGGTCGAGCCGGAGGTGGTACTCGTCGCCCGGAAAGGCCATGTGCCAGCCGTCCCACTGTTGGTGGTCGGCGACCCGCTTGATCTCGTCGTTGCGGTCCTCCGGGCTGGTAGAGACCGACGAGGACTGGTCGGTGGTGTTGCCGACCGTGAGGAACTGGACGAAGACCTCGGCGCCTGCGGACTTCGCCTTGTGGATTAATCCGCCACAGCCGAGAACCTCGTCGTCGGGGTGCGGCGAAAGGATGAGAATGCGCTGCTGCGACCAGCTGAACGTCATCGTGGGTGTCCGTTTCCGTGAGTCATCCGAAGGTCTTCTGGAGCGCGGCTCAGAGTCGTTCGACGTTGTCGTAGCGCCCCATGCGGCCGCTCGTGTCGAGCACCAGCCGGGAGCGCCGGGCAATGGCCGCGAGGTCGAACGCCGAGTGCGGCTGCAGCAGCACGACGGCGTCGCAGTCGTGGACCGCGTACAGGGGTGCCTCGACCGGAGTGATGCTCACGCCGTCGACGGTCCAGTTCCGTACGTAGGGATCGGCGAAACACAACTCGGCGCCGAGGCTGAGCAGCTCACGGGCCAGTGGCAGGGCCGGGGTCTCGCGGTCGTCGGCGATGTCCGGCTTGTACGTCACACCCAGCAGCATCACGCGCGCGCCGTTGACCGACTTCCGCTCCCGGTTGAGCGCCCGCTGCAGGCGGCTGGCGACGTACTTCGGCATCCGCCCGTTGATCTCGTCAGCCGTCTCGGCCAGCCGGAAGGTGTAGCCGAGCTTGCGGACGGTGTGCGACAGGTAGGAGGGGTCGACCGGGATGCAGTGGCCGCCGACTCCCGGCCCGGGAAGGAACTTGTGGAAGCCGAAAGGCTTGGTGGCAGCGGCCTCGATGGTCTCCCACAGGTCGATGCCCAGTTCCTCGCAGAAGATCGCCATCTCGTTGACCAGGGCGATGTTCACGTTGCGATAGGTGTTCTCCAGCAGCTTCGCCATCTCGGCTTCGCGCAGGCCGGAGGTGGGCACCACCCGGGACACGAGCTTGCCGTAGAAGGTGGCCGCCTGGTCACGGCAGCTCTCGGTGAGGCCGCCGACGACCTTTGGCGTGTTCCGCAGTCCGAACTGCCCGTTGCCCGGATCGATGCGCTCGGGTGAGTACGCCAGGCTGAAGTCGCGTCCCGCCGTGAGGCCTGACTTCTCCAGGATCGGCCGGACGACCTCCTCGGTCGTGCCGGGGTACGTGGTGGACTCGAGCACGACCAGGGTGCCCGGCGTCAGGCAGGCGGCGACCATGTGTGCCGCGCTGCGCACCGCCGACAGGTCCGGCCCGTGATCGTCGCTGAGTGGCGTCGGCACGCAGACGATGATGACCGCGCTCTCGGCGAACGACGCCGGGTCCGTCGTCGCCCGGAAGCCGGCGTCGAGCATCTCGCCGAGATCGTCCTTGGAGATGTCGTCGATGTAGGATTTCCCGCTGTTCAGCATATCGACGCGATTGGCGTCGATATCCACTCCGATGACGCGCAGTCCGGCAGCGGCCGCCTCTTTCAGCAGAGGCAGACCCACATAGCCAAGACCAACAACTGCCAGATCGTACGACACGCGAGAACTCTCACCTGTTGGTTCCTCGGCTATAGAGGTTGGTGAGTAGTCCTGCTCGAACGACCGATGCGACCGGGCATCGTCCAATATCATGGAGGTAACCGACTCTTGTCCCATGACCGCCTCATTTCGACCAGACTTCTACCGTCCGCCGGTCCGCGTGCCCGCGACCGGGCCGCGTTCCGGCTGCGCCCGAGCTCCTTTCGGTGCGCCGGACCTGCCTATTGAGAGTCCGGCGGCCAAAGGGTCGACCTTCCTGGTCGATTGCCGGGTGCCAGCCCCTGGTGGACCTCGGACCATCTCGTACGCGCTTGCTGCTCGACTCGTTGGAACCAGTGACGGGAGAGCGCACAATTCGTGTCCGCTCTCCCGATAGGCTGAACGCGATCCCGCCCTTCCGCAGTTCCTTTATATTCGTAGCAGCAACGTACTCCGGCGGCGGTACCGCACTAGCGTTCTCCCGATTACTCAATAGATTCTGTGGAACTGCTCATCAGAACGGGGATTTACTACTGAGGAGATTTCCCCGAGAGGCGGCAGAAGTGCCATCGGATCCGGGCCGCGGAAGTCGCCGAACAGCGCAGCGCGCCGGCCGGTGTCGCATTGACGGTGGCCGGCGCGCAGAGGGCGCCGCGAAGGTAGGTGGCCCGTGCGGGCCGCATACCAGCTGCGATCAGGTCAGTGGGTCAGCTTCCTGCCCCGGATGACGTCGTTGATGACGAAGAAGTTGATGGTCGGGACGATGTCCAGCAGTCGCGTGATGGGGGTGTCGTACTTGCGGGCCATGTACTGGTAGTTGGCGACCGCGTCGGCGCCTTCGCCGTCCCGCGCGTGCGGCCAGTGCAGCGACACCGCGTCGCGGTTGAGGAACATGCGGGCCCCGTCGCGGTGCAGTCGGTAGCCGAGGTCGACGTCCTCGCCGCCCCAGGCGCGGAACGCGTCGTCGAACATGCCGACCCGCCGTAGCTGTTCCGTGCGCACCGAGGAGTTGAACGTCCAGTACATGAGCCAGGGTGCCGGCGCGTCGGAGAAGTCGTCGCCCTCCCGGATGAAGAAGTCCTCCCTGATGTCGGGGTGCAGGCCCTTCTCACGCCACTGCTCGATCGTGCCGTCCACATCGTTGACGTCGAGGTCGGCCAGGACCTCGTCGGCGTTCTCGTTGTTCAGGCTGTAGCCGAAGACGTACCCGCACAGGGCGATCGGTTCGCTGTAGGCCTCGTGGGTGGCGAGGTGCACGCGCAGGAGGCTGGAGTGCGCCATCACACCCGCGTCCATGAAGACGGTGATCTCGCCCTCGGCGTGGCTGATGCCGAGGTTGCGGGCCCCGGCGGCCCGGTAACCCTCGTCCTCCTGGAAGAAGTAGCGCAGGTTCATCTGGTCCATGTACTTCTTCACGACGTCCGCGGTGTCGTCCGACGATCCGTCGTCGACCACCAGCACCTCGTAGTCGTCGTGATCCAGGTCCTGGCGGACCAGGGACTCAAGGGTGAGCTGCAGAATGTCCGACCGGTTGTAGGTCGGGATTACGACGGACAGTTTCATGGCCTCTCCTCTTCTTGCGGGACATTTCGTGGAAGGCGAGCAGCGCGAACGCGGCGGCCGTCAGCAGGCCACCGAACAACGGGATGACGCGGACCCCGGCCGTCGCCAGCAGGCCCGCGCCGATGAACGAGCCGGCCGCGAGGCCGAAGTTGAACGCGACGCTGAGGCTGGCGGACGCCATGTCGGTGGTCGACGGGGCCACCTGCATGATTCGGTGCTGGATTCCCGCGATCAGCGAACTGAACGACATGCCCGCCACGGCGAGCAGAGGGATCGTCAATATCTTGCTCGAACCAACCCCGTAGAGGCCGAGCATCGCCGCGGTGATGAGCCCGAGCAGCCCCAGCACGACACCGAGTGGGAACCGGTCCAGGACCCGACCGACCGCCCACGTGCCGGCGACGCCGAACGAGCCCTGGACGAAGAGCAGCAGGCCGAGAGATGCCGCGGCGAACCCGCTCACGTCGAGGAGGAACACGGTCATGTAGGTGAACGCGCCCATGGCCCCGGTGACCGCGAGGATGGTGGCGACGAGGAGCACCACGAAACGCTGCCGATCCGGCATCGGCCCCACGTCGCTCGCGCTCTGTTGCGGTGCGACGCTCGGCAGGAGCAGGGCGACCGCGATGCAGGTGACGAAGCCGAGGGCGGCCATCGCGACGAAGGCGGCCCGCCAGCCGGCCTGTCCGCCCAACCAGGTGCCCAGCGGTACGCCGAGGACCGGGCCGAGAGCGTTGCCTATCGACAGCCGCGCCACGATGCGGCCTCGGATGTTCTCGGGGAACATCGAGATCGCCACGGGGAACACCACCGCCCAGAAGACGCCGTTGGTGATGGCGGACACCAGCCGGGCGGCGAGCAGCACCTCGTACGAGGTGGCGAGGGCTGACACCGCCGTCGCCGCGGCGAACACGCCGAGGGCGCCGGCGAGCAGCGGCCGTCGGGGTACTCGTCGAGTGACCCGGGTCAGCGGAAGCGCCACGATCATGACCACCACCGCGTACCCGGTCACCAGCAGACCGGTCTCCGACCTGGAGCGTCCCAGGTCCGGCGCGATCAGCGTGAGCAGACCGATCGGAAGCACTTCGGTGGTGACGTAACAGAAAGTGGCGGCGGACAACGCGGTGAGGGCATAGACCGCGCGTCGTTGGTGCACCATGGCTACCTCCCAATTCCTGGACAAGGTGTAGCAAGAAGTCGCCACGCAAGCGGTACACAACAGACACTCGTTCGTCTCGACGGCGCTACTCAACCGCAGGTCCGCTTGCGTGATACCGGCTAACCGGGTTTTGAAGGTAGCATATCCGGGCCGTCATCCCTCGCCATGTCCACACTAGAGATGTTTGCGCACGTCAGTCGCGTGTCGGAGTGGCGCGGGCGATGCGGGCGAGCCGGCCGAGCTACTACCGCTAGGCGATTGACAGGAAGCTTCGCGGGTCTGACCGGGTCCGAGCGCAGGGTGCGGCGACGGGGGCCTCGCGGGCGGGCGTCAGTGAACAGTGCGGGCGAGGTCGGCCAGCACAACTGTCGTTGTGCCGCCCGCCGGCTCGCGACTCCGCCAGCGGCAGCTCGACGCACAACGGCGTGGGTGGCGGCTCAAACGGGTTCTGGGTGCCATTTACCGAGGTCTTGAGTGGAGCTCAGTCGGGTGCAGAGTACCGCCCCGCGAGTACGTTCATTCCTGGATAAGAAGGGAGGCACGCAATGCCTATCAACAATTTCGCCCTGCTCCGCGCGCAGGACATCGTGAAGAACGGGTGGGCCCACGAGCAACTACCCGTTTCCGTCAGTGACGGGTGGTATGAATTCGCGAAATTATGGGAGGACCTTCCAATCGACCCGTACGTCCAACCGAGCCACCGGACACGCCGATACCGCCGGTTGGGGCGGCTGCTGGGACGCGCCGGAGGTGCCCTGGAAACGCTGCCCGCCCAGCCGTTCTACCAGGCGACGGACGTGAACCGGGTCTACGGTGGGCAGGCCAGGCAGTTCGCGCCGATCACGCCGGAGGCGTACGAGAACGCAAACTTCCAAGCCGTCATCACACACGACCTGGGCTTTGTCAGCCGTGCCAGCGGAATTGACAGCGACTGGTTGATAACCGTCCACATGATCCGTGTGACGGCCGGCAGTGAAGGCACTTCGGCGCCCGCCCCGGAGGGGCGGCACAGCGACGGCCACGACTATGTGGCCATCCATCTGGTCGGCCGGCAGAATTGCGCCGGTGGCATCAGCCGTGTCTTCCGCAAGGGTGAGAGCGAGCCGTTGTTCGAGCACGCGATGGTGAATCCTATGGAAACCATTCTGCTCGACGATCGCGCAATGGAACACGAAGTAACCCCGATCGGACCCGAGGGTGCGACAGTCGCGACCCGCGACATGATGATCATCGATTTCGAGCGAGCCTAGTCTTCCGGAGGGATCCCATGTCCAATCTGACCACCGCACCGGTCTGCCTGGAGTGCGACACCGAGGTCGTCGTGTCGACCGAGGCGGAGCTGGGCGACATCCTGTCGTGCCGCGGCTGCGGCCAGGAACACGAGGTAGTCGAGGTCACGCCCGCGATCCGGCTCGACCGCGCACCGGAGATCGAGGAGGACTGGGGTGAGTGAGACGGCCGATGTGCTGGTCTCCGTGACCATGGTGCGCCCGGAGGAGCGGCTGCTCCTGGGGGCGCTCCGGGCGACCGGGCTGACCGCGCAGTCGGCGCTGCCCCGCCATACCGCCGCCATACTCAACAACGCCGCGCCGCGGCCCCGGATGGTGCTGCTGCGCAACGTGTCCCACCGGGAACTGGCCTCGATGGCGGCCCGGTTCGAGCACGCCGACATCGAGACGCTGAACACGCCGCACGCGGTGCGGCTGTGTCTCGCCAAGGATCTCCAGGCGATCGCCTTCGCCAACCACGACGTCCCGCACCCGACGACGCACGTCGCGTTCACCGTCGAGCAGGTTCGTGGCTACGTCGACGAGCTCGGCGGGGACGCTGTCGTCAAGCCGATCAGCGGCTCGTGGGGACGCGGGATCGTCCGCATCACCGACGAGGCGCAGTTCGACGCCTGGGCCGGCGGCCGGGAGGCGTTGGACCCGGCCGGCAAGGAGTTCCCCGTCGTGGTGCAGCAGTACGTGCCCAAGCCCGGCTTCAACGAGCGGGTGCACGTGGTGGGGGACCGTCCGATCGTGGCGTACCGCCAGGTGGGCGCCGGTCTGCGCACCAACACCCACCAGGGCGGCGCCGTGGAGCCCATCCCGATCTCGGACCGCGCCCGCGAACTGTGCGCCCGGGTCGTGGCGTGCTTCGGCCCCGGGTTCTACGGCGTCGACCTGGCCGAGTCCAGGGAGACCGGCGAGATGTACGTGCTGGAGGTCAACACCAACCCGGACTTCGCCCAGTCCTCGAAGGTCCACGGCGTCGACATCGCCGGCCACGTCGCCGCGTACGTGCGGGACGCGGTGTTCGCACGGGCGGGGGTGGCGGCGTGAGCGAGCACATCAGCGCCGCCGTCCTCGGCGGCAGCGGGTTCATCGGAGCCGAGCTGATCCGGCTGCTGGCCGCCCACCCCCAGGTGGTGCCGACGTTCGTGTCCTCGGCCCGGCACGCCGGTCAGCGCGTCGGGCAGGTCGTGCCGGGGTTGCGCAACATGTCGATCGGCGGGCACCACATGCGCAAGCTCGACGAGATGCCGGACGTGGACGTCGCGTTCGCCTGCCTGCCCAACGGCGTACTGCCGTCAGTGCTCGACGACGTGGCCAACCGCGCCAAGGTCGTGATCAACCTGGCCGGCGATTACCGGCTGCGCCAGACGGACCAGGTCGAGCGCCACTATCCCGCGTCGGCTGGCGGCTGGCGCCAGCCCATCCCCTACTACATCCCGGAGTTCGCGCCTACCCCGACAGAACCGGTGCTCAACCTGCCGGGCTGCATGGCGGCGGCCACCATCTACGCGCTCTACCCGCTGTTCAAGGCGGACCTGGCGGCGGAGGACGTGGTGGTGGACGCCAAGTCGGGGTCGAGCGGCAGCGGCACCGGCAGTGTGGAGCATCCGGCCGTACGCGACGGGAACGTCCGGGTGCACAAGCTGCACGGTCACCGGCACTCCCCCGAGGTACGCCAGGCCCTCACCGACCTGACCGGTCGGGCTCCGGACCTGCAGTTCTCCACCTTCAGCCTGCCGGTCGCGCGCGGCGTCATGGTCTCGGCGTACGGGCGGCTGAAGCCCGGTGCGGGGGAGAGCGACGTGCGCCGGGCGTTCGCCCGGGCGTACGCCGACGCGCCCTTCGTGCGGGTGGCGGCCGGGCGGTCCCCGATGGGGATGCCGATGCTCAAGACGGTCGTGGGCGCCAACGTCGCCGAGGTCGCGGCGGTGGTGTCCGGTGACCGCTGGGTGGTGGTGTCCGCCCTGGACAACCTCATCAAGGGCGGCGCCGGCCAGGCGGTGCAGGCGATGAACCGAATCCACGGAATGGACGAACGGCTAGGACTCCCGGAGGCCGGCGGATGGCCGTGATGAATAACGAGGCGTTGGCGGGGATCTTCCCCTACCGGCCGCTGTACGTGGTCAAGGTGGGCAGTTCGAGCCTGCGGCACGCCTCCGTCTACGACGACCTGGCCGCGCTGAGCGCGGGCGGTGCCCGACTGTTGCTGGTCGCCGGCGGCGCGGCCGACATCGCTGACTACTACGCCGGTATCGAGCGCCCGATGCGGATGCTGCGACTGGCCTCCGGCGACGAGGTGCGGTACTGCCCGCCCGACGAGATGCCGCACATCGTCGCCGCGTACGAACAGCTGACCCTCCCCCGGATCCGGGAGAACCTGGGCCAGCGTGAGTTGACGGTGTTCGCCGCGACGGCCACACCGGAGGGGCTGGTCACGGGCACCCCGAACCGGCCGCTGCGGGTGGTCGAGGGCGACCGGCAGCGGCTGGTCCGCGACCACCGCGCCGGCGCGGTCTCCGCGGTGGACGTGGCGCGGCTGCTGTCCCTCCTGGACACCTTCGACGTGGTCTGCGTGTCACCGCCGGTGACCGCGAGCGACGGCGGCGCGCCGATCAACGTCGATGCCGACGTGCTCGCCGCCGAGGTGGCGAACGCGCTCGACGCCGATCACCTGCGCCTGGTGACCGGCACCCCGGGCCTGCTCGCCGACCCGTCCGACCGCACCAGCACCCTGCCGCACCTGTGCAGTGGTGAGGGAATGACGTACGCGAGCGGACGGATGCGGCAGAAGGTCCGGGCGGCGGAGCTGGCCCTGAAGGGGACCGCTGACGTCGCCATAACCGGCCCGCACACCGCAAACACCCACGGCGGTACCCGGTTCTGGCGGGCCGCCGCACCGGAGCCGGACCTGGACCTGCTGACCCGCATGGTGGAGATCTCCTCGGTCTCCGGCGGCGAACGGGAACTGGCGCTGTACCTGCTGAAGTGGCTGACCGAGAAGGGCGTGCACGCGGTCATCGACCCAGCCGGCAACCTGGTCGCCACGCGCGGCAGCGGGCCACGCCGGCTGCTGATGCTCGGCCACCTGGACACCGTCCCCTACCGCTGGCCGGTGGCCTGGGACGGTGCCGCGCTGACCGGCCGGGGCTGCGTGGACGCCAAGGCCAGCCTGGCCGTGTTCCTGCAGACGCTCGTGGAGTTCGAACCACCCGAGGGTGTCACGGTGCGGGTGGTCGGCACCGTGGAGGAGGAGCGGACGGCGTCCGGTTCGCTCTACGCGCGTGACCACTACCCGGCGGACGCGGTCATCATCGGCGAGCCCAGCGGCGCCGGTGCGGTGACCATCGGCTACCACGGCGTCTGCAAGGTGCGGATGGATGTCGCCCGGACCACCGGTCACACGGCGGGCAAGGAACGGCGGACCGCCGCCAGTTCCCTCGTCGACCTCATCGGCGAGGTCGAGGCCGAGGTCGGCAAGTGCAGTCCGGAAGCGTTGTTCGCGGTGCTCGATCTGGCCTCGGGCGGCTCCGGTGGCACGCAGACCGCCTCGGCGGTGCTGGATGTCCGGGTCCCGCCGGGAACCGAACTGGACAGCATGCTGTCCGTCTTCGAGGACGGTGAGCTGCTGCTCGCCACGCCGCCGGTGAGCACACCCCGGACCGATCCGCTGGTACGGGCGTTCACCCGGGCGCTGCGCGCGGCGACCGGTGACGCTCCACGGCTGCTCGCGAAGAAGGGGAGCAGCGACATGAACACGCTCGCCACCAGGTGGCGCGGCGTTCCGATGGTGGCGTACGGGCCGGGAGATGCTCACCTGGACCACACGCCCGACGAGCGGCTGTCAGCCGACGAGTACCGGCGGGCGCGGACGGTGTTGTCCGCCGCCGTACGGGATTGGTGTGTGCGGTGATGGACGAGATCGATCTGCTTCGGGAGCAGGCCAGCCGGGCTCGCCGGCTGGTGGTCGACATGGCGGCCAGCGGGGTCGGGTGTCACCTCGGCGGCAGCCTTTCGGTGGTGGACATCCTGGTCGCCGCGTATGCCGTCGCCCGGTCCGAGCCGGGCACGGAGGTCGTCCTCAGCAAGGGCCACGCGGCGGCCGCCCTCTACGCGGTGCTGCACGAGGTCGGCGTCATCGAGGAGAACCCGGCACCCCGGTACGGCCGCGCCGGGTCGCCCTACACCGGACATCCCGGCCCGAAGGTGCCCGGCGTCCGGTTCCCCACCGGCAGTCTCGGCCACGGGCTCGCGTACGCGGTCGGCTGGGCCCTCTCCCGACGGTTGCTGAACCGGCCGGGCGGGGCCATCGCGGTGGTCGGTGACGGCGAGTTGCAGGAGGGCCTGGTCTGGGAGGCGCTACAGGTGGCCCAGGCCAAGCGGGTCGGCGGGCTCACCGTGGTGGTGGACCTCAACGGTGGCCAGAACGACGGGTACGTCTCCGACATCTCGCCGCTGACCGACCTGCCGGCCCGGCTGGCCGCGTTCGGGTTCGAGGTGGCCGAGGTCGACGGGCACGACATCGAGAAGTTGGTGCGGACGATGGCGCCGACCGACCGGCCGCTCGCGGTGCTGGCCACCACGGTGAAGGGCAAGGGCGTGCCGGCCACCGAGGGCAAGGCCGGCTCGCACTACGTGAAGATCAGTCCCGCGCGGGCGCGGCAGTGGAAGGCGGCGATCCGGTGATGACGGCCACGGTGTCCGCGCGGGAGGCGTACCGGCTCGAGCTGACCGAGCTGGCCGCGGACGACCCGCGCATTGTGTGCCTGGAGGCGGATCTCGGCGGCCCCAAGCACTGTTTCCAGGACCGGTTTCCCGACCGGTTCCTGAACCTCGGTATCGCCGAAGCGTCCGCGGTGGACATCGCGGTGGGCCTCGCCTCCGCCGGGCTGCGGCCGTTCGTCAGCACGTTCGCCACGTTCGCGGCGTTCCGCGCGGGGGAGAGTGTCAAGCTCGGCCTCGGGTACCTCGGTGCCCCCGTGGTCCTGGTCAGCCCGTACGGCGGGGTGTCCGGCGCGTGGTTCGGGCCGACCCACCACTGCCTGGAGGACCTCGCGGTGATGCAGAGCCTGCCGGGTGTGCGGATCGCCGTACCCGCCGGTGAGGCCGAGACCCGCGAGGCGATCCGGGCCGCCGCCGACGGCGACTGGCCGTGCTACGTGCGGCTGGGCCGCAACGAGGTGTTCGACGCGTCGTTCGCCCCGGCCGGTCGGGGCGCTGTCACCTGGTTGAACCCGATGGGTGGTGACACCTGCGTCGTATCCATCGGGGAGAAGCCGACGGCACTGTGCCAGGCCGCCACCGAGCAGCAGCCGGACCTCGGCCACGCGCACCTGTGCTGGGTGGACGAGGAAAGCCTGACGCTCGCCCTGCCGCAGCTGGCCGACGCGCGACGGCTGGTCGTCGTCGAGGAGCACCGCGCTGCCGGCAGCGTGGCCTCCACCCTCGCGCTGCTGCTGCCCGACCGCGAGGTGCTGAGTGTGAACGCCGGCGCCGACTGGCCGGCCGAGGGCGGCAACCACGACGAGACACTCGCCGCGTTGGGGCTCACGACATCCGCGGTTCTCAGCGCTGTCCTGAAGGGGAAATGATGACCACCACGATGCAACCCAGCGCCAGCGCGCTGGAAGTGACCCGACAGACGCTTGCGGACCCCACGCTCGCCCGACGCAGCCCGGGTGAGGAATTCGCCATGTCGGTTGCCCGGGTGCAGAACGGCGACGACGTGGTGGTGCCGATCCGGGCACACCTGACCGCCTCGTTCCCGCTGTTCAAGAGCCGCCCGCGCTACACCGTGCGGCACCTGTTGAAGGTGGCCTCGGTCTCCGATCAGACGCTCGCCTACGTACGCGAGGCTCCGAAGAGCGAGTACGCGAACGCGGGCACGGCGTACGCCAGCACGCCGGAGGCGACCTTCGAGCCCACCGTCGAGTACGCCGAGCTGACCGAGCTGAGCGTGTCCGTGCCCCTGCCCGCCGACCTGCGGCACGAGCCCGCGTTGCTCGCCGCGTTCATCGACTACCGGGTGCTGGTCCGGATGGGCGTGGTGGAGAACCAGGCCCTGCTGCACGGCACCGCCGACGGTCGGATCGCGGGGCTGCTCAAGCTGCCCGAGATGCGCAGGTCGACCATTGGCGGCGACCTCGGTGCGGCGTTGACCGCCGCGGCGGGGGCGGTCGAGGAGACCGGTGGTTCCTGCGACGGCATCGTCGTGCACCCCGCCCACTACTGGGACCTGGTCCGCGACGGGCTGCTCGGCCGACTCGCCGAGGCCGGAATCAAGGTCTCACGTACCCGGATGATGCCGCGCGGTCAGGCGCTGCTCGGGGATTTCCGGGCCGCCGTGACGCTGCTCGACCCCAGCCGGTCGTCGCTGACGCTGCACGGCGACGTCGTGGAGGCCCGCACCTCCGTGGGCCTGGCCGTGCACCTGCCCCAGCACTTCCTCCTGTTGACGGACGGTCAGCGATGAAGGTCATCTACATCACCGGCTGGCTGCGCAGCGGCAGCACCATCCTCGGCAACGTCCTCAACGAGCTGCCCGGCGTGCTGCACGCCGGCGAACTGCACTACCTGTGGAAGAACGGCCTGCTGGACAGCGGCACGAACTCGCTGTGCGGGTGCGGCGAGCAGATCCGGCAGTGCACGCTGTGGTCGTCGGTGATCGCCACGTTCGGCGACGCCGAGCCCACCAAGCTCGCCCGCCAGATGATGTCGTCGCAGCAGGCCGGCCTGCGGACCCGGCACACCCGCGCCCGGCTGGCCAGCACGCCCCCGCACGTCACCCAGGTCCTGGACCGCACCGTCGCCGTCTACCGGGAGCTGGCGCGGCGGGGCGCGGAGCGGGCGGTGGTGGACAGCTCCAAGTACCCGGCCGAGGCGGCCGCCCTGCTGCGACGCTCCGATGTGGACGTGCGGGTGCTGCACATCGTCCGTGACCCGCGGGCAACCACCTACTCGTACCAGCGCGGCAAGCGGTACATCGAGCCGATGAGCCCGGCCCAGAGCACGGCGAACTGGGTGGGCTTCAACGTGGCCTCCGAGTACGTCGGCCGGGCCGCGGCGGGCCGCTATCTCCGAATCCGACACGAGGACCTGACCCGGCAGCCCCGTGAGGTGCTGGCCGATGTGCTGCGTTTCGCGGGGCTCGACGACGAGCCACCGGTGACCGAGGAGGGCAAGGTGACCCTCGGCACCAACCACACGGTCACCGGCAACCCGGATCGGCTCGGTCAGGGCACCGTGTTGATCCGGCCGGACGACCGTTGGCGTACGGAGCTGCCGGCGCTGCCCACCGCCACGACCACGGCGCTCGCCCTGCCCCTGCTACGCCGCTACGGGTATCCGACGCTGGCGCGAAAGGTGGCGTGATGGATCTCGGACTGTCCGGGCGGACGGCGTTGGTGGCCGCCGCCAGCAGCGGCCTCGGGCTGGCGGTCGCTCGCGCGTTGGCGGCCGAGGGCGCGAACGTGTCCATCGCGGCCCGCGACCCACAGCGACTGGCGGCGGCGCACAAGCTGGTCGACGAGGCCGGTCCTGGGCGGGTGCTCTCCGTCGAGGTGGACGTCCGTGACGACGCGGACGTGACGCGCTGGGTGAACCAGACGGCCGAGGAGTTCGGCGCGCTGCACGTCGTGGTCACCAACTCGCCCGGCGTGCCGCACGGCCAGGCCGACACGTTCACAGTGGACGACTATCGGCAGGGCGTCGAGGGGTCGTTGCTGCCCCACATCTCGATCACGTTGGCGGCCCTGCCGCACCTGCGCCGGGCCGGTTGGGGACGGATCCTGCTGATCACCTCGGAGGCCGTACGTCAACCGCTGCCCGGCACCGCGATGTCCGCGACCGCCCGGTTGGGCGTGCTCGGCTTCGCCAAGGGTGTGGTCCACGCGGTCGGCGCCAGCGGCATCACGGTGAACGTGCTGGCCCCCGGCGTGCACCAGACGCCGGCCTTCGACGGGTTCGTGGCGGCGCGGTCCGCCATCGACGGCGAGGCCGCGCTCAAGGAGATCATCGCCGAGGTGCCGCTCGGCCGGGTCGGGCAGCCAGCGGACTTCGGTGCGCTCGCCGCCTTCCTCGCCAGCGAGCAGGCGGGCTTCGTGACCGGCACGGTGCTGCTGGTCGATGGCGGAAACACGCGAGGTGTCACATGAGTCTGGAAATGCTGGAAGCAGAGTCGATCCACATCATCCGCGAGGTGGCCTCCGAGTTCGAGCGGCCGGCGCTGCTCTTCTCCGGCGGCAAGGACTCGATCGTCATGCTCCGCCTGGCGGAGAAGGCGTTCCGGCCGGCGCCGATGCCGTTCGCGTTGGTCCACGTCGACACCGGGCACAACTTCCCGGAGGTCCTCGACTACCGCGACAAGCGCGTCGCCGAGCTGGGCGTGCGGCTGATCGTGGCCTCGGTGCAGGACTCGATCGACTCCGGGCGGGTGGTCGAGCCGACCGGACGCCGGGCCAGCCGCAACCGGTTGCAGACCACCACGCTGCTGGACATCATCGCCGAGCACCGCTTCGACGTGGCGTTCGGCGGAGCCCGACGCGACGAGGAGAAGGCCCGGGCCAAGGAGCGCATCTTCTCCTTCCGCGACGAGATCGGCCAGTGGGACCCGAGAAACCAGCGCCCGGAGCTGTGGAACCTGTTCAACACCCGCATCCGGCCGGGCGAGCACATCCGGGTCTTCCCGCTGTCCAACTGGACGGAACTCGACGTCTGGCGCTACATCGCCCGCGACGAGCTCGACGTGCCGCCGATCTATTTCGCGCACCGGCGGCGGGTGTTCGAGCGGGACGGCATGCTGCTGGCGGAGAACCCGTACCAAGCGCCGGACCCCACTGAGGTGGTGTCCGAGGAGACCGTGCGGTACCGGACGGTCGGTGACATGACCTGCACGGGGGCGGTCCTCTCCGGCGCGCGGACGGTCGCCGACATCATCCAGGAGGTGGCGACCACCAGGATCACCGAACGCGGCGCGACCCGGGCGGACGACCGGACCAGCGAGGCCGCCATGGAGGACCGCAAGCGGGAAGGGTACTTCTGATCATGGACATCCTCCGGTTCGCCACCGCCGGCTCGGTGGACGACGGCAAGAGCACACTCATCGGACGGCTGCTCTACGACTCCAAGTCCACCTTCACCGACCGGCTCGCCGCGGTCGAGGACGTCAGCCGTCGGCGTGGCGACGAGTACACCAACCTCGCACTGCTGATGGACGGCCTGCGGGCGGAACGTGAGCAGGGCATCACCATCGACGTGGCGTACGGCTACTTCGCCACGCCCAAGCGCAAGTTCATCCTCGCCGACACCCCCGGCCACGCCCAGTACACCCGGAACATGGTGACCGGCGCCTCCACGGCGGACCTGGCCATCGTCCTGGTGGACGCCACGAAGGGCATGGTCGAGCAGAGCCGGCGGCACACGTTCCTGCTCGGCCTGCTCGGCGTGCCGCACCTGGTGGTCTGCGTCAACAAGATGGATCTGGTCGGGTATGACCAGGGCGTTTTCGACAGTATTCGGGCGGAGTTCTCGGCGTTCACCACGAGGATGGCCACGCGGGACGTCACCTTCGTGCCGATCAGCGCGCTGCACGGGGACAACGTGGTGAGTCGCTCGACCGAGATGCCCTGGTACGAAGGCACCTCGCTGCTGCATCACCTGGAGAACGTGCACATCGCCTCGGACCGCAACCTGGTCGACGTCCGCTTCCCGGTGCAGTACGTGATCCGCCCGCAGTCCAGTGCCTGCCCCGACTACCGCGGTTACGCCGGTCAGGTCGCCGGCGGGGTGCTGCGCCCCGGTGACGAGGTCATGCACCTGCCCTCCGGGCTGACCACCCGGGTCGCCGCCATCGACGGTCCGGACGGGCCGGTCGATGAGGCCACGCCGCCGATGTCGGTGGTGCTGCGGCTCGCCGACGACCTGGACGTGTCCCGTGGGGACATGATCTGCCGGCCGCACAACGCGCCGGCCGTGGTCCAGGACATCGACGCCATGGTGGTCTGGATGAACGAACGGGCGCTCCGGCCGCCGGCTCGGCTGCTGCTCAAGCACACCACCCGGACCGTGCGCGCGGTCATCCGGGATCTGCAGTACCGGCTCGACGTCAACACACTGCGGCGCGATCCCGATCCCACCGAGTTGCGGTGCAACGAGATCAGCCGGCTCCAGCTGCGGGTGACCCAGCCGCTGTTGTGTGACCCGTACTCCCGCAATCGGCTCACCGGCTCCTTCATCCTCATCGACGAGGAGACGAATCACACGGTGGGCGCCGGCGTCATCAACTGACGCCCGACACATCGTCCGAGCCCGCGGCCGTCCCCACCAGGAAAGCTCTGGTGGGGACGGCCGCGGGCTCGGACCGCGACCGGCTCCGGTCACCTGAGCGGCGGCTCAGTCTCAGGTCTGCGGCCGGGTGAGCAGCACGCTCAGCGCGCCGAGCTCCCCCCGGTTGGTGATGCCGAGCTTGCGGTAGACCCGGTGCAGGTGGTTCTCCACCGTCCGCACCGACAGCACGAGGGTTCGGGCGATCTCGCGGCTGGACAGCCCTCCGGCGGCGAGCTCGGCGATCTCACCCTCGCGGGGCGTGAGGCGTGGCGGCGCCAGCGCTGACAACGCGGGCGAGCGGGGGATCTCGTCGCAGTGGCGCATGAACATGAGGGCGCGGGCGGCGGCGGTGGACGCCATGGCCAGACGGCCATCGGACCGGTGCCGCTCGGACTCCTCGGCGGCGGCCTCCGCGGCCAGCAGCGGGCTACCCATTTCGGCGAAGTCGGCGGAGGCCTTCGCGAGCGCCGCCGCGTCGCCCTCCGCCATCGCCCGGGCGTGCAGGGCGTAGGACTTCCCGAGGAGTCGCCCGGACTGGCCCGCGAGCGTCCGCAGCCGGTCGGCGGCTGGTCGCGGAGCGCCCAGGCGCGCCGCGTCGTGCAGGGCCAGCGTCTCGAAACCTGCCGAACCCCGGTCCCGGGCCAGTCGCGCGGTCCACTGCGCGTGCGCGGCGGCGTCGCCGTGCCGGGCGCCGATGACCCAGGCGCGGTTGAGTTCCGTCCAGGGGCTCAGCAGCCGCAGGGACACCCCGTCCAAGCGGTCGGCCTCGGCCAACGTGCTGGCCGCGGCGTCGGGTTCGCCGGTCAGCGCGTAGCTGTGCGCGAGCAGCCCCAGCAACACCGCCAGCATGTTGTTCGACCTCTGCTCACGGGCGATCGAGATGCCCTCACGGCACCAGGACGCCTGGTCCCGCAGCTGCCCCCGCATCCGGGCGACCAGGCCGCGCAGCAGGCACGACACCAGGGTCGCGAACTGCCACCGGTTGGCGAGCGCCCGTTCGTAGCTGATGCGGGCCCGCTCCTCCGCATCGGCGAACTGCGCGGTCCACAGCATGCCGTGGACGGTGCCCAGGTCGGCGAGAACGGAGAGCCACGGTGCCTCGTCCGGCCACTCGCCGGCCAGCAGGTCGAGTCCCTCGTGCGGGCGGCCGGAGAAGACCATGGCCAGGCCGGCGGCCACCTGGGCTTCCGGCTCGTCCGGCGCCCCGGCGGCGAACTCCAGGGCATCCTTCGGGGCGTCCGAGAGAGCACGCAGCAGCGCCTGCCGGGCGACCAGCCGCCGACGGGCGACCGGGTCGACGACCTCGTCGACCGCCGCCGCCAGCAGCGCCTCGGCGGGCCCCTGCCGGTCGAGTCCGAAGTAGAGGTTGAACGCGCGCACCATGGCGACCCGGGCCCGGTCGAAGTCGCAGTCCAGCCGACCGAGACCGGACAGCGCGGACTCGGCTTCCGCCGGGCGGCCGGCGAACAGCAGGCCGTAGCCGAGCGGTTCGATCACCGCCGTCCCCCGACCGGCGGCCAGCTCGCGCTGGGCCAGCTGCCCGGCGAGCTCGAAATCCAGTGCCGACCGTGCGGCCCTGGCGGCGACCGCAGTGTTCTCCGGGGACGGCCGCTGGCCACAGGCCAGCTGCCACCGTACGGTCCGCGCGAGGTCGACCGGATCGTGGCTGCTCGCCTCCATCAGGCTGGCGCACTGACCGAGCCACCGTCGCGCGCGCAGACGCGGCGTGACGGCACGCAGGACATCTCCATAGATCGGGTACGTCAGGCGGGCGAGGTCCTGGCCACCGCTTCGCTCGATAGTGATGAGACCGTGCGCTTCCGCTGCTTCGAGCACGTCAGCGGAGACCAGCTCGCCGAGCACGTTCGGGCCGATCGGCTCGGTGACGGCGAGCAGCTCCATGGCGGAACGGCATTCCGGCGACACCGCCGCGAGCCGCTCGTCGATCAGCCCGGTGAGCCAGGACGGGATGGCGAACGGGCCACGAAGCATCCACATGCCGTTCTCGGTCACCAGCCGGTTCGCCTCCAACTGAGCGGTCAGCAGCTCGCGTACCAGCAACGCGTTGCCCGCGGTGGCCTCCCAGAACCGCTGAACCAGAGCACCTTCCACCTGGCCGGACAGCGCCTCACCGAGGATCTGGTGGACGTCGTCGCGGCTGAGCGGGCCAACCTCGATCCACTCGGCCAGCCCGTCGGTCCACAGGTCCGCGATCGGGCGCGGCAGCCGCCGGTCGGGACGCACCGCGGCGAGGAGGAAGAGTTCGCCGCGCCGGGCGAGCTGCACCGCCAGCGCGGCGGATGCCTCGTCCAGCAGGGGAGCGTCGTCCACGAGAAGCGTCAGACGGCGCTTGCCGGCCGGCTTGAGCAGCGCCTCGGCCGCGACCCGGAGCGCGTCGCCCGTGAACGGTGAGCGGAGCAGCCCGGACGGTAGGTGTTCGGCGAGCGCGCCGAACGGGACGTTGGCGGTCGCCACGGTGGTGACGGCCCGGATGACGTGGTGTCGCGCCGGGTCCGCCCGGTGGGCGGCCTCGGTCTGCAGCCGGCTCTTGCCCACGCCTTCCGGGCCGATCAACGCGATGCCGGCGGATCCGCGCCGGTCGGTCGCTGCGCAGATGCGCCGCAGCTCTGAGTGCCGGCCAGCGAAAACATCTCGGAGGCGGTCCCTGATCGTTACCTCGGTGGAATCCACCACGCCACTGTCTTATTGGTCGCTATCGATCGGCTTTCGTCAAACCATCACCCGGGCGGCCTATCGACGAACCGCGAGGCCAGCGCGCTCCTGAGTACCGAATGCGGCCCCTGTGTATCGAGCAGCCGGACCGGTTGAGTACTTCGTCGCGATAACCCGGTAGCGATGAGGAAGCCTTTCCCGCAGAGGTTTCCCAGTATCGTCGCCACTGCCGGCAAGCCCGACCAGAATCAGCTCTCGTGAATTGGGGCGATAATGTCGTATCTGAAGCCGACCGATCCTGCCGTACTGGCGAAGGCCGTCGCTGACAACCTCGTCGTCGCGGCCGACCCCGACGCACCCGCCTCGGGCCTCTACTACTGGGAGATCTCCCGGCCCTGGCGGGACAAGGTCGTCGACGCGGTCCGGACGTGTGGGGCCGACGCGATCCGCACGCTGGGTGAGAGCCTGCTGGCCGACCCGACGGACCACCGACGGTACTGGGCGCTGCACGCGGCGCTGGCGGAGCGGCACGGCCGCGACTCCGCCATCGACAACATCATGCACCTGGGCTGGCGTGCGGAGTGCAACTCGCGCCTGGGCCACGTGCTGAACGAGGACTACACGAGCGACGCCGTCCCGGTGACGGTGGAGGAGATGGCCGCGTTCGACCCGGGGCCGCGGCTGCCCGACGGCGCCGCGCCGGAGGTCCTCGTGGTGATCCCGTTCCACAGCCGGCTGGAGGGCGGCGGCGAGCGGCTGCGCAACCTCCTGGCGTGCCTGCGGTCGCTGCGTGACCAGTCGTTGCCGCGCGAGCAGTATCAGGTGACGGTCGTGGAGAGTGACGAGCAGTCCCGCTGGCGTGACGTGATCAGCCGCTTCGCCGACAACTACATCTTCGCCCCCAAGAGTGGGGTGTTCAACAAGTCCTGGGCGATGAACGTCGGCGTCGCGAACACGCCCGGAGACACCGAGATCATCTGCCACATGGACGCCGACGTGCTGGCCGACCGTGACTTCCTGGCGCGCAACGTCGACCGCATGCGCGAACCCGGCACGATGGGGCACCTGCCGTACCGGGACATGGTGGCGATGGACTACCCCGCCACCTGGCGGGCGATCCGCGAGCGGCTGCACGGCGGCGCGGCGGCGCCCGACCCGCGGCGGCTGCGCGCCTTCACGCTGCGCCGTGGCCCGGGGCTGTGCTTCTTCGCCCGTGCCGAGCTGTACTACCGGACCGGCGGCATGGACGAGCGCTTCCAGGGCTGGGGCGGCGAGGACATCGAGTTCAACTACCGCTTCGGTTTCGACGCGGCGTACGACGCCTTCGACGAGCCGCTGCTGCACATGCGGCACCCGTCCTACTCCGAGCTTCGCGGTGACGGCAAGTTGATCAACGCGCACCTCGTGCCGGGCAGCTGGCAGCCGACCCGGCCGATCGGTCAGCTCGACCAGTTCGCCCCGGCCAGCGTCTAACGTTCGGAGGACGGCGTGACCACAGAGACAAGTACGGCGGTCCGGCTACTCCAACCCGCCGGACCGCACGACGACAGGACCATGCTCGACCATCTCCGGGAGGCCGTGGCCCGGCATCCGCAGCGGTCGGCGGTGATCTGCTGGCACGCCGATGGCCGGGCGACCGAACGGCTGACCTACGCACAGTTGGGTGCGACGGTCGAGCGGTTGGCGGCCGGGCTGGCGAGGCTCGGCGTCCGCCGCGGCGAGGTGGTGACGCTGCAACTGCCCAACTCGTGGCAACTCGTCGCCCTCGCCCTCGCCTGCGCGCGGATCGGCGCCGTCGCCGGTCCGGTGGCGCCGATCATGCGCCGGCGTGAGCTGGAATTCATGACCCGGCTCACCGAGAGCCCGGTGTACGTGGGGGCGGCCTCCTACCGTGGCTTCTCGTACGACGAGATGAGCGCGGAGGTGGCGGCGGCGGTGCCCTCCCTCCGCCATCGCGTCCTCATCGGTGAGCCGAGCACTCCGGGTGCCCTCGACTTCGACGCCGACCTGCTCAACCGGGCCTGGGAAGACGAGGTGCCGCCCGGTGAGCTGGACGGCCGCGAAGCCGGCCCCGACGACCTGGCCCAGGTCATGTTCACCTCCGGCACCACCGGTGAGCCGAAGGGCGTCATGCACAGTCACCGGACGCTCTACGCGATCAACCAACGGCAGATCGAGGTGCTGGGGCTGACCAGCGACGAGGTGACGGCGATGGGCTCGCCCACCACCCTGCAGGGTGGATACACCTGGAACTTCGTCATGCCGCTGCTGCTGGGCGCGAGCGCGGTGCAACTGGACACCTGGGATCCGGCGCTGATGCTGCGGATCTTCGAGGCGGAGCGGGTGACGTTCTTCTACGGCGCGCCGACGTTCCTCAGCGACCTGATCCACGAGCAGCGACGCAGTGGGCGGGACGTCGGCGCCCTCAAGGCGTTCGGCACCGGCAGCGCGCCGGTGCCGCCGGTCCTCGTGGAGGAGGCGCGGGAGGTCCTCGGCTGCCGCGTCTACGCCGTCTGGGGCATGACGGAGAACGGCTGCGTCACTGTCACCCGCCCGGAGGACCCACCGATGCGGGCCGCGGAGAGCGACGGCACACCGGTGCCCGGCATGGAGATCCGCATCGTCGACGAGAAGACCGGCAGACCTGTCGAGAAGGGTGAGGTCGGGCGGCTCCAGGTACGGGGCGACAACCAGTGCCTGGGCTACTACCGCCGTCCGAACCTGTACCGCCAGTCGCTGACACCCGACGGGTGGTTCGACACCGGCGACCTGGCGCGCGACGACGGACACGGCGGCATCCGCATGGTCGGCCGCCTGAAGGACGTCATCGTCCGGGGAGCCGAGAAGGTGCCAGTGGTCGAGGTGGAGGCAGCGCTGCTGCGCCACCCGGCGATCCGGGAGGCGGCCGTCGTCGGTTATCCGGACCCACGGCTCGGGGAACGGGCGTGCGCGGTCATCGTGCCGGACGGCGAGGCGCCCTCCCTCGACGAATTGCGTGCCCATCTCACCGAGCTGGGCATGGCCAAGCCGTATTGGCCGGAGCGGATCAGTGCGGTTGACGAACTGCCGAAGACGCCGTCGGGAAAGGTCCAGAAGTTCGTTCTGCGGGAACGATTGAAGGCGACGTGATGGATTTCTCTCTTACTGCTGATCAGCGCGCGCTGGCCGAACGGGTGCGCACCTTCACCGAGAAGCGAATAACGCCGTTCTATCAGGACAGCGACCGGCAGGGACAGTTCCGCCCCGATCTGCTGCCCGAGTTGGCCGCCGAGGGCCTGTTCGCCCTGCGCGTCCCGGTCGAGTACGGCGGGCTGGGGTTGGACGCGGTCAGCACCGGCGTCGCCCTGGAGGAGCTGGCCCGCGGCGACCTCACCGCGTGCTACCCGGTGCTGAACGCCGCCCTGGTGGCCGGCATCATCACCGCCAACGGGACCCCGGAGCAACGCGCGCGCTGGCTGCCGGCGATCGCTCGCGGGGACGCCGTGGTGGCGTTCTGCATGACCGAGCCCAGCCACGGGACCGACGCGGCCGCCGTCAAGCTGCGAGCCGAGCCGAACGGTCCGCACGACTGGCGGCTCGTCGGCGAGAAGACCTCGATCATGCTGGGGGCGTACGCCACCCACGGGATGATCTTTGCGCGTACCAGCGACGCGCCACGTGCCCGTGGGGTCACCGCCTTCTACGCCCGGTTGGACGACCAGCACGTCGTGCGGTCAACCCTGCGTGACCTGGGCAGCCGGTCCGGCGGCCGATCAACTCTGGTCTTCGACGGCCTGCCGGTCCAGGTGTCGGACGTGGTCGGCGAAACCGGACTCGGCTTCGCCCAGGGCATGCGCGGCTTCGACTACTCGCGGGCGCTCATCGCGCTCATGGCGGTCAGCGTGGCACAGGCCGCGCTGGACGACGCCATCTCGCACGCTCAGCACCGGCGGGCGTTCGAGAAGCCGCTCGGCCAGTTCCAGGGCATCGCCTTCCCGCTCGCGGAGTGCGCCACCTATCTGCACGCGGCCCGGCTCGTCGCGTACGAGGCGCTGTGGCGCAACGACGCCGGGCTGGAGCACCGTCTGGCGGCGAACATGGCCAAGTGGTGGGCGCCGAAGGTGGCCGTCGAGGCGACGCACCAGGCGTTGCTGACGCTCGGTCACTTCGGTTACAGCGAGGAGCAGCCGATCGCCCAGCGGCTCCGGGACCTGATCGGCACGCAGCTCGCCGACGGCACCGCCAACGCCACCAAGCTGGTGGTCGCACGGGAACTGCTCGGGCGGGAGTACGCGCCATGAGAACCTTCCCGTCCTATGTGGCCGGCAAGGACGTCGAGTCGGACCGGCACGTCTACGGCATCTCGGCGCGCGCGGCGCTGGAGGACACCTTCGGTGCGTTGAGCCTGAAGCGGCGGCTGGAGGCCGGTGAGTCCGGTGCCGAGGACGACCCGCGCGTTGTCGGACGATGCGCGTTGGCCGACCCGCAGACCGTCCAGCAGGCGTTGGCCGCGGCGGCCGCCGCCCAGCCGGAGTGGGGCAGGACGCCGCTGCGTACCCGGCTGCGTCTGGGCGAGGCGATCCGCCGGCGGCTCGTCGCGACCCGCGAGGAGTTCGTGGAGCTGATGGTCGCCGAGGGGCGGCCGCGCACCCCGTCGTACGCCGAGATCGACGGGTTGCTGCACATCTTCAGCGAGCAGACCCTCTCGTGGTGCGCCGAGCTGCTGCACCGCGAGTTCTCACACGACGGCAGGCGGATCGTGGTGCGCCGCCGTCCGGACGGGGTCGTCTGCGTGGCGCCGCCGCAGAACGCGCCGCACTCGAACGCCATCTACGGCGCTGCCGCCCTGCTCTCCGGCAACACCGTGGTGATCCGGGCGCCGCGCAGTCTGCCGCTGGGCGTGATGTACGCGATCCGGGAGATCATCGCCCCGGCCCTCGACGAGGTGGGTGCGCCACCGGGCACCGTCAACGTCGTGTGCGGACCGCCGATGCTCGACGACTGGCTGGCCAGCCCGCACGTCAACGACATCATCTACTTCGGCGGCAGCGAGAAGGGGCTGGCCTTCCAGAACGACTGCATCGCCGCCGGCAAGAAGCCCATCCTGGAGCTGGCCGGCAACGACTGCGCAGTGGTCTGGCGGGATGCTGATCTCGACGTGGCGGTCCGCGCGCTGACCGAGGCGTTCAACGCCTCGGGGCAGATCTGCAACGTGCCCAACCAGGTTGTGGCGCATCCGGCGATCGCCGACGAGCTGCTTGACCGGCTCCGGGTCGCCGCCGGGCAGATCCGACCCGGCTACCCCGACGACGAGGGCGTGGAGCTCACCCCGGTTCTGGCCCAGCGGAGCTTCTTCGCGGTGCTCGAGGAAGCACTGGCCGGTGGAGCCCAGCTGGTGTGCGGCGGACGCCAGCTGGAGGTGGACGGGTCGCCGTCCGACACCGGCTACTTCCTGGAACCGACTGTGGTGCGCGTCGACGGCCTGGCGCGCAGCCGTGAGCTGTCGGTGGTCCGCGCCGAGACGTTCTTCCCGCTGCTACCGGTGGTGGTTCCCGAGCCGGGCCGCAGTGACGACGCGCTGCTCGAGGATGTGCTCGACTTCGTCAACACCAACGCGTACGGCCTGCGCAACTCGTTCTGGTCGGCTGACGAAGCGGTGGTGGAGCGCTTCGTGGGTGGCGTGACCAACGGCGGCGTCATCAAGGTGAACGACGAATCGCACTCCGGCTTCTTCCCGTACCTGCCCTCGCACGGCGGAACCGGCCTCACCGGCGGCGTCTTCGGCGAAGCCAGCTACATGATGATCCGGACGACGCATCTGCAGGCGGTCTCACTGAGGAGCGGCTCATGAGGACGATTCGGGTGACAGCCGGAAGCGCGGTGTCGGCGGATGCCGCGTTCGATCGGATCAGGCAGTTCGACGATGAGTGGACGGTGCCGTTCCGCGGTGGGGCGATTCACTGGCGGCAGCGGTCCGAGCCGGCACCGAGCGAGCGCCGTATCTCGTTCACCCAGACCGATGGCGATTTCCGCAGCCTGTCCGGCGTGTGGCGGACAATCCCCGCGGCGGAGGGCTGTGAGGTGCTCTTCGAGCTGACGTACGACGTCGGGGTGCCGATATATGACCGGATCCTCGACCCGCTGATCGAACGGG
The DNA here is from genome assembly GCF_000718515.1 of Micromonospora parva. Classification (GTDB taxonomy): domain Bacteria; phylum Actinomycetota; class Actinomycetes; order Mycobacteriales; family Micromonosporaceae; genus Micromonospora; species Micromonospora parva. The sequence continues at coordinate 271,091 of NZ_JNZS01000004.1, read as the reverse complement.
TGCTGTCGAGGGCTGTCCGGAGGGCGGTCTCTGACCTCTAGGCGTGTCCCGCGCAGCATGAAGGTGGTCCCTCGAATCGGTTTCCGACTCGAGGGACCACCTCTCGTTGTGGGCGCCCGGCCCAAGTCGTCAGCCCCAGTTGGTATCACGGCTCATAATCTCGCTCCCCCTTCGATCTCGGCTACGGACCGAGTCCACCAGCGTCCGCTGTCGACCTGATATCTGATGGCTGTCGATCCGTCCTCGATGCGCTTAGCGCAAGATGGCGAAAGCGCTTGCCGACTTGATAGCGGGATGAAAGCGGTCAGCTGTAAGCTCACGCGAGCCGCTGCCATAAATGGAGGGACTTGGATGTCAAATGATTGGTGTTCGCATTATTGATGGCGCGTCGGGCAGACCTGTCCCGGGCGTGCTGGTGCGGCTGCACAGCCGCGATGATCGAGGCTGGGCACCATTGATGTCCGGGTTCACGGCAAATGACGGCCGACTGCCGGCGCTGGAGGAGCTTCAGGTGAAGCGCGGCGCCCATCAGCTCACGTTCGATCCCTCCAGTTACTTCGCCGGCCTCGGGACTGTCGCGGAATACCGCGACTTCTCGGTGTCCATCCAGGTACGCGAGATCGAGCTCGACCTGCGGATGGCCGTATACCTCAACGCTGCGGGTTTCGCCGTCTACGGAGAACGTGCATAACGCGCCGGCGGGAGCGGGCTGAGTGGGTCATCAGTGGATGGTGTGCGTGGTCTGGCGCCGCCGGCGGGATGGCGCGGTGTCTGCGCCGCATGGTTGCCCCTGGGCCCGACGGTGCTGGATCAGCGTCGACCGGGGCGTTTTCCGCGCGCTGACCCGCCGTCCCGGTTGCGAGGGAGAGCGGCGGCGGCGACCCCGAGAAAAGCTTGGCGGCCGCGAGCCCTCGGCCTCGCGGGACTTCGCCGCCCCACTCACGATCGCCGAGCGAGCCCCGGCGTGACGCGCCCACCGTCGTCTGCTCGCTCGGAACTGCGCGCGCCATCGGGTGCACGTTGACGCCACGCCCGTCGGGCTGGTACGGCCCGCATGACCCGTCGAATCACCGTATCGTACGTTCACCTGCGCCTGGCCAACACGTCATCTCATAGACGCTCTGAAACATCGGCGATCCCGAATCTCGCCTGGTGCCCGCCTGCATGCTTCGCTACCATGTAAAACGTTCTCCTATGCGGGGCGTCAAACGATCATCCGGCCGGCTCCGGGGGGTGCCGTTGGGCTGGCGATGTGTCGTTGTCGACGGGGAGGAAGCTTGTCGACGGGGAGGAAATTTGCAGGTTTTCCGCATACTTGGACCTTTGCACGTTGTGAACGCCAGCATCACCGCCTCCCGGCAGCAGACAGTGCTCGCCATGCTGCTACTGGAGGCCAATAATGTGGTCCCGCTCGGCCGGCTTATCGAGGCGGTATGGGAGGAATCGCCGCCATCGACAGCCAAAAGTCAGATCCAGATCTGTATATCGGCGGTACGACGTGCGCTCCGAGGCACCGGTCTCGACGATCGGATCGTCACCAACCCGGCCGGCTACCAGATCAGAATCGCCGAGGGTGAGCTGGACCTGCACATCTTCAACGACCTTCTGAGCGAAGCCCGCACGGCGCTGCGGGAGCAACGGCTTGAAGATGCCGCGTCGGGTTTTCGGCAGGCCCTGGCGCTGTACCGCGGGGCTCCGCTCAGCGGCGTGGACAGCCGGCTGGTCGAGGCGGCGGCCACCCGGATCGCCGAGCGACGGCTCGCCGTCGTCGAGGACTGCCTCGAACTGGAGCTGCACCTCGGCCGGCATCGCGAGACCATTGACGAACTGATGGCGCTCGTCACCGAGCACCCGCTGCGGGAACGGCTGTGGCAACAGCTGATCACCGCGCTCTACCGGGCCGGCCGGCAGGCGGAGGCGCTGGCGGCATACCGGTCGGCGCGGCAGGCCTCGATCGACGACCTCGGGTTGGAGCCGAGTGAGCCGCTCCGGCTGTTGGAGCGGGCCATCCTCAACGGAGACCTCGAGCCCGGCCCGGCAGTGGAGCAGGAATGGCCGAATCCGATCGAGCCGGCGCCCCCGGTGCCCCGAATGGCTCCGGCCGACATACCTGACTTCACCGGGTACGGGGAGCTCGTGACCGAGTTGGGCGACTTCTTGCGCTATGGCAGCGGCCATTCCGACCACGACTCCGTGCCGGTCCTGACCATCACCGGCCGCGGCGGCGCGGGAAAGACGACCCTCGCCGTGCACCTGGCCCACGAGTTGGCCGGCGAATTCTCGGACGGGCTGCTGTTCACCCGGTTGGGCCCGGAGCGGTCACACAGCGGCGGTGTTTCCCAGATCCTCGACGGTTTTCTCCGCGCGCTCGGCATGCCCGGGTCCTCGATACCGGAGGGGCTGGAGGCGCGCGCGGCGACCTTTCGAAGCCAGATCGCCGCGTCCCGGGTGCTGATCGTCCTGGACGACGTCGTCGACGAGCGACAGGTCTACCCCCTCCTTCCGGGCAGCCCCAGCTGCGGTGTGATCGTGACCAGCCGGCGCCGCCTGGCTGGCATCCCCGGCTCCCGGCTCGTCGAGGTGAGTGCACTCGAACAGCGCGACGCCGTCGAACTGCTGACCCGGATGGTCGGCTCCGAACGGGCCTCCGCCGAACCGCGCGAGGCCCTGCGCCTGGTCGAGCTGTGCGGTCGGTTGCCGCTGGCGCTGCGGATCGCGGCCGCGAGGCTGATCGCCCGTCCACACTGGCGGATGGCGCAGCTGACCGAGCGGCTTGAGGACGAGGGCCGGCGTCTGGACGAGCTGGCGCACGGCGGCCTGGATGTGCGAACCAACATCGCTATCAGCTACGAGGGCCTCGACGAGCAGGCGCAACGGCTGTTACGGCGGCTCGGCCTGCTCGAGACCCACGACTTCCCGAGCTGGACCGCGGCGCCGTTGCTCGACATCGACGTGGCCACCGCGTCCGACACGCTCGACGCGCTGGTGGACGCGCAGCTGCTGGAGGTCGTGGGTGGATTCGGCGTCGACACCCGCTACCGGCTGCACGACCTGGTTCGGGTCTACGCCCGTGAGCGGCTCGCGGCCGAGGAGACCGCACCGGTCCGGCTGGAGGCCGCTCGGCGTCTCCTCGGTGCGTGGCTGTTCCTCGCCGACGAGGCGCACCGCATCCTCTACGGCGGCGACTACACCGTGATCCACAGCAGGGCGGAGCGTTGGAGTCTGCCACGACACCTCGTCCACGACCTCCTGCGCGATCCGCTGATGTGGTTCGAGAACGAACGAGCCGCCGCGGTGGCCGCGGTGGGTCAGGCATCCCAGGCCGGTGCTCCCGACTACTGCTGGGACCTGGCGATCACCATGGTGGCGCTCTTCGAGACCGGCAGCTACCTCGACGACTGGCGAGCGACGCACGAAATCGCCCTGCTCACCGCGCGGCAGGCTGACGACCGACTCGGCACTGCCGCGATGCTGTACTCGCTGGGCGCGGTGGACATCGTCGAGCAGCGCTTCGACGACGCGCGCGCCCGGCTGACCCAGGCGCTTGAGGTGTTTGACGAGATCGGCGAGGCGCGCGGCCGCGCCCTCGCCCTGCGGCACCTGGCCTTCCTCGACCGGGTGCACGGTGACCTCGATCAAGCGTGGGCGCGCTACAGCGAGGCACTTGCCGCGTTGCATCCGCTCGGGGACGCGGCGGGCACCGCGCACATCCTCAGCGGCATGGCGCGCATCAAGCTGGAATGGAGCGAGCGCGGCTCCGCCGCCGAGCTGCTGGCTGAGGCGCTGCGGAAGGTGACCGAGGTCAACAGCACCCGTGTCCAGGCGATGGTGCTGCATCGGCTGGGTGAACTGCACTTCGAGGACGGCGACCTGACCCGGGCCGAGGAAGAGCTGACCAAGGCCCTGAAGCTGGTACGCGGCGGCCACGACCGGGCAGGCGAGGCGCACGTGCTGCACGGGCTCGGTCTCGTGAAACTGCGGCAACACCAGCATCACCAGGCGGCGGTGACACTGAACCACGGGTACGCGATCGCCCGCCGAAACGGCGACCGGCTCGCCACCGCGCGATTCTGCCTGGCGCTCGCGCGGGTGCACCGGGCTCGACGGGACTACTCCTCCGCACTGGAGTGGGCCTCCCAGGCGCTCGGGATCTTCGACCAGTTCCACGCACTGCTGGGTCGCCTGGAGGCCGACGAGCTACTCGGGCAGATTCGCGACGAGGCGGCCGGCCGGCACGACGTGCGCGAACAAGCTGTTCTTCCGCCCGCTGTCTGAGGTAGCGCCAGTCCGTCGCAACGGTAGGCGTGCGGGCCCGTTGAGTGCTGGTCGAGCCGCGTGCAGAGTACCCGGCCGACAGTACGTTCATCCCACCGGAGAGTGGGCTCAGCCGTCGCAGCATTGACGCGGCGGTGCGATAAGGCTCCGCGTAGCCGAGGTCCAACCCACTTTCGACAGGGATTGGAGGTTCCCGTGTCGCAATCCAGCAGATTCCGACGAGCCTTGGTGACCGGCGGTGGAGGATTTCTCGGCTCGTACGTCTGCGAGCAGCTCCTCTCCGCCGGCGTGGAGGTGATTGGCGTCGACAATTTCTCCACCGGGCACCGTAGCTATATCGAGCACCTGATGAGCCGACCGGGTTTCACGCTCGTGGAGGCGGATGTCTCCGAGGAATTCGACACGCCGGGATCGGTCGACCTGGTGATGCACCTGGCGTCACCGGCGTCGATTCCCGAATTCTATCGGCTGCCGATCGAGACCATGCTCGTCGGTAGCTACGGCACCCACAACGCGCTGCGCATCGCCCACCGATGCGGAGCCCGCTTCGTGCTGGCCTCCACCTCGGAGGTGTACGGCGACCCGCTGAAGCATCCGCAGGACGAAGAGTACTGGGGCAACGTCAACCCGATCGGCGCGCGATCCGTCTACGACGAGGCGAAGCGGTTCGCCGAGGCATTCACCACTGCCTACGGCAAGAAGCACGACGTGAGCGTGGGTATCGCGCGCATCTTCAACAGCTACGGCCCGCGGATGCGCCCGGACGGTCGGGTGATCTCCGGCTTCATCGCCCAGGCCCTCGACGGCGTCCCCCTGACGATCCACGGCGACGGCAACCAGACGCGTTCGCCCTGCTACGCCGAGGACACCGCGCGAGGCCTGTTGGCGATCGCGGAGAGCGACTACGGGCAACCGGTGAACATCGGCAACGTCCACGAGGTCACCATCCGTGACCTGGCTCAGATGATCCTCGAGGTGACGGGCAGCCGGTCACCGCTGAAGTTCATCGAGGCCGACGAGGACGACCCTCGGCAGCGCTGCCCCGACATCACTCGAGCCGAGCGGGAACTGGGCTGGCGGCCACAGGTCGCCCTCAAAGAAGGCCTACGGCGGACGGCAGCGGCCGCCAGCAAACCATCAGCGGACTGGAATTAGGAGGCACAGTGCTTACGATCTCCGTGCTGGGCTGCGGGTATCTCGGTGTCACACACGCCGCCGGTATGGCCGAGTTGGGGCACCAGGTCATCGGGATTGACATCGACCCGGAAAAGATCGCCGCGCTGGCGGACGGCCGAGTGCCGTTCTTCGAGCCTGGGCTGGACGAGCTGATCACCCGCAATCTCGCCGAGGGGCGTCTGCGGTTCAGCACCGCGTACGAGGACGCCGCGAGCGCCGACGTGCACTTCATCTGCGTGGGCACGCCGCAGCGCAGTGACACCAGCGCAGCCGACCTCAGCCACCTGCACGCGGCCATCGAGGGTCTGGCACCGTCGCTGGCGGACGGGTGCCTGGTCGTCGGCAAGTCCACAGTGCCGGTCGGCACCGCGGCTCACCTGGCCGAGATGCTCCGCGTTCTGGCGCCCGACCGCGAGAAGGTGGCGGTCGCCTGGAACCCGGAGTTCCTGCGCGAGGGTACGGCGGTGGCCGACACCCTGCGCCCGGACCGCCTCGTGCTCGGCGTGGCCGACACGTCCGCCGAGGCGGTGCTCCGCGAGGTCTACGCGCCGCTGATCGAGGCGGGCGTCCCGGTGGTGGTGGCCGATCTGCCCACCGCCGAAGTCATCAAGACCGCCGCCAACTCCTTCATGGCCACGAAGATCTCCTTCATCAACGCGATCGCCGAGTTCTGCGACGCGAGCGGCGCCGACGTCACAGTCGTCGCCGAAGCGCTCGGACGCGACCCGCGTATCGGCGAGCAGTTCCTCAAGGCCGGCCTCGGCTTCGGCGGCGGCTGCATCTCGAAGGACATCCGGGCCTTCCGGGCCCGCGCCCACGACCTCGGCGTCGGCCACGCCCTGGCCTTCCTGGCCGAGGTCGACGCGGTGAACCTGCGGTGCCGCGACCGGGTGGTGGAGTTGCTCCGCAAGCAGTGCGGCGGCGGGTTCAGCGGACGGCGGGTGGCGGTGCTCGGCGCCGCCTTCAAGCCCAACACCGACGACATCCGCGACTCGCCCGCGCTGTACGTGGCTGAGCTGATCAGCCGTGAGGGCGGTGTCGCCGCTGTCTACGACCCGCGGGCGATGGGGAACGCGCGGCGTGCCTTCCCCCACCTGACCTACACCACCAGCCCGCTCGACGCGGCCCGCGGCGCCGACGCGGTGGCCCTGTTGACCGACTGGCAGGAGTTCGCCACCCTCGACCCACGGGTGCTGGGCAAGGAGGTCAAGAGCCGCAACATCGTGGACGGGCGGCACCTGCTCAACGCCGAGGAGTGGCAGCAGGCCGGGTGGCAGTACGTCGCGCCTGGCCGCCCCGCACTGCAGAACTGACGGTGCCGCGTCACGGACGTGCCTGACGGCGTCGAGTTGCTGAACCAGGAACCCGTCGCCGTCGGCATGTCCCACCGCGCCATTGGCGCGGACGCCGTTGTTCCGAGTCATCGTGGTAGCCGCCGGTGGCTACCACGATGCGTCAGTATGCGAGCATCGGCCAATCTCAGGCTCCGGCAGCGGTGCAGCTCGCCCTTTTTCCGTTCCGCGGAGGCGTATGACCGGCGCGCTTTTCGAGTAGCGCAACGGGTTGACGTGGAGGACGCCCGAACATATAGCTTTCCCGCCATGAGGACTGTGGAATTGGGGCGTACGGGTGAGCAGGTCAGTCAGATTGCTCTCGGGTGCATGCTGATGGGAACGCTCACCGACGAGGCGTCGTCGGTGGAGATGCTGGACCGTTATCTCGATGCCGGGGGCAATTTCGTCGACACCGCCAACTGCTATGCGTGGTGGCCGTCACCGGGCAACACCGGTGGCGAGAGTGAGGAGTTGATAGGCCGCTGGCTCGCCCGCGGCGGTCGACGCGACAAGGTCTTTCTCGCCACCAAGTGCGGTGCGCGGTTGGCCGATCCGGAAGAGGCGCGTGGCAAGACGTGGGAAGAGGTCCAGGCCCGTTTCGAGGGTGCCGGCGCCGACACCGTACGCCGGGGCATCGACGACAGCCTGCGGCGGCTCGGCACCGACCACGTCGACCTGTTCTACGTGCACGTCGACGACCGGTCGACGCCGCTGGAGGAGACGCTGGCCGCCCTGGCGGAGATCGTCAGCGCCGGCAAGGCGCGGTACATCGGCTGGAGCAACGTGCGCACCTGGCGACTGGAACGCATCCGGCAGCTCTGTGACCGCCATGGTTGGCCCGCGCCGGTAGCGGTGCAGCAACAACACAGCTACCTCCGTCGCCGCGCCGGGCTCGACCACAAGTCCATCGTCGACGACGAGCAGCTCGACTACCTGCGGACGCACGACGACCTGACGTTGGTCGCGTACTCGCCGATCCTCAAGGGGGTCTACGACGATCCGGCGAAGCGGCGAAACCACGACATCATGGATCCGTACCAGGGCCCGGATGCCGAGGCGCGCCTCACGGCTCTCACCGCGCTCGCCGCCGAGCTGGGGGTCAAGCCCAACCAGTTGGTGCTCGCGTGGCTGATGCACCAGACGTCGCCGAGCATCGTGCCGCTGATCGGGCCGCGCACCCTCGACCAGTACGCGGCTGCCATGTCGGCGATCGACGTCAAGCTCGACGCGGCACACGTCGAGCGGCTCGACACCGCCGGCGCCCATGCCGCGTGATCGGGGCAGTGGCGTAGGCGTCCGCTCACCGCACTGGTCATGTGCCGATCGCCTGCGCCGCCCGCTGCGGTCCGACCGGATGACGGCGGGGGTCTCGCCGCCGTCACCGGCCCCGGGCCGAGCCGCAGCATAACCTCCTTCGACGGTTTAGGTGGTAGCCTTGTCGGCATGCCACTCGACGTGTGTCAGCTGCCGTTGGTCGGCGGGCACCCTGTGCTCGATCTGGTCAACACACTCGAGCGAGGGGGCGAGTCGCCGCACGACTTCCTGTCCGACAGCTCCGCCTTGCTGCGCTGGTCGGGTCGGGTGGGCCTGATCAGCGACGCGGAGGCTGACCAGGTTGCTCAGGCGTGGCGCGACGAGCCCGCGGCGGCGCACGCCGGGTTGACCGCCGTGCGAGACATCCGCGAAGGGCTGCACCTCGTGCTGCTTGCGGCGATCATCGACCCGGACGGTGGTACGCCGGGTGACCCCATCGCGGCCGGTGCCGCACTCGTCGCCCTGCACCAGCGCTGGTCCGGCGCGGCCGCCCGAGCGCGATTCGTGCTCGAACCGTCACGGGTGCGGCTGGCGTACGGCACGGTGCCGGCCATGTTGGTGCCCGACCGGATCGCCGAGGCCGCCTTCGACGTCATGCTGACAGCCGACCTGACCCGGGTGCGCCGCTGCCCGGTGCTCGAAGGTGGCTGTGGCTGGCTGTTCCTCGATCAGAGCCGCAACGGTTCCCGCCGCTGGTGCCGGATGGCCGACTGCGGCAACGCGGTGAAGGCGCGACGGCTCACCGAGCGTCGCCGCGCCGCCCGACCCCCACGCTCGTAGGCTGGCGGCCTGCTGCACCGGGCGCCCCGGTGGATGTCAGGCCGACACGCCATCCTCGACAGACCGTCGCGAGCCCCCACGGAGAAGCGGCTCGTGATGACTCCACAGCCACTGCAGATACTGCTGCAGCTCCTCAAGCGTCGCGATCCACCCCTGGTCCGCGTACGTCAGCATGCGCTTCACCTCCCCGGGCACGAGGTCGTAGGCGGTGGCTCCGGTTTCCGGGACCAGCCGGTCCGGGGGCACCGCCACCGGCACCGGAATGATGGGAAGGCGAACGCCTGACTCGGTGAACGCTTTGAGGAGCGTGAGGTAGGCGCGGGGCAGGTGGTAGGGAGAGACGGCGAGCGCCAGGCTCGTGATGCCGTGGGCCTTGACCTGGTTGACGATCCACGCGGCCTGGAGGGCGGTGTTGGGAGCCGGCTCGGCCTGGACGTGAACTCCACCGACGCGACGGAGGCCGAGGCTGCGCAGGTAACCGAGTGTGATGTCGACGTAGGTCTTCTCGGTCGGGTTGCCGTTGGCCACCAGGAGGTAGCGGAGATCGAGGTTCGTCTCCCAGCTGCGGATCGCGTGGGTGAAGCGCCATTCCTCGCCCTGGCCACTGGCGATGACGAGCGCATCGACGTGATCGGCGGCTGACGGCGGGAGAGCCAGAATCATCGTGAGGGCTTTCGTCACGGCCAGGAACTGGCCGGCCGTGAAGCCCGCGAGGTCGTCTTCCCTTGCGATCCGAGGAGTCGTGCTGCTCGGGCTCATCAAATCCCTCGGCCTCATCCTGTAGTTCGAACCATGGACTCTACTCGGTATTGAGTAGATCCATTTCAACACGTAGGTGGTGCTGGCCGCCGACATCCGCACTGGCCGCGTCGAACCCGCACCCAGCGGGGTGAGCGGACACGGGGCGGGGAACGGTCATCGTCGGCACCGCCACAGGCGGGCACCGCAGCCGACCGCCCCCGGTGGCGAGGTCAGGGTTCGCGTGCTCAGGATGTGGTGCTGGGCTGGGCAAACAGGGGCCCGGGCGAGGTGGGTGAACGTCTGCCACTCCCTGCCACCCCAGGTGACCCCCCAGGTCGCTAGACTTGGCCCTCGCGCCCCCGTAGCTCAGGGGATAGAGCATCGGTTTCCTAAACCGTGTGTCGCAGGTTCGAATCCTGCCGGGGGCACCAGGCGAAACGTAGATCCTCTTGGTGAGCTTGTCGGCGCTCGCCGGGTGGCGCAGCGTGGGCGAGCGCCGTCAGAGTGGGTCGAGGCGGCTACGGAGCAGGCAGAACTCGTTGCCCTCCGGATCGGCGAGCACGTGCCACGACGCATCGGCCGGCTGACCGATGTCGACGGGTACGGCCCCGACGGCCAGGAGGCGCTCAAGCTCGGCGGCCTGGTCCCGGTCGGTGGGGTTGACGTCGATGTGCAGCCGGGCGTGCCCGCTCTTCGGATCGTCGTTGCGGATGAGGAAGATCGTCGGCTGCGGGCCGCCGAACCCTTCGCGCGGGCCTATCTCGATGTAGACGCCCTCTTCGCGATCGAGTTCGACGAAGTCCAGGACCTCGGACCAGAACCGCGCCAGCACGTCGAGGTCGCGGCACTTGAGCACGATCTCACCGATACGGCATGCCATTGACGACACCTACTCTCAGCATGGGAGTTGCCGGGGCGGCCGCACGAGGATCTCACGGGCTCCCTGCAGTACGAACAAGATCGCGATCGTACCGGCTGAGGTGGGCGGGCTCGAACTGGTTCCGGGGCTTCGCCTGGCCGGGTGGCCAGGCGCGGGCCCAGGTCGAATCCTGCCGGGGCAGGTCCTCTCGATCAGAGCGTCGGCAGTTGTTCGGCTCGGGTGATCACGTGGTCGATGAGGCCGTACTCCCGGGCCTGCTGGGCGGTGAACCAACGGTCCCGGTCCCAGTCGCGCTGGATCTCGTCGAGCGTGCGTCCACTGTGCTGGGAGATCAGCTCCTGCATCGTCCGCTTCACGTGCAGCATGTTCTCCGCCTGGATGGTGATGTCCGAGGCGGTTCCGCCCATCCCGCCGGACGGCTGGTGCATCATGATCCGCGAGTGCGGCAGCGCGTACCGCTTGCCGGCCGCGCCCGCACAGAGCAGGAACTGCCCCATCGACCCGGCGAACCCGAGCGCCAGCGTCGCCACGTCGTTGCGGACGTAGCGCATCGTGTCGTAGACCGCCATTCCCGCGCTCACCGAACCGCCCGGCGAGTTGATGTAGAGGTAGATGTCCCGGTCGGCGTCCTCGGCGGCGAGCAGCAGGATCTGCGCGCAGATCTGGTTGGCCGACTCCTCCGTCACCTCGGTGCCGAGGAAGACGATCCGCTCCCGCAGCAGCCGCTCGAACACGTGATCACCAAAGGTCGGTTGCCCACCATCCAGCATCTGTACGCCGTACCTCATCATGTGCCGTCGCCTCCCACGGTGCCGGCGGGCGGTGGTGACCGCCCGGTGGACCGGCCCCTTCAGCGTGCGCACGACGGCGGTGGCTGACCCAGTCATTCTGCCGGCGGCAGATCCGCCGACGGCAGAACCCGCGCGGCCTACGCGGCGGTCAGCTGCCGCAGGCCCAGCCGGGTCCGCGCGTCGTCGGCCAGGGCGGGGGTACGCGGACCGGGGCGGAAGCCACCAGCGGACGCTTTTTCGGGAACGCTGAGGGTCGGATCGCTCGCCATCGGCTCGCGGTGCAGGACGAACCCACTGACACGGGGACCCACCAGCAGGGTGGCGTTGCCGATCTCCCGCCGGGTCGCATCGACCCGTTCCAGGTGGGTGAGCGCGGCGCGCGGCGCGGCCGGGAGGCGGGGCTCGACTCGGCGCATGTCGTCGCGGGCCTCGCCGAGCAGGTCGGCGAGGCTGATGCCGAGCGCTCGGCAGATCGCCGCCAGCACCTCCGACGAGGCCTCTTTGCGGCCCCGCTCGACCTCTGAGAGGTAGGGCACTGAGACGTCGGCCGACGCGGCCACCTCGCGCAGCGTGCGGCCCTGACGCTGGCGGTGGCGGCGCAACACCCCACCGATCACTCGTCGCAGTAACGACATGCGGGCCTCACTCTCGCGGTCGTCGTCCGGGAACACCCCCATCATGCCCGCTGCCGGACCCGACGGTTGCCCGTGCGGGCCCGCGCCGCCGCACGGCGCGGGCCCGACACGTCACCGACCCAGGTGGGTGCGCCAGCTGGCCGGCTCGGGCACCAGCGTGACCGTCGGGAACAGTGCCCTGGTGCCGCCGGTGGGCAGCAGGGCACTGTCGTCGATCGTCACGTTCGCCCCGTTCACGTCGTAGACGGTCAGCGACTCGTTGCCGTTCTGTCCGCCGAACCGTGCCGGGTGTCCGGCGACCGTGGTGTTCGGTTCGACGTACCTGTTGTCGGTGGGATCGGTGATGTTGCGGTAGCGGGAGACGCTCACCGTCATCGTGCGAGCCCGCTGCTGGCCAGGATCGCCGGTGCTCGACCGCGGTGCCCAGGTGGTCGACGCGTACCAGTCGTTCGGCTCGTCCAGCGACTCCTGCACGTCGACCGTGATCACCTGTAGCGATGCCGGTACACCCGCCACCGAGGCCGGCATCGGGGTCGGCTCGTCGCCGAACCGCAGCGCCCTGGCCACCTGGGCCGCGGTGCTCTGGACGTCGGCTCCCACGCCCACCACCTTGAGCTGTGCCCAGCCGTCCGGGGCGTACCGCCAGCGCAGGATCGCCTCCGGCTGCTCGGCCCCGCTGTAGGAGGCGAAGGTGCTGGTGCCACCGTTCAGTTCCGGGCCGGGCGTGGTCTTACCGGGCTGTGCCGGTTCGCCGCTGTCCCGCTGTGGGGCCGGGGGTTGCACCCCCTTCGGATAGAGAGTGACAGCGACGCCCTTCCACTGGCCACTGCCGGGGGCGTTGGACGCGCTGAGGTACACGCCCGGACCGGAGAGCAGCAGTCCGGCCTGGTACTGGAGATTCCGCAGCCCGTCCGGCAGCCAGCCGAACCGGACGTACGCCCGCTGGGGGTCGACCGTGGTGAGCGCGGCCGGTAGCCCGGTCCGACCCTTGCCGGCCGCGGTGCCCACCGGTGCGGGGGCCGGCGACCGGTCCGGGGTCAGCAGGTCGGGGACGGTGAGCCCGCCGACGGTCAGCGCCACCGCCAGCAGCGCGGCGCCGGCTCCGTGGGCGAGGCGGCGTTGCCGCCGTGCGGTGCGCATCGCCCGCCGCACGTCCAGCACCTCCGAGGGCCGCTCGGCCGATTCGATCTCGGTCAGCATCAGGTCGCCAATGTGGCGTTCGTCGAGCATCGTCGCTCCTCTCAGTTGCCGGTCAGGGTGGGGGTGAGCAGAGTGCGCAGGGTGGCCAGGCCCTTGGCGGTCTGGCTCTTCACCGTCCCCGTCGAGCAGCCCATGGCTTGGGCGGTCTCCTCGACGCTGAGGTCCTGGAAGTACCGCAGCACCAGCACCGCGCGTTGCCGTGGCGGTACCTGGCGCAGCGCGCCCACCACCGTGATCCGGTCGCTCGGGTCGGGAAAAGCGGTGGACGCGTCGGGCAGCGCGCCGCCGAGGCGGACCCGCGCCCACCGCAACCGCCGTTCGTCGATCAGCCGCCGCAGCAGCATGGTGCGCACCAACGCGTCCAGGTGGTCGGCCTGGCGGGCCTTGGGCCAGTTTCGGTACAGCTCGGTGAGCACCCGTTGCAGGATGTCGTCGCCCCGGTCCCAGTCCCCGCACATCAGGTAGGCGGTGCGTCGCCACTGCGCCATCCGGGACCGGACGTACTCGGTGTATTCGTCGTCGGCCTCGGTTCGCCGTCCGCCGCTCGTCGTCACGAGGGTCGCGCCCCCTCCGTCTGCCGGCCTGCACCGGGTCGTCGTTGTCGTCCGGTAGTCGGGTGCGGGCGGGCCGCAGGTTGTCCGCTGCGACCCCGACGTGCGGTCGCCGGTGTACCCGCTATGTTGTGGGCGTGCAGGCGACGGCGGGGGAGCAGGTTCGACGGTGATCCATTTTCCCGCGCAGCGTCGGGGCCCGCTGAGCGCGCTGAGCCTCCGGCTCGCCGCCGCCCTGGGCCTGGTCTTCGCCGTGGTCGCCGCGGTCTACCTCGGCCGGGACGGCTACCGCGATGTCAATGAGGACGGCCTCACCCTCCTGGACTGCTTCTACTACGCGGTGGTGTCGCTCTCGACCACCGGCTACGGGGACATCACCCCGGCTGCGCCGTCGGCCCGGCTGGTCAACGTCCTCTTCATCACCCCGGCCCGAGTGATCTTCCTTATCATCCTGGTCGGTACCACCCTGGAAGTTCTGACCGAGCAGTACCGGACCGGCCGTCGCCTGTCGCGGTGGAGGAGAGCCGTGAAGGACCACGTCATCATCTGCGGCTACGGCACCAAGGGGCGCAGCGCGGTCTCCGCGCTGATGGAGAACGGTCTGGACCGCTCGCGGATCGTGGTGGTGGAGCGCAGCGCCGCCGCCCTGCGGCAGGCCACCTCCGCCGGGCTGGTGGCGATCGAGGGCTCGGCGACCCGGTCGTCGGTGCTGAACGAGGCACATGTCAAGAGCGCCAAGGCCGTGATCATCGCGACCGACAGCGACGACGCGTCGGTGCTGGTCGCGCTGACGGTACGGCAGCTCACCGCCGGGCAGGTCCGGATCATCGCGGCGGCCCGGGAGGCGGAGAACGCCCCGCTGCTCAAGCAGAGCGGTGCGCACCACGTGATCGTCTCCTCGGCCACGGCGGGCCGGCTGCTCGGCCTGTCCACCTCGGCGCCGCCGCTGATCGACGTGGTGGAGGACCTGCTCACCCCCGGCCAGGGCATGGCGCTGGCGATGCGTTCCGCCGAGCGGGACGAGGTGGGCCGTTCACCGCGTGAGCTGGAATCGCTGGTGATCGCCCTGGTGCGGCGGGGCAAGGTGGTCACCCTGGCCGACCGGGCCGGAGCGGTGATCGAGACCGGCGACATGCTGGTGCACGTACGCGACGACCGCCCGCAGTCGGCCACTACCGCCTGATCCTGGCACCGCTGTTGGCCGGTGTGACCGCCCCGCCGTCGGCGTGACCGCTGCTGGACAGCCGCGCCGCTGAGGTGCGGCACCGTCAGCAGGGGCGCAGCGTCAGCGGGGGTCGTCGGTGCCGCAGATCACCTCGGCGCAGTTGACCGTGCCGGTGGCGGCCCGGTTGAGCAACTCGTAGAGCGTCTCCCGCTCGACGGGATTCAGCGCGCCCAGCACCTCGTCCTCGGCGCCGGCCAGGGCGCATTCGGCCTCGCTGAGGCGTTTTGCCCCATCTTCGGTGAGTTCGACGACGTGTCGGCGGCGGTCCTCGGGGGAGCGTCGGCGCTCGATCAGCTGCTTCGCTTCGAGGTCGTTGAGCAGCCCGACGATGTTGGTGCTGTCCATCTCGAGGGTGGCGGCGAGCGCCTGTTGACCGGTGCCGCCGCCGGCCCGCAGCACGGTGAGCGCGACCAGGTGCCGGGGGCGTAGCCCCAGCGGCGCCAGCACCGACTCCGACCGCAGTCGTATCCGCCGGGCCAGGTGGTCCAGGAGGGCGCCCGAGCGGTGCTCCGAGGAGTCGAGCGGCTGGGCGGACATGTGACCCAGTCTACCGAGCTGACGGAACATCGGCTTGCTATAAATAGTTGGTGCTTCGCAGACGATTCCTGGAGGAGGAATAATGCACCTGCTGCATATTGATTCGAGCATCCGAGGTGACTGGTCCGTCAGTCGGCGGCTCACCGCCCGCGCGGTCGACGCATGGCGTGCGGCCCACCCGGGCGGCACCGTGGCCTACCGGGATCTGGGCGCCGACCCGCTCCCGCACCTGGACGCGGCCGGCGGGCTGGCCCGGATGACGCCGCCGGATCAGCACACGCCGGCCCAGCGCGAGTCCTGGGAGCTCAGCGAGCGGTTGGTCGACGAGGTGAAGCAGGCCGACGTGGTGCTGCTCGGGCTGCCGCTCTACAACTACGGCGCGCCCAGCAGCGTCAAGTCCTGGGTCGACCACCTGATCGTTCCTGGGCTGGCGTACGACCCGACGACACAGGAGGGTCTGCTCGGTGACCGCGAGTTCGTGGTGCTCGCCAGCCGAGGTGGCGGATACGGCGAGGGAGCCCCGCGCAACGGCTGGGACCACGCGGAGCCGTGGCTCCCGCACGGCCTGTCGCTGACCGGCCTGCGGCCGCGCTTCATCAGTGCCGAGCTGACCCTGGCGCCGTCGGTGCCGGCGATGGCCGAGCTGATCCCGCTGCACGAGGCGAGCCTCGCGCAGGCCGAGAAGGAGATCGACAATCTCTGGCCACCGGCCGGTGCCGCCCGCTGACTGTCGGTTGCCTCGTCGCAGCGGAGGGTGGCGGTCCACACCGGACGGCCACCCTCCGGCCCGGGACATCCAGTTCTGTGCACCGGGTGGCTGAGGGCCGCAACCCGTCCGGATGAGTCGTGGCTGCCCTGACCCCATCGGTTTCGTCGCGGTCCGGTTTCGGATCATGGAGAAAACCCCTTACCGGGCAGCTTCCTGACCGAACCCTTGCTACGGTGTCCCGGCTTAGAGCTGTCAATGGGTGTCGCTGCCGGGACGTGTCGGCGCAGCGTCGTTGGCGCAGGCACGACGGGGAAAATCTTCAGTTCGGGCGGATTCGCCCATGTGTGTTTCGTCGTTCACCCGTCGCGTCCCCCGCAGGTCATCCCGGGCAGCTCCGAGTGCCTCGTTAATCGAACGACGGGAAGCAATCAGTGGCTGAAGTGGCAACATCCGCAGGAGCCCGACGGCGGTGGTACGCCGGTGTCGTGGCGGGCCTCGCCCTCACGGGCGTGGCGGCCGTGGCACCCACGACCAGTGCTCAGGCCGCCCCCACCGGCGGCGGCGTCTACGACGCGGCGAGCAGCTCGCGACCGGACCGGTTGAGCAAGCTGCCGAACCTGCACAAGGGGAAGCTCACGCTTCCCAAGCCGGGCGCCCAGGGCCGGGCCTTCCAGTCCGGCACGGGTGCCTCTCCCAAGGTCTTCCAGGGGACCCTGGCCAGTGCCTCCGAGTTTCCGTACATCGTGGGTATCGTCACCACCCTCCAGGACGGCCCGGACTTCTACTGGTACTGGTGCACCGGCACGATCATCGCCCGTAACAAGGTGCTGACCGCCGCGCACTGCACCGCCGACGGTCCCGGCACCACTCGGGTCATCGCCGGCAACGACCGGCTGGTCGACAGCAATGGCCAGATCGTCGGTGGCAGCGGGTACGTCGCCGAGGTCAGTTCAACCTGGACCCACCCGGGCTGGAACATCGCCCAGCAGTACAACGACCCCAACGCGCCGATCGTCGACGACGTCTCGGTCCTCACGCTGAAGCAGAACCTGCCCAGCGCGTATACCGCGGTGTCGCTGAGCGCCCAGGGCGACCAGAAGCCGTACGCGGCCGGCACCTCGGCCCAGATCGCGGGCTACGGCATCACCACGTCGGGTGAGCAGCAGCCGGACAGTCGGCTGCGCAAGGCGACCGTTGCGATGCGGTCCGATGCGGACTGCAACGCCGACGGGCTCTACTTTGCCAACCGGATGATCTGCGCCGGCTCGGGCACCAAGGCCGCCCCCAGCAGCGACACCTGCGCTGGCGACTCGGGCGGTCCGCTGCTCGTCAACGGGGTCCAGGTCGGCATCACCGACTGGGGCTTCGAGCCGTGTGGTTCCTCGCCCGGCTACTACGAGCGGTTGAGCTACTACAACAACTCGATCAAGGCGGACCTGACCCGTCCGGCGCTGGTCAACGCGGACTGGTCCGGCGACGGTCACACCGACCTGCTCGCCCGCGACTCCGCCGGCAACCTGGGGTTGTACTACGGCAGTGGCTTCTCCAACAACGGGTACGGCGGCTTCTACATGGCTCGCCAGATCGGCACGGGCTGGAACATCTACAGCCGCGTCTTCCGGGTCTACAACTGGAACGGCGACAAGAAGCCCTCCATCATGGCGATGAAGCCCAACGGTGAGCTGTTCCTCTACAACACCGATGGCAAGGGCAACTTCGTCGGAGGCGCCAAGAAGGTCGGCACCGGTTGGCAGGGCTTCACCGCGCTCATGGTGACGAACAACTGGCTGGGCAACAACCGGCCGAGCCTGCTGGTGCGCAAGTCCAACGGTGACCTGATCCGCTACACCAGCAATGGTGCGGGCGGTTGGGAGAACCCGCTCGGCACCAAGATCGGCAACGGTTGGAACGGCTTCAACCTGTTCCTCACCCCCGGGGCCTGGAAGGGCGACGGGCGTGAGGTGCTGATCGGTCGCACCTCGACCGGTGACCTGAAGATGTACCAGTCCGACAGCAAGGGCGGCTGGACCAACCCGCTCGGCACCAAGATCGGCAGCGGTTGGCAGGGCTTCAAGAACATCATGGTTCCGGGCGACTGGAGCGGCGACAACATGATGGACATGCTGGGCGTCAACAGCAAGGGCGACATGCGGCTCTACACGACCAACGGCTACGGCCAGTGGATCGACTCGAGCGGCAAGGTCGTCGGCACCGGCTGGGGCGCCTTCAACCTGGTCTTCTGATCCGGTTGTTCCAGCGGTAACGAAACGGAAGGGCCCGCAACCAACCGGTTGCGGGCCCTTCCCGTTGTCGCACGATCAGACGATCGTCCAGGTGTCACCGCTGCCCAGCAGACCGGCGAGCTGCTGCTCGGGGGTCTCGGTGACAGTCGCCTTGGCGGCCGCCAGCTGACCCTGCACCACGCTGTCGTAGGACGGCCGGTCCACCGAGCGGAACACCCCGATCGGGGTGTTGCGCAGGTCCAGGCCGGGCAGCCGGGACAGCGCGAAGGCGTACGCCGGGTCGGTCACCGTCGCGTCGTGCACGACGATCTCCTCCGGGCGCACCGAGCTGGTGTCCCGAACCTCGAGGCCGAAACCGCCCGGCGGGTGCACCACGCAGAACCGCCCGTCGGCACCGAAGGTGATCGGCTGCCCGTGCTCCAGGCGGATCAGGTAGTCGTCCCGGGTGGACGGGTCCTTCAGCTGGTCGAACGCCCCATCGTTGAAGATGTTGCAGTTCTGGTAGATCTCCACGAAGGCCGAGCCCTCGTGTTCCGCGGCGGCCCGCAGCACCGACTGCAGGTGCTTGCGGTCGGAGTCGATGGTCCGGCCGACGAAGCTGGCCTCCGCGCCGAGGGCGAGCGAGAGCGGGTTGAACGGGGCGTCCGCCGAGCCGGCCGGCGTGGACTTGGTGATCTTGCCGACCTCGGACGTCGGAGAATACTGACCCTTGGTCAGACCGTAGATCCGGTTGTTGAACAGCAGGATCTTGAGGTTGACGTTGCGCCGTAGCGCGTGGATCAGGTGGTTGCCGCCGATGGAGAGCGCGTCGCCGTCGCCGGTGACCACCCAGACCGACAGGTCCGGCCGGGACACCGACAGGCCGGTCGCGATCGCCGGGGCCCGACCGTGGATCGAGTGCATCCCGTACGTGTTCATGTAGTACGGGAAGCGCGACGAGCAGCCGATCCCGGAGACGAAGACGGTGCGTTCCCGGGGGATGTTCAGCTCCGGCATGAACTGCTGGATGGCCGCCAGGATCGCGTAGTCACCGCAGCCGGGGCACCAGCGCACCTCCTGGTCGGACTTGAAGTCCTTCGCGGTGAGCTTGACGGCGACGGGCTCAGACATTCTTCAGCACCTCTTCCAGCGTCGTCTCCAGCTCGGCGGCCGTGAACGGAAGGCCGCGGACCTGGTTGTAGCTGATCGCGTCGACCAGGTAGCGGGCCCGGATGACGTGGGCGAGCTGGCCCAGGTTCATCTCCGGGATGACCACCTTGTCGTACGAGCGCAGCACCTCGCCGAGGTTGGCCGGCATCGGTGCCAGGTGCCGCAGGTGCGCCTGGGCGATGGAGAGACCGCGCTGGCGCACGCCGCGGCACGCCGCGCCGATCGGCCCGTACGTCGAGCCCCAGCCGAGGACCAGCACCCGGGCGTCGCCGTCCGGGTCCTCCACCTCGATGTCCGGCACCGGGATCGTCTCGATCCGGGCGGCCCGGGTGCGCACCATGAAGTCGTGGTTGGCCGGGTCGTAGGAGATGTCCCCGGTCTTGTCGGCCTTCTCCAGACCGCCGATCCGGTGCTCCAGGCCCGCCGTGCCGGGGATCGCCCACGGCCGGGCCAGGGTCTCCGGGTCACGCAGGTAGGGCAGGAAGGTGGTGCCGTCCTCGCCGTTGGGCTTGGTGGCGAACTCGACCCGCAGGTCGGGCAGCGACTCCACGTCGGGCAGCAGCCAGGGCTCGGAGCCGTTGGCGACGTAGTTGTCGGACAGCAGGATCACCGGGGTGCGGTAGGTGAGCGCGATCCGGGCCGCTTCCAGCGCCGCGAAGAAGCAGTCCGACGGTGAGCGGGGCGCGATCACCGCGATCGGCGCCTCACCGTGCCGACCGTAGAGCGCCATGTTGAGGTCGGCCTGCTCGGTCTTGGTCGGCATGCCTGTCGACGGGCCGGCGCGCTGCACGTCGACGATCACCAGCGGCAGCTCCAGCGCCACCGCGAGCGAGATCGTCTCGCTCTTGAGCGCCACACCGGGGCCGCTGGTGGTGGTCACGCCGAGCGACCCGCCGTAGGAGGCGCCCAGTGCGGCGCCGACCGCGGCGATCTCGTCCTCGGCCTGCATGGTGAGGACACCGAAGCGCTTGTGCTTGCTCAGCTCGTGCAGGATGTCCGACGCGGGCGTGATCGGGTACGCGCCCAGGAAGACCGGCAGCCCGGAGCGGACCCCGGCGGCGACCAGCCCCAGCGAGAGTGCCGCGTTGCCGGTGATGTTGCGGTACGTGCCCGGCTGCATCTTCGCCGGCTTGACCTCGTAGCGGACCGCGAAGTCCTCGGTGGTCTCGCCGAAGTTCCAGCCGGCCTTGAAGGCGGCGACGTTCGCGGCGACCAGCTCCGGACGGGCCGCGAACTTGCGCTCCAGGAAGCGCAGGGTCGACTCGAAGGGCCGGGAGTACATCCACGAGAGCAGGCCGAGCGCGAACATGTTCTTCGACCGCTCGGCGTCCTTCTTGGACACCTGGTGGGCGGCGAGCGCGCCGACAGTCATCGAGGTCAGCGCCACCGGGTGCACGACGTAGCCGGCCAGCGAGTCGTCGTCCAGCGGGCTGGTCTGGTAGCCGACCTTGGCGAGGTTGCGCTTGGTGAACTCGTCGGTGTTGACGATGATGTCCGCGCCGCGCGGCAGGTCGGCCAGGTTGGCCTTGAGCGCCGCCGGGTTCATCGCCACCAGCACGTTGGGCGCGTCACCCGGCGTGAGGATGTCGTAGTCGGCGAAGTGCACCTGGAAGCTCGACACACCCGGCAGGGTCCCGGCGGGAGCCCGGATCTCGGCGGGGAAGTTTGGCAGCGTGGAGATGTCGTTGCCGAGCTGCGCCGTCTCCGAGGTGAACCGGTCGCCGGTCAGCTGCATGCCGTCGCCGGAGTCGCCGGCGAACCGGATGACGACCCGGTCGAGTTGACGGATCTGCTTGGTCACTGTGCCACCTTCGTTCGCGACTGCGGGGCTTGCCCGGCCACGGAACCTCCTTGACGCAACGCTTCACCGCACCGCCCCAGGCTGGTCCGGCCGCTGTCGTTCCTCACCTGAGAGCCTACGTCTAAGGGAGCCCTAACTATCGCCGGAGGTCCGCCGACTGGGACCAGACGGTGGTGAAAAATGCCCGCCTTTGCGGTATTACGTCCCGCCCGCCGTAATTCAGATCACCCCCGGACGCGTCGATGACCCCGGCCGGGCGGGGCCGGGGTCGTCCGTCGATCAGTCGGCGGGGTTGGTGGCGGGCTCGGGCGGCGGGCCGCCGAACCGGCGGCGCAGCGAGGTCATGGCCAGCGTGAGGGCCAGCACCACCAACAGCGTGGAGACCACGATCAGGATGACAGCGGTGCGCTGCACCGAGGTCAACCCGCCGTCTCCGCTCGCGGCGCCGGCCGGCAGGACGCCCTGCGAGCCGGTCGGTGCGGGAGGGGAGACCACCGGCGTGGCCAGGGCGGCCGCCGCGGTGATCCGGAAGCTCATCTGCACCCGACGGGTCGGGCCGCTGCGAGGATCGAGTTGACCGATCACGGCACCGGACAGCGGAGCCTCCCGCTGGGCCTGCGGTGTCGCCTCCACCGGCAGCCGCACCTCGGCGGTCGTGCCGGCCAGCACCATCCCGGCGTCACAGCGGGTACGCGACGGGTCGACCGCCACACAACCGGACGGCGGGGTCGGCACCGTCACCCCGGCCGGCAGGACGACCTCGACCCGTCCGGCGGCGTCCACCGTGCCGGTGTTGCCCAGCCGGAGCGTGAGGGTGCCGGGGCTGCCGCTGATGTCGAAGGCCACCTCGTCGGCGGCGAGCGCGATCCCGGGCACCGGCGGACCGGGTGGGAAGAGCACCGCGAAGCCCTGGTCGTCGGTCGCCTCGCCGGCGACTCCCGGTGCGTCCGCGATGACCCGGACGGAGCCGCTGAGCGGCATCTGCTTCCACGCCGTGCCGGCGACCCGCAGGCGCAGCACCGTGCTGAACCGGACGCCCGCCTCCGCCGTCCAGGCCCCGCAGCGGTACGCGCCACCACCGGCGGCGACGCAGCCCTTGGTGCCGGCGTCGCTCAGCCCGACGGGCAGCGTGTACGAGAGCCGGATCCGTTGCGTGGTGGTACCCGTGTTCCGCACGGTGACCTGCAGGGTGGCCGCCGTGCGCGCCGCGTTCCAGTACGCCTCGCCGAGGGTGACGTCACCGGTGGTGACCTGCACGCCCAGCGGGCTCCGCGGTGGTGCCGCCGAACCCGGCGCGGACGGGTGGACCGGCGGAGCCGGGGGTGTCGCGGGAGCCGGCGGCGTTGGCGGGGCCACAGGTGTCGGCGGCACCGGGGGAGCCGGGCTGGGCGGTCGGGTGGTGCCGCCCGGCGCGGGCGCGACGGTGGTCGGCACCGGCGGGACCTCCGGTGCGGTGGTCACCGGTGCTGGTGGCGTCGTCTCCGGTGGTGGCGCGGTGGTCTCCGGGGCCGGCTCGGTCGGCCCCGGTTCACCGCCCGGATCCTCGGTCGGGGTGGGCTCCTGCGCCGGCGTGGTCGGGGGCCCGTCTCCCGGCTCGTTGACCGGGCCGGCCGAGCTGAGGACCGGTTCCGTATCCGGTGTGGCCGCACTGGCGCCGGCAGGTCCCAGGGCGAGCGCCGCGAACAGGCCGAGCGCGAGCGCCAGCACTGGCGTGCGGCGCCGCCCCTCCGCCCGGTTGCCGGGCGGTGCCTTCACGCGGGCCATCTGTCCTCCGGTGCCGTGGGTGGGGTGTCCAATATTCGGTAACAGTTGCCACAGTGCACTAGTCCCATCCGGAAACAAATCCGTAACGTGTTGGGGACAGCGCGTCCGGGGCGGGCGGTAGGCTGCCGACTGTGACCGGATACCTGGGCTCGTACGCGACGCTCGGGCTGCTGTTGCTCGCCAGCGTCCTCTTCTTCGTTACGGCGTTCTCCGCCAACCGGGTGTTACGCCCGACGCGTCCGGCCGACCCGCCGGGCAAGCGGGCCAGCTACGAGTGCGGGCTCGATCCGGTCGGCGCCGACTGGGCGCAGATGCAGATCCGCTACTACGTGTACGCCTACCTGTACGTGCTGTTCGCGGTCGAGGCGGTGTTCCTCTTCCCCTGGGCGGTGGTCTTCGACCGGCCGGGCTTCGGCCTGGTGACGGTGGTCGAGATGGCGGTGTTCGTGGCGGTGCTCGCGCTGGGCATCCTCTACGCCTGGCGTAGGAACATCCTCCGCTGGACCTGAGCGCACCGGCCTCCGGCGATCGTGTCGGCCCGTCCGCCCGAACGAGGTCGGTTACGGCGACAACCGGTCAGGCGAGCCCTCGGCGGGTCGCGGTGGGCGGGCGGTCGCCCCGGATCGAGGCCACCATGTCCAGCACCCGGCGGGTCGGGCCGACCTGGTGGGCCCGGAAGACCCGGGCGCCCAGCCAGGCCGAGACCGCCGTCGCGGCGAGCGTCCCCTCCAGCCGTTCGGCCACCGGCAGACCCAACGTCTCGCCGATGAAGTCCTTGTTGGAGAGCGCCACCAGCACCGGCCAGTCGGTCCCGGTCAGCTCGTCCAGCCGACGGGTGATCTCCAACGAGTGCCGGGTGTTCTTGCCGAAGTCGTGCGCCGGGTCGATGAGAATGCCGTCGGGGCGTACCCCTGCCGCCACCGCGCGCTCGGCGAGCCCGGTCACCGTCGCGACCACGTCGGCGACCACGTCGGTGAAGGCGGCCCGGTGCGGCCTGGTCCGCGGCGTCAGGCCGCCGGCGTGCGAACAGACCAGGCCGGCGCCGGTCCGCGCGGCCACCCGCACCAGGGCCGGGTCGGCGCCCGACCAGGTGTCGTTGAGCAGGTCGGCGCCGGCCGCCACGGCCTCCGTCGCCACCTCGGCACGCCAGGTGTCGATGGAGATGACCACCTGCGGAAACGCGGCCCGGACGGCGGCGATGGTGTCCACCGTGCGCCGGATCTCCTCGGCGACGCCCACCTCCGCGCCGGGGCCGGCCTTGACCCCGCCGATGTCGATGATGGCCGCGCCCTCGTCCACCGCCCGCTCCACGGCGCGGAGCGCGCTGTCGGCGGCGTAGGTGGCCCCTCGATCGAAGAACGAGTCCGGCGTGCGGTTGATGATCGCCATCACCACCAGCTCGCCGGGGGCGAACGTGTGCCCACCGAGCCGAAGCGCCCCGGCCATGTCCGCCTCCTGGAAGTTCGCGCCGTCGCCGCCGCGTCGGCCGGTCCCGACGCTAGTCGGTCGCCCGTGCGCGATTCCGGGCGGGCGGCGGCGTCGATCGTGATCGAGGCGGGTGGCGGGGTCGCTCCGGGCCGGCTGCCATGCCACGATCAGTACATGGGTCAGCTTCTGCTCCTCCTGGTCGTGGCGTTGACCGTCGCGGCGGTGATTTTCGGCGTGACGGTGCTGGTCAGCGGCCGTGATCCCGGCCTGGTGCCGGCCGAGCCGGATTCGCAGGCCGTGGCGCTGCCCGGCACTCGCCCGTTACGCGAATCCGACGTGGGGGCGGTCCGTTTCGACACCGGGCTGCGCGGGTACCGGATGGACCAGGTCGATCAGGCGATGCGCCGTGCCGCCTACGACATCGGTTACAAGTCCGAGCTGATCGGCGTACTGGAGTCGGAGGTCATCGCGTTGCGTGAGGGACGCACCGACGACGCGGACGCGCTGCGCCAGGCCCGCGAACAGTCCACCAGCAAGGTGGCGACCGCCGACGCGGCAGAGCCGACCGAGGCTGCCGAGCCCGGTGAGACCGCCGAGCCGGGTAAGGACGCGCCGCTGACCGCCGAGGCCGGCTCGGCCCCGGTCGGCTCGACGGCCCCCGGTCCGGTGCCCGCCGCCACCTCGTCCGCGGCGGACTCCGACGGGGTGGCGCCCGCCGTCGACGAGTCGGCCGATCGTGGGCAGACCGCCGCCGCGTCCGCCGACGGCACCGAGCAGCGCGACGCGGTGGTTCGGTCGGAGTCGGCGTGACCGACCCGGCGGGCGCTGACGATCTTCGGGAGGCGGCCCAGCCGGGTGCCGGCGAGGTGACCGCCACGGTGATCGTGGACGCCCCGGCGGAGCGGGTCTTCGCCGCGTTGCTCGCCTGGGAACGGCAGTCGGACTGGATCCCGTTCACCCGGGTCCGGGTGGTCGAGGGCGACGGGCGTGAGGGCAGCCGGATCGAGGCGGTGACCGCGCTCGGCCGGGCGACGTTGCGCGACGAGATGCGGGTGGTCCGGGTCGACGAGCCGTACGAGATCGGCGTGGTGCACCACGGCCAGCTGCTGCGTGGCCCGGGGGTGCTGCGCTGCACCCAGCTGGGCCGGGACCGCACCCAGGTCGTCTGGCACGAGTGGTTCCACCTGCCGGGCGGGCGGGCCGGTCGACTGGCCTGGCCGGTGCTCTGGCCCGGCTCCAAGCTCGGCCTCACCCAGGCACTGAAGAGGTTTGCCCGTCTGGTCGAGCAGGGCCGGCTGCCCTGACTGTGCGGCCCGGTGCCGGTTGCCAGCCCGGTGCCCGGAAGAGATACCCGGCGCGCTGCCGCCAGCTCGCCGCGGCGCGCAGGTCGCGGGCGATCGAGGCGTACTCGTGGAAGGCCACCCGGACCGGGTTGTAGCTGCCGACGTTCTTGGTCAGGCCGTACACGCAGCGCTCCCGTTCCGGGGCGAACGACCCGAAGAGCCGGTCCCAGACGATGAGGATGCCGCCGAAGTTGCGGTCCAGGTAGCTGCCCTGTGACGCGTGGTGCACCCGGTGGTGCGACGGGGTGTTGAACACCGCCTCGTACCAGCGCGGCATCTTGTCGATCCGTTCGGTGTGGATCCAGAACTGGTAGAGCAGGTTGACCGAGCCGCAGAACGCGACAACGGCCGGGTGGACGCCGACCACGATCAGCGGCAGGTAGAACACCCAGCTGGTGAGGCCGGTCCACGGCTGGCGCAGTGCGGTGGAGAGGTTGAACCGCTGCGACGAGTGGTGCACCACGTGGGAGGCCCAGAGGATGCGGATCACGTGGTGGCTGCGGTGCGACCAGTAGTAGCAGAAGTCCTGCGCGAGCAGAACCAGCGGCCAGGTCCACCAGAGTTCGGCGACCCGCAGCGGGGTGAGGGCGTAGAGCAGCGCGTACGCGGCGGCGATCGGCACCTTCCAGAGCAGGTCGGCGACGAGGCTGCCCAGCCCCATGGTCAGGCTGGTGGCGGTGTCGGCGCCGCCGTAGCCGACCTCGTCGTCGTCGCGGTGCAGCAGGTAGGAGACCCGTTCCAGCACGATGAGCAGCACGAAGGCCGGGATCGACCAGGCGATGATGTCCGGGAATTCCTTCACCGTGGCCTCCGCTCGCCGTCACCGGTCGGGGGCGCACCGTCGGGTGACCTCGACCTACCGGTCGGTAACAAGCACGATAGGCAGCCGGACGGCCGGTGGCAATGGGGTGTCGGACCGATGCCCTAGCGTGTACGAGGTGACTGACCTGGTGATCGGCGCTGATGGGCTGGCCCGCTGCGCCTGGGGGTCGAGCACCCCCGACTACGCCGTCTACCACGACACCGAGTGGGGGCGACCGCTGCACGGCGACGACGCGCTCTACGAGCGGATGACGCTGGAGGCGTTCCAGTCCGGGTTGTCCTGGCTGACCATCCTGCGCAAGCGTCCGGCGTTCCGGCTGGCCTTCGACGAGTTCCACCTCCCGAGCGTCGCCGGCTACGGCGACGCCGACGTGACCCGGCTGCTCGCCGACGCCGGCATCGTCCGCAACCGAGCCAAGATCGAGGCGGCGATCGCCAACGCCCGCGCCGCCCTGGAGCTGCCCGAGGGCTTGTCCGCGCTGCTCTGGTCCTTCGCGCCGGAGCCCCGCCCGGCCCGCCCGGCCTCGTTCGCCGAGCTCGCACCGATCACCCCGGAGTCGACGGCGATGGCCAAGGCGCTCAAGAAGCGCGGCTTCCGGTTCGTCGGCCCCACCACCGCGTACGCACTGATGCAGGCCACCGGAATGGTCGACGATCACATCGTCGGCTGTCACGTCACCGTCGCACCGACGGCGTGATGAGATGGCAGACATGACGACCGAGACCGCGTACCGGGCCGGTGCGGCCGGCAACGCCGACGGGGTGGGCACCTGGGCCGTGCTGCTGCCCGCCGAGCGGTACGACGCCGAGCGGCTCGTGCACCACGACACGCTGGAGTTGACCGGGCTGACCGACGCCGTCCGGCCGGGGCCGGGAGACCAGGTGGCGGTGCTTGTCGACGCGCCGCCCCGGCTGGTGGCCCTCGGTCGGGTCACCGCGCCGGGTCAACGCCACCGCGAGGACCCGGACGACCCGCAGTCGCCGAGCGAGCCGGGGACGCTCGTCGTCGCGTACACCCGACGGGCCTTCGACGAGCCGGTGCCGGCCGACCTGCTGACCCTCGACGGGCCGGTCACCGCACTGGAGCCGGCGGCCTTCCGGGCGCTGACCGACCAGCTCGGCCCGCCCCCGGCGCGGCGCACCTGGCTGGTCAGCCTCGACCTGCCGATCGAGGCCGACACGCCCGCCGAGGCGGTCCGACTGTTCTGGTCCTACGTGCAGGAGCTGGGGCCGCGTGAGCTGCCCGCCTTCGTCTCGCCGGCCGGTGACGAGCTGGCCATGCAGGCGTTCGTGCTGGGCGAGCAGGCCAACCAGGACCCGGAGGAGGACGACTAGCGGGGCGGGTCAGCGTCCCTCGAAGACCGGGTTCTGCTTGGCGACGAACGCGAGCGTGGCCGCTCGGTGGTCGGCCGTGGCACCGCAGATCGACTGGGCCTGCGCCTCGGCGGCGAGGGCGTCGGCGAGAGTGCCGGCATCGGCGATGGAGAGTTGCCGCTTGATCGCCCCGTACGCGACGGTCGGGCCGGCGGCGAGGCGGGCGGCGAGTTCCTGGGCGACGGGCAGCACCTGCTCGTCGTCGTCGGTCAACCGGTTGAGCAGACCCAACCGGCAGGCCTCCTCGGCGCGGACCGGTTCGGCCAGCATCAGCAGCTCCACCGCCTTGGCGTGCCCGACCAGCCGGGGCAACGTCCAGGACGCGCCGGTGTCGGCGGCCAGACCGACCTTGGCGAAGGCCATCAGGAAACTGGTGGTCGGACCACCGATGCGGATGTCGGCCAGGAACGCCAGCGACGCGCCCGCTCCGGCGGCCATCCCACGGACCGCGGCGATCACCGGCTTGGGCAGGTTGGCGAGCCGGGCGGCGATCGGGTTGTAGTGCGCCCGAACGGTGCCCAGCGGGTCGGCGGAGCTGTTCTCCAGCGTCGACACGTGCTCGCGCAGGTCCTGGCCGGCGCTGAACGACCCGCCCGCCCCGGCCAGGACGACCGCCCGGCAGGACCTGTCGGTCTCCAACTGCGCCAGCGTGTCCCGCAGCGCCTCCTTGAGCGCCACGTCGAGCGCGTTCATCGCGTTCGGCCGGTTCAGCGTGAGGGTGACGACGGAGTCGGTCCGGTCGACCAGCAGCGGCTCGGTCACGTGTCTAACGACCCTTCTGTCGGACGATGCGGTTGCCGGCGTCGAGGCACTGCTCGACGTACCGGTCGGCGGCCGGCCGCAGGCGGGCCGCGTGCCGGTCGAAGAAACTGGCCGCGGCGGTGCCAGGCCACCGCTCGGGCAGCAGCGCCGGGGGCAGCTGCGGATCCTGGAAGAGGAACGTACGCCACGCGTGCACGAGGCGGAACCGCGCCGCGTACGCCTCCTCGTCGGTGCTGCGCACGGTGATCTGGGCGAGCAGCGGGCGCTGGTCCGCGACGAACCGTTCGTACGCGTGGCCGATCTCGGTCAGGTTCCACGCTCGTCGGACCACGCCCATCGCGCCGGGGGTGCCGGAGAAGTGCGAGGCGGTGAACCGCTCGAACCGGATGCCCGTCTCGGCGAGGAGCAGGTCGACATCCTCGCCGGGGCGGGTGGCGACCCAGGTCTGCTCGTCGAGCGTCCCGTAGCCGAGGAAGCTCAGGTTGGCGGCGAGCCGCTGGCGGTCACGTCGGGAGCCCGGGGCCTCCAACACCAGCAGATCGAACCGGCCGTCCCAGGTGACCCGGCCGGTCCGGTAGATCCGGGCGGCTGCCTCGTCGAGTCGCCGGGCGGCTTTCGGTGTGATCGAATATCCCGGACCGGAGACCAACCGGAGTGGCTCGAGCCAACCCTGGCGCACCATCCGGGACACGGCGGTGCGAACTGCCGGCGGCGCGATTCCCAGCGGCGCCAGCAGCTTGACCAGGGCAGCAACCGGTGCCCGGCCACCCCTGGGACGGAGGTGGTCGCCGTACAGGTCGAAGAGTGCCGACCGTGCCTGCATGACCGCACATTGTGACAGGCCTTCTCAAGATAAGCTAGATGCTGTTACATCAATGCTGCTCCGGTTTGGGTCCGGCGGTGTTCATCAGGGAAAATCGTTTGTCGACACCCCCGTGACCGTTGCGGGTGGTCGTGACGAAGTGGCTGTGGGGCAACCCACCGACCCTGGTGTAGGTCTGAGGGGAGACAACATGGCGGCGATGAAGCCGCGGACGGGCGACGGTCCGCTGGAAGTCACCAAGGAGGGGCGGGGCATCGTCATGCGGGTCCCGCTGGAGGGCGGTGGCCGGCTCGTCGTCGAGATGACTCCCGACGAGGCCAACGCGCTCGGTGACGCACTGAAGGCAGCGGCCGGCTGAGTAAGGAGTGCTCCGGGCGGCGTGAGCCGCCCGGACCGTTCTTCGGACCCTGAGCCACCGGAATCGCCGGTGGCTCAGGGTCTTCAACGCTGCGGGCAGGTGGGTTCGCTTCCGGTCCGCGACATTTTCCTGGAGGTTCGGTTCCGCGTGCTCGCCATCCGTCTGATCGCCGAGCCGGACCGGCTCGACGCTCTCGTCCTGCCTGTCCGGCCCGCCGACTCGACGGCGGGCGGTGACACCTCGGCCGCGCCTCTGTCGACCGCCGTGGCACCCCCGGACGGCACTGCCGAGGAGGCCGCCGCGCTGGCGCCAGCGGCCCGACTGACGGGCCGAGCCGGCGAGATTCACACCCAGCTGCGCCCCGGGCGTACCCCCGGCCGGCTGGTGCTGCTCGGCATCGGTGGCGGGGACGAGGCGGCCTGGCGGACGGCCGGCGCGACAGTGGCCCGCGCTGCCTCGGCTGAGACGCATCTCACCATCGCGCTGCCGGCCGAGGTGACCCAGGCCGCCGTGCGCGGACTGGCCGAGGGTCTGCTGCTCGCCGCGTACCGGTTCCGGCTCACCGAGGCCGGCGACCGACCGGCGCTCACCGGCGTCGACCTGCTGCTCAGCGATCCGACCCGGTACGAGGACAGCGTCGCCACGGCCCGGACCACCGCCGCGATGACCCATCTCGCCCGGGACCTGACCAACACCCCCTCCTCGGTGAAGACCCCGCAGTGGTTCGCCGACCAGGTGGCCTCCGCCGCGGCCGATCTTCCGGATCTGCGGTTGCGGGTCCGTGGCCCGGCCGAGCTGACCACCGAGGGCTTCGGCGGGATCCTCGCCGTCGGCGGTGGCTCCGCCAGCGGACCCCGGCTCGTCGAACTGGACTGGCACCCCGCCAACGCGCGTACGCACGTGGTGCTGATCGGCAAGGGCATCACCTTCGACACCGGCGGCATCTCGATCAAGCCGGTCGCGTCGATGAAGCTGATGCGCAAGGACATGGCCGGCGCGGCCGCTGTCGTCGCCGCTACCCTGGGTGCCGCCGCGCTGCGACTGCCGGTTCGGGTCACCACGTTGGCCCCGCTCGCCGAGAACATGGTCAGCGGCTCGGCGTTCCGCCCGGGGGACGTCATCCGGCACTACGGCGGCACGACCAGCGAGACGACCAACTCCGACGCCGAGGGTCGACTGGTCCTCGCCGACGCGCTGGCGTACGCGGTGCAGCAGCTCAAACCGGACCTGCTGCTCGACCTGGCCACGCTCACCGGCGCTAACTCGGTGGCGCTGGGCAAACGCACCGCCGCCCTGTACAGCGAGAACGACGAGCTGGCTGCCGGCGTGCTGGCGGCGGCCGAGGCGGCCGGCGAATCGGCGTGGCGGATGCCGCTGCACACCGACTACGTCGAGTACCTCGGCAGCGAGATCGCCGACCTGTACAGCGCACCGGCACAGGGTGCCGGCTCGGTGCTGGCCGCGCTCTACCTGCGCGAGTTCACCGGCGAGCTCCGCGACCGCTGGCTGCACCTGGACATGTCGGCCCCGTCCTGGGCCGACGGGGACCAGGCCGAGGTCAGCCGCGGCGCCACCGGCTGGGGCGTCCGGTCGCTGCTGCGCTGGCTCGCCGACGTCAACTAGGGCGTGAGGTCGGAGACCCGGCTCGATCCGGCACGGGCCTGGGTCAGCACTTCACCGCGGCGAGCAGCCCGTGCCCGACCGGAAGCAACGCGGGGATCCAGTGCTCCGACTCCCGGACCGCCTTGATCGTCTCGCGAACCGTCACCGTCTCCGCGTCCCGGGCGGCCGGGTCGCCGATCCGGTCGCTCGCCAGCACGCCGTTGAGCGCCAGCACGCCCCCCGGCCGCAACAGCCGCAGCGCCGCCTCCACGCAGGCGTGGAAGCCGGTCGCCTCCGCGTCCACGAAGACCAGGTCGTACGCGCCGTCGGCGAGTCGGGGCAGCACGTCCAGCGCGCGACCGGTGATGATCCGCGTACGCCCGGCCGCGAAGCCCGCCTCGGCGAAGATGCGCCGGGCGATCCGCTGGTGCTCCACCTCGACGTCGATCGTGGTGAGCACGCCGTCGGCACGCATGCCGCGTAGCAACCAGACGCCGCTCACCCCGGTACCGGTGCCGATCTCCACCACCGCACGGGCATTGCCGGCGGCAGCCAGCAGCCGCAACGCCGCTCCCGCGCCGGGGGTGACCGCGTCGAGGCCCACTTCCCGGGCCAGGCTGCGGGCGGTACGCAGGACGAGATCCTCGGTGACGTACGACTCCGCGAACTGCTGAGCGTGCGTCGTCGAACTGCCGGAACCGGCGACCGTGGCGATGGGGCACCTCCGGGGGCGGTGCGTGGTGCGGGGGCGGGTTGGCACTGTGAGCGTAGAGGCGACCGTCGTGGGGCGCAGCCGCGCCTCCGCCGGAAGCGATCACCGGGGCAACCGCTGACTGCACCGCGCCCATTCGTGCAATCCTGGAGGCGGTATCCCGTCAGCCGCGACCAGACCGGCCCGTGGCCGGGCGACGCGGCGCGGGATCCGGGGACGGACTGGGAGGCACCGAC
The DNA here is from genome assembly GCF_000718515.1 of Micromonospora parva. Lineage (GTDB taxonomy): Bacteria > Actinomycetota > Actinomycetes > Mycobacteriales > Micromonosporaceae > Micromonospora > Micromonospora parva. The sequence goes on along the minus strand of NZ_JNZS01000004.1, from coordinate 238,526 downwards.
GTGACCGACGGCTGGGACTGGCGCCGGGGCGGTGAGACTCCGGATCCGGCGCGACCGCCCGGGGCAGGAGCCCCGCCGGTGGGGCCGACCATGCCGGGGGCTGACCGCGCGCCCCTCGCCTCGCCCGGAGGTGGGCCGGCACCGGGCTGGCCGGGGGCTCCCGTGGGGCCGGCACCGGGCTGGCCGGCGGCTCCCGTGGGGCCGGCACCGGGCTGGTCACCCGCTCCCGTGGGGCCGGCGTCCTCGGCTGGACCGGCTGCGGGTTGGCCGGCGTCTTCTGCGGTGCCGGCGGCCTCGGTCGGACCGGCACCGGGCTGGCCGGCACCGGCTGCGGGCGGGCCCAACCCGGCCGACGCGTCGCCCTGGTGGTCCGACGCCCTCGCCGACCCGTGGCGCGACCCGGCGGCACCGACAGCTGTGGTGGTGCCCGGAATGGTCGCCCCCGGCACCGAGCCCGAGCCGGTCACCGACCCCGATGCGCCGGGCCGGCCGACGGTGCGCCAGCTGCTGCTCATTCCCGTGATCACCGCGCTCCTGGCCGGCACCCTCGGCGGTGCGCTGGGCTACGCGTTCGCGGTGCGCGGCGGCGCCGGTGCCGCGGTTCTCGGTGCTGCGCCCGCCGAGGCGCCGGCACTGGCGCAGCGCAAACCGGAGTCGCTGGCCGGGGTCGCCGAACGGGTCCTGCCCAGCGTCGTGACCGTACGGGTGAGCAGCCTCGGCGGGACCAGTGAGGGCTCCGGATTCATCGCCACCGCCGACGGCCATGTGATCACGAACGACCACGTGGTGGCCGGCGGCACCGGCAAGGCCTCGGTGGTCTTCAACGACGGCAGCACCGCGCCGGCGACCATCGTGGGGCAGGACGCGGAGTCGGACATCGCCGTGATCAAGGTGAGTCGTCCCGGGTTGCGGCCCGTCGAGTTCGGCGACTCCGACGCGCTGGCGGTCGGCGACCCCGTGCTCGCCATCGGTTCGCCGTTGTCGCTGGCCAACACGGTGACCGCCGGCATCGTGAGCGCCCTGGACCGGACGATGCAGGCCGGCGAGCCGGGCGGGCCGGTGCGTTACTACGCCGCCATCCAGACCGACGCCGCCGTCAACCACGGCAACTCGGGCGGCCCACTCGTCGACGGCGCGGGCCGAGTGGTCGGGGTGAACTCCACCATCAAGTCGCTCGTCGCCGAGGGGCAGGAGGCGGGCAACATCGGGCTCGCCTTCGCCATCCCGATCAACCAGGCCAAGCGGGTGACCCAGGACATCATCGGCACCGGCAAGGCCCGCCGTACGGTGATCGGCGCCCGGGCGGACGGCCCGACCGGGGTCGTCGGGGGTGGCCTGCGGCTGGCCGAGGTGGAGCCGTCCGGGCCAGCGGACGGTGCCGGCTTGAAGGTCGGCGACGTGATCCTCAAGATCAACGGACGGCCGATGACCGAGCCGACGGACCTGACCGCGTTGGTCCGCAAGTACGCGCCGGGATCGGTCGTGACGGTCGAGTATCGGCGGGGCTCCGCCCGGCAGAACACCTCGGTAACTCTCGCCGCGGATGCGAAGTGAACAGCGGTGTACCCCTTGCCCGAAAGCCGTCTGGCGTGCGTAGTCTTGCTGCTGACGCCGTGAGGAGGCCCGCGGGATGCTCGACAACCTGAACTGGTGGGAGATCGGTGCGCTGCTGCTCCTGGCGCTGTTGATCTTCGGCGACCGGCTCCCCGCCGTGATCACCGACGGCCTGCGGTTGGTGCGCAACCTGCGCAACATGGCCCGCAACGCCACCGGCGACCTGAGCCGTGAGCTGGGCACCGACATCCAGCTGGAAGACCTGCACCCGAAGGCGTTCATCCGCAAGCACCTCCTCAGCGAGGAGGACGAGGCGGCCATCCGCAAGCCGCTGCAGGGCGTTTACGACAACCTGCGCGCGGACGTCAGCGGCGTACACGACGACCTGAAGGACGTGGCCAACGCCGCCGACCTGCGGTCCGACGGGGCCCGCTCCGGCACGGCCACCAGCAGCCCCTCCGCGCCGGCCCCCCGCGTCAGCTACGACGACGCCACCTGACCGGCTGGTACCCGCGCTGCCAGGGCTCGGCCGGCTGATGTCCGCCCGGGCCGGACAGCTGCTCTGATCAACTCGGTTTTCCGGAAGTCGGCCCGTCAACCGGCGCCGGATACCGCGACTTCCGGAAACCCGAGTCGATCATGCCCGCCCCCGGCCCGCCGGCCGCCCGCCGCCGGCTGCCCCGCTGGCCATGTCCGTGGAGACGGCTCAGCCCGCCGGCCAACAGCGGCCGACGGGCTGGCGGTGGTCGTTGTTGGTCAGCGACCGGCGGGCTTGAGGCCGAGGGGCTTGCCGAGCAGCGACTCGCGGCGCACGGCGAGCCGGTCGGCGATCGCGCCGAGTGCCTGCGCGGCCGGGGACTCCGGCTCGGCCAGCACGACCGGGTTGCCGGCGTCGCCGGCCTCGCGGACCCGGGTGTCCAGCGGAATCTGACCGAGCAGCGGCACCTGCGCGCCGATGGTCCGGCTCAGCGACTCGGACACCGCCGCACCACCGCCGGCGCCGAAGATCTCCATCCGGGAACCGTCCGGCAGCTCCAGCCAGGACATGTTCTCGATGACGCCGACCACCCGCTGGTGGGTCTGCAGGGCGATCGCCCCGGCTCGTTCCGCCACCTCGGCGGCGGCGGTCTGCGGGGTGGTGACGATCAGGATCTCCGAGTTGGGCAGCAGCTGGGCCAACGAGATGGCCACGTCACCGGTGCCCGGCGGCAGGTCGAGCAGGAGCACGTCCAGGTCGCCCCAGTAGACGTCGGCCAGGAACTGCTGCAGCGCCCGGTGCAGCATCGGGCCGCGCCACACGACGGCGGCGTTGCCGGAGGTGAACATGCCGATGGAGATGACCTTCACGCCGTGCGACTGCGGCGGCATGATCATGTCTTCGACCCGGGTGGGTCGGCCGTCCGCACCGAGCATCCGGGGCACCGAGTGGCCGTAGATGTCCGCGTCGACCACCCCGACGGAGAGCCCCCGGGCGGCGAGCGCCGCCGCCAGGTTGACAGTCACGCTGGACTTGCCGACGCCACCCTTGCCGCTGGCCACCGCGTACACGCGGGTGCGCGAGCCGGGCTGGGCGAACGGGATGACGGGCTCCTCGGTGGCGCCGCCGCCACGCAGCTGCGACTGCAACGACTGCCGCTGCTCCGGGGTCATCACACCGAAGTCGATCTCCACGCCGGTGACGCCGGGCACCGCGGCGACGGCGGCGGTGATGTCGGTCCGCAGCTTGTCCTTCAGCGGGCAGCCGGCGACGGTGAGCAGCAGTTCGACGCGTACGACACCGCTGGCGCCGATCGTGGCGGAGCGGACCATGCCCAGCTCGGTGATGGGCCGGCGGATCTCCGGGTCGTTGACGGTGGCCAGGGCGGCCTGGATCGCGTCCTCGACGGTGCTCACGGGTGCTGACATGCCCGCAATGCTACGTCGAGGGGCATCCGTTGCCGCCGCTGCCCGGGGCGGTGTGAGCCAATCGATGACCCGTTGGTCAACCCTCCGACCGGCGCGGGGCGGTGCCGTCCGGCCGGGCGTCCCGGGTGAGGTCGCCGTCCAGGTCGTCGCGGGGTTCGTCCAGGCCGACACCGTCGTTCGGGCGGTGCGCACGCCGCTCCTGCCGGTTGTCCTTCTCCTGTTGGCGGCGCTCCAGTCGCTGCCGGCGTTGGCCCATCTCGTCCAGCTCCTCGGCCAGCCGGGCCAGCTCGGAGCGGAGGAAGTCGCGGGTGGCGACCTCACCCAGGGCGATCCGCAGGGCCGCGATCTCCCGGGCCAGGTACTCGGTGTCCGCCTTCTGCGCGGTGGCCCGCCGCCGGTCCTCCTCCAGGGCCACCCGGTCCCGGTCGGCCTGCCGGTTCTGGGCCAGCAGGATCAGCGGGGCCGCGTAACTGGCCTGCAACGACAGCACCAGGGTCAGGAAGGTGAAGGTGTACGGGTCGAAGCGCAGGTCCGCCGGGGCGAGGGTGTTCCAGACGAACCAGATCGTGATCACCACGGTCATCACGACGATGAAGTTCGCCGTGCCCATGCCCCGGGCGATGCCCTCGGACCACCGGCCGAACGCCTCCGCGTCGAACCGGGGCAGCTTGACACCCCGGGGCTCGCGTGGCTGGTCGAGACGCTCCGTCCGCCGCTGGTCAGCCATCCGTGCCGTCCAGCGCGGTGTCGGTGCTGCCCGAGGCGGTCAGCGCGTCACGGTCTCGCCAGTCGCGGGGTAGCGAGTGGTCCAGCACGTCGTCGACAGTCACGGCGCCGACCAGCCGGTTGTTGCGGTCGATCACCGGCATGGCGACCAGGTCGTAGGTGGCCATCCGACGGGTGATCTCCGGCAGCGGGGTGGTGGGACGAAGTGGGTCGATGTCGTTGACCACCACCTTGCCCAGCAGGTCGGCCGGCGGTTCGCGCAGCAGCGCCTGGAAGTGCACCATGCCCAGGTAGCGGCCGGTCGGGGTGTTCTGCGGCGCCCGGGTCACGAAGACCTGCGCGGCGACGGCGGGGGAGAGCTGGGGCTCCCGGATCCGGGCCAGTGCCTCGGCGACGGTGGCGTCCGGCGGCAGGATGACCGGCTCCGAGGTCATCACACTGCCCGCCGTGCCGGGGGTGTACTTCAGCAGCTGACGTACCGGGTCGGCCTCGTCCGGCTCCATCAGGTCCAGCAGCACGTCCTGCTCGGGTGGGGGCAGTTCGTTGAGCAGGTCCGCGGCGTCGTCCGGGTCCATCTCCTCCAGGACGTCGGCGGCCCGCTCCCGGTCGAGGGCGGCGAGGATCTCCACCTGGTCGTGTTCGGGCAGTTCGCTGAGCACGTCGGCCAGTCGCTCGTCGTTCAACGCGGCCGCGACCTCGTTGCGCCGCGCGTCGGGCAGGTCCTGCAACGCGTTGGCCAGGTCGGCGGGGCGCATGTCCTCCAGTACGGCGAGCAGGTTCGCCGTACCCCGGTTGTCGGCGATGCCGCTGAGCCCGCGCACCCGGTCCCACTCGACCTGGTGCAGGTGGCCGCGGCGGCTGAGCCGCCCGGTCTGCTCGCGGACGGCGACGCGGGTCAGTGACCATTCGCCACCCCTGGTGCACTCCATGGCGACGTCCACGACCGCGCCCGGCTGGCCGCCCGGGTCCAGTTGCACCCGCCGGTCGAGCAGTTCCTGGAGCACCAGCAGCTCGTTCGGTCGCTTCTCGAACCGGCGCAGGTTGAGGGTGCCGGAGCCGAGCACGACGGCGTCCGCGTCGATGGAGGTGATCCGGTTGATGGACAGGAAGATCCGACGACGCATCGGCATCTCGGCGACCAGCCCCACCACCTCCGGGGGACGCTTGGTCGCCCGGAGCCGTGCCACGGCGTCACGGACCCGTCCCACCTGGTCACCGTTCGGGTCGAAGACGGCGACTCCGGCGAGACGGGCGATGTAGACCCGGGTCGGCGTGCTCACGCGCACCAGCCTAAGCGCCTACTGTTTATCAACATGTCGACCTTGGCCTACGAGATCGTGGACGTCTTCACCGATCGCCCCTTCGCCGGCAACCCGCTGGCGGTGGTGTTCGGCGCGGAGGCGCTGGCCACCGAGCAGATGCAGGCGCTCGCGCTGGAGTTCAACCTTTCCGAGACGGTGTTCGTGCTGCCGCCGACCCAGGTCGGCGCCACCTACCGCGCCAGGATCTTCACCCCGGTGGAGGAGTTGCCGTTCGCCGGGCACCCCAGCGTCGGCGCGGCGGTCACCGCGTGCCGGCGGGGGATGTTCGGTGTGGGGCAGGTCACCCAGGAATGCGGGGCCGGTGTGCTGCCGATCGAGGTGACCGCGTCCGGGGCGACGTTGACCGGTGGCACCCCGACCCTCGGGCCGGAGCTGGATCCGGAGCCGTTGCTGGAGATCGCCGGGCTGGCCGCCGACGACCACGTCGGCCCCGCGCCCCGGGTCGCCGGCTGCGGGCTGGAGTTTCCGTACCTGCCGGTGCGGCCGGAGTCGGTGGCCCGCGCCCGGGTGAACCCGGCGGCGGCGGAACGGTACGGGGTGTCGCACGTCAGCGTCTTCTCCTGGGACGCGGCAGCGCAAACCGCGCACGCCCGGGTCTTCGTGCCGGGGATGGGCGTTCCGGAGGACCCGGCGACCGGTTCGGCGGCGCTCGGCCTGGGTGTCTGGCTGGTGGCGAGTGGTCTGCTGCCCGGCGAGGGGCGGTCGGAGTACGCGGTCCGCCAGGGCGTGGAGATGAACCGCCCGTCCGCGTTGGCCTGCACGGTCACCGCGGCGGACGGCGCGGCGGTCGGTGCGACGGTCACCGGTCAGGTGATGCCGGTGGCCCGCGGCGAGATCGCCGTGCCGCCGTTCGTGGGCTGAGCGAAGGCGCCGATGCGGGAGGATGCGGGTGTGACGGACAAGGACGCCCCCGGGGGCACCCCACTGGTCGACGAGGCGATGAAGAAGGCCGCCGTGGCCTGGGTCAGCGTTGCCGGTGGGCCGGCGCTCGCGCTCTGGTGCGCCCCGCTGGAGGGCGCGCTCCTGGTGGTCAGCGGGCCGGGTGAGCAGGCCGCGCCGGGTCTGGCCGACGCGACCGAGGCCCAGGTCACCCTGCGCGGCGACCACGGCGGTCGGATCGTCACCTGGCCGGCCCGGGTGAGCCGGTTGCAGCCGGGCACCGAGGCGTGGGACACCACCGCCCCGCTGGTGGCGGCGAAGCGTCTCAACGCGCCCGGACCGACCGCCGACCTGGTGGCCCGCTGGGCCGCCGACGGTTGCGCGGTGAACCGCCTCGTCCCGGCCGGTACACCGCTGGCTGGCGCGGAGTTGCCGGCCGACGCGCAGGCCGAGCCGCCCCGGGCGACTCCGGCGGTGCGGGCCACCCGTAAGCCGTTCCGGCTGCACCGGGTCCGCCGCCGCTGATCAACGGATCAGTCCGCCCGACCGCCGACGCCCGCCACCGCCGCGTCGTGGTCGACCAGGGCGAGCACCTCACCCAGGGTCCCGAGCGTCGGGCCGCGCCAGTCCCGGTCGGCGTTGAACACCATGTGAGTGGCCAGATCCGGTGCGGCGAGCCGGACGGCTGTCATCCCGGCCCGCTCGGCGCCGGTCAACTCCTGGCTGCCACCGTCGCCGACGTAGAGACAGTCGCCCGGGGTGAGCCCGAGCCGCTGGCAGGCGGTCAGGTAGAGCGTCGGGTCCGGCTTGCACCGCCCGACCTGCACCGAGAAGACCTGCACGTCGAGCAGCGGGGCGACCGCCAGCTGCGGCAGGAAGGCCGGCAGTTCGTGCGTACAGTCGCTGATCACGCCGGTGCGCAGGCCGCGCTGGCGCAGGGCCGCCAGCACCGGCACCGCGTCGGCCCGCAGCCAGGTGTCCGCGCGGACCGCCAGGTGCCGGGACGCCACGGCCGCCCGCACCGCCTGGTCACTGGGGTGTACGCCGACCTGGGCGCACACCCAGCGCAGGGTCGCCTCCGCGTTGCCGAACCGGCCACTGGCCCGCTCGTAGTAGGTGCGGTTCAGCACCTCGGACAACGCGTCGGTGGGGCACCCGAGCAGCTCGGCGGTGCCGGCGTGCGCGGCACCGCGTTGCACCGAACGGGTCAGGGTGCCGAAGAAGTCGAACAGCACCGCCTGGTAGCTGGACATGGGGGAACGCCTCCGGGCGGTCGAGGGTCGCCGGCGCGGACCCGCGTGATCGTAACGGAGTGATGACCCTCCGTGTCGACCGTCATACGTGTGAGGATTACGTCCCGTGCCCCCACCTTCACCTCGACCGACAGTGGATCCGTTGACCACCGGCGCGGTCGGACTGGCAGTGGTCGCCGTGTCGTCGTCAGCGCCGCTGATCGCGTACGCCGCTGCCCCCGCCCTGGCCATCGCGTTCTGGCGCAACCTGCTCGCGGTGGCCGTACTGAGCCCTGTCGCGCTGGCCCGGCGTCGTGCCGAGTTCCGTCGGTTGACGGTGGGCGCGGGCCGACGGGAGGGACTGTTCTGCGTCCTGTCCGGGGTCGCGTTGGCCGGGCACTTCGCGACCTGGGTGCCGAGCGCCCAGCTCACCACGGTCGCCACGTCCACCGCGCTGGTCGCCACCCAGCCGGTCTGGCAGGGGCTGATCGCCCGCGCTCAGGGGCGACCGCTGCCCCGGGTGGTGTGGGTCGGCATCGCGGTGGCGGTCGGCGGCGCGGCGATCGCCACCGGTGTGGACGTGGGTGTCTCCGGCCGGGCCGTCCTCGGCGACGTGCTGGCGCTGACCGGCGCCATGTTCGCCGCCGTCTACACCGCCTTCGGCGAACGGGCCCGGACCAGCATCAGCACCACCACCTACACCACCATCTGCTACGGGATCTGCGCGCTGATCCTGCTGGCCCTGTGCCTGGTCGGTGGCGTACGACTGACCGGGTTCGACGGGCGTACCTGGCTGGCCATCCTGGCTCTGGTGGCCGGTGCCCAACTGCTCGGGCACTCGATGTTCAACTACGCCCTGCGGAAGATCCCGGCGACCACGGTGAGCGTGCTGATCCTGCTGGAAGCGCCCGGCGCCGCACTGCTCGGCTGGGCCTGGTTGGGTCAGGTGCCCCGCCCGTACGCGCTGCTCGGGATGGCGTTGCTGCTGGCCGGTGTGGCGGTGGTGGTGCTGGGCGGCGGTCGGGCCGCGCGCCGGGGCGCGTCTCCCGCGCGGTTGGCTAGCCCTCCCGCACCTCAATGACCCGGGTCGTCGGGGCGGCCTCACCCAGCTCGCCGCGCAGGGCCGCCCGGTCCGGGTCGACGAGGAACGACTCGTACCCGGCCCGGGAGTCGAACCGGATCACGTGCACCTCGGTCTGGCCGTCGATGCCGCGCAGTCGCCGCTCCAACCAACCGCCGTGCCGCCCCAGCAGGGCCAGCACGGCATCCTCGTAACGCCGCCCGGCGGCCTCCGCCCCGACGGTGAACTCGACGACCGCGACGAGTGTCAGCCGGCCGCCCACCTCAGGTGTCCAGACCGACGGCCTTGGCGCTCGCCGCCCACAGCCGGGAGGCGAGCTGCGGATCGGCCGCCTTCCGCAGGGGCCGACGCGGCCGGCGGTCGACGTAGTAACCCCCGTTGATGAGCCGGGAGCGGTCCTGGTTGGCCAGCCACACCAGCGTCTCGGCGCCCTTCTCCGGGCTGCGGAAGGGCATGAAACGCATGCCGAACGCGACCAGCCTGCTGTCGTTGGCGAACCGGGTGCGAACCACCCCGGGGTGGAAGCAGTACGCGGAGATGTCCGGCCAGCGCCGGGCGGCCTCGGCGGTGAACAGGATGTTCGCCTGCTTGCTGGTGCCGTACGCGCCCATCGGCCGGTAGTCACGCAGCGGCCTGTTGAGGTCGTCCGGGTCCAGTGCGCCGAAGCGGTGCGCGCCGGAGGCGGTCACCACCACCCGGCCCACCCGGTCGGCGAGCAGACTGGTCAGCAGGAACGGGGCCAGGTGGTTGGCCTGGATCGACATCTCGAAGCCGTCGACGGTGCTCAGTGGTTGCAGCGCGATCGCGCCGGCGTTGTTGGCGAGCACGTCGATCCGGTCGTACGCGGCCCGGAGCTGGGCGGCCAGTCGGCGTACGTCGTCGAGGACCGCGAAGTCGGCCCGGAACAGCTCAGGCCGCTCGCCGGAGGTCTCCCGGACCCGTTCGGCCGCCGCCTGCAGCCGGGCCGGGTCCCGCCCGACCAGCACCACCTGGTCGCCACGGCAGGCGAGGTGCACGGCGGCGGCCAACCCGATGCCGGAGCTGGCCCCGGTCACCACCACCAGTCGACGCCCAGTGAGATCTTCCACAGGTCCATTCACCCCGGTCATGGCGCGAGGTTACCGTGGCGTCACAACGACCTTTGGGATCGTTAAGGTTTCGGATCTGTCGTCAGGTGGCGTCGGCGTGCCCGCCGGACGCTGGAAGGAGCGCATCCATGGCCGCAGTCGGTCGCCCCCGCAGGTCCTGCCTCGCCGTACCGGGTTCCAGCGTGAAGATGCTCGGCAAGGCCCAGGGGCTCCCGGCCGACCAGGTCTTCCTCGACCTGGAGGACGCCGTCGCCCCGCTGGCCAAGCCGGACGCGCGCAAGAACATCGTGGCCGCGCTCAACGAGGGTGACTGGGCCGGAAAGACCCGGGTGGTCCGGGTCAACGACCTGACCACCCCGTGGACCTACCGGGACGTCATCGAGGTCGTCGAGGGTGCCGGCGCCAACCTGGACTGCATCATGCTGCCGAAGGTGCAGACCGCCGAGCAGGTGCACTGGCTGGACCTGCTGCTCACCCAGATCGAGAAGACCCTCGGCCTGGAGGTCGGCCGGATCGGCATCGAGGCGCAGATCGAGAACGCCGCCGGCCTGGTCAACGTGGACGCGATCGCGGGCGCCTCGCCCCGGGTGGAGACCATCATCTTCGGCCCGGCCGACTTCATGGCGTCGATCAACATGAAGTCGCTTGTGGTCGGTGCGCTGATCCCGGACTACCCGGGCGACCCGTACCACTACATCCTGATGCGGATCCTGATGGCCGCCCGGATGCACGACAAGCAGGCCATCGACGGCCCGTTCCTGCAGATCCGCGACGTGGACGGGTTCCGTGAGGTGGCCAAGCGTTCGGCCGCGCTGGGCTTCGACGGCAAGTGGGTGCTGCACCCCGGCCAGATCGACGCCGCCAACGAGGTCTACCAGCCGGCGCAGGCCGACTACGACCACGCCGAGCTGATCCTCGACGCGTACGAGCACTACACCTCGGAGGCCGGCGGCAAGCTCGGCGCGGTGATGCTCGGCGACGAGATGATCGACGAGGCGTCCCGCAAGATGGCGCTGGTGGTCGCCGCGAAGGGCCGGGCCGCCGGGATGAGCCGTACCTCGTCGTTCACCCCGCCGGCGCAGTGACGGGCCGTCCCGCCCGCCGGTCAGTAGCTGCCGCTGCCGCTGCCGCTGTCGTTGCTCGTCGCGATCGCGTAGATGATCGCGGCGGCGTAGATGGCGAGCACCAGCACCAGGAACCCGGTGAGGATCCAGCCGATGATGATGGCGGCCTTCGCCATCCCCGCGCCGCCCTCGCCGCTGATGCGGATCTGCTTCTGCGCGACGTGCCCGAGGATCGCGCCGATCGGCGCGGTGATGCAGGACGTGAAACCGATCATGGCCAGCACGAACGCGGCGATGGCCAGTCCGTTGGTCTTCGGCGGCTGCGGGTAGCCGTAGCCGGGGTACTGCTGCGGGTAGCCGGCCGGGGCGTACCCGGGCGGGGCGTACTCGGCCATCGGCTGGGTGGCGGGCGGCTGCGCGCCGGCGTACGGGTCGACCGGGGCGTACGGGTTCACCGGGGCGTACGGGTTTGTCGGACCGTACGGGTCGACCGGGCCAGGCTGCGGGGGCACCGGCTGACCGGCCACCAGGGTCGGGTCGGGTGTGGGGCTCGATGGCGGGGCCGACCAGGTGGGATCGCTCCAGTTGCCGGGCGGCGGGGGATTTGTCATGCGAACTCTCCGTCAGGTCGGGGTGCGGAGACAGGGTAGCCACAGCCACCCAAACCCGATGCCCCTGCTTCCGGGTGCCGCGTTGCCCGGGCCGGTCGTAACGGGCAGGATCCCTGGCATGGCATTCGACGCGCGCGCCGCGGACCGCTCCGGCAGTCGACCCCGACGGGACGTCAGCCGTCCGGGCGCGGCCCGGCGGGCCCGGACGGCCGCCCCGGCGGGCAGCTCCGGCAGCGACGAACCGGTCGCGCTCGCCGACCCGGTGACCATGCGTCTCGACGGGCGGGTCGCCCTGGTCACCGGGGCGGGCAGCCCGGACGGCATCGGGTACGCGACCGCCCGGCGACTCGCCGACCTCGGTGCCCGGGTGGCCATCGTGTCGACCACCCGACGCATTCACGAGCGGGCGACCGAGCTGGGGGTGACCGGTTTCGTCGCGGACCTGACCGACGAGTCCGAGGTCGGCGCACTGGCCGACGCGGTCGCCGAGCAGTTGGGCGACGTCGAGGTGCTGGTCAACAACGCCGGCCTGGCCAGTCGGGCCAGCCAGGGCGTGCTGCGACCGGTGGCCCAGCTGAGCTACGACGAGTGGCGTGGCGAGATCGACCGCAACCTCTCCACCGCGTTCCTGTGCAGCAGGGCGTTCATCGGGGGAATGGCCGAGCGGGGCTGGGGTCGGATCGTCAACCTGGCGGCCACTGCCGGCCCGGTCAACGCCCTGCCCACCGAAGCCGCGTACGCCGCGGCGAAGGCCGGGGTGGTCGGGCTGACCCGGGCCCTGGCCATGGAGATGATCGCCGACGGCGTGACGGTGAACGCGGTGGCGCCCGGCACCATCTACACAGCGGCGTCCACCATGGCCGAGATCAAGCAGGGGCTGGGCACGCCGGTGGGGCGACCGGGCACGCCGGACGAGGTCGCCGCGGCGATCAGCTTCCTCTGCTCGCCGGCCGCCTCGTACATCACCGGGCAGATGCTGGTGGTGGACGGTGGCAACAGCGTCCGCGAGGCCCGCTTCCGCTGACCGGAACGCTCCGCACCCGCGCGCCGGTCAGTAGCCGCCGCTGTCGCCGTTGTTGGCGAAGGCCACCAGCGCCAGCCAGCCACAGCAGGCCAGCACGGTGAGCCCGGTGAAGACGTAGCCCAGGATCAGCCCCCAGGTGGCGAGCTGGTCGCCGTCCTCGCCGCTGGTGCGGATCTGCCGTTTGGCCACGTGGCCGAGGACCGCGCCGGCCGGCGGGAACACGAAGGCGAACACCAGCGACAGGATCGCCAGCACGTTGGTGCGCTGCCCCGGCCCGGACGGCGGTGGGCCGTACTGACCGTAGGGGCCCTGCGGGGGGTACGGCGGCTGCTGGCTCCAGTGCGCCGACTGCTGCGGCCGCTGGTCACCGTACGACGGCTGGTCGCCGGGTGGCCCGTACGGTGAACGTTCCGCTGGTAGCTCGTACGCCGGCTGGTCCGGCTGCGGCGCGTACGGCTGTTGGCCGGCCGGCGGTGGCGCGTACGGCGACTGGTCAGCTGGTGGTTCGTAGGGCGACGGCGGCGGCTCGTCGCCGGGTGGTCCCGACGGCGGCGGGTGGCTCACAGCTGTCCTCCTCCTGCCGGTGCCGGAAAAGTCCCTCTTGCCGGACGCTACCCGCAGCGGTGAACCTTTTCACAGCGGTTGTGTGGACTGGTCACCTTGGCCTCGCCGACCCGAGAGACCGATACTGACCCAGCGTTCAGTTACCCACGAGTAGTGCGCGGATCCCCGGAGGCTGTGATGGCTCGACTCGCCCAGACGCCCGGCCTGACCGATGTGCAACAGTCGATCCTGGAGACCGTTCGGGACTTCGCCGACAAGGAGATCATCCCGCACGCGCAGCGGCTGGAGCACGCCGACGAGTACCCCACCGACATTCTCGACGGCATGCGCGAGATGGGGCTCTTTGGCCTCACCATCGACGAGGAGTACGGCGGGCTCGGCGAATCGCTGCTCACCTACGCGCTCGTGGTGGAGCAGCTGTCCCGAGGCTGGATGTCGATCTCCGGCATCGTCAACACCCACTTCATCGTGGCGTACCTGATCTCCCAGCACGGTTCCGCCGAGCAGAAGGCCCGCCTCCTGCCGAAGATGGCCACCGGCGAGGTGCGCGGAGCGTTCTCCATGTCCGAGCCCGAGACCGGCTCCGACGTCTCGGCGATCAAGTCCCGGGCCGTCCGTGACGGCGACAGCTACCTGCTCAACGGGCAGAAGATGTGGCTCACCAACGGGGCGTACTCCTCGGTGGTGGCCACCCTGGTCAAGACCGACACCGGCGCGGAGTCCGTCTACGGCAACATGAGCACCTTCCTGCTCGAGAAGGAGCCGGGCTTCGGCGAGACCGCTCCCGGCCTGACCATCCCCGGCAAGATCGAGAAGATGGGTTACAAGGGCGTCGAGACCACCGAGATGGTGCTCGACGGGGTGACGGTGCCCGACTCCGCGATCCTCGGCGGCGCTGACCAGGTGGGCCGTGGCTTCTACCAGATGATGGACGGCATCGAGGTGGGCCGGGTCAACGTGGCCGCCCGCGCCTGCGGCATCTCCATCCGCGCCTTCGAGCTGGCAGTGCAGTACGCCCAGCAGCGCAAGACCTTCGGCCAGCCGCTCGCCAGGCACCAGGCGATCGCGTTCAAGCTCGCCGAGATGGGCACGAAGATCGAGGCCGCGCACGCCCTCATGGTCAACGCCGCCCGGCTCAAGGACGCCGGTCAGCGCAACGACGTCGAGGCCGGCATGGCCAAGCTGCTCGCCTCGGAATACTGCGCCGAGGTCGTCCAGGAGGCGTTCCGCATCCACGGCGGCTACGGCTACTCCAAGGAGTACGAGATCGAGCGGCTGATGCGCGAGGCCCCGTTCCTGCTCATCGGCGAGGGCACCTCGGAGATCCAGAAGACCATCATCAGCCGAGGCCTCCTCAAGGAGTACAAGATCTGATCCCCTTTACCTCCGCGATCTTGCACTTCCTGTCGTCACATAACCCGCTTAACGGGGCGAAACGGCGACCGAAAGTGCAAGATCGCGGGGGTGGGGGGTCAGGTCAGGCGGGTTAGCGCGTTCACGGCGCGTTCCACGGCCAGGCAGCGGTCTTCCACGTAGTCCATGCCAGCCTCTTCGGCGATCCGCCGCGCCTCGGCCGAGACGATGCCCAACTGCAGCCAGACCGCCGGGGCACCGATCGTCGCCGCGTCGCGGACGACCTGCACGGCGTCGGCCGCCGGCCGGAACACGTTCACCAGGTCGACCGGGTGCGGGATGTCCGCGAGAGTCTTGTACGCCCGCTCCCCGAAGAGTTCATCGACCGACGGGTTGACCGGGATGATCCGCCAGCCGTGTCGCTGCATCTGCAATGGCACGCCATGTGCGGCCTTGTTGGGGTCGCGGGACGCGCCCACGACGGCGATCACGGCGGAGTCGGCGAGGATCTGCTGAGCGGTACGCACCCGCCGACTGTAGCTCCGACTACAGCAGTGTCAGCTGCTCGGCTGCCGACGGTGGCGGCGGCTCGGGCAGGGTGCGGTTGTCGCCCCGCTCCCCGCGGTGCAGCCCGTGCCGGCGGGAGGCGATCCGCACCCGCGCGGTCAACTCCCGCTGGTACGCCTGCGGGGCGTACGCGCCGGCCCGGTAGAGCTCGCGGTAGCGGGGCACGAGGTGCGGGTGCTCGCGGGCGAGCCAGTGCGCGTACCACTCCCGGGCGCCCGGACGCAGGTGCAGGGGCAGGGCGGTCACGCTGGTCGCACCGGCGGCGGCGATCGCCGACACGGTGGCCTCGATCGACTCGTCGCTGTCGCTGAGGCCGGGCAGGATCGGGGCCATCAGCACGCCGACGGAGAGACCCGCGTCGGTGAGCGCCCGGACGGCGTCCAACCGGCGGCGGGGGTGCGGTGTGCCCGGCTCGACGGTGCGCCAGAGGTGCTCGTCGACGAACCCCACCGAGAACGAGATGCCCACCGTTGTCACCTCGGCGGCCTGACGCAGCAGCGGCAGGTCGCGCAGGATCAGCGTGCCCTTGGTGAGGATCGAGAACGGGTTGGCGAAGTCCCGCAACGCGGCGATGATCTGCGGCATCAGCCGGTAGCGGCCCTCGGCGCGCTGGTAGCAGTCCACGTTGGTGCCCATCGCCACGTGCGCACCCCGCCATTTCGGCGCGGCCAGCTCCCGCCGGACCAGCTCGCCGGCGTTGACCTTGACGATCACCTTCCGGTCGAAGTCCGCGCCGGCGTCGAGATCGAGGTAAGTGTGAGTGTTTCTCGCGAAGCAGTAACGGCATGCATGAGAACAGCCCCGGTACGGGTTGATCGTCCACTCGAACGGGACGCGGGACTGCCCGGGCACCCGGTTGAGGATGGACTTGGCCTGCACCTCGTAGAAGGTCATCCCGGCGAACTCGGGGGTGTCGAAGGTGCGGGCGACGGCGCCGGGCAGCGCCAGCGGCAGGGGTGGCGTCGCTGGCGCTGCCCGCTCGGGGTCTCCCTCGACCGGGGGAGCGGTGAGGTTGTCCCAGCGCATGGGCACTATTCGAACACGTGTACGAGGCGAGCGCAAGTGACCCGCCGTACACCGGTGGGCGTCCGGGCGGTCGGAGAGGGGAGGATGGACGCCATGGAGACGTCGACCTTCGTCTACGACGGGGACTGCGCGTTCTGCACGAGCTGCGCGCAGTTCATCGAGCGCCGCATCCCCACCACCGCGCGGGTGGTGCCGTGGCAGTTCGCCGACCTGGACGCGCTCGGCCTCACCGTGGCCGAGTGCGAGGAGGCCGTGCAGTGGGTCGGCGCGGACGGCGCGCGTGCCGCCGGCCCGGACGCCATCGCGAAGCTGCTCGCCGCGAGTGGTCCGCTCTGGCGGGTCGCCGGTGCCGGCCTGCGGATCCCTCCGGTACGGGCTGCGGCCTGGCCGGTGTACCGCTGGGTGGCGCGTAACCGGCACCGCCTGCCGGGCGGCACTGCGGCCTGTTCCCTGCCGCAGGAGGCGCGGGAGCGGCTCTACGGCCCGGCCGGTCGCCCGAGCACCGGAGCCTGATCGTCGAACGCCCGCTCCGCGCCGGCTCCCACCGGACCCCGGTCGGGTGGCACCGGCCCGGTGTCGGTGTCCGCCGGGCTCGTCTCCGGCGCGTCCGTCGGTGCCGAACCGGACGTGTCGCGGCCGACGAGCCGACGGGCCCAGACCAGCGGGCGTACCCGTTCCAGCGGTAGGAAGCTGGTCATCGCGGCCAGGTGCGGTGCGAACGAGATCGTGATGGTCGCGATGGTGACCGCGTGGAACGAGTAGAAGAAGCCGACCATGGCGAGTCGCCAACGGGGTGGCAGCAGGAAGACCACCGGGCTCAGCAGCTCGAACGCCACGATGCCGAACTGAGCGACGATGAGCAGGTACGGCACCTGGGCGATCAGGTCCGCCAGGTCGGTGCCGCGCCGGATGATCGCGCGGGCCAGGACCGAGCCGGTCAGCCAGTCCAGACCGCCGAAGCGCAGCTTGGCGAAGGCGGCCAGGAAGTACGTGCAGATCACCGCGATCTGGGTGACGCGCAGGGCCCAGCCGCCGGCCTCGGTGCGGGTGGTGTCGCCGTGGCGGGCGCGACCGGCGGTGGGCAGCACGGCCAGCGCGACGAGCAGCCCGAACCGGTCGTGGTCGACCTTCCCGTAGCTCATCGCGATGATCATCCACTCCAGGTACAGCGCGCACACCGCCCAGCCGAGCAGTCGGGGCGCCCGTCCGGTGGCGGCGAGGAGGGCGAGCAGCAGCAACGCCCAGAAGATCACCGTCACCAGCGTCTCGGTCGGCGTCGGCAGTGGGAGCAGACGGCCGATCAGGAGCGGTTGGTACAGGTCGCCGGGCACGCTGACCCGGGTGCGTACCCAGGGGGTGAAGATCACCAGGTCGGCGGCGACGAACAGGTAGATCAGGGTGCGGAACGCGGCCACCCGGCCCCGGGGCACCGCCTCGGTCAACCAGCGGCTCATCGGGCGGCCTGCCAGCGGACGACCGTCTCATCGGTGTGTTGACCGGTCGGTCGGCCGGCGCGAATGCCGTGCCAGCGGATGACGATGCGGACCTCGACCAGCGCGGGGGCGTCCGGGTGGCGTTCGGCGTACGCGTCGGCGACCTCGGTGAGCAGCGTCGGGTCTGCCGCGTATCGGGCCTGCTGACCCTCGATCTCGGCGCGGCGGATGCCGGTCGCGTTCTGGTCGAGGTCGATCACCGCCCCGGAGGTGTTCACCCCCTCGACGCGGGTGTCGGGCGCGGGTGCGTTCGGCGGGTTCGAGGTGGAGTACATCCGGAACGGGCCGAAGGGGAAGTCGTCGTCGCTGCCCCAGAAGGTGCCGAGGACGAGCAGGACGAGACCCAGTGCGGTCGCGCCCAGCCGGGTCACGCGCCCGCGGGTGGTCAGGTTCTCCATCGGGTCGTGACGATACGGGATGTACCGACTGCTTCGGGTCCCTCCGACGGCCAGTTCGGCCTGACCAGGCAGGTGATCATGCGCGCGGGTGGGGGTACGACGAAGGCCGGGCCCGTGTCGGGCCCGGCCTCGCGTGTCGTCAGCGGGACGACTCAGTGGTTGTGCTCGGCCAGCTGCTTGCGGACGTCGTCCATGTCCAGCGCCTCGACCTGCTCGATCAGGTTCTCCAGTGCGGACTCGGGCAGGGCGCCCGGCTGGGCGAAGACGATGACGCCGTCCCGGATCGCCATGATCGTCGGGATCGAGCGGATGTCGAACTTGGCGCCCAGCTCCTGCTGAGCCTCGGTGTCGACCTTCCCGAAGACGATGTTCTGGTGCTTCTCCGAGGAGCGCTCGTAGACCGGGGCGAACCGCTTGCACGGACCACACCAGTCGGCCCAGAAGTCGACCAGGACGATGCCGTCGTTGCCGGTCACCTCGTCGAAGTTCGCCGAGGTCAGCTCAACGGTTGCCATTGCACTCTCCGATCACCGCGGTTTATCTACGTCCCGTAGAACCAGGGCTGACCGTATCGAATTCCCGGGCAGTGGGGCACGAAACGTGCTCGGGGCTGCCGGGGGGCGCTGCGGGTCATCGACGTACGTCTGTTCACACCCGAGCTGCGGATCGCAAGTGCACGACGCACTTGCGTGACCTGCGGTAATGGGAGCGTTTCCAGGGAGATCCACCCGATTGAGCACTACGAATCGGTAACTTGGGCATTGACAAGGAGGTATCCGGCCTGCAGAGATCGCTGATCAAC
Source organism: Micromonospora parva (assembly GCF_000718515.1). Taxonomy (GTDB): domain Bacteria; phylum Actinomycetota; class Actinomycetes; order Mycobacteriales; family Micromonosporaceae; genus Micromonospora; species Micromonospora parva. The sequence goes on along the minus strand of NZ_JNZS01000004.1, from coordinate 219,837 downwards.
CTCCCATTGGTGACGGAGAGTAATGTTACAAAAAGATAAATGTGACCGCGATCTCTGTTGAACCTACGCAGGCGTAGGGCAGAATTCCTCACATCAGAGCGTGGGCGGCGGGTGCCGGGGAGGGCCCCGCCGCTCATTGCGTCTCCCCCCGGGCGTGTGACAGGTGTGACATTTCCGCCGCCACCGCGCCCCGCCGGTCGCCTTAACCATCGGTAAGGCATGCTGTGCCGAACTCCATCGCCGCCCGTCGAAGGGACCAGCATGCAGTTCGGTCGCTACTACGAGGAGTTCGAGGTCGGCGCGGTCTACCGGCACTGGCCGGGCAAGACCGTGACCGAGTACGACGACCACCTCTTCTGCCTGCTCACCATGAACCACCACCCGCTGCACATGGACGCGCACTACGCCGCGACGGCCAGCCAGTTCAAGCGCAACGTCGTGGTCGGCAACTACATCTACTCGCTGCTGCTCGGCATGTCGGTGCCGGACGTGAGTGGCAAGGCGATCGCCAACCTGGAGGTCGAGTCGCTACGGCATGTCGCGCCGACCTTCCACGGCGACACCATCTACGGCGAGACCACGGTGCTGGACAAGCGTGAGTCCGGCTCGAAACCCGACCGTGGCGTGGTGTCCGTGGAGACGCGCGGCTACAACCAGGACGGCACGATGGTCTGCGTCTTCCGGCGCAAGGTCATGGTCCCCAAGCGGGAGTACGCGGAAGCTGCGGTGCCCGACGGCGTGGACCCCGAGCGACCCAGCTTCCCCGAGCCGCGCTGAGCGTCGCGGCGGGCTCGACCGTCGCCGGACACCGGGCTCCTTCCCCGACCACGGGTCTGCTGGGGAAGGGGCCCGGCGCCCGTCTCGGGGCATATGCTGACGCCGGAGGTTCCGATGAGCCACTCCGTAGCGGGAGAGCCGTCCTCTGCCGGCCGCCGAGCCACGCCCTTGACCACCGCTGTCTACTCCGCCGCCGAGTGGGATCTGCTCACCGGCCTGCCCGGCCGGGTTCTCGTGGCCGCGGCGGCGCCCGGTCCCGGCCGGATCGAGCGTGGGGTCGCGGCGGGCCTGGCCGGCCTGGACGCCGTGGCCGCCGGCCGGGCCTCCGACAGTGATCTGGTCCGCGCGGTGGTCGCCGCGATCTACGCCCGTCACGACGGCACCCCGCAACCCGCCGAGCGGCTGACCGACCTGGTGGACCTGCTGGCCGCCTGTCGGGCGGCGGGCCGGGTCCTCCGTCGGCGGGCCGACCCGGCCGACTCGGCCGCGTACCGCCAGTGGGTGCAGTCGGTCGCGGCCCGGGTCTGTCGCGCGGTGCCCGGCACCGGCGGGCGTCGGGTGGACCCACCGGCCAGCCCGGCGGACCGGCGCTTCCTGGACCGGCTCGGTGCCGCGCTCGACCTGGGCTGACCGGCAGGTCGTCGCGGCCGGCGCCGACGCGGTCCGTACCCTCTGATGACCGTGACCGACGACCAGCTTGAGGTGGGCGTGGGCCCCTGGCCGGGGGACCCACCGGACGACCCCCGTTACGACCCGCAGCTACTGGCTGAGGGGGACCGGCGCAATGTCGTCGACCGCTACCGCTACTGGCGGCATGAGGCGATCGTCGCCGACCTGGACCGGCACCGGCACGGCTTCCACGTCGCGATCGAGAACTGGCAGCACGACTTCAACATCGGCACTGTGGTGCGCAACGCCAACGCGTTCAACGCCGCCGAGGTGCACATTGTCGGACGACGACGGTGGAACCGGCGCGGTGCGATGGTGACCGATCGGTACCAGCACGTACGGCACCACGAGACGATCGAGGAGTTCGTCGCCTGGGCGGCCGGGCGGCACCTGCCGGTGTTCGGCATCGACAACCTGCCCGGGTCGCGTCCGCTGGAGACCGGCACCCTGCCACGCGACTGCGTGTTGCTGTTCGGCCAGGAGGGCCCCGGCCTCTCCGCGCCGGCCCGCGCCGCGTGCGACCAGCTCTACTCCATCGCCCAGTACGGCTCGACGAGGTCGATCAACGCCGGCGTGGCCAGCGGAATCGCGATGCACGCCTGGATCCGCGCGCACGCCGGCACGCCACCGGACTGACCCACGTACGGTGCCGAATCGGACGTTCCGGCTTGACGTGCCAGCGGTCCGGGGAGACGGTGGGGATGTGAGTGTCGCGGTGAGTTGTCCGAGATGCGGGGGCCCGGTACGGGCGCCGGATCTGATGAACACCGACTCAAGGTGTGTGCACTGCGGCCCGGTGCCGCCGCTGCACGTGCCCGAGCACATCGGAGCGGAGATCGTGGCGAGCGTGGTGGAACGGATCACCGCGACCGCCGACCCGCCGATGACGCCGTTGTGGTGCCCGTGGCCGCTGCCGCCCGGTTGGACACTCACCGGCGTGGCGTACGCCGGGGACGACCGGACGGGAGTGCGGGCGACAGCGTTGGCCTGCGCGGGCCCGGCGCCACTCGGCGGTGGTCCGGCCGATCTGGTCTTTGTGGCCGAGGAACCCGGTGTGGGTCTGGGCACCCGGCTCGCCGGTCTGACCGGCCCGGATCCGGGACCGGAGTTGGTCGACGCGCTGACCGACCCCGGATCGGGCCATCCTGACCACGTCGGACAGGCGAAAATCAAGGTCGGCGGGCACCCCACTCCACTGTGGTTGGTGAATTCGCCAACGGATCGAAGCGCGTACGCCGGCGAGGCTCGGGGAATGTGGCTCCATGCGATAGCCTGGCCGGCGAGTGCGGGTCACCTGCTCGCGGAAGATGTCGTGCTACACGACCTGACCGAGTGGACTCCGCCCGAGCTCGTGTACGGCGCACCGTCCCCGTATCTACCCGGGAGAGCTTGACAACTCTCCCGGATTGACGGAGAACGGACGCAGATATTCACTGTACGACACCACACTGATACTCTGGGTGCCGCTGCGGTAATGGGACCCGGCGCCGCGCGAGAGGATGGCCCGCCATGGTCAAGAAGGTCCTCACCTGGGCCGGAATCGCATTCTTGATCTTCTTCGTCGCCTACCGGCCAAACTCTGCGGCGGACGTGTTCAAGTCGCTCGGCGGCGGGATCATGGATATCGCCCAGGGCTTTGGCGACTTCTTCACCAGCCTCGTCGCCTAGCCGCCGATGGGCAGCCCCTCCGGTCCACCCTTCGACCCGGACGACCCCGACCGGGAGCGCCGCGAGCGCGACACCGAGCCGATCCCGCGGATCGGGCCAGATGACGGCCCGGATTACGGGGCCGGTCCCGGCCTGTCCGACGGTCCGTCCCTTTCGGACGACGTCGGCTACGGCGACGGGCCCGGCTATGCCGGTCAGGGTCGTTCCGGTCGGGGATGGATCCGGGATCCGGAGGCCGGTTACCAGCCGCCGCAGATCTCCGAGGACGAGCTGGCCGGGTTGCGCGCCGACGCGACCGGCTCGACCCCTCGGCGGGTGCTGCCACTGGAAGACGAGCCCAGCTCGTTGGTGGCGCGCTACCTCTTCCCCACCGAGCGCTACCGCGGCGAGTGGAAGCGGCACTGGATCCACCTCACCAACCCGCTGTTGATCGGCATCGCGGCGACCTTCGTGCTCGGCTACCTCTCCGGCTTCCTCGCCGGCCAGGACGTCGGTGCGCTGACCACCATCGCCGTGCTGCTCTGGTTCGCGGTGATGGGGTGGGTGGCGTGGAAGGTCGCGGACTGGTGGTATGACCGTTTCATCCTGACCAACAAGCGGGTCATGGTGGTCAACGGCATCGTCACGCGCAAGGTGGCGATGATGCCGCTGGTCCGGGTCACCGACATGAAGTACGAGCAGACCCCGACCGGCCGGGCGCTCAACTACGGCACCTTCGTGCTGGAGTCCGCCGGTCAGGAGCAGGCGCTCCGCGAGATCAAGAACCTACCCAACCCGAACGAGCTCTACCTGCGCGTCGTCGAGGAGATGTACGAGCCGCAGGCGGTCGAGGCGCGGCTCGGCAAGGAAGCCGACGAGGCCAAGGCCGACGACGGTGCGTGAAGGTTTTTGACCGAACATCGGAGCAAGTGCGCACCTTTCGTCATGGACCGAAGCGCCTCTGACGTGGCACTCTGCCAGGACAGCAGGGGTGCGGAGGTGAGCGGTGGCGAGCAAGGACTCGTTGGAGGAGCAGTTCCGCGAGTTCGTCGCGGCCCGCTCCGCCGCGCTCCTACGCACCGCCTACCTGCTCACCGGGGACTGGGCCACCGCCGAAGACCTGCTCCAGACGGCGCTGACCAAGACCTACCTGGCGTGGAAGCGGCTCGGCGGGATCGAGGCCGTCGAGCCGTACGCCCGGCGTGTGATGGTCAACACCTCGACCAGTTGGTGGCGGCGGCGCTGGCACGGCGAACGCCCGACCGAGGTGCTACCCGAGCGGGCCGGTGTCGACGAGATCGAGCAGCAACTTGACCGCGACCTGCTCTGGCGGCACCTCCGGCAGCTACCCAACCGGCAGCGGGCAGTGCTGGTGCTGCGCTACTACGAGGACATGACGGAGGCGCAGACCGCCGCGCTGCTCGACATCTCACCGGGCACGGTGAAGAGCCAGACCTCCCGGGCGCTGGCCACGCTGCGGCGACGACTCGGCGCGGACGCGCCAGAACTCGCCGCCGCCGGCTTCGCCGGCCGGTCTGCTGCCGCCGGCCCATCTCCTGCTGCCGGGAGTCGATCGGGCGCCACACGTGCCGCTGGCCGGACGACAGGCCCGGACACCCGGACCGGGCAGCCCTCGGTCACCGATGCCACCGCCGCACCCAGGCCGGGGCGGTCGACTGGCCGACCCGCACCCCGCCCGGCCGCTCCGCGCCCCGCCGCGCCCCGTGCGATCACCCCGCAGGTCGTGCTGCCCACCGCCCCGGCGGCCGTGCCCGTCGGCACGGGCTCCGGGGAGCAGCAGTGATTGAACTCCCCGGCCGGCCCGACAACCTGACGGACGTCCCGCCGCGTTCATACCAGGTGCGGCCTGACGAGTTGGAAGGTGCGGTGCGGGAGAGCCTCTCGCACCAGGTCGCGCGTACCCGCCCACTGAGCGTCGATCCGGCGGGTCAGGCCATCCGCCGCGCGAACCGGATCCGGCGTCGACGCGCCGCAGCCGGCGTCGCCCTCGCCGCGGTCACCACCGTGCTGCTCAGCGCCGGCATCGCCCAGCTCGGCGCCGAGACCAGCCGGGACGGGCCCCCCATCGTGGTGATCGGTGACCCGGGCCCGACCAACCGGCCGCTCCCGAAGGCCAGCATTCCCGGCTCCGTCCCCTCGCCCGAGACATCGGCCGCTCCGCCGGCCGGCGAGACGCTGGTCAGCGCCGCCGGGCGGCGACTCGTGCTGCCCGACGTCGGGCTGGCCGAACGCGCCCAGCCACTGCCCAGCGGCAACGGTTGGCTGGTGGTCGGCGCGCCGACCACCGCGGGGCGCTCCCTGTGGGTGGTGCAGGACGACGGCCTGGTGCAGGTGCTGCTGGCCGGAGCGGGCGGGATCGTGCTGGCCCCGGACAGCCTCCAGGTCGCCTGGCGCGACGGCGGCGACCTGCTGGTGGCGGGCGTGGTCGGCACCCAACTCATCGGGGCGGTGCGCACCGCGGTGCCAGCGGGGGCGGAGCCCGTCCGATTCGTCGCCGACAGCGTGCTGGTCCGCCTCGACCCGACCGGCGCCGGTCACACCCTCTGGCGGCCCGGTGCGGGGCCGCTGCCCGACTTCCTCGACCGCAAGAGCCTCAACGTCTACGGGGAGCTACCCGACGGGCGGCTCGTCGGCCAGGTCGCCACCACCGATCCCAGCCGGACCTGCCTCGCCGTGCTCGCCCCGACACGGCGCCTGGAGCAGGTACGCACCGGTTGCGGTCCCGACCTGAGTCAGGACGGCGTCGGCGGCGTCTCGCCGGACGGGCGGTGGCTGCTGGTGAACGGACGGATCGGCGGCACCGACCGGTCCCTGCTGGTCGACCTGCACCGGCTCGGGCCGGCGGCGACCGCAGTGGCGGCCGGGCCGCCGATGACCGGGGTGGTCATCTGGACCGACGGGACCAACGCCTCCTACCTCGACGGCACCGGTCAGCTGGTCCAGCTCGACGTCGGCCAGGTGCGGGCGGGAAAGCCCGCCGGCCCCGCCGCGGTGCCCGGCGTGTCAACCGGTGACCAGCCGATCCTGGTGAAGGGCTTCTGACCCGGGCGACCCCATGTGAGCCGGGCTCGCTGTTTCCTCGGTAGCGTCGGGCGGTGACCTCGCGTACCGGCTCCGCCCCCCGGATCGACCTGCACGCCCACTCGACGGCCAGCGACGGCACGCTGACCCCGGCCGAGCTGGTCGGCGCGGCCTTCGACGCCGGGCTGGACGTGCTGGCGATCACCGACCACGACACCACCGCCGGCTGGGCGCCGGCAGTCGACGCACTGCCGCCGGGGCTGCGTCTGGTTCGCGGCGCGGAGTTGTCGTGCCGCTGGTCCGGCGCGCAGCCGGAGGTGCCGCTGCACCTGCTCGCGTACCTGTTCGATCCGGAGCATCCGGAGCTGGTGGCCGAGCTGGCCCGGGTCCGGGCCGCCCGGGAAGAGCGCGGCGAACGGATGGTCGCCCTGTTGCGGGCCGACGGCATCGACGTGAGCTGGCCGGACATCCTGGCCGGCGCGGGTGGCGGCACGGTGGGGCGTCCGCACCTCGCGCAGGCGCTCATCCGCGCCGGCCTGGTCGGCAGTGTCCGGGAGGCGTTCGGCCCGAACTGGCTGGGCGAGCGGTACCGGCTGCCCAAGGAGGACATCGACGTGTTCCGGGCCGTCCGACTGGTCCGGGCGGCCGGCGGGGTGCCGGTCTTCGCCCACCCGCGCGCCACCCGACGTGGCCGGGTGGTGCCCGACGAGCTGATCGCCGAACTGGCTGCCGCCGGGCTCGCCGGGCTCGAGGCCGACCACGAGGACCACAGCCCGGCCGAGCGGGAACACGTGCGGGCGCTCGCCGCCGAGTTGGGGCTGTTCGTCACCGGTTCCTCGGATTTTCACGGCACCCACAAGACCGTTCAGCTCGGCGCGTTCAGCACCGGCGTCGAGGCGTACGAGCGGATCGTCGCCGACGGGGTGACCGAGGTCGCTTCGGGCTGATCCGGGTATTTCGCCCATCGCGGCGCGGCTAGTTTGATCACGTGGATCTGAAGCTGTTCGGCGAGGTTTTCGTGACCCTGCTGGTGATCACCGACCCGCCGGGCATGATGCCGATCTTCCTGGCGTTGACCGGCCCGCTGCCCGCCCGCGACCGCAACCGGGCCGCCTGGCAGGCCGTCGCGTTGGCGCTCGGCGTCATCGTGATCTTCGCGGTGGCGGGGCAGACCCTGCTCGACTACCTGCACGTGGACCTGCCGGCCCTACAGGCGGCCGGTGGGTTGCTGCTGGTGCTCGTCGCCCTGGAGCTGCTGACCGGCAAGGCCGACGACCCGAGCCAGCAGGTGACCTCCAACATCGCGCTGGTGCCGCTGGGCACGCCGCTGCTGGCCGGTCCGGGTGCCATCGTGGCCACCATGCTCTTCGTCCAACAGGCCGACGGGCTGGGGGAGTTCAGCGCCATCGCCGTCGCGATCCTCGCCGTGATGGTCGCCGTCTGGATCGTCCTGCGCTTCTCCGGCGGCATCGTGAAGATCCTCCGACCGGGCGGGATCGAGGTGCTGACCCGGATCGCCGGCCTGCTGCTGGCCGCGATCGCCGTGCAGCTCATCGCCGACGCGGTGGCCGCCTTCGTGACGCAGTACGTAAACATGACCTGACGGCACGCGCGCGATGTCGGGGGCGGATGGCAGGATCGCAGGCGTGCGACGATCCTCATCAGCAGGGCGGCCGGCGGCCGGCGGCCGGGCCCCTCGGCAGCGGGCCGGCGACGCCGAACAGCTCGGCTTCGAGGGCATGCCGGAGCGGCTGTTCGTCTGCACCCCGAGCAAACTCGGCGCGTACGCGGACTGCCCGCGTCGCTACCGCTACTCCTACGTCGACCGGCCCGCCCCGCCCAAGGGCCCGCCGTGGGCGCACAACTCACTGGGCGCCAGCGTGCACACCGCCCTGAAGAACTGGTACGCGCTGCCCGCCGACCGGCGGCGCCCCGAGGCGTTGGCCACGCTACTCAAGGGCACCTGGGTCCGCGAGGGCTACCGCGACGACGAGCAGGAGCGGGCCGCCTACCGGCGGGCGTTGGGGTGGCTGGAGGCGTACGTCGAGACGCTGGAACCGGATTCCGACCCGCTCGGTGTGGAACGGGTGGTGGCGGTCAAGACCGCCGTGTTGGCGTTCAACGGTCGCGCCGACCGGATCGACTCGCGGCCCGGGCCGGAAGGGCCGGAGCTGGTCATCGTCGACTACAAGACCGGTCGCAGCGGGCTGGACGCGGACGACGCCCGGGGCTCGCAGGCGCTGGCGCTCTACGCGTACGCCGCCGAGCGGGTGTTCCGCCGACCGTGCCGCCGGGTGGAGCTGCACCACCTACCGACCGGCACGGTCGCCGGCCACGACCACACCGTCGAATCGCTGGCCCGACAGCTGACCCGTGCGGAAGACACAGCCCGCGACATCATGGCCGCCGAACGGGCGGTCGCCGACGGCGCCGACGCGGACGAGGCGTTCCCGGTGGCGCCCAGCCCACGCTGTGGCTGGTGCGACTTCCGGCGGCACTGCCCGGCGGGCGCGCAGGCCCCGGGCAAGGAGCCGTGGGCGGCCATGGACCGGCCGGCCGACGGTTGATCTCCGCCGGTCGGGTCAGCCGGCCAGCGAGGCGGCGGCGTGCCGCGTGGCCCGCTCCTTGGCCGCCTGCATCAACGGCCCCTCCAGGTAGCGGCGGGGGACGGCGGCGAACGCCAGCCGCAGCGCGCGCACTGTCAGGTCCGCCGACATTGCTGTGGTCGGTAGGCCGAGTCCCCCGTACATCCGGCGTGCCCACGTCGGCAGCAGCGCGAACGCCGTGCCGGCGATACCCAGGTACGCCCAGCGCGGCGGGCCCAGCGTGAGCCCCAACCGGACCGGCAGGCTGAGCTTCCACGGCAGTGGCGGGGCGGTGAGGAACACCGCCGTCTCGGCGGCCTCCCGGGTCATCCGCAACTGTGGCCGTACCGCCTCGTAGTAGTCAGCGACCTCGGCGGCGGTGCCCGGGACGGTGGCCGGGTCCAGACCGACCAGGGCGGCGGCGCGCCGCTGCTCGGTGTAGTAGCCGTCCACCTCGTCGTCGCTCAGCGGCAGCCCGGCCCGCCGGGCCGTGCTCAGGAACGACTCGACCTCTGTCACGTGCACCCAGCGCAGCAGGTCCGGGTCGTCGATCCGGAACTCCTCACCGGTGCGCGGGTCGGTGGCCCGCAGCCGGTCGTGAACGCGGCGCAGCCGGGCCCCGGCAGCCTGCGCCTCGGCGGTGGTGCCGTAGACGGTGGTCGCCACGTAGGTGGCGGTGCGGACCAGTCGACCCCACGCGTCGGTGCGGTAGTTGCTGTTCTGTGCGACCCCGGCCATGGCCAGTGGGTGCAACGCCTGCAGGTAGAGCGAGCGCAGGCCGGCAACGATCAGGATCGGCTCCTCGTGCACCTTCCACGTGACCGAACCCGGACCGAAGAGGCCGAGGTCATCGGTGTCCACCGCTCAAGACTGCCACGCTCGGATCGACCCCGCCGCGCACGTGCCGTCGGTGCCGCGCTCGGAGCACCGATCAGACGTCGGCGGAGCGGCGGGCCCGGCAGTCCGGGCAGAGGCCCCAGAAGGTCACTTCAGCCTCGTCCACCTCGAAGCCGTGCGCGATGTTGGGCTCCAGGCACGGGGCGCTGCCCACCGCGCAGTCGATGTCGGCGATCTCACCGCAGCCCCGGCAGACCACGTGGTGGTGGTTGTCGCCCACGCGCGCCTCGTAGCGGGCGGGACTGCCGGCCGGCTCGATCCGGCGCGCCAGCCCGGCCCGGGACAGCGCGCCCAGCACGTCGTAGACCGCCTGGGTGGAGACCGAGTCGAGCCGTTCACGGACCCGGCGGGTGATCTCGTCGACCTCCAGGTGGCCGCCGCCGGCCAGCACGTCGAGCACCGCGAGCCGTGGCCGCGTCACCCGCAGGCCCCTCGACCGCAGCAGCTCCTCGGTACCGGACACTCGCCAATGACAGCACGCCCGGCCTGCATCGACAACCGTCGCATGCTGCGGGTGGCCACCGACACAGCCAGGCAAGATCGGAAGTACGGCCCGAAGGATGAACCCGATCGACCCGGCGCGCGTGTGTCCGATCGAGAGCCGGGGGACGATCGGCGGACCATAGGCTGACCGCCCCTGACCATGATCCACCTGGAGGGTTCGATGTTCGAGGAGATCCTGGGTCTACCGGTACACGTCCTGGTGGTCCACGCGGTCGTCGTGTTCGTGCCGCTGCTGGCGGTGCTCGCCGTCGCGTACGTGGGGCTGCCGCGGTGGCGCAGCCGGCTGGACTGGGCCCTGGGCCTCCTCGCCGTGGCCGCTCCGGTGACCGCCTACGTGGCGGTCAAGTCGGGTGAGGCGCTCACCGACGCGCTGGTGGCCCGCGGCTTCCAGGGACCGATCCTCGACCAGATCTTCGAGCACTCCCGCTACGGAGACATCCTGTTCCGCATCGTGCTGCCGCTCGGGATCGTGGCCATCCTGCTGCTCGTGGCGACAAGTGGGCATCCCCGGGTGCCGCGACTGCCCGCGCTGGTCACCCCGGTACTGGCGGTAGCGGCCGTGGCCCTTGCCATCGCCGCCCTGGTCTACGTCTACCTGACCGGCCACTCCGGCGCTGAGACGGTGTGGGGCACCACCCTTTAAGAGATCTTGGACAGTTTCCGTTCGGTGCTGACGGAAACTGTCCAGGATCTGGTGAGGGATAGCTGCGAGATGGATTCTGCGGGGTTGGTGGCCGTGGCTGTGCGGCGGTACAACACCCAGGACCGGCGACTTCACCGCGGTCCAGCTTGCAGGGAACCTCCAACGGGACACGAGCTGCTGGCCCTCTGGTGTGCGCCTCCAGATCTGCGGCGGCTGACTCGCGGCCCGCTGGGGCTGCCGCCGCTGAGCTGCGTCCCTCTGGCCCGCGGCTCCTGGTCTGCGGCTGCTGGTCTGCGGCTGCCGGGCTGCTGCCGGAGGGCGGGCATCAGAAAATGACTCGCGAGCAGAGCAGGCAGAGCAGAACCAGCAGCACCACGCCGGCCGCCGCGCCAAAGCCGTAGGTGACCCGCTGCGAACGCTGCTCGGCCGCGTCCAGGTCGACCATGTCCTGCGGGGGCAGTTGCCGCGGCGGCGCCGGCTGCAGATGTACGGGCGGACGCCAACCCGCCGGCGGCGGCACACTCGGCGGCGGGCCGGAGTACCCACCTGGAGCGTGCCCGGCCGGTGGTGGTCCGGCGTGTCCGCTGGGAGTGCTGCTGTCCGGCAAGGTGGGGCCGGTCTGCCCGGCTGGTGGTCCGGTTTGTCCGGCCGGTGGTGGGCCGGCCTGGCCGACTGGTGGTGGTCCGGCGTGGCCGCTGGGAGTGCCGCCGTCCGGCAACGTGGGGCCGGTCTGCCCGACCTGCGGTGCGCCGGTGGGCCCGGCAGGAGTGCGTCCCGTCGGCGATGGGCTGGTGGGCCCGCTCGTAGGTGGGTTGGTGGGCTCGGCCGGCGGTTGGGTCATGGACCCGGTCGGTGGTGTGGCACCGGATGCGGTGGGCGGTTGGTCCGCCAGCGCGTCGTCACCGGTGTCAGGCCGTCGCCAGTAGTCGTCCGGGGTGCTGCCACCGCTGGGGGTCGTCACGCCGTCCGACGCTACCAACGCCGCCGGCGGCCCGGTCGTTTCTGGCCGGCGTGCCACGGTTGTCGGTCTGGCGGGTTCTGGGGGAGTCCCTCGATCGGCGGCATGGTTGTTTCTGGTCGGCAGGGCCCGGCAGTCTGGTTGTTTGTGGTCGGCGTGGCTTCGGTCCGCGGCCCGGTCCGCTGGCGTGAGCTGCGCTAGTCTTGCCGCTCGTGAGCACCGAGGACCCCGGCACGCACGGCGCACGCGGAGACGACGACCGCGCCGTCGACCTGAGCGAAGACTTCGTGGTGCTGCCCGAGCAGACCTCAGACGACACCGACCGTGGTTGGGGCGAGCGGTCGGGCGACAACGACGACTGGCTGCTCGCCGAACGCCCCCCGCACTGGGACTGACCCCGGCGGCTCGGCCGGACCCTCATGAGGTCGGTCCGGCCGTTCCGGTGCTGTCGGGAGGGGGTGCCCCGCCGGAGGCGGCCGAGCGGCCCTCGTCGACCTGCCGGGGTGGCTCGTCTGCCGCGGATGGTGCGGTGGAGGGCAGTTGCCGGGGTGGGTTGTCGGCCACGGATGGTGCGTCAGCGGGCAGTTGCCGGGGTGGGTTGTCGGCCACGGATGGTGCGTCAGCGGGCACGACTGTCGGCGGGCATCCGGCCGGGGTCTGTAGGACTGCGGCGGCCAGGCCGAGCAGCGCCGCGACCAGACCGGCTCGGAGCAGGGTGCGCCAGCGGGGCAGGGCGAGCTGGCGCAGCGGGCGCAACGCCCGCGCGGAATTCGGATCGACCATCGCCTCTGCCGCCTCCCGTCCCCGAGCGCCGCAGCGGCACCCATGGACGGCAGGCTAGGCAGTTACCGTCCACCTCGGCCGACCCACGGCCGACGCCTGTGGACAACCGCCCGGCCTGTGGAAAACGCCCATCCGCCGGGTCGATTTGCTATGGCACCACCCTTGATCGACTCGTCTTCAAGAAAATCGGCCTATCGAGACGACCGGGATGGGCCGACTTCCTGAAAACCGAGTCGATCAAGGCCCGACCCCGGGGACTTGGAGGCCGACCCGTGGGGTTGGGAGCCCGACCCGGGGGCTTGGAGGCCGACCCGTGGGGTTGGGAGCCCGACCCGGGGGCTTGGAGGCCGACCCGTGGGGTTGGGAGCCCGACCCGGGGGCTTGGAGGCCGGCCGGTGGGCTCGGGAGCCCGACCCGAGGGCTTGGAGGCCGGCCGGTGGGCTCGGGAGCCCGACCTGCGGGCATGGAGGCCTGACCGGTGGGCTCGGAAGCCCCGACCCGTGGGATTGGGGCCTGACCGGTGGGGTCGGAAGCCCCGACCCGTGGGATTGGGGGCCTGACGCGTGGGGCGGAGGCCCGACCCGGGTGGGATCGGGCCTCTGGCGATCAGGATGCGGAGCTTGCCGCCGCCGTCTTGCCGCCGCCCGATCCACCCGAGGACGACCCCGAAGAGGACGACGAGCCCGAGGACGACCCGGACGTCGACGGCGAGCCCGAAGACGACGAGGACGACCCGGACGAGGACGAGGAGGACGAGCTGTCACCGGAGGACGACTCGGACTTGGCCGGCTTACTGGCCGTGCCGCCGGCCGTCGTCTCGGAGCCGGACGCCCGCGAGTCGGTGCGGTAGAAGCCCGAACCCTTGAAGACGATGCCTACCGAGTTGAAGACCTTGCGCAGCCGCCCCTCACACGCCGGGCACTCGGTCAGCGGCTCGTCAGAGAAGGACTGCACCGCCTCGAGCTGGTGACCGCACGTGGTGCAGGCGTACTGGTACGTGGGCACGTTCTCCTCCGGATCTGGGCTCAGCCAGTTGGCACTCGACGTATTCGAGTGCCAATGGTGCGTCATTCGCCCCGGGTTCGTCCAGCGGACGTGTGGGGCGCGACACCGTGCGCCGCACCCGGGCCGCCGTCAAGCGTACGCACCCCGTCGGCGGGGGTGACGACCGCGCGCACCCGACGGTCATGTGGCTCCACCGGCAGCGCCTCGACGAGTTCACCGTCGTGCAGGGGCACCACCGTCAGGGCTGCCTCGGGCACCCGGGCGAGTGCCCGGTCGTACGAGCCGCCGCCGCGCCCGAGCCGCCGACCGTGGTGGTCGACGGCGAGAGCCGGTACGACCACCAGCTCCGCCTCCGCCACGGCGGCCACCCCGAGACGGGCGCCTGTCGGTTCTCGGATACCCCGACCCGCCGCGATCAAGGCAGCCGGCCCCGTATAGGCCGCCCAGTCCAGATCCAGGTCGGCGAGGAGCACCGGCAGCAGCAACTCCGCGTCCGCCGGCAGCGCCTCCCGCAGCACCTCGGGCAGGTCGGCGCCGCCCGGTTCGGCGCCGACCGGCACGTACGCCGTCATCCGGTGCGGGCGCAGCCGGCGTACCAGAGCGACCAGCTCGGCCTGCACGCGCCCGGCGGCGGCCGCCCTCGTCGCGGCGGGCAGCGACCGGCGGCGGGCGAGCAGCTCGACGCGGCTGTTCCGCTTCGCCACCCGGGTCACTTCCGCTTCATCAGAAAATTCCGGCACGCAACACTCCTGACGCAACGCCTCTCCCACGGTTGCACTGTGTCAGCATCGCAAGCAACGGAGGCGGAACTTCCGGGGGGACCGAGTGACGCTACGCGGGCGGTTGACGGCAGCCTTCCTCGTGGTGGTGCTCGGGCCGGTCCTGCTCGGCGCGCTCTTCGTCGCCTCCACCGTCGCGGCGGTCGACCGCAGCCGCTCCACCGAGCGCCTGGCGGTGGCGGCGTCCACGGTGCGGACCTCGGTCGACGCGCTCTGCCAGCAGCTCCGGGCCACCGCCGACGCGGTGGCGCTCACCGCCGAGCCGGCTGTGGCCGCCGCGCAACTGGTCGGCCGGGGCCTGGCCGCCGCAGTGTTGATCACCGACGTGTCCGGCCGGGTCACCTACGTCTCGCCCGGTGCGCCGTCGACCCCGTGGCGGGACTGCGCCGGCTCGACCGAAGGCCCGAACGGAGGCGCGACCGAGGGCCCGAACGGAGGCGCGACCGAGGGCCCGAACGGAGGCGCGACCGAGGGCCCGAACGGGGGCTCCGGCACAGTTTCGACCGACGGTTCGGCCGGCCCGGTCCGTGCGCTGGCCGCCCAGGTCGACCTGCACGACCGCGCCGGCGCCCGGCTGGGCACGGTGACCGCCGCGCAACGTGTCGACCCGGCCTTCGTGGCGCGGCTGGCCGCGGTGACCGGGGTGGCGGTCACCCTGCTCGACAGTGGGGCGCGCGCCGCTCGGGTCACCCACACGACCGAATCCGGCGACGTACGCGACGCGGTGCTGGCCGCCGCCGTCACCGTCCGGGGCGAGCAGGTCACCGAGACCAACGACGGCCGCTACGTGCGCCGGCTCGGACCCTCCGACGCGCAGCCGCTGCCACTGGTGCTCTCCGTGCCCGGTGAACGGCCACCAGGGCTGAACGCCACGCTGCTCGGGGTGGTCGTGCTGGCCGGGCTGCTCGCCGTGCTGACCGCCTGGCGACTGGCCCGGGTGACCACCCGGCCGCTCGCCGAGTTGGCCGGTGCGGTCGACCGGGTGGCCCAGGGCGACCTGACCGCCCGGGTGCCGGTCCGCAGCCGCGACGAGCTGGGGCGGTTGGCCGCCGCGTTCAACCGGATGACCCGGGAGACCGGCTCCTACGTCGCGGCGCTGACCAGCAACCGGGATCAGCTGCGCGGGCATCTCGCGGTGCTCGGCGACACCCTGGCCAGCACGCACGACCTGCAACGCATCCTGCGGGTGATCCTGCGGAGCGCCATCGGGGCCACCGGCGCGCGGGCCGGTGCCGTGCTGCTGGTGGAGACCGGCGGGGTACTCGTCGCGCAGTGCACCGAGGGGTTGGACGGGCGCTGGCCGGACGAGGAGACCGATGGGCCGCAGACGCTGCGGGTGCCGGTCGGTGCCGGCATCGTCGGTGCGGTCGCCGCCACCGGCGAACCGCAGCGGGGGAGGGCGGAGCCGACCGAGGCACCGACGGGTGAGCCACGCTGCCGCACGTACGTCGCGGTTCCGTTCGCTGCCCCGGGCGGCGGTGCCCCGGCCACCCCCGGTGGCCCCTCGGCGGCGGCCGATGAGGCTGGCGCGGCGACCGCGCTCGGGGTGCTGGCCCTCTACGACCGGCTGGGCGCCGACGAGTTCGACGACGACGACCTGGCCACCCTGCGCACCTTCGCCGGTCACGCGGCGGTGGCGGTGGACAACGTCCGGGTGCACGAGGAGGCGCAGCGGCTTTCCCTCACCGACCCGCTCACCGGGCTGTGGAACTACCGCTACCTGCGTGAGTCGATCCGGCGGGAGGTGGAACGGGCCAGCCGCTTCGGGCGGATGCTCAGCGTCCTCGCGTTGGACCTGGACCGGTTCAAGGACGTCAACGACACGTACGGGCACGCTGCGGGGGACACCGTGCTGGCCGAGTTCGCCCGACGGGTGCGCGGGGAGATTCGCGAGGTCGACCTGGCATTCCGCCAGGGTGGTGAGGAGTTCGTGCTGCTGCTGCCGGAGACCGACGCGCGGGGCGCGGCGATAGTGGCCGAACGGCTCGGTGCGGCGGTGCGGGACACGCCCATCGCCGTCGAGGCGTACGCCGGGCCGGTCCTGGTGACCGTGTCGGTGGGCATCGCCGTCTTCCCGGACAACGGCAGCACCGGGCGGGAGGTGCTGGAGGCCGCCGACGACGCGCTCTACGCGGCCAAGGCGGCGGGCCGCGACACGTACCGGGTCGCCGAGGTGCGCTCGGATCTGCCGACCCGGGAGATCCCGGTTCTCGCGGGTGCAGTGAGCCCACCCGACGGACTGCCGCGCGCCGGCCAGCCGGTGCAGGCCACCCGGGAGCCGGGCGGGTCCGCCCGGTCCGACCCGACGTTGGGCGTACCGGAATCGGTGGTGGGCCCGGCGCACGCCCGACCTGATGCGGCCGACGACACGCCGGACAGCGCCCCGGGTGGGGCGCGGGCCGGCCCGGACGCGACGCGGCCGGGGTCGGGTGGCGGCGCGTCTTCTGGGCCACACCCGCCGCGGCAGAGCCGTGGCCGATAGTCTCGCGGCATGTCGGAGCACTCAGCGAATCCCTCGTCGACGGTCGCCGCAACCGGCCGTCCCCTGGCGGTCAAGGCCGTCATCCCGGCCGCCGGACTGGCCACCCGGTTCCTGCCGGCCACCAAGGCGGTGCCCAAGGAACTGCTTCCGGTGGTGGACCGGCCGGTGTTGCAGTACATCGTCGAGGAGGCCACGCAGGCCGGCATCAACGACGTGTTGCTGATCACCGGCCGGGGTAAGACGTCGATGGTGGACCACTTCGACCGTCGTCCGGACCTGGAGGCCAGGCTGGAGGAGAAGGGCGACTCCGAGCGGCTGGCGGCCGTGCGTCGGCCCAGCGAGCTGGCCGAGATCTACACGGTGCGGCAGCCCGAGCAGCTCGGGCTCGGCCACGCCGTCGGGTACGCCGAGTCGCACGTCGGTGACCAGCCCTTCGCGGTGCTGCTCGGCGACGAGTTCGTGAAGCCGTCGGAGCCGCTGCTGCCGGCGATGATCGAGTTGCAGGCCCGCACCGGCGGTGTGGTGCTCGCCTTCTTCGAGGTCGACCCGGCCGAGACCAAGCGGTACGGGATCGCCTCCGTCGAGCCGGCAGAGTCGGAGCTCACCGACATCGGTGAGGTCGTCAAGGTGACCGGGATGGTGGAGAAGCCACAGCCGGAGGACGCCCCGAGCAACCTCGCGGTGCTCGGCCGCTACGTGTTGCCGGGCACGATCTTCGACGCGATCCGGCGGACCAAGCCGGGCAGCGGCGGCGAGATCCAGCTGACCGACGCGATGGAGCTGCTGCGCAGCGAGGGCACCCCGGTGCACGCGATCGTCTACCGGGGCACCCGCTACGACACCGGCATGCCGCTGGGCTACCTCCAGACGGTGGTGCAGATCGCCGCCGAGCGCGACGACCTGGGCACCGAGTTCCGGTCCTGGCTGGCCGAGTTCGTCAAGGCCGACGCGGCAGGCGGATCTGGTACATGACCGCGACGGCCGACGCCGAGGCGGCCGCGAACGAGTTGACGCCGCTCGCCGACTACCTGGGCAGCGTGCTGCGCAGGTTGCGCGCGCTGCCACCACTCGACCTCGACCTCACCCAGGCGCACGGCAACGTCCTCGCCGAGGACGTCGTCGCGCCGCACGCCTTCCCTGCCTTCGACCAGGCGGCGGTGGACGGCTACGCCGCGCGCTGGGAGGACATTTCCGGAGGGGGTCGGGGGCCGAGCTACGTCCCGGCCCCCTCCGGCACGCCCGGTGGTCGCACCATCCGGCTCAACGTGGTCGGCGATCTCGGCGCGGCGAGCTGGCGGCCGGTCCGTCTCACCCCCGGCTCGTGCTTCTCGGTGGCCGCCGGGGCGCCACTGCCGGTCGCCGCGGACGTCGTGGTCCCGGTGGAGTGGACCGACCAGGGCATGGCCGCGGTGGAGATCTTCCGCACCCCCAAACGGGGGTACGGGGTACGCCGCGCCGGTGAGGAACTGCCCGCCGGCACCCTGCTCGCCCGGGCCGGCACCTACGTGTCCCCGGCCCTGGTCGCGGTCTTCGCGGCGACCGGCATCGGACACGTGGTGGTCCGGCCCAGCCCACGGGTGGTCATCGTGGCCACCGGTGACGAACTCGTCGACGTGGGCCGGGGCAGCCAGCCCGGTCAGGTGGTGGACGCGAACTCGCACGCGCTGACCGCCGCGGCGGCCGAGGTGGGCGCACTGGCGTACCGGGTGGGGATCTGCGACGACGACCCGGAGGGGCTGCGCGGGCTGCTGGAGGACCAGACGCTGCGCGCCGACCTGATCATCACCACCGGGGGCACCGGCACCGGCCCCGGGGACATGGTGCGCCGGATCCTGTCCCGCCGCGAGGGCGGCCGGGCCGGGCCGGTCACCTTCACCGACGTGGCGCTCTACCCCGGCACCGCGCTCGGGTTCGGCACTGTCGGCGCCGAGGAGGTGCCGGTGGTCTGCCTGCCCGGTGACCCCGGTGCCGCGCTGATCGGCTTCGAGGTGCTGGCCCGTCCCGCCATCCAACTGCTCGCCGGGGCCGAGCCGGTGTTCCGGCCCAGCGTGCGGGCGCACCTGCTGGAGACCGTGTCGTCGCCGGCGGGGCTGCGCGAGTTCCGGCCGGCGCACGTCGCCGAGCGACGCGGTGGCGGGTACACGGTCCAGCCGCTCAGCGGCGGCCCGTTCACCCTCTCCGGGTTGGCCGAGGCGAACGGGCTGCTGGTGCTCGGCGAGCGGGTCACCACGGCCGCGGCCGGCTCCACGGTGGACGTCCTGCTACTGGACCGCCGCCGGTGAGGTCTCCCGGCGGGTCCGTCGACCCGGTGGTCACCGGGCGCGCGACCGTCGGGCCGTAGCGGTGGGTGTGCGCGGCCCGGCGGGGCCACTTGCGCGGGACACGGTCCCGCGCGGGAGACTGTGCGGGTGAGTCTCTTCGGACCCGCGCGGTCGCCGGGCTGGCCGGTGGAGTTGGCCGACGGCCCGGTGCTGCTGCGGCCCTACCGGCGCTCCGACGCGGCCGCGTGGTCGGAGGTACGGCGCGCCAACCGGGCCTGGTTGGCGCCCTGGGAGTCCTCGCTGCCCGGCAGTTGGGACGAGATGAACTCGCCGGCCGCGTTCCGTTGGGTGCACCGTGACCAGCGGCGTTCGGCCCGCGAGGGTGAGGGCATGCCGTTCGCGGTCTGCCTGCGCGAGGGCGACCGGGATCGGCTGGTCGGGCACATCAACGTGGGCAGCATCGTGCGGCGGGCACTCTGCTCCGGCTACGTCGGCTACTGGGTGGACGCGCGGGTGGCCGGACGGGGGGTGATCCCGACGGCGCTCGCGCTCGCCGTGGACCACGCGTTCGGCCCGGGTGGGCTGCACCGGGTGGAGGTCAACATCCGTCCGGAGAACAAACCGTCCCGGCGGGTGGTGGAGAAGTTGGGCTTCCGCGAGGAGTCGTACCACGTGCGCTACATGCACATCGACGGCGCGTGGCGGGACCACATCGGGTACGCGATGACGAGTGAGGAGATCGCCGCCGAAGGTGGCCTGCTGGCCCGCTGGCACCGGGTACGCGCCAACGCGGGGTAGGAGGATTTCGCCACATCCTCCCACTCGTCCCACGGACGGGATCGGCGCGGCGCGGTGGCATCCCGGTCGGCGCGCCGTAACCTCAAGTAACTGCAAGCTGCGGCAAGCGCTCCCCGGCCGGACGATCCACGCGCCCACGCGTGATTGGTGGAAGATCCTGCGGTCGGATGACGGTTGCTTCGAATTCGGTGACGGGAGGGGTGAGGGTGCCGACCTCGGTGCTCCTCGCCGTCCTCGCCGCCGCCGGTCTGCTCGCCCTGGCCCCGGCGCTGGTTCGCCGGTACGACGCCACCGAGCGGCTGGTGGCGGAGCGGGCGCAGTCGACGGCGCGGGTGCTCCAGCGCCGCCGACGGCGCCGCACTGTGCCGGGACGGCGACCCGTCCACCCGCCGCGCTCACTGGTCGTCACCCTCAGCGAGGATGCGACTACCGGCACGTTGGGTGCGCCGGTCTCCGCGCCGCCGGCCGCCCGTCGCTCCGGGCGGCTGCGGTCCGTACCGCCCGCGCCGAAGCGATCCCGACGCCGGCCACCGCCGCGCCGACAGCACACCCCCGCCGTGTACCGGCGTCGCCGGGTGCTCGCCGCCCTGTTGCTCCTCAACGTCGTCGAGCTGATCGGCGTGCTGTTCGTCAGCCCCGGCTTCTGGGTCGGCTTCGGGGTCACCTTCCTGCTTCTGGCCCTGTACGTCGTCCACCTGCGGGGTCAGGCCCTCGCCGGGCGTCGCCGCCGCCGGGCCCGCGCCCGGGAGGCCGCGTGGCTGGCCGCCCGGCAGGCCGAGGTGCGCCGGGAGCAGGCCCGCCGGGCAGCGGCCCGCCGGGAGGCGCAACGCCGCCTGGCAGCCCAGCGCGAGGGCGTACGCCGAGCGGCTATGGGCCTGGACCGGCAGGGCGACCTGCCGGCGGCGGTCAACGGCGGGTCGGTCTCGTACCGGCGGTCGGGCGGTCTCCGCGGCCGCCCCTACGAGGCCGGCCGAGGCGCCTGACCCCCGGGCTGGCCTCCCCGGCCCAGTCGGTCTCCGGCCTGGGCTGGTCTCCGGCCTGGGTTGGTCTCCGGCCTGGGTCGGTCCCCAGCCCTTGCCTGCCCGGTGCCGGCTGGCTTGATCGACTCGGGTTCTTGAAAGTCGCGGTGTCGTGGCGTCCGGGATGCCCCGGTTTTCAGGAAGCCGAGTCGATCTTCGGGTCTGCGGGAGCGCCACGCAGGGGGCGGATTCGCGGTGGGGGCCGGCAACCTGTTAGCCTTGCTGCCGGCCCGCCCGGTGTAAGCCGGGTGGGACCGAAGCCGGTTCGCCGGTGGGGGGCTGTGGCGCAGACTGGTAGCGCACCTCGTTCGCATCGAGGGGGTCAGGGGTTCAAATCCCCTCAGCTCCACCCCAGGTCAAAGGCCGTTTCCGCGAGTCGGAGACGGCCTTTTCCGATCTTTCGGGTGGCGGGGCGACGCCGTCAGGGGCGCATGGACACGTCGCGCGGCCACCCGCGGAGATGCGCGAACTGGCGAAGGTAGCGCTCGCATCTTTCGGCGAAGTCCCCCGGCTCCGGCGGCAGTCGAGTCGCGGTGACCACCTGACGCGGGTCGGAGTGGCCCGGCCGCAGCAGCCGGATCTGGTCGTCGGTGAACTGTCCGCCGGTGAGGTCGGCGACGGCAAGGGCCATGGCCAGCGCTACGACGACACTCACGCACGTGCGGTACGGGCTGAAGACGGCTTCCGGACCACCGTCGGTCTCCGGTTCGTGGTCGATCACCAGGAGCCAGACACTGTCCTCGAAGCCCGCGACATCGACCTCAAGGTGGATCGCACCGGGCATGCCGTCGGGCGTGCGATCGATGCGGTCGCCGATGGTGGTGGCCCGCAGTTCCGCCGCCCCGAGGCGGCGTCCGGAATCGACGCGGCGTCCCTGTTCGTACCGTCGGTCGGTGACGATGATCAGCTCGGGCGTCGTGGTCATGCCGAGCAGTTCGGCCAGGGTGGCTCGCGCGGCGGTCACCACCTCGGCGAGGGAGATGGGCCGGGCCACTGTTGCCTCAAGGTCGACTGACACGCGCGCCTCCAGTCTGGCCGGCTAGGTCGGTGCCCGGTCCAGGGCCTGTCGTCCGGATACGACACCGGTATCCGGACGAAACCGCGCCTTGCCGGATCGCCGCCCGGACTCCGCCTCGGCTCGACCGCCCTTATGAAACAGGCCCTAGGAGAAGCGTTCTGTCGTCACGGGTATCAGACCGTGCTGCCGCAGGACGTCCGTCAACGCGGACAGTGTCGAACCGAGCGCCGCCGTGGCATCGGTCGCCAGCAGTGCGGTCACGTCGAGGCCCCAGGCGAGGGTGTGGCCGACGCGGCGCAGGTCCCAGCTGAACTGGTCGCCGTGCCCATCGAGACGACCACTCGCGACGGACGCGTTCGTGCCGGATGCGCTCGTGCCGCCGGCCGGTGTCCGCCAGGCCGTGCGGAGGGCGGCCACCTGGTCGGGGCGGAGGTCCTTGGCGAAGAGGACGCGGTACACCCGCCGTTCGTGGAAGCCGGCCGGCGGCTGGGCGGGGCCGAGCCGCAGCGGCGGGGCGCTCGCGATCGGTTGATGGTCGAGAAAGTGCGTACGGAGCAGTGTCTCGTCCGGCAGCTGCCCACCGCCGAGCGCGCGGTGGGCGTCCTCGGCCTGCCGGCGGGAGGTGGGGACCACCCGGGCCAGCATCTCGGGGTTCGTGCGGATGTCGCGGCTCAGCGACGCGGAACTCCACCAGCCTGCCTGCGGGGTCCAACCCGCGCTGGCCAGCCCTGTCGTGACGAGGTCGCGGTCCCGGGTGAACTCCTCGACGAGGATGCCCTCCACAGTGGTGGTCGAGTCGCAGGCGCCAACCAGGTAGTAGTCGAGCTGCGGACCTGCGCCGGTCACTTCGACGGCCGCCGACGCGGGTCCGGCCGGTAACGAGTCGATGGTCATCAGGGCAACCGTAGCGAAAAACACGGCCCGGCAACGGTTAGCATCCGGACCTCTAGGTGAGGAGCCCAGATGACGTCGGTGGCGCAGACCCGGTTCGGCATTGTCGGCAGTGGTTGGCGAGGTGAGTTCTTCCTTCGCCTGGCCAGGCTGCTTCCCGAGCGGTTCCGGGTGACCGGGGTGGTGACGCGTACCGAGTCGCGGGGAGCTGCCGTGACCGCCGACTGGGGTGTGCGGACCTTCCGGACGACCGCCGAGTTGCTCGCCCACGAGCGGCCGGACTTCGTCATCGTGTCGGTGCCGTGGTCCGTGACACCGGAAGCGACCCGGGAATTGGTCGCGGCCGGCGTACCGGTGCTCGCCGAGACGCCGCCCGCCGCCGACCTTGCGGGTCTGCGCTCGCTCTGGGCCGACGTCGGGGGCAGCGGTCTGGTGCAGGTCGCCGAGCAGTACCTGCTGATGCCCGGGCACGCGGCCCGGCTGGCGCTGGTCCGCGCCGGGGTGCTCGGCGAACCGACCTCGGTCCAGATCTCGTCGACCCACCTGTACCACGCGGTGTCGCTGATCCGGGGTCTGCTCGGCGTCGGTCACGAGAGCGCCGAGATCAACGCGCGCGCCTTCGTCGCGCCGCTGGCCAACCCGCTCTCGCCGACCGGCTGGAGCGGTGACGACACACCGCAGCAGCTCTCCACCACACTCGCGACAATCGACTTCGGCGGGCGGATGGGGTTGTACGACTTCACCGACAACCAGTGGTGGAACCCGCTGCGTACCCGCCGGTTGGTGGTGCGCGGCTCGCGCGGTGAGCTGGTGGACGACCGGGTTGTCCGGCTGGTCGACCCGACCACGCCGGTGGAGTCGTCACTGGTGCGACGCCAGACGGGTCTCGACCTCAACCTGGAGGGGCTCGACCTGAAGCACATCAGCTTCGACGGCGAGGTGGTCTACCGCAATCCCTTCGTCGGTAGCGGGATGTCCGACGACGACATCGCGGTGGCCGACATCGTCGCCCGCGCCGGGGCGTGGGCGCGGAAGGAAGGCCCCGCTCCGTACTCCCTCGCCGAAGCCTGCCAGGACCACCTGATCAGCCTCGCCATCGAAGAATCGGTACGCACCGGGCAGCCGGTCGTCACCGACGCCGAGGCGTGGGCGCGGTAGCCGAATGGTTGCAAGACAACGGGGGAAGAGACATGGGTTTCGAGGCCTGGGTACGTGAGTTCACCGAGAACGCCGAGCGACGCCGGGACGGACCCGATCCACAGTGGAGTACAGGGGGTCCGCTGCCGCCGGCGCTGATCCGGAGCCTGCAACGATTCCAGGCCGGTGAAGACGGCGACGGCGTGAATCTCATCAGCAAGAGCGAGCGGGCCGGTGACCCGACCTATCTGGCGGCGGTCCGACTGTTCGTCGCCGAGGAGCAGAACCACGCCCGGCTCCTCAAGCACCTGCTGCTCAGCGCGGGCGGCGACGTCATCGACGGTCACTGGACCGACCGGGTGTTCGTGACGATCCGGCGTGCCCTGGGGCTGCGACTGGAACTGATGACGCTGATGGTCGCCGAGGTGGTCGCCCTGCGCTACTACCGAGCCGTCCGCGACGGCACTGATGATCCGCTGCTCTCGGACGTGGGTGCCCGCATCCTGGTCGACGAGCAGAGGCACGTGCCGTTCCACACCGAGCGGTTGCGCCAGGGATGGGCCGAGAGTGCTGGACCGGTACGGGCGGTGGTGGCCGCGGGTTGGTGGGCGTTGCTGTTCGGCGCCGCCGTCGTGGTCGCGTTCGGGCACGGCGCCGCGTTGCGTCTGCTCGGTGTCGGCCGGCTCCGGTTCATCGCCGACACCGCGACGCTGTTCCGGTCGGTCGTGCGGGAGGTGCTCTCCGGTGCGGGCCGGGAGGCTCACCCCGCCAGTTCCACGAGTGCGGCCGCGCGGCCCGCGACGGGGTCGACGGTGCGCGGCTCCCGACAACGGCTCTGGCGCTGGGGAGCGATTGTGCTGGTCGTCGTGGGGTCGGCGGTGGCGCTCTACCCGCCGGCGCACTTCTGGGGTCCACGGCCCTACCGGCACCCGGACGGGATCTTCGGGGTGACCCGGGGCGACTTCGAGGACGACATCCTGCCGCACTACCAGGTCAGTCTGCCGTGTGACGTTGATGGCCTGCGATACAGCAACGCCGAGGACATGACCGGACCGATGGGCGAGCTGTACCTGCACTTCACCACGTCGCCAGGGTGCCTGGACCGGATCCTCGACGGCTGGGCCGCCGCACCGGCGCAGCCACCGACGATGGCGCCCACCGATGCGGGGTTCCCGCTTCCCGCCGAAGCGATCCCGGACACCGTCGGGTGGCGCTTCGACGCGCCGTCGTACCAGGTCTACCAGCGCCAGGGGGACGTGGTGACCGGGCACGTGGTGGCGGTGCGCGACGGCAAGCGGCTCAGTGTGTACCTGCTCGGCCGCTACGCCCACTGACGCCCGAGCGGGGCTGCCCGGTTGGAGCGGTAGCCAGCAGGGTCAGCCCCGGCCGAGCACGGCGGCGGTGCGGACCAGCCCGTCGGCGATCACGAAGCGGCCGGTGATCGACGAGGGCGGGTCGGCGACTTGTGCCGCGTCCACCCGGGTCGGTGCGATCCGGGCGGTGAACGTGCCGGCATCCGGATCAAGTTCGACTCGCGCGTCGTGGAAGTCCAGCCAGTCGCGGACGATCGGGTACCACACCTTGTAGATGGTCTCCTTCGCGCTGAACAGCACGACCGGCCAGCAGGTGCCGCCGGGTAGCCGCGCGCAGGCGGCCTCCTCCTCGGGCAGCAGCACGAGTCTGCGTACTCCCGGATTGATCTCGCGGTGCTGCTCGGCGTCCATTCCGACGGACCGGACGTCGGTGGTGTGCGCCGCCGCCGCGGCGCAGTAGCCGGCGGTGTGGGTGATGCTGCCGACCACCCCGGCCGGCCAGACCGGCGCGCGGTCGGCGGCGGCCGGCACCGCGGTCATCGCCAGGCCGAGGTCGCGCAACGCGCGGCGGGCGCACATCCTCCCGGCGGCAAAGTCCCGCCGACGGGTCTGCGCGGCCCGCTCGCTGAGACATGCCAGCTCAGCGGGGAGCAACTCGCCCGTCCAGTCGTCGGGCCCGGCGATGGCAACCGCGACCGTCGGTGGCAGCAGGTCACGCATTCCGATTGCCTACTGGTCGGTAGGAATGGCAGATCAGGTCAACCGTCAAATTTCCGACTCCCACGACCGCTGAAAGTACCGCAAAGATGTAACACCGGAGGGACGCGCAGCGCCCTCCCTGATGGCTCCGGGGGGACCACCATCAACGCTGGCCGGCGCGGCCAGCCCCGTGGACATCTGGAAGGACGTGCGATGACCGATGGTGCGCAACGGCCGGGGGTGCCGGCTGACGATCACGCCCCGAAGACCCCCTGCTGGAGCTGCGGCTCCTGCGGTGACGAGTGGCCGTGCGCGACGAAGCGCAGCCGGCTGCTGGCGGAGTACGGCGGTGATCGCGCCATGCTCAGCGTTTATCTGGGGTCCTGCCTCGCCGCCGCCACCGAAGATCTGCGCGCCGCCCCGGTGATGTCGCTCCAGGACCGGTTCATCGGCTGGTTGCCGCGCGGCTCCCGGCGTAGCTGAACCTCCGGTGGCCCCACCGCTGGGCGGGGCCACCAGAGGGGCGTTCAGCGACGTCGAGGCCGCCGGGTCATCGCGAAGCCGCACACGCCAGCCACCGCGGCGAGCGCACCACCGATGCCGGTCCAGACCCAGCGCGAGCCGAGGTCCGGCAACCAGTCCGTCAGCGGGTCACCCTCGTCGTCGGCCTCCGCGTCCACCGGGGGTACGGCGGTGAGTACCGTGCCGGCCTTGGTGTTCGGCACCAGCGGGGCGGCCAGTTCGCCGTCGTCGGCCGAGGTGCCCCGGTCGGCGACGGTGCCGACCAGCAGGTCGACGTCGATCGGCGCACCCAGATCCGGCTCCGGCAGGTCGATCACGGAGAGCCGGATGACGTACGTGCCGGGCAGTGGGTCGGCCGACCAGGGCTCCGCCCACGGCCGCACCTCGCGCAACGTGCAGCCCAGCACCACCGTCGACGCCTTCGCGTCCACCGTCGGAGTCTGGGCCCCCGCCGTGCACGCCTGGCGGCGGCGGAGCCCGTCGAAGACGTCGACGGTCCAGGTGGAGGCCCCGTCGCGTCCCTTCGGGAAGGTGACGGTGGCGGTGATCTCGTGCACCTGACCGGCCGTTGCCGGGAACGACCAGTAGAGGTGGTCGCCGATCGAGGCGTCCACCCGTACCGGCTGTCCCGCGGTGATCGGGGTGGCGGTGAGGAACGACGTGCCGGCACGGTTGACCGGCGTGGCACCCGGGGAGGGGGTGGGTGCGGCGACGGCCGCGGCGGGGAGCAGGGCGGCCCCACCGGCGGCGAGGAGCGCCGCCATCGACCGGAACAGTGCGCTACGCATCAGTTCTCCCTCCAGGTGGCGACCCACCAGCGGGTGAGCAGGCCGGCGAGCAGACCGGTGATCAGCCCGGCGATGGTGAGCAGGGCCAGCAGCACCCAGCCCCGGCCGAGGTCCGGTCCGTCCGGTGCGGGTGCGGCGGCGACCACGTCGACGGTCAACTCCACCGGCATGCCCGGGGTCGCCGCGGTGCCGGGACGCGGGGCGAACGAGTTGCTCACCACCAGGCAAACGGTGGTGGGCTCGACGACCGGGGCCGAACTCTCCTCGGTGTCCGCGGCATCCTCATCGTCGGCGGTGGCCGACCAGCGCAGCCCGGCGGAGAGCACGTCGGCCCGTCCGCTGCCGGCGTCCGCACCCCGGACGAGTTCCCGGCCGTCGGCCGCGGTGGCCCGCAGCAGCACCCCGTAGTCCCGGTTGACGGCACGGTCCAACGCCATGCTCACCGAAGCCCGCAGCTCCTGGCCGGGGCGGATCGGCACCCGGTAGTAGCGGTGCTCGGAGAACGACTCCCGGTCGGCGTACACGCCCGGTGCGAGCAGTGGCGCCGAGTCGCACGCGTTCGTGCCGCCGACCACTGTCGGGGCCCGGGTGTGCGTGTCGCCGGCCCGCTCCACGAGCTGTTTGATCCGGTCGGTCAGCTCCTCGGCGCTCTGCGCGGCGGTGTAGGTCCCGCCGGTCGCGCTGGCGATGCAGAGCAGCTGCCGGCGGACCTTCTCGTCCGGGGCCAGACCGAGGGTGTCGACGACCAGGCTGGTGCCCTGTGCGGCCAGTTCCCGGGCCACCTCGCACGGGTCCGGCGGCGCGCAGGTGTCCTCGCCGTCGGTGATCAGCACGATCCGCCGGGTGGTGTTCCCGCTGCCCAGGTCCTGTGCGGCGGAGCGCAGCGCCAAGCCGACCGGGGTGAACCCGGTCGGGCGAAGTGTCGCCACCGCCGCCTTGGCGGCGGACCGGTCCACCGGGCCGACCGGCACGATCTGTTGGGTGTCCTGGCAGCCGACCTTCTTGTCCTTGCCGCGGTAGGTGGCGCCGAGTACCCGGATGCCGAGCTGTGTCTGTTCGGGTAGCGCGTCCACGACCTCGTTGAAGGCCTGCTGGGCTACCGCGATCCGGGTGCGTCCGTCGATGTCGGCGGCGCGCATCGACCCGCTGACGTCGAGCACCAGCTCGACCCGGGGCGGCTCGGGCGCCGGCTCCTCGTCGGCCTGCGCCGGGGCGGCCCCGGCCAGTGCGGTGGTCGCCAGCAGTCCGAGAAGGACGGCCGTCGATCGTCTGAAGTTGATCACGGCCCGCAGTGTAGTGAGATCCACTTTGGATGATCACTTGGGTTGCGGACGGTCCGAGCCCCGACGCCGTCGGCCTGGTCACCCGTCGCCGCGGGCCGGCATCGTCCGCGCTCTGGGTCCACGCCGGGTCACCCTCGGTCAACTGTTCAAGGAAAGGTGGCGGTCCGGCCACCATCCGTCGGAAATCTGACCCAAGTCGACCCGTTGTGCCGGTGGTGCCCGGTGGTTAAGCTCTTCTTGCGCGCCCCAATCGCCCGCTTCCCCCGTGGCAGGCGATCGGGGCGCGCGTCTTTGTCAGAAGGGCCCGCACGCTTCGGCGTGCGGGCCCTTCTCCCGTCGCGCTGAGCGGCGCGTCGCCTGTCGATGCTTATATCCACCGACCGTCGAGCCACATCCGGGACAGCCAGTCCGAGTACGGGATCACCCGGCCGACGAAGATCGGATAGAAGTACGCGAAGCAGACTCCGACCAGCAACACGTACGCCCCCGCCGCGATGCTGCCCACCAGCCGGCGTTCATAACTCGGGTCACCGGGCACCAGCGGTGCCACCGCACCCACATCGCCCCCGGCGGGCGCGATCAGCGCACCCAGCACGTACACCACCGCCAGCACCAGGAACGGCACCACGGGCGCGGCGTAGAACGAGAACATCGTCCGGCCGTCGAGGGCGAACCAGAACCACGGCAGCAGCCCGGCGGCCACGGTCAGCAGGATCGCGCCGGCCCGCCAGTCCCGACGGGCCACACCCAGCCAGACCAGCGCCACCAGGGCGGGCAGGAACGACCACCAGAGCAGCGGGGTGCCGAGCAGCAGAATCTCCGAGGCGCAGGTCGGCGCCCCGCAGACGCCGTTGTTGGCGTAGTGGAACGCCACCGGTCGGCCCAGCAGCAACCACTGCCACGGCCACGACTGGTACTTGTGCGCGTCGTCGAGCTGGGCATGGAAGCCGTACGCCGCGCGGTGGTACTCGTACAGGTTGATCAGCGGGCCGATCACCGGGCGGTCGCTGAGCGGGGCGCTCGGGTAGGCGGACGCGAGCCGGTAGTAACCGTCGTCGGTGAGCAGCCAGCCCGACCAGGTGGCCAGGTAGGTGCCGACCATGACCACGCCGGCGAGCACCAGCCAGGGCAGCTCGTCGACGACTGCGTCCCGCCAGGGCCGGCGGACCCCCGCCGAGCGGCGGACGCCGACCTCCCAGAGGAGCACCAGCAGCGCGAAGGCCGGCACGAAGTACAGGGCGCTCCACTTCACCGCACACGCGCAGCCGATCAGCACCCCGGCCGCCAGCCGCCACCAGGGCCAGGTGCGCCAACCGGTCGGCGGGCGGCCGGCGCGGCCCGGCTGACTCGGATCGAGCCCGTCGTCCAGGGCCCGTGCCCAGCGTCGACGGCGGGCGTCCCGGTCGAGCACCAGCGCGCCGAACGCGGCCAGCACGAAGAAGAGCAGGAAGATGTCGAGCAGGGCCGCACGGGACAGCACCAGGTGGAAGCCGTCCAGCGCGAGCAGCAGGCCGGCCGCGCAGCCGAGCACCGTCGAGCGGAACATCCGCCGACCGATGCGAACCAGCAGCAGCACCGACAGGGTGCCGATCACCGCGGCCGAGAAGCGCCAGCCGAACTCCGGCGCGGTGGTCATCAGGTGCCCGGGAACGGAGACCTTGGAGTCGGCGTCCTGGTAGCCGAAGGCCCACTCGCCGAGCCCGATCAACCACTTGCCCAGCGGCGGGTGCACCACGTACGACGGGACGTTGTCCTTGTAGTTCCACTCCACGCCACGGGAGATCAGCCCGTAGGCGTCCTTGGCGTAGTACGTCTCGTCGAAGATCTTGCCCTTGGGGCTGGACAGCCCGACGAAGCGCAGGATCGCCGCGATGGCCACCACCACTGCCGTGGCCAGCCAGGAGAACCGGTCCGCCTGGGTGTCGACGGTGGCGAACCGTCGCCGGACCGCGGCGGCCACCCCGCCGCCCTCGGCGCTCGGTGCCGTCGGCTCCTGGGTGGCACCGGGCTCGCCCGACACCTGGATCATCTTGTCCGGGTCCGCGCTCGGGCTCTGCGCTGTCGACGCACTCGTCACCCGGCGATCGTAGGCTGCCAAGGTGTCCGGTGGCGTCCGTCGTCCCTGATACCGGTATTCCCAGCAATGAAGGAGACGAATCCGTGGGTGAAATGTCCGAAGTTGGGCGCCTGATTCTGCTCGGTGCTCCGCTCGGCAACCCCGCCGACGCCTCGGCCCGACTCCGGGAGGTGCTGATCAGCGCCGACGTGGTCGCCGCCGAGGACACCCGTCGGCTCACCCGGCTGGCCCGCGATCTCGACCTCACCGTCGGTGGTCGGATCGTCTCCTACTTCGAGGGCAACGAGGAGCGGCGTACCCCCGAGCTGGTCGAGGCCATTCTCGGCGGATACGTGGTGGCGCTGGTCACCGACGGCGGGATGCCGAGCGTCTCCGACCCCGGCTACCGGCTGGTCCGCGCCACGCTGGAGGTCGGGGCGCCGGTCACCGTCGCCCCCGGTCCCAGCGCGGTCACCACCGCGCTGGCCGTCTCCGGGCTGCCCTGCGACCGGTTCTGCTTCGAGGGATTCCTGCCCCGCACCCCCAGCGGGCGTCGATCGCGGCTGCGCGCACTCGCCGCCGAGGAGCGCACTCTGGTCTTCTTCGAGGCGCCGCACCGCATCGGGGCGACCCTCACCGACCTGGCCGACGCGTTCGGGGCGGACCGGCCGGCCGCGCTCTGCCGCGAACTCACCAAGACCTACGAGGAGGTGCTCCGCCGCCCCCTCGGCGAGCTGGCCCGATGGGCCACCGAGGGGGATCCGCGCGGAGAGATCACGCTGGTGGTGGCCGGGGCGCCGGTGACCGCCCCCGAACGCCCCGACGACGACACCCTGCGCGCCGCCGTCGCCGAACGGGAGGCCGCCGGCCGGTCCCGCCGGGACGCCATCACCGACGTCGCCACCGAGTACGCGCTGCGCCGCCGGGACGTCTACACGATCGTGCACAGCTGACCGAGGGGACCGGGCTCCCCTGACGGCGGGATCACCACGCGGCGACCAGGAAGCCGACGGTGATCAGCGTGGGGCCGGCGACGGCGGCGGCCACCGCCCAGCGGCGGTGCCGGCGGCCGGGCAGCCGGGCCGAACCGGTCCACCGGACGATGCCCGCGGTGCAGCCCAGCACCACCAGCAGACCGGGCAGCCATCGCAGGTGCCGGCCTACGCCGACGTCCGCGTACGCGGTGCCGCTGTCCGGGCCGGTCATCCGCGCCGGCAGCCGGGTGCCGGCCGCGCTCCCGTCGGCGGGCACACCGCCGACGCGCACACCATGGGCGATGAACCGCCCGTCGTCGGCTGTGAAGATCCCCCGGCACCGCTGGGTGAGCCCGCCGCCGGAGCAGTCGTCGATCACCACGGTGCCCGACCGGGCGTGCCCGACCGCGAGCCAGAACGGGCCCGCGCTGACCCAGGCGAAGAAGGCCACGACCAGGCTCAGCACCACCAGCGCGGCGAGCCCGGGCAGCGGATCCGGCGGTGGGGGCGTACGGCTCGGTGCCCGCCGCCGCAGCAGCAGCCGAAAGCCGCGAAACCGCTCCGGTGCCGGGTCCTTGCGGACCGGGGTGCCGTCCCAGTGCACCTGTTCGATCGGTGCCCAGAAGGCGTCACCGTCGTCGTCCAGCGTGTCGTCCGGCCGGCGGGCCCGCTGGCGGCGGGTCTGCTGCCGCACCGGCACCCGACGCGGCACGGCGTCCACGGGCGCCCCGGTGGTCGGCTCCACCTCGACGAACTCCCCACCGGCCGGGACCGAGGCGGCGAGCGGGCCGGACAGGGCGGGCCGGGCCGGACCGGGTGCGGGTGCCGCCGGGGTCGGCCGGGCCGGAGTGGGCGACGAGGCCGCCGGCGTGGGGCGGGCCGGGGTGGCGGACCGCCCCGCCGGGGTGGGCCGCTGCCCACCCGGGTCGGCGCCGGGCACCAGCCGGGGCTGGGGCGCGACCCCGGTGACCCGGGGCACGGCCGGCTCGCGCCCAGGCTCGTCGCCGACCGCCGGTCCGGTGGGACGGTCCTCGTGGTCCCGCGCCGCTCGTCTGCCCGTCACGACGTTCATTGCACACCTCCCCAGGAGGCGAAACGGGCAGCTGAGCCGCGTGTCGACGACAAATCGGACCAACGGGCGAGGTGGTCGGCCCGGTCCGCCGGTCGGGGACCCCCCATTGGTTCGCGGATGCCCCAACCGGGTCACTAGGCTCACTGCTCATGAGTCACGTTCTCGCGGCAGTGGCCTGGCCGTACGCCAACGGCCCCCGCCACATCGGCCACGTCTCCGGTTTCGGCGTTCCCTCCGACGTCTTCGCCCGGTACATGCGGATGGCCGGCCACGACGTGCTCATGGTCTCCGGCACCGACGAGCACGGCACCCCGATCCAGGTGCAGGCCGACGCTGACGGGGTGACCCCGCGCGAGCTGGCCGACCGGTACAACAGGGTGATCGTCGAGGACCTGCACGGCCTCGGCCTCTCCTACGACCTGTTCACCCGCACCACCACCCGCAACCACTACGCGGTGGTGCAGGAGCTGTTCGAGGGGATGTATCGCAACGGTTACATCGTGCCCAAGACCACCATGGGCGCGATCTCCCCGTCCACCGGGCGCACCCTGCCCGACCGGTACATCGAGGGCACCTGCCCGATCTGCGGGTACGACAGCGCCCGCGGTGACCAGTGCGACAACTGCGGCAACCAGCTCGACCCGATCGACCTGATCGACCCGAAGTCGCGGATCAACGGGGAGACTCCGAAGTTCGTCGAGACCGAGCACTTCTTCCTGGACCTGCCGGCGCTGGCCGAGGTGCTGCGGCAGTGGCTGGACACCCGCGAGGGGTGGCGGCCCAACGTGCTGCGGTTCTCCCGCAACCTGCTCGACGACCTCCAGCCCCGGGCGATCACTCGGGACCTGGAGTGGGGCGTACCGATCCCGCTGGACGGCTGGCGGGACCGGCCGGACAAGCGGATCTACGTGTGGTTCGACGCGGTGATCGGCTACCTGTCCGCCTCGATCGAGTGGGCCCGCCGCTCCGGCGACCCGGAGGCGTGGCGCCGGTGGTGGTCCACCGACGGTCAGGGTAAGGACGCGCAGTCCTACTACTTCATGGGCAAGGACAACATCGTCTTCCACTCGGTGATCTGGCCGGCGCTGCTCTCCGGATACTCCGGCGAGGGCTCCCGCGACGGTGAGCCGGGCGAGCTGGGTCGGCTCAACCTGCCCACCGAGGTGGTCTCCAGCGAGTACCTGACCATGGAGGGGCGGAAGTTCTCGTCGTCCCGCAAGGTGGTCATCTACGTCCGCGACTTCCTGGAGCGCTACGACGCCGACGCGCTGCGCTACTTCATCGCCGCCGCCGGCCCGGAGAGCAACGACACCGACTTCACCTGGGCCGAGTTCCTCCGCCGCAACAACGACGAGTTGGTCGCCGGCTGGGGCAACCTGGTCAACCGGTGCGTCTCGATGGCCGCCAAGAACTTCGGGGCGATCCCCGCTGTCGACCCGGCCGGGCTCACCGAGGCCGACGAGGCCCTGCTCGCCGTCGCCCGCGCCGGGTTCACCACGGTTGGCGACCTGATCGGCCGGCACCGGCAGAAGCAGGCCATCGGCGAGGCCATGAAGGTGGTCGCCGAGGCCAACAAGTACCTCTCCGAGCAGGCGCCGTGGAAGCTCAAGGGTGAGGCCGACAAGCCCCGCATGGGCACCATCCTGCACGTCGCCCTCCAGGTGATCAGCGACGCCAACACGCTGCTCACCCCGTTCCTGCCGCACTCCGCGCAGCAGGTGCACGAGCTGCTCGGCGGCACCGGCGTGCACGCGCCGATGCCGGTGATCGAGCAGGTCGACGACCTGGACGGCGGCCCGGCGTACCCGGTGCTCACCGGGGACTACACCGTCGGCGCGCGCTGGGAGTCGGTGCCGATCGAGGCGGGCCGTCCGCTGGCCGCGCCGAAGCCGGTGTTCCGCAAGCTCGACCCGTCGATCGTCGACGAGGAACTGGCCCGACTGGCCGACTGACCGCACGACGCGCGGCGGCGGGTCGCCCTGCCGCCGCGCGCCGTCACATCGCGTACCGGGTGTCCATCACCTGGTCGTCGGTCACCTCGGCGCCCGGCGCCCAGGCCTCGTAGACGCCGCGTTCCTGGCACTGGGCGCCGGTGCCGAGCACCGCGTCCGGGTTCGGGTAGCGCAGCCGCATCCGCAGCCAGCCCGCCTCCTCCCGCAGCACCAGACACGGCACCCCCCGCCACTGGGCGAACCGGACCCGGCGGGCCACCGCGTCCACCGGGTAACGGGCCGCCCGGGTCATCGCCAGCACGCGGAACCCGCCGGGCAGGTCGGCGACCGCCTCGTACTCGTTGTCGCCGTACGTGCCGACCAGTTGGGTGGAGCGGGGCACGTCGGCGTTCGGCACGTACTCCTGATCGGGGGAGAGACCCGGCACCGCGGCCAACAGGTGCCGCCACTGCGGACCCACCATCCGCAGCCACCCGCGCTGCTCGGCCTGGTAGGTGTACAGCACCACCTCCACCCCCTCCGCCGGGTAGGCGATGAGGGCGGCGTTCGCCGGCATCGGCAGGTCGGCGAAGTCCCTGGTGATGAACTCCGGGATGAGCTGACCGTTGCTGGGCGTGAAGCCGGTGCCCAGCACGGGAGCGCCGACCCGGTCCCGCGAGGCCAGCGCGGTCAGGCCCCGGTGCGCGGGCCCGGCCGGCACGTCGTAGTCACCACTGTCGGACGCGCGCCAGCGCAACACGTACGCCACGTCCGGGCCGTCCCGGCCAGCGTCACCATCGGTACGCAGCACCTTCGTCGTCACCGGCGTACGCAGGTGCGCCACATCGTGCTCGCGGTAGCAGAAGCCGTGCGGCAGCCAACCCCGCAGGTGACCGGCGACCTGCTGGGCCGAGAGCACCTTCACCATCCGGGTGCCCCGCCGGACCACCGCCGACGCGCGCGCCATCGCCAGCACCGGGTCGCCCGCCGCCGCCGGCTGCTGGCTGAGCTGGTGCAGGTACGCCCAACCCCGCTCGCGATGGGCGGGCATCAGCAGCGGCGTCTCCGGCTCGTCGGCCGGTTCCGTCGCCCCGTGCACCGCTGTCACCTCGGTGACGTGCACGAAACGCCGCCACGGCAGGGCGCTGCCCGGGCGGGGCGCCCACTCGAAGCCGGCCACCTCGTCGGCGCTGAACAACTCGTACGCGGCACCTCGGGCGATCTCCTCGGCCGGGTACACGGCGCCGCCGAACGCCACGTGCAGTCCGGTCCGTTCGCTGGCCGTGCCGCCGGCCTGGGGGGTGACGCTCATGCCGTCGCCTCCCTGCTCGCTGGGATGGGGTCCGCACGCTGTCGCGTCCGCTCGTTGGCGACCGTAGAGTCGCGCGGCGTAGCCGAGGTGAACGTCGGGTGGCGGGCAGATGGACAGCCCCGGTGTGTGATGCTGTCGCTGATGAGCGAGCCCAGAGAATCCCGCCGTGACCGTGCCGCCCGGCGGGCCGGAGAGTTCCCGCCAGCCCCCGAGTCGTTGCCCCGGGCGGTGCTGGACAGCCACACCCACCTGGACATCACCGTCAGCGAGGCCGGGGTGCCCGGCGGGCCGGCCGACGACCCGGTAGCCGTGGCCATCGCGGTGGCCACGAAGGTCGGCGTGGACCGGCTGGTCCAGGTGGGCGTGGACGTCGCCTCCTCCCGGTGGGGCGCGGACACCGCCGACCGGTATCCCGCCGTGCTGGCCACCGTGGCGCTGCACCCCAACGAGGCGCCCCGGCTCAGTGACCTCGACGAGGCGTTGCGGGAGATCGAGTCACTCGCCGCCCGCGATCGGGTCCGGGGGATCGGCGAGACCGGAATGGACTTCTTCCGCACCGGCGACGAGGGGCGGGCCGCGCAGGAGGAGAGTTTCCGGGCGCACATCGCCATCGCCAAGCGGTACGACAAGACGTTGGTCATCCACGACCGGGACGCGCACGCCGACGTGCTGCGGATCCTCGACGACGAGGGCGCCCCGGACCGGGTGGTGCTGCACTGCTTCTCCGGCGACGCCGACTTCGCCCGCGAGTGTGTCCGCCGCGGCTATCTGCTGAGCTTCGCCGGCACCGTCACCTTCGGCAGCGCGACGGCGCTGCGCGAGGCCGCCGCGCTCACCCCGGTGGACCAGATGCTCGTGGAGACCGACGCGCCGTACCTCACCCCGATGCCGTACCGCGGCCGGCCGAACGCGTCGTACCTGATTCCGCTCACCGTCCGGGCGCTCGCCGCGACCACCGGCAGCGACCTGGACGAG
Source organism: Micromonospora parva (assembly GCF_000718515.1). Lineage (GTDB taxonomy): Bacteria > Actinomycetota > Actinomycetes > Mycobacteriales > Micromonosporaceae > Micromonospora > Micromonospora parva. The sequence goes on along the minus strand of NZ_JNZS01000004.1, from coordinate 183,017 downwards.
CTGTGCGCGGCCATCTCCGCCACCGGCGACCGGGTCTTCGGCCCGTGGTGAGCCCGGCCCGACGGTCGGCACCGACCCCGTCGCTACGCTGCCAGCCATGACCGGTCTCCTCGGCCCGGCGGAGATCCGGGAACTCGCCGCCCGGCTGGGCGTCGCGCCCACCAAGAAGCTCGGCCAGAACTTCGTGCACGACCCGAACACGGTGCGTCGGATCGTTACCGCCGCCGGCCTGACCCCCGACGACGTGGCACTGGAGGTCGGGCCCGGGCTCGGCTCGCTGACCCTGGGGCTGCTGCCGATCGCCGGGCACGTGCACGCCGTGGAGATCGACCCGGTGCTCGCCGGGGCGCTGCCGGAGACCGTCGCGCGGCACGCGGGGGCCGATGCCGCCCGGCTCACCGTGCACCGCGCGGACGCGCTGCGCATCACCGCCGCCGAGCTGGCCGACCCGCCGCCGACCGCGTTGGTGGCGAACCTGCCCTACAACGTCGCGGTGCCCGTGGTGCTGCACCTGCTCGCCGTGCTGCCCACCCTGCGGCACGGCCTGGTGATGGTGCAGAAGGAGGTCGCCGACCGGCTCGTCGCCGGTCCCGGCTCCAAGGTGTACGGCATTCCGTCGGTGAAGCTCGCCTGGTACGCCCAGGCCCGCGGTGCCGGCAAGGTGCCGCCGAACGTGTTCTGGCCGGTGCCCAACGTCGACTCCGGCCTGGTCGCCTTCACCTGTCACCAGCCGCCCCGCGCCGACGTACCCCGCGAGCGGGTCTTCGCCGTGGTGGACGCGGCGTTCGCGCAGCGCCGCAAGACGCTGCGGGCCGCGTTGGCCGGCTGGGCCGGTGGCCCGGACCGGGCCGCCGCGGCGCTCACCGCGGCCGGCGTCGACCCCGGCGCCCGTGGGGAGTCGCTGACCGTCGAGCAGTTCGCTGCCATCGCCGCGTCGGCTCCGGTCGGTACGCCGGCCGCGAAGTAGGCTGACGCCGTGCCCGCCGAGGAGGTGTACGAGTGACCGCGCAGCCGATCGCGCCCACCGCCCACGGGATGTGGAGTCCGGATCCCGTCCGGCAACGGCTGGCCAACCACACCATCGAGGACGTGCTGGCCCTGCCCGACGACGCCCCCCGTGTCGAGCTACGTGACGGCGTCCTCGTCGTGGTCCCTTCCCCGACCTTTGGCCAGCAGCACATCGGCAACCTGTTGTGGATGTGGCTGCGGCAGCACGCTCCGGCCGAGTTGACGCCGGCCACCGCCGTCGGGGTGGCGATCAACTATCGGAACACTCTCGAACCCGACGTCGTCCTGCTGCGGCGTCCGGTGGCGGCCGACTACCACTACTTCGAGGCTGATCAAGTTGTGCTCGCCGTCGAAGTCGTCTCGCCCGGGACCCGTCGTCGGGACCGGCTGGAGAAGCCGGCCGACTACGCGGACGCCGGCATCCCGCACTACTGGCGGATCGAGCAGGACCCGCTGCACGTGTACGCGTACGAACTGGTCGGCGGCCGGTACGAGCTGGCCGCCGACTCCGCCGAGGAGCTGATCGTGGCCAAGCCGTTCGACATCCGCCTGCACCTGCGGGACATCACCCCGTGACCGAGGCCTGGCGACCGGACGACGAGGACGAGCGACGTGGGGCCGCCGGCCCGGTGCGGGTGCGGGTGCCCGCGAAGGTCAACCTGCACCTCGGGGTGGGCCCGCTGCGCCGGGACGGCTACCACGAGCTGAACACGGTCTACCACGCCATCTCCATCTACGACGAGCTGACCGCCCGGCGCGGCGACACGTTGGCGTTGACCATGGAGGGCGAGGGCACCGGCGAGCTGGCCCTGGACGACACCAACCTGATCATCCGTGCCGCGCACGCCCTCGCCGGGTACGCGGGTGTGCTGCCGCACGCCCGCCTGCACCTGCGCAAGCAGATCCCGCTCGCCGGTGGCCTGGCCGGTGGCAGCGCCGACGCGGCCGCCGCGCTGGTGGCCTGCGACGCGCTCTGGGGCACCGGGTTGTCCCGCGACGAGCTGGCCGGCATCGCCGCCGACCTCGGCTCCGACGTGCCGTTCCTGATCTACGGCGGCACCGCGCTGGGCACCGGCCGGGGCGAGGCGGTCAGCCCGGTGCTGGTCCGCCCCACCACGTGGCACTGGGTGGTGGCGATCGCCGACGGCGGTCTGTCCACCCCGGCCGCGTACCGGGAACTGGACCGGCTGCGCGACTCCGGTGCCGCCGGGGCCCCGCTGGGCAGCACCGACGCCCTGCTGGGCGCGTTGCGTCAGCGGGACCCACGGGTGCTCGCCCGGACGCTCGGCAACGACCTGCAGGACGCCGCACTGGCCATGCGCCCGACGCTGGCCGACACCCTCAAGGCCGGCGAGGCGGCCGGTGCGCTCACCGGCATCGTCTCCGGCTCCGGCCCGACCTGCGTGTTCCTCGCCGCCGACGCGGCCAGCGCGGAGCGGATCGCCGCCGAGCTGACCACCGCTGGCGTCTGCCGGCAGGCACGGGTCGCGCACGGTCCGGTCGCCGGCGCCCGGATCAGCTGACCACGCGTCCCGCGAGCGGCTGGCACGCGGCGCGGGCCTTCGGGGCGTCCGCGTACCCTGGGGAGAGGCGTCCAGGTGCCCGCCGGCACCGGGACGCCTTGACATTGAAGGGTGGAACGTGGCGAACATCGTCAATCTGGACCGGGTGTCCAAGGGGTACGGCGCCGCCGGGCGGCTGCTCACGGACGTCTCGCTCGGCCTGGACGACGCCGACCGGATCGGCGTGGTCGGCCTCAACGGCGCCGGCAAGTCCACCCTGCTGCGGCTGCTCACCAAGCAGGAGGACCCGGACGACGGCCGGGTGACGCACCGCCGCGACCTGCGGGTGCTGTGGCTGCCGCAGCAGCTCACCCTCGCCCCCGACGCCACCGTCCGGGACGTGGTGCTCGGCACCGCCTGGCTCGACGAGGGGATGGGCGCCGAGCACGAGTGGGCCGGCGACGCCGGGGTGCGCGCCATCCTCGACGGCCTCGGCATGCCGCACCTCGGCCTCGACCAGCCGGTCGGCCCGATGTCCGGCGGCGAGCGACGGCGGGTGGCGCTCGCCGCGCTGCTCGTCCGCGACTCCGACCTGCTCATCCTCGACGAGCCCACCAACCACCTGGACGTCGGCGGTGTCGACTGGCTGGCCCGGCACCTCACCGGCCGCAAGGGCGCCCTGGTCGTGGTCACCCACGACCGGTGGTTCCTGGACGCGGTCTGCACCACCACCTGGGAGGTCGCCGACCAGACGGTCCGCGCGTACGAGGGTGGCTTCGCCGCCTGGACCCTCGCCCGCGCCGAGCGGGAACGCGTCGCCGCCGCGACCGAGGCCCGCCGGCAGAACCTGCTCCGCAAGGAGATCGCCTGGCTGCGCCGTGGCCCACCGGCCCGTACCTCCAAGCCGCAGTTCCGCATCGACGCCGCGAACGCGTTGATCGCCGACGTGCCGCCGGCCCGCGACACCATGTCGTTGCAGCGGATGGCGGTGTCGCGCCTCGGCAAGCAGGTGTACGAGCTGGACAACGTCGAGCTGCACGCCGGGCCGAAGGAGATCCTGCGCGACGTCAGCTGGCTGGTCGGCCCCGGCGACCGGATCGCCATCCTCGGGGCCAACGGCGCCGGCAAGACCACTCTGCTGCGGATGCTCGCCGGCATCACCCGCCCCGACGGTGGCCGCCTCAACACCGGCTCCACGGTGCGGCCGGCGTTCCTCTCCCAGGAGCTTGCCGAGCTGCCCGGGCAGCTGCGGGTGCTGGAAGCGGTGGAGGAGGTCGCCCGCCGGGTGCAGCTCGGCGACCGGGAGGTCTCCGCCTCCCAGCTCGCCGAGGTGTTCGGCTTCGACGACCGGCGGCTCTGGACCCCGGTCAGTGACCTCTCCGGTGGGGAGCGCCGCCGGTTGCAGATGCTGCGGCTGCTGGCTGGCGAGCCCAACGTGCTGCTCTTCGACGAGCCCACCAACGACCTGGACACGGACACCCTCGCCGCGCTGGAGGACCTGCTCGACTCGTGGCCCGGCACGATCATCGTGGCCAGCCACGACCGGTACCTCATCGAGCGGGTCACCGACACGGCGTACGGGATGTTCGGTGACGGTCGGCTGGTGCACCTGCCGGGCGGTGTCGACGAGTATCTCGCCCGGACCGCCGAGCGGGCCGGGACCAGCCGCGCCGGTGGCACCCCGACCGCCGCGGCCACCGGGGCGACCGCGAGTGGCATGTCCGCCGCCGAGGTCCGGCAGGCCCGCAAGGAGCTGACCCGGTTGGAGCGGCAACTCGGCAAGCTCGACCAGCGGGAGACCACGCTGCTCGACCAGCTCGCGGCGGACGCCACCGACTACGCCCGGGTCGCCGAGTTGGACACCCAGCTCAAGGATCTGCGCGCCGAGCGGGAGCGGATCGAGGAGAGCTGGATGACGCTCGCCGAGGACCTGCCCGAGAGCTGACGGGCGGGGCACACCGGCGCGGCCCCCGTGTGCGGCGTCACACCGCCACATGCGAGACAATCGTCCGCGACACCTCACCTCACGGCGTTGGAGACACAGACATGGCCCACACCCCCGTCAACCACCCCGCGCGGCCGATCTACCGGGCGATCGGCGGGCTGACCGGTCTGTACCTGGTCGTCTTCGGGGTGCTCGGCATCATCGCGAGCACCGGCAACGAGATCCTCGCCCAGGACGACACCCGGGTCCTCGGTCAGGGCACCAACCTCGGCTTCTCGCTGCTCAGCGTGCTGCTCGGGATCGTCGTGCTGATCGGCACCGTGCTCGGCCGCAACATCGACGTGGCGATCAACCAGTGGCTGGCGTACGGCCTCATGGTGATCAGCCTGGCCGGTCTCGCGTTCATCCGGACCGACGCCAACATCTTCAACTTCAGCATCACCACCGTGATCGTGGTGATGACTGCCGCACTGGTGCTGCTGATGGTCGGCATGTACGGCAAGGTCGGCACGGAGGACGAGGCGGAGGCGTTCCAGAAGGCTCGGCTCGTTCTCTGATCCTGTCTGTGGTTGCTGCTCTTTGGTTGCGGCCGTGGGTTTTCGCCGGAGCCCGAGCTGCTCCGGGCGGTCAGGCTTGATCCCTGCGCAGCTCGGGCTCCGGCGAAAACCTGACCTGGTCCGGCCTTTCGGCGGACCCTGCCGGCATTGTGGTTCTGCGGACAGTCGGCGCTGCTCTGGGCGACAATTCCCCTGAAACGGTCACATCAGGGGGTCTGGGCATGCCGCATTTTCCGGTCAATCATCCGGCTCGGCCGCTCTACCGGGTCCTCTCCGGGCTGATCGGCGTCTACATCCTGGTATTCGGCGTCTGGGGCGTCGCCGAGACGATCGGCGACCCGCTCTTCGCCCGCAACAGCACCTGGGCCCTCGGACTCCGGACCAACCTGGCCTTCTCGCTCGCCTCGCTGATCTTCGGGGTCTTCCTGATCATCGGGGCCTCGCGGCGCACCAACCTCGGCCACTACATGAACCTCACCGCCGGTGTGGTGTTCCTGGTGACCAGCATCCTGATGATGTCGGTGCTGCAGACCGAGGCGAACTTCCTCAACTTCTCGATGTCGACGGTGGTCGTGTCGATGCTGTTCGGGCTGATCCTGCTCGGCACCGGCCTGTACGACAAGGTCGGCCCGCCGGAGTCCGCCGAGGCGGAGTTGGAGCACCGCAAGCACCCGGTGGCCGACGTGCACCGCCCCTGACCGGGGTCAGCCGCGCCGGGCGGTGATCAACGTCGGCTTCGCCTCCAGGTGCGACAACCCGTTCCAGGCGAGGTTGACGAGGTGCGCCGCCACCGTCTCCTTGCGCGGCTTGCGCACCTCCAGCCACCAACTGCCGGTCAGCGCGACCATGCCCACCAGGGCCTGCGAGTACAGCTCGGCGAGCTTGGGGTCGTACCCCCGGCTCTTGAACTCGGCGCCCAGGATGTGCTCGACCTGGTGCGCCACGTCGTTCATCACGCTGCTGAAGGTGCCCGTCGCGGACATCAGCGGCGACTCACGGACCAGCACCCGGAAGCCGCTGGTCTCCTCCTCGATGTAGCCCAGCAGGGCCAGCGCCGCCTGTTCCAGCAACTCCCGTGGATGCCCGGCGGTCAACGCCGTGGTGATCCGGTCCAGCAGGGCCCGGACCTCCCGGTCCACCACCACCGCGTAGAGCCCTTCCTTGCCGCCGAAGTGCTCGTAGACCACCGGCTTGGAGACCTTGGCGCGGGACGCCACCTCCTCGATGGAGGTGGCGTCGAAACCCCGCTCGGCGAAGAGTTGCCGGCCGGTCGCTATCAACTGCTCCCGCCGTTGGGCCGCCGACATGCGTACCCGAGAAGTGGTCTTCGGTTTTGGTGCCGGGGCCGGCGTCGCCCGCCGGCCCTCGGCACCATCCTTGTTCTCGGGCATATCGCCGCCTCGCTGGCGCTCGATGACGCCCTGCCGTGGGATGGTGTCTCCGCTGTGCCCGTTCACGTCGTCGCCTCACTGGCCGGCGGTCCGACCGCCCTGCCGCGCCGTCCGACCGAACCCGGGTCAGGGCCCGGCTGCCCGGTTGCCGAGTCGTCCGGTCCCCCCGCGTCGCTCGGTCATCCGAACATCCTGCCAGGCGGTGTCCACGAGCACCGCCCGGTTTCAGTGGGGTGCGACCGGCTTCACGAGCTTGGCGGCGATGCGTTCCGGCTTTGGCCAGCGCACCTGCGTCGCCGCGCCGATCTTCTCGAACAACCAGATCACGCGGGCGGAGATGTCCACCTGACCGCGCAGCACGCCGTGTCGGGCGCTGGTCGGGTCGGCGTGGTGCAGGTTGTGCCAGCTCTCGCCGAAGGACAGGATCGCCAGCGGCCAGAAGTTCGAGGCGCGGTCGCCCTGGCGCATCGCGAACGGACGCTCGCCGTAGACGTGGCACACCGAGTTGATCGCCCAGGTGACGTGGTGCAGGAGGCCGATCCGGACCAGCCCGGCCCAGAAGAACGCGGTCAGCGCACCCTGCCAGGACCAGGTCACCAGGCCGCCGATCAGCGCCGGGCCGAGCAGCGAGATGGCCACGAGCATCGGGAAGAGCCGGTCGACCCGGCTGATGTCCCGGTCGGCGATGAGGTCCGGTGCGAAACGGGCCCGGTTGGACAGCTCCCGGCGGAACAGCCAGCCCACGTGGGCGTGGAACAGGCCGCGGGTCAACGCCCAGAAGCTGGTGCCGAAGCGCCACGGCGAGTGCGGGTCACCCTCCAGGTCGGAGAAGGCGTGGTGCCGTCGGTGGTCGGCGACCCACTGAATGATCTCACCCTGCACCGCCAGTGAACCCGCGACGGCCAGAGTCACCCGCAGCCACCGCTTGGCCTTGAACGAGCCGTGGGTGAAGTAGCGGTGGAAACCGACGGTGATGCCGAGCCCGGAGACGACGTACCAGACCAGGCCGATGATCACGTCGGTCCAGCCCAGCCAGCCGCCCCAGGCCACCGGCACGGCGACCAGCAGGGCGACGAAGGGGATGACCACGAAAGCCCAGAGGGCGGCCAGGATGCCGGGGGACTGGCTGCCGTCGGTGAGTGGTTTGGGGCCGGGGCCAGCGGTGTGGGGATCGAGCAGAGCGGTGGACATGGGACCTCGCAGGGGGAAGATGACGATCACTAACTTACGCCTACGTCACCGTAACTTACGGCTCCGTAGATCGCACGGGGAAGTTTCGAATCACCCTCGCGAAACTGATCAAAGACGCAGGTCAGCCGAGGATTGTGGCGGGGTACGTGGGTACTCCGGCAGGCAGGCGGCCGGGGTGCGGGTCGGCCGCCCCGACGTGCCGAGCGGGTCGGTCGCCAGCCGTGCGGCGGGATGAGCGATGGCGCCCGGCGGCCGGGGCGCTAAGGTGTAGCGGCGGGATGTCCATCCCTCAAGCGACGTGCTCGCGTCGCTGATCGGCCGTGGTGTAATTGGCAACACCCGGGTCTTTGGTACCCGTATTTCAGGTTCGAACCCTGGCGGCCGAGCTGCACACCTAGGTCCGTTTTGGGGCCCAGTGGGGGTAAGCGGGGAAGGTGCCGGGCCGCGCGGCTAGCATGGCCGCAAGAGTGTCCGCCGTCCCGACGGGAGCCACATCGTGCCCCAGCCCCACCTCCGTACCGTCGTCGTGCTCGCCGCCGGTGAGGGCAAGCGGATGAAGTCGACACTGCCCAAGGTGCTGCACCCCCTGCTCGGTCGCACGCTGCTCGGTCACGTGCTGAGCGCCGCCGCCCCGCTGGGCGCGGACCGCACCGTCGTCGTGGTGGGACACGGCGCCGACCAGGTCCGGGCGCACCTGTCCGAGGTCGCCCCGGACGCCACGCCGGTGCTCCAGGCCGAGCAGCTCGGGACCGGGCACGCCGTCCGCATCGCGCTGGACGCGGTGCCGGAGGGCGCCGGCACGGTCGTCGTGATCAACGGGGACGTGCCGCTGCTGCGACCCGAGACCGTCGGCGCGCTGGTGACCGCGCACGAGGAAGCCGCCGCGGCGGCCACCGTGCTGGCCGCCGAGGTGCCCGACCCCACCGGCCTCGGCCGGATCGTCCGGGACGCCGACGGCCGCCTGGAGCAGATCGTCGAGGAACGTGACGCCGACGCGACGCAGCGCGCGATCCGGGAGATCAACGCCGGCATCTACGCGTTCGACGCGGTGCGGCTGCGCGAGGCGCTGGGCAAGCTCTCCACCGACAACGACCAGGGCGAGGAATACCTCACGGACGTCTTCGGCCTGCTGCGCTCGGCCGGTGAGCCGGTGGCGGTGCACGTCGCCGTGGACCACGTCGAGACGTTGGGCTGCAACGACCGGGTGGAGCTGGCGTCGCTGCGCCGGCTGCTGCGCGACCGGATCAACGAGGCGTGGATGCGCACCGGGGTGAGCCTGCTCGACCCCGTCACCACCTGGATCGACGTGACCGTGGCGCTGGACCGCGACGCCGTGGTCGACCAGAACACCCAGTTGCGCGGCAGCACGGTGGTCGGCGCGAGCGCGGTGATCGGCCCGGACGTCACCCTGATCGACACGGTCGTCGGCCCGGGCGCGTCGGTGATCCGCAGTCACGCCGACGGCGCCGAGGTGGGCGCGGGCGCCACCGTCGGGCCGTACGCGTACCTGCGGCCGGCCGCCCGACTGGCCGAGAAGTCGAAGGTCGGCACGTTCGTCGAGGTGAAGAACACCGAGATCGGTCCGGGTGCGAAGGTTCCGCACCTCAGCTACGTCGGTGACGCCACGATCGGCGCGAAGGCCAACATCGGCGCGGCGACCATCTTCGTGAACTACGACGGGGTGAACAAGAACCGCACGATCGTCGGTGAGGGTGCCTTCGTCGGCTGCGACACGAGCCTGATCGCGCCGGTCGAGGTCGGTGCCGGCGCCTACGTGGCGGCGGGCAGCGCGATCGCGCAGGACGTCCCACCGGGCGCGCTCGGGGTCACCCGGGCACCGCAGCGCAACATCGAGGGCTGGGTGCAGCGCAAGCGCCCCGGAACGGTCTCCGCGGCGGCTGCCGAGCGGGCGCAACGCGCCGCCGAGGGTGCGTCGGGTGTGGCCGGTGCCGCAAGCGACAGTGAGGCAATGCACGGGGGAGCCAAGAGAGTGGGCGGCACATCCGGCCCGGGAGATACTGCAACCGAATAGTCCCTGACCCACCACCACCGGGTCGGGTACCGCCGACAAAACGGGAGCAGACGGGCCCATGGGCAGCATCGTCGCCGAAAACCGCAAAAGCCTGATGCTCTTTTCCGGACGTGGCTTTCCGGAGTTGGCCAAGGAGATCGGCGAGGTGCTCGGCGTCGCGCCGACTCCGGCCGACGCCTACGAGTTCGCCAACGGCGAGATCTTCGTACGCTTCAAGGACTCGGTACGTGGTTCGGACGCCTTCGTGGTGCAGTCCGTCACGCACGGGGTGAACACCTGGGTCATGGAGACCCTGATCATGGTCGACGCGCTGAAGCGGGGGTCGGCCAAGCGGATCACCGTGGTGCTGCCGTTCTACCCGTACGCCCGCCAGGACAAGAAGCACCGCGGCCGGGAGCCGATCTCGGCCCGCCTGGTGGCGGACCTGCTGAAGACCGCCGGCGCCAACCGCATCCTCACCGTCGACCTGCACACCGCGCAGATCCAGGGCTTCTTCGACGGCCCGGTGGACCACCTCTTCGCGATGGACATCCTGGCCGAGTACGTGGAGCACAAGTACGCTGGCCGGCCGATGACAGTGGTGGCACCGGACTCCGGCCGGGTGCGGGTGGCCGAGCGGTGGACCGACCGGCTGGGCGGCTGCCCGCTGGCGTTCATCCACAAGACCCGTGACCCGATGAAGCCGAACCAGGTCGTGGCGAACCGGGTGGTCGGTGAGGTCGAGGGTCGGGTCTGCCTGATCGTCGACGACATGATCGACACCGGGGGCACGATCGCCAAGGCCGCCGACATCCTCAAGGAGTCGGGTGCCGCGGAGATCGTTGTCGCGTCCACCCACGCGCTGCTGTCCGACCCGGCCACCGAGCGGCTGAAGAACAGCTCGATCAGCGAGATCGTGGTGACGAACACGCTGCCGCTCCCGCCGGAGAAGCAGTTGGACAAGCTCACCGTGCTGTCGATCGCGCCGCTGCTGGCGCGGGCGATCCGGGAGGTCTTCGACGACGGCTCGGTGACCACCCTCTTCGGTGGCCTGAGCTGACCCCGAGCCCCGTTTCCGCCACCTGACACGCTGGCGGGGCGGGGCTGGCAAACTGGCGGAAACGGGGCCGGCGCGCTGGTGGAAGCACCACCGGCGGGCCGGTCTTGAGCCGTGATCGGGGACTGCCGGAAACCCTGGAAACAGCTCGGGTAGACTGGTGCGGTTGCCACGGCGAGGGTGCCCGGCGGGCCGCTGAAAAGCGCCGCACGGAGGCACCGTCATCGACGCGGTGCTCCGGGCAGTCGTTCATGACGCATGAGCCCCAGCGAGCCCCTCGCCCCAGCACCGTTAGACGACAAGCCGCCGCAGCGAAAAGCATCAGGAGTTTCCCCGTGTCCGAGGTAAAGATCAGCGCCGAGCCCCGTACCGAGTTCGGCAAGGGTGGTGCCCGCCGTACCCGCCGGGCCGGCAAGGTGCCCGCCGTGCTGTACGGCCACGGCGAGAAGCCCAAGCACATCGCGCTGCCGTCGCGGGAGTTCGCCGCGGCGATCCGCAAGGGCGGTGCCAACCAGCTCTTCGCGATCGACATCACCGACGGCACCCAGGTGCTGGCGCTGCCGAAGGCGATCCAGCGTGACCCGATCCGCGACACCTTCGAGCACGTCGACCTGATCCTGGTCCGCCGGGGCGAGAAGGTCACCGTCGAGGTCCCGGTCCAGCTGACCGGTGAGGCCGCCCGGGACACCCTGATCGTGCACGACCACGACACCCTCTCGGTGACCGCGGACGCCACCAAGGTCCCCGACCACCTCGAGGCCTCGATCGAGGGCCTGGAGGCGGGCAGCCAGGTGACCGCCAGCGACGTCCAGCTGCCGGCCGGCGTCGAGCTGGCTGCCGACTCGGAGATGACCGTCGCCTCGGTGACCGCCGCCCCGACCGCCGAGCAGCTCGAGGCGACGCTGCCCGAGGTCGAGGTTGCCACCGACGAGGCCGAGGCCGAGGTCGGCGAGACCACCGAGGGCTCCGAGGGCGCGGACGCCGCCCCGGCCGCCGAGGGCGACGAGAACGCCGAGGCGCGCACCGAGGCCTGATCGGTTCAAGCTCTGCGACAGGCGTCCCCGGATGTTCGGGGGCGCCTGTCGGCATATCGGGAGTCGCTGGGATGGGCGTCGGAAGGGACGGGTCGTGACGGACGAGGCGGGGCCGTGGCTGGTGGTCGGCCTGGGCAACCCCGGTCGGGAGTACGCCGGGAACCGGCACAACGTCGGGTTCATGGTGGCCGACCTGCTGGCCGGTCGGGTGGGTGCCCGCTTCGGCCGGCACAAGCGGGCGGTGGCCGAGGTGGCCGAGGCGCGACTCGGGTTCGGTGGGCCGAAGCTGGTGCTGGTCAAGCCACTGACGTACATGAACCTTTCCGGTGGGCCGGTCGCGGCGCTGGCCCAGTTCTACAAGGTGCCGACGACGCAGGTGATCGCGGTGCACGACGAGCTGGACATCGGGTTCGGTCAGGTGCGGGTCAAGTTCGGCGGCGGTGAGGGCGGGCACAACGGCCTGCGCTCGATGTCGAAGTCCCTGGGGACGAAGGACTACGCCCGGGTGCGGTTCGGCGTCGGTCGACCGCCGGGGCGGCAGGACCCGGCGGATTATGTGCTGTCGGATTTCGGCACGGCAGAACGCAAGGAGCTGGATTTCCTGGTGGACCGGGCCGCCGACGTGGTGGAGTCGGTGATCACCAAGGGCGTGGAGCCGACGCAGAACCTCTACCACGGCAGCTGAGCCGGGCGGGGCGTACCGACTCGGAAACGACGGCCCGGTAGTCTGCGCCTTTCGGCGTGCCGCGACCGGCGACGCGAGTCGCGGCGGATCGGCCCGTGCGGGCAGCGCGGCGAGGCGACGGGAGCGGGCAGATGAGCAGTCCTCCGATGATCGATGGCGCGTTCGCCCGATGGTTGGCGTCCCGGGCCGGGCAGGCGCTGCTCGACCTGCGCACCGAGATGGGTTTCGCCGACACCGGCGCGCTGAAGTCGGCCGGGGACAAGGTGTCGCACGACCTGATCCGCACGGAGTTGGCGAAGTGGCGTCCGGGTGACGCGGTGCTCTCCGAGGAGGACGAGGGGTCGCGGTTGGCCTGGGCCGCGGAGGTGAACACCGGGGCGGTGTCGCGGTTGACCGCGGACCGGGTGTGGATCGTCGACCCGTTGGACGGCACCCGGGAGTTCTCCGAGGAGGGCCGCTCGGACTGGGCGGTGCACGTGGCACTCTGGGCACGCAACGCGCCGAGTCCGCACGGGCTGGTCGCCGGGGCGGTGGGGTTGCCGGCGCAGCACCGGGTGCTGGGCACCGACTACCCGCCGGCGTACCCGCCGATGACAGTGGAGGCGGCGACCGCCGGCGAGCGGAAGATCCGCCTCGCGGCGAGCCGGAGCCGGCCGCCGGTCTTCCTGACCGACCTGGCCGAGGACGTCGGCGCGCACCTGGTGCCGATGGGTTCGGCCGGAGCGAAAATCGCCGCCGTGGTCACCGGCGAGGTGGACGCGTACATCCATGCAGGTGGGCAGTACGAGTGGGACTCGGCGGCCCCGGTCGCTGTGGCGACGGCCACCGGACTGCACGCTTCCCGGATCGACGGTTCTGCGCTGAAATACAACGAGGCGGATCCGCGACTGCCCGACCTCCTGGTCTGTCGCAAGGATCTCGCCACCCGGTTGCTTGCAGCGCTGCAGAAACATTCCGGGTAGCCTGAGCGCACTTTCTTGACATGCCCGACCGGAAAGGTCTGGAAATCGGATGAGCGAGCGAATCGAGCCGGTGTCATGACCACCCCCGCGGCGTACCAGGTCTCCCACCTGGACGCCCTCGAAGCGGAGAGCATCTTCGTGATGCGCGAGGTGGTCGCCGAGATGGAACGGCCGGTGCTGCTCTTCTCCGGTGGCAAGGACTCGATCGTCATGCTGCGGCTGGCGCAGAAGGCGTTCGCCCCGGCCAACGTCCCCTTCCCGGTCATGCACGTCGACACCGGGCACAACTTCCCCGAGGTCCTGGAATACCGCGACCAGCGGGTCGCCGAGCTGGGGTTGCAACTCGTCGTGGCGAGCGTGCCGGAGGCCCTGGCCAGCGGCATGGTCCGGGAGTCCGCCGACGGCATGCGCAACCGGATCCAGACGCCGGTGCTGCTGGACGCGGTGGAGAAGCACCGCTTCGACGCGCTGTTCGGTGGCGCCCGCCGGGACGAGGAGAAGGCCCGGGCGAAGGAACGGGTGTTCAGCTTCCGCGACGAGTTCGGTCAGTGGGACCCGAAGAACCAGCGGCCGGAGCTGTGGTCGCTGTACAACGGCCGGCACCACCCGGGCGAGTCGATCCGGGTCTTCCCACTGTCCAACTGGACCGAGCTGGACGTCTGGCACTACATCGCCCGGGAACGCATCCCGCTGCCGTCGATCTACTACGCGCACGAGCGCGAGGTGGTCGAACGGGACGGCATGTTCTACGCCGTCAACGAGTTCTTCCGCCCCCGCGCGGGTGAGGAGCGGTTCAAGGCCCAGGTGCGCTACCGCACCGTCGGCGACGCCTCCTGCACCGCCGCGGTCCGCTCCGATGCGGACACCGTGGAGAAGGTCATCGAGGAGGTGGCGGCCACCCGGATCACCGAGCGCGGTGCCACCCGTGGTGACGACCGGGTCAGTGAGGCCGCCATGGAGGACCGCAAGCGGGAGGGCTACTTCTGATGAGCACCGAGATCATGGCCTCCGCGGACGCGGATGGCCGGGCTGTTGCCGGGGCCGGGCCGGAGGCCCGGGCCATGGACCTGCTGCGGTTCGCCACCGCCGGCAGCGTCGACGACGGGAAGTCGACCCTGATCGGGCGACTGCTCTACGACACCAAGTCGCTCTTCACCGACCAGTTGGCGGCCGTGGAGGCGGTCAGCGCGGCCCGCGGCGACGAATACACCAACCTGGCGTTGCTCACCGACGGCCTGCGTGCCGAGCGGGAGCAGGGCATCACCATCGACGTGGCGTACCGCTACTTCGCCACCCCCCGGCGCAAGTTCATCATCGCCGACACCCCCGGCCACATCCAGTACACCCGCAACATGGTCACCGGAGCATCGACGGCGGACCTGGCGTTGATCCTGGTGGACGCGCGCAAGGGCCTGGTCGAGCAGTCCCGCCGGCACGCGTTCCTCTGCTCCCTGCTGCGGGTGCCGCACCTGGTCCTCTGTGTCAACAAGATGGACCTGGTCGACTGGTCGCAGGAGGTCTACGAGCGGATCGCCGACGAGTTCACCGCGTTCGCGGCGAAGCTCGACGTACCGGACCTGACCGTGGTGCCGGTCTCCGCGCTGCGTGGCGACAACATCGTGTCCCGGTCGGAGAACATGCAGTGGTACGAAGGCCCCTCGCTGCTGCACCACCTGGAGCGGGTGCACATCGCGAGCGACCGCAACCTGGTCGACGTCAGGTTCCCGGTGCAGTACGTGATCCGTCCGCAGTCCACCACCGTCACCGACTACCGCGGCTACGCCGGTCAGGTCGCCTCCGGGGTGCTGAAGCCGGGTGACGAGGTGATGGTGCTGCCCTCCGGCTTCACCAGCCGGATCGCCGCCGTGGAGACCGCCGACGGGCCGGTCGCGGAGGCGTTCCCGCCGATGTCGGTCACGGTACGACTGGCCGACGAGATCGACATCTCAAGAGGGGACCTGATCTGCCGGCCGAACAACGCGCCGGCGGTGGCCCAGGACATCGAGGCGATGGTCTGCTGGATGGACGAGACGGCCCCCCTGCGGGTTGGCGGTCGGTACGCGATCAAGCACACCACCCGGTCGGCTCGGGCGATCGTGCGCGGGCTGCACTACCGGCTGGACATCAACTCGCTGCACCGCGACGAGTCGGCCGACGAACTGCGGCTCAACGAGATCGGCCGGGTGCGGCTGCGCACGACGGTGCCGCTGCTGGCCGACGAGTACCGCCGCAACCGCACCACCGGCGGCTTCGTCATCATCGACGAGGCAACCAACCGTACGGTAGGCGCCGCCATGATCGTCGAAGCCAGCTAGCCCCTCTCGGCCCCCACCCCACCAACGGCCCACGAACGCCCGCGCTGTCGCGCCCGCGCGCCCGCCCCAAGATCGCGCTCGATCCATGAAGTAGTGGCCTCGCCCGCCGGGCGAGGCCACTACTTCCTTGAACAAGCACGATCTCCATCCCCCAGCCCAGCCCAGCCCAGCCCAGCCCGGTGATCAAGAAGTTTGCGTCAGGATGCGGGCTGAAAGTGACGCAAACTTCTTGATCAACCTGGGGGTGTGGGGTGTGGGGGTTAGGGGAGGCGGGTGGCGCCGGGGGAGGGGAGGACCGTCACGGTGGTGGGGGCGGTGAAACCCTGCGCCGCGTACGCGTCGGTCACGGCGGCGGCGACCTCGTCGGCGCGGTCGGCCTCGATCAGGGCGAGCACGCATCCGCCGAAGCCGCCACCGGTCATCCGGGCGCCCAGCGCGCCTGCCGCCAACGCCGCCTCGACAGCGGTGTCGATCTCCGGCACGGTGATCTCGAAGTCGTCGCGCATCGAGACGTGGGAGGCCGTCAGCAGCGGGCCGATGTCGCGGACCCGGGCGGCACGCAGCAGCGCCACCGTGTCGAGTACGCGCTGGTCCTCGGTGACCACGTGTCGGACGCGACGCCGGGTCTCCTCGTCGTCGAGCTGAGCCAACGCGGCGTCGAGCTGGTCGATGCCCACATCCCGCAGCGCGGCAACCCCGAGCGCGCTGGCGCCGGCCTCGCAGGAACGGCGGCGGGCCGCGTACTCCCCGTCGGCGTGGCGGTGCGGTGCCCGGCTGTCGATGACCAGCACGGCCAAGCCGGCAGCGTCCAGGTCGAACGGGATGTGCTCGACCGACTCGTCGCGGCAGTCGAGGAAGAGGGCGTGTCCGGCCCGGCAACGGATCGCCGCCGACTGGTCCATGATGCCGGTCGGCGCACCCACGTAGACGTTCTCTGCCCGCTGTGCCAGCCGGGGTTGCAGTTCCGGGGCCAGCTCCAGCCCGCCGAGGTCGAGCAGGGCAGCCAGTACGGCTGACTCCAGCGCGGCCGAGGAGGAGAGCCCGGAACCCAGCGGCACGTCGGAAGCGATCGCCAGCCGGGCACCCGGCACGGGATGACCCGCCTCGCGCAGCGACCAGACCACACCCGCGACGTACGCGCCCCAGCCGGTGACCCGGCCCGGCTCGGCGACGTCGTCCGCGCCGAAGGTGATCGTCTCGCCGGAGAGCTCGGACCAGACCGTCCAGTGCTCCCCGTCCTGCTGATCCGCGGCGACGACGGTACGCATCGGCAGGGCGAACGGCAGCACGAAGCCTTCGTTGTAGTCGGTGTGCTCGCCGATCAGGTTGACCCGGCCCGGGGCCGCCCAGCGCCCGGATGCCTGCCCGCCGAACTGTGCGGAGAAGCCGGCCGCGGCCCGCTCGGCGACATCATCGGCCGGATGGGTCACGGTGTCTCCCTTCGTTCGCGGCTGCGGGGCTCGCAGACCCGGCTCACTCCTCGCACTCACGGTTGTCTCCTTGTTCGCGGCTGCGGGGCTCGCAAACCCGGCTCACTCCTCGCACTCACTGTTGGCCCAGGATGTGCGTGCGGTAGAACGCCCAGGCATCCCCGACCATGTCGTGCAGGGTCGGCTTCTGCGGCACCCAGCCCAGCTCCTCGCGGGCCAGCGTGGACGACGCGACCAACTCGGCCGGGTCGCCCTCGCGGCGCGGGGCGACCTCGACGGGCAGTTGGTGCCCGGTGACCTCGCGGACCACGTCGACGACCTGCCGGTTGGTGAAGCCGTTGCCGTTGCCCAGGTTGTAGATCCGGTGTTGGCCGCTGGTGGCCGCGTCCAGCGCCAGCAGGTGCGCGCGGGCCAGATCGGCGACGTGGATGTAGTCGCGGACGCAGGTGCCGTCGACGGTGGGGTAGTCGTCCCCGAAGAGTTGGAGTTTCTCCCGCCGGCCGGCGGCGACGTCCAGCGCGATCGGGATCAGGTGCGTCTCCGGGTCGTGCCGCTCGCCGAGCGCGATGTCGCCGGCAAGGTGGGCGCCGGCCACGTTGAAGTAGCGCAGTGACACGGCGGCCAGCCCGTGCGCGATCGCCTCGGAGGTGAGTGCCATGTCGACGGCGAGTTTGGTGGCGCCGTACGTGTTGGTGGGCGCCTTCACCGCGTTTTCGGTGATGGGCAGCTCGGTGGGGTTGCCGTAGACGGCGGCGGTGGAGGAGAAGACCATCCGGGGCACCCCGGCCGCCCGGACGGCGTCGATCAGGGCGAGCGTGCCGACGGTGTTGTTCCGCCAGTACAACTCTGGCTTGATCATCGACTCGCCGGCGGCGATGAGGGCGGCGAAGTGCAGCACCCCGTCGAAGCCGGCGTCGGCGGTGATGACGCGGGCGGCGTCGTGGATGGACGCCTCGACGTGGGTGGCGTCCGGGGCGAGGGCTTCGCGGTGGCCGGTGCGGAGGTCGTCCAGGATGACCACCTGGTGGCCCGCGTCGAGCAGCATCCGGGTCACCACGCTCCCGATGAAGCCGGCGCCCCCGGTGACGAGCAGTTTCACGTCGTTGCCTCCTGCCTGGCCCGCCCGGGACGTGGCCCTTTGGGTGATCACACTAGGGCGGTGGCCGGCATCCTCGCCGACACCACCGGCAACCCATTCCATCATAATCTTTCACGATTAAACAGAGCCGAACATCTGTGGCCGCTCCGCCGGATGGCCGGTGCGGCGGGCCCACGGTGTCTACCATCTCTGTCATGCGGGAAGTGGCCCGTACCGGGCTCCGGCGACGCGCGCGGGCACACCCCCGCCGCGACCCCGGTCCGCTCGCCCGGGCCGTCGCCCGGGTGCTCGTCCGCGCGGCGGACGGTGCCACCCGACTCGTCACCGACCTGCTCGGGACCGGTCCGACGGCCGGCCGGGAGCGCATCTCGGAGGCCGATCTGCGGGACCTGGTCGCGGCGAACACGGTGCTCGACCCGGACGAGCGACGGATCATCGACGAGGTCCTGGTGGCCGGTGCCAGTCTGATCCGCGAGGTGATGATGCCGCGCACCGAGGTGGTCTTCCTGCCGGCGCGGCTGACCATCGGCGAAGCCGCCCGACTGGTCCGCGCCGAAACACACACCCGCTACCCGGTCACCGACGCCACCCACGACGACGTGATCGGCTTCGTACACCTCCGGGACGTGCTGCTGCGCCCGGACGCCGACCCGTGCCTCACCGTCGGTGAGCTGGCCCGGGAGGTGAAGCGGCTCCCCGGCAGCAAACGGGTGCTCGCCGCGCTGACCGAGATGCGGCGGGAGGGCCAGCACCTCGCGGTGGTGGTGGACGAGTACGGCGGCACGGCCGGGATCGTCACCCTGGAGGACCTCATCGAGGAGCTGGTCGGTGAGATCCACGACGAGTACGACGCCGCCCCGGACCCGGTGCACGCTGGCCTGCCCGCCGTGGTGGACGGTCGCCTCAACCTCGCTGACTTCGCCGAGCGGACCGGGGTGGCGCTACCCGCCGGCCCGTACGAGACGGTGGGTGGGTTCGTGATGGCCGCGCTGGGTCGGCTTCCGGTGACCGGCGACGAGGTGCCGGTGCCCGCTGAGCCCGCCGACGTCGGCGCTCCCGATCCGGCCGAGTTGCCGGCCGGCTGGCTGCTGCGGGTGCTCACGCTGGACGGCCGCCGGGTGGCCCAACTCGCCGTCTCCGCCGCGCGCGGCACCGAGCCGCGCCGCGAGTACGACGCTGTGCCGGCCTCGGCGGGCGGCTCGGAGTCGGCCGGGGAGGCGGTCGCCGGGCAGCACCGGCGGGTCACGGTCGGGTCGACGCACCGGGTTGGCGCGGGCGAAGCACGCGAGGTCAGCACCCCGGCATCGGCGGGCCGGAGCCGACCCGCCGGCCCGTCATGACGGACCGGGTTGCTTGCTGACAGAATTATCGCCATGTCCGACGTTCCCGCCCGGCCCCGCGTCTTCTCCGGCATCCAGCCGACAGCCGACTCGTTCCACCTCGGCAACTATCTGGGCGCGGTGCGGCACTGGGTAGCCCTGCAGGACACCCACGACGCGTTCTACTGCGTCGTGGACCTGCACGCCATCACCGCGGGGCACGACCCGGCGCTGCTGCGCCAGCGGACCCGGGTGGCCGCGGCCCAGCTCTTCGCGGTCGGGCTGGACCCGGAACGCAGCACCCTGTTCGTCCAGTCGCAGGTGCCCGAGCACCCGCAGCTGGCCTGGGTGCTCGGCTGCATCACCGGCTTCGGCGAGGCCAGCCGGATGACCCAGTTCAAGGACAAGTCGCAGAAGCAGGGTAACGAGCGGGCCAGCGTCGGGCTGTTCACCTATCCGGTCCTCCAGGCCGCCGACATCCTGCTCTACCAGGCCAACGCGGTTCCGGTCGGCGAGGACCAGCGCCAGCACCTGGAGCTCTCCCGGGATCTGGCCCAGCGGTTCAACTCGCTGTTCGGCGCCACGTTCACGGTGCCCGCGCCACACATCGTCAAGGACACTGCCAAGATCACCGATCTGCAGGACCCGACCGCGAAGATGTCGAAGTCGTCGTCCTCGCCGGCCGGCATCATCGACCTGCTCGAAGATCCGGCCCGGTCCGCGAAGAAGATCCGTTCGGCGGTGACCGACACCGGCCGGGAGATCGTCTTCGACGCCGAGACCAAGCCGGGCGTGTCCAACCTGTTGACCATCCACTCGGCGCTCAGCGGCCGCAGCATCGACGAGTTGGTGGCCGCGTTCGCGGGCCGAGGCTACGGCGACCTGAAGAAGGAGCTGGCCGAGGTCGTGACGGACTTCGTCCGGCCGATCCAGGAGCGCACCCGCACCTACCTGGACGATCCGGCGCAGTTGGACAAGCTGCTCGCGGCCGGCGCGGAGAAGGCCCGCGCGGTGGCTGCGGCGACCCTGCGGTCCGCGTACGAGCGGGTCGGGTTCTTCCCGCCTGTGCGCGGCGAGTAGGTCCGCGGTACAGGTGGACGGGTCGGTGGTCGGAGGGGCGGCGCGAAGCGTGGATCGCAGTGGCGGGGTGCCGCCGACCGGCGACACCATCCAGATCGGCATCGCGGTGGACATCCCCGAGCCGTGGGGTGCCCAGCTCACCCGGCGACGGATCGAGGCCGGCGATCCGCTGGCGGTGCCCGCGCACGTGACGTTGCTCGGTCCCACCGAGATCCGCACGGCCAACCTGCCTGCGGTCGAGCGGCACCTGGCCGCCGTCGCCGCCGCGCACCTGCCGTTCACGCTGCACCTGCGGGGCACCGGCACGTTCCGTCCGGTCACCCAGGTGGTGTTCGTCGCGGTGGCCGCCGGGATCAGCGAGTGCGAGTTGCTGGCCGCGGCCATCGCCGCGACGCCCGGCCTGCACCGGGAGCTCCGATTCCCGTACCATCCGCACGTCACAGTGGCTCAGGACGTGGCACCGGAGGCCCTGGACAAGGTGTACGAGGATCTCGCCGACTTCTCCGCGGTGTTCGAGGTCGGCGCGTTCACCCTCTTCTCGCACAGCGGGCAGACCAGGTGGCAGCCACGCCGGGACTTCTGCCTCGGCGACTGAAGCGCGGCGACTGAAGCGCGGCGACTGAAGCGCGGCGACTGAAGCGCGGCGACGCGCCGGCCGGCGAGCAGGGGAAGCTGGTTGCCACTACAGCGGTGGGAGATCGGCGAGGATGATCGCGTGAACGTGATCGGCCGGATCGAGGCGGGCATCGACCGCTGGGTGAGCGGCGCGCGCCACCGGTCGAGCCTCTTCGACCACGTGTGGCGGGCCGGCGTGCTGTACGGCGAGGTGCTGGCCGGCCGGTTGGCCGCCGCCATCGCCTACTACGGCTTCTTCGCGGTGTTCGCCCTCGCCCTGGTCGCGTTCTCCGTCTTCGGCGCGATCCTGGAGGACAACGACGAGGTCAGCGCGGCGGCGGCCGACTTCCTCAAGGAGAATCTGCCGTTCCTGGACGCCGAGCAGATCGCCAACTCCAGCGGCACCGTCGGTGTGGTCGGCCTGGTCATCCTGGTTTTCACCGGGATCGGCTGGGTGGAGGCCATCCGATCCTCGCAGCGACTGATGTACCGGCTCAACCAGCAGCCGGGCAACCTGGTGGTGCGGCGGCTCGTCGACCTGGGCGTGATGATCGGCGTCTTCGTGCTGCTCGGCGTGTCGGTCGCGGCGGTCGACGCGTTGGAGTCGCTGCTGCGTTTCCTGCTCCGCAGCACCGGCTCGGTCGGTCTGACCACGATCAGCGCGGTGCTCAGCGTGCTGGTCAACACCGTGCTCGCCACCGCGTTGCTGCTCGCCGTGCCCCGGCTGCGGATGAGCCGCTCCCGGCTGCGCCCGGTGGTGTTGCTGGTGGCGATCGGTATCACCCTGCTGAACACGGTCGGGCGATACTACGTGGTGCGGACCGAGCGGAATCCGGCGTACACCGTGGTGGCCGGTGCCGTCGGTCTGCTGCTCTACCTCTACCTGCTCAACCAGTTGGTGCTGTTCGGCGCGGCGCTCCTCGCGACCAGCACCACCGGTCGGGTCGTGGATCTCGCGGAGACCCCGGCGCCGCCGAAGGATGTCGACGAGGGCATCGACCCCGGTACGCCGGGCGGGGCGGGCTGATGACGGAAGGCGGGCAGGTGCTGATCTCGGTCGATGCGGACTTGCCGGTGCCCCCGTACGAGCAGGTGCGGGTGCAGCTGGCCGAGCTGATCGGCGACGGCCGGTTGCCGGTCGGCACTCGGCTGCCGACCGTCCGGCAGCTCGCCGCTGACCTGCGGTTGGCAGCGAACACGGTGGCTCGCGCCTACCGCGAGTTGGAGACGGCCGGGCTGTTGGAGACCCGGGGACGCAATGGCACCTTCGTCGCTCCGGGGCGGGACGACGCCGTCGACCGTCTCCAGCGGGCGGCGGCCGGCTACGCGGCGGAGGCGGCTCGGCTCGGTGTGCCCCCGGCCACGGCGCTCGCCCTGGTCCGCGCCGCTCTGGACGCTGTCCGTCCCGGCTGACCGGCCGGCCAACACGGCCGTCGAGACAGCCGCCGAACGACCACCGAACGAGCGCGGGAGGGCCACCGGACGAGCGCCGGAGGACCGCCGAACGAGCGCCGGAGGACCGCCGGACGGGCGACAACAGCGGAGAACCGCATCGGCGCTCGCGTTCGCGGACCATGATGAGCCGGTGGGCGCACTCATGACACTCGACCTGCCGGCGGACTCACCGCTGCTCGGCCTGCCGTGGATCATCACCTTCGGTCCGCTCGGTGACCTCGACGAGTGGGAGCCGGTGGTCTGCGGGCCGTACGAGCGCCCCCACGCGTTGGCCCTGGCCGAGGCGGTGGTGGCCGAGGAGCAGTTGGTGGCCGTGGTGGAGCCGTTGCTGCCGGCGCTGTCCCCCGACGAGATCCGCAGCGAGATCGCCGCCGCGCAGGTCGCCGCCGAGGACGAGGCCCGTCAGGTGGAGGGGGCCGACCTGTACGGGGACTTCGAGGACGTGATCGACGAGGAGTTGGACGCGGCAGCCGACGAGGCGGGTCACGGTGAGCCCGCCGAACCGCCGGACGAGGCCGAGGTGCGTGCCGGCTTCACCCGGATCGCGGCGTTGCTGACAGCGAAGTGAGGGCTCAGCGGGTTGGCGCGCGGTCCAGCACGCAGAACTCGTTGCCCTCCGGGTCGGCGAGCACCGTGAACTGTTCGGCCCCGGTCTGCCCGACGTCGACGTGCCGCGCGCCGAGGCTCAGCAGCCGCCGTACCTCGGCCTGGGGGTCCGCGTCCGCGACCAGGTCGAGGTGCAGCCGGTTCTTGCCCCGCTTGGCGGTGCCCGAGCCCTGCAACCACACGGTGGGCGCCGTGGCGGACGGCGGCCCGGGCGGACGGAGCCTGGCGCTGCCGTCGTCACCCCGTTCGACCTCGTAGCCGAGGGCCGTCGACCAGAACGCGACCATCACGTCCAGGTCCTCGACGTCGAGCGTGCACTGGGCGATCCGTACCACCATGGGGCACCTCCGTAACGACGGTGCCCGATTCCGTACCCGCGGCCCCTGCGGGCCACACCACCGGCCGGCTACGGACACCGGCGCCACGCGGAGCGGACTCCGCGCGGCGCCGGTGGCACCTCACCCCCCACCACAAGGGGTCGGTAGCCCAGTCGCCCGCCGGCGCGGGGCACGACGAACGACCAGGTCGAGAACGAGTTACCCGTTCAGCGCTGTTCCAACCAGACTGCCGCGTCAATGGGCAGCAGATGACCGGTGCCCTGCTCGGTGAGCTCGTCGCTGGCGACGAGCGGCTGGCCGTACCCGTGGATCAGGACCGGTGCGCCGCTGAGGTTGACCACGCAGGTCAGCACGGTTGTGCCGGCGGTACGGGAGAAGGCCAGCACGCCCGGTTCGCTCTCCCGCCAGGTGACCCCGTCGGCGTCGAGGGCGAGCGCGGGATGGTCGTGCCGGATCCGCAGTGCCGCCCGGTACAGCTCCAGGGTGGAGCCGGGCACGCCGGTCTGCGCGGCGACGGAGAGCGTCTGCCAGAGGGCCGGGGCGGGTAGCCAGCTCAGCTCGCTGCCGGCCGGCCCGAAGCCGTACGGGGTCAACTCGCCGCTCCACGGGATGGGCACCCGGCAGCCGTCCCGGCTCTCGCCGGTGCGCAGGAACGCCGGATCCTGGCGTAGCTCGTCGGGGAGGTCGAGAACCTCGGGCAGGCCCAACTCCTCGCCCTGGTAGAGGTAGGCGCAGCCGGGCAGGGCGAGCATCAGCAGGCTGGCGGCGCGGGCTCGGCGCAGTCCTTCGGGGCCGTCGCCGTATCGGGTGACGTGCCGCTGCTTGTCGTGGTTGGACAACACCCAGGTGGTGGGCGCCCCGACCACTGTCGCCTCGGCCAGCGCGGTGTCGATCACCTTGCGGAACGAGTCGGCCGACCAGGTGGCGTCGAGGAAGTCGAAGCTGAACGCCTGGTGCAACTCGTCCGGGCCGATGTAGCGGGCCAGCCGCTGCGGCGTCTCGGCCCATGCCTCCGCGACCGCCATCCGGCCGCCCGGGTAGCTGTCCAGGATGGGCCGCCAGGCGCGGTAGATCTCGTGCACCTCGTCCTGGTCGAAGTACGGCAACCGGCCCTTGCCGAGCAGTTCGACCTGACGCTGGCCGGTGGTCATCGAGCTGAAGCCGACGTCCGGCAGCCCTTCCGCCTTGATCATGCCGTGCGCCACGTCGATGCGGAATCCGTCCACGCCCCGGTCCAGCCAGAACCGCAGCACGTCCTCGAACTCGGCGCGGACCTCCGGGTGGCGCCAGTTCAGGTCGGGCTGCGACGGGTCGAACAGGTGCAGGTACCACTGAC
The DNA here is from genome assembly GCF_000718515.1 of Micromonospora parva. GTDB lineage: Bacteria > Actinomycetota > Actinomycetes > Mycobacteriales > Micromonosporaceae > Micromonospora > Micromonospora parva. Next base: position 158,081 of record NZ_JNZS01000004.1, on the reverse strand, counting down.
CGTCAGGGATCCGCGTCCAGGCCGGGCCGCCGAAGATGCTCTCCCAGTCGTTCGGGGGCAGCTCGCCGTGCGCGCCCCGGCCGTCGGCGAAGAGGTAGCGGGCCCGCTCCGGTGAGCCGGGGCCGGCGGCGAGCGCGGCGGTGAACCACTGGTGCGCGCTGGAGGTGTGGTTGGGCACCAGGTCGACGATGATCCGCAGGCCGTGGGCGTGCGCGTCGGTGATCATCGCGTCGAAGTCGTCGAGGGTGCCGAACATCGGGTCGACGTCGCGGTAGTCGGCCACGTCGTACCCGCCGTCGATCATGGGCGAGGTGTAGAAGGGGGTCAGCCAGAGCGCGTCCACCCCGAGGTCGCGCAGGTACGGCAGGCGCTGCCGGATGCCCTGGAGGTCGCCGATGCCGTCGCCGTCGCTGTCGGCGAAGCTGCGGACGTACACCTGGTAGACGACCGCGGAACGCCACCAGTCGTCGGCGGCGGGCGGTGGGGTGGCGGCGCTGATCATTCGAGCAATATGCCGGCCGGCCGCTGCAAGAGTCAAGCAGATCTTGCGTAAGAAAGGCGTGCGGAACTCGGTGCGACAGCCGTGGAGCCGCGAACCACCAGCTCCGGGCGGAACAGGTACTCCGAATGCGGGGCGCCGTGCCCGTTGATCTCGTCCACCAGTGCCCGGACGGCGGCCACCGCCATCGCGGTGACCGGTTGCCGCATGGTGGTCAGCGGCGGGTCGGTGAAGGCCATCAGCGGTGAGTCGTCGTAACCCACCACGGAGAGGCCGTCGGGCACGTTGAGGCCGCGTTGGCGGGCGGCCCGGACCGCGCCGAGCGCCATCAGGTCGGAGCCGCAGACCACACCGGTGACGCCGCGGTCCAGCAGTCGCCCGGCCGCCGCCTCGCCACCCTCCACTCCGAACAGTGACAGCTCGGCGAGTGGGCCCAGGTCGGCTTCGGCGACGCCGGCCAGTCGGGTCATCGCGGATCGCCAGCCGGCGACCTTGCGCTGCACCGGGACGAACCGGTCCGGGCCGGTGATCAGGCCGATCCTCCGATGTCCGAGCGCGACCAGGTGGGCGACGGCGAGTTCGGCCGCCTCCCGGTCGTCGCAGGACACGAAGGGTGCGCCGATGCCGGGCACGTACCCGTTGATCATCACGACCGGCAACGGCCGGGCGAGCAGCGCCCGGTAGCGGTCGTGGTTGGCGGCGGTGTCGGCGTGCAGGCCGGAGACGAAGACGATCCCGGAGACCTGCCGGTCCAGCAGCATCTCCACGTACTCGTCCTCGGTCACCCCGCCGGCGGTCTGGGTGCAGAGCACCGGGGTGAACCCGCTCTGCGCCAGGGTGGACTCGATGACCTGGGCGAAGGCGGGGAAGATCGGGTTGTCCAGCTCCGGTACCACCAGGCCGACCAGGCCGGCGCTGCGCTTACGCAGTCGGGCCGGGCGCTCGTATCCGAGCACGTCGAGGGCGGTGAGGACGGCCTGGCGGGTCTCCGCTGCCACGCCGGGGCGGTCGTTGAGCACCCGCGACACCGTGGCCTCGCTGACTTCGGCCTGCTGGGCGATGTCGGACAGTCGAGCGCGCATGGCGGCACTTTAGCCCACCGGCAAGTTCTTGCGGAGTGCTTTGCAAGCCCTTCCATAATCTGCAACGTCTTGCTAACGTCCCCGCAACATGCGCGAGCAGCGGCGCAACATCATGCGTCGGTTGGCAAGAACTTCCAGACTTTCCACTGGCCGGCCGCCCTCCCCCGGCGGACCCGCCATGACGACAGGAGCACCGATGCGCATCCGTACCGCGGGTGTGGTCGCCCTCTTCGCCCTGGCGCTCGCCGCCTCGGGCTGCGGTGGCGACAGCGACGAGCCGGCCGCGAAGGACACCCCCAAGGCAGCCGGCGGCAAGATGGTCATCTGGGCGGACGACAAGCGGACCGCCGCCCTCAAGCCGTTCGCCGAGAAGTTCGGCCAGGAGAACGGCGTCACCGTCGAGGTCCAGGCCGTCAGCAAGGACCTGCAGACCAACTTCGTCACCGCGTCCCAACAGGGCAGCGGGCCGGACGTCGTGGTCGGCGCACACGACTGGATCGGCAACCTGGTGCAGAACGGCGCCATCGACCCGGTGCAGCTCGCCGCCGACCAGAAGAGCGCCTTCAACGCGACAGCCGTCAAGGCGGTCACCTTCAACGGCCAGCTCTACGGCGTGCCGTACGCGCAGGAGAACCTGGCGCTGATCCGCAACACCGAACTGGCCCCCGAGGCGCCGAAGACCATTGAGGACCTGGTCGCCAAGGGCAAGCAGCTCACGGCGTCGAAGAAGGTCACCGAGACGCTCTGCCTCCAGGTCGGCCAGAACGGCGACGCCTACCACATCTACCCGCTCTACAGCTCGGCCGGCGGATACCTCTTCGGCACCGGCGCCAACGGCGACTACGACCCGAAGGACCTGGGCGTGGGCAAGCCCGAGTCCATCGAGGCCTTCAAGAAGATCGGCGCGCTCGGCGAGAAGGGCGCGGGTGTGCTCAAGCGCTCCATCGCGGACACCAACTCGATCGCCACCTTCACCGGCAAGAAGTGCGCGTACCTGGTCTCCGGACCGTGGGCCGTGGCCGACGTCAAGAAGGCCGGCATCTCGTACGACATCTCGGCGATCCCCGGCTTCGCCGGCGGCAGGGAAGCCCAGCCGTTCGTGGGCGTGCAGGCGTTCTACGTCGCGGCCAAGGGCACCAACAAGGCGCTGGCCCAGGAGTTCGTGGCCAACTACACCACCACGCCCGAGCTGGCTGTCGCGTTGTACAACGCCGAGCCCCGGCCGCCGGCGTTGACCGCCGCCCTCGACCAGGTCAAGGGCGCCGACGCGGACCTGGCCAAGTTCCAGGAGGCGGGCAGGAACGGGCAGGTGCTCCCGGCCATTCCGGCGATGGCCGCGATCTGGGACCCGTTCGGCAAGGCCGAGGCCGCCGTCATCGGTGGGGCGGACCCGACCAGCACCATCACCGCCGCCGGCAAGACGATCTCCGGCCAGATCAAGTAATGAGTACGCCGCTGTCCGGCCCGGGGTCTGCCACGCAGGCCCCGGGCCGGGAGCCCGCCGGCTCCCCACCCCCGCGCTCCCGTGCCACACGTGACCACGCGCCGATCACCCTCACCGGGCTCGCCGGCAAGGTGCTCCTGCTCGGCCTGACCGCCGGTGTCGCCGTCTGGGCGGCGTTCCCGCTCGTCGCCGCCGAGATGTGGGTCGGCCTGGCGCTGCTGGTGGCGTCCACCGCCGGGCTGTTCTACCTGTACCTCACCCGTCGGCACGTCCCCGCCAAGTACCTGGTCCCGGGAACCCTGTTCCTGATCGCCTTCCAGGTCATCCCGGTGCTCTACACCGCCAGCACCGCCTTCACCAACTTCGGGGACGGGCACCGGGGCAGCAAGGACGACGCGATCGTCGCCATCGAGTCCTCGTCGGTCACCCAGGTACCCGGATCCGCCGAGTACGCCCTGACGATCGCCACCACCGGCGACCCGGCCACCGGTGCGCTGGTCTTCCTGGTCACCGACCCGGGCACCGGCGCGGTCTCCGTCGGTGACAGCGACGGGCTGCGCCGACTCGACAGTGCCGACGTCACGGTCGCCACCGGCGGGAGGGTCACCGCCGCCGCCGGGTACACAGTGCTGAACATCGGCCAGGCCAGCTCCCGCAGCAAGGAGATCACCGACCTGGTGGTGCCCACCCCCGGTGGCGCGCTGCGCTCCAGCGGCCTGTCCCGCGCGTACGAGGGCAAGGCGGTGCGGGCGTACGACGCCGCCTGCGACTGCGTCCGCGACGCCGAGACCGGGCGGACCTGGACCGCCGACGACGAGGCGGGTGCCTTCGTCGCCGCCGACGGTGAGCGGCTGGCCCAGGGCTGGAAGGTCAACGCCGGGCTGACCAACTTCACCCGTGTGCTCACCGACAAGAACGTCTCCGGCCCCTTCCTCAGCACCCTGATCTGGAACTTCGCCTTCGCCATCGGCTCCACCGGTGGGACGTTCCTGCTCGGCATGCTGATCGCGGTCGCGCTGCACTCGGCCCGGATGCGCGGCACCAATCTCTACCGGGTGCTGCTGGTCCTGCCGTACGCCATGCCGTCGTTCGCGATGCTGCTGGCCTGGCGGGACATGTTCAACGCCGACTTCGGGCTGATCAACAACCTGTTCGGGCTGGACGTTGACTGGTTCGGTCAGGCGTGGACGGCCCGCTTCGCGGTCATCCTGGTGCAGCTCTGGCTCGGGTACCCGTACATGTTCCTGGTGGCCACCGGTGCGTTGCAGGCCATCCCGCGCGAGCTGACCGAGGCCACCTCGGTCGACGGGGCGTCACCCTGGCAGTCCTTCCGCGCGGTCACCCTGCCGCTGTTGCTGGTAGCGCTCTCGCCGCTGCTGATCTCGTCGTTCGCGTTCAACTTCAACAACTTCAACGCGATCTACCTGACCACCGACGGTGCGCCCTTCCCCGCCGACAACCCGACGAACGGCGCCACCGACCTGCTGATCACGTACACCTATCGGCTCGCCTTCGGCGGCCAGGGGGCGCAGCTCGGCTTCGCCGCCGGCATCTCGGTGTTCATCTTCGCCATCGTCGCGGTGGTCTCCGCGGTCGGCTTCCGGCGGACCCGCAAACAGGAAGAGGTGTACGCGTGACAAGCCTCAACCTCAACCAGGCCGGCCGGCGGCGTGGCCGCTGGTTCGCCCAGGTCGGCTGGCGGCACCTGGTCGCCGTGCTCGCCGTGTTGTTCAGCCTGTTCCCGATCGTGTTCGTGGTGTCCGCGGCACTCAACCCGCTCGGTACGTTGTCCACCACCGAGTTGGTGCCGACCGGCGGGGTGTCGCTGGACAATGTCGGTGGGTTGTTCGAGCGGACCGCTTTCGGGCGGTGGTTCCTCAACTCGTTGCTGATCGCCGGGTTGGCGGCGTTCGCGTCGGTGTTCCTCTCGGCGCTCGCCGCGTACGCCTTCTCCCGGATGCGGTTCCGCGGCCGGCGGGTGGGGCTGCTGTCGCTGCTCCTGGTGCAGATGTTTCCGCAGTTCCTGGCGATCGTGGCGATCTATCTGATCTTCGGCACGATCACCGACCTGTGGCCGTCGATCGGTTTCAACACCCCGTGGGGTCTGCTGCTGCTCTACCTGGGTGGCGCGCTCGGGGTGAACACCTGGCTGATGAAGGGTTTCTTCGACACGTTGCCCCGGGAGTTGGACGAGTCGGCGACCATGGACGGCGCGTCGCACGCCCAGGTCTTCTTCCGGATCATGCTGCCGCTGGTGGCGCCGATCCTGGCGGTGGCCGGGCTGTTGGCCTTCATCGGCACCATCAACGAGTTCCTGATGGCCAACGTCTTCCTCACCAGTAGCGACTCCAAGACCCTGGCGGTGGGGATGTACGGCCTGTTGGAGGGCAACGAGCGCAACAACAACTTCGGCATTTTCGCGGCCGGCACCCTGCTCACCGCGATCCCGACGGTGCTGGTCTTCCAGTTTCTCCAGCGGTACATCGTCTCCGGGCTGACCTCGGGAGCCGTCAAGGGGTGAGACCGGGGGCGGTCGATCTCCGGTGGGGCGCGGTAGGGTGCTCCGGCGCCGTGCTGACGTTGCTCAGCGAGAGCGGGCCAGCGAACGTGTGGCGCTTTTGTTTCACTGGCCGCTGGTGGCCCGCCGCCCTTCATCCGCCGTCCGGTGCTGTTCCCGGGGAGACTCTCGTGCAACTGTCGATCTTGATGCCGGTCTACAACGAAGCGGAACGCGTCGGGGAGGCCCTGAAGCAGGCCCTCGCCGTGCAGTACCCGTGCGAGATCGAGATCGTGGTGGTCGACGACGGCAGCACTGACGAGACCGCCGAGATCCTCGGTCGAATGGATGACGCGCGGCTGCGGGTCGTGACCCACCCGCGCAACGCGGGCAAGGGCGCGGCGATCAGGACCGCTGTGGACAACGCCCGGGGCGAGTACATGGTGATCCTGGACGCCGACCTGGAGTACGACCCCCAGGACATCCCTCAGCTGTTGGCGCCGGTGTTGGAGGGGCAGGCGACAGTCGTCTACGGCAACCGCACCTTCGGCAGCCACAGCGCCTACAGCTTCTGGTACGTGGTCGGCAACCGCGGCGTCACCACGGCGGCGAACATTCTTTTCAATTCCTACATCGGCGATGTGGAGACGTGCTTCAAACTGATGCCGGTGGAGCTGTTCCGGTCGTTGAACATCCGGTCGCGTGGGTTCGGCATGGAGGCCGAGGTGACCGGCAAGCTGCTGCGCCGGCAGATCCGCCCCTACGACGTGCCGATCACCTACCGGGCGCGGGGCCGCGCGGAGGGCAAGAAGATCACCTGGCGGGACGGCATCGAGGCGTTGTGGATCCTGGGCCGGGAACGAGCCCGGCGTCGTCCCGGCGGCATCCCCGCCAAGACCCTCGCTGACCGATGACCAGCACGAAGCGTCGGGACCCGACCACGGTCGCCCGGGTCGTCGTGGCGCTCGTCGGTGTGGGCTGCCTCCTGCTGACCGCCCAGGGCGCCGTGCAGGCCACCGGTCGTGGCGTCGCCTTCATGACCGACCGGGAACACGACCTTCCGGCCCTCCAGCATCAGGTGGATCTGGAGACGCTCTGGCAGCAGTTCGTCGAGCAGGTGCCCGCCGGCAGCCGGATCTCGCTCACCCCGGCCCGGGCGAACAAGGACCTCTGGCAACAGCGGTTGAGTGAGCTTGCCGTGCTGCGCGGATGTGTGGTCGTCCAGGTGGGTCCGCGGGACTACTCGGTGGGCGTGACCACGGTGCAGCGGAAGCGGCCGACCAGCCCGGGCGTGCGGCTGGTCGTCCGGAAGGTCGGCTGACGACATGGCTCTCACCTCGATGCTCGCCGTGCTCGCCCTCCTCGCCGCCGGTTTTCCGCTGGCCTTCGCGGTGCTGCGCAGTCCCTTCCTCGCAGTGCTCTTCGCGCCGGTGACGGCGGCGCTCCTGAGCACTGTCGCGGTGGTCCTGATGCTGGTCGTCGGCGGTCCGCTGTTGCTCTGGCTCGCGCTGGTGCTGGTCGCCGGGGCGGCCGGCGCCTGGTGGCTGTCGCGCCGCCCCGGCGAGTCGGCACCGTACGGGGGGTGGTCGCACGCCCTGCTGATCGCGCTGCCACTGCTCCCACCGTGCTTCATGATCTTCGAGCCGGCCTTCCAGTGGGACGCCCACTCCATCTGGTGGCTGCACGCCGGCTACTTCGCCAACGGCAGCGAGTACGCGCGGGCGACGATCGGCAGCCCCGCCTTCGTCTTCTCGCACACCGACTACCCGCCGTTCGCCTCCGCGCCCGTCGCCGCCGTGTGGAGCGTCGTCGAGCCGGACTTCCGTACCGCTCAGCTCGTCGGCACGTTGGTCACCGTCTCGGCGGTCGCGATGCTGGTCTACCTGGTCCGACGCGCGCTGAACCGGGTGTCCGCGCGGGTGGCCTGGGCGCTGGCCATCGCGGTGGGCCTGGCAACCTGGGCGAACGTCCCGTACGCAGTGACCGGTGGTCTCGCCGACGCGCTCTGGTCCACCGCCTTCGCCGGTGCGGCGGTGGCGCTGCTGCTCGGTGCGGATCCGCTGCGCCGACCCGCGGTGCCGCTGGTGCTGTTGACCGTCGCGGCGCTCAGTAAGAACGAGGGGCTGATCGCCGTCGCGGGCCTGGCCGTGCTGGTCACCGTGCGGGGCCGCGCCGACCTGCGGCGGGCGGCGCTGGTGTGGCTGCCGGTGCTGGCCGGGGGTGCCTGGGCGGTGCTGGCCCGCCTGTTGGACGCCCAGTCGGACATCACCAGCGGCACCTCGGATGCTCGGGACGCGGGGGTGGTGGAACGCTTCCAGTTCACCGTCGCGGCGTTGTGGGACGTGGTTGGTCCGCTGCTGGTGGGCGCCGCGGTGGTGGCGTTGATCGGCACCCTCTTCCTGCGGGGGCGGCGTCATGCCGCCGGGCTGGCGGCGGACGGCTGGGTGTGGGCGGCCAACGGCTACTACCTGGCGGTTCTGATCGGGACCTACCTGTCCGGCCCGAACGAGATCCAGTGGTGGCTGGCGACCTCGGTGAACCGGGTGACGCTGCCGGTGGTGCTCCTGGCTGCGGTGAGCCTTGCCGGATGGGTCGCCGTCGCGTTCGGCGGTGACAGCCGAGCCGGGTCGCAGACGGTGCTCGACCAGCCGCGCGAGCCGGCCATGTCCGGTTCCACCCCGGGAACGACCGGTTGATCGACTGATTCGCGCCTGTCGGCGGATCCCGCTACTACGATCCGTCGTTCATAGGGGAGTATGGCGAGCGTGGAAGCTCTCAGACTCATCCTCCTCTACGTCCATCTGATCGGGTTCGCCCTGCTGCTCGGCGGCTCGATCGCCCAGTACGCCAGCGGTCGGCTGCGGATCAACCAGGCCATGCTCTGGGGCGCGGTGATCCAGTTGCTGACCGGGCTGGGCCTGTCCGCGCCGCTACGTGACGGCGACGAGCCGGCACCGGCGAAACTTGTGACGAAGTTGGTGATCGCGCTGCTGATCTTCGTCATGGTCTTCTTCTCCCGGAAGCGGGACGCGGTCAACCGTGGTCACTTCCTCGCAATCGTCGGCCTGACCCTGGTCAACGCGGCGGTAGCGGTCTTTTGGCGGTAACGTCCGGGGAGGGTGAGCGCCTCCGGAAACGGACGTTGCGGACACCTTGGCGCTCGGTTACCAGCACGAAGAGTGACTTGCCCCACGCAAGGGTTACACCCGGGTAACAGGCGCTCAACAGTCGTGCACGATTGTCGGCCGGTGGGTGGACGCGGGCGTACGCTCCCGTCCGTAACGTGGGACAGCCGGCGGCACACCCGCAGGCCGGCTGATGGGCTGCCACCGCACAAGGCGCGGTGAGCAATGGGAAGGAGACGTCTTGCGCTCGGTGCGTGGGATGCGGATCGCCTCGATCTTCGCGGTGGGTGGGCTCGCGCTCACCGCCGCCGCTTGTGGCGAGGCGCCCAAGGATGACAACAACGCCGGCAGTGGCGCCAAGAAGTTCAGCGCCTGCATGGTGACCGACGTCGGCGGCATCGACGACAAGTCGTTCAACGCTTCGGCCTGGAAGGGCCTGCAGGAGGCCAAGGCCGCCAACGACAACATCGACATCAAGTACGTGGCGTCGAAGGCGGAGGCCGACTACGAGCCGAACCTGACGCAGTTCGTCAACCAGAAGTGCGACTTCATCCTGGCGGTCGGTGGCCTGATGTCCAACGCCACCTCGAAGATCGCCAAGGCGAACCCGAACCAGGAGTTCGGCATTGTCGACGCGAACCCGGGTGACGCCAACGTCTACCCGATGCAGTTCGACACCGCGCAGGCCGCGTTCCAGGCCGGTTACCTGGCCGCCGGAATGACCAAGTCCGGCAAGGTGGCCACCTACGGTGCGGTGCCGATCCCGCCGGTGACGATCTTCATGGACGGCTTCGTCGACGGCGTCGCGCACTACAACAAGACCAAGGGCAAGAACGTCCAGGCGCTGGGCTGGAACAAGGAGACCCAGAAGGGCTCCTTCTCCAACGCCTTCGACAAGCAGGACGAGGGCAAGAAGGTCTCCGACGCGCTGGTCGCCCAGGGTGCGGACATCATCATGCCGGTCGCCGGCGGCTCCGGCCTCGGCACCACCGCCGCCGCCAAGGCCTCGGGTGGCAAGTACAGCACCATCTGGGTGGACGTCGACGGCTGCGAGAGCACCCCGGACTGCTCGGCGATCATCACCACGGTGGTCAAGAACATCCCGGACGCCGTCAAGGAGGCCGTGGTGAAGGCCGCCGCCGGTGACAAGCTTCCGGCCAACCCGGGCTTCGTCGGCACCCTGGCCAACAACGGTGTCTCGATCGCCCCGTACCACGACTTCGACAGCAAGGTTCCGGCCGAGCTGAAGGCCGAGGTCGACAAGATCAAGGCGGACATCGCCGCTGGCACCATCACCGTCACCTCGAAGGCTCAGCCGACCAAGTGACAACCGCACGGCTCCCCCGGTGAGATCATCGGGGAGGTCGGCGGGGGACAGGTACGACCGATCGGCCGCTTCGGCCCTGCGGGTGACCGTGGGGTCGGAGCGGCCGATCGCGCACCACGTCAGCCGGGCCGCTCCGGCCGGGTTGACGGCAGCTAGGCTGCACCATCGCTCGCACTCCAGGAGGTTGCGCTGAGACTCGAACTGCGCGGCATCACCAAGCGGTTCGGTGATCTGGTCGCCAACGACCACATCGACCTGACGGTGGAGCCTGGAGAGATTCATGCCCTGCTCGGCGAGAACGGCGCGGGCAAGTCGACCCTGATGAACGTGCTCTACGGGCTCTACCAGCCTGACGAGGGCGAGATCCTGGTCGACGGCAAGCCGTTGAAGCTGAAGGGCCCATCCGACGCGATCGGTGCCGGGATCGGCATGGTGCACCAGCACTTCATGCTGGTGCCGGTCTTCACCGTCACCGAGAACATCATGCTCGGCGCCGAGCAGGTCCGAGGCGGCATCGCCGGTTTCCTGGACCGGCGGCGGGCCCGGCGCGAGGTCACCGAGGTGTCCGAGCGCTACAACCTGCGGGTCGACCCGGACGCGGTGATCGAGGACCTGCCGGTCGGCATCCAGCAACGCGTCGAGATCGTCAAGGCGCTCACCCGCGACGTCGACCTGCTCATCCTGGACGAGCCGACCGCGGTGCTCACCCCCCAGGAGACCGAGGAACTGCTGACGGTGATGCGGTCGCTCAAGGCGGCCGGCAAGTCGATCGTCTTCATCACCCACAAACTTGGCGAGGTCAAGGCCATCGCCGACCGGATCACCGTGATCCGACGCGGAAAGACGGTGGGCACCGCCTCGCCGGAGGCCAGCCGGGACGAGTTGGCCGCGCTGATGGTCGGGCGCAACGTCCGGCTCACCGTCGACAAGACCCCGGCCACTCCGGGCGAGCCGGTGCTGGAGGTGTCCGGGCTCGTCGTCGACGACGACCGGCAGATCCGCGCCGTCGACGGCATCGACCTGACCGTGCGGGCGGGTGAGGTGCTCGGCGTGGCGGGCGTCCAGGGCAACGGTCAGACCGAGCTGATCGAGGCGATCATGGGCCTACGCCCGGTGCTCGGCGGCACGGTCAGCCTGGTCGGCGACCGGATCAACGGCTGGAAGCCCAAGCGGGTGCTCCGGGCGGGCGTCGGCTACGTGCCCGAGGACCGCAGCGTGGACGGCCTGGTCAAGGAGTTCAGCGTCGCGGAGAACCTGGTGCTGGACATCTACGACCGGCCGCCGTTCGGTGCCGGGCTCGCGCTCAAGCCGGACGCGATCGCCGCCTCGGCGAAGGAGCGGATCGAGCAGTTCGACGTCCGCACGTCATCGGCCGACGCGGCGGTGGGCACTCTCTCCGGCGGCAACCAGCAGAAGGTGATCGTGGCCCGGGAGCTGTCCCGGCCGCTGAAGCTCCTCATCGCCGCCCAGCCGACCCGTGGCGTCGACGTCGGGTCGATCGAGTTCATCCACAGCCAGATCATCCACGAACGGGACGTCGGCACCGCCGTCATGGTGGTCTCCAGCGAACTCGACGAGGTGATCGGGTTGGCCGACCGGATCGCGGTGATGTACCGCGGTCGCATCATCGGCATCGTCGGCCCGGACACCCCTCGTGAGGAGATCGGCCTGCTGATGGCCGGCATCACCCCGGACGCGGCGAACGAGCGCAACACGGACGCCGTGCCCGGCGACGGGCCGGCCACCGACGGGAGCCCGGCGAGCGACCCGGGCTCCGCGAGCGAGGACGAGGCATGAGCGAGCGGCAGCGAGTGAATCGGTGTTGCAGGGCGTTGGTGCCTCATGGCGTCACGCAGCGAAGCGGAGTGACGGCATGAGCGAGCGGCAGCGAGTGAATCGGTGTTGCAGGGCGTTGGTGCCTCATGGCGTCACGCAGCGAAGCGGAGTGACGGCATGAGCGACTCACCCAACCCGCAGTCCGGCTCGCCGGACAAGGAGCCGGCGAGCGAGGCGCAGGCGGCGCAGAACGCGCTCGGCAACACCGAACGGGCCGAGGTGGCGACCGAGCCGGACCGCCCGGCGACGAAGCCGGAGCCGGGGTCGAAGCCGAGCCTGGGTCGGCTGTTCCTGGACAACCTCTGGGCGGCCAACACCTTCACGGTGACCCTGCTGTCGCTGGTGTTGGCGATCGTGGTCGGCGCGGTGCTGATGATCATTTCTGATCCCGACGTGCTCTCCACGTACTCGTACATCACCTCCCGCCCGTCCGACGCGATCAACTCCAGCTGGACGCTCGTCAGCGAGGCGTACGCGAACCTGTTCAAGGGCTCGATCTTCGACCCCGAGGCGTTCTCCGGCTGGCTGGACGGCGCCAACGGCTGGCAGGCGGTGCTCGCGCCGATCTCGGAGACGCTGACCTACGCGGCGCCGCTGGTCTTCACCGGTCTGTCGGTGGCGTTGGCCTTCCGTGGCGGCCTGTTCAACATCGGCGCCCAGGGCCAGGCCACCATCGGCGTGATCATGGCGGCGCTGGCCGGCTTCTTGCTGCCGCTGCCGCCGGGCCTGCACCTGCTGGTGGCGGTGCTGGCCGGCGCGCTGGGCGGAGCGATCTGGGGTTTCATCCCCGGCATCCTCAAGGCCCGGGCCGGCGCGCACGAGGTGATCAACACGATCATGCTGAACTACGTCGCCACGTACTTCCTCACCTGGTTGATCGTGCAGAACGGCGTGCAGGACCCGACCCGTACCGACGCGATCAGCAAGGCGGTGGACACCTCCGCCCAGCTGCCCCGACTGCTCGGCGACAACCTGCGGGTGCACGCCGGCATCCTGCTCGCCGTGCTGGCCACCTGGGCGGTCGCCTGGCTGCTCAACCGCTCGACGCTCGGCTTCGAGCTGCGTGCGGTCGGTGCCAACCCGGACGCCGCCCGGACCGCCGGCATCAGCGTCACCCGGACGTACATCCTGATCATGGTCTTTGCCGGCATCCTGGCCGGCCTCGGCGGCTCGAACATGGTGCTCGGCTCGACCGCCAGCGCGTTGACCCCGCTGGTGGTCGCGCAGATCGGCTTCGACGGCATCCTGGTGGCGCTGCTCGGGCGGGTGAAGCCCTGGGGGGTGTTGCTCGCCGCGCTGCTGTTCGGGGCGCTGCAGGCCGGTGGTAACCGGATGCAGTCGTACTCCGGGATCTCGCTGGAGCTGGTGACGGTGCTCCAGGCGCTGATCGTCATCTTCATCGCCGCGCCGGCCCTGGTGAAGGCGATCTTCCAGCTCCGGGCCGCCCGCGCCGCCCGGTTGCAGACGAGCCTGGCGAAGGGCTGGTAACTGATGTCCACCATGGCTGTCCCCGACATCGCCGTCGCCCCGGTAGACGAGGGCTTCTGGACCCGCAGCCGCAAGGTCGGCCTCACGCTGCTGGGGCTCGGTCTGCTGTCCGCGGTGCTCTTCGGCGCGCTCGCCACCGACCAGCAGGCCCGGTTCACCCTCAGCGACGACGCGGCCGGCGCCGCGTTGGAGATCAACGGCACGATCGGGGCGATCCTGTTCGGGATCATCGCGATCGCCGCCGGTGCGGCGCTCCTCGCCGGGGTGCCGAAGCGGTGGTTCCTTCCCGTGCTCGCCGTCGGGCTGGTCGGTTTCGTGCTGTCGTTCCTCTGCTGGCAGATCTCCGCCGCACCGACCGGGCAGAACTTCATGCCGCTGGTCAACATCATCCGGGGCACCTTCATCCTGGCCCTGCCGTTGATCTTTGGCGCGCTCGCCGGTGTGCTCTGCGAACGCTCCGGCGTGGTCAACGTGGCGATCGAGGGTCAGCTGCTGATGGGCGCGTTCAGCGGCGCCCTCTTCGGCAGCATCTCCGGCAGCGTCTGGGTGGGCCTGGTCGCCGCCGCCATCGGCGGCGCGTTCATCTCGCTGCTGCTCGCCGTCTTCGCCATCCGTTACCTGGTCGACCAGGTCGTCATGGGCATCGTGCTGAACCTGTTGGCGGTCGGCGTCACCGGCTTCCTCTACGAGCGGCTGATGCAGACCGACGCCGCGAGGTACAACAGCGCGCCCCGCTTCAGCAACTGGGAGATCCCGCTGCTGAAGGACATCCCGGTGCTCGGGCCAGCGTTGTTCCGCGGCAACATCTTCCTCTACCTCGGGCTGCTCCTGGTCCTGGTGATCCACATCGCGTTGTTCCGCACCCGGTGGGGGCTGCGTACCCGGTCCGTCGGCGAGCACCCGATCGCGGCCGACACGCTCGGCGTCAAGGTGCTGCGGGTGCGCTACCGCAACGTCCTGCTGGCCGGTGTGGTCGCCGGCATCGGCGGCGCGTCCTACACGCTGGCGCTCTACTCGTTCACCAAGAACATGATCGGTGGTAAGGGCTTCATCGCCCTGGCCGCGCTGATCTTCGGCCGGTGGAACCCGACCGGCGCGCTGCTCGCCGCCCTCTTCTTCGGGTTCGCCGACCAGCTCGCCACCTACCTGGGCGCGATCAGCAGCTCGATCCCCAGCCAGTTCCTGGCCATGCTGCCCTACCTGGCGACCATCCTGGCCGTCGCCGGGCTGGTTGGCCGGGTCCGGGCACCGGCCGCCGACGGCAAGCCGTACATCAAGGGCTGACCACCATCACCACAGACCGCTGCGGGCAGGGCCGGGGACCCGGCCCTGCCCGCTTCTGACCTGGGCTACTTCGGCAGAATGATGACATGACCGACATTGACTGGGCGCAGTTGCGCGCTGCCGCCACCGAAGCGATGCGGCACGCGTACGCGCCGTACTCGACGTTCCCGGTCGGCGCCGCCGCGCTGGTCGACGACGGCCGGGTGGTGGTCGGCTGCAACGTGGAGAACGCCGCGTACGGGGTGACGCTCTGCGCCGAGTGCGGGGTCGTGTCCAGCCTGCACGCCACCGGTGGCGGTCGGCTCGTCGCGCTCTCCTGCGTCGACGCGACCGGCGAGCCGTTGATGCCGTGCGGCCGGTGCCGGCAGCTGCTCTGGGAGCACGGCGGGCCGGAGTGCCTGATCGAGAGCAAGACCCGGCCACTGCGGATGGCCGAGCTGCTGCCGCACGCCTTCGGCGTGGAGGACCTGGAGGCCGTCACCGGTGAGACGCCGGTGCCGGTGGTCCCGGAGCGGCTCGCTGCCTGGCGCGGGCGCGGCACCGTCTTCGTGCACCCGGACATGTCCGCTGGTCAGCAGGTCTGGACGGCGTACTGGGAGCGGTCGGCCGGAGACGACGCCGGTGCCGAGACCGGGGTGCTGGAGGAAGCGCCGAGCTGGGACCAGCCGGCCGAGGCGATCACCTGGGGTCTGGCCCGGACGCCCCGGGTGGTGGTGGTCGACGAGACCGGCACGATCTTCTGGGCTGGTGAGGGTGAGCCGCCTGTGGAGATCCCGGTGCGGTGGTCTTGAGTGGCCCCCGCCCCGACGTGGTCATCGGCCGTACGTCGGTCTCGCCATTCGACGACTTAGGAAAGATCATTTGATGAGTGGTTTTGCTGCTGTGGACGTTATTCGGGTCAAGCGGGACGGGGGCGTGCTGTCGGACGCGCAGATCGACTGGGTGGTCGACGCGTACACCCGGGGGGTTGTCGCCGACGAGCAGATGTCCGCGCTGGCGATGGCGATCCTGCTCAACGGCATGACCGCGCCGGAGATCGCCCGGTGGACCGCCGCGATGATCGCCAGCGGTGAGCGGCTGGACCTGTCGGCGGTACGCCGGCCGACTGTCGACAAGCACTCCACCGGCGGCGTCGGCGACAAGATCACTCTGCCGCTCACCCCGCTGGTGGCGGCCTGTGGCGCGGCGGTGCCGCAGCTCAGCGGCCGGGGTCTCGGACACACCGGCGGCACGCTGGACAAGTTGGAGTCCATCCCGGGCTGGCGGGCCACGGTGAGCAACGACGAGTTCATCGCCCAGCTCGACGACGTCGGTGCGGTGATCTGCGCGGCCGGTGCCGGGCTCGCGCCCGCCGATCGCAAGCTGTACGCGCTGCGCGACGTGACCGGCACCGTGGAGGCGATCCCGCTGATCGCCAGCTCGATCATGAGCAAGAAGATCGCCGAGGGGACCGGCGCGCTGGTCCTCGACGTCAAGGTCGGCTCCGGCGCCTTCATGAAGTCCGTCGACCAGGCCCGTGAGTTGGCGCGCACCATGGTCGAGCTGGGCGGGGCGCACGGTGTGCGGACCGTCGCCCTGCTCACCGACATGTCCACCCCGTTGGGCCTGGCGATCGGCAACGCGGTCGAGGTGACCGAGTCGGTCGAGGTGCTGGCCGGCGGCGGACCGGCCGACGTGGTGGAGCTGACCCTCGCCCTGGCCCGGGAGATGCTCGACGCCGCCGGCCTGCCGGACGCCGACCCGGCGGCGGCGCTGCGTGATGGTCGGGCGATGGACTCCTGGCGGGCGATGATCCGGGCCCAGGGCGGCGACCCGGACGCGCCGATGCCAACGACCGCCGAGGTGGAGGTCGTCCGCGCCGAGCGGGACGGCTACGTCGCGGCTGTCGACGCGTACGCCATGGGGGTTGCCGCGTGGCGGCTCGGCGCGGGTCGGGCCCGCAAGGAGGACCCGGTGAGCGTGCCGGCCGGTGTGGTGCTGCACAAGCGCCCGGGTGACGAGGTGCGGGCCGGTGACCCGCTCTACGAGCTGCGTGCCGAGGACGCGACGCGGATTCCGGCCGCGCTGACCGAGGCCGCCGACGCGGTGCGGATCGCGTCGACGGCCCCGGCCGCGACGTCGTTGGTCATCGAACGCGTCGGCTGATCGATTCGCTGTCGCCCTGGCGTGGTGCCAGTCACCTGGGAGCGCTATTGTCGCAGGCCAAGGGGGGACAACCGGCCTTGCGCCGGCGCGAGCAGACAGGAAGATCCGCCGTGAGCGTTGCTGCCCCCGACCCACGTGAGGTGCGCGAGGCGAGCCTGGACGAGCTGTCCCGGCTGGGCCTGCCGTTGCCGCCGGCCCAGTTTCCCCTCGTCTGGGAACCGGGTGACCAGATCGACCTGCGCCCGACCGGGGAGATCGAGGCGAGGATCGCGGTGCTGCACCTGATCCTGGCCCGCTGCTTCGGGATGCCCCCGCAGGCGGCGATGAGCTGGCTGCTCGGCTCGCACCTGGTCGACATGGTCACCCCGCCGGAGTGGCAGTTCGTGATGGGCGGCAAGGGCGACCACCGGTCGTTCGTGCTGCACCACGACGCGCTCTTCGCGCTGGCCTGGGTGCTCGGCCTGAGCAAGCAGCTCGACCCCACCCTGGCCGTCGACGAGCGGCTGATCGAGCGGCTGCCGCACATCGCCGAGGGGGAGACCTTCCCGCACTGGCGCTCCCGGATCCTCACGGCGCCACAGCACCCGGCCGACGCGGCCGCCCTGCTCGACCTGCACTACTGCCTGGACTGGGCGTACCTGGAGACCGAGCGCGGCGGCCGGCGCGCGCCGGGCCTGGTCGACGCGAACGCGATCGGGCAGCGGCGTTGGGCGTTGGAGTGGGCGGTGATCCTGCGGGGGCCGTACCACGACGAGCCGCCCGGTTGGGAAGAGGTCGACCTGTCCACCTGAGGTCAGTGGGGCCGGTATGCGTCCACCCGCACCGCCACCGTCACCCGGACCGGTTCGGGCAGGGCGGCCAGCCGGGCGGCGAGCGCGTCCGGGTCGGTGTGCCAGGCGCTCGGGCCCATCCCGACCAGGCTGGCGGCCTCCGGCCGGGTCAGTGTCAGCTGCGCCCGGTGCACGGCCGAGCCGGCCGGCGTGAAGTGCCCGCCCAGGCTCCCGGTCACCCGGTCGGCCTTGTCCGGGTCCACCCGCAGCAGGTCGAGGGCATCCACCAACTCGGCGAGATGGTCGGTGTCGGGCGTGACCACCAGCAGCGTCCCGGCCGGGTCGAGCACCCGGTGGAACTCGGCACCGTTTCGCGGGGCGAAGACGTTCAGCAGCACCGCGGTCGAGGCGTCCGCGAGCGGCAGTCGTTGCCAGGTGTCGGCGAGCGCGGCGGCGGCCCGAGGGTGGGCACGGGCCGCGCGGCGCAGTGCCGGCTTGGACACGTCCAGAGCCAGACCCACGGCGTCGGGCAGCGCCGCCAGCACCGCGCCGAGGTACCGGCCGGTGCCGGCGCCGGCATCCACCACCAGGGGGTACGCGTCGACGTCGGATGCGGGTTCGGCGCGTACCGCTGCCGTTGTCTGCTCTGCTGCGCCGCCGTCGGTGCGCCGGCTCTGCCCGGAAACCGTCGTGTCGGTTGGCGGGTGAGGCGCGGGCGGGGTGGGTCGCGGACGCGTGGCGGTCGTGGCGAGCAGCCGGCCGACGGCGTCCGTCGCGGCAGCGGCGAGGGCGGCTGAGATGACGTCGTAGTGCCCGGCGGCGAGGAAGTCCGCGCGGGCGGCCACCATCTCGGCGGTGTCGCCGGAGTGCGGGGCGCGTCCGGCGAGCAGGTTGACGTACCCCTGGCGAGCGATGTCGAAGCTGTGCCGGCGCGGGCAGCGCAGTGCCCTGGCGGTGCCGGCTGTCGTCTCGGCCAGCGGCTCGCCGCAGACCGGGCAGCGCAGTCGGTGGAGGATGCGGGGGTCCACGTCAGGCCTCCGAAGCGTGCCGTGGCTGCGGCGCCCGCCCGCCGAGGTGGTCGACCACCCGGTGGGTGAGCGCGCCGAGCGCGTCGATCTCCGTCGGCGTGAGCAGGTCGATCAGGTGCCGGCGGACGGCGGCCACGTGGCCGGGTGCGGCGGTCTCGATGGCCCGCCGACCGGCGGGGGTGAGGACGACGACCGAGCCGCGGGCGTCGTCGGCGCACTCCTCGCGGGTGACCAGGCCACGCTGCTGCATGCGGGTCAGGTGGTGGGAGAGCCGGCTGCGCGACCAGAGCAATCCTCGCGTGCAGCCAGCCACCAGGTTGCGTCCACCCGACGAGTCTAGCGGTTGGTTGACACGTCATCGATTCGCCGCCCGGCGTCGCGCCCCGCCGCCATCGGGCCGTCATGGTCGCCGACGGGAGACTGGTGATCCGCCTCGCCGTGGACCGGGTCTACGGCTGGCGGCCGTGACGCCCGGCCGGTCCCGTCCCGGTCCGTCCGGGCCGCTGACTAGGGTCTGAGCATGGTCGCAACTATCCGGTACGAGGACATCGTCAAGGTTCCCAAGGCGTTGCTGCACGACCACCTCGACGGTGGGCTGCGGCCGGCGACGATCGTCGACCTGGCCGCCGAGGTGGGCCACGAACTGCCCACCACCGACCCGGAGGCGCTCGGACGCTGGTTCGCGGACGCGGCGGACTCCGGCTCCCTGGAGCGTTACCTGGAGACGTTCGCGCACACCGTGGCGGTCATGCAGACCGCGCCCGCGCTGCGTCGGGTGGCTCGTGAGTGTGCCCTCGACCTGGCCGCCGACGGGGTGGTCTACGCCGAGGTGCGCTTCGCCCCGGAGCAGCACCTGGAGCGGGACCTCAGCCTGGACGAGGTGGTCGAGGCGGTGCTGGCCGGGTTCGCCGAGGGCACCGCGCAGGCGGTCGAGGCGGGCCTGAGCATCCGGGTGGGCACCCTGCTGACCGCGATGCGGCACGCCGCCCGCTCGCAGGAGATCGCCGAGTTGGCCGTGCGGCACCGCGACGCCGGGGTGGTCGGCTTCGACATCGCCGGCGCCGAGGCGGGCTTCCCGCCCACCCGACACCTGGACGCCTTCGAATACCTGCAACGGGAGAACTTCCACTTCACCATCCACGCCGGCGAGGCGTTCGGTCTGCCGTCGATCTGGCAGGCGATCCAGTGGTGCGGAGCGGACCGGCTCGGCCACGGGGTGCGGATCGTCGACGACATCGCGCCCGACGGCTCGCTCGGCCGGTTGGCCGCGTACGTCCGGGACAAGCGCATCCCGCTGGAGTTGTGCCCCTCGTCGAACGTGCAGACCGGTGCGGTGGACTCGATCGCGGATCACCCGATCGGCCTGCTGCGGGACCTGCGCTTCCGGGTGACCGTCAACACCGACAACCGGCTGATGAGCGGCACCTCCATGTCACGGGAGATGTCGCTGCTGGTGGAGACGTTCGGCTACGGGTGGAAGGAACTGCAGTGGTTCACCATCAACGCGATGAAGAGCGCCTTCATCCCGTTCGACGAGCGACTGCGGATCATCGATGAGGTGATCAAGCCGGCGTACGCGAAGTTGCTGGCCTGAGCTCAGCCGTGCGGGTGGCCGGCGAGCAGGCTGGCCACCCGGCTCAGCACCTCCCGGGCACGGGCCGCCTCCGCGCCCAGGCCCATCTGCCGACGCAGCACCGCGGGCTCGGCCCGCAGCAGCGCCACCCCGCGCCGAATCAGCACCCGGGGCGCCTTGCGCTGCTCGGACAGGTCGCGGGCGAGTCGGCGCAGGAAGGTCGCCCCACGTGGGCGGCGCAGCGCGTACGCCCCGGCGAGCAGGCCGAGTCGACGACACTCCTCGACGATCTCGGCGGCGAAGATCCCTTCGGCCACGAAAATTGGCGAACCGGCGACATCAAATGGCCGGGTGGCCACCCGTCGATCGGCGCCGATCGCATAAACCGGCACATCGGCTCGACCCTCACGGGCAAGTCGGGCAATGATTTCCACCGCACCGGGGGCGTCCCACGACTGCGGCGATTCCCAATCCACCTGGCCGTTTCGTAGCGGCAACGTAGGGTCATCGCCGTCTTTGTAGAAGTCGTCCAAGCAGAGCACCGGCAAGCCGGTTTGCTGCGCTATGTACGACTTTCCGGACCCAGAAGGGCCGGCTAGTAGGACCACGCGGTGCGGATGTTCCATTACCTTCAGTTACTCCGGCCAGACAGACTGCTATCAAATCGCATCAACATCTCATCACACCTTCGGTTGGGGACAACCTGGGCTTTCTTCTTGTCGACCGGCGTGATGGAATCTCGGGGGTCCGACCCGCCGGGTCGGTCGCTGGGCGTTGCCCGGGGCAACGCGTTCAAGCTGTAATCGCGAGGGCGGTGACGTGAGCAAACGGCCAAAGACGGCGGGCTCCTTCCTGTCGCGGCTGCGCCGGCCGGCCAGCCGGCTCCGGGACATGCCGATCTGGTCCAAGCTCGGTCTCATCATGATCGTGCCGACCATCGCCACGGTCGTGGTGGGCACCAGTGGTCTTGTCGACCACCTGGAGACGCTCAACAATGCCAACCGAGCTGGCGACCTGGCCAACCTGTCGAGCTACTCGGGTGACCTGGTCGACGCCCTGCAGGACGAGCGGACCGCCGCCGTGCTGCTGCTGGGCGCAGACGGGACGCAGCCGACGGCGCAGTACCAGGAGGCCTACAACCGGGTGAACTCCCGGGTCGACCAGGAAGCTGCCCCCTACCGGCAGCAGCGGGCCGAGATCGAGGACCTGCCGAGCAGCCTGGAGGGTCTGCTCGACAGCATCGACCAGAACCTGCAGGACCTGTCGGGCGTCCGCAGCCAGGTGTTCAACGGAAAGCTCGCGCTCACCGAGACCGTGCAGGCGTACGAGGGTCTGATCAGTGACCTGCTCGCCATCCGTGACTCGTCCACGCAGCTCGCCGGTGACAACCAGCTGAGCGACCGGATGCGCGCCGCCGCGGCGGTCGCCCGGGAGAAGGAGTTCCTCGCCGCCCGCCGGGTCGTGGTGCACCGCGCGCTGGGCGTCAAGGGCGGAAAGCGCCTGACCCCGGCACTGCGCAGGGACTACGTCGCCAGTGACACCGGCCAGCAGCAGGCTCTGCAGAGCTTCAAGGCCGTGGCCACCCCGGACGACGCGAAGTTCCACGACCAGACGGTCGCCGGCGGCGACCGCCGGCAGGCGCAGAACTACACCGGCTGGATCGACGGCAACACCACCGGCGACATGCGTGGCGCCCCGTTCGGCCCGGACCAGTGGGAAGCCGCCATGACGGCCAACGCCAAGCTGATCCGCACCGTTGAGCGCAAACTCGACGGCGAAGTGGTCAACCAGGCCGACAACCTCCGGTCCGACGTCCAGCGCCAGGTCTTCCTGGAGACCGGCCTGCTGCTCAGCATGCTGCTGCTGGCCATCCTCTTCGCGTACCTGGTGGCCCGCTCGATGGCCCGCTCACTGCGTGAGCTGCGGCAGGGCGCGCTCTCCGTCGCCCAGTACGGCCTGCCACAGGCGGTGGCCCGCCTGCGCGACCCGCAGGTCGTCGGGCAGTTGTCCCCGGTGCAGCTGGCCAACCAGATCGCCGAGCCGCTGCCGGTGCGCAGCAAGGACGAGTTCGGCCAGGTGACCGAGGCGTTCAACGCCGTCCACCTGGAAGCCGTCCGTACCGCCGCCGAGCAGGCCGCACTGCGCGCCTCCGTCGCGACCATGTTCGTCAACCTGGCCCGCCGTTCACAGATCCTGGTCGACCGCCTCATCGGGCACCTCGACCGGCTGGAGCGCGGCGAGGAAGACCCGGACCGGCTGGCCGAGCTGTTCCAGCTGGACCACCTCGCCACCCGGATGCGCCGCAACGACGAGAACCTGCTGGTGCTCGCCGGCGCCGACTCCACCCGTGTGCAGCGTGAGCCGGCCGCTCTCATCGACGTGCTGCGCGCCGCGCAGTCCGAGGTCGAGCACTACACCCGGATCGAGTTCGGCGTCATCGACCGGGACATCGAGGTCGCCGCGCACGCGGTCAACGACCTGGTGCACCTCGTCGCTGAGCTGTTCGACAACGCCACCGCGTTCTCCCCGCCCGACTCGCAGGTCATGGTCGAGGCCCGCCGGGTCGGCGACCGTTCCTCGCTGTACGTCGAGGACCGCGGCATCGGCATCAGCGCCGAGCAGCTGCACGACCTGAACGAGCGGCTCGCGACGCCGCCCCAGGTGGATGTGGCGGTGTCCCGGATGATGGGCCTGGTCGTGGTCGCCCGGCTGGCGTCGCGGCACGGGGTCCGGGTGGAGCTGCGCCCCGGCAACGACCGCGGCACCGTCGCCGAAGTGACCCTGCCCACCTCAGTCCTGGTGCCCCGGGCGCTGTCCGGCCGGGTGCAGCAGCCTCCGGCGCTGCCGGCGGCTGGCGGTGCACCCCAGTTCGGTGGTCCGCAGTCAGGTGGGCCCACGCCGGTCTTCGGCGCGTTGCCCGCCCTGGGCAACGGCCCTCGCCCCAGCGAGTCGTCCGGCAACCAGGTCACCCTGGGCGGCCGTCCGTTCGAGCCCGCGTCGCGCAACGGCGCCGGCACCCCCGCCAACGGTGGTACGTACCGCTCGATGCCCGCCTGGTCCGATCTGACCGGCGCGGCCGGGACGAACGGCGGCGACGGGTTCACCCCCCGGTCGGCCAACGGCCAGGGGACCGACCCGCTGCCGCAGCGCCGGGCCGGGGACGAGCCTTCGACCGGCCAGCAGCCGTCCATCCCGCGTCAGCTGCCGAGCAGCCCCGAAACGCACCAGTATTCGGCGCCGCCGGTCTCCGCACAGCCGTACTCGGGGGCGCCGGTCTCCGCCTCGCCGGCCTCCGGTCAGCCCTACTCCGCGCAGCCCTACTCGGGTGCGCCGTACGGTGGCGCCCCGGTGTCCGCCGCGCCGGCCTCCGGTCAGCCGTACGCCGGTCCGCCGGTGTCGGCGTCGCCGGTCTCGGCCTCGCCGGCGTCCGGTCAGCCGTACTCGGGCCAGCCGTATTCGGGTCAGCCGTACTCGGCGCCGCCCGCCTCGGCTCAGCCGTACTCGGCACCGCCCGCCTCGGGTCAGTCGTTCAGCGGGTTCGAGCCCCGGTCCGCGCCGCCCGCGCAGGCGGCCAGTGCTCCGGCGCCGCCGGCCTGGCCGCCGGTGCCGGGTAGCGACCGGGACACCGCCACCCCGCCGGTGCCCGAGCGGCTCGCCGCCGCGCTGGACATGACGACGGAACTGCCGCGGGTGCCGCGGCCCGGTGAGCAGCCGGCCCCGGCTCAGCCGGCTCCGCAGACCTCGGCCCCGCAGGCCCAGGCTCCGCAGACCCCGGCCGCCGCGGCTGCGCAGACTCGGCCGGCGCCGCAGCAGCCACCGGCACAGAACCGCCAGCGGTACGCGGACGAGACGATGGAGCTGCCGATCTTCCGGGAGCTCGAGTCGGCCTGGTTCCGTACCCGTCGCCCGGGCTCCGAGGAGACCGCGGCTGGCGCCCAGCCGGCGACGAACGGCGACTCCGCGACCCAGCAGTTCGCCACGGTCGAGGCCACCGGTCGGGCAGGCCACAAGACAGCACCCGGGACGACAGGTAACACACCGATGGCAGACACTCCGACGGCCGGAGGAGCGCCGCGGGACAACGGCTCCACAGCGAACGAGGGCACCCGCCCGAGCCTCGCCGAGAGCCTGCCGAACCGCCGGCCCCAACCGCAGAGCAACGGCTGGCAGACCGCTGCCGACGACGGTTGGCGTGCTGCCTCCGCGGCGGCCGGCGCGGCGCCGGTGAGCGAGACCACCACGACCGGTCTGCCGAAGCGCAAGCCGATGGCGCAGCTGGTGCCCGGCGCGGTGGAGAAGCCCACCACCTCGGTCCAGCGGCGCTCCCCGGAGGCGGTCCGTGGCCTGCTCTCCGCCTACCATCGGGGCGTGCAGCGAGGGCGTAGCACCTCGGACAACCCGACCAGCCCGGAGGCGACTCCGGGAGGGCAATCCTCGCAGTCTGGCTCAGGCCCGGTGGCCGGGAGCGGGCAGAAGGAGCAAGAAGGATGACAACTACGCAGGATCTTGGTTGGCTGCTCGCCAACTTCGCCGACCGGGTGCCCGGCGTCGCGCATGCGGTCGCCGTGTCGGCGGACGGCCTACTCCTCGCGTCGTCACGGGATCTGCCGCGCGACCGGGCAGACCAGCTCGCCGCGATCTCGTCGGGTCTGGTCAGTCTGACCCAGGGGGCAGCACGCTGCTTCGAGGGAGGCGCGGTGTTGCAGACCGTCGTGGAGATGGACAATGGCTTCCTGTTCCTGATGTCCATCTCGGACGGCTCGTCCTTCGCCGTGCTGGCAGCCCGCAGCTCCGACGTGGGCCAGGTCGGCTACGAGATGGCGCTGCTGGTCGACCGGGTGGGCGACGCGTTGACCCCGCAGCCGCGTGCGGCTGCGGGCATGCTGGGCTGACGTTTCGCCGATCGTGAGGTCGGCACGACTGCAACAACGACAACGACGGGTTTCACCGGTGGGAGCCGGTAACGGGTGCGAAGGAGGTGAGCGGCGAGATGGCCGATCGTGACGAACCGACCGGAGCGTTGGTCCGTCCATACGCCGTGACCCGTGGTCGCACCCGTCCCCGGCTCGACATCGCGCTGGAGGCGCTCGTCGAGACGACGGTGCGCGGCCGGGCCGCTGCCAATGGCAACGGCGGCCAGGGCCGCGAACACCAGTACATCGCCGCGCTGTGTGACGGACGCGTGCAGTCGCTCGCGGAGATCGCGGCGCGGATGCAGCTCCCGCTCGGTGTGGCCCGGGTGCTCATCGCCGACATGGCGACGGACGGCCTGGTCGCGGTCCACGAGCCGACCATTTTGGACGACTCCGACGACGCGGTGGGCACTGAACTGCTGGAGAGGGTGCTGAGTGGACTTCGCAGGCTCTGACATGTCGCACCGCCCGCCGAACCCGAGCGGCCGCGTGACGTCGGCGAAGATCGTTATCGCCGGTGGATTCGGCGTCGGCAAGACGACGCTGGTCGGCTCGGTCTCGGAGATCACGCCGCTGACCACCGAGGCCATCATGACCTCCGCTGGCGTGGGCGTCGACGACACCCGGCAGGTGCCGGGCAAGACGACGACCACGGTGGCCATGGACTTCGGCCGGATCTCGATCGACCGTGACCTGATCCTGTACCTGTTCGGTACGCCGGGTCAGACCCGTTTCTGGTTCATGTGGGACGAACTGGTGCGGGGTGCGATCGGTGCGGTCGTGCTGGTGGACACTCGCCGGCTGGCCGACTGCTTCGCGGCGATCGACTTCTTCGAGCACCGACGCCTGCCGTACCTGGTGGCGATCAACTGCTTCGACGGGATGCAGTACCACGACCCGCAGGACGTCCGGGACGCCTTGGCGATCTCGAGCGACGTGCCGGTGGTGGCCTGCGACGCCCGTAACCGGGAGTCGACGAAGCACGTGCTGATCTCGCTGGTCGAGTACGTGCTGACCATGCGCCGTACGCGCGCTGTCGCCCCGGCCTGATCGCGGCGCTGCACGCCCCGGTGGTGGCTCCGGCCGCCATCGGGCGTAGCACCCTGCCCGCCGCGTCACCGTACGCTCCGCCGCCTCCTTGACGATCGTGGACGCTCTCCGCCCCCACCTGTGAGGGCGCGTGGGTCTTCGGTGGTCGAGGAGGCGGCGTCGTCGTGTCCGGGGTTCTCCGGCAGACACACAAGCGCCCTCAGTCAGCTGACTGAGGGCGCTTGTGCACGGTGACAAGGATCAGGACTGGTAGCCCGCCGACCGGTACTCGTACTCGCGGTCATCGTCGCGGTCCCCGTGGTCGCGGCTGAAGTCCCAGCCGCCGGCCGCCTCACGACCGGGCCGACCGCCCACCGCGAAACCGCCGATCTCCTGACCACGACGCCAACCCCGGAAGTAGCCGGTCGTGTTCTCGGCGAGGCTTGCCGCATCACGCACTATCCGCAATGGGCGCTCCTCGCGCAGCGGGGAACCCGGCACCAGGTTGGCCTGAGGCACACGCTTCGGTAGCCCGGCGTTGGTTTCGGCGCCCACCGCCGGGCGGGCGGCCTGCTCCGCGGCCTGCCAGCCGGTGTCGGCGGTGGTCGACCAGTCCAGGTCGGACTCGTCGGCGTGCCCGACGAACCAGGCCGACTTGGCCTGCGCGAAGATCAGCAGGTCGCCGTCGCCCTCGTCGGCGACCGGCGGCGGCCGGTGCTCCATCGGAGGCGGCCGGTGCTCGACCGGGGGAGCCGGCCGGTGCTCAGGGGCGCGCTCGGTACGGGCGCCCGCCCGGCCGTTGCGGGCGGCCTGCTCGCGGTCGACCAGGCGCAGCGGCGGCGTCTCCAGGTGCTGATCCGAGGCAGGGTTGAGCCCTTCGCGCAGGGCCCGGTCGGCCAGCGGCGGCGGCTCCACCAACCGCAGCATCGGCGGCTCCGGTGGCAGGTCGTCCGCCAGCCAGGGCGGGGTGACGCGACCGTCGGCCCGGCCCGGGTCGGTCGGGGCGTCCACCCCGCGGCTTCCGCCGTACGGGTAGGCCACCGGGTTGTTCGGTGAGCTGTCGGCCGGGTCCTCCGGGTTGTTGACCAGCGGCCAGTTGGCGCGGGAGCCGGGCGGTGCCGCGGGCTCCTGGCCAGGCCGGGGGGTCGGCACCGGAATGCTGAGGTCGGTGGCGCTGAAGCCGCCGGTGGGTGGCTCGTCGACCGGCCGTTGCAGGTGGCTCGGCCGGGGCTCGCCGTTGGTCTTGGGGCGGGGCGGAATGACAGTACGCTGCCGTTCGGCCCGCGCGTTGTTGATCGCGGCGGTGGTCAGCGTCGGCCGGAACGGCTCACCGGCCTCGGCCGGAGGCACCATGCCGCGCTGTGTCGGCGCGATCGGGGTGATCCCGGGCGGCGGAGGCGGCGGTGCGGACACCGGTCGGTTGGTCGGGCCGTCGATCCGGCTGGAGGTCGACTCGGTGCGGCTGGGCAGCGTGGGTGACGGCGAACCAGCCATCGCCGCCGGAGCCATCGGCGCGGGGGCGACCGGAGGGGGCGTGACCGGTGCCGGGGCGACTGGTGGTGGCCCGAGCGGGCGGGGCGACGCCAGCGGCGCGTTACCGGGGATCGGCTCAGGGCGGCTGCGCCGCCCGGCGGGTGCCGGATCGGCGGCTGCCGGGGTGGGTCGGACCGACCGCAGCCCGGCGTTGGCGCCGGAGAGGCCGGTCAAGGCGGCGTTGGTGCCCGCCAGGCCGGTCAGCTCACCGACGGACTCGCCACGACGGGCGGCGGCCCGGCGGCCGGGTGCCTGAACCGGAGTGCTGACCCGTGAGCTGAGCGCGCTGACCAACGCCTCGCACCCGGCGTCGCACGCCCGGACGGAGGCGACGGCCTGGCGGACCGTCTCGGCCACCGCGGACGTGAGGGCCCGGTTGACCGCGGCGCGTCGGGGGGTCTCGGAGATGGCGACCCGTAGGGCGGTGACCGCTTCGTTGATCTCATCGGCGTCGGCGACCCCGTCGGCGGCCAGGTGCGCCGCGATGGCATCCGCCGCGACCGACACCTCGCGGCCCCGGGCGACGGTGCCGCCGAGCATGCCCGGCTCGGGCAGCGCGTCCAGCACGGCCAGCGAGACCGGCTCGGCCGGGTCCGGGTAGGCGCGCAGGGCCGCCGGGTAGAGCTCCCGCAGAACCTCGCGCAGCGCCACGGCGGCGGAGTGCCGACCACTGGCCAGCGCGGCATGCGCCGAGAGCACCTGCTTGTAGCCGGCGAGGTCCCGGGGTGCCGGCAGGGTGACGGCGGAGAGCGCCCCCGCCTGCAACGCGCGGGCCAGGCCGACCGCCCGTCGTTCGGCCGGAGGCGACTGCATCTCCTCCAGGGAGTCGTCATCGGCGAACCGCTCGGCGAAGTCGTCCACCGAGTCGTCGTCGGCGATCGCCAGGGGTCGCCCGGCCGCGCTCAGCAGCGAGGTGACCGTGTGGTCGTCGCTGTCGGCGGCGATGGCCGCACCGCTCGGCCCGCCCGACCGCTCCACGAGCAGCGCGACGAGCTGGGCGTAGCCAGCGGCGTCATCGCTGATCTCGCAGACATGCAGCAGACGGCCTGCGTCGTCGACCACAGCGGACGTCAGCGTCGAGCCGGCGGAGGCCGGTCGGTCAGCCGGATCCGCCGAGGCCAGACCGCAGTAAACGCGCACGAGCGCCACGGCGTCGTCCTCCTCCCGGGACAGGTCTTTCCTCTGCCAGCAACTGATGCTCCCCGGTACGGGTCAGTCGCGCCAGTCCACCACCGCAGAGATCTTGCCGACAATGGTGCGCCAACCCAAACTCGCGGTCTGCGCGCCGATCTTCTTCAGCCGTCGGCGACCCATGAACGCGCCGATCCCACCATTGGCCGTGGCGCGCAGCGCCTCGTCCAGGTCGTCGAGGCTGGAGCCGGCGGAGAGCATGTCGAGTACCGCAGGCAGCCGCAATGCGTACGAGAGGTCACGCGCGACCTCGCCGGCCTCGATCAGCAGGGTCGAATCCCACGTGTCGTGCCCGCCGCGCAGGTTCTCCACGACCAGGTCGAGTTCGTAGGTGTCCTCGTCGAGCGGCGCGATATCTGCCGGCTCCACCCGTTCGGACAATTCATTCCAGCTGTCCAGTTGGGACAGATCGTTGGGCGCACCGGATCGGATGAAACTGACCAGCGACTCGGGGGTCTTGAACAGCAGCAGCTTGCCCTGGTGGCTGAGGAAGACCGGCACCTCCTCGTCGTTCTCCTCGTCCGCGACGGCCTCGTCCGAGTCTTCTTCGGTGTCGGTGTCGGTGTCAGCGGCGGCGCCGTCCCGCCGACGGCGCGTGGCGTCCTCGTCGTCGTCCTCGGCGGCGAACTCCTGGGCCAGCTCCTCGTCGAGGATGACGACGGTCTCGTCGTCCTCCTCCTCTTCGACCGCCTGGCGGCGGGCGAGGAACGGGTCGTCCTGGTCGCGCTCGGTCACGTCGGTCGGGGTCAGCGAGCTGGCCGGCCGGTACGCCCGCAGCGTGAAGCCGGTGCCGGCGGGCAGCGCGATCTCCACTGGGTCGATGCGCAGCTCGTCCCAGAGCGAACGGTCGATCGACGCCGACGGGCGGTCGGTCTCCTCGGTCTCGTCTGGCTGGGCCGCGCCGGTGGTGTCGTCGAGCTCGGGCTCGTCGGCGTCGGGCCGTTGGGGCGACTGGCGGGCCACGCTGACCTCCGTGTGCTTCGGGTTGCCCACCCACCGGGGTCTCCGACCGGCGAGTGACTCTGGGCACATACCCTAGTCGGCGGCCCTGGGTGGCCGATGCCCGCACCCCGGTGGCCGCTCGGCGCACGGGTCCGACCTGCTGGTGGTCACCGCTGGCGAAGCGGCCGTCCGACAAGTAGCGTAGCTACGCATGAAGGCCCAGGCGCTGCACGGCCATCTCGACGCTCTGCTGCTCGCCGTGCTCGAACAGGGCGCGCTGCACGGCTACGCGATCATCGAGGCGCTGCGGGCCCGCAGCGACGGCAGCCTTGACCTACCCACCGGCACCATCTATCCGGCGCTGCGCCGGCTGGAACGCGCCGGGCACGTGGCGAGCACCTGGAGCACGGTCAGCGGCCGGGAACGCCGGACGTACCAGCTCACCGACTCGGGCCGGCGGGCGCTGGCCGGGGAGCGCGCCGGGTGGCGCGAGTTCCAACTGACAGTCGGCCGGTTCCTCGACCCCGAAAGCCCGCCCACCCCGTCCTGACCCGCTCCGGTCCGGACGCCGATCAGCGGGTGGCCAGCAGCCAGCCGCGCGCCGCCCGGGTCAGCGAGAAGTAACCGCCGCCCACCAACACCAACCCGATGATCATCGGGGGCCAGTGCAGCGCCGCGTCAAAGAGATCGATTGACCAGGCGAAGAGCGCGGAGCCGGCCACGATGCCGAGGACCAGGACGCCGGTCAGGCCGGTGCCCACCGCACGCTGCGCCAGGGCCAGGCCCGGCCGCGACGGCCGCGCGCTCGCCCGGACCGCCAGCAGACCGGCCACCGAGAGCAGCAACGCGCTCATCCAGATCCAGTCGACCGAGCTGGCGAGCAGCAGATACCCGGCCGGCGGGCGGGGCCCGTCACTCCAGCTCGACCCGCGCCAGGTCAGATCGCCGGCGACGACCCCCACCCCGGCGATCGCCAGCATCCGCAGGGAGAGCCCGCGCAGGGCGCCCACCGCCAGCTCGGCCTGCCAGGAGGGGAGCAGCTGCGCCGGTGAGCCGAACTCGACCACCGCCCGGCGCTGCGCCTCGGTCGGTGGCATCCCGCTCTCCCGGTACGCCTCGACGGCGTCCAGCAGCCCGTGCCGGGCCTCGGTCAGCAGGCCGGACTTGAGTCGCGCCGGCCCCTGCAACCGGGCGGCAAGCTCCCGCAGGTGCTCGTCGACCATCACGTCCTCACCCCGCGCCATGGCACCACCCTGCCACGGAGCCCGGCGCGTCGACGTCCGGGAGAACCCTGGTCCGCCCCGGAGCCGGGTCAGGGGGCGAGCGCCAGGTATCCGCGTTCGGCGGCGGTCTGCAGCAGCCACTGGTCCCGGTACCAGCCCGGGGCGGCCACCAGTTCGGCGTGTCGACCGCGCTGGATCACCCGGCCGCCGTCGAGAACCACGATCTCGTCCAGCTCGGCCAGCCCGCTGAGCCGGTGGGTGATCAGCAGCACCGAGTGCCCGGCGGGGGTGAAGGCGAGGGCGGACGCGAGCACCGCGTCCGCGGCGGTCGGGTCCAGACCCTCGGTGGGCTCGTCGAGCACCAGCACCGCCGGCGCGGCGAGCAGGGCCCGGGCGAGCGCCAGCCGCTGCCGCTGCCCACCGGAGAGCTGCCCGCCCTCCTCGCCGACCACTGTGTCCCAGCCGGCCGGCTGGGCCTGGACCCAGTCCAGCAGACCGGCGGCGGCGGTGGCGGCGATCAGCTCCTCCTCGCCCGCTGCGGGCCGCCCGAGCAGCAGATTCTCCCGCACCGTGGCGTGGAAGACGTACGCCTCGGCCAGCAGCCCGCCGACCGCGCGGGGAAGCGCCTCCTCGGCGTACGCCGAAAGGTCGTGACCGTCGAGTGTGACCCGGCCGGACGCGGGCCGGACGGTGCCGGTCAGCACTGCGGCCAGTGTGCTCTTGCCGGCGCCACTCGGGCCGACGACCGCGATCCGGCGTCCCGCCGGCAGGTCCAGGCTGACCCCGTCCAACGCGGGCGCCGCGCCGGCCCGGTACCGCACCGTCACGTCGACGAAGCGCAACTCGTGCGGGCCGGCCAGGTCGGTACGACCGGTCGCGGGCGGCGCGGTCGGCGGCTCCGCGTCGAGCAGGTCGGCCACCCGCGTCAGGCCGGGCCGCAGCTGCGTCCACTGCCGGGCCGCCGTGACCAGCGCCAGCGTCACCTCGACGGCGGCCAGCGCGCCGACGGCCAGGACACCCACCAGCACCCCCGACACGTCGGCGGCGAGCGCGGCAAGCACCACCGCCGCGGCGGTCGCGCCGGCGGTGAGCACGCCGGCCGCGTCCACAGCGAAACCGGTGGCGGCCAGCCGACGTTCCAGTCGGGCCAGCCGGTGGGCGCGTTGTTCGGCCGCGCGCAGCGCGCCCTCGGTCGCCCCGAACGCGGCCAGGTCGGCGGCACCGTGGGTGAGGTCGATCGCATCCGTGGCCAGTGCGCCCCGCAGCGGGGCCACCTCGGCCGCGCTGCGGCGGGTGACAGCGGTGGCCAGCGCGGGCAGCGCCACCCCGGCGACCAGCAGCCCGACGGTGAGCGCGCCGGCGGCCGGTACGGAGATCAGCGCCGCCACGGCGACCGCCAGCACACCGACCACCGCCGCCGCCGAGGCGGGGACCAGCACCCGCAGCAACAGGTCCTGGACGGCCTCCACGTCGGAGACCAGGCGGCTCAGCACGTCCCCCGAGCGATGCGTGGCACCTCGGCGGGCCGCCAGGGTGGCGAAGACCCGGGCCCGGACGTCGGTGATCATGCGGAGCACCGCGTCGTGGCCGGCGAGCCGTTCGGTGTAGCGGAACACCCCCCGGCTGATGGCCAGCGCCCGGACCGCGACGATCGCCACGGTGAGCCGGTCCAGCGGAGGTTGACCGGCGGCACTCATCAGCAGCCAGGTGGCGGTGGCCATCAGGGCGAGCCCGACGAACTCGGTGGCGGCTGCCAGCAGCCCGGCCCCGACGAGCCGACCCAAGTACGGTCGGGCCAGTCGCAGCACGGCCCGCTCGGCGGCGACCCGGCCGGTCGAGGCCGGCCCGGTTGTTGCCGCCGGCTCGCGTTGCCCGCTCATCGGGTGACCTTCCCGGTCGGCTCGGGCGTCAACTCGGTGACCCGACCGTCCTCGACGCGCAGGATCCGGTCGGCGTCGGCCAGCAACGCCGGTCGGTGCGCGACCAGCACTGCGGTCCGCCCGGCGACCAGGCGACGGGTGGCGTCGAGCACCACCGCCTCGGCCGCGGTGTCGAGCCGGGCGGTGGGTTCGTCGAGCAGCACCACCGGGGCGGCCCGGAGGAACGCCCGGGCCAGTGCCACCCGCTGCCGCTGCCCGCTGGACAACCCATGACCGCGCTCACCGAGCACGGTGTCCAGGCCGTCGGGCAGGCCGGCCACCACGTCGTCCAGGGCGGCGTCGTGCACCGCGGCGGCGAGTACGTCGGCCGGGGTGTCCGCCGCGCCGAGGCGGATGTTGTCGGCCAGCGAGGCGGCGAAGAGGTGCGCCCGCTGCGGCACCCAGGCGAGTTGCCGGCGCCAGGCGTCGGTGTCGACGGTGGCGAAATCGACCCCGTCCACGGTGATCCGGCCGCTGGTCGGTGCCACGAAGCCGAGCAGCAGGCCGAGCAGTGTGCTCTTGCCGGCGCCGCTGGGCCCGATGATGGCGATCCGCTCGCCGGGCCGGATGGTCAGTGTCACGTCGCGCAGCGCGGTGGTCCGCTCGTACGCCACTGTCACCGCCTCGAACCGGATCTCGGCCCGCGCGTCCGGGGTGGCGGCGCCTTCGGCGGCCCGAGGCGTGGCGGGTGCGGCGGAGAGCGTCAACGCCTCGTCCAGCGCGGTCAGCCCCTCCATGCTGGCGTGGAAGCGGCTACCGGCGGCCCGCAGCGGCAGGTACGCCTCCGGGGTCAGCAGCAGCACCAGCAGCGCGGTCTGCAGGGCCAGCCCACCGCCGAGCAGGCGGATGCCGACCGGCACCGCCACCAGCGCCACCGAGAGGGTGGCGACCAGTTCCAGCACCAGCGCGGAGAGGAAGGCGATCCGCAGCGTCTTCATGGTGGCGACGCGGTGACCGTCGGCCATCCGGCGTACCACATCGGTCTGTGCCCTGGCCCGTCCGAACGCCCGCAGCGTGGGCAGCCCGGCCACCATGTCCAGGAAGTGCCCGCCGAGCAGCGCGAGCCGCCGCCACTGCCGTTCGGTGGCGGCCTGCGCCTGCCAGCCGAGCAGCGCTCCGAAGACCGGGATCAGCGGCAGCGTCAGCGCGATGATCACCGCCGAGCTCCAGTCGGCGAAGACGACCCGGGCCAGCACCGCCAGCGGCACCGTCACGCTGAGCACCAGTTGCGGCAGGTAGCCGGTGAAGTACGCGTCCAGGGCGTCCAACCCGCGCCCGGCCAGCGTGGCGATCTCACCGGCCCGCTGCCCGGCCACCCAGCCGGGACCGTGCCGACCCACCGCGCCGAGCAGGTCGGCCCGCAGCGTGGCCTTGACCGTGGCGGCGACCCGCGCGGAGATCGTGCCCTGCGCCCAGACCAGCGCGGAACGGGCGGCGACCGTGACCACGAAGCCGGCCAGCGCCGGCCGATCCAGCCG
Organism: Micromonospora parva; assembly: GCF_000718515.1. Taxonomy (GTDB): domain Bacteria; phylum Actinomycetota; class Actinomycetes; order Mycobacteriales; family Micromonosporaceae; genus Micromonospora; species Micromonospora parva. The sequence continues at coordinate 123,755 of NZ_JNZS01000004.1, read as the reverse complement.
GCCGTCGATCGCGGTGGCCAGCACCGACGCGAGCGCGGTGGCCTGCGCCACGATCAACCCGGCGGCCAGCACGCCCAGGAGCGCGAGCACGGCGAGATCGCCCCGGGCCGCGGGGACCCGGCGCAGCAGACGCGGGTCGAACGGACGGCGGCTCACCAGTACACCGGAGCCCTGCCGTCGGTTCTTCCTCGGAAAACCCACCAGCACATCGCCTGGAAGCCTAGTAGGGCCGGAAGTAGCGGCAGCGCCACCCAGCCCAGCAGCCGCAGGGTCGGCGCGCTGGCGGCGGCGTCGGCGACCCGCAGCGAGGCGTCCGGGTCGGTCGTGGAGACCAGCACGTAGGGCCAGAGAGCGGCTCCGACCAGCACCACCGGCAGCGCCAGGGCCGCGCCGGTGGCGACCACCGCCCACCCGGGCCGCTGCCGGGCCAGCGCCGCGCGGGCCGCCAGCAGCGCCGCCACGAGCAACACCGGCAGGAGTACGGCCACCGCCGGTCGCTGCACGGCGTCGCGTACCCGGGCGGAGAGCAGGCCCACGACGGTGGCCACGGCGACCGCGGTGAGCGCCACCGGCACCAGCCGGCGGGCCGTGCGGCCGGCCTCGGCGGCGGCCCCGGCGGACAGGCGCAGTGTGAGGAAGGTCGCGCCGTGCACCGCGATCACCGTGACCATGGCGATCCCGGCGGCGGCCGCGAACGGGGTGGCCAGGTGGGTCACCCCGGCGACGTGCCCGTCGGTCCGCAGTGGCACGCCCTGCAACAGCGCGGCGAGCAGCGCGCCCCAGCCCAGCGCGGCGAGGGCGCTGCCGATCATCACGACGCGGTCCCAGCGGGCGCGACTGCGCTCGCTGCTGGGCCGACTGCGCAACTGCACCCCGACGGTGACCAGGATGACGCCGACCAGGGCGCCGACGACGACCGGATAGCAGCCGGCGAGCAACTCGCCCTCCAGCAGGGGGAACGCGCCGAAGAGGATGCCCGCGGTGGCCACCAGCCAGACCTCGTTGCCGAGGAAGAACGGCCCGAGGGCGGTGAGCGTCTCGCGCCGCCCGGCCGGGCCGACGCCGCGGGAGAGCAGCAGCCCGACGCCGTAGTCGTAGCCGGCGAGCACCAGGTAGCTGGCGAAAAAGAGGCCGAGCACTGCGTACCAGGCGAGGTCCACGATCTACTCCTCGGTGCTCAGATGAGGGCGGGTTCGGGGTGGGCGGGCTCGCTGGGCGGTGCCGGTGGGCGTCCGAGCGCCGGGTCGGCCGCGCCGCGTCTGGCGTGTCGGGCGAGCAGCACCCAGTTGGTGACGGCGAGAGTGCCCAGCAGCAGGCTGAACCCGATCAGCGAGGTGAGCATCAGCGGTGCGCTGACCGGCGAGACGGCCTGCTCGGTTCGGAGCAGCCCGTACGCCACCCAGGGTTGCCGGCCGACCTCGCGGGAGATCCAGCCGAGGATCACCGCGACGAACGGCAGTGGCAGGCCGAGCAGGATCAGCCAGAGCGGAAAGCGCAGTCGGATGATCCAGTCCCGGTAGAGCAGGGGCAGCAGGAGCCAGACGCACCCCAGTGTGAAGCCGATCAAGATCATGAAGCCCAGCCCGACGCTGGCGAGCGCGGGCGGCGTGTAGTCACCGGGGCCGAACCGCGTGGTCCACTCGGCGATCAGCGCCCGGCTCTCGGGGTTGTCGCCGCCGAACTTGGTCGGCTGTACCGAGCCGACCGGGCCGAACTGGGCGAAGCCGAAGCCCTGCACCATCGTGATGGCCAGCGCCGCGGTGATCAGGCCGATCCGCAGCGAGGTGCGGAAGAGCGCGAAGTCGGGGGTACGCCGGATCAGGTGCCCGGCGCTGACCGCCGCCATCAGCATCCCGCCGACCAGCAGTGCCGCCGAGACCACGTGCCCGAGGGCCATGCCGAGGCTGGGGTTGGTCAGCAGCGCACCGAAGTCGGTGAGGTGGGCGATCCCGTCGCGGACCTCGTACCCGACCGGGTTCTGCAGCCAGGAGTTGGCCACCATGATCCAAAACGCGGACGCGTACGCGGTGATCGCCACGCCCCAGAGCAACGCGAGGTGCACGCCCTTGCCGAGTCGGTGCCAGCCGAAGATCCACATCCCGAGGAACGTGGACTCCAGGAAGAACGCCACCAGCGTCTCGATGGCCAGGGGCGCGCCGAAGACGTTGCCGACGTAGCGCGACAGACCGCTCCAGTTCAGCCCGAACTGGAACTCCATCACGAGGCCGGTGGCGATGCCGAGCACGTAGTTGATCACGTAGAGCTGGCCCCAGTAACGCGTCAGCCGCTCCCACTTCGGGTTGCCGGTGAGCACCCAGGCGGTCTGCATGCCGACCAGCAGGGTGACCAGCCCGAGCGTGACGACGACGAACAGGAAGTGGATCGAGGTGGTGGTGGCGAACTGCAGGCGGGCGAGGAGCAGGGTGTCCATGACCAGCCCTCCATAGCTGTTGGCTCCCTTGTCATAGCCACCCTACACGTAGCCTGCCTACATGTAAGCCCTACTACGCCTTGTCGTAGAGAAGTCTACGACAGGGCGTAGTAGTGATGGGGTGCGAAGGTCGCGCTCGATCCTGGATGTAGTGGCCTCGTAGCCGTGGGATGCCACCAGATCCTGGATCGAGCGCGACCTTGACCGGACAGCGCGCGGCTGCGGGCCTACGGGCGCGGCGCGGGCGGCTCCGGTGCGTGGTGCGCGGGGGCCCGACGCGGCGCGCGGGGGCCTGAGGGCACGGCGGGTGAAGGGCGCCGGGGTCAGCTCAGGACAGGAAGAGGGTTACCGGGAGGGCGACCAGCATGGTGGCGACCGCGAGGGCGGTGGCACCGAGCACCCGGGGCGGCCGGTCACTGACCAGCAGACGCTGCATCCGTACGTCGAGATCCCGGTCGCCGACGCCCAGCGCGCCGGCCGGGGTGATCCGGTGCCCGGCGGCGGCGAACTGGCGCAGCGCCCCCGCCAGCGGGGCCTCGGCGTGCAGCTCGCGGGCCTTGTCGTCGGCGCGCATCTCGACCAGCAGGGCGACCCGCTCGTGCGCGTCGCGCACCCAGCCGAACCACGGCAGCGCCCGGCACAGCGCGGTGAACGGCAGCAGCACCAGGTCGTGCCGCTCGTTGGCGTGCGCCCGCTCGTGGCTGAGCACCGCGGCCAACTCGGCCCGGTCCAACAGGCTCAGCGTGCCGGCGCTGACCACCACCTGCGGCTTCACCCCCGGCAGGCAGTACGCGGCAGCGCTCGGATGATCCAACACCAGTGCGCCCGGCGCGGCCGGGTCGTTGCGGGCGACAAGGGAGAGCAGGTCCCGGTGGCGGCGCTGGGCGCGTACGGTGCCGTGGATGCTGCGCACCGTCGTCGTGACCAGCACCGCCCCGATGCCGAAGCCCACCCCGACGCCGGCCAGCTCGAAGGTGCCCATCCCGATCGGTAGGGCGCCATGGGCGAGGTCGTCGGCCAGGGCGAGCAGTGCGGAACCGGTCGGTCGGTCGTACGCGCTCAACCCGAGCGCCATCGGCAGGCCCATCGCCGAGAGGCCCAGCGCCAGCCCGACGGCCTGCCAGCAGACGATCGCCACCCGAGGGCTGCGCCACGTCCAGGTCGAACGGGACAGCACCTGGGCGGTCAGATAGCAGGCCAGCATCGTGGCGGCGAAGTGCACGGCGTACGCCATGGCGTGCGCCCTACCGCTCCGCTGCCTCGCCGGCGGGGCGTCGGCCCGCCGGCCCGCCCACGCGGTCGGTCAGCGCGTCGGCGCCGCCCTTGTCACCACCGGTGGCACCCGGCCCGGTCAGGCCGGCCTCGCTGCCCAGGGCGGCCCGCAGCACCTCGGCCTCGGTGCCGGTCACCGAGCGGGCGAACCGCACCAGCGCGGCGTCCCGGCTGCCACCCAGGTCGAGGGCGTCGAGCATGAGCTGGGCGATGTGTGCCTCGCGGCTGGCGGCCGGCCGGTACCGCCAGGCCCGTCCCTCCCGCTCCCGCTGCACCATGCCCTTGCCGGCGAGCCGGTCCAGCACCGTCATCACAGTGGTGTACGCCAGCTCACGGCCGTCGAGCGCGTCGGCCACCTCGCGCACGGTCACCCCGTCCGACGTGCCCGGGACCACGTCCCACAGCACATCCATCACCGCACGCTCAAGATCGCCCAACCGAGTCACGAATCAATCCTACCCCCGGTAGTAGACCCCCCACGCGCCCGCGCCCACCCCCAACCTGAGGGTGATCATGAGGTTGACCGGCCGAGCGAGATCGAACACCCGCCAACCCATGATCACCAACCAAGACCGACGGGCTGGCCGAAGATCCGCGCAACTTCAGCGATGTTGCTGCCTCCCGGGCGACGGAGGCAGCAACATCCCTGTTCTTGTGCAGATCTTGGGCTGCCGGCGGCGGCGGGGCAGGGCAAGGCGGGAGGAGGGGAGGCGGAGGGCGGCAACCGAACCCGAGGCAGAACCCCTGAGCTGACCCACCCGACGAACCTGGCCCACGTCAGGGCTCCCCGGAAAACCAAGAGGTCAACCCGGCGCTCACACCCCCTTGGGATGCCAGACCGTCTTCGTCTCCAGCAGCGCGGTCATCCGGGCCAGGCCCGGGTCGGCGAACCAGTCCGCCGCACCGGACGCCGGTCGGAGCACCCGCTTGAGGTTCTCCGCCGCCTTGACCTCCAGGTCGGTGGCGAGCGAGGCGTCGGTGACCCCGGTCAGGTCGATCGCGTTGACGTCCATGTGCGCCGCCAGTGTCGGCGCGGTCTCGGTGATCGCGCCGGTGAGGATGTTGACCACGCCGCCGGGCAGGTCGGAGGTGGCCAGCACCTCGGCCAGCGTCACCGCCGCCAGGGGCTCGGACGGCGACGCCGCGACCACCACCGTGTTGCCGGTGACGATCGCCGGGGCGATCACACTGACCAGGCCGAGCAGCGCCGGCCGCTCCGGGGCGACCACGGCGACCACGCCGGTCGGCTCGGGCGCGGAGATGTTGAAGTACGGGCCGGCGACCGGGTTGGCGCCCCCGTACACCTGGGCGAGCTTGTCGGCCCAGCCGGCGTACCAGACCCAGCGGTCCACTGCCGCGTCCACCTCGTCGCCGGGAATGCCCAGGGCGACGAACTGCTCGCGGCGGCCCTCCAGCATCTCGGCGGCCCGGTAGAGGATCTGACCCCTGTTGTACGCGGTCGCGCCGGCCCAGCCCTTCACGGCGGCGCGGGCGGCGACCACCGCGTCCCGGGCGTCCTTGCGGGAGGCCAGTGACACATTCGAGGACTGCACGAGATACGACCGTCCCGACTCGCTGCGCGGGAACTTCCCGCCGATGAAGAGCTTGTACGTCTTGCGTACCGCGACCCGCTCAGACATTGAGGTAACCCTCCAGCCCGTGCCGGCCGCCCTCGCGACCGTAGCCCGACTCCTTGTACCCACCGAACGGCGAGGTGGGGTCGAACTTGTTGAAGGTGTTGGCCCAGACCACGCCGGCGCGCAGCCGGTCGGCCATCCACAGGATCCGGGAACCCTTGTCGGTCCAGATCCCGGCCGACAGCCCGTACGGCGTGTTGTTGGCCTTTTCGACGGCCTCGGCCGGGGTGCGGAAGGTGAGCACCGACAGCACCGGGCCGAAGATCTCCTCGCGGGCGATCCGGTGTGCCTGGGTGACGCCGGTGAAGATGGTCGGCGCGAACCAGAAGCCCCGGTCGGGCAGCTCGCACGGCGGCGACCAGCGCTCGGCGCCCTCGGCGGAGCCGGCGTCGGACAGCTCGCGGATCCGCTCCAGTTGGGCGGCCGAGTTGATGGCGCCGACGTCGGTGTTCTTGTCCAGCGGGTCGCCGACTCGGAGCTGGGCCATCCGCCGCTTCAGCGACTCCAGCACCCGGTCGGCAACGTTCTCCTGCACCAGCAGCCGGGAGCCGGCGCAGCAGACGTGCCCCTGGTTGAAGAAGATGCCGTTGACGATGCCCTCGACGGCCTGGTCGATCGGGGCGTCGTCGAAGACGATGTTGGCGGCCTTGCCACCCAGTTCCAGGGTGAGCTTCTTGCGGGTGCCGGCGACCGACCGGGCGATGGCCCGACCCACCTCGGTGGAGCCGGTGAAGGCGACCTTGTCCACGTCGGCGTGCTCCACCAGCGCACGACCCGTGTCGCCGGCGCCGGTGAGGATGTTGACCACCCCGGCCGGCAGGTCGGCCTGCTGGCAGATCTCGGCGAAGAGCAGCGCGGTCAACGGGGTGGTCTCGGCCGGCTTCAGCACCACCGTGTTGCCGGCGGCGAGCGCCGGGGCGATCTTCCAGGCCAGCATGAGCAGCGGGAAGTTCCACGGGATGACCTGCGCGGCCACCCCGATCGGCTGCGGGTTCGCGCCGAAGCCGGCATGACCCAGCTTGTCGGCCCAGCCGGCGTAGTAGAAGAAGTGCGCGGCGACCAGCGGCAGGTCGACGTCGCGGCTCTCCCGGATCGGCTTGCCGTTGTCCAGTGACTCCAGGACGGCCAGCTCGCGGGAGCGCTCCTGGATGAGCCGGGCGATCCGGTACAGGTACTTCGCCCGGTCCCGGCCCGGCATCGGGCCCCAGACCTTGTCGTACGCCTTGCGGGCGGCGCGTACCGCGCGCTCCACGTCCTGGGCGCCGGCCTCGGCGATCTCGGCCAGCACCTCCTCGGAGGCGGGGTTGATCGACTTGAAGCTGCCACCGTCGGTCGGGTCGACGAACGTACCGTCGATGAACAGCCCGTACGAGGGCTTGAGGTCCACCACCGAGCGGGACTCGGGGGCGGGGGCGTATTCGAACATCGGCTATCAGTCCAGGGTGAAGTAGTCGGGACCGGAGTAGGTGCCGGTCGTCAGCTTGGTGCGCTGCATCAGCAGGTCGTTGAGCAGGCTGGACGCGCCGAAGCGGAACCAGTCCGGGTCGAGCCAGTCCGGGCCGACGGTCTCGTTGACCATCACCAGGTACTTGATCGCGTCCTTGGTGGTCTTGATGCCACCGGCCGGCTTCACGCCCACCTGCCGACCGGTCGCCGCGCGGAAGTCGCGGACCGCTTCCAGCATCACCAGGGTCACCGGCATCGTCGCCGCGACCGGAACCTTGCCGGTGGAAGTCTTGATGAAGTCGCCGCCGGCCAGCATGGCCAGCCAGGAGGCCCGCCGCACGTTGTCGTAGGTGGCCAGCTCGCCGGTCTCCAGGATCACCTTGAGGTGGGCATCGCCGGAGGCTTCCTTGGTGGCCACGATCTCGTCGTAGACCTCCTTGTACCGCCCGGCCAGGAACGCGCCACGGTTGATCACCATGTCGATCTCGTCGGCGCCGGCCGCGACGGCGGCCCGGGTGTCGGCCAGCTTGATCTCCAACGGCGCCTGGCCCGACGGGAAGGCGGTCGCCACGCTGGCCAGGTGCACACCTGATCCGCGCAGCACCTCGGCGACGTACGGGACCATCGCCGGGTAGACGCAGACGGCGCCGACGTGCGGGCAGGACGGGTCGGCCGGGTCGGGGCGCAACGCCTTCGCGGCGAGCGCACGCACCTTGCCCGGGGTGTCCGCCCCCTCCAGGGTGGTCAGGTCGACCATCCGGATCGCCAGGTCGATCGCCTGGGCCTTGGCGGTGGTCTTGATGGAGCGGGTGCCGAGCTGTGCCGCCCGCTGCTCCGCGCCGACCTGGTCCACGCCGGGCAGGCCGTGCAGGAAGGTCCGCAGAGCGGTCTCGGATCGTCCCAGCTCGGAGAGCTCCGACCGGGCCGACGTCGTTGTCGCCGTCATGCCGAGAAGTCTACGCACCGAAGCGCCGAGTGATCTTGCTCACGAGCGCTGAGTGACGCCCCGACGTGAGCGGCGTCCCTGGTCCGACCGCACCGGCACCGCCGCGCGCTACGGACCGGTAGGTTGAGCGATCGTGGACGTACACGTCATTGACCACCCGCTGGCCCAGTCCAGGTTGACCGCCATGCGGGACGCGCGCACCGATTCCTCGACGTTCCGGGCCGCGCTGCACGAACTGACCACCATGCTGGTGTACGAGGCGGCGCGCACCTTCCCCGTCGAGCGGTACCCGGTGCAGACGCCGGTCACCGGCACCGAGGGCACCCGGCTGGCCAACCCGCCGCTGCTGGTCCCGGTGCTGCGCGCCGGCCTGGGTATGGCGGACGCCGCGTTGGGCCTGCTCCCGGAGTCCTCGATGGGTTTCGTGGGCCTGGCCCGCGACGAGGTGACCTACGAGCCGCGCGCGTACATGGAGTCGTTGCCGCGCGACCTGACCGGGCTGCCGGTCCTGGTGCTCGACCCGATGCTGGCCACCGGCGGTTCGCTGGAGCACTCCTGTCGGCTGTTGGCCGAGCGCGGCTGCACCGACATCACAGTGCTCTGCGTGCTCGCCGCCCCGGTCGGCATCGAGCGGCTGGAGCGCTCCGGCCTGCCGTTGCGCCTGGTCACGGCCTCGATCGACGAAGGGCTCAACGACAGCATGTTCATCGTCCCCGGGCTCGGCGACGCCGGAGACCGCCAGTTCGGTGGCATGCCCCGCTTCTGAGGTGATACCCGGTGGGAACCGGGTTCGGCGGGTCCGTGCACGGGGTGCGCGGACCCGCTACCGTCTCCGGCCATGACTGGTGTTGCGCTCGCCGAGGAGTTGCTGCTCCTCGCCTACGACGACACGACCGGCAAGGCGACCATGCCGCGGATCAGCCTGGACCTGGGCATGGCCGCCGCGGTGCTGGTCGAGCTGGCCCTGGCCGGCCGGATCGCGTACGCCGACGGGTCGTTGACGGTGCTCGACCCGACGCCGACGGGCGAGCCGTTCAGCGACGACGTCCTCAGCCGGATCGCCGCCGACACCCCGCACACCCCGGCGTCCTGGGTGCAGCGCCTGCGGCACGGCCTGCGCGACCGGATCCTCGCCGACCTGTGCCGGCAGGGCGTCGTCCGGGACGTGGACGAGACCGAGCTGGGCTTCATCCACGTGCACCGCTACCCGGTCGTGGACTCCTCCGTCGAGGCGGAGACCCGGCAGCGGCTGGCCGAGGCGCTGACCGGCGCGGCGGCCCCGGACGAGCGCACCGCCGCGCTGGCCACCCTGGTCGTGGTGCTCCGCATGGAGTCCGCGCTCGGGGTGAGCGGAGAGGCCGCCGCCGACGCTCGCCGCCGGCTGTCGGAGATCGCCACCGGCGCCGGGTTCTCCGGCGAGGTGAGCACCGACGACTCGGTGGTCCGCCCGTCGGTCGGCCTGGTCGTCGCCGCCCTGGCCACCGCCGTCGACCAGGCGCTCGGCCCGCGCCGCTGACCGTCGGGTCGACCCCGCTCGACGTGCCCTTTGCTCTGCACCCGCCCAGGCGCCACCGGACGACAGTCGAATGGCGCTTCCGCGGGTGCAGAGCAAAGGGCGGACTTGTTGTGGGTGGGTGCTGCGGGGTTCAGATGCCAAGGGCAGCGCTGACCTCGGCGCGGAGCGCGGTGACGGCCGACGCCGCCCTGCTGCGGGCCGTCGGTACGTCACCGTCCACGACCGGTTCCACCACCTCGAGGTACGCCTTGAGCTTCGGCTCGGTCCCGGACGGGCGGATCACCACCCGGGCCACAGCGGTGCGCAGGATCACCACATCCGACTCGGGCAGCAGGTCCCGAACGCTGTCCACCGGCTGTCCGAGCAGGGTGGCCGGGGTGGTCGTCCGGATCCGGGCCATCGCGTCGGCGATGATCCGCAGGTCGTCCACCCGGGCGGAGAGCTGGTCGGTGTGGTGCACGCCGAACTCGGCGGCCAGCTCGTCGAGCCGGTCGGTCAACGTCCGGCCCTGCGTCTTCAGGCCGGCGGCCAACTCCGCCACGGTCAGCGCGGCGGTGATGCCGTCCTTGTCCCGGACGTGCTCCGGGGCCACGCAGTAGCCGAGCGCCTCCTCGTAGCCGAAGACCAGCGGCGCGCTGCCACCGCCGGCCCGCACGATCCACTTGAAGCCGGTGAGCGTCTCGTCGTAGGGCAGACCCCGGGCCGCGCACATCGCCCGCAGCAGCGACGACGACACGATCGTGGTGGCGTAGAGCCCGGTCACCCCCCGGCGCATCAGGTGGTCGGCGAGCAGGACGCCCACCTCGTCGCCGCGCAGCATCCGCCAGCCGTCGCGGTGGTCCCGGACGACCACCGCGCACCGGTCGGCGTCCGGGTCGTTGGCGATGGCCAGGTCCGCGCCGGTGGAGTCGGCCAGGGCGATCAGCCGGTCCACCGCACCCGGTTCCTCCGGGTTGGGGAACGACACGGTGGGGAACGCCGGGTCCGGCTCGGCCTGGTCGGGCACCACCCCGGGGGTCGGGAAACCGGCGCGGGCGAAGGCGGCGGTCAGCACCGCCGCGCCCACCCCGTGCAGCGGGGTGTACGCCACCGTCAGGTCCCGTGGCCCGTCCGGGTCGATCACCGCGGTGGCCCGTTCGACGTACGAGGCGACCAGGTCGTCGCCGAGCACCTGACCGGGCTCGCCCAACGGCACCTGGGTCAGCGGCCCGACCGACCGGATGGCCGCCTCGATTCCGGCGTCGGCGGGCGGCACGATCTGCGCCCCGGCGCCCAACTCGCCGCCCAGCTCCGCGCCGAGATAGACCTTGTAGCCGTTGTCCTGCGGCGGGTTGTGGCTGGCCGTGACCATCACGCCGGCGACCCCGCCGAGGTGCCGCACGGCGTACGCCAGCACCGGGGTGGGCAGCGGGCGGGGCAGCAGCAGCGCCGGGCGGCCAGCGCCGGTGGCCACCTGGGCGGTGCGCTCGGCGAACTGCCGCGAGCCGTGCCGGGCGTCGTACCCGATCACCAGCGGGCCGGTGCCACCCTGGGCCGCGAGCCAGGTGACCAGGCCGGCAGCGGCCTGGGTGACCACGGCGAGGTTCATGCCGTTCGGGCCGGCGCGCAGCGGGCCGCGCAGGCCCGCCGTGCCGAAGGTCAGCGGGCCGGCGAACCGGTCGGCCAGCTCCGGCGCGCTCGCGGGCAGCCCGTCGAGCACCGCCGTCAGCTCGTCCCGGCTGGCCGGGTCGGGGTCGTCGGCCAGCCAGCGCCGGGCTTGCTCACGAATGTCGTCGATGTCAGTGGTGTCCGCCGCCATGCCCCTTGATAGCACGGCGACGGATCATCCCTGTCGGTTCCCTCCGGCTCAGCCGTCCCCGGTGAGCTGGAACGTGCGCGCCATCTCGTCGAAGATCGGCTTGCTCTCCGCGAACTTGGCGTCGGTGGCGGTGAGGTAGAACGAGTACGCCTTGCCGTCCTGCGCCACGCCCCGCCAGATGCCGTGCCGCATCACGTCACCCTCGCCGCAGGTGTACTCGAATTCGGCGGCGGGCTTGCTGGCCAGCTGGGTTTCGGTGGAGGACGAGACCTGGTTGTACGGCTTGACGCAGGAGGTGCTCCTGGTCTTGAGGCCGTTCTCGGCCGTCTCCGCCCACCGGGCGGAGCTGCTGGTCCACTTCTCGGTGATGATGCGGACCTTGCGGCCGCTGTCCTCCGGGTCGATGTAGTCGGTGTACGAACCGCCGGTGGCCTTCTTCCAGCCCTTCGGCACCATGACCTGGATCCCGCGCGCCGCGTGCTCCTGCATCTCGACGGTGGGGGCCGCCGGGGCGGACGGGGTGGGCTGCGCCGCCGGGGTGTTCGGCGACGTCTTGTCGTCGTCGCCGCCGGAGAGCGCCACCACGCTGAGCAGCAGCACGACGACCAACCCGCCGGCAGCGGCGAGCTGGACCTTGCGCGGCCAGCCCTTGACCGTGGTGACCAGCTGACCCCCGGTGGCGCGGACCTTGTCCAGAGCGCTGCCGCCGGAGGTGGCGGGCGCGGTGGCCCAGGGCTGGCCGGTGCCCGGCACCGACCACTGGTTGCCGCCGTAGGTGCCGCCGACGCGCTGGGTGGCCTCCGGTGCGCCGCCGTACCCGACCTGCTGGGTGGCCTCGGCCGGGTTGCCGTAGCTGACCCGCTGGGTGGCGTCGGGGTGCCCGCCGGCGTCCACCCGCTGGGTGGCGTCCGCGTTGCCGCCGTAGGTGCGCCCGGCCGCCGGTCGGCCGGCGGCCGGCATCGCGCCGGTCGGCGTGTGCAGCGGGCCGGCCAACGCGTCGGCGCTGGTCTCGTCGAGCCCACCCGTGGCACCGGCAGCGGACGCTGCCTGCTGACGCTTGCCCCGGCGCAACGAGGACAGCCGGTCGGTCAGGGACTCACCCGGGGCCAGCATCGCCGGGCCACCGATCTGGCTGTCCGGCTTGGGCTCCGGCTGGGCCGGCGGGAGGACGGGCACGGGGCGCTGCTGCACCGGCACCACGGCGTACGGGTCGGTGACCGAGTGCACCGCCGTCGCCGTGCTGCCCAGCGGGCCGGCGAGCAGCTCGCGCAGCATGGCCCGGGAGGTGTGCACGTCCAGTCGACGCGCCGGGTCCTTCTCCAGCAGACCCATCAGCACGCGGGTCAGCGGGCCGCTGCGCTGCGGCGGGGCGGGTGGGTCCTCCACCACGGCGTGCATGGTCTCGATCGGGTCGCCCTTGTCGAACGGGGGCCGCCCCTCGACAGCGGTGTAGAGCGTCACACCCAGCGAGAAGAGATCGCTGGGCGGGCCGAACTCCTGGCCCATGGCCCGCTCGGGCGAGATGAAGTGCGGCGAGCCGAGCACCATGCCGGGGGTGGTGAGCTGCACGTCCGTGGGCATCCGGGCGACCCCGAAGTCGGTCAGCACGCACCGCCCGTCGGCGCAGATCAGCACGTTGGCCGGTTTGACGTCGCGGTGCAGTACGCCGATCGCGTGGGCGACCTCCAACGCGCCGAGCAGCGCGATGCCGATCTTCGCGACGGCGCGGGGCGCGACCGGCCCGTCCTCGATCACCATGTCGGCCAGGCTGCGGGCGTCCAGCAGCTCCATCACGATCCACGGCCGGCCGGCCTCGGTGACCACGTCGTACACCTGCACGACGGCGGGGTGCTGGATGGCGGCGGCGGCGCGGGCCTCGCGCAGGGTGCGTTCGTACATCGCGTCGCGGTCGCTGGGGGCCAGCCCAGGGGGCAGGACGACCTCCTTCACCGCCACGTCACGGCGCAGCAGGGTGTCTGTGGCACGCCACACCGTGCCCATGCCGCCGTTGCCCACCGAGGACCGCAGCGAGTACCGGTCACCAATGGTGGTGCCGGGCGCCGCTCGTCCGTTGGCGGGACTAACTGGTCCGCCGCTCCACGTCGGGATCTGAGTCACAGAAAAGCCACCGGGGGAAATCGAGGGGGGCTGGGACACAACCCCCCTATCTTGCTGGTTCCGACGCCCGATGCGAAAGCCGACGCGACGGACGTTTATCGAAGTCAACAGAACGTGCCCTGTCGTTCACCTGGTGTCGACCGGTCGGGACGCACTGTGCGGTATCCCTCACCCGACGACGTGGCCAGGCGTCCTACCATCCGGGGATGAACCAACGGCGGTCAAGTGAGTCCGGTTTCCCGATCAACGGCGTCTACACGGAGGCCGACCTTCCGGAGGACCTGGACTCCCGGCTCGGCAGCCCCGGCGAGTTTCCGTACACCCGGGGCGTCTACCCCACCATGTACACCTCCCGCCCGTGGACCATGCGCCAGTACGCCGGCTTCGGCACCGCCACCGAGTCCAACGCGCGGTACCACCAGCTGTTGCGGGCCGGCACCATGGGACTCTCGGTCGCGTTCGACCTACCGACCCAGATGGGCTACGACTCCGACGACCCGATCGCGCACGGCGAGGTCGGCAAGGTGGGCGTCGCCATCGACTCCATCGAGGACATGCGGCTGCTCTTCGCCGACATCCCACTGAACAAGGTGTCCACCTCGATGACCATCAACGCGCCCGGCTCGGTGCTGCTGCTGCTCTACCAGCTCGTCGCCGAGGAGAACGGGGTGCCGGGGACGGCACTCAACGGCACCATCCAGAACGACATCCTCAAGGAGTACATCGCCCGGGGGACGTACATCTTCCCGCCGAAGCCGTCGCTGCGCCTGGTGGCCGACACCTTCGCGTACTGCCGCAAGGAGGTGCCGAAGTGGAACACCATCTCCATCTCCGGCTACCACATGGCGGAGGCCGGTGCGACGCCCGCGCAGGAGATCGCGTTCACCCTGGCCAACGGCGTGGAGTACGTGCGGGCGGCGCTGGCCGCGGGGCTCGCCGTCGACGACTTCGCGCCCCGGCTGTCGTTCTTCTTCGTGGCCCGCACCACGCTGCTCGAGGAGGTGGCGAAGTTCCGCGCCGCCCGGCGGATCTGGGCCCGACTGATGCGCGACGACTTCGGCGCCAAGGATCCGAAGTCGATGATGCTGCGGTTCCACACCCAGACCGCCGGCGTGCAGCTCACCGCGCAGCAGCCGGAGGTGAACCTGGTCCGGGTGGCGGTGCAGGGGTTGGCCGCGGTGCTCGGCGGCACCCAGTCGCTGCACACCAACAGCTTCGACGAGGCGATCGCGCTGCCCACCGAGAAGGCGGCCCGGCTCGCGCTGCGTACCCAGCAGGTGCTGGCCTACGAGACGGACCTGACCGCCACCGTCGACCCGTTCGCCGGCTCGTACGTGGTGGAGGCGATGACCGCCGAGATCGAGGCTGCCGCCGTCGAGCTGATGGAGCGGGTGGCCGACCACGGTTCGGCGGTGGACGCGATCGAGGCCGGCTTCCAGAAGCGGGAGATCGAGCAGTCCGCGTACCGGATCGCCCAGGAGATCGACTCGGCGGAGCGGGTGGTGGTCGGGCTCAACCGGTTCACCGTGGACGAGGAGGAGCCGTACGAGCCGCTGCGGGTCGACCCGGCGATCGAGGCGGCCCAGGCCGACCGGCTGGCCCGGCTGCGCGCCGAGCGGGACGCCGACGCGGTGGCGCGGGCGCTGGCCGATCTTCGGGCCGCCGCCGAGGGTGCGGAGAACGTGCTGTACCCGATGAAGGAGGCGCTGCGGGCCCGGGCGACGGTGGGCGAGGTGTGCGGGACGCTGCGCGAGGTGTGGGGGTTGTACCGACCCTCCGACCGCTTCTGAGCGCGCTCGGTCGCGGCTCTACGGCCCGAGGGCACTGTGTGTCAGTCGGGCCGAGCGGGTATCCGGTCGGTTGAGCCGGGACGCACACCCTGTGCGCCCACGGTGGGTGGGTGCGTGTGAGCGTCCTTATCCGGCTCGTTGCGGAGTGTGGTCGGCTAATTGTCGGAGTGTCAGTTCACCACCCCGACTAATGCGACAATTTGGCAACGGGTTCCGACTGGTTCCGGGATTCGTGACCGCCGCGATTGGTTACGCGTTGTAGGAGGTGAGGGGCCGATGACGGCGTTCGACCGTGATCTACCTGCTGTCCCCCGCCTCGACGAACGCCCTCAGCAGGGCATACGTGACTCTGTGCGGTCCGATCATTACCGTAACGAGGTTGCGCAGCGTCACCGTCGGAGGTCTAGGCTGTCTGCTGTCCCCGATGATCCATCCATCTCTAGTGATCGAGAATTCGACGTGACGAGTGCGTTGACGCTGCCCACGGGTGGCCAGCTGGCGTCGTCCTGGCCGGAGACGCCACCCGGATCCCAGCCGTTGCCCCGCGAGCTGGATCACCTTCTCGCGCTCCGGGTACCGGGGCTGATCGCTACGCGCCGTCACATCCACTCGCACCCTGAGCTCTCCGGCAACGAGTTCGAGACGGCCGCGCTGATCGCCCGGGAGTTGTCGCTGGCCGGGTTGAGCCCGCGCCTGCTGCCCAAGGGCAACGGCGTGATCTGCGACATCAACGGCCGGCCGGACGGCCCGGTCGTGGCGCTGCGCGCCGACATCGACGCCCTGCCGCTCGACGACCCCAAGGACGTCCCGTACCGGTCGACCGTGGAGGGCGTCTGCCACGCCTGCGGGCACGACGTGCACACCACGATCCTGCTCGGCGTCGGCATGCTGCTCGCCCAGCTCGCCGACCTCGGGGAGCTGGACGGCCGGGTCCGGCTGATCTTCCAGCCGGCCGAGGAGATCCTGCCCTGCGGTTCGCTGGAGGTCATCGAGGCCGGCGGCCTGGACGACGTGGTGCAGATCTTCGCGCTGCACTGCGACCCGAACCTGCCGGTGGGCCAGGTCGGCCTGCGGGTCGGTCCGATCACCGCGGCCGCCGACAACGTGACAGTCCGGCTCTCCGGCCCGGGCGGGCACACCGCCCGCCCGCACCTGACCGTCGACCTGGTCGACGCGCTCGGTCGGCTGATCACCGAGGTGCCCGCCCTGGTCAGCCGCCGGGTGCCGGCCAACAGCGGCCTGCTGCTGGTCTTCGGCCACGCCTCGGCCGGCACCCGCTACAACGTCATCCCGTCCGAGGCGAGCGCCTCCGGCACCCTCCGGGTGATGGACCGCGACACCTGGGAGCAGGCTCCCAAGATCGTCGCTCAGGTGGTACGGGACGTGATCGCGCCGACCGGCGCCACTGTCGACCTGGAATACCTGCGCGGCCGTCCGCCGGTGTGCAACGACTCCCGCGCCATCCAGGTGCTGACCGCCGCCACCGCCGCCGCGCTCGGCCCGGAGGGGATCGCCGAGACACCGCAGAGCATGGGCGGCGAGGACTTCTCCTGGTATCTGGAGTACGTCCCCGGCGCCCTCGCCCGGCTCGGCGTGGGTCGTTCCGGCCCCAACGTCGACCTGCACCGGGGGAGCTTCGACGTGGACGAGCGGGCCATCCCGGTCGGCGTCCGGGTCATGGTCCAGACCGCGCTGCGGGCACTGGCGGCGGCGCGCTGACCGGTGCGACCAGCGCCGGGGACCTGCGCCGCCGGCGCAGCACCACCAACAACACCGCCAGCGGTACGCCGAGCGCCACCAGCCACGGCAGCAACGCGCCCAGCACCGTCAGCAGGACGGTCATCGAGACGACGAACGCCTTCCAGCCGCCCCTGAGCCCCACCAGGAAGCCGGTCTCGTCCTTCTCCTCGGTGGCCTTCGCCGCCGGTCCGGCCAGCGCCACGGTGATCGTGGAGAGGGCGGTCAGGTCGGCCAGGCGTCGCTTCTTGGCCTCCAGCGAGGCCAGGTCCGCCTCCCGGCGACCCAGCTCGTTCTCCAACGACACCAGGTCGGTGATCGAGGTGGCCCGGGCCAGCAACCGGCGGGCGCTGTCCACCCGTGCCCGCTGACTGGTGATCCGGGCGTCCAGGTCGACGGTCTCCTCGGTGACGTCCTGAGTGTTGATCTCCCGGTTCTGCTGCCGACCGAGCTTCGCGATCTCCTCCACCACGCCGGTGAACTTCGCCGCCGGCACTCGCAGCACCAGCTCCGCCACCGCGTCGGCGTCGGCGCTGCGCCGCTGGTCCCCACCGACGAAACCACCGGCCCGAGTGGCCACGGCGGTGGCCTCGCGGGCGGCCGAGTCCACATCGTCCACCTGCACCCGCATCGTTCCGGTGTAGATGATCGCCCGCTGGTCCACCCGCAGGTCCGGTGCGCCGGCACCGGCCGCCTCCGGTGCGCCCGCGGCGGCGTCCCGGGGCACCTCACCGCCCTTGGCCGGCGGCGCCTCGACCGCCGAGCCGGCGGTGTCCTGTGCCCCACTGTCGCCGGCGCCGCATCCTGTCAGTGCCAGCGCGGCCGCCAGTGCTGTCGCCGCCAGCAGCGCACCGCGGCGTCGTCCCACCCGTCCGTCCATCCCCGCTCCCATCGTCGTCAACCGGTGTGCGATAGCTCGGACGCGACGCACACTCCGGCTGGTTCCGGCAGACTGCGCTGAGGACGTCACGATTCGATAATCGAGGAGTCACGATGCGACTCACCAAGTACGCCCACTCCTGCCTTCGGGTGGAACACGATGGGGGAATCCTCGTCGTCGACCCCGGGGTGTTCAGCGACACCACGGCGGCGCTGGACGGTGCGGACGCGGTGCTGATCACCCACGCGCACCCCGACCACCTCGACCTGGCAGCGGTGCGCCTCCAGCTCGACCGACGGCCGTTCCCGATCCACGGCCCCGCCTCGCTCGCCGAGGCCCTTGGGGACGCGGCCGACGCGCTGCGCCCGGTCGACGTCGGTGAGTCGTTCACCGCCGCCGGGGTCGCCGTGCGCGCGTACGGGGGGCGGCACGCCGTGATCCACCCCGAGATCCCGGTGATCGACAACCTCGGTTACCTGATCAACGACGTGGTCTACCACCCGGGCGACTCCCTGGTGGTGCCCGACGAGACACCCGTCGACACGCTCTTCGCGCCGATCCACGCCCCCTGGTCGAAGTTCTCCGAGGTGCTCGACTTCATCCGCGCGGTCGCGCCGCGGCGCGCGTACGCCCTGCACGACGCGCTACTCAACGACAACGGGCTGGGTGTGCTGAACCGGCAGTACTCGGCGATGTCCGGCACCGAGTACCAGCGACTGGAACCCGGCAGTCGGGTGGACGTCTGACCCGATGCCCGGCCTCTCCGCGGAGCTGGTGCAACAGCTCTACCGCACCCCACCGGACCGGTTCGTGGCCGCCCGGGCGGCCGCCGTGGCGCAGGCCCGCCAGGCCGGTGACCCGGCCACCGCCCGGGAGCTGGCCCGGCTGCGTCGCCCGACGGTGGCCGCCTGGTTGGTGAACCTGCTCGCCATCCGACGTCCGGAGCTGGTCGCCGATCTGGTGCAGCTCGCCGACGCCCTACGGTCCGCCCAACGGGAGCTGCGCGGGCCCAAACTGCGGGAGCTGTCCGCGCAGCGCCGGGCGGTGGTCGGCTCCCTGGTCGCCGAGGTGCGCAAGCTCGCCGCGGCCGAGCCGGACGCGCCACCGGCGAACCGGCTGCCCCTGGCCGAGGTGGAGGCGACGTTGAACGCGGCGTTCTCCGACGTCGAGGTCGCCGAGCAGGTGCGGGCGGGTCGGCTGCTGCGGGCGGCCAGCTACGCCGGCTTCGGTGAGGTGCCCCGGCCACAACTGCGGCTGGTCACCGGCGACGGCGAGGAGCCCGACGAGGAACGCCCGGCCCGCCGACCCGGCGCCCAGCGAGGGCGACCCGAGGCGGCACCCCGTACGGATCGGGCGGCCGAGCGGGCCGAGCGGGCCGCGCAGCGGGCGGCCCGAGCCGAGCGGGCCCGGCAGCGCCGCGCCCTGGACCGCGAGTTGGCGAAGGCCCAGGCCGACCAGGAGCGGGCCGAGGCGGAACTGATTGAGGCGACCGGGCAGGAGCGCGACGGTGCGGCCGTACTCGATGGGCTTGAGGCGGAGCTGGCCGAGCTGGAGCGGCGGCGCGCGGTCGCCGAGCAGGATCTCAGCCGGGCCAAGCTCGCCCGGCGGGCCGCCGAGCGGGCGGTCACCGTGGCCCGGCGGCGCGCCGGGGAGGTCGAGGCGGCGATCGAGGCACTGGCGGCCGAAGAGGGGGATGCGGACGCGGGCGGTGGCGCGGCAGACTGAGCATTGATGGACGACGACGAGTGCGCGGGCCGTGCACGGTGGGTGGCCGTGGATCGGGGCGTGGTCGGGCGCGGCGGTTCGGGCCGCGCGAAGAGGGCCCCGCGGTGACTCCGGAGCAGGTCGCGGCTGCCAGCAAGCCCGTCGTGCTCGACCTGGGCGACGCCTTCAGCCGGGACCCGACCACGTTGCGCCGGGCCCGACTGCTCGGGATCTCCGGGTGGGCCTTCTACATCAGCGGCCGGGCCGGCGCGCTCGGCGATGTGCGGGCCGAGACGGCCGCCGCCGCCCTCGGGTTCATCGCCCCGGACGCCGTCGCCGACGGTTGGGACGCCGCCGCCCGGGTCGTCCCGCCGTTCCAGGTGGCCGCCGCGAGCCTCGCCGAATGCTGCCGGTGGGGGGCGCAGCAGCTCGGCCCCCTGCCCGGTGCCGAACGCCTGTCCGCGCTCGTCGAGCGGGCCGTCGTCGCGGCCGACGCCAGCGGGATGCCGCTCTTCGCCGCGTGGCGGGCCATGCCCCTTCCGGACCTCTCTCCCGGGGCCCGCAGCGCCGCCGGGCTGCGGCTGCTCCGGGAACACTTCACCGGCGCCTACCTGCTCGCGGTACGGGCCGCCGGGATGACTCCGCTGGAGGCGGTGCTGGCCGGGCCGGAGGGGGAGGCCGGGGCGGTGGCCTGCGGGTGGCCGCCGCCGTACCCGCCGATCGGGCCGCTGGTGCGCCGCCGGCTCTGGGCGGAGGCGGTGACCAACCGGTTGGCCGCGCCGGCGTTCACCGCCCTCGGGCCCGCCGACGGCGCCGAGTTGGTGGAGTTGCTGCACCGCACCCGGGTCGACCTCGGCTGAGCCTCCGCCAGCCGGAAAATGGGCGGCGCCCCGGCGGCTCGGCTGCCAGGATGTCCTGCCGTGACCCTTCCCGCTGGTTGGACAACGCGCCGCCCCACCCTCGACGACGTACCGGCGATCCTCGCGGTGGTGCACGCCGCCGACACCTTCGCCATCGGCCACCCCGACTTCGACGCCGAGGACGTCACGGCGTCACTGACCGCCAGCCACTTCGACCCGACCCGGGACTCCTGGTTGGCGATCGACCCGGACGACACAGTGGTCGGCTGGGCGACGGTGGACAACCCGAGCGGGGTGGGCCGGGAGTTCGTGGAGGTCTACGTCGAGCCGGTGCGGGGCGCCGCCGTCCGCGCGCCGCTGCTGGTTCGCCAACTGGACCGGGTCGCCGAACGCGCGGCCGAGCGGGGGTTGCCGTCGCTCACCGTCCGCTGCGCGGTCTTCGCCCCCGAACATGACTGGGAACAGACCCTTCGCGCGCTCGATTTCGCCCGCGTCAAGCGGTACGTCCGAATGAGCCGACCGTTGGACGATCTGCCCGACGAGCCGGCCGCACCCGCGGGCGTGACCGTGCGGCAGGTCCGCCCGGACCACGAGACCGACCTGGTGGAGTTCCACCGGATCTACGAGGCCGCCTTCGGTGACACCCCGGACCACGAACCGTTGTCGTACGAGCGGTGGCGTGCCCGCATCGGCGACCTGACCGCCTGGGACGAGTGGTTCGTCGCCGAGGTGGACGGGGTGCCGGTCGGCGCGTTGCAGTCCTCGGATCAGGCACTCGACCAACAGTCGGGCTGGGTGAAGACCCTGTCGGTGCTGTCCGCGTACCGTCGCCGGGGTGTGGGTGCGGCGCTGCTGCGCCGCGCCTTCGCCCGCTACGCCGAGAAGGGGCGGAAGTCGGCCGGTCTGGGCGTCGACCTCACCAACCCGACCGCCCCGCTGTCGCTCTACCGGTCGGTGGGCCTGCGGGAAACCCACTGGACCGACATGTACGAACGGTCCGTCCCGGCGGCCCGTGTGTGATTGACGACCCCGGGCGGGCCCGACCGGGGTCGCGGTCGACAGCGGTAGCAGACTGGAGGCGTGCGATACGCGCTGCTACGCCGACGCGGTGCCGGTGGGGCGGGCCCGCAACTCGGTGACGTAGTCGTCCGGGGCGCCCGCCTTCTCGGCGGCGTTCGCGATCTCCGACAGGTACCACGAGGTCGGCAGGCCACCCTCGTACCCGTTGAAGACGTAGATCCACGCGGTCACGTCGCCGTCGAGGGTGGAAACCCGGACGTGCAGCTTGCGGTACGTCCCGGCGGCGACGCCCTCCAGCTCGTCGAGCTGCTCGGCGTCGTACGGGTGGATGTCGTAGAGAGCCACGAAGACCCGGTCACCGGGAGACTCGACGAGGGTGCTCACCGCACCCTCCCAGCCGATCACGTCCGCCCCGGCGAAGGTCAGCCGCCAGCCCTCCAGCCAGCCGGTGCCCACCATCGGCGAATGCGGACAGTAGGCACGCATCCGGGCGGGGTCGAGATTTGAGCCGTAGGCGGCGTGATGACGCACGGCGATGACGATAGCCCGGCCGACGGGTGGGGGAGAATACGACAGTGCGTGTCGAACGCGTTCGGGAGAAGAAAGTCACTGTGAGCATGGACGAAGGGCGAACGCTGTGAGCCAGATCGTGATCATCGGTGGGGGGCCGGCCGGGTACGAGGCGGCACTGGTCGCCGCCCAGCTGGATGCCGATGTCACCGTGGTGGAGGCCGACGGGGCCGGCGGCGCCTGCGTGCTCTCCGACTGCGTACCGTCGAAGACCTTCATCGCCAGCTCGGGGGTGGTCACCGGATACCGGGACACCGAGGAGTTCGGGGTGCACTCGGACGGCCTGGAGGCGGTCACCGTTGACGCGCGGGCGGTGCACGAGCGGGTCAAGCGGCTGGCCCTGGCGCAGTCCGCTGACATTCACGCCAAGCTGCTGAAGGCGGGCGTCACCTTCGTCGCCGGCACCGCCCGGCTCGGCGAGGACTCCCTCGGGCACACCCACCGGGTCGTCGTCAGCCCCGCCGACGGCGGCGAGGAGTACTCGATCGACGCGTCCACCGTGCTGGTGGCCACCGGTTCGACCCCCCGTCAGCTGCCCACCGCCGTACCGGACGGTGAGCGCATCCTGACCTGGCGACAGGTGTACGACCTGCCGGAGCTGCCCGAGCACCTGATCGTCGTCGGGTCCGGCGTGACCGGTGCGGAGTTCGCCAGCGCGTACCTGGCCATGGGGGTCGAGGTGACCCTGGTCTCCAGCCGCGACCGGGTGATGCCCCACGAGGACGCCGACGCCGCCTCCGCGATCGAGCGGGTGTTCCGCAACCGGGGCATGGAGATCCTCAACAACTCCCGGGCCGACGCGGTCCGGCGTACCGCCGACGGCGTCGAGGTGGAACTCTCCGACGGCCGTAAGGTGACCGGCTCGCACGCGCTGATCACCGTCGGGTCGATCCCGAACACCGCCAACCTGGGCCTGACCGAGTACGGGGTGCAGCTGGGCCGGGGCGGCTACGTGACAGTCGACAGGGCCTCCCGGACCAACGTGCCCGGCATCTACGCCGCCGGTGACTGCACCGGCGTGCTGCTGCTGGCCAGCGTCGCCGCCATGCAGGGCCGGATCGCCATGTGGCACGCGCTCGGCGAGGCGGTCCGCCCGCTGCGGCTGCGGACCGTCGCGGCGAACGTCTTCACCGATCCCGAGCTGGCCACGGTGGGTGTCTCGCAGGACGAGGTGGACGCGGGCAAGGTGCCGGCCCGACAGGTGATGCTGCCGTTGTCCGGCAACGCCCGGGCCAAGATGGACGACCTCTCCGACGGCTTCGTGAAGTTGTTCTGCCGTCCGGCCAGTGGTCAGGTGATCGGTGGTGTGGTGGTCGCTCCGAAGGCCAGCGAGCTGATCCTGCCCATCACCATGGCGGTGGAGAACAACCTCACCGTCAACGAGCTGGCCCAGACCATCACCATCTACCCCTCGTTGTCCGGCTCGATCACCGAGGCGGCCCGCCAGCTCATGCTGCACGAGCTGGAGTAGCCGCACCTTCTCGACGATCGTGGAGTTGTGGTGGGTGGTTCACGCCGCGATGCCCCCTTGGTGAGGTGCCACAACTCCATGATCGACGGCCGCGCGGGTCTGGGCCAGCGCGATGGTCGCCAGCACTGCCACCTCGGTGACGATGAGCAGTCGCTCGGCCAGGCCGATCAGCAGACGGTCGCCGGGGTAGGCGGACCAGATCATCGCCGCCGCCAGGGTCAGGCTCAGCAGGACGAGGGTGCGTAGCGTTCGGGCGACCGGCGCCAGCTCGGATCGACGGGCGAGCAGCCAACCGGCCGCCGGCAGTGCCAGAAAGGCGACCACCGAGGCGTACCGGTGCACGTAGGCCGCCGTGGTCATGGCGGTGCCTGGCTCGTTCGTGGGCACCACCGCGGCCAGGAGCAGCCCGGTCACCCACGCGCCGAGCAGCAGGTCGGTTGCCGGGGCGGGCCGTGCCGGCGCGGCGCGACGCAGTCCGTACAGCAGCGCCACGGTGGCGAGCGCCAGCACCACCATGGCGACGTCGATCACGCCGCCGCGGTCGGAGACGGCGAAGTCGCTGATGGTCAACGCCCAGGGGTTGAGGTCGTCGTTGACTTCGAGGTGACCGATGACGGTGAGCAGCGCCGCCAGGGCGATCCCGCCCAGGGCCAGCAGACCGGTACTCCGGGTTCCAGGCATGCCTCAGCCTGTCGCCGTGGGCACCCCAGCCGGATCCGGGACAGCCACCGAAATCTCTCCCCGGGACCACCCCTAGAGGCCCGCCGCCAACCCGCCGCGATCTTGCACTTTCGGTCGTTCTTATCTGCGGGCATGCCCCAATTGTTGGGACAGAAAGTGCAAGATCGCGAAGGTTGCGACACTCAGTCGATGGGGACGTCGACTGTGGCTGCGGCGCGGGCGTGGCGGGCGCTGACCAGGGTCATGGCCCAGCCGGCCGCGGCGAAGCCGGCCGCCGCGGCGGTGGCGATGATGGCCAGCCGCCACGCCGACTCGGTCAGCGCGGTGCCTCCGAGGTGCCCGACCAGGGCGCCGTAGGTGGCCCAACCCAGTGCGGCGACGGCCTCGTAGAGCACGAACAGGCGGTAGGGGTAGCGGCTGCGCCCGGCCGAGAAGCAGGCCGCCATCCGGCCGCCGGGCACGAACCGGCAGAGCAGGATGACCATCGGCCCGGGTTGTCGCAGCCCCTGGGTGACCCGGCTGGCCACCCGGCGGGCGCGGCTCAGTTCGGCGTGCCGGGGCGGGCGCCGGTCCGGCGCGCTGCGTCCGAGCAGGTAGCAGGCCAGGTCACCGGCGAACACGCCGAGTGCGCCGACGGCGATGGTGACCGGCAGGCTGAGCCCGCCGTAGACGGTGAGCGCACCACTGGTGATCATGACGATCTGGGTGGGTATCACCGGTACGAAGGCGTCCGCGATCAGCAGAGCGAGCAGCACCAGGTACGCCCACGTCGGCGACGCGACGTCAGTCAGAAGTTCGGGCACGCCTGCCACCTCGCCGGATGCGGCCGATTGGGTGTCTTGAGCCTGACGTCGTGTCCGGCGTCACCGTGGAGGGCCCCGGCCCGTCGTGACCGTCGACACCACTGGGCCACCCACCTGCAACGAGACTGGTCGCTGCCGGGTGACGGGTTCGGGGGGCGGTCCACCCGTTCGAGGCGGGCGGCGGATCGGCGTTCGTCGGCGTACCGTTGTCGGCGCGGCCACGCCCGTCGGGTCCCCCGTTCCTGACGATTCGGCCGCCAGGGCCGCCGGCGGGTCCCGCGCCGGCGGCCCACCCCGTAAATCCAGGTGCGTCCCCGATCGTCACGCGGGTACGGTCGCCCCATGCGCAGCGCGGTAATGCAGACCACGACGCCGGGAATCCCCGGCGCGCCGCTCTGACGTAACCACCGTCGACCAGGCCCCGGGGCGATCCGCCCCCGAGGGCAGCGCGCCGAACGGAGCTCAGGTCGCCTCCGGGTCGTACCCGATCCAGGAGCCCGACATGATCGACCACCGTAGGCTCGGCCGCGAGCTGGACCTCTTCGTCTCCGATCCGCTGGCCGGCGCCGGCCTGCCGATCTGGCTGCCGGCGGGCGCCGCCGCCCGGCATGCCGTCGAGGAGTACGTCCGGGAGTTGGAGCGCCGCTCCGGCCACCAGCACGTCTACTCGCCGCCGCTGGGTAAGCGGGAACTCTTCGAACTCTCCGGTCATCTCGGCTACTTCGCCGACGACATGTTCCCGCCGATGCGGCTGAGCGCCGACGACGAGTTCGTGCTCCGGCCGGCGCTCTGCCCGCACCACGCGCTGGTCTTCCGGGCGCGGGGCCGCTCCTACCGGGAGTTGCCGTTGCGGATCGCCGAGCTGGGCGGGATGTACCGCTCGGAGCGTTCCGGCGTGCTCGGCGGGCTGTCCCGGGTCCGCGCCATCTCGCTCAACGACGCGCACACCTTCTGTGCCCCCGAGCAGGTCGGCGCGGAGGTCGTCGAGATCCTCGGGCTGATCCGCGCCGCGCACGCCGCGCTCGGCGTCCGTCCGGCCGGGTTCCGGTTGTCGCTGCGCGGGCCGGGCGAGAAGTACGTCGGCGACGACGCGCAGTGGGCCCGCGCCGAGGCGCTGCTCCGAGAGGCGCTGGCCGGGGTGGAGTACGTGGAGGCGCCGGGGGAGGCCGCCTTCTACGGCCCGAAGATCGACATCCAGATCGTCGACGCGGCCGGCCGGGAGTCGACCATCTCCACCATCCAGGTGGACTTCGACAAACCGGAACGGTTCGACCTGTCGTACACCGATTCGGATGGCGGCCGGCGTCGACCGGTGATGCTGCACCGCAGTCTGGTCGGCAGCATGGAGCGGCTGTTCGCGTACCTCATCGAGGTGCACGAGGGGGCGTTCCCGGCCTGGTACGCGCCGGTGCAACTGGTGCTTCTGCCGGTCGACGACGGCCAGGCCGACGCGGCGGCCGACCTGGCCCGCCGGGCGACCGAGGTCGGGCTGCGGGTCGCTGTCGACGTCGCCGGCTCGCTGGGCGCCCGGGTACGGGACGCGGCCCGCCGCCGCGTCCCGTACCTCGGGGTGTTGGGTGCCCGGGAGGTTGCCGACGGCCACCTCGCGCTGCGGCTGCGCGGCGGCCACGCCCTGGCTCCGATGCCCGCCGACGCCGCGCTCGCCCTGATCGGTGGGCAGGTCGCGGCCCGCGCCACCGACCTGCTGCCGCAGGGCTGACCGACTGCCGGATCCGGGGCGGACCGCTGTACGCATGGCGGTCCGCCCTACACCGACGCCGGTTGCGCGGCGGGTTCCTCGTCGACCACCGCACCGGTGAACTGCGAGCGGTAGAGCCGGTCGTACGCCCCCTGGGCGGCGAGCAACTGTTCGTGGGTGCCCTGCTCGACGATCCGACCGTCCTCCATCATCAGGATCAGGTCGGCGTCGCGGATGGTGGAGAGCCGGTGCGCGATGACGAAGCTGGTCCTGTCCGAGCGCAGCGCGGCCATCGCCCGTTGCAGCAGCACCTCGGTGCGGGTGTCCACCGAGCTGGTGGCCTCGTCCAGGATCAGCAGGGACGGCTCGGCGAGGAACGCCCGCGCGATGGTGATGAGCTGCTTCTCGCCGGCGCTGACGTTGCTGCCCTCCTCGTCGATGACCGTGTCGTAGCCGTCGGGCAGGCTGCGCACGAACCGGTCCACGAAGGTGGCCCGGGCCGCGGCGAGGATCTCCTCCTCGGTGGCGTCCGGCCGCCCGTAGGCGATGTTGTCCCGGATGGTTCCGCCGAAGAGCCAGGTGTCCTGGAGCACCATGCCGATCCGGCCGCGCAGGTCGTCGCGGCGCATCGTGGTGATGTCCACCCCGTCGAGTGTGATCCGGCCGGCGTCCAGCTCGTAGAAGCGCATCACCAGGTTGACCAGTGTGGTCTTGCCGGCACCGGTCGGGCCGACGATGGCCACCGTGTGACCGGGCTCGGCGACCAGTGACAGGTCGTCGATCAGCGGCTTGTCCGCCTCGTAGCGGAACGAGACGTGCTCGAACTCCACCCGACCGTGCGGGTCGGTGACCCGGGCCGGTTCGACCGGGTCGGGGGTCTGCTCGTCCGCGTCGAGCACCGCGAAGACCCGCTCGGCCGAGGCCACCCCGGACTGGAGCAGGTTGGCCATCGAGGCGAGCTGGGTGAGCGGCTGGGTGAACTGGCGGGAGTACTGGATGAACGCCTGCACGTCGCCGAGGCTCATCGTGCCGGAGGCCACCCGCAGCCCACCGACCACGGCGATCGCCACGTAGCTCAGGTTTCCGATGAACATCATCGACGGCATGATGATCCCGGAGATGAACTGCGCCCCGAAGCTGGCCCGGAACAGCTCCTCGTTCTTCGCGTGGAAGGCGGCCTCGACCTCACGCTGCCGGCCGAAGACCTTCACCAGCTCGTGACCGGTGTACGCCTCCTCGATCTGGCCGTTCAACTCGCCGGTGTGCGCCCACTGGGCGATGAACTGCTTCTGCGAGCGCTTGGCGATGCGCTGGGTGACCAGCACCGACAACGGCACCGCGACCAGGGCCACCAGAGCCAGCACCGGCGAGATCCAGAACATCACGGCCAGCACCCCGATGACGGTCAGCAGCGAGGTGAGGAGCTGGCTGAGGGTCTGCTGGAGGCTGGTGGAGATGTTGTCGATGTCGTTGGTGACCCGGCTGAGCAACTCACCGCGCGGCTGCCTGTCGAAGTAGGGCAGCGGCAGCCGGTTGAGCTTCTCCTCCACCTCGGCGCGCAGTCGCAGCACCGTGCGCTGGACCACGCCGTTGAGCAGCCAGCCCTGCCACCAGGACAGCAGGCTCGCCGCCAGGTAGAGCCCGAGCGCCAGCAGCAGCACCCGACTCAGCGCGCTGAAGTCGATGCCCACCCCGGGCACCACGTCCATCCGGGCCAGCATGTCGGCGAAGCTGTCGTTGCCGCTGGCCCGGGCCGCCGCGACGGCCTGGTCGGCGGTGGTGCCGGCGGGCAGTTGCCGGCCGATCACCCCAGTGAAGATCAGGTCGGTGGCGTGGCCGAGGATCTTCGGCCCGGCCACGCTGAACCCGACGCTCACCACTGCCAACGTGATGATCGCGGCCAGGTGCAACCGGTGTGAGCGCAGCCGGCCGAGCAATCGTCGGGCCGACGGGCCGAAGTTCATCGACTTCTCGGCGGGCATCCCGGCGCCCATCCACCCCGGGCCGCCGCCCTGACGGCCGGGCGGCAGCCGCTTCGGCGTCCGCGCGTCCCCGCCGGGCTGCTGCGCGGCGTCGCCGCCGGGCTGTTGTGGCGCGTCGCCTCCCGGCGTCCGCGGCTCGCCGGCCGGCTTCTGACTGGGTACGGCCGCGGTGCGGGGCTCCTCACGCTCGCTCATGCCGCCACCTCCGTCGTCTGCTGCGAGGCCACGATCTCGGCGTACGTCGGGCAGGTCTCCAACAGCTCGGCATGTCGTCCCACTCCGACGACCCCTCCGTTCTCGAGAACGATGATCTGGTCGGCGTCGATGATCGTGGAGACCCGCTGGGCCACGATCACCACCGCGGACTGTGCGGTGACCGGCCGTAGTGCCGCTCGCAGCCGTGCGTCGGTGCCCAGGTCGAGCGCGGAGAACGAGTCGTCGAAGAGGTAGATCTCCGGTTGCCGGACCAGCGCTCGGGCGATGGCGAGACGCTGCCGCTGCCCACCGGAGACGGTGGTGCCGCCCTGCGCGATCGGGGCGTCCAGCCCGCCGGGCATCTGGGCCACGAAGTCCCGGGCCTGGGCGATCTCCAGCGCCGTCCACAGCTCCTCGTCGGTGGCGTCCGGGTTGCCGTAGCGCAGGTTGCTGGCGACCGTCCCGGTGAACAGGTACGGCCGCTGCGGCACCAGGCCGATGCGTCGCCACAGCTCGTCCGGTGACAACTCCCGCACGTCCACCCCGTCGACCAGCACCGCGCCGGCGGTCACGTCGACCAGGCGGGGGATCAGCGACAGCAGTGTCGTCTTGCCCGCTCCGGTGCTGCCGATGATGGCCGTGGTGGTGCCCGGGGTCGCCCGGAAGGAGATGTCGCGCAGCACCGGCTCCACCGCTCCCGGGTACTGGAAGCGCACCCCGCGCAGCTCCAGCTCGGCCCGGGTGGGCAACTCGGTGACCGGCGCGGTGGCCGGAACCACCGAGGAGTCGGTGTCCAGCACCTCGACGATCCGCTCGGCGCACACCGCCGCGCGCGGCACCATCATCAGCATGAAGGTGGCCATCATGACCGCCATCAGGATCTGCATCAGGTACTGCAGGAACGCGGTGAGCGCGCCGACCTGGATCGCGCCGGCGTCCACCCGCTGCGCGCCGAACCAGAGCACCGCCACGCTGGAGACGTTCAGCACCAGCATGACCACCGGGAAGATCAACGCCAACAGTCGACCGGTACGCAGCGCGGTGGCGGTCAGGTCGGCGTTGGCGACGGCGAAACGGTCCGTTTCGTACGGCTCGCGGACGAACGCGCGGACCACCCGGATGCCGGTGATCTGCTCCCGCAGCACGCGGTTGACAGTGTCGATGCGGGTCTGCATCAGCCGGAAGCCCGGCACCATCCGGCGGATGATCGCGCCGAGGGCGATGGCCAGCACCGGCACGCTGACCAGCATCAGCCAGGAGAGCCCGACGTCCTCACGCAGCGCCATGAACACCCCACCGACGCTCATGATCGGTGCGGCGACCAGCATCGTGCAGCTCAT
Organism: Micromonospora parva; assembly: GCF_000718515.1. Taxonomy (GTDB): domain Bacteria; phylum Actinomycetota; class Actinomycetes; order Mycobacteriales; family Micromonosporaceae; genus Micromonospora; species Micromonospora parva. The sequence goes on along the minus strand of NZ_JNZS01000004.1, from coordinate 93,859 downwards.
CAGCACGAGCATCTGCACCTGCTGCACGTCGTTGGTGTTGCGGGTGATCAGCGACGGCGCCCCGAACCGGGCCACCTCGCGGGCGGAGAAGCGGTTGACGTGCCCGAACAGTTCGGCGCGTACGTCCCGGCCGAAGCCCATCGCGACCCGGGCGCCCAGGTAGACGGCGGCGATCGAACAGATGATCTGGATCAGGCTGACCAGCAGCATCCAGCCGCCGGTGCGCACGATGTAGTCGGTGTCGCCCCGGGCCACGCCCTGGTCGATGATGTCCGCGTTGAGGCTGGGCAGGTAGAGCGAGGCCATGGTGCCCACGAACTGGAGCAGCACCACCGCCAGCAACGGTTTCTGATAGGTGCGCAGTTGGCCGCGCAGGAGTCGGATCAGCACGCCGGGTCCTCCGCTTCGGTGGGGCGTCCGGTCATCCGCGGGTCGTCTCCGCTGCCGATGACCTCAAGCAGAAACTCCCGGATCACCTGGGCTTTCGCCGGGTCGGCGTCGACCGAGGTGAGTGGCCGTCCGGAGTGCATGAGTGCGCCGAGCGCAGCCACTCGTTCCCGGCCGGCGGGAGTGATGGCGAGTCGGATGCTGCGTCGGTCGCTGTCGTCGCGCTGCCGCTCGACCAGGCCGTCACGCTCCAGCGTGTCCACGATGCCGGTCAGGGTCGCCGGGCGGACGAACCCCTTCTCGGCAACCTTGCGGTGGGGTAGCTCACCGTGTCGGGCGAGCGTCATCAGGGTGATCATGCCGGCCTGGGTGAGGCCGTGCTCCTCGGCGAGGTAGCGGTTCCACCGCTGCCCGACGAGGTGCCCGGCCACCACCAGGAGACGGCCGAGCGGCACGTCCTGGAGGGTGATGAGTTCCACGAGAGGTAGATTAGCCCCCTGATAGTCAGGCACCAAACGAAATTACCGTGGCGGCGGCCACGAACAGGATCTGCAGGGCGGTGCGCTGGGCCAGCGGGGTGACCGGGCGGCCGGCGAGGGTCAGCTGGCGACGGGCGGCCGAGACGTTCGCCGGAAACATGGCCAGCATGAGCAGGCCGAGTCCGGCCGCCGCCACCCGGGCGGTCGCCGGCAGCAGCAGGCCGATCGCGCCGACCAGCTCCAGTACGCCGGTGACGGTGACCAGCAGGTCCGGCCGGGGCAGGCGGGGCGGGACCATGGCGATCAGTCCGGCCCGGCGGGGGCCGGCGAAGTGCGCGACGGCGGTCAGCGTGAACATCACGGCCAGTCCGACGCGCAGCGCGGGGATCCAGCCGTCCAGTGCGGCGATGCCGGCCAGGCCGGCGAGTCGGGCCAGAGCGGTGCCGGCGATCAGGGCGATCAGGGGTGCCATCGGAATCCTCCTCAACGAAACTTGTCAGTGACAAGATTCGCCGACGCGTGACATCTTGTCAATGACAAGATTAGGATTCGCTGGTGACCGACAGCCGCTCGTACCATCACGGCGACCTGCGCCGCGCGCTGCTCGCCGCGGCGCTGGAGGCCATCGAGGAGGTCGGGCCCGTCGCGCTGAGCCTGCGCGACCTGGCCCGACGGGCCGGCGTCTCGCACGCCGCGCCCGCCCACCACTTCGGCGACAAGGCGGGCCTGCTCACCGCGCTCGCCACGCAGGGCTTCGACCTGCTGACCCAGACGTTGACCGAGGCGGATGGCGACCTGCTGGAGGCCGGCGTCGCCTACGTCGACTTCGCCGTCACGCGCCGCGCGTACTTCGAGGTGATGTTCCGGCCGGAGCTGCACCGTTCCGACGACGCCGAGCTGATCGCCGCCCAGGGCCGGGCCGGCGCCGCGCTCCGCGCCGGGGTGGCGACACTACCCACCGGCGACGCGCCCGCCGACCCCGGGCGGGACGCGCTCGCCGCCTGGTCGATCGCCCACGGCTTCGCCACCCTCTGGCTGGCCGGCGCGCTACCCGACCGAGTGGGCGACAACCCCCGCGAGGCAGCCCGCACAGTCCTGCGCCGACTGACAACCTAACCCCCGCCCTCTCCTCTGTTGATCATGAAGTTGTTGCCATGACACGCCGACGCGGGAGGCAACAACTTCATGGTCAACCGGAGTGGGGTGGGGGTTACCAGCTGGTGGGGAGGGGCATTCCTTCGGTGAAGCCGGCGGCGCTCTGGACGCCGACGATCGCCCGCTCGTGGAACTGGGTGAGGTTCCGGGCGCCGGCGTAGGTGAAGGCGCTGCGTACCCCCGCGATGATCTCGTCGATCAGGTCCTCGACGCCGGGACGGGCCGGGTCCAGGTGCATCCGGGCCGAGGAGATGCCCTCCTCGAACACCGCCTTGCGGGCCCGGTCGTACGGGCTGTCGTCGGCGGTTCGGGCGCTGACCGCCCGGGCCGAGGCCATCCCGAAGCTCTCCTTGTACCGCCGGCCGTCCACGTCGGTGTACAGGTCACCGGGGGACTCGTAGGTGCCGGCGAACCAGGAACCGATCATCACGTTCGACGCCCCGGCGGCGAGCGCGAGCGCCACGTCCCGGGGGTGCCGCACCCCACCGTCGGCCCACACGTGCCGGCCCAGTTGGCGGGCGGCCGCCGCGCAGTCGAGGACGGCCGAGAACTGCGGCCGACCCACGCCGGTCATCATCCGGGTGGTGCACATCGCACCGGGGCCGACGCCGACCTTGATGATGTCCGCACCCGCCTCCACCAGGTCGCGTACGCCCTCGGCGGTGACCACGTTGCCGGCCGCCACCGGCACCCCCGGGTCCAGCTTGCGGACCGCCTGGAGTGCGGAGATCATCCGTGCCTGGTGGCCGTGCGCGGTGTCCACCACCAACGTGTCCACCCCCGCCTCCAGCAGCGCCGAGGCCTTGCCGGTCACGTCACCGTTGATTCCGACGGCGGCGGCGATCCGCAGCCGACCCCGGTCGTCCACGGCCGGCGTGTAGAGGGTGGCCCGCAACGCGCCCTGTCGGGTCAGCACCCCGACCAGCCGGCCCTCGGTGTCCACCACCGGGGCGAGTCGGCGACGGCCCGCCGAGAGCAGATCGAAGCCGGTACGCGGATCCGAGTCCGCCGGGACGGTGTGCAGCTCGGTGGACATCACGTGCCGCAGCTGGGCGAACCGGTCCACGCCCGTGGTGTCCGCCTCGGTGACCACACCCATCGGCCGGCCGGCGTCGTCGACCACGATGACCGCACCGTGCGAGCGCTTGGGCAGCAGGTGGATGGCGTCGCCCACGGTGTCGGTCGGGCCGAGCGTGATCGGCGTGTCGTAGACGAGGTGGCGCTGTTTCACCCAGGCGACGACATTCGCCACCACCTCGATCGGAATGTCCTGCGGGATCACCGTGATGGCACCCCGGCGGGCGACCGTCTCCGCCATCCGCCGTCCGGCGACCGCCGTCATGTTCGACACCACCAACGGGATGGTGGTGCCGGTGCCGTCGCCGGTGGACAGGTCGACGTCGAGCCGGGAACCCAGGTCGGAGCGGGCCGGCGCCATGAAGACGTCGGTATAGGTCAGGTCGTGCGCGGGGACCGCGCCGTGAAGGAACCGCACCCGGCAATCATTCCCGCTCGCGGTCGGTTCCACCGCCGGTGGTCGTGGAAAACACTCGCGTCGTTGCTGGCCTGGCCCGGTTGGCGCCCGCCCGCACGGTCCGGCCGGGGGCCCGCCTGGCCCGGGTGGCCTGGTCGTTCTCCGCCGGCGGGGCCGGTCAGCCCAGCAGGAGTGCCACGGCCAGGCCGGTCATCACCACGGCGATGACCGCGTCCAGCACCCGCCAGGCGGCGGCACGGGCGAGCAGTGGCGCGAGGCGCTGTGCGCCGACGCCGAGCGCGGTGAACCAGACCCCGCTGGCCACTGCGGCGCCGGCGCCGAAGACCCACCGGTGCGGGTGTTGTTGGGCCACCCCGCCGAGGAGCAGCACGGTGTCCAGGTAGACGTGGGGGTTCAGGTAGGTGAAGGCGGCGCACGCGAGCAGGGTGGCCCCCAGGGAGGCCGGCGGCCGTTCGGTGGGCAGCAGGGCGCCCGGACGCAGGGCACGGCGGGCGGCGAGCCCCGCGTAGCAGAGCAGGAACGCCGCGCCGCCCCACCGGATCGCGGCCAGCAGGCCCGGTCGGTCGGCCACCAGCGTGCCGACCCCGGCGACGCCCGCGGTGATCAGCAGCGCGTCCGACACGGCGCAGGTCAGCACCACGGGTACCACGTGCTCGCGGCGCAGACCCTGGCGCAGGACGAAGGCGTTCTGGGCGCCGATGGCGACGATGAGCGCGATGGAGATCGAGAAGCCGGCGACGGCGGAGGTGAGCACGGACTCGACGCTAGGGCTGCCGACGATCACCAGTCCAACTAAAGATTCTGACGCAACTTAAGCTGAGCTGATGGATGGTCTCGACTCGGCGCAGCTGCGGACGCTCGCGGCGGTGGTGGCGGAGGGCAGCTTCGACGCGGCGGCCCGGCTGCTGCACGTCACGCCGTCGGCGGTGAGTCAACGGATCAAGGCGTTGGAGGAGACCGTCGGCCAGGTGCTGGTCCGCCGCGCCCGACCGTGCGTGGCGACCGACGCCGGCCGCCCGCTGCTGCGCCTCGCCGGCCAGCTGCTGCTGCTCGAACGGGAGGCGCTGGCCGACGCCCGCGGCCCGCTGGCCGGCGGTGGCCGGATCCGGGTCGCCGTGGTGGTCAACGCGGACTCCCTGGCCACCTGGTTCCCCGCCGCGCTGGCCCGGTTGCCGCAGCGGGCCGGGCTCTCGTTCGACCTGCGGCAGGACGACCAGGACCACACCGCCGAACTGCTCCGCGACGGCTCGGTGACGGCGGCGGTCACCGCCCAGCGGGATGCCGTGCAGGGCTGCCGGGTGCTGCGACTCGGCGCCATGCGCTACCGCGCGCTGGCCACCCCGGAGTTCGCGGCGTCCCACTTCGCCGGCGGATTCACCGCCGTCACGCTGGCGAGCGCGCCACTTGTCGTCTTCGATCGGAAGGACCGGGTGCAGCACCGCTTCATCCGGGCGGTGGCCGGTCGGCCGCTCGACCCGCCGGTGCACTACGTGCCGTCGGTGCCGGCGTTCAGCGAGACGATCCGGCTCGGGTTGGGCTGGAGCCTGGTGCCCGAACAGATCGCCCAGGCCGACCTGGACGCCGGCCGCTGGGTCGACCTCGCGCCGGGCCGACACCTCGACGTCCCGCTGTACTGGCAGCACTGGCGGCTGGAGTCGGACGTGCTGACCGCGCTGACCGCCGCCGTCCGCGCGGTCGCCACCGAAACCCTGCGCTGACTGGCGCCGAGCGGCGGCTCAGGCGATGGTGCAGATGGGGGCGCCAGCGGTGATCACGGCACCGACCTCGGCGCTGAGGCCGCTGACCGTGCCCGCCTTGTGCGCGTGCAGCGGCTGCTCCATCTTCATCGCCTCCAACACCACGACCAGGTCACCCTCGGCCACGGTGTCGCCGTCCGCCACCGCGATCTTGACGATGGTGCCCTGCATCGGCGAGGTGAGCGTGTCGCCGCCGACCGGAGCGCCGGCCTTGGCACCGCCGCCGCGCCGGGTCGGCTTGCGGGAGGCGGGTGCCGCTGTGGTCGTACTCCCGCCGAAGCCGGCGGGGAGGCTGACCTCGAGGCGCTTGCCGCCCACCTCGACCACGACGGTGTCGCGTTCGGCCGGCGCGTCGGCGGTGCCGGCGGCGGCGGTGAACGGCGGCACGGTGTTGTGGAACTCCGTCTCGATCCACCGGGTGTGCACTGTGAACGGCTCGGCGGTGAACGCCTCGTCCCGCACCACGAGCCGGTGGAACGGCAGCGCGGTGGCCATGCCGTCGAGGACCATCTCGTCCAGCGCGCGGCGGGCGCGCTCCAACGCCTCGGTCCGCGTCTCACCCGTGATGATCACCTTGGCGAGCAGTGAGTCGAAGTTGCCGCCGATCACGTCGCCGGCCGAGATGCCGGTGTCGACCCGAACCCCCGGCCCGCTGGGCAGGCGCAGCGCGGTGACAGTGCCCGGGGCGGGCAGGAAGTTGCGGCCCGGGTCCTCGCCGTTGATCCGGAACTCGATCGCGTGCCCGCGCGGGGTCGGGTCCTCGGTGATACGCAGCTTCTCGCCGTCGGCGATCCGGAACTGCTCCCGGACCAGGTCGATGCCGGCGGTCTCCTCGGTGACCGGGTGCTCGACCTGAAGGCGGGTGTTGACCTCCAGGAAGGAGATGGTGCCGTCGACGCCGACCAGGTATTCCACGGTGCCGGCGCCGTGGTAGCCGGCTTCGCGGCAGATCGCCTTGGCGCTGTCGTGGATCTGGGCCCGCTGGGCGTCGGTGAGGAACGGCGCGGGCGCCTCCTCCACGAGCTTCTGGTGGCGTCGTTGCAACGAGCAGTCCCGGGTGCCCACCACGATCACGTTGCCGTGCTGGTCGGCGAGGACCTGCGCCTCGACGTGCCGGGGCTGGTCGAGGTACCGCTCGACGAAGCACTCGCCCCGACCGAACGCGGCGACCGCCTCCCGGGTGGCCGACTCGAAGAGCTGCGGGATCTCCTCCATGGTGCGGGCCACCTTGAGGCCGCGCCCACCGCCACCGAAGGCGGCCTTGATGGCGACCGGCAGGCCGTGGTCGACGGCGAACGCCATCACCTCGTCCGGGCTGCCCACCGGGTCCGGGGTGCCCGGGACCAGCGGCGCGCCGGCCCGCTGGGCGATGTGCCGGGCGGTCACCTTGTCACCGAGGTCGCGGATGGCCTGCGGGGTGGGGCCGATCCAGGTCAGCCCGGCGTCGATGACGGCCTGGGCGAAGTCGGCGTTCTCACTGAGGAAGCCATAACCCGGGTGTACGGCGTCGGCACCGGCCCGAGCGGCGACGTCGAGCAGCTTGTCGATGCGCAGATAGGTCTCGGTCGCACTGTCCCCGCCGAGCGCGTACGCCTCGTCCGCGAGCGTGGCGTGCAGGGCGTCGCGGTCGGAGTCCGCGTAGACGGCGACGCTGCCCAGGCCGGCGTCGCGGCACGCGCGGATCACCCGGACGGCGATCTCGCCGCGGTTGGCGATGAGTACCTTGCGCACCTTCGTGGCTCCTCCCGGGCAGGTTACTGACGGGGAGTGTATCGGCCGCCCACGGTGGCCCTAACGATCGCTCAGTGTGGGATGCCGCACTGCGCCCGCCACGGTTTAGTCAAACTTGGCTATTACGCTTATCGGGTGTCTTCGACTCGGATGATGATTCTCGGTCTGGTGCGGTGGATGCAGCCCGTGCACGGCTACGACGTGCGCCGCGAGCTGCTGAGCTGGAGCGCCGACAAGTGGGCGAACGTGCAACCCGGATCGATCTATCACGCTCTGCGCAAGCTCACCGAGGAGGGGCTGCTCCGCGCCGTCGCGACCGAGCAGGTCGGCGCCCGCCCGGCGCGCACCACGTACGAGGTGACCCCCAAGGGGGAGGACGAGTTCGAGACGTTGCTGCGCAATCTGTGGTGGAACATCAGCGAGCCCGCCGACCCGTTCGTGGCGGCCTTCTCCTTCCTGCCGGCCATGCCGCGCGCCGAGGCGGCCGCGGCCCTGCGTAACCGGGCCAACCTGCTGCGCGCCGGCATCGAGTCGATGCGTGCCTCGCTCGAGTCGGACTGGGTGCGCAACCGCAAGCCGGCGCACGTGGGCTGGATGTTCGAGCTGTGGTCGGCGCGGGCCGAGGCGGAGATGAGCTGGTGCGAGCGGATCGCGGAGCGGATCGATTCCGGAGTGTCGTACCTGCCTGCTGAGCTGGATGAAGCGCAGGGTTGGTCGGGGTGGAAGGACGGCGAGGTGCCGTCCGGCACCGACACGGAATAATCAACGTTGACTAGAAAAGTTATATCGCGTTAGCCTGCTGGCGGCACAGCGGGGGAGTGCGCCGTCCGGCGTCGTCCCACTCGACGGCCGGCGCTACCGGCCTGAACGACCAGGAGCAGAAATGATCGAGACCAGGGGGCTGCGGAAGTCGTTCCGCTCCCGCGCGGGTCGAGAGACGAAGACGGTGGACGCCGTGCGGGGCGTCGACCTTGACGTCGCCAAGGGCGAGATCTTTGGCTTCCTCGGCCCGAACGGCGCCGGCAAGACCACCACGCTGCGGATGCTCGCCACGCTGATCGAGCCGGATGGCGGCGAGGCCACCATCGCGGGCGCCGACCTGCGCAAGGACCCGGCCGAGGTGCGCCGCCGCATCGGGTACGTCCCGCAGGGCGGCAGCACCTGGGACGAGTCCACCGCCCGTGAGGAACTGGTGCTGCACGCCCGGATGTACGGCATCAGCAAGGCCGACGCGCAACGCCGCGCCGCCCGCGCCCTGGACGCCTTCCAGCTCACCGAGTACGCCGACCGCAAGTGCAAGACCTACTCCGGCGGCCAGCGACGCCGGGTCGAGATCGCCCTCGGCATCATCCACGAGCCGAAGATCGTCTTCCTGGACGAGCCGACCACCGGCCTCGACCCGCAGAGCCGCGCCCACATGTGGGACGAGATCCGGCGGCTCCGCAGCGACGGCATGACCGTCTTCATCACCACGCACTACCTGGACGAGGCCGACGCGCTCTGCGACCGGATCGCGATCATGGACAACGGCGAGGTGGTGGCCGAGGGCACCCCGGCCGAGCTCAAGCGGGAGATCTCCGGAGACGTGGTGCTGGTCGGTCTCGACCTGGCCGCCACCCCGCAGGCCGCCCAGGCACTCGACGGCGAACCGTACGTCAACAAGCTGGAAACCGCCGACGAGGGCGGCCTGCGCCTCTATGTCGACGAGGGCGCCACCGCCATTCCGCAGGTGCTGCGCCGACTCGACCACGCCGGGCTGGAGCTGCGCTCGATCGAGCTGCACCGACCCAGCCTGGACGACGTCTTCCTCACCAAGACCGGCCGCTCGCTGCGCGAGTCCTGACCCCGGAGACGACTCTCATGAAATTCGCCCGTGACACCTGGCTGATCTTCCAGCGCCAGACCCAACTCCTGCTGCGCAACCCGGTCTGGGTCTTCGTCGGCGTCTTCCAGCCGGTCATGTACCTGCTGCTCTTCGCCCCGCTGCTCAAACCCGCACTGAACGCCCCCACCCAGGCCGAGGCCTACAAGATCTTCGTACCGGGCCTGCTGGTGCTGCTGGCCATCTTCGGTGGCCTGTTCCAGGGCTTCGGCCTGATTGCCGAGCTGCGAGCCGGCGTCATCGAACGCTCCCGGGTCACCCCGATCAGCCGGCTCGCCCTGCTGCTCGGCCGCTCGCTGCGCGACGTCGTCTCGCTCATCGTGCAGGCGGTCATCATCACCCTGCTGGCGCTCCTGTTCGACCTGCGGGTGTTCATTGGTGACCTGCTGCTGGCGTACCTGATGCTCGCTCTGATCGCCCTCATGACCTCGGCCGTCTCCTACGGTGTCGCCCTCAAGGTCAAGAGCGAGGACGCGCTGGCCCCACTGATGAACACCGTGGCGCAGCCGGTGCTCCTGCTCTCCGGCATCCTGCTGCCGCTGACCTTCGCACCCGGCTGGTTGCAGGGCATCGCCAACTGGAACCCGTTCTCCTGGGCGGTCGACGGCACCCGTTCGCTGTTCGCCGGTGACCTGGGCAGCGACAAGGTCTGGCAGGGCCTCAGCATCACCGCGGTGCTCGCCGCACTGGGCGTCTACTGGGCCGCCCGCCAGTTCGCCCGCAGCGTCCGCTGACCGTCCCCTGCGCGCGAGTTCCTGAAAAACGGGGTGTCCCCTGCTGGGGGACACCCCGTTTTCCGTGTTAGGCGGCCGGCACCCGGCGCCCGGCGTTGCCGGCGGCCGGCGTTTGGTGGTTGTCGGCGGGTGGCCGGCGTTCGGCGGGGGTCGGCGGTCAGCGGACCCGGGCGAGGGTCAGGCCGTCCGCGATCGGCAGCATCACCGGGTCCACCCGTACGTCGGCGAGGACCTCGTCGTTGAACGCGGCGATGGCCCGGTCACCTTCGTCCTGCGGGGCGATGACCCGCCCACCACGCAGCACGTTGTCGACGGCGATCACCCCACCCGGGCGCATCCGGGGCACCAGCTCCGCCCAGTAGATCGGGTAACCGGTCTTGTCCGCGTCGATGAACGCGAAGTCCAGGTGCCGCTCGTGCGGCAACGCCCGCAGCCCGTCCGCGGCCGGGCCGATCTGCAGGTCGATCAGATCCTGCACGCCGGCGCGCGCCCAGTAGCGCCGGGCGATGCCGGTGAACTCCTCGGAAATGTCGAAACAGGTCAGTCGCCCGCCCTCGGGCAACCCGCGGGCGATCGCCAGCGACGACAGCCCGGTGAACGTGCCGACCTCGACGGCCTGCCGTACGTCGAGCAACCGGGTGAGGAACGTCAGGAACGCGGCCTGCTCCGGCGCCACCTGCATCGAGGCGTGCTCCGGCAGCACCGACCGGGTCTCCTCGGCCAGGTCCCGGATGATCTCGTCCGGCGGGGAGCCGTGTGCGACCAGATAGGCGTGCAGCTCTTCGGTGAGCGGGATCGACTTGGTGGTCATGACCGGACGTTACCGAGCGGCTCGACGGATTGACCGCCCGCCACGGCAGGTTGGCCGCCGGGCTCGGCAGGTTGGCCGCCGGGCTCGACGGATTGGCCGCCCGGTGCGACCTTCGTCCACAGGTCGGTGATCCGCAGATCCAGCTCGGCGAGGAGCCGGCGCAGCAGTGGCATCGACAACCCGACCACAGTTCCCGGGTCACCCTCGATCCGCTCCACGAACGGCCCGCCCAGCCCGTCGATAGTGAACGCGCCGGCCACCGCCAACGGCTCACCCGTGGCCACGTACGCGGCGATCTCGTCGTCGCTGATGTCAGCGAAGTGGACCGTGGTCGAGGCGACCGCCTCCGCCTGCCGCCCCGCATCAAGGTCGATCAGGCAGTGCCCGCTGTGCAGCACACCGCTGCGTCCGCGCATCCGCCGCCACCGCCGGGTCGCGTCGGCTGCATCGTCAGGCTTGCCGAGGATCTCCCCGTCGAAGGCCAGCACCGAGTCGCAGCCAATCACCAACGTCCGCTGATCAGCGGTCGGGTTCAGTCGGCTCACCACCGCCTGCGCCTTCAGCCTCGCCAACTCCAGACACAGATCCTCGGCCCGCTCGGTCACCACCAGGGACTCGTCCACCCCGCTGACCAGCACTTCCGGCTCCACACCGGCAGCCTGGAGCAACTTACGACGGGCAGGGCTCGCCGAAGCGAGCACGAGGCGGAGCGGCAAAGTCTCAGACACGAGCCCGACGTTACCGCCCAACCCCCACCAGGCCCGACACCCCGCCCAGCGCCCTCACCGATGCCGTCCCGGCGGCCTGGGTGGTCCGGGGCCTTGGCAGCCGTCGTAGCCCGGCGGTTCGCCCGCCGGCACCCTTGATCCACTCGCCTTTCAGGAAAACGCGCTATCCCATCGCCCCGGACACGGCGGTTTCCTGAAAGCCGAGTGGATCACCGCGATCACCGGCTGATTCTGGGCGGCGGATCATCACCACGACGGCGACGTCGCGCTATCACGACCCATCCCACCCCGGCGGCCACGATCACCCCAAGAGTGGCCAGGCCGCGCACGGTCGAGCCATCATCCTGACCACCCGGCTGAGCGGCAGCCGTCGTGGTCGGGCCAGCACCGGCCGGAGCGCTCACCGATTCAAAACCCAGCGGCGGTACGTCTGCCGTCAGCGCCGCCACAAGATCGATCACTCCATAGCCGTACTCGTCGTCGCGCCCAGGAGGGCCCTTGTCGACGGCGGTAGCCGTGAGCCGGTGCGCCACCTCTCTCGCCGGCAGGTAGGGGTACTTCGACCTGATCAGTGCTGCCGCGCCCGCCACGATCGCCGTCGCGCTGGAAGTGCCCGTCCCCTTCGAGTACTTTCCGCCGTAGCTGGTGCTGTAGATATCGACCGCAGGGGCGACCACATCGATCTTCGGCCCGGTGACCGAGATGGCAGCGTGTCGGCCAGCGCGATCGGCACCCCCAACCGCGATAACGCCCTCTTCGCTGGCTGGGTATGCAGTCGGACTATGGGGTGCATTACCTACCGATGCCACAACTGTGATGTTAGCTGCGAGGGCCGATTTGATTGCCCGGACGAGGCGCGGTGTCGATGCGCCCCCGCTTGAGATACTAATAACTTGAGCGCTGTTGGCTATCGCGTATTCGACGGCTGCTGCGAGATCATCGGCTTCGCCGAAGTTGTCCGTACCGGCTGCCCTTATTGGAAGGATTTTGGACCTCGGTGCAATGCCGAGTGCGCCAGAACTTGCGCCCCTGCCGTGCGCCGCGATCAACCCCGCCATGCTCGTGCCGTGGCTGTTCAAGTCCTGCTGACCATCTCCCACGCCACCCGCCACAGTGTCTGTGCCCTTGAGTAAATTCTCTCGCAGGTCGGGGTGCGGATCGACGCCAGTGTCTGGAACTGCGACGACAACTCCCTCGCCCTGGCTAATCGCCTGTGCTCGGGAGACGTTTAGGAAGCGAAGATGCCATTGGTCGGCTCGAATTTTCTCGGCTTGATCGAGCGTTGATGCGCCGTGCAAAAACGGCCGAGCCGCTGCGGCTGGGCTGAAGACCGCGATCGGCAGGACCATCATGACCAGCATGGCTCGGGTAATGATTAGCATTACCGCTTGAAACCGATGGCCGGACCTGGATCGATGGGTCCTTCGTCGTCGGGTGGCCGGACTACCGGAGTCACCCCCTTTTCGGTCTCCCACGGGTTGTCCGGGTCCCAGTGGGGCGGGCCGTTATCAGGCTGTCTGCGGGCGATCGGCTGGGCAGAATTCGGTTGCAAATAAGCTGGGCTGGTTAGGCCGGGGCCACCGCCGATCGGTGGGAAGCTCTGCGTCGCCGAGAAACTGCGACCCACGCCAGGCCGAGAACCAGCCCCTCCACTTGGCGCAGTGCCCGCACCCCCACCCCCAATCACGCCACCAATCGGGTTTACGCGGCGAGGTGAGTTCGCCCCTGACCCGGGCTGGCCCAAACCGATTGTCGGTGGACTTCCGATGATGCCTCCCGGCGGCATTGCTCTACTGGAGACCGGTGGCGTTGACCGATGGGCAGAACCTTCGGCCCCGGCCTGCGGCCTGCCAATTGACCCTGGTGGCCCTTGGGGGGCCATCTCGCCAACGGGTCGAATGGAGATGCCGGGCGGCGGGCCTATGGGAGCGCCTGGGGGCATCGGCGGAGGGCTTGCCAATCCGGCTGGATTTGGGTTTGGCGTGCTCGGCGTTAAGGCCGTACTCACTCCACCCAGTACGGGCCCTATGGTCGGGGGAGTCAGGGTAGGCGTAGGGCCCGGAGTCACCGTCGGAGTTTGTGACGGCGGGGCTGGCGGCGCCATCGGCACTGCGACGACCGGAGGGATGACCGGACTCTGCCCGCTCGTCTCATAAACGTCGGGATCATTTGGCTGATGGCCGGGGCGAGGTGGTGGCGGGGGTGGTTTTTGCAGGGTTGCTTGGGCTTGTTGGAGTTCGCCGCTCAAGCTGAACATCATCGACCGGGCCTGCGCGTTCAGCTGTTCCAGTTCCCCATCGGCGACAGGCGGTTGGGTGGCCCGGTTGCCCATGACCGCCTTCGGGTCGGCGACCATCGCCTGGTACGCCTGCTTCTGCTGGTACTTGGTCGCGTACTCCTCATAGATCTTGCGGAGCGCGGCGCGGGTGGTGCCGATGGCCTGGGTTGCGGCGGAGAGGGCGGTGTAGTTCGCGGCGGCGGCATCGTGGGTGCGTTGCACCTTGTCGATGAGTTCGTCGAGTTCGGCGAGGTACGTGCGGGAGGCGGCGCTGGTTTCGGGGGGCCAGGCTGCGGCGAGGCCGCGTCGGTACTGCTGGAGGCGGCCGAGGTGGGTTTGCGCGAGGTCGCAGACCTTGCGCCAGCCGGCGACCTGCTTCCAGTGGTTGGCGGTGTCGTGGTCCTGCAGGCAGGCCCACATGCTGTTGACGTCCATGAGTTGCCAGTCGGTGAGGCCGGTGGTCCGGCCGCTGCCCCGTTCGATCACGGCAGCACCACCGGCGGCTGGGCGTCGGGGCTGGTCGGGTCAGTCAGCACCGACGTGGGGCCGCCGGGCAGCATGTTCAAAGGGTTGGCGAGGGCTCGTTGCACGTCCACGACTCTGGCGGCGGTGAAGGCGTCGCTGTCGGCGTAGTGGGTGGCGACCTGGTCGGCGGCGGCGGCGAGGTGGCCGGTGGCGCCTCGGACGGCGTACACCATGTCGGCGGTGGCCTGCTGCGTCTCGTGGTGCGCGCGCAGGAAGGTGACCAGCTCGATGAAGGCGTCGCAGGGGTTGGGCAGCTTCGCGGACATGTCTTCGGCGATGTACGACAGGTGCGGCGCGTAGTTGCTCTCGACGTCGGCGGCGAGCCGGTCGGCGAACTCTCTGAGCTGGCTGATGTCGGCTTCGATGCCGCCGTAACCGCGTAGCCAGGGTGCTGGCCGGTCCTCTTCGGGGATCATGGATCCTCCCTACCCGTAGCGGCACCGTTTCCCTGAGTGAGGTTAACGGCTCAACGCCACCCTGGCAGCCCCCGTACGGCGGTCTGGCGGGTCAGCGAGGCAGGCCGGCGGCGCGCCAGCCGCGGGAGCTGCCCGGTCGGCCGCTGCGCGCCCAGGCGGACGGGGCCGTCGGCGTGGGGGCGGCGGCCGGGCGGGACCGGATGATGATCGCCCCCACCAGAGCGGCCAACTCCTCGGCGGTGGGCACGCCGCGGACGACCCGGAACAGCGGCTCTTCGGCAGACATGCCGTCAGGGTACGCGGCGCGAAGTTACCCGAAGCGCACAGTGGCGTGCCGGCGGTGTGAGCGTCAGCGGGTCCGGGTACCGTCTCACCGATGTCGAACGCGCTTCCCCAACTCGTCGCTGACCGATACCGGCTCCTGTCGCCGCTCGGCCAGGGCGGCATGGGCCGGGTGTGGAAGGCGCGCGACGAGGTGCTGCACCGGGACGTCGCCATCAAGGAGTTGGTGCCGCCGCCCGGTCTCACCGATGAGGAGCGCCGCGAGATGCGCGAGCGCTCGCTGCGGGAGGCGCGGGCCATCGCCCGGCTCAACCACGCCAATGTCGTCCGCATCTTCGACGTGCTGCGCACCGACGGCGATCCGTGGATCGTCATGGAGTACGTGGCGTCGAAGTCGTTGCAGGACACTCTCGCCGAGGACGGCCCGGTTTCGGTGGCCCGCACGGTGGAGATCGGCCTGGGTGTGCTGGGCGCGCTCAGCGCCGCGCACAAGGCGGGCGTCATGCACCGCGACGTGAAGCCCGGCAACGTGTTGCTGGGCGAGGACGGCCGGGTGGTGCTGACCGATTTCGGTCTGGCCACGATCCCCGGCGACCCCAACGTGACCCGCACCGGCATGGTGCTCGGCTCACCCGCGTACATCTCGCCGGAGCGGGCCCGGGACGGCACCGCCGGTCCGGAGGCCGACCTGTGGTCGCTTGGCGCGACGCTCTACGCGGCGGTCGAGGGCAAGTCGCCGTACGCCCGCCCGTCGGCGATCGGCACCCTGGCCGCGTTGGCCACCGAGCCGATTCCGCCGCCGAAGAACGCGGGTCCGCTGAAGGCCGTCCTCAACGGGCTGCTGCGCAAGGACCCGAACGAGCGGATCACCGCCGAGGTGGCGGAGCGGTTGCTGCGCCGCGCCGGGGGCAAGCGGTCGCGCGGGATATCCCTGCTTGATGGCGTACGTCGGCCGGGGCCGAACGGTCCGCGCGAGCCGCGCCCGCCGCACGTGCCGGCGCCGCGACCTGCCGAGAGCGTCGACCAGCCGGTGTCGCCGCCGCCGGCTGCCGCTGCGGCCCCCGCTGCTGCCGCGACCGCTGCGGCTGATGCCACGCCGACGGCAGTGGTTTCCTCAGGTGCGGCCGCCGACCCGACCGCTGTGGTGCCGGCCGACCCGACGGTAGCGGCACCGGCCGAGCCGACCGCCCCTGTCGACCGCCCGTCCGGGGCCGCCGCGTCCGGGGCCGCCGCGTCCGATGCTGCCGCGTCCGGGGCCGAGCCGACCGCGACGGTCGCGGCCGCGCCCGACACGAGCGGCGACGGTACGACGAACGTCGACGACGAGCCGACGGTGGTCGACGGGCCGCCGGTGGCTCCGGAGCAGCGCAAGCCGACCACGCCGACGTCGCTGATGCCGCCGGTGGGTCCGGCCGGCCGCGCGTCGGTGCCGCCCTCGGACGGCACGAAGCCGAACAACACCCGACGTAACGTGCTGATCGGGGCGCTGGTCGCGCTGCTGCTGATCGGCCTCGCGGTGGTCGTGCCGATGCTGACCAGCGGCGACGGCGACAAGACCCCGCAGGCCGACCCGACCGGTGCTGCCGCCACCTCGGCGCCCGCGCCGACCTCCGCTGCCGCGCCACCGCCGCCCACCACCGGTGCGCCGACCCCGTCGGCCTCGGCCACTCCCTCGGTCGACCCGAACGCGCTGCCGGCCGGCTGGAAGCTGCACCGGGACCCGGAAGGCTTCGCCCTGCCGATCCCCGACGGTTGGGTGCGCCGCGACGCTGGTCAGAACACTGTCGTCTTCGACGAGTCCAACGGGCCGGGGGAGCTGCTCGTGCAGTGGACGCCGACCCCAAAGGACGACGCCTACAAGGACTGGCAGCGCATCGAGCCGGACCGCAGAGAGATCGTCAAGAACTACCAGAACCTCGGCATCAAGCGCTGTAACTTCTGGAAGACCTGTGCGGACTGGGAGTGGCTGGAGACTCGGGACGGGCAGCGGATCCACGTCCGCAACCGGGGGTTCGTGACGGCCAGCAACCGGGGCTACGCCCTGCGGTGGGAGATCGCGGAGAAGGACTGGCAGGCCAACCTGCCGAACTTCGACCGGATCGCCAAGGGTTTCGTGCCCGACCGGCAGGACTGAAACTCATTCGCATGACCTTCCGTCGTCCGGGGTAATTGACCTTTGACGACGGAAGGAGGCACGACATGGGTTACCGACGGAGGGACACTCGGCCCCGGCTGGCACTGTGGATGCTCGTGGCGCTCGGCGACGCGATTCTGCTGCTGGTCAGCGCGGGGGTTTCGGTGCTCGTCGCACTGCTCGGCGTCGTGATCGTTGCCGGCCTTGGCGTTGCTGCCTGGCGGATGACCCGCCGGGGCGCGCTGGCTCGTGAGGATGCTGTGGTGCCGGCCCTGAGCCGGCGGCGGGCCTGACCCGTACCCGGTGGTGTGGCGGCAGCCGGACCGATTGTCGACCGTGCTGGTGACCGTCGATCCCGCTGCCGCCAACGGCCCGGTCAGGTGTTGTTGGCCAACGCGATCAGGCGGCTCCGGTCGCCGTTCCAGTAGTTGCGGTCCACGTTGCCGCTGATCCCGGAGACCGCGCCGGTGCTGGTGTACTGCCAGAAGCTCCACACCGACGCGCCGGCCGGCAGCGTGCCCGGCGCGCTCGCCCAGCGGGCCAGCCAGAGCGGGTGGTTCGCCCACGGGCCGGTCCAGCTGCCGGTGCACTGGTTCCACCAGCTCGTGGTGGTGTAGATGACCGCGTACCGGCCGGTGCGGGAGCGGTAGGTGTTCAGGAAGTCCTGGATCCAGTTGCGCATCCCGGTCGTGCTGAGGCCGTAGCAGTAGCCGCCGCTGTACGGGTTGCCCTCGATGTCCAGTGCGGCGGGCAGGGTGCGGCTGTCAGCGGACCAGGCGCCGCCGTTGGACGCCAGGTAGTTGGCCTGGGTGGAGCCGGCGGAGATGTTCGGGCGGGCGAAGTGGTACGCCCCGCGGATCACCCCGGCGTTGTACGCGTTGACGTAGTTGGCGTTGAAGTTCGGGTCCTTGTAGCTGGTGCCCTCGGTCGCCTTGATGAAGGCGAACTGGATGCCCGCGTTGCGGACGCTGGTCCAGTTGATGCTGCCCTGGTAGCGGGACACGTCGATGCCGGGTGTGGTGGCTGCGGCCGCCGGTCCGGCGGTCGCTACCAGGGCCGCCGCCGCGGTGGCGAGGACGGTGAGGCCGGCCGCGAGTGCGCGGCGCAGCGTTGATGAGGTACGGGCCATGAGTGCCTCCAAGGACGTCGCTCTATCGACGTACATCTTTGGAGGTAAGTGCCCTAGATCGCAAGGGCGGCTGAAAAAAGCTTCATCGGCGGCCGTCTGTCGCCCTGGTGACGAGAGGAACGGGTCAGCGCAGTGTGGCCGGGTCGAGCTGCCAGCGGAACGGCTCGACGACTGTCAGCGTCTCGCCGGGCTTGGCAACCTGGTCCTCGACGTAGTGCTCGCCGTCGAGCCGGAACAGCCGCAACGAGTGACCGTCCCCGTCCTGCTCGACCAGCAGGTACCAGAGGATTCGCGCGATGGCGTAGAGCTGCATTTTGACCAGGCGATCGGCGGCTCCCGTCGAGCAGCTCGATCCGGTCCGGGGTTTCACCCAGGGCGAAGTAGTCGGCCTCGGTCCAGAGCCCGACGTGGTGCCCCCGGGGTTCCGCGCTCATCAGCGCTCACCTCCCGTTTCACTCGCCACCCGATCAGTCTCACAGGATGCGAGCCGGTGCCTCGGGAGCGACACGGAACGCCGCCGGTAGGCTCGCGCCCCATGATGTCGATCGACGGGCTGGGCGAGAAGTGGGACACGTTGTTCGGCGCGCAGCCGGACCCGCCCGCGCTGCTGGTGCTGATCACCGGGGCGGTGGCGCTGGTGGTGGTCTCCACCCGGCTGCCGTGGCGGATCGCCCGTAACGCCATCACCATCGCCCACGAGGGTGGGCACGCCCTCGTCGCCCTGCTCACCGGCCGCAAGCTGCGCGGCATCCGGCTGCACTCGGACACGTCGGGTTTGACGCTCTCCGCCGGTCGTCCCACCGGGCCGGGCATGATCCTCACCCTGCTCGCCGGATATGTCGCACCGCCGTTGGTCGGGCTGGCCGGCGCCTGGCTGCTCGGCGGCAACCGGATCACCCTGCTGCTCTGGGTGGCGGTGGCGCTGCTGCTGGCCATGCTCGTCATGATCCGTAACGCCTTCGGCGTGGTGTCGTTGCTGGTCACCGGCGCGCTGGTGTTCGCCGTCTCGTGGTACGCGACGCCGCAGGTCCAGGCCGCCTTCGCGTACACCGGGGTGTGGTTCCTGCTGCTCGGTGGGGTGCGGCCGGTGGTCGAGCTGCAACGGCTGCGCTCCCGGGGCCGGATGCCCGCCTCCGACGCCGACCAACTCGCCGGGCTCACCCCGTTTCCGGGGTTCTTCTGGGTGAGCCTCTTCGCAGTGATCAACCTCGCGGCGCTGATCGCCGGCGCACTCCTGCTCGCCGGCCCGTTCCTCACCGACGCCGGCCTGGCCAGCTGACGGAAGGCAACCGGCGGGCGGCGCACCGGGCGGCTGGCGCACGGGCGGGCAGAATGAGGCCATGCGATACGTGATCATCGGGGCCGGTGCGGTCGGCGGCACCATCGGCGTACGGCTGGCCCAGGCCGACCGGGACGTGACAGTGGTGGCCCGCGGCGCCCACCTGGACGCGATCCGGAGGCGGGGTCTGACCCTGCGGCAGCCCGACGGTGAGGTCACCGCCCGGCTCGCGGCGGTGGACCGGCCCGGTGACCAGCCGCTGCCAGCGGACACCGTGCTGATCCTCACCGTGAAGTCGCAGGACACCGCCGGCGGGTTGGCCACCTGGGTGGACGCGCCGGTGGTCGGCGGCGGCACGGCCGGCGAACGTCTGCCGCTGGTGACCGCGCAGAACGGGGTGGCCAACGAGCGGGCCGCGCTGCGGCTCTTCGCCGACGTGCACCCGGTCTGTGTCTGGCTGCCGGCCACCCACCTGGACCCGGGCGTGGTGGTCGCCAACGGGTACCCGCACCCCGGGATGCTCCACATCGGCCGGTACCCCGCAGGTGCCGACGACACCGACCGGGCGATCGCCGCCGACCTGACCGCCGCCGGCTTCGTCGCCCCGGTCCGCGCCGACGTGCTGCGCTGGAAGTACGGCAAGCTGCTCAGCAACCTCGGTAACGGCCTCCAGGCGCTGCTCGGCCGGGACATCCCGGACGCGCTGGCCGAGCGGGTACGCGCCGAGGGCGTCGCCGCGCTCGCCGCCGCCGGCATCGCGCACACCTCGCCGGAGGAGGAGAAGGCCGAACGGGGCGACCTGGTCGGGCAACGCCCGGTCGCCGGAGAGGCCCGTTCCGGCGGCTCCACCTGGCAGAGCCTGGCCCGGGGCACCGGCTCGACCGAGGTCGACCACCTCAACGGGGAGATCGCCCTGCTCGGCCGGCTGCACGGCGTACCGACACCGGCCAACGTGGCGGTGCAGCGGGCCGTACGCCGGGCGGCCCGGGAGCGGATCGCGGCCGGCGCGTTCCCGCTCGCCGAGCTGGAGAAGATGATCGCCTGACCGGGGCAACCGACCACCCCGCGCGGTGCGTGTTCCCAGCGACCGACACGGGGAGGTAGCTGGTGCCGGACGTCGACGGGTTCGACGAGTTCTACCGGGGGAGTCGACAACGACTCCTCGGGTTCGTCTACGCCCTCACCGGCGATCGGGGCGAGGCGCAGGACGCCGTGCAGGAGGCGTACGTCCGGGCGTGGCAGCGCTGGTCGACGATCAGCGCGTACGACGACCCGGAGGCGTGGGTTCGGGTGGTGGCCAGTCGGATCGCGGTCAGCCGCTGGCGCAGTCTGCGGAGCAGGGCCCGTGCCTACCTGCGACACGGGGCCACCGAGAGCGTTCCCGGGCCGGGCACCGACACCGTCGCGGTGGTCGCCGCCCTGCGCCGGCTGCCCGAGGAGCAACGCGTCGCCATCGCCCTCTACTACCTGGTGGGCATGCCTGTCGCCGAGGTCGCCCGGGAGACCGCGGCCCCGGTGGGCACGGTGAAGGCCCGACTCTCCCGGGGGCGCGCTGCGCTCGCCGGTCTGCTCGCCGTCTCTGACCTGGAGGAGGCCACCGATGCGTGACGACCCGACCTTGGTCGAACAGATTCAGCGCGACCTGCGGGACGTGCGCTGGCTCGGCCCGGAGGAGATCCGTGCCCGGGCCCGTCGCCGCAGCCAGCGCAGGATCGTGGCGGCCACCGTCGTGCTGGCCCTCGCCGGGGTGTCCGCCGCCGCGGTCGCCGCGCCGAGGACATCTCCGCCGTCGGCTCTTCCGGCCGCCTCCGCCTCGCCCGACGCCACGCCGACCCAGCACGAGATCACCACCGACGCCCTGCTCCAGCCGGCCGACCTGACGCGCCCGATCGAGGTGCAGCTCAGCCAGGCGGGCATGGGAGAGCCGGTCCGGGTCGACGCGATGCTCGATCAGTGCCGGGCGAACCTGGGGCTGCCGGAGGGGTGGCGGTTCTCCCGCCTGTCCCGCTCACAGACCCTGCTTCGGGCGCGTCCCGCCGGAACCGAGCCCGGCAACGCCGACGTTCTCGTGATGCAGGACGTCTACCGGATGGCAACACAGGACGAGGCGACGTTGGCCCTCGTGACCCTCCAGGGTCTGGTGGACCCGTGCGACGAGTGGCGCAGCCGCGGGCCGTACGAGCGGAAGGGGCAGACCGGTACGGCGGAGGTGGTGCACCGGTGGCAGGTCCGGCCGCTGGACTCTGGGGGGCAAGGCGGCGTCCTGCTGACCCACACGATTTCCCAGGCCCGGGACGTGAACACCGGCGCGACGCTCGACGACGAGACGCGCCCGACCAACACTGCGGTGGTGCAGGTCGGCGATCTCGTCTCGGTGCTCAGCCTCGGTCGCGACGGCACCGAGGCGGAACTCCAACAGTTCGCCGTCGCGGCCGTGGCGCGCCTGTGCCCGAACGCCAACGCCCCACCCCCGAACTGCTGAGGGCGCGGATCGAAGGAACTGGACCCCGCGTTACAGCGGGATGTTGCCGTGCTTCTTCGGCGGCAGGGTCTCCCGCTTGGTGCGCAGGATGCGCAGCGCCCGCACGATCTGGGTGCGCGTCTCGTGCGGCGGGATCACCGCGTCGACGTACCCCCGCTCGGCGGCCACGTACGGGTTGGCCAGGGTGTCCTCGTACTCGGCGATCTTCTCGGCCCGGACCGCCGCCGGGTCCTCGGCACCCGCCAGCTCGGAGCGGTAGAGGATGTTCACCGCGCCCTGCGCACCCATCACCGCGATCTGCGCGGTCGGCCAGGCGAAGTTCAGGTCCGCGCCGAGGTGCTTGGAGCCCATCACGTCGTACGCCCCGCCGTACGCCTTGCGGGTGATCACCGTGACCTTGGGGACGGTGGCCTCGGCGTACGCGTAGATGAGCTTGGCGCCCCGGCGGATGATGCCGTCCCACTCCTGGCCGGTGCCGGGCAGGAAGCCGGGTACGTCCACGAAGGTCAGCACCGGGATGTTGAACGCGTCGCAGGTGCGCACGAACCGGGCTGCCTTCTCCGAGGCGGCGATGTCCAGGGTGCCGGCGAAGTGCATGGGCTGGTTGGCGACCACACCGACCGGTCGCCCCTCGACCCGGCCGTAGCCGACCACGATGTTCTGCGCGTAGAGGGGCTGGACCTCGAGGAACTCCCCGTCGTCGAGGACGTGCTCGATGACGGTGTGGATGTCGTACGGCTGGTTGGCGGAGTCCGGGACGAGGGTGTCCAGCTCGCGGTCCTCGTCGGTGATCGTCAGGTCGGCGGGGGCCTCGACGACGACCGGCTCGTCGAGGTTGTTCGACGGCAGGTACGACAGCAGCGCCTTGACGTAGTCGACAGCGTCCTCCTCGTCGGTGGCGAGGTAGTGCGCGTTACCGCTGCGGGAGTTGTGCGTACGCGCGCCGCCCAGCTCCTCCATGCCGACGTCCTCGCCGGTCACCGTCTTGATCACGTCGGGGCCGGTGATGAACATGTGCGAGGTCTGGTCGACCATCACTGTGAAGTCGGTGACCGCGGGGGAGTAGACCGCGCCGCCGGCGCAGGGGCCCATCACCAGCGAGATCTGTGGGATGACACCGGAGGCCCGGACGTTGCGGAAGAAGATCTCACCGTAGAGGCCGAGCGAGACGACGCCCTCCTGGATGCGCGCGCCACCGGAGTCGTTGATGCCGACCACCGGGCAGCCGATCTTCATGGCCAGGTCCATCACCTTGACGATCTTCTCGCCGAAGACCTCGCCGAGCGAACCACCGAAGACCGTGAAGTCCTGGGCGAAGACGCACACCTGCCGGCCGTCCACCGTGCCGTAGCCGGTGACCACACCGTCGCCGTACGGCCGGTTCTTCTCCAGCCCGAAGGCCGTGGACCGGTGCCGGGCCAGTTCGTCGAGTTCGACGAAGGATCCCTCGTCGAGCAGCATCTCGATCCGCTCGCGGGCGGTCTTCTTGCCGCGCGCGTGCTGTTTCTCCACGGCGCGGGCCGACCCGGCGTGCACCGCCTCGTCGACCCGGCGCTCCAGGTCCGCCAGCTTGCCCGCGGTGCTGTGCATGTTGGTCCCGGTCTCGGTAGTCACCCTGGGAATATAACGATGGTTCAGGTGGGTGCCCCTGTGCAGTACGCCTCAGTGTCGATCAGGGCACCGCCGTAGGCTGGCGGAATGCCGGGTTCCCCGTACACCGATCTGGACCGGCCGCCGCTGTCGGCGGCCCGGCTGCGCCGCGCGTTGGTCGCGCCGAACGGGCCGTGGGCCCGGCTGGAGTTGCGTGCCGAGACCGGCTCCACCAACGCCGACGTGGCCGAGGCGGCCCGGACCGACGAGCCCGAGGGCCTGGTGGTGGTCGCCGAACGGCAGACCGCTGGTCGTGGTCGCCGTGGTCGGGTCTGGCAGTCGCCGGCCCGGGCCGGCATCGCGACGAGCGTGCTGCTGCGGCCCGGCGAGGCCGTGCCGGACCGCGGTTGGTCGCCGGCCGCACCCACGGGGTACGGGTGGCTGCCGTTGCTGGCCGGCGTGGCGCTGGTCGAGGCGGTGGCCCGGCTGGCCGAGCTGGAGGCCACCCTGAAGTGGCCCAACGACCTGTTGATCGACGACGCGAAGTGCGCCGGCGTGCTGGCCGAGGCGGTGCCCGGACGTACGCCGGACCAACCGCCGGCGATCGTGCTGGGCATCGGGCTCAACGTGACGCTGCGCGCCGACGAGTTGCCGGTGAATCCGACCGGGCTGCCGGCCACCTCGCTCCAGCTGGCCGGCGCGGCGGCCACCGATCGGGATCCGCTGCTGCGGGCGCTGCTGCGGGCGGTCGCCGACTGGTACGACCGTTGGCGTTCGGCGGGCGGCGACGCGGTGGCCAGCGGCCTGCGCGACGCCTACCTGGCGGCCTGCGCGACGGTCGGTCGGGAGGTACGCGTCCTGCTCCCCAACGGCGACTCCCTGACCGGCACCGCCACCGGAGTGGACCCGGACGGCCAACTCATCGTCACCACCCCCACCGAAACCCGAACCCTGGCAGCCGGCGACGTCCTACACCTCCGCTAACCCACCCCGCCCCACCCCCAACCGCGCGATCTTGCACTTCCTGTCGCGGCACAAGGGGTGAAAGCCGCGTAACGGCGACCGGAAGTGCAAGATCGCGGAAGCACGGGTGGGGGCCGCGTGGCGGATGTTGTGGTGGGGCTTGTGGGGTTTACCGTCTGCGCGTCTAGAAAATCGCGTTGGAGGTTCCCGTGGCGTTTCCTGAGGACGTGCTCACCGAGGACGAGCATGTCGTGCTGCACCTGCACCCGCACTGGAAGGCGTTGATCCGGCCGATCGCGGTGCTGGTGCTGGCCATCGCCGCGGTGGTGGTCGGCGTGGTCCTGTTGCCCGAGGGCAGCGGGGGTTCGATCGTGCTGGCCGTGATCGGGGCGATCGCCCTGGTCGCGGTGCTCTGGCTCGCGCTGTGGCCGTTCCTGGTCTGGCGCACCACCCACTACCTGTTCACGAACGAGCGGGTCCTGCTCCAGCAGGGTGTCTTCTCCCGGGACCGGCGGGACCTCCCGCTCGCCCGCGTCAACGACCACTCGATGAACCAGCGTTTCGTCGAGCGTCTGCTCGGCTGCGGCACGCTCACCATCGAGTCGGCCGGTGAGCGCGGCCAGTCGGTGCTCTCCGACGTGCCGGACGTCGGAAAGGTGCAGACCACCCTGTACGAGTTGGTCGAGGCACAGCACGACAAGCACTCACTGGGCGATGGCGAGATGCGCGACATGCTCGCCGACATGCAGGACGGCAAGTCGCTGCGCGACACCACCACCTGACCGGTGCGGTTGACACCCGCCCCCTGCCACGGTGTCGGGGGCGGGTCAGTCGTGTCGTTGTGCCTCGGCGGAGCCGCTGATCTCCGTCGGGTCACCGTCGGACGGCGCGGCGGCGGACGGCACGGCGGCGGACGGCGCGACGGCGGACGGCACGGCGGCGGACGGGTCCGCCGCGATCGGGCCGTCGGCGGGCCGATCAGCTTCGGGCCGGTCAGCTCCGGGCCGGTCAGCTTCGGGCCGGTCAGCTCCGGGCCGGTCAGCGTCGGCCGCGGCGGCTCCGACAGGGGCGGCTCCGACAGCTTCGGCTTCGGCGGGGTCGGCCTCGACCGGCCGGACGGCGAACCAGCCACGGAAGCGGGTCCGCAGCACCTCCTGCTCCGGCCGGTCGTCCGGGCCGAGGCGCAGCATGGTGCCGGTGAGGCTGACGGTGCCGAGCCCGGGACGGGCGGTCGACGGTCGGGCGCCCATCACGTCGACCCGGACGGCGAGCCGGTCGCCGGCCCGCACGGGGGCGAGCCACCGCAGCTCCTCCAGGCCGGGGGACGCGTCCGCGGCGGCCCGGGACAGCAGGTGGTCGACGTACGCGCGCATGAACAGGCTGACCGTGTAGAAGCCACTGGCGATCACACCGCCGTGCCGGCTCGCCGCGGCCAGGTCGCTGTCGACGTGGTACCACTGCGGGTCGAAGCGGCGGGCGAAGGCGACCATCTCGTCGGCGTCCACGGTGACCACGCCGAGATCGACGGTCAGCCCCGGGACGAGGTCCTCGAAGAACAGCTCGGCTGGTCGGCCCGTGCCAGAGCGGGCGTCGGGTGTGGTCACCGGCGGGGCGCGCGACGGGTGCCGACGTGCAGTTCCGCGGCGAGTTCCGCGTCCAGGTCGGCGGCGGGGCTGACGCTCAGGTGCGGGGGCCGGCCCTGGGCGGGTGTGCCGGGCGGGTAGTCGGCGCGCTGTGCGGGCTCCGACTCCTCCAGCTCGGACACGGATTCCGCGAGCTCGGCGACCGGGTCCATCTCCGCCATGGTGTCCCACTCGTCGCGCGGAATGCTGTGCCAGGTGGACTGGGGCTTCGCAGCCTCGTCCGCTGCTGGTGCGACAGGTTGGAAGACGAAGGTCCGGTAGGACCAGAACCGGAACAGCGTGGCCAGCATGACGCCGACGGTCTTGGCCACGTTCAGCGCCAGCAGGCCGTGTACGCCGAGACCGTACTTGGCGGCCGCCACGGCACCCAGCTCAATGAGCAGGCCGGCGCCGTTGAAAAGGAAGAAGAGCAGATATTCCCGACGAAGCGCCGATTTCGGGCGATCGCGGTACGTCCAGTGCCGATTCATGAGGTACGACGTGATGGTCGCGACGATGGTCGCGATCACGGTCGCCTTCAACTGACCATTGACGAAAACGGTCAGTGCGAGGGCATTGAACACCGCGTAATTGATGACGGTGTTGATGCCGCCGACGATGCCGAACTTGAGCGCCTCGTGGATGAACTTCTGCCAGCGCTCAGGCAGCAGACGGACAAGACGCATGCGAAACACCTTAGGGCAGTCGGTGCGGCCGGCGATCACCGGCCGAACGAGGTGGGCGGCAGGTCACGCCCCGTGGTCACGGTCGGGATTCACCTGCGGAACGGTCGGGGTTCCCGCTTCGACGAAGACGAACCGCCGGTAGGACCAGAATCGGAACAGCGTGGCGAGCCCCGTGCCGACGATGTAGCTGGCGAGGTTGTCGGCGAGGCGGGTCTGGAACACTGCCGGCCAGATGGCCCCGAGCCCGTAGCGGCTCAGCGCCAGGCAGGCGACGGTGATGCCGAGGCCGACCGCGTTGAAGAAGAAGAAGAGCGCGTACTCGCGGGCCGCGTTGTTGCGCTGACGGTGCCGCCACGTCCAGAACCGGTTGCCGACGAAGGCGACGGTGGCCGCGATCACTGTGGAGATCGTCTTCGCGGTCAGCTCCTCGACGCCGTGCCTGCTCGTCAGGTAGTTGAAGAGCGCGAAGTCGATGAGGAAGGCGAAACCACCCACGGTGGCGAACTTGCTCAGCTCGCGGAGGAGATGACCGAAGCGGTCGAGCAGTGTGCCGACGAGACCCCGTCGGGTCTGCGGGGAACCCGGTTGTTCCCCGGTCATCGTGGCGGCCACGCAGGGAGCCTACCGGCTGCCGGCCAGTCAGAGGGGTAGCAACGGCGAGCGGGCGCGGTGTCCCGGAGGGGCCCAGCGTCTGCGTACGTGACCACTGCACAGAGCGTAGCCAATTGGGAGGACTGAGCCGCTGCGGAACGGGAATCCTCGCACCGGTCGGCGGGGCAGGTCCACGGCCCGACCGCAACAAGCCGCCGCCGGGGTGCACAACAAGATTTGCGTGAAACTGCGCGGGAAAGCGGGTATCAGCTCGTGATGCCGCAGCGAGGCCGTAGCTTGTGCAGTTCTTCACAACCTGTCCCACTGACTCGGAAGGCTGCCCGGTTTACGCTGAGGCCAATCCCAGGTTTCCACGAAGGCGACGCTTCGCGCCGCCGAGTCTCGTGCATCCCATAGATCGGTCAGCGTCGACCACAAGGAGATGTGTCATGGTTGCTCCGGCTGTTGTGCGGGGAATCGATCAGGCCCCGACGTCCCACCCGAAACTGCTCGCCTGGGTCCGTGAGGTCGCAGAACTGACCACCCCCGACCGTGTCGTCTGGGTGGACGGGTCCGACGAGGAGTGGCGCCGCCTCACCGATGAACTGGTCGAGGCCGGCACTCTGATCCGGCTCAACCCCGAGAAGAAGCCCAACTCGTTCTACGCGCGCACCGACCCGACGGACGTCGCCCGGGTCGAGGAGCGCACCTACATCTGTTCCGTCGACGAGGCGGATGCCGGCCCCACCAACAACTGGATGGCGCCGGCCGAGATGAAGCGGACGATGACGGAGTTGTACCGGGGCTCCATGCGCGGTCGCACCATGTACGTCATCCCGTTCGTCATGGGCCCGGTGGAGGCCGAGTCCCCGATGTTCGGTGTGGAGATCACCGACAGCCCGTACGTGGTCGCCTCCATGCGGATCATGACGCGGATGGGCGCCCGGGTCCTTGAGGCCATGGGCGACGACGCGGACTTCGTGCACGCGCTGCACTCCATCGGCGCCCCGCTCGCCCCCGGCCAGGAGGATGTCGCCTGGCCGTGCAACGACACCAAGTACATCTCGCACTTCCCGGAGACCCGGGAGATCTGGTCGTTCGGCTCGGGTTACGGCGGCAACTCGCTGCTGGGCAAGAAGTGCTACTCGTTGCGGATCGCCAGCGTGATGGGCCGGGACGAGGGCTGGCTCGCCGAGCACATGCTGATCCTGAAGATCACCTCGCCGGAGGGCCGGGTCTACCACATCGCCGGCGCGTTCCCGTCGGCCTGCGGCAAGACCAACCTCGCCATGGTGGAGCCGACGATCCCCGGCTGGAAGGTCGAGACCATCGGCGACGACATCGCCTGGATGCGGTTCGGCCCGGACGGCCGCCTCTACGCGGTCAACCCCGAGTACGGTCTCTTCGGCGTCGCGCCCGGCACCGACTGGAAGACCAACGCCAACGCCATGCGCACCCTGGACCGGGGCAACTCGATCTTCACCAACGTCGGCCTCACCGACGACGGTGACATCTGGTGGGAGGGCATGGGCGAGCCGCCGGCGCACCTGATCGACTGGAAGGGCAACGACTGGACGCCGGAGAGCGACAGCCTCTCGTCCCACGCGAACAGCCGGTTCTGCACTCCGATCACGCAGTGCCCGATCCTCGCCGACGAGTACTTCGACCCGAACGGCGTTCCGATCGACGCGATCCTCTTCGGCGGACGCCGTAAGGACACCGTCCCGCTGGTGACCGAGGCCCGCGACTGGGTGCACGGCGTCTACATGGGTGCCACGCTCTCCTCGGAGACGACCGCCGCCGCGTCCGGCGCGGTCGGCGTGGTCCGCCGGGACCCGATGGCGATGCTGCCGTTCATCGGCTACCACGCCGGTGACTACTTCCGGCACTGGATCGAGATGGGCAAGGGCACCGACGGCGACGAGGCGAAGCTGCCGAAGATCTACTACGTCAACTGGTTCCGCAAGGACCCGGACGGTTCCTTCCTCTGGCCCGGCTTCGGCGAGAACTCGCGGGTGCTCAAGTGGATCGTGGAGCGGATCGAGGGCACCGCCGACGCGGTCGAGACGCCGGTCGGCATGGTCCCCGCGCCGGACGCCCTGGATGTCGAGGGCCTGGACATGACCCCAGAGGATGTCCGGATCGCGCTGAAGGTCGACCCGGACGAGTGGCGCAACGAGCTTCCGATGATCACCGATTGGTTCGAGAAGTTCGGTGACAAGCTGCCCGGCGTGCTCTGGGCCGAGCTGGACGCACTGCGCGCGCGCCTGGACGCCGCACAGCCGCAGCGGTAGGTGTGAACGAGGCCCTTCGCGGGCAACATCGATTTCATGAGGACGGCCGCCGAGACCCAGGTCCGGCGGCCGTCCGCCGTCCGGGTGCTCGTCATCCTGCTGGCCACGACGGCGGCGGCCACCGTCGTGGTCGAGCTGCTCAATTGGTGGTACGCCCCGGAGCAGGGTTTCGGGTTGGCCGTCCGGACCGGCTGGGCACTGCTGCGCTCGTTCGGTTTCCTGCTGCTGATCGGGCATGTGCAACGGGGTCGTACGGTGGCCCGCCCGTTCGGGCTGATCCTCGCGGTCACCACGATCTTCGCGGTCGGCCGGCTCATCGTGCCCCGGCAGGGGGTGCCGCCGTTGCCCGGCCTGCTCGGTTTCGCGATCCTCACGGCGCTCTGTGTCGCTGTGGTCTGGCTGCTCTACCGCTCGTCGGCGTTGGCCGGGCACCTGGTCCGGCACCGTCCGCGTCTCGTCATCGACCGGGACGGCATCTCCTGGCGGGAGACCCCGCCCCGCCGACCACAGGCCAGCGCCTGGTTGTTGACCAGTCGCGTGGCGGCCTTCACCTACAGCCCGTTGATGCTGGTGCCAGCGCTGGTGGCCGGGGGCTCCATCCTGGACGGTCGGCTGACCGCGGTGCCGGCCGTGCTGTTCTGGTTCGGCGCTGGCATCACGGCCAGCTACGCCGTGCTGTTCTGCACCGCGTTCCTGATGCGGGGCAAGGACTGGGCCCGTGGCCTGCTGATCGTCGTCACGGTGGCCGTACTCGCTGTGGATCTGCCGCTGTGCTGGTGGCTGCTGGGGGTCGACGGCCTGGTCCGCGACGGCGGCCCCCTGGTCGCGGCGGCGGGGTTGACCCTGTACGGCCTGCGCCGCGCCGCCCGCGCCCCCGACGCCGCCCAACCTGGCCATGGCGCTGGCCCGGCCATGGCGCTGGCCCGGCCATGGCGCTGGCCCGGCCATGGCGCTGGCCCGGCCATGGCGCTGGCCCGGCCACGGCGCAGGCCCGACCACGGCGCAGGCCCGACCACGGCCCATTCCCCCTTTGCTCTGCACCTCTATAGGCGACAGTGGCGGACGGTAACCGTCGCGTCCGCGGGTGCAGAGCAAAGGAGGGCGGTGAGACCTGTCGGTCCAGTGCGGGAACGGTCTTCTCGGGCGGGCAGGGGGCAGGATGGCGGGTGGCGTCGGTCACAGCGATCGGCGTCGGGGCAGCTGCGGAGATCGTCGGTGTGGCCGGCCGGAGGGCCGACCAGGTCGCCCGGCGGGAGCGGCCGCGCCGCGTCGGACTGGAGGGAGGCGCGCGGTGGACGACGAGTTCGACGTGGTGGTGGTGGGGGCGGGGCCGGCCGGCGCGGCAGCGGCGCTGACGGCGTGCCGGGCCGGTGCCAGCGTGCTGCTGCTGGACCGGGCGGACTTCCCCCGGGACAAGGCGTGTGGTGACGGGATCGCCGCGCACTCGGTGGACGTGCTCGCCGAGCTGGGGGTGACCGAGGCGGTGGCGGGTTACGCGCCGTTGCCGGCGCTCCGCATGATCTCGCCGGGAGGCGGTGCGGTGGCCCGGGCGCTGCCCCGACCCGCGTACACAGTGCCCCGGGAGGTCTTCGACGCGCGCTTGGTGGCGGCCGCGGTGGCCGCCGGCGCGCAGCTGCGCCGGCACACCGTGCGCCAGGTCGAGCCACGAGCCGACCGGGTGGTGCTCGACGGGCAGGTGTCCGGGCGGGTGGTGATCGGTGCGGACGGCGCCGGCTCGGTGGTGCGTCGGGCGCTCGGCCACCCGCAGAACCCCGACCGGCACCTCGCGCTGGCCATCCGGGGGTACGCCCCGGCGCTGCCCGGCCCGTCCGAGCAGCTCATCGTCACCTCGAAGGCGCGTTGGCCGGCGTACGCATGGTCCTTTCCGATCGGTGACGGACGGGCGAACGTCGGGTACGGGGAGGTCCTGCGCGGTGAGCCGCTGAGCCGGGCGTACCTGCTGGACCGGCTGGCCGCGCTGCTACCCGGCACCGACCTGGCGACAGTGACCGCGTTGCGGGCCCATCACCTGCCGCTCTCCACGCACCGGCCGTCGCCGGGGCGGGGGCGCACCCTGCTGGCCGGGGACGCCCTGTCGCTGATCAACCCGTTCACCGGGGAGGGGATCTTCTACGCGTTGCTCTCCGGCGCGCTGGCCGGGTCGGCGGCGGCCCGGTCGCCCGAGGACGCCGCCGGCCGCTACGCCCACGGGTTGCGTCGCCGTCTCGGCACCCACCTGCGGCACAGTTCGGTCGCGGCCTGGTTGGCCCGGCGACGCCGGGTGGTGGACGCGGCGGTCCGGGCGGCCCGTCGGGACGACCGGGTCTTCTACGACGTGGTCGAGCTGGGTCTGGGTGACGGACGCCTCACCGCTCGTACGCTCGCGATGATCGGCATCGGTCTGGGCGGTGGGGATGGGGCTCCGAGGCGGTGAACTGGCGCAAGGGTCGCTACGCTGCTAGGTGATGACGCTGCGGAACCTTATCTACTCCGTGTACGAGCGCCGGCTCACGGCAAAGCTCGCCGGTAAGCCCGTGCCCCGCCATGTCGGGGTGATGTGCGACGGCAACCGCCGCTGGGCGCGGGAGATGGGCTTCGTCGACCCGAACGACGGGCACCGGGTCGGCGCCGCGAAGATCAAGCATGTCCTCGCCTGGTGTGACCAGGCTGGCGTCGGGCACGTGACCCTCTACCTGCTGGCCACCGACAACCTGCGTCGCCCGGCGAGCGAGCTGGATCCACTGGTGAAGATCATCGAGGATCTGGTGGTGGAGCTGGCCGAGGAGGGCAACCCCTGGCGGCTGCGCATGGTCGGTGCGCTCGACCTGCTGCCGGCGCAGACCGCGGCGGCGCTCAAGGGCGCCGAGGAACGCACCCTCGACCGCAGCGGAGGGGCGGAGGTGAACATCGCGGTGGGCTACGGCGGTCGGCGGGAGATCACCGACGCGGTCCGCTCCCTGCTGCTGGAACACGCAGCCGCCGGCGGGACCCTTGAGGAACTGGCCGAGGTGCTGGACGTCGAGCACATCAGCGAGCACCTCTACACGCGCGGCCAGCCCGACCCTGACCTGGTCATCCGCACCAGCGGCGAGCAGCGGCTCTCCGACTTCATGCTGTGGCAGTCCGCGCACTCGGAGTTCTACTTCTGCGAGCTCAACTGGCCGGATTTCCGGCATATCGACTTCCTGCGGGCCCTGCGCTCGTACGCCAACAGGCAACGCCGCTACGGCACCTGACCGGGCGGCGACGCCGTCGGTCGCCGCTCGATCAGAGCAGCCCGGTCAGAGCAGGCCGGTACAGAGCAAGGCCGGTCAGGGCAGGTGGGTCAGCGCCCGGGTGAGGAAGTCGCCCAGGGCGGCCGGCGACTCGATCGTCAGGTCGGCGGCGTTGGCCACCTCATGTCCGGTCTCCGAGTTGGCCACCGCCACGCACACGCCGAGGAAGTCCGGATCGGCGGCGGCGCGAGCGCGCAGCGCGGCGAAGGCCTTGATGTCGGAGACGTCGTCGCCGAAGTACCAGGCGCCGGTGGCGCCCTTGATCGCCTCGCCGATGACCATGCCCTTGTCCCGGTCGACCGGCGGCTTGAGCTCCAGCACCATCCGCCCGGCCTGCGAACGCAACCCCAGGCGGTCGGCCTGCGCCTGACCCCACTGCTGCACCGTCGGGCCGAGTTGCGGGGCGGTACGCCAGTGCAGCGCGACCGAGAGCCGCTTGTACTCCACCAGCGTGCCGGGGGGCAGCTCCGCCCGGGCCAGGTCGGCCAGCTCGGACATTGTCGGAACCCAGGGCAGCGCCGTCGGTTCGGTGACGGTCTCCCCGCCGGAGTGGCTGTGCTCCAGCCCGTAGAGACCGTAGAGGTCCACGCCGGCGAGCCCGCCGAGCTGGTCCCGAAGGAACTCGACGGGTCGGGCGGAGACGATCGCGACCCGCTGTACGACCGGGGCGAGCGCCTCGATCGCGGCCAACGCGTTGGGAGCCGGGCGTACCGCGGTCGGATCGTCGTCGACGGGCGCGAGCGTGCCGTCGAAGTCGAAGAAGAGCACGGTCCCGGCCGCCCGACTGGCGGTTGCCCGCCAGGCCTGGTCGGCGTCCAACGGGGTTTTCGGCTGCTGATTGCCCAGATTCAACGGCGGCACGCGCGTCAGCGTACCCCGGCGATCCAGGCTCATTCCTGGCCGAGCGGACCCGTTGTGCGGTAGGCGATCAGCGTTCGGCAGCTCCTCGTCCGCGCCGGCCGAACGGCACCACCGCCGCCTCCTGGCCGTGGCTCAACAGGTAGCCCTCCACGAACCCGGTGTTCCGATCGCCGGTGTGGTGTTCGATCTCGTTGAGCCGGGCCACCAGGAACTCGGTGAGCGCGCTGATCCGGTTGTTCAGGCGCTCGTGCAGCTCGGCGACGACGGCCAGGACGACCGCGGTGCCGGCGGTGATGAGCGCAAAGAGGTTGACGAGCAGCGGAAGCTGCCCGCCGTCGACCACGAGGGTCACTGTGTTGCCGGTCACCCACAATGTCACCGACACCGTTGCGACCACGACTGCCAACCACTTCAGGGTCATGGACAGACCCCTCCTTCTGTCCCGCAGGGCTGGGTTCGGCCTTGTCCCGTCCCCCCGCCGATGACGAGCCCAAGCAGTACGAATAGGGACGCTAGCGTGCCCGTTCCAACCCCGGAGGTAAACGAATGAACCTGACCAGGCGTTCTTTCGCTATCTGAGGAACTAGCCCGCCTGATTGCCCCTTTTTCGGACATCGACCGGCAGCGTTGGGCGGTATGCGAGGTATCTGATGGTTTCGCGGATGTGGAACTTCTCCGCGTCCGACACCTGCGGGTCGACCAGGCGGCGCAGCAGGGCCTCGACGTCGGGGTCCATCGGAGGGGCGGCCTGGCCGGTGCGGGGGCCGGTCGCGGTGCGGTCCCAGCCGAGGGCGGCGAAGGCGGCGGCCGGGTTCAGGCCCAGCCCCTCGCAGAAGGCGACCACCCGTTCGGCCTCCGGGTCGCTGGCCCAGTCGCCCCGGACCCAGCGGTTGATGGTCTGCCGGGAGACGCCGGTGCGCCGGGACACCTCGGTGCCGCTCCAGGCTCGGGTCGCCCGTGCCTCGTCCAGGGCCCGTCGGACGAAGGTGGCGAAGGCGATCTTCCGCGCATTGGCCGTCTCGGTCACTCCGTGACGGTACGGCCAGCCGGCGGAGGGTGGGTACGCCGGCTCGCCACTGTCACGCGGACGTGACGAGGTGTTCGGATTTCCGGTAAACGAGTCAGTGCCACTGTTGAGGGGTGTCACGCGGGCAGAATAGATGAACGTAGTGGCAAACGTAACCGGACGAAAAGCTGATACTGTCACGTCCATGGGACAATCTACGGTGTGTCACGTGCATGAGACGACTGGTGCTCACATGCGTCACGCCCCCGGTGCCAGGGGGCCGTGGTGACCGAGCTCGCCACCCGCGCCCAGGCCTTCGGGCTGATCGCCGAGGGCGTCGCTGCGGGGCTGACCGCCCCCTGGCGCCTCTACCTCGCCCGAGGCTGCCGTTACCTGTCGCTGAGCGTCGGCGATCGTGCCGAGTGGAACGCCTGGCGTACCCATCTCGGCTGCCCCGAGCTGAGTGTCCGGGTCTACGACGCCGGCGGCGAGATCCGCCGGTCCTCGGTGGCCGAAGTCGTGCTGGACGGCTGCCGGATCAGCGTCGAGCTGGTCGAAGAGGTCAGCACCGACGACCTGGACCGGCTGCTCGTCGCCGACCCCACCACGATCGAGCCGGAGGAGCGATGACCTGGCGTCCCGGCTGGGCCGGAGCTGCCCGATGAGCCCTTTTCTCGCGGTGTTCCTCGTCCTGGTGCTCGGCGCCACCAGCTACGCGGCCGGGCGGCTGCACGGGCAGCTCAGCTACCGCATCGGTTACCGCTTCGGTTACCGGCAGGGCTACTTCGACGGTGACCGGGGCGCCTGGAACCGGCGTCGGCGGGACGCCCAGGCGGCCATCGCCTCGGCCCTGTCGGTCTCGCCCGCGGGAGTGGTCCGCTCCGCTGGTGCCGTCGCCCGCCCCGGCACCACGTACACCGGCTCGTCGTTCAGCGCGCCGGCCGCCCCGATCACCGGGCGGCACCCGACCGGCACGCTCGTCCGACGGACCGGTTGAGGTCGGTCGGCGGGGTCCGCCCCGCCGACCGGCGCCACGAACGCGGTGCGTCGTCCGCGGCGGACACGCACCGTCGGGGTCACGTCAGACCGGTGACGGTGGCCCCAACCGGCCGGGATGCGCGCAGGGGGCATGCATCCCGGCCGGTTCCGCCGTGCCCGCGACGGTGCCTTTCGGCTGGTGCCGGCGTCGGCGCGGCGCTGTTCACGAGCGCGCCGTGGGAGATCCACGTTCGGCCTCTAGCCGGGAAGGTCCGGCGGGGCTAGCGTCTAGGCATGGCACGGGGTTCTCCCGAGCCAGCCGGTCCGCCCGGATCTGCGACCTCGCGCACGGGGTTCCGCATCCGACCCCGTGTCCCCGGGCGCCGGAGGAGGCGGAACACGGGTGGCGGGTGCCCATCCGTCGGAGCAGGCCTGTGACGACTCGCCGTACCATCGCCGGTGCCGACCAGACCCCGGCCGCGACTGCCACGACCCGCCGCGCCACCAGGAGCCGCCGTTCGGCGGCCGCCGCGCCGGCCGACCCCAAGGAGCCACGACCAGCCGGCCAGGCCTTCGTCCTGGACACGTCGGTGCTGCTCTCCGATCCGGCGGCATTCCACCGGTTCGCGGAGCACGAGGTGGTGCTGCCTCTGGTGGTCATCACCGAGCTGGAGGGCAAGCGGCACCATCCGGAGCTGGGCTGGTTCGCCCGGCAGTCGCTGCGGATGCTCGACGACCTGCGGGTCCGGCATGGTCGACTCGACCACCCGGTGCCCGCCAACGACGTCGGCGGCACCCTGCGGGTGGAGCTGAACCACACCGACGACGGTGTCCTGCCGCCCGGCTTCCGCACCGAGAGCAACGACGCCCGGATCCTCTCCGTCGCGCTGAACCTCGCCGCCGAGGGGCGGGAGGTGACCCTGGTCAGCAAGGACATGCCGCTGCGGGTCAAGGCCGCCTCGGTGGGCCTGCGCGCCGACGAGTACCGCCACGGCCAGGCCAGTGACCCGACCTGGACCGGCATGTCGGAGCTGGAGTTGAGCGAGGAGCAGATCGGCCAGCTCTACGCCGGCGAGACGCTCGACCTCGACGAGGCGGCCGGGCTGCCCTGTCACACCGGTCTGGTGCTGCACTCGGCGCGTGGCTCGGCGCTCGGCCGGGTGCTGCCGGACAAGTCGGTGCGGCTGGTCCGGGGCGACCGGGAGGCGTTCGGGCTGCACGGTCGCTCGGCCGAGCAGCGGATCGCTCTCGACCTGCTGCTGGACGAGTCGATCGGGATCGTCTCGCTGGGCGGCCGGGCCGGCACCGGAAAGTCGGCGCTGGCGCTCTGCGCCGGGCTGGAGGCGGTGATGGAGCGTCGTCGGCACAAGAAGGTGATCGTGTTCCGCCCGCTGTACGCGGTAGGTGGCCAGGAGTTGGGCTACCTGCCGGGTTCGGAGTCGGAGAAGATGTCGCCGTGGGCGCAGGCGGTCTTTGACACGCTCGGCGCGGTGGTGCACGAGAACGTGCTGGAGGAGGTCACCTCGCGGGGCATCCTGGAGGTGCTGCCGCTGACCCACATCCGGGGGCGCAGCCTGCACGACGCCTACGTGATCGTGGACGAGGCCCAGTCGCTGGAGCGCGGGGTGTTGTTGACGGTGCTGTCCCGGATTGGGCAGGGCTCGCGGGTGGTGCTCACCCACGACGTGGCCCAGCGGGACAATCTGCGGGTCGGTCGACACGATGGGGTGACGGCTGTCATCGAGGCACTCAAGGGCCATCAGCTCTTCGCACACGTCACCCTCAGCCGTTCGGAGCGGTCGCCGATCGCCGCGATGGTCACCGACCTCCTGGAGGACATCCCGATCTGACGGGCGCTTTGCGGAGTTTCGTCCCTATTTTCGGTGTGGCCCAGGTCACAAACGGCCCGGTCCGTTTCCCATCAGCCTCACTGTGCGCAATCGTGTCCCACGAGCGTCCACGCATCAGAGGAATCGTTGGTGATCGAACGTCGCGAGACGGACGACATCAGCGAAGATCGGTGCGTCAGCGCGACCGGCAACCGGTCGGGGCGCTCGTGGCACGGCTGACGGCCCACCTGCGGCCCGCGCCGCGCCACGTCCTTGCTCCCGACGAAGGGACCACTTCGTGAGTCGGCTGTGGAGCCGGTTGGGCGCCCGTACGGCTGCTGTAGCGCTGCTCTCCGTGGGCGTTGCCGGTGGCTTCTACCTGGGCGAAGACCGGGAAACCCAGCAACAGGGCCTGACCGACAAGGTCAGCGTCGAGGTCGACCGGGCCGACCTCGCGTACCAGCGTGAGCGGCAGGCCGCGCACCAGGTGCAGTTCTCCAAGCAACGCGCCGCCGAGTACCAGGCGAAGCTGCGGGCGAAGCAGGCCGCGAAGGAAGCCGCCGAGCGGGCACGCCAGGCCGAGGCCGCCGCGGCGTCGCGCAAACGTGAGCGCGCGGCCGCGAACGCGGCCGCCAAGCCGTACGACGGGCCGATCCCGGCGTCCTGCGCCGAGTACAGCGGCAACCGCAAGACCGGCTGCGCTCTGATGATCGACGCCGGCTTCGGCATCTCCGAGTTCCCCTGCCTGGAGAAGCTCTGGACCAAGGAGAGCGGCTGGAACCACAAGGCCAGCAACTCCTCGTCCGGTGCGTACGGCATCCCGCAGTCGCTGCCGGGCAGCAAGATGGGCTCCGTCGCATCCGACTGGCGAACCAACCCGGCCACCCAGATCAAGTGGGGGTTGGGTTACATCAAGGGCAGGTACAAGACGCCCTGCGGTGCCTGGACCTACTTCCAGAACAACGGGCACTACTGACGCTCTCGACGCGGGGCGGGTGGGAGACCACCCGCCCCGCTGTCGCGCGTACCCCGGTCGGGACGTGAGTGGCGGTCGGCCGCTTTTGCTGATAGCAGTTGTACGGTGACCCTGCACCCGTCAAGCGGCGACCCGTTCCGGTTCGGCACCGAGGCGTTCTACGCCTCGCTCGGCCGGGCCTTCGTCGCCATGTGCGCGGTGGTCCCGTTCCTGTTTCTCATCGAGGCCGTCGACCAGGGGCTGGCGTTCGGCCTGGACGCCACCGCCGGCATCATCCCGCAACGCATCGACGGGCTGGACGGGGTCTTCTTCTCCCCGTTCCTGCACCACGGCTTCGACCACCTCTACAGCAACAGCATCCCGCTGATCCTGCTGGGCACCTTCGTCCTCGCCGCCGGTGCCCGCCGGTTCCTCTGGTCGACCCTGATCATCATCCTGGTCAGTGGGCTCGGCGTGTGGTTCACCGGCTCGCCCAACTCGGTGGTGGTCGGCGCCAGCGGTGTCATCTTCGGCTACCTGGGCATCCTGCTCACCCGAGGCATCGTCGAGCGCAGTTGGTGGAACTTCGCGGTCTTCCTCCTGGTCGGTCTGCTCTACGGCTGGCAACTGGTCGGCATCCTCCCCACCGACGAGCGGATCTCCTGGCAGGGTCACCTGTTCGGCCTGCTCGGCGGGGTGGTGGCGGCGATCCTGTTCCGGCGGCGGCGACCGGCGGTGGACGGCCCGGACTATTCAGGTTCCACGCTCAGCCTGCCCTGAGCCGATTCTCCGGCGCGCCTCTGGGACGTCCTTGCCCGACTGTCGCCGCCCGCCTACGGTCGAGATCAGCACGCGTTGATCCGTAAGCGGAAAGCGACGGTACGCCATGCGCGAGGTCGATGTCGCCGTGATCGGGGCCGGTCCGGCCGGCCTCTTCGCCGCGTACTACGCCGGGTTCCGAGGGCTGTCGGTGGCGGTGATCGACGCGTTGCCCGAACCGGGCGGCCAGGTCACTGCCATGTACCCGGAGAAGCTGATCCTCGACGTCGCCGGCTTTCCCGCCGTCAAGGGCCGTGATCTGGTGGCCAACCTGGTGGCCCAGGCAGCGCCGTTCAATCCGCGGTACCTGCTCGGCACCCGGGCGGAGAAGCTCTCGTACGCTGACGGCCGACCGGTGCTGGGCCTGGCCGGCGGTGAGCAACTCGCCTGCGGCGCGATAGTGGTCACCGGCGGGCTCGGCAGCTTCAGCCCTCGGCCGTTGCCGTGCGCCGACGGCGCCCCCGGGTCAGGGATCGTCTACTTCGTGACGGAGCCGACCGAGCTGGCCGATCGGGACGTGCTGATCGTCGGTGGTGGCGACTCCGCCTTCGACTGGGCGTTGGCCCTGCAACCGCTGGCCCGGTCGGTGACCCTCGTACACCGACGGGAGAAGTTCCGGGCGCACGCCTCGACCGTCGCCCGGGTGCTCGCGCTGCCGGTGCGGGTCGTGGTCAACGCCGAGGTCACCAGGCTGCTCGGGGACGGCACGGTGACCGGTGCCGAGGTGACAGTGCGCGGCGGCGCCACCGAAACCTTGCCGGTGGACGTGGTGGTGGCCGCCCTCGGTTTCACCGCCGACCTGGGCCCGCTCGCCGAGTGGGGGCTACGGCTGGACCGCCGCCACATCCTGGTGGACAGCGCGATGGCCACCAACCTGCCCCGGGTCTTCGCGGCGGGCGACATCACCGAGTACCCGGGCAAGGTCCGGCTGATCGCCACCGGCTTCGGTGAGG
Source organism: Micromonospora parva (assembly GCF_000718515.1). Lineage (GTDB taxonomy): Bacteria > Actinomycetota > Actinomycetes > Mycobacteriales > Micromonosporaceae > Micromonospora > Micromonospora parva. The sequence goes on along the minus strand of NZ_JNZS01000004.1, from coordinate 53,753 downwards.
CGGCGACGGCGGTCAACAACGCGGCGGTGGCCATCGACCCGAGCGCCCACCTCTTCCCGGGGCACTCCTCCGATGCCGGCTGAGCGTCGGTACCGGACCCAGACCGACCTGAGTCCGGATCGAGACGGGTCGACCCGATCCTGAGGGGATGACGGGTTCCGCCACTCCCCAGGACGGCGCACCCACCACGCTGTCCTGGCTCTGCCACCCTGCCACCCTGTTCGCGCTGGCCCTGCTGCTGGTCAACGATCATGTGCTGAAGGCGGCCTTCCCCGGCCCGGTGACCGGCAAGCTGAGCGACGTCGCCGGGCTGGTGCTCGCCCCACCGCTGGTCGCGGTGCTGCTGACCCTCCTGCTGCCACGACTGCCGGCCCGGAGGGCCGCGTCGGTCGCCCTGGCCACTGTGGGTGCCGGGTTCGCGGTGGTCAAATCCAGTGGGTACGCCGCCGAACTCGCCTCCTCGGCCTGGACCGTGCTGGCCGGGCCGTCGCTGGTCCGGGCCGACTGGACCGACCTGTTCACCCTGCCGGCGCTCGGCCTGGCCTGGTGGAGCTGGCGGCGGTCACGTCGCCGCCCGGTGCGCCGACGGACCGCCCGGCTGGTCCGGATGCTGGTGGTGCTGCCACCGGCGGTCTTCGCGGTGGCCGCCACCAGCCAGTACCAGTACCCGTACGCCGTGGGCACCGCCCTGCTCGACGGTCACCCGGCGATCTCGATCGGCGTGGGATACAACGATCGGACCTGGCCGGAGGGGCCGGCTGACGGCCGATGGTCGATCAGCCAGGACGGGGGGAACACCTGGCGGCCCGCCGCCGACGGCGAGGAACAGCGGTTGTCCCGCCAGGGCCCCGGGCAGCGGCAGGCGTGTGTGCCCACCGAGCCGCAGCGGTGCTACCGGGCGGTCGCCGAGCACCTGCGGGTGGAGCAGAGTGACGACGCGGGCGTGACCTGGCAGGTGGCCTGGGAGGTGTCGGACGCGCGCCGCGAGGGGATGGCCCGCCGGTTCGCCAACCCAGGTGACATCCGCCGGCACTTCGCCTCCCGCGATCTGATCGTCTATCCGGCCGCCGGTGGCGGCCACGAGGTGCTGGTCGCCAACGGGCGCGACGGCATCCTGCACCGGAGAGCGGACGGCGGATGGCAACGCGACGGCTTCCGACATCACGCGGGACCGGACGACGGAGGCTGGACCGAGCCGCCCGCGCTGGACGGCGGGCTCGGCAGCCGCGACACGGACCTGCAGCTCGCCCTCGCGCTCGCGCTGACCCTCGGCGTTACGGTCACCGTGCTCGCTGGTCATCTGGCGATCCGTCGCGGGGGCGGTCCGCGCTGGTGGGGGGTCGCCGGCAGCGGGGCGATAGTGGTCGCGGGGATCGTGCTGGCCGGCGCCTGGGGGCGCAACGATGACTCCTCGACGGGCATGGCCCTGCTGTTCGTCGTTCTGCCCCTGAACGTCGTGACAGCGACGGCCATGCTCGTTCGGGTCTCCTACCAGGACGCACTGACCCGATGGAGCGGATGGGCACTCACCGGGCTGCTGCTCACCGCGCTCCTGTCCCTGGTGCCGCTCGTGGGTTGGCTGGGCGGGAACCCTGCGCAGAGCAGGGTCGCCGTGGCGCTCGCCCTGCTGGCCCTGGTGCCGGGCGTGCTGCTCGCCGTCCGGATCGCCCGGCTGTACGACCCGGCCCGGGCGTTTGGGCGCCGATACCCACCGCACCCGTCCGATCCGCCCTACCCGCAGTACCCGCCGCACCCGCCCGCGGTTCCCGATCGGCCCTACCCGCCCTACCCACCGCACCCGCCCGCGGTGCCCGATCCGTCCTACCCGCTCGACCCGCCCTACCCGTTCGAACCGCCGGATCGGCTGTCGTCTAGGACGCCGCCAGCGCCCCCGACGCCCCCGACATCCCCGGCGCCGCCGGAGTCGTCCCATCCGGTGCTCCGGCCTTCCGTGCCGGATCCGTCAGCCGAGTCGGGGTAGGCCGCTCAGGTCGGCGCGTGTTTGAGGTCCGGGTGCCGTGGTGCGGGCTGGCGCCGTTCGGCCCGGCCGCACGATGACGAAGTCGACCCCGGTGCGCTCACGGCGACCGTGGGGGCCCTGGGCGGCCGATCCGCGCCAGTTGCGTCGCCGGCCCGCTGACGGCTCAGCGGCGGGCCGGCGGGGCGAGCGCGGCGATCAGCACTGCCACCATGGTCAGCGCCGCCCCCAGCAGGGTGTTCACCCCGGGGTGCGAGGCCGCCGTGGGGAGGACCAGGTCCAGCAGCACGGCGCCGACGATCTGCCCGGCGATGGTGGCCAGGCCGAGCAGCAGCACACCGGTGAAACGCACGATCGCGGCGGCGATCGCGATGAACACGATGCCGATCGGGCCGCCCAGGTAGAGCCACGGCTCGGACGGCAGGTGGCCGCCGGGCCAGCCGCGTACGGCGATGTCGATCGCGAACGCGACCAGCAGGGTGACAGTGCCGACGGCGAAGTTGACGAGCGTGGCGGTCAACGCGCTGTCGGCCGCCGCCCGGACCCGACCGTTGACGGCCTGCTGCCAGGCGATGCCCACCCCGGCGAGCAGCGGCAGCAGAGCCAGCGCCAGCGCGCCCGGGTCGCCCAGGCGGTCACCGACCGCCAGGCAGACCGCCAACACGGTGAGCACCGCGCCGGCCAGCCGCTGCCGGGTGACCGGCTGCCGGCCGGTGGGCCCGATCCCGGCCCGATCCACGGCAAGGCTGCTGCCGGTCTGGCCGGCCACCACCGCCACGGTGAAGACCGCCACGCCCAACGTGCCGATGGTGAGCCCTTGAGTGGCCACCAGGAACGCCCCGCACATGCCACCGAGGCACTGCCACGGCCGCAACGCGCCCGTCCGCAGGGCCCGCCGGGTCGCGGCCAGCCCGCGCCGGCCACCAGGGGTCGCGGGCACCAGCACCAGCAGCACCAGCAGGCCGAGGCCGAACGACACCACCGCGGCGGCGAAACCGTCCTCGAGGCGTACCCCCAGCTCGCCGTTGATCCGCGACTGCACCGCCACCGCGACCCCGGAGGCCGACGCGAGCGCGACGCCAGTGATCCGGCGGGCGGCCGACAGGGTCTGCGGGGTCGCCGTGTCGGTGGCTGTCACTCCTGTTCAGCCAGCGGTCGACCATCGAAGTCGACAGCGGAGTAGAGCGCCAGCTTCTCCAGCCGGTGGTACGAGTCGATCACCCGGATGGTGCCGCTCTTCGAGCGCATCACGATCGACTGGGTGTACGCCCCGCCCGCCCGGTACCGCACACCGCGCAGCAGGTCGCCGGAGGTGACCCCGGTCGCCACGAAGAAGCAGTTGTCGCCGGTGACGAGATCATCGGTGCCCAGCACCCGGTCCAGGTCGTGCCCGGCGGCGATCGCCTTCTCCCGCTCCTGCTCGTCGCGCGGCCAGAGCTTGGCCTGCATCGCACCGCCCATGCACTTGAGCGCGCACGCGGAGATGATGCCCTCCGGGGTGCCGCCGATGCCCATCAGCACGTCCACGTCCGACTCGCCCCGGGCGGCGGCGATGGAGCCGGCGATGTCGCCGTCGGAGATGAACCGGATACCCGCCCCGGCCCGGCGGATCTGCGTGACCAGGTCGTCGTGGCGGCTGCGGTCCAGCACGCAGACCGTCACCTCGGAGACGTCGGTGCCCTTGACCTTGGCGATCCGGCGCAGGTTCTCCGCCACCCCGGCGTTGATGTCGATCACGTCGGCGTACGCGGGCCCGACGGCGAGCTTCTCCATGTAGAACACGGCGCTGGGGTCGAACATCGCACCCCGCTCGGAGACGGCGAGCACCGCCACGGCGTTCGGCATGCCCTTGCTCATCAGGGTGGTGCCGTCCACCGGGTCGACGGCGACGTCCACCTCCGGGCCCGTGCCGTCGCCGACATGTTCGCCGTTGAAGAGCATCGGGGCGTTGTCCTTCTCGCCCTCGCCGATCACCACCACACCGCGCATCTGGATCGAGTTGATCAGCTTGCGCATCGCGTCGACAGCTGCTCCGTCGCCGCCCTCCTTGTCGCCCCGACCGACCCACCGGCCGGCGGCCATCGCCGCGGCCTCGGTGACCCGGACCAGGTCGAGGGCAAGGTTACGGTCGAGATCCTGTGGGATCCGCGTCCTGGTGTTCGTCATGACGGCTACTCCTCCTCGCGACGGTGCGGGGACGACCGGCCGCGGGGAGGCCCCCACCGCCAGCTTTGTCGCTGATCCTCACACGATGGCCGACGGGGCGTCGGCGCGGGGCGGTGATGGCCCGGATACCGCCGGTCGGGCGGCTGCGAAGATAGCGGGGTGGAACCCGCACAGCCAGCCGACCGCGTACCCGCCGACCGCACGCCGCCCGACGGTCAGCCGCCGGCCGACGTCCCCGCCGGTGGTGAGCCCGCCGCGACCGATCCGACCCCGACCCCGCCGCCAGCGGCGGCGGCCGGCAAGTCCGAGCGGTCGCCGAAGGACATGGCGATCTCGTTGCTGGTGCTGCTCGTCCCGATCGCGCTCCTGCTGGCGTTCTACCGGGGATTCCTCGGCGGCGACCAGGCCACCACCGTCGATCCGGCGCCCGCGATCGAGCAGGCCCGGTCGGCGAACGTCTTCCCGGTGAGCCAGCCGCAGGGGCTCGGCTCCGACTGGAAGACGGTCAGCGCCCGCTACCAGACCGTCGAGAACGGCGCGAACCTGCGACTCGGCTACCTCACCCCGGAGGGGCGCGGCGTCCAACTGCTGCAGAGCAGCGTCCCGGCGGATCGTCTGCTCCCCGCCGAGCTGACCAGCCAGGGCCAGCCGCAGGGCCCCACCGAGCTGGCCGGGCGCACCTGGCAGCTCTACACCGCGCGGGGCAACCAACAGGCGCTGGTCCTGCTGGAGCCGACCCGCACGGTGATCGTCGTCGGCGACGCCCGGGACAACGAACTACGCGAACTGGCCGGCTCACTGCGCTGAGGGGACCTCGGCGGTCGATGGACCCGCCGGCGCCGAATCTGGGCAACCAGCCCGAAGGGTGATTGTCCGACGCCTCGACAGGGAACAAGGAGGGGGTGATCCGGGCGCGCTGCTCGGCCCGGATCGCGCGACGCAGCCGACGGTGCTGCTGCGTCGCCCGGTTTCCGGCGCCGTCCAGGTCGTCGGGTGACCCCCTTGGGAGACACGTATGACTGTTCGACGACTTGGCGCCGGCCTGGTAGCCGCCGCTCTGATCACGCCCGCACTGGCCGCCTGCGCCAGCGGAACCGGCACCACCGGCTCGACGCCGTCCCCGACGGTGACGGCGTCCGGCACGGCGAGCCCGTCCGGTGCCCCGGTGGCGGGCGACGCCAAGCAGGCCCTGCTCGACTCCACCAAGGAGATCAGCAACGGGAACTTCCGGTTCACGCTGGCCGGCGCCGGCTCGACGGCGGAGGGGCTGGTGCACCAGCCGAGCCAGAGCGCGGCGTTGAAGATCGCCATCGGTGGTCCCTCGTCCGACCTGGCGATGAAGCTCGACGTGATCCACTACAAGCCGGACAGCTGGGTCAAGCTGGAGCTGACCGGCCCCACCGCCAACAGCCTGCCCGCCATCAAGCAGCTCAACCTCGGCAAGTACCAGCACCTGGACCAGAACCGGATCAAGGGCAACCGCAACCTCGGCTTCGACTTCGACAAGGTCGACCCGGCCGGCAGCGCGGTGCTCACCCAGGGCATCACCGAGGTCCGCAGCACCGGCACCGGCACGTACGCCGGCACCATCGACGTCACCAAGGCCGCCGAGGCGGGCTCGTTGAACGCCGCCACGATCGCCGCGCTCGGCACCCAGGCGAAGACCGTCCCGTTCACCGCGAAGGTGGACCCGCAGGGCCGGCTCAGTGAGCTGGTGCTGCAACTGCCGGCCGCCGGGCAGACCGCCGCCCAGGAGATCAAGATGACGTACTCCGACTACGGTGCCGCCACCGCCGCGCAGAAGCCGCCGGCGGACCAGGTCGTCGAGGCGCCGGCCGAGCTGTACAGCCTGTTCAACTGACCTGCCCCGGTGGGGCGGCTCCGGCCGCCCCACCGGCGGTCAGGAAGCTGGTTCCTGCCGGGCGGCGTCGATCCGCGCCCGCGCGCCATCCAGCCAGCGTTGACAGATCACCGCCAGCGCCTCGCCGCGCTCCCAGAGCGCCAGCGACTCCTCCAGGGACGTGCCGCCGGCCTCCAGCCGCTCCACCACCGAGGCCAGCTCGGCGCGGGCCTGCTCGTAACTGAGCCGCTCGTCCGGCCCGGCCTTCGTGTCGTCAGTCATCGCGTTCATCTCAGCACACCCCTCCCCGCTGCGGCGCGTCGCCACTCAGCCATCGACTGTGGCGGCCAGCTCGCCGTCGGCCAGGCGTACCCGCAGCGGGTCGCCCTTGCCGACCTCCGCCGCCGCGCGGACCACCTGGCCGTCCGCGCGTTGCACGATCGCGTACCCCCGGTCGAGGGTGGCGGCGGGGGACAGGGCGCGCAGCCGCGCGAGGGTGTGCCGCAGGTCATCCTCGGCGGCGGTGAGCCGGTGCTCCAGGCATCGGCCGGCTCGCTGCCGCAACGCGGTCAGCTCGGTCGCCCGGTGCTCCACCATCACCTGCGGCCGGGCCAGCACCGGCCGGGACCGCAGCCCGTCGAGCCGGTGTGTCTCCCGGTCGACCAGGTTGCGCACCGCTCGTTCGAGGCGGTGTCGGGCCTGACCGATGAGGCGTACCTCCTCGGTGAGGTCGGGGACGACCCGCTTGGCCGCGTCGGTCGGGGTGGAGGCGCGGACGTCGGCCACGTAGTCGATCAGTGGCGCGTCCGTCTCGTGGCCGATCGCGCTGACCACCGGCGTACGACAGCCGAACACCGCGCGGCAGAGCGCCTCGTCGGAGAAGGGCAGCAGGTCCTCGATGCCGCCGCCACCCCGGGCGATGATGATCACATCGATGCTCGGGTCGGCGTCCAGCACCTTGAGCGCGTCGACGATCTGCGGGACCGCCGACGGGCCCTGCACTGCCACGTTGACCGTCCGGAACTCGACCGCCGGCCAGCGCCGTCGGGCGTTGGTCAGCACGTCCCGTTCGGCCGCCGAGGCGCGACCGGTGATGAGCCCGATCCGGCCGGGCAGGAAGGGCAGCCGACGCTTGCGGGCGCGGTCGAAGAGTCCTTCGGCGGCGAGCAGCTTCTTGAGCTTCTCCAGCCGGGCCAGCAGCTCGCCGAGGCCCACCTGGCGGATCTCGTCGGCGCGCAGGCTCAGCGTGCCCCGCGCGGCGTAGAACTCCGGCTTGGCGTGCAGCACCACGCGGGCGCCTTCGCGCAGCTCGGGTGCGCCGGCGTCCAGGACGTCCCGGTTGGTGGTGACGGTGAGGCTCAGGTCGGCCGACGGGTCGCGCAGGGTGAGGAAGACGGTGCTGGCTCCGGGGCGACGGCTGATCTGCGCCACCTGCCCGTCCACCCACACCCAGCCCAGCTTGGCGATCCAGGCACCCACCTTCTGGCTGACCACCCGTACCGGCCAGGGCTCCTCAGCGCTGCTGGCCCCGCCGCCCCCCACCCGCCCGTCTCCGCTCACCCGCCCACCCTACGGACCCTCCCGGTGATCAAGAGGTTTGCGTCAGTGCTGGGCGCGTTTTTGACGCAAACCTCTTGATCACCGGGGCTCTGGGCGGGTCGCGGCCCACTGCCGGTGGGAAAGCCGGCACGTACGATGGGGTGGTGACTGAGGCTCAGGCGACTCACCGGACCGGCAAGCGCGTGCTCCTGGCCAAGCCCCGCGGCTACTGCGCGGGTGTCGACCGCGCGGTGCAGACCGTGGAGGAGGCGCTGAAGCTCTACGGTGCCCCCATCTACGTGCGCAAGCAGATCGTGCACAACAAGCACGTGGTGCAGACCCTGGAGGCCCAGGGCGCGATCTTCGTGGAGGAGAACGAGGAGGTGCCCGAGGGCGCCACCGTCATCTTCTCTGCGCACGGCGTGGCGCCGGAGGTGTACGAGCAGGCCAAGGCGCGTTCGCTGAAGGCGATCGACGCGACCTGCCCGCTGGTCACCAAGGTGCACCACGAGGCGCGGCGCTTCGCGGCCGAGGACTACGACATCCTGCTCATCGGCCACGAGGGGCACGAGGAGGTCATCGGCACCGCCGGTGAGGCCCCCGCGCACATCCAGCTGGTGGACGGCCCGGACGACGCCGACAAGATCACCGTACGTGATCCGGAGAAGGTGGTCTGGCTCTCCCAGACCACGCTCTCGGTCGACGAGACGCTGGAGACGGTGGCCCGGCTCAAGAAGCGGCTGCCGCTGTTGCAGTCCCCGCCCAGTGACGACATCTGCTACGCCACCTCCAACCGGCAGCACGTGGTCAAGGAGATCGCCGCCGACTGTGACGTGGTGATCGTCGTCGGCTCGACGAACTCCTCCAACTCGGTGCGCCTGGTCGAGGTCGCCCTGGACGCCGGCGCCCGCGCCGGTCACCTGGTCGACTTCGCGCACGAGATCGACGACGCCTGGCTGGAGGGCGCCACCACCGTCGGCCTGACCTCGGGCGCGAGCGTCCCGGACGACCTGGTCCAGGAGGTGCTGGCCCACCTCGCCGCGCGCGGTTTCGCCGACGTGGAGGAGATCACCACCGCCAACGAACGGCTCACGTTCTCGCTGCCGCAGGAGCTGAAGCGGGACATGAAGGCCGCTGCGGCGCGCGGCTGAACACGGGAACGAACTCGGGTCGGCGTACGTCAGATTCGGCATGAGGACTCTTCGGTTCGCCGTCCCCGCGCTTGCTGTCTGCGTGGCGCTGAGCGCCTGCGGCAACCAGGGCGGGGTGGGCGGCACACCAACCCCCACCCCGACGGGAGCGCAGCCGGTGACCAGCCAGCCCACGCCCGACCCGACCGTCTCGCCAGCGACAGTCACCCCCACCCCGCCGCCCGGAGGAAAGACTCCGAAACCGGGCGGCCCGAGCACGCCGCCGGGCGTCGGGGCCACCACGGTGAGCGGCACCGTGCAGAGCGGTGTGGAGCCCGGGTGCGTACTGCTCGGCGAATACCTGCTGCTCGGTGGCCCGCGTGACGTGCTGACGCCGGGCGCACGCGTCGAGGTCACCGGTCGGGTGGAGCCCGGCATGATGACCACCTGCCAGCAGGGCACCCCGTTCGTGGTGGAGAGCGCCCACCGGTCCTGACCACCCACCCTGACACGCGGGAGCCCGCCCCCGAACATGGGGACGGGCTCCTGCCGGCGTTACCAGCGGATCAGTTCACGGCCCCGATGGACACGTTGCCGCGACCCACGATCGCGCCCTCGGACGTGACGATCGCCAGCTCACCGGAGAGCTGACGCCCGTCGGCCGGAACGGCCACCGCGGTCACCGTGCCGGTGATGGTGGCCGACTCGCCGTGCATCAGCGGCACCGCGACGGCCGGAGCGGTGATCGTGCCCAGCGACGCGGACGCGAACGCGTCGTAGTAGTCGTAGGCGGTGCTCGTGCCCGGCCCGTCGACCCCGTACGGCTCCACCACGACGCGGTAGGTGCCGGCCGGCGGGTTGTTCAACGTCACCGCCTCCTCCGAGTCGCCGTCGGCGGCCCGACCGACCTCGGTGGCACCCCGGTAGACGAACAGGTCCAGGTCTGCGCCCGCGTTCGCGGGGTTGCCGATCCGGGCGGTGAACGTCGAGGTGCCCGCCGGGATCTCGACGGTCCACTCCTGGTTGGGGCCGCCCTCGGTGATGGTCGGACGCTCGGTGCGGACACCGGTCAGCGCGCCACTGCGGCCGCTGACCGAGACCGGGCCGAAGGCGTTGGTGACGTTCCAGCTCACCGGGGTCGGCTCGCCGGCCTCGACGCTGGGCAGCTCGACCAGCGCCGGCTCGACAGTCAGGCCCTGCACCCGCACCTGGAGCTTGAACGGGTTGTTCAGCGCGGGGGACGTCCGCCGCGACTCCACCTCGATCTCCCAGACCCCGGGAAGCGGGTTCTGGTAGTCACGCTCCTGCGGCTTGCAGACGTTGACGTCGGAGAAGTTGGTGTAGCAGACGGTGCTCGTGGTGGCCTCCACCGGCACACCCAGCGGGTTGATCGCGATGAAGCGGGTCTGCGAACCGGTGGCGATCCCGGAAAGGTTCACCTGGAGCGCCTTGGCGCCCTCCGGCACCGTGACGAAGTACGACGTGAAGCCGTTCCGGTCGACCGAGCCCTCGTTGGCGTACGAGAAGGTGGGCTTCTTCACGTCGTTCGAGGCCACCACCACTGTGGACACCTCGAAGTCGACGACGTTGGTGGCCGGGTCGTCGATCCGCATGATCGCCCCGTGCGCACCCTCGATGGCCGGCTTGGCGGTGACGCTGATGGTGACGGTCTTGTTGAGCGGCAACGCGACGCTCTTCGGTGCCTTGAAGGTGCCGTCGTTGCCCTGGAGCGTGACGTCGTGCCTGATGGTGCCGGCCGGCCCGCTGGTGCGGGTCAGCTTGACCGGGTAGGTCTTGCTCTGGCCGACCCTGTGGCCGCCCTCGGACGAGGTGCAACGGTTGTAGACGCCGGTGCCCCGACCCGGGTTCGGCACGAACTTCACACCGTTCCAGATGGTCAGCTGGTCGGCCAGGGGGCTGCAGACCGGCGCGTCGGAGACGTACGACCGGGTTTCGACGCCCTGACGCAGCAGCTGCCAGGCACCCGGAACGTTGACCATGCCGTAGCCCTGCGCGTACGTCGGCACGTCAGCGATCGGCTTGGCGGAGCTGAACAGCGCCCGCCGCAGCGCGGCCGGGCTGACGCCCCGGTCGGTGGCCTTGGCGGCCGACAGCAGCAGTGCGCCAGCGCCAGCGGTCTGCGGGGACGCCATCGACGTGCCGTTCAGCATCGCGTAGCCCGGAGGCAGCGCGTATCCGGCCTCGGGGACCGGAGCGCCGAGCTGCCAGGTCGGTGCGGTGGAGATGGCCGAACCGGGGGCGGCGATGTTCGGCTTGAAGCCGCCGTCCTCGCGCGGGCCACGGGAGGAGAAGTTGAACAGGGCGTTCTTCTTCTTGACGACCGAGCCGTAGTTGGCCAGCCAGGTGTCCTTGCTGATGGAGGCGGCAACGCTGATCACGTTGCTGGCCACCGACGGGTCGCCGACGGTGTTGAGACCCGGGCCGGAGTTGCCGGCCGAGATGACCAACTGCACGCCGTACGTCTCGATCAGTTCGTTGTAGAGGTTCGTCCGCGCGTTGTTGCCGTCGTTCAGGCCCGGCAGGCCACCGATCGACATGTTGACGATGTCGACGCCACGGTTGGCCACCAGGTCGATCATGCCGGTGGTGAGGGCCGCCGCGGTGCAGCCGCCGCCCCAGGAGCAGGCCCGGGCGGAGACCAGCTTGGCGCCGGGCGCGGCGCCGTCGAAGGCCCCGTTGCCGAGCATGTCGTTGGCGGCGGTGATGCCGGCGACGTGGGTGCCGTGGGTGCTCTCGACGATGCCGATGTTGACGTAGTCGTAGGTGCCCGGCAGCCCGATCGGCGTGGTGTTCACGTTCTTGCGGAACTCGACGACGAAGGGCTGCCGCTCGGCGACCGGCGTCGCCGGGTTGTCGGTGCCGAAGTAGCCGATGTCGTACTTCTCCTTGTACGGCCGCATGATCGGGTCGTCGGTGAAGTTGAGGTTCTGGTTGGCGTCCACCCAAATGTTGTTGGTGGCCGGGTCGTAGAGCACACCCCAGGTGTCGGTGGTGTCGCCGTCGCGGTTGACGTCACCCCGGGCGTCGCTGTTGGTGGTCACCGACTCGCTGAACAGGTTGAACCGGTACGCGCCGGCCGGCGCCGTCCAGGTGCCACCGGCGACGGTGAACGACGGGCCGGCGACCTCGGCCTGCATCCGCCGCCAGGTGCCGTCCTCCAGCGGGTCGGTGGCGGTGACCCAGTCGACGATCTTGCGCTCGCCGGTGGTGGTCTGCTGCAGGGCCGGGTGGGCCAGGTCCACGCCGGAGTCCATGATGCCGATCGTGACGCCCCGGCCGTCCCACTCCGGGTGGGCCGCGGTGAACGCCACCGCGCCGGTCTCGTTCGTCGGCATGTACGGGTTGTCGGCCGGGGTGGTCGCTCCCGGCGCCCCGACGGTGGCCTGCCGAGCGCCAGCGGTGCCGGTGGTGGTGCGCTCCGGGGTCGGGTCCGGCAGTTGGATGACCTCGTCCAGGTCGACGGCCGAGACGCCGGGCAGCCGCGCCGCCTTGAGAACGCTGTCGGTCGGGACCTTGGCCAGCACGAAGCCGACCCGGTCCTGCCGCTGGCTGACCGTCCCGCCGAGCTTGGTCAGGCTGTCGGCGACGTCCCCTGCCTCACCCTTCTCGGTGGCGACGATCAGGGTGACCGTCGGGGCCTTCTTGGCGCGGGCCTCGCCGAGCAGTTTGGCGTCGTGCGCGCCCAGCGTCTCGGCGGCGGTGGCCGGGGAAGCGTCAGGTGTGGTGGCGGGAGCGGCGGCCGCGGTGGCGGCACCGCCGACGGCGCTCGCCGCCAGGACCGACGCGAAGAGCGCGGCTGAGGTGCGCCGGCTCAGGTTTCGGAGTCTGCTCACGTTCTCTTTACCTCCAGAGAACAGGGCCCCTCAGAGAAGGGCGCTCGGGTGAGCAGAATCTTTCGTGGTATCGATGAACACTGTCACTACCGGTCAGTCCCTTGTGACCACTTCGTGACATGAGGGCACACGCACTGTCACATGGCCGGTGAGCGGGCCTCGACCTCGCCGTCGGTCGGATCGACCAACTCGGGTGCCTGCGGCTGCCGGGGCGTCAGCTCGACCTGGGCCGGCGTGGCCAACTCGTCGTCCGAGACGCCCAACTCGGCGAGCTTGCGGGCGCTGACCAGCACCCGGGCCTCCAGCGAGCCGACCGCCCGGTTGTAGGCGGTCACCGCGCCCGCCAACGAGGACCCGAGCTTGCCCACGTGATCGCCCAGGGTGGACAACCGGCCGTACAGCTCCCGGGCGAGGGTGTGCACCGCGAGCGCGTTGCGGGCCAGCGCCTCCTGCCGCCACGAGTAGGCGACGGTGCGGAGCAGGGCGACGAGCGTGGCCGGCGTGGCGAGCACCACGTTGCGGGTGAAGGCGTGCTCCAGCAGCGTCGGGTCACGCTGGAGCGCGACGTCGAGGAACGGGTCGGCGGGGACGAACAGCACCACGAACTCGGGTGCGCTGTCGAACGCCGACCAGTACGACTTGGCGGCCAACGCGTCCACGTGCCCCCGCAGGTGCCGCGCGTGCGCGTCGAGGTGGGTGTCCCGGCCCCGCTCGTCGCGGGCCTCCATGGCGGTCAGGTACGCGTCGAACGGCGCCTTGGCGTCCACCACCACCGAGCGACCGCCGTGCAGCCGGACCACCAGGTCCGGGCGGACAACCTGCCCGTCGTTGTCGGCGGTGACCTGCTCGGAGAAGTCGCAGTGCTCCAGCATGCCGGCAGCCTCGACGATCCGGCGCAGTTGGTGCTCGCCCCAGCGGCCCCGCACCTGCGGTGCGCGCAGCGCCGCCACCAGCTGCTTTGTCTCGGTGCGCAGCTCACCGGAGACCGCGTTCATCGAGCGGACCTGCTCACGCAGCTCGGCGTACGCGTCGACCCGGTCGTGCTCCAGCTCGGCCACCCGCTGCTCGTAGCGGCGCAGGGTGTCGTGCAGCGGCGCGACCGCCCGGGCCACCGCCTCCTGGGACTGCGCGGTGGCTTCGTAGCTCAACGCCCGCATGGACTGCTCCAGCCGGCCCTCGCCCTCCCGGGTGGCGGCCAGGGTGGCGTCGAGGCGGGCGATGTCGGCCGCCGAGCGGGACCGGGCCGCGAGCCAGCCCACCGCCCCGCCGACACCGAGGCACACGATCACCAGGAGCAGCGTCGAGACGTCCATCACCGGAGCTTGCCAGACGGATACGACGTGACACCCGGGGGTACGTTCGATGACATGGAACTTCTGCTCTGCCTCGCCGTGGTGCTGGTCGGCGCGCTGGGCGCAGCCGCGCTCATCCGCGCCCAGGCCGGTGCCCGCCGACGCACCGAGCTCGGCGACGCCCGCGCGGAGGCGCAGCGGTGGTACGAGCGCCTCGGCGGCCAGTTGATGAACCTGCACGGCGACGACCCGGCGGTGCGCCAGGCGCTGGCCGACGCCGGTGAGCGGTACAACGCGGCGGGCTCCCAACTGGAGCAGGCGTCCACGCCGCACCAGTTCGCGCTGGCCCGGGAGACCGCGCTGGAGGGGTTGGCGTACATCCGGGCGGCGCGTACGGCGTTGGGCATCGACCCGGGCCCCGAACTGCCGACCCTGGCCGCCGCGCGGGGCGTGGGGCAGCTCACCAAGGAGCGCGAGGTCGACGTGCAGGGGCAGACCTTCCGGGCCGGGCCGCAACCCGGCCGGGAAACGCCCTACTACTACCCCGGTGGGCGTTATCAGGGTCGGCCGGTGCCCGCCGGCTGGTATTCGACGCCGTGGTGGAAGACGGCGCTGGGCGCCGGGGCCGGCGTGCTCGGCGGCATCCTGATCGCCGACGCGCTCTTCTCGCCCGCCTTCGCCGACCCCGGGTACGGCTACGACGCCGGCTACCAGGAGGGCTTCGGTGACGGCGTCGACCAGGGCGGCGACGGCGGCGACCAGGACTTCGGCGGCGGCGACCAGGGTGGGGATTTCGGCGGCGGCGACTACGCCGGTGGGGATTTCGGCGGCGGTGACTTCGGCGGTGGGGGCTTCGGCGGCGGTGACTTCGGGGGCGGGGATTTCGGCGGCGGCGACTTCTGACAGTCGTCCGCAGACCCACGAAACGGGCCCCGGTCACAGCGACCGGGGCCCGTCGTCGTACCTGATGATCAGCCGGTGTTGCGCATTCCGGCGGCGATGCCGTTCACGGTGGTGAGCAGCGCGCGTTCCAGGGCGGTGCCGTCGCTCGGTGCGCGTCGACCACCCGGGGCGGTGGCGATGGCCCGCCCGGCGGCACCCGACTCCCGGTACTGCCGCAGCAGCGCCACCTGCAGGTGGTGCAGCGGCTCCAGGTAGGTGTCGCGGACGGCCAGGGTGCGCTGGAGCACCGGCGAGTTTTCCAGCAGGGCCGGTGAGGCGGTGACCGCCAGCACCTCCCGCTTGGTCAGCTCGTACTCCCGCTCGATCTGCTCGAAGATCGGGTGCAGCTTCTTCGGCACCAGCGTCTCGACGTACCGGCGGGCGATGCTCAGGTCGGTCTTGGTCAGCATCATCTCGACGTTCGACAGGAACGTGCGGAAGAAGTGCCAGTTACGGTGCATCTCGGCCAACACGTCCGCCAGCCCCGCCTCGCGGGCGGCGGCCAGCCCGGAACCGACGCCGAACCAGCCCGGCACGATCTGCCGGGTCTGCGTCCAGCCGAACACCCACGGGATGGCCCGCAGCCCGGACAGTCCCGCGCCGGTGTTCGGGCGCTTCGCCGGCCGGGAGCCGATGTTGAGCGCGCCGAGCAGTTCGGTGGGGGTGGACGCCCAGAAGTACGCCGGCAGGTCCGGGTCCTCGACGAGCGACCGGTAGGACCGGAACGCCGACTCGGAGACCACGTCCATCGTCGCGTCCCAGCGCTCCAACATCTCGGCCGGCTGCCGGGGCGCGGTGTGCAGCAGGGTCGCCTGGAGCACCGCGGCGAGGGTCAACTCCAGGTTCTCCCGGGCCAGCGAGGGCAGGGTGTACTTGTCGGAGATCACCTCGCCCTGCTCGGTCACCTTGATCGCGCCGTCCATCGTGCCGTAGGGCTGCGCCAGGATCGCCTCGTGCGTCGGACCGCCACCACGCCCGACCGTGCCACCCCGGCCGTGGAAGAGCCGCAGGTGCACGCCGTGCCGGGCGGCCACGTCGCGCAGCGCGCGCTGCGCCCGGTGGATCGACCACTGGCTGGTGGTGATCCCGGCCTCCTTGTTCGAGTCGGAGTAGCCGAGCATGACCTCCTGCACGTCGCCGCGGGCGGTGACCAGCGCCCGGTACGCGGGCAGTGACAGCAACTCGTCGAGGAGCTCACCGCCGGCGTTCAGCTCGGCCGGGGTCTCCAGCAGCGGCACGAACCCGATCCGGGCCCGCCCGCTGTGCACGTCCACCAGGCCGGCCTCGCGGGCCAGCACCACGGCGGCCAGCACGTCGTCGACGCCCAGGGTCATCGAGATGATGTACGACTCGATCACCTCGGCGCCGAACCGGTCCTGTGCCTCCCGGATGGTGCCGAACACGTCGAACGTCTTGCGGGCCGGCTCGGTGAGCGACGTGTCCAGCGTGGACAGCGGCCGGCGGCCGGTCAGCTCGTCGGCGAGCAGCTTGGTGCGTTCCAGCCGGGTCAGCGCCGGGTAGTCGGAGACCTCGCCGACCGCCTCGTAGAGCTGCGCGAGCACCGCGTGGTGCGCCTCGGCGTGCTCCCGGACATCCATGGTGGCCAGGTGCAGGCCGAACGCGGAGACCGTACGGATGGTGGAGGCCAGCCGGCCGACCGCGGTGAGCTGCCCGGAGTTGCGGGCCAGCGAGGCGCGCAGCAGGTCCAGGTCGGCGACCAGCTCGGCGGAGCCCCGGTAGTCCCGACCGGGCACGTGCGCGGTGCCCTGACGCAACCGCAGCCGGGTGTTGGCGAGCTTCGCCTTCACACAGCGCGCCTTGAGCCGGTACGGCTCCTCCGCGTTGACCCGGCGGAAACGCTGCGCCACCTCGGGCAGCGCGTCCAGGTCGGCGGCGAGGCTGGCGGAGAGGTCCAGGGACACCCCGCGCAGTCGGCGGGACACCGAGACCTCGTTGATCAGGTGGTCCATCGCCTTCTCGGTGGCGGCGATGCCGTGCTCGTGCTGGATGGTCAGCACCTCGCGGGTGACCGCCGGGGTGACGAACGGGTTGCCGTCGCGGTCGCCGCCGATCCAGGTGCCGAAGCTCAACGGCCGGGCCGTCGGTGAGGTCTCCACGCCGAGCGTGCGCAGCGTGTCGGCCAGATCGTCGAGCACCTGCGGGGCGGCCTCCGCGTACAGGTCGCGCAGGTAGTAGATCGCGTTGCGGGCCTCGTCGGTCGGGTCCGGCCGGTCGAGTCGCAGCTCGTCGGTCTGCCACATCAGGTCGAGCAGCTCGGCCAACCGGCGGTTGGCCGGGCCCTCGTCGCTGGCGCCGTAGAGGATCGCGTTGGCGGTCTCGGTGTCCAACTCGTCGGCGATCGCCCGCAGCTTGGACAGGATCGACCGACGGGCCGCCTCGGTCGGGTGCGCGGTGAAGACCGGTCGCACCGCGAGCCGGCGAGCGGCGTTGGCGATCTCCTCGGCCGGCACCCCCCGCTCGGCGATCATCTTGGCGGCCTGGTCCAGCCAGCCGCCCTGCACCGCGCGACGGCGGCGCAGATCCCGGGCGCGGTGCACCTGCTCGGTGATGTTGGCCAGGTGGAAGTAGGTGGAGAAGGCGCGGGCCAACTTGGTGCCGGTGGTCACGTCGAGCCCGCCGAGGCGCTGCGCGGCCGCCGGGGCGTCGCTGCGGACCTGGGCGCGGATCTCCTCGACGAGGTCGAGCAGCGGGCGACCCTCCTGGCGGGCCAGGGTCTGGCCGAGCAGGGTGCCGAGTCGGCGGATGTCGGCGCGCAGTGCGGCGTCCGGGCCGTCGTGGTCGTGCTGGTCGGTCACGATGCGCTCCCTTGCGTGGGTACGAAGGACAGCGCTGTCCGACTTACTGGATGGTATCCGCGCGGACCGGATGTCTGGAGGGCCCCCGGGTGATCCACTGCCTCCGGACGTGTGTTTTGCGGCGTGATCTCAACCACCATGATCGGTCCGCGCGGGCAGACGGTGGTGTGCGCCGGGACCGGAACATAGGGCGCTACTGAGCAATTTTCTTCAAGACGCGGCGGCCCGACGGCCCGAGGATGGTTCCTGCCGGACCGGAGGCCGTCCTGGCGGCGGGGGCACGCGGGCCTGTTCGGGGAGGCCCGACGCCCCGGTCGCGCGTGCCCGAGAGGGCGCCGCAGGTCCGCTGACGGGGCCTCCCCGACGGTGTCCGCACCCGCCGACGGGTCAGCCCGACCCGGTCCGGGTCTCGACCGCGGGGGTGAGCAACCGGCGCAGGCGGGCCGGTGGATGGCCCACCTGCTCCCGGACCACCCGGGTCAGGTGTGCCTGGTCAGCGAACCCGTACTCGGTGGCCAACGCACCGAGCGGACGACCGTCGGGCTCGGCGAGCGTGTCCAGCACCGCCCGTACCCGCAGCCGGTTCCGGTAACTGGTCAGGCTGCTGCCGGTCATCCGGTGGAAGACCCGGCTGAGGTGGTGCGGCGAGCTGCCCACCTCCCGGGCGACCTCGTCCAGGCTGAGCGTGAAACCGGAGTTGGCCAGCACCTCCCGAGCCCGGTCGGCCAACCGCCGGTGGGCGACCAGCGTCGCCGGTCGACGGCGGACCGCCGGGTCGAGCCCCTCGTCCGCGCCGAGCGGGCTGTGCCGCAGCAGGTGGGTCAGGAACCGGTGCAGCCGCTCGGCCATCTCGAACCCGTCCAGCCCGCGCCGGAACTCCGCCACCAGAAGCCGGTGCGCCAGGTCCAGCGCCGCGTCGGAGGATCCGGACCACCCACCCCGGTCCAGCCAACCCTCCGCGTCCGGGCGGGCCGCCAGCACCACCGGGTCGATCTCCAGGCAGGTGTACGAGTCACCGCAGCCGAACGGGTGGGCCACGGCGAGTTCGTCGCCGGGGCGGGTGAGCAGCACCGAGGTGGCGTCGGAGAGCTCGACCCGACCGTTGAGCCGACGCCGGTACGCCCCGGAACGGCCCAGGATGACCTTGTGCCGGTCCACGACGGTGGACTCCGTCCAGCCGTGGTCCTCCACGATGCACCGCGCCTGGTAGGCGAGCATCCCCTCCGGGTGCCCCAGCACCCGCCACCGGGCGGGTGTGGTGCGGCGACGCGGATCACTGCCGACTCCCTCGGCGGGCATCGTTCCCTCCCCAGACGTGACGGTGGTGGGTCAGGTGTCGCTGCTGTCGGGCCTCACGTGCCGGCGGAGACGACGGCGAAGGCGCGAACGGGGAACGTGCCCATGCCGGCCACCATCGGGGGGGCCGCCGTGAACCGGAACCCGCTCGGCGGCAACGCGCCCAGGCCGGTCAGGTGCTCCACGATCGGGATGCCGGCGGCGAGCAGCGCGCTGTGCGCGGGGCGTACGCCGGCGGCAGCCGGGCCCATGTCGTCGATGTTGATCGAGTCGATGCCGACCAGCGCCGCCCCAGCCTCGACAAGCGCCTGGGCGGCGTCCCCGGTCAGGTACGGCGCTTCCGGCGCGCCGTACCGCTCGGTGCCGAAGTGCGCATCCCACCCGGTGTGCAGCAACACCGCCCGACCGGCCACCTCGTACGGGGCCAGCATGAGCCGGTCAACCGCGCGGATGCCGGCCGGCACCCGGACCACCACCCCCGGTAGGTCGGCGAGACGGTCCAGCGACACAGCGGTCAGGTCGTCCCGGCCGGCCCATCGGTGAGCGGGCGTGTCCAGGTACGTGCCGGTGTTGGCGATCATGTCGATTCGGGCCACGTGGAACTCGGTGCCCGGGGCGTACCGCTCCCGGGAGGCGGCGAAGGTCAACCAGTCGGTGATCCGGGGGCCCGGCCAACCGGGCAGGGTGGTCATCCCTTCGCTGATCACGTGGCTCAGCTCGACCAGCCTGCGGCCGGACGTCGGCTGATCGACGGCGACGCCCCGGCCGCCCTTGTGCGGTTCCTCGATGATCGTCTTGGCGCTGATCCGAACCTCGGCCACCATCAGCAGCCCGAGGTGCCGGACGAACAACGCCGCCAGGTCGTCGTCGCTGATCTGCCGACCGGGAATGTCCAGTCGGAACCCCTCGGTACGCAGCCCGCCGCCGTTGGCGAAGCTCACCTCCGCGTCGAACTGTGCCCGCCACTGCTCACCCATCCCGAAACCCGACCACGCCAGCCGCCATTCGGTCAAGATCCGCTGCGAGGGCTGGTGGCGCCGGGCGGCGCGGTCCCAAGATCTCGCAATATCCAGGATGTAGTGGCATCGGCGCGTCGCTGAGGCCACTACATCCTGGTTCGAGCGCGATCTTCGGCGCGGGGCGCGGGGCGGCGTGGACCTGGGCGGAAGGGGGTGACTGTCGGTCGACGGGGCTAGGCTTGTCGTCGTGCACCCCCCGTCCGACTGGACGAGGGGCCGCCGTCGTGTGCGTCGACTCCCCGGGAAGGATTTCCCTTGCTCACCGGTCTGTTTTCCGCCGCCCTGGCCGACCCCGGGCTGGCCCGGGCGCGTGACCTGGCGCGCTCCGGTGCCGCCCAGGTAGACGGCCTCGACATCACCGCCCCGGCGGCGCTGCGCCCGTTCGCCGTCGCGGCGGTCGCCGCCGACAACGACGGGGCCGGGCGCCCGGTGCTCGCGGTGACCGCCACCACCCGGGAGGCCGACGACCTGGCCGCCGCGCTCGGCGGGCTGCTGCCGGCCGAACAGGTAGTGGTCTTCCCCTCCTGGGAGACGCTGCCGCACGAGCGGCTCTCCCCACGCTCGGACACCGTGGGTCGACGGCTGGCCGTGCTGCGCCGCCTCGCGCACCCCGAGTCTGCCGACGCGCACGGCCGGACCGGGCCGCTGCGGGTGGTCGTGGCCCCGGTGCGTTCGCTGCTCCAGCCCCAGCTCAAAGGGCTCGGTGACCTGGAGCCGGTGCAGCTCGCCGCAGGCGAGGAGGCGGACCTGGAAGAGGTCGCCCGCCGGTTGATCGACATGGCGTACGCCCGGGTCGACCTGGTCACCAAGCGCGGCGAGTTCGCGGTACGCGGCGGCATCCTGGACGTCTTCCCGCCCACCGACGAGCACCCGTCCCGGGTCGAGTTCTGGGGCGACGAGGTGGAGGAGATCCGCACCTTCGCCGTCGCCGACCAGCGGACCATCGAACAGGTCCCGCTGCTGTGGGCGCCGCCGTGTCGCGAGCTGCTGCTCACCCCGGCGGTGCGCGACCGGGCCGCCGCGCTCGCCGAGCAGCACCCGGAGTTGGCCGAGATCCTCGACAGGCTGGCCGAGGGAATTCCGGTGGAGGGGATGGAGTCGTTGGCCCCGGTGCTGGTCGGTCCCGACTCGCTGGAGCTGCTGCTGGACGCCATGCCGGTCGGCACCCACGTCCTGCTCTGCGACCCGGAGCGGATCCGCACGAGGGCGCACGACCTGGTGCGTACCTCGGAGGAGTTTTTGCAGGCCAGTTGGGCCGCCGCCGCGGTCGGCGGCCAGGCCCCGGTGGACGTCGGCGCCGCCGCCTTCCGCACCCTCGGCGAGGTACGCGCCGCCGCCGGCAAGCTCGGCCAGCCGTGGTGGACGCTGTCCCCGTTCGGTCTGGTGGAGGGCGAGACGGCCGAGACGCGGCAGCCCTGGGAGGACGCGCCGGAGCAGGCCGCCGTCACCCCTGACGACGCCATCGCGGTGACCCTCTCCGCCCAGCCGGCACCGCTCTATCACGGTGAGACCTCGCGGGTCGTCGAGGACCTCAAGCGTTGGTCCGGCGACGGCTGGTCGATCGCGCTGGTCTTC
This sequence comes from Micromonospora parva, assembly GCF_000718515.1. Classification (GTDB taxonomy): domain Bacteria; phylum Actinomycetota; class Actinomycetes; order Mycobacteriales; family Micromonosporaceae; genus Micromonospora; species Micromonospora parva. The sequence continues at coordinate 32,306 of NZ_JNZS01000004.1, read as the reverse complement.
GAGGGGCACGGCCCCGCCCAACGGGCGGTGGAGGTGCTGCGCGACGCCGGCCTCGGCGCCCGGTTGGTGCAGGAGGTGCCGACCGCGCCCGCCCCCGGCGAGCTGGTGGTCACCTGCGGCGCGCTGGGCAGCGGGTTCGTCGACGAGGCGTCGCGCTTCGTGCTGCTCACCGGCAACGATGTGACAGGCGGTCGGGGCACCTCGACGCGGGACATGCGCAAGATGCCGAGCCGGCGGCGCAACACCATCGACCCGCTGGAGCTCAAGGCCGGCGACTTCGTGGTGCACGAGCAGCACGGCATCGGCCGCTACGTCGAGTTGGTGCAGCGGACCGTCAACGGGGCCAGCCGGGAATACCTGGTCATCGAGTACGCGGCCAGCAAGCGGGGCCAGCCCGGCGACCGGTTGTTCGTCCCCACCGACCAGCTCGACCAGCTCTCCCGCTACGTGGGCGGTGAGCAGCCGACCCTGCACAAGATGGGCGGCTCGGACTGGCAGAAGTCCAAGGCCCGGGCCCGCAAGGCGGTCCGGGAGATCGCCGCGCAGCTCATCCAGCTCTACGCCGCCCGCAAGGCGTCCAAGGGTCACTCGTTCGGCCCGGACACGCCGTGGCAGCGGGAGCTGGAGGACGCCTTCCCGTGGCAGGAGACTCCGGACCAGCTCGCCGCCATCGAGGAAGTCAAGCGGGACATGGAGCAGACCGTCCCGATGGACCGGCTGATCTGCGGCGACGTCGGCTACGGCAAGACCGAGATCGCGGTCCGGGCGGCGTTCAAGGCGGTGCAGGACGGTAAGCAGGTGGCGGTGCTGGTGCCGACCACCCTGCTGGTGCAGCAGCACTACAACACGTTCGCCGAGCGGATGAGCCAGTTCCCGGTCCAGATCCGGCAGCTGTCGCGGTTCCAGACGGCGAAGGAGACCGAGCGGACGTTGGAGATGGTCGCCGACGGCACCGTCGACATCGTCATCGGCACCCACCGGCTGCTCCAGACCGCCACCCGCTTCAAGCAGCTGGGCCTGGTGATCGTCGACGAGGAGCAGCGCTTCGGTGTGGAGCACAAGGAGCACCTGAAGACGCTGCGCGCGTCGGTCGACGTGCTGAGCATGTCGGCCACCCCGATCCCGCGCACGCTGGAGATGGCGATCACCGGCATCCGGGAGATGTCCACCATCGCCACGCCACCGGAGGAGCGGCACCCGGTGCTCACCTTCGTCGGCGCGCAGGACGACCGGCAGGTGGCCGCGTCCATCCACCGTGAGCTGCTCCGCGACGGGCAGGTCTTCTACCTGCACAACCGGGTCGAGTCGATCGACCGGGCGGCACGGCGGCTGCGGGAGCTGGTGCCCGAGGCGCGGGTAGCGGTGGCGCACGGCCAGATGGGCGAGGACGCCCTGGAGAAGGTCATGGTCGGCTTCTGGGAGAAGGAGTTCGACGTCCTGGTCTGCACCACGATCGTCGAGTCGGGCATCGACATCCCGAACGCCAACACCCTGATCGTGGAGCGGGCCGACCTGCTCGGCCTGGCCCAGCTGCACCAGATCCGCGGCCGGGTCGGCCGGGGCCGGGAGCGGGCGTACGCCTACTTCCTCTACCCGCCGGAGAAGCCGCTGACCGAGCATGCCCACGAGCGGTTGGCGACCATCGCCCAGCACACCGAGTTGGGTGCCGGCATGTACGTGGCGATGAAGGACCTGGAGATCCGGGGCGCCGGCAACCTGCTCGGTGGCGAGCAGTCCGGGCACATCGAGGGTGTCGGCTTCGACCTGTACGTGCGGATGGTCGGCGAGGCGGTCTCCGCGTTCAAGGGTGAGCGGTCGGAGGAGGAGACCGACGTCAAGATCGACCTGCCGGTCGACGCGCACCTGCCGCACGACTACGTGAGCGTGGAGCGACTGCGTCTGGAGATGTACCGCAAGCTCGCCGAGGCGCGCGACGAGGAGCGACTGGGCGAGGTCATCGCCGAGATGACCGACCGGTACGGCGAGCCGCCGGCCCCGGTGCAGAACCTGGTGGAGGTGGCCCGGTTCCGCCTGTTGGCCCGCCGCTACGGCCTGACCGACGTGTCCATGCAGGGCAAGCACGTCCGCTTCGGGCCGTTGCCGTTGCCGGATTCGAAGCAGATGCGGCTCAAGCGCTACCACCCGGATGCCGTCTACAAGCAGGCCACCGACCAGGTCAGCGTGCCCCGACCGACCACCCGGCGCATCGGCGGCGAGCCGCTGCGGGACCAGGCGCTGCTGCAGTGGTGTGCACAACTGCTCTCCGATGTGCTCGGTGCTCCCGCCCCGCTCGCCGTCGCGGCGGGTTGAGGCGGGTCCGTGGTGTGGTGGGGGCCGTCACAGGCTGGGGGAGGGCATGAGAGAGTGACGGGTATGCGTGCTCGCCGTGTGATCGCCGCCGCCAGCGTCGCGGCCCTGGGTGTCCTCTCCCTCGCTGCCTGCGGCAAGTCCGCACCGAACATCGCCGCTTATGTCGGTGACACCGCCTATTCCGTGGACCGGGTCGACGCGATCTACGACGACGCGCAGACGAAGTACGGTGACGCCGTCCGGCGGGAGGCCGGTCAGGCGGGGGCGACGCCGTCTCCGGAGCAGTTGCGCGCCGCGGTGACCCGTCAGGACGTGGTCAACCTGCTGGTCAGCCTGGACCTCGGCAAGCGGGTGGCGGCGGCGAAGAACATCCAGGTGCCCGACGAGGTCAGCCCGCAGCAGCTTGAGCAGAACCTGCGGGTGCCGGCGAGCACCGAGTACGCCAAGCTCTGGGGTGACTGGATCGACCTGCTCCAGGTGCTCAACCAGCAGCTCCCGCCGGCCGAGCTGAGCGACGATTCGCTGATGGCCGTCTACGACGCCCTGACCAAGACCGGGGCGATCGACGCCGGGATGTCGGTGGCCAACGTCCGTCAGGCGTTCGGCGACGGCGGCTTCGTGCGTAGCGCCACCGCCCTCAGCACCGCGCTCGAGGAAGAGGCGCGCCGGGTCGACGTCACGATCAACCCGCGCTACCGGGCGGTGGGCGTGCCGTCGGTGGTGAGCACCGGCCAGTCGCTGGTCTTCTACTCGCTGCCGTACATCAACGAGGCCGGCCCGGTCACTGACATCTCCACCCCGGAGCCGCTGCCGTCGAGCGGCGCGCCGAGCGACGAGGCTCCCGCACCGGAGCAGGGCACGGCCAGCTGAGCATGTCGGCGCGGATCGTCCTGCTGGTCACCTCACCCCGGCTGCCGGCCGGCCTGTTGACCTCCGCGGCCTGGGACGTCGTACGCCAGCACCCGGTGTTGACCGGCTCGGACAGTGAGATGGTCACGGCCGTGCGTCAGGCGGGCGCCGAGGTCACTGTGGTGGACGGCCCGGCCACGCAGCCGTTGCTGGACGCGGTGGCGGCGCACGGCACCGTGGTGTGGTTGGCCGGTCCGACGGGTGACGAGGCGCTGGCCCGGGAGTTGGGCCTGCGGCTGGCCCGGCAACCGGGGTTGGCCGAGATGGAGCTGATGTACGGCTCGTGGGATCCGCCGGGCGCCCGGCTGCTCGACGCGGTGGCCGTGCTGGACCGGCTGGCCTCGCCGGGTGGCGACCCGTGGAAGCGGGCGCAGACGCACCGCAGCCTCGCCGGCTACCTGCTGGAGGAGAGCTACGAGGCGTACGACGCGATCAGCGCCGACGACACCGACGCGCTGCGCGAGGAGTTGGGCGACGTGTTGTTGCAGGTGGTGCTGCACGCGCGGCTCGCCGAGGAGTTGCCCGAGGATGAGCGGTGGTCCATCGACGACGTGGCCGGTGGCCTGGTCGACAAGATGATCCGGCGTAATCCGCACGTCTTCGCCGGTGCCGAGGTGGGCACCCTGGAGGAGATCACCGAGAACTGGGAGCGGATCAAGCGCGCGGAGAAGGCGCGAAGTTCGGTGCTGGACGGCGTGGCCCTGAGTCAGCCCGCGCTGGCTCTGGCGGCGCAGATCCTGGACCGTGCCGCCCGCCGGGGCATCGAGGTTGCGCCGCCGCTGCCCGACGCCCAACCGGACGCCGAAGCGAGGCTGGGAGCCAGCCTGCTGGCCACGGTCGCGGCGGCCCGCGAGGCAGGCCTCGACCCCGAAGCCGCCCTCCGCCGCGCCACCCTGGCCCACGCCGATCTCATCCGCACCGCCGAACCGCCACCGGCAGACCCGCGTTGACCATGAAGTTGTTGCCCCGACACGCCGAGGCGAACGGCAACAACTTCATGATCGACGGAACGGGGCGGAACCGGCCGACCACGGTGGGGCGGTCGGTAGGGTGGGCGGGTGGAAGCGTTTGGGGTGCTGGCTGAGCGGGTCGTCGAGGCGTTGCTGGAGTCGCGGCCGGGGGTCGCCACCGCCGCCGGGGACCACCGGTTCGACGACCGGCTGCCGGACCTGTCCGCCGACGGGTTGACCGCCGACCGGGCGATGCTCTCCGACGCGGCCAACGCGCTGTCCGAACTGGACCCGGACTCCCTCGACGTCGACGAACAGGTCGACCACGCGCTGCTCACCTCATTCGTGGACCGGGAGCTGTTCGAGCTGACCGAGATCCGGTCGCACGAGTGGGATCCGTTGCGGCACAACCCCGGCCCGCTGCTGCACCCGCTGCTGGCCCGCCCGTACGCCCCCGCCGAGGTGCGACTGACCCAACTGGCCGGGCGGCTCGCCGCCGTACCGGACGCCCTCGCCACCGCCCGCGCGACGCTGCGGGACATGCCGCGGATCCACGCGGAGACGGCCGTCGGGCAGTTCACCGGCACGGCCGCGCTGATCCGCGACGAGCTGCCGGCGCTGCTCGCCCAGGCGCCGAGCCAGCTCGACCGGGTCGAGCCGGCGGCCACCGCCGCGATCGCCGCGCTGGACGAGTTCGTCGCCTGGCTCCGGGCCGGCCTGGCCGCCGATGCCGGTCCCGGCCGTGACCCGCGACTGGGCCGACGTCGCTGGGAGGCCCGGCTCTGGCACACCCTCGACACCGAGCTGGGCGCCGCCGAGATCCAGCGGCGCGCGTGGGCCAACCTGGACCGGGTCACCGCCGAGATCCGTGCGGCGGCCGTCGAGCTGGTCGGCGGGCCGGCCGACGACGCGTCCGTACGGCGGGCGCTGGACCTGCTCGCCGCCGAGCACCCGAACGACGCGACGATCGTCGAGCTGGCCGCTGTGACACTGGACGAGGCCACCGACTTCGTCCGCGCACACGACCTGGTCACCCTGGTCGACGACCGGTGCGTGATCCAGGAGATGCCGGAGTTCGCCAGGGGCGTCGCGGTGGCGTACTGCGACGCGCCCGGCCCGCTGGAGACCGCCGCCGTGCCGACCTTCTACTGCATCGCGCCCACGCCGTCGGACTGGTCGGCGCACCGGGTCGAGTCGTTCTACCGCGAATACAACGACCACATGATCCGCAACCTGACGGTGCACGAGGCGATGCCGGGGCACTTCCTCCAACTCGCCCACGCCCGCCGCTACGTCGGTGGCACCCGGGTCCGCGCGCTGGCCGAGTCCGGCCCGTTCATCGAGGGCTGGGCGGTCTACGCGGAGGAGGTGATGACGGGTCTCGGCTTCGGTGGTCTGCCGGTGCGGTTGCAGCAGCTCAAGATGCAGCTACGGATGACCATCAACGCGTTGCTCGACCAGTTGGTGCACGCCGAGGACCTGCCCGAGGCCGAGGCGATGGCGTTGATGACCGGGCGCGGCTTCCAGGAGGAGGGCGAGGCGGCCGGCAAGTGGCGGCGTGCCCAACTCACCTCGACCCAGCTGTCCACCTACTTCGTCGGCTACAGCGAGGTGGCCGACATCGCCGCCGCCCGCCCGGACGGGGTGTCGGTCCGCGACTGGCACGACGCGATGCTCGCCCACGACTGCCCGCCCCCGCGCCACCTGCGCACCCTGCTCGGTCTCTGAGCAGGGCCGCCGCGCGGGCTTGGCGCCGCCGTCGGTCACCGTCGCGTCGATGTGCCGGCGCGAGATGGCGTACGCGGGCAGCGGTTGCGCCGGACGCGGGCCCGCCGCCGGGCGGTCGCCCGGCCTGGGCTCGGCCGGTTCGGTCAGGAGCCGCCGGGGCGGCGGTCGACGACGCCGGCACCGGCGGGCGGCTCGAACGCGTCCTCGTCGACGGTCGCGGAGTAGTCGCTCAACGCCAGCTCCACCGGCTTGCCGTCGACCGGCCCGGTGAAGCTGCCGAGCACGCCCTCGGTGGTCACGCAGGCGGTGAAGTCGCCGGACGAGCTCTCCACCGCCACGCAGGCGGCGTGGTGCCCGGCGACCGTGGTGTCGCTCTGCTTGATGACCGCCTGCGGGTCGAGCGCGGCGGCGGTGAGCAGGCCGACCACCACCGGCGGCGTGACGAGGCCCTGCCGGTTGGCCTCGCCGAACAGCGTCACGGTGGGCTTGCTGCCCGGGGTCGGCGGGGCGACCAGCGTGCACTCCGGGCGGGTGCCGGTTGTCGTGCACCGGGTGATGGCGTCCGGGGTGACGGTGAGTTGCCCGCCCGGGTAGGTGTACGTGGATCGCGCCGGGTCCTGTGCCTGCACGATCGCGGCGCGCTGGCCGCCGGGCAACTGGTAGGTGGCCGAGTAGGTCAACTCCAGTGCCCGGTCGAGCCGGGCGGCGAGATCGTTGACGAGTTCCGAGCGGCCCATGGCGACTCCGGCGTCCTCGAATGTCTGACAGCCGGTGACCGTGAGCGACGCGATGACCGACACGGCGAGCATGCGGAGGGTGGTCGAGGCGGCGGGCATGGCGACCAGCCTGGTGGATTTGGTCCGTGCAGCGCAAACCCGTTGCCGGTTGACGCCCGGAAATCCGGGAATGTCCGTCAACGCGGGGTGACCCGGGTGCGCGGGCGACGCCGTGCCCGTTCGCGCCGCCCGATACGCTGCGTTCAACACCTGCCTCAGCCGCACCGTCGCGGCCCACCCACGGACCGGATAACAACAACGAGGAGCGACTTAGTGGCAACCATCGAGGGAATCGTCGCCCGGGAGATTCTCGACTCGCGGGGCAACCCGACGGTCGAGGTCGAGGTCGGTCTGGACGACGGCACGGTAGCCCGCGCCGCCGTGCCCTCCGGCGCCTCCACCGGCGCCTTCGAGGCGATCGAGCTGCGCGACGGTGACGCCGACCGCTACCAGGGCAAGGGCGTGGAGAAGGCGGTCTCCAACGTCGAAGACAAGATCGTCGACCAGATCATCGGGTACGAGGCCAGCGAGCAGCGGCTGATCGACCAGAAGATGCTCGACATCGACGGCACCGACAGCAAGTCGGAGCTGGGCGCGAACGCCATCCTGGGGGTCTCCCTGGCGGTGGCGAAGGCCGCTGCCGGCAGCGCCGAGCTGAGCCTCTTCCGCTACCTGGGCGGCCCGAACGCGCACCTCCTGCCCGTGCCGATGATGAACATCCTCAACGGTGGCGCGCACGCCGACTCGAACGTCGACATCCAGGAGTTCATGATCGCGCCGATCGGCGCGCCCACGTTCCGGGAGGCGCTGCGCTCGGGCGCGGAGGTCTACCACGCGCTGAAGTCGGTGCTGAAGAAGAAGGGCCTCTCCACCGGGCTCGGCGACGAGGGTGGCTTCGCGCCGAACCTGCCGACGAACGCGGCGGCCCTGGACCTGATCGCCGAGGCGGTCGAGAAGGCCGGTTACCGGCTCGGCACCGACATCGTGTTCGCGCTCGACGTGGCGGCCACGGAGTTCTTCGACAACGGCACCTACACCTTCGAGGGCGCCGCGAAGTCCGCCGAGGAGATGAGCACCTACTACACCAAGCTGGCCGACGAGTACCCGATCGTGTCGATCGAGGACCCGCTGGCCGAGGACGACTGGAGCGGTTGGCAGACGCTGACCGCCTCGATCGGTGACCGGGTGCAGATCGTGGGCGACGACCTGTTCGTGACCAACCCGCAGCGCATCGCCCGCGGCATCGCGGAGAAGGCGGCGAACGCGGTTCTCGTCAAGGTCAACCAGATCGGTTCGCTGACCGAGACCCTGGACGCGGTGGACCTGGCCCACCGGGCCGGCTTCAAGTGCATGATGAGCCACCGTTCCGGCGAGACCGAGGACACCACCATCGCCGACCTGGCGGTGGCCACCGGCTGCGGCCAGATCAAGACCGGCGCGCCGGCCCGTTCGGACCGGGTCGCCAAGTACAACCAGCTGCTCCGGATCGAGGAGGAGCTGGCCGACGCGGCGCGCTACGCCGGCGCTGGCGCGTTCCCGCGCTACCGTTCGGCCTGAGACGCACGAAGCCTCGGGGGAGGGGTGTGACGATGCAGCAGCGCCGCACACCGGGTGGTCAGCGTCCCGCTCGCCGGCCGGGTCAGTCCGGCCGGCCGGGCGGCGGGCGCGCCACGCGGGGATCGGTCCGGGAGGCCGGCGTACGCGCCGAGCCGCGCGCCGCCGGTCGCGCGCCGGGTGCTGCCCGGGGCGCCGAGGGCGTGCGCTCCGCGAACCGTCCGGCCGCCGCTCGGCGTACCGCCGCCGGCGGTGCCGTGAAGCGGCTCGCCGCACCCCACCCCCGTGGCTTCACCGGTCGGGCCACGGTGCTGTTCGCGGTCCTGATCGCGCTCGCGCTGGCCTACACCTACCCGGTCCGGGTCTACCTGGACCAGCAGGCCGACATCGAGCGGATGGAGGCCGCCCAGGCGGCACAGGAGGCGGAGATCGCCAAGCTCGCCGCCGAGGCCGCCAACTGGAAGGACCCCGAGTACATCAAGACGCAGGCTCGGGAACGGTTCTTCATGGGCCGGCCGGGCGAGAAGATGATGGTGGTGCTGCACGACCCGGAGGGCGCCGCCCGGGACGCCGGGAAGCCGGCCGGCTCGGCCGCCCCGGCCGGGCCGGTGACCTGGTACGACACGCTCTGGTCGAGCGTGCAGGCGGCGGACAGCCAGCAGCCGGGCAAGTGAGCCACCGACCCACCGCACCGCACCGCACCAGGAGAGATGGCACCGTGACTGTCGTACCACCGTCGGAGCCGGCGGCGGATTCCGTACCCCTGCCGCAGCGTGAGCCGGCCACCGAGGCCGACCTGGCCGCGGTGGCCGCACAGCTGGGCCGGACGCCCCGCGGCACCCGGGCGGTCGCCCACCGGTGCCCGTGCGGCCTGCCGGACGTGGTGGAGACGACCCCCCGCCTCTCCGACGGCACCCCGTTCCCGACCCTCTACTACCTGACCTGCCCCCGGGCCACCGCGGCGTGCAGCCGACTGGAGTCGGCGGGGCTGATGAAGGAGATGGCGGACCGGCTGACGACGGACCCGGAGTTGGCGGCCCACTACCGTGCGGCGCACGAGGACTACCTCACCCGCCGGGAGGCGATCGGCGAGGTGCCGGAGATCGCCGGCATCTCGGCCGGCGGGATGCCGGGCCGGGTGAAGTGCCTGCACGTGCACCTGGGCCACGCGTTGGGCGCCGGCCCCGGGGTGAACCCGTTCGGCGACGAGACGTTGGAGCTGGTCGAGCCCTGGTGGTCGACGGGGCCGTGCGTGGACGTGCCGGCGGGCGAATGAGCACGCCGACTGCGGATCAGATCACGGTACGGCGGGCACGCACCGGGGATGTGCGGGGCATCCGGCGACTCGTCGACACCTACACCGACGACCGGCGGCTGCTGAGCAAGGCCACCGTCACCCTCTTCGAGGACGTGCAGGAGTTCCGGGTCGCGGTCCGGGCCGAGGACGACGTCGTGGTGGGCTGCGGGGCGCTGCACGTCATGTGGGAGGACCTGGCGGAGATCCGCACGGTGGCGGTGGACCCGTCCTGCCGGGGCCGGCGGATCGGTCACCGGCTGGTCGGTGAGCTGATCGACGCGGCCCGGGAGTTGGGCGTGGCCCGCATCTTCGTGCTCACCTTCGAGACCCGGTTCTTCGCCTCGTTCGGCTTCCGCGAGATCGACGGCGCGCCGGTGCCGCAGCCGGTCTACGAGCAGCTGCTGCGGTCGTACGACGAGGGTGTCGCGGAGTTCCTCGACCTGGAGCGGGTCAAGCCGAACACGCTGGGCAACACCCGGATGCTGCTGCGCCTGTGATCAGCCCTTGCGGGGGTGGGCGGCGAAGAAGTCCCACATCAGGTCGGTGGCGGACAGCCCCGCGGAGGACGCGGCGAGTTGGCCCGCTGTCGCGCCCGGCCAACTGTGACCCATGTCGGCGAGGGTGTAGACGCTGACCTCGCTGCCGTCCGCGCAGCCCGCCACCGTGTGCGTCACGCCCGGCACCCCGGCTGCCTTCGGGCTCGGCCGGCAGTTGAGCCGCTGCTGCCAGGTCCGTATCCCGGTCTGGAAGATCGTGGCGTACCGGTCCTGACCGCCGATGAAGGTGATCACGGAGACCGGGCTCTTCGGCACGTAGCTACCGGCCGTGGTCAACTCCCCGCTGTAGCCACCGCTGACCACCCCGATCGCGGCGAAGGTGCCGGTGCTCTCCACCGCCGCCCGGAAGCTCATGTCGCCGCCGTTCGAGATGCCGGTGAGGAACACCCGGTTCGGGTCCGCGTGCCAGGTCTGCACCAGATGGTCGGTGAGGGCGTCGAGGAAGCCGACGTCGTCGGCGCTGCCGCAGCAGATGAGAGCGTTGAAACCGCCGCCCTGCCCGTCGGGGTAGGCGACCAGCACGTTGTCCTTGTCGGCCCTGGCGTCCAGGCCCGCCAGCTCCCGCATCGCGGAGCCGGTGCCGGGATAGAAGTGCAGCGCGATGACCAGTGCGGGTGACCGGGTCGGGTCGTACCCTGCCGGCGCGTGCAGCAGGTAGGTGCGGTCGAGCCCGTTGTGTTTCAGGGTGAGCTGGTGGTCGCCGGCCGCCGGTCGTTCGCTCGACGCGGACGGCGCGGCTGGCGGGGCCGACGAGGGTTGCCCCCGCTCACTACAGGCTGCGGCCACGATCAGGAGGCAAAGCCCCGTCAACACCGCCACCGATCGCCGCACGCCGGTCACCCCCCGTCGACCCCGCCGTCCACACTGGAGATCCTTCGGCCGGTAAACAACCCTTTCGGTCCTGGCCGAAGGCGGGCAGGCTGGTGTCATGCTTCGCCTCCAGCTCGGGTCGGCCGACCTGTGCCGGGTGCGGTTCGCCGACCGGCTCCACCCGGTCGCGAACGCGCTGCTGGCCGGTCAGTGGCTGCGCGATCCCACTGTCGCGGCGCTGGCGCCGGCGCTGGCCGAGCGGGCGGTGGCGGCCGAGGGCACGCCTGCCGCCCAGGCTGCCACCGCGATCCTGCGGCACCTGCTGCCCGGCCAGGGGCGTCTGCCGGACTTCGTCACGCCCTTCGCCGGTCTGGAGTCGGTGGAGGCCGGCCTGGAGGCGATTCGGGCCACCCCGGCACGGCGGGTCCGCGCCGAGGTCACCATGGCGTACGCGGACACGCCGGTCAGCCCGCTGCGGCGGCGGTTCGCGGCGGCCGACCCGGAGGTGCTGGACCTGTTCGGCGGGGCCGTGCGGGCCTGGTTCGACGCGGTCCTCGAACCGCACTGGGCCGAGCTGACGTCCGCGTACCGCCAGCAGGTGGCGGCTGCCAGTCAGCGGCTGGCGCAGCATGGCCTGGCCCGCCTCTTCTCGGGTCTGCACCCGGGGATCCGGTGGCGGGAGCCGGTGCTGGAGGTACACACGTGGTGGGACGGTGATCTCCCCGGCACCGGCCACGGGCTGATCCTGCTGCCCTCCCCGCTGGCCGGGCCACGGCCCCGGGTGCTGCTCCAGCAGGGTCATCCGATCCTGCTCGTCTATCCGGTGGTCATGCCCACGCTCGGGGCCTCCGCCGCCGCCGATTCCCTCGGTCGGCTGCTCGGCGTCACCCGGGCGCTGGTGCTGCGCCGGCTGGCGGCCGACGGCGGGTTGACCACCACCGTGTTGTCCCGGTCGGTCGGGATCAGTCTCTCCTCGGCCTCGGAGCACGCCCACGCCCTGCGGACCGCCGGTCTGGTGGCCAGCGTGCGCGAGGGCGGGGCCGTCCGACATCACCTGACCGCGCTGGGGGCGAGCTTGTTACGGGGCCCGTCGGGCGACGCGGGCGAGTCGGTGCCCACGGCCGGCCAAGCCGCCAGGTGGCCGCCCGTCCTGCCGTAAGGTTGCTGCCGTGACGACGCGTGTGGCGGCCATCGACTGCGGGACCAACTCGATCCGACTGCTGGTCGCCGACCTGCCCGACGCGTCGGCCGGGCCGCAGGCGCCGCTTGTCGACCTGACCCGGCGGATGGAGATCGTCCGGCTGGGGCAGGGCGTGGACCGCACCGGTCGACTGGCGCCGGAGGCGATCGAGCGGACCCGGGTGGCGTTGGCGTCGTACGCCGCCGACATCGAGAAGCTGGGCGCCCAGCGGGTGCGGATGTGTGCCACCTCGGCCTCCCGCGATGCCGCCAACGCCGCTGACTTCACCGAGATGGTGCGGGCCACCCTCGGTGTCGAGCCCGAGGTGGTCAGCGGCGACGAGGAGGCCCGGTTGTCGTTCACCGGCGCGGTGCGTGGGTTGCCCGCCGACGCGAAGGAGCCGTTCCTGGTCGTCGACATCGGTGGTGGTTCCACCGAGTTCGTGGTCGGCGGCCGGGCCGACGGGGTGCGTGCGGCGATCTCGGTCGACATCGGCTGCGTCCGGATGACCGAGCGGCACCTGCCCGGTGACCCGCCGACGCCCGAGCAGGTAGCGGCGGCGCAGGCCGACATCGCGGCAGTGGTGGACCGGGCGCTCGCCGTGGTGCCCGGTCGCGAGGCGGCCACCCTGGTCGGCCTAGCCGGGTCGGTCACCACTGTGGTCGCGCTCGCGCAGGGCCTGCGGGAGTACGACCCGGAGCGCATCCACCACGCCCGGGTGTCGTACGAGGAGGTCGCCCGGGTGACCGCTGAGCTGCTGGGTCAGACCCGCGAGCAGCGGTTGGCGAACCCGGTGATGCACCCGGGCCGGGCCGACGTGATCGGTGCGGGCGCGCTGGTGCTTCGGGTGATCATGGAACGGGCCGGGATGCCGTCGGTGGTGGCATCCGAGCACGACATCCTCGACGGCATCGCCTGGAGCCTCCAGCCGGCCACGCGCTAGCCGGCTCGATCAACTCGCCTTCCTTGAAGTCGCGGTATCCGTGTGCCTCGGATGCCCCGACTTCCTGAAAACCGAGTCGATCAATCTTCCGCGCGCCTGACCGGCTCGGCGTGTTGAGGCGGATTCGTTGACGCTATTTCGCATTGCACAGTAGTGTGCAATGCGTGGACACCACACAGCTGCTGAAGGGCGTGCTCGACATGGCCGTCCTGGCTGTTCTCCGGGAGGAGGACGGCTACGGTTACGACATCCTGCGCCGGTTGCGCGAGGCCGGCCTGGAGGAGGTCGGCGACGCCTCGGTCTACGGGACGCTGCGTCGCCTCTTCGCCGCCGGCCTGCTCACCACCTATGTGGTGCCGAGCGAATCCGGGCCGCACCGCAAGTACTACTCACTCAACGCCGCGGGGCGCGACCAACTGACCCGCTCCGGCAAGCTCTGGCGCTCGTTCGCCACCACCATGGACAGTCTGCTCGACGATCGGGGGATGGCGGCATGACCGTCACGGAGCAGGAGATCACCGACTACGTGGCGCGGGTCCGGGCCGCTCTGGCCGACCTGCCGACCGCGCAACGCGACGAGCTGACCGAGGACCTCGCCGACCACCTCACCGAGGTCGCCGCCGAGGCCGAGGGCACCCTTCTCGAGCGACTGGGCGAGCCCGAGACGTACGCCGCCGAGCTGCGCGCCGCGGCCGGCGCCGCACCGGGCGGCGGGCGCAACCTCGACCAGCGGGTGGCCACCGCGATGGCCCGGGTCCGCGGCCGGCTGCGCACCCTGGACACCCGTCTCGGCCCACCCCTGGGGTACGCGACGGCCAGCGACTTCCTCCACCTGCTGCGCCCCGGCTGGTGGGTGCTCCGGGGCTACCTGGCGGCGATGCTGGTCACCGTGATCAGCACCGGCGGCAGCTTCGGGTTGCTGCCGAGGTTCGGCGGTGAGTTGCTCGCCGGCATGATCATGCTGATCGGTTTCGTGGTCGCCTCCATCTGGATCGGCCGCCGCTCGGCTCAGCTGACCCGCTGGCCGCGCTCGGCCGTGCAGGTCGGCAGCGTGGTGCTGGTGATCTTCGCGTTCGCCGCGCTGATGCAGGCCGAGGACCGGATGCGCTACGGCGACTACGGCTACGACCAGACCTCGGTCGACAGCCAGTACGACCGGGTCCGGGACGTCTTCGTCTACGACAGCGAGGGCCGACTGGTGGAGAACGCCCGACTCTTCGACCAGAACGGCAATCCGATCCGGCTCGGCTACCCGGACTGCTCGGAAGAGGTCTATGACAAGCCGAACCTGCGGGCGTACCCGTACTGCCCGGAGCAGGCGCCCTTCGTGCCCCGCGCGCCCGGCGCACCCCTCCCGCGCGGTTCAGCGACCAGCCCTCCGGACCCGACCAGCACCCCGGACCCGAGCGGCACACCCGGGCCGACCGGGACGCCGCCGCCAGACGGTACGCCCACCGCAGTGCCGCCGAGCGGGACACCAACCCCCACCCCGACCCGGTGAACCGAGGTGTGAACTGGATCATGCGGGTGAAGCTGGGAAATAGCTGAACGGACGAGGCGAGCGGGACGGCACCGAAAATCAATGATCGTTACGGTGTCGTCTGCTCATCAACCCCTCGGAAGGAACCCCCGTGTCAGAGCAGGTCGCACCGCCCCCCGCGTCCGACGCCGCAACCCCTGAGCCGGCCGTCGAGACGCCGCAAGCGGCCGCGCCGCAGCAACCCGCTGGCGAGTCGCCGCAGGCGACCGAGCCGCAGCCAGCCGAGCCGAAGGCGGAGAAGTCCGGTGGTAGGAAGGTCCTCGGCATCGTCGGTGCGGTCCTTGCCGTCGTCGTCATCGCCGGCCTGAAGTTCGGCGTCGCCTCGGCGATCGGCAACTACTTCAACAAGGACGAGACCGCGGACGCCAAGACCGGCGACTGCATCGCCGAGCTGCCCGAGATCACCGGCACCGAGCAGGAGGAGGTCGACGGCGCCAAGGTCGTCGAGTGCACCTCCACCGACGCGGCGTACAACGTGGTCGGTCGGGTGGACGGCCAGAGCGAGGCTCAGGCCAAGGCCGACACCACCTGCACCCAGTTCTTCAAGGAGGGCGAGGAGGGGTACATCTTCTCCAGCATCGAGCCGGGCAAGACGGGCTACGTGCTCTGCCTGACCAAGAAGGTCTGACCGGAGCGGCGGACCGGTGTCGACGGCGGCGGGAGACATCCCGCCGCCGTCGGCGTACCCGGAGTCACCAGGGGGCGAACAGGAGGTGAATGCCACTGTTCCGGCGTCTTCCCGACGGCCGCGTGGCGTGGCAGGCTACCGGCACGTAGGACCACTGGGCGACCAGCCAACGATGACTGACCGCTAGGAGGACGGCCCATGGGCGAAATGGTGAGCTACCGCAGCAACGGGGGCACGAGCGAGGGGTATCTCGCGATACCCGCCAGCGGCACGGCCAGCCCCGCCGTCATCGTCATTCAGGAATGGTGGGGTCTGGTCCCGCACATCCGGTCGGTGGCCGACCGGTTCGCCGAGGCCGGTTTCGTGGCCCTCGCCCCGGACTTCTACCACGGTGAGACGACCAGCGAGCCGGACGAGGCGCAGCGGCTGCTGCTGGCGATGCGGATGGACGAGGCGGCGAAGGACATCGCCGGAGCGGCCGACTATCTCGCCGGGCGGCCCGAGGTCACCGGTAAGGTCGGTGCCGTGGGCTTCTGCGCCGGTGGCAGCCTGGCCCTCTGGTCGGCCACCATCTCCGAGCGGATCGTCGCCACCGCCGGGTTCTATCCCGTGCTGCCCTGGGAGTCGATGCGCCCCGACTGGGCCGACTACGCCGGCAAGGCAGCGGTCATCCACTGCTCCGAAGAGGACGGCACCTCGACCGCCGAGGGCGTGCAGACCGCCCGTCGGGCCATCGAGGAGGCCGGCGGTGACTGCCACCTCTACGACTACCCGGGCACCTCGCACGCCTTCTTCAACGACGACCGGCCGGAGGCGTTCGACCAGCGCGCCGCCGCCAGCGCCTGGGCCCGCACCCTGGAACTCTTCCGGGCCAAGCTTGGCTGAGACGCGTACCCCCGAACAGGTGGTCGCCCGCGCACCGCGGGCGGCCGACCTGGCCGACCTCGACGCGGCGGTGAGCGACTGTTTCGCCTGTCCACGGCTGGTCCGGTGGCGGGAGGAGGTCGCCCGCACCCGCCGGGCCGCCTTCCGCGACCAGGAGTACTGGGGTCGGCCGGTGCCGGGCTTCGGCACCTCGGACGCGCGGATCGCGATCCTCGGGTTGGCGCCCGCCGCGCACGGTGGCAACCGCACCGGCCGGATCTTCACCGGTGACCGGTCGGGTGACGTGCTGTTCGCCGCGCTGCACCGAGCCGGGCTGGCCAACCAGCCGACGAGTGTGGCCGCCGACGACGGGCTCGCCCTGCGGGACCTGCGGGTCTTCTCGGCCGTCCGGTGTGCGCCACCGGACAACAAGCCGACCCCGGCGGAACGGGACACCTGCGCGCCCTGGCTGCACCGTGAGGTCGCGTTGGTCCAGCCCACGCTGCGGGTCGTGGTCGCGCTGGGCGCGTTCGCCTGGGCCGCGTGGTGGCCGGTGCTCCGCGCGGTGTACGGGCAGCGCCCGCCCAGCCCGCGACCGGCGTTCGGTCATGGGGCACACTGGTCCGGCACGGACGCCCCGGACTTGCTGGGCTGTTACCACGTCAGTCAGCAGAACACCTTCACCGGGCGGTTGACACCAGGGATGTTGGACGACGTCTTCGGCCAGGCTAAACAGCTGGCCGGAGTGGACTGAGACGACGCGTGGGGTGGTGGCGATGACAGACGGAACCCGCCCGCCCGCGCCGTTGGCCGAGCCGGCGCTGCGTCCGGTGCTCGGCCTGCTCCGCCGGTGGTGGCCGGTCGGCGCGGTCGCCGTCCTGCTCGCCGGTGCCGCGCTGGCGTCCGCCCACTCGTCGATCGGGGCCAGTCGGATCCCGCCGGCCGCGGACAACGTTCCCTGGGTTCCGGAGTACCCGACCGTCGAGCCGTCACCGTCCATCCCGATCGAGCCACGCGACGCGGGCGAGGCCACCCAGGCGCACATTCCGGAGTGGGTCGGCAAGGTGGCCGTGGCCCTGCTCGGGCTGGCCATCCTGGCCGCGCTCGGCTACCTCTGCTGGGTCCTAGTCCGGGGCGCGCTGCGCCGCACCACCCGGGCGCTACCGGCGCAGCGGGGCCGTCGGACCGCCGAGGGCACCGCCCGCGAGGTCGTCGCCGCCCTCGACGCCGGCCTGGTGGAACTCGACGACCGGGACACCGACCCCCGGGTGGCGGTGATCGCCTGCTGGGTGCGGCTGGAGGAGACCGCCGCCGCGGCCGGTGTGCCGAGGCTCGCCGGGGACACCCCCACCGACCTGGTCAGCCGGCTGTTGCAGGGCGACCCGGAGGCGGGCGTGCCGGCCATCGCCAGCACCGACGTGCTGGCGGAGTTCGCGCACGTCTACCGGGAGGCCCGGTACGCCACCCACCCGGTCGACGAACGCACCCGGGACCAGGCCCGCGCCGCACTTCGCCGGCTGCGCGGAGAACTCACCGCGGTGGTGACCCCATGAGCAGCACCAGCATCGACGATCTGCTCGCCTTCGAGGAGGAGGCGGCGCCGACCGGTCCGGGGGCGCGCGACTCCCGCTGGCGTCCGATGCTGCGTTCCCTCGCCTGGGCCGCCGCGCTGGTCGCGGTCCTGCTCGTCGGCCTCCGCGCGGTGGGCCTTCAGGTCTCGCTGCCGGTACTGATCGCCGGGGTGCTCGCCGTGTTGGCGGTGCGCCGGGTCACCGCACTGCTCGCGCCGCCGCCCCCGCCGCCGGGCGGTGCTCGGGTCGGCACCGGCGAGGAGGACGGCAGCTACAACTGGGGTGCCCGGGACGCGCTGCGCAGCGCGATCAACAGGTGGGAGTGGCCGCTGGACTGGTCCTCGACCCGACCCGAACGGTTCACCGGGACGGTCCTGCCCCGGATCGGTGAACTGGCCGACGAGCGGATGCGGCTGAAACACGGCGTGACCCGTGAGTCGGATCCCGCCCGCGCTCGCGCCCTGCTGGGTGAGCGCCTGTGGACGTTCCTGGAGACCCCGCCTCGCCGCACCCCGTCGCCGCGCGACCTCGCGGTGATCGTCGCCGAACTGGAGAGTATTTGATGAACGACGTGGACCGGAGCATTGCCCCCGCCGAGGTCGGGCACCTGGCCCGGGCGGTCCTGGATGCGGTCGGCACCGTCGTGGTCGGCAAACGGGACGCGTTGGAGTTGGTCCTCGCCGGCATCCTCGCCGGCGGGCACGTGCTCCTGGAGGACCTGCCGGGGCTCGGTAAGACGCTCACCGCCCGATCGTTCGCCCAGGCGCTCGGGTTGGACTTCCGTCGGTTGCAGTTCACCCCCGACCTGCTCCCCGCCGACGTCACCGGCTCCTTCCTCTACGACCAGCGCAACGGCGACTTCAGCTTCCGGGCCGGCCCGGTCTTCACCAACCTGCTCCTCGCCGACGAGATCAACCGGACGCCGCCGAAGACCCAGTCCGCGCTGCTGGAGGCGATGCAGGAGAAGCAGGTGTCGGTGGAGGGGGTGACCTACAAGCTCGACGAGCCGTTCCACGTGCTGGCCACCGCCAACCCCATCGAGTACGAGGGCACCTACCCGCTACCCGAGGCGCAGCTGGACCGGTTCCTGCTGCGGGTCTCGTTCGGGTACCCGCAGCACGAAGAGGAGTGGGAGGTGCTGCGCCGCCGGATGGGCCGTCGCCGGGAGGAGGCGGACATCAAGCCGGTGGTCGACGCGGCGACGCTGCGGGCCATGCAGGCCGCCCTGGAGGACGTGGTGGTGGAGGACTCCATCGGCCGCTACATCGTGTCGCTCACCGCGGCCACCCGGGAGCACCCGTCGGTGCTGGTCGGCGCCTCACCTCGTGGTTCGCTGGCGTTGCTGTTGCTGGCCCGGGTCCGCGCGGTGTTCGGCGGCCGGGACTACGTGGTGCCGGAGGACGTCAAGTCGGTGGCCGCGCCCGCCCTGGCACACCGGATCACCCTGCGCCCGGAGATGTGGTTGCGCCGGGTCGACCCGGCGTTCGTGGTGGGCGAGGTGCTGGAGGCGACTCCCGCCCCGGCCAGTGGCGCGCTGCCCAGCTACGCCGCCGGCGGGCCCCGGCACTGATGACCGGACCGACAGTGCCGAGGGCCACCGAAGCGGAACCGGCCGCCGGTTGGGCGCCCACCCCGGCGCTCGGCCGCGCGGTGCTGCTCGCCGGCCTGCTGCTGGTGGCCGGCGTGCTGCTGGGCAGGGTGGACCTGATCGTGCTGGCCGCTCCGTTCGCGCTGGGCACCGCGTACGCGTTGCGTCGACGGCCCACGGCGCTGCCCCAGGTCTGGATCACCCAGGGTGACGGCGGGCCGCTTGTCGAGGGCGGTGACGTGGCGGCGGCGGTGAGCGTCGGCAACCCGGACACTGTCGACTACGACCTGGTGGTGATGCGGTCCCGGGTGTCGCCGTGGCTGCGGATCGACAGGGCCGGCTTCGCCAGCGACGAGGCCGCCGGCGACGGGGCACAGAGTGCCGTCGCGGCGACCGGGGTGACCGCTCCGGGTAACAACGGGGGCCGTTCCGTCGCCGACCGACCGTTCGTGACCTCGGTGCCGATCGGTGCCGCTGTCGACCTTGAGTTGGCCGGCAGGGCCCTGCGCTGGGGCCGGCACCCGATAGGCCCCGCCGGTGCCCGAGTCGCCACGGCGGGCGGTCTGCTGGTCTCCCGGGCGGTGATCACCGAGCCGGTCCGGGTGCGGGTGTACCCGCGTACCGAGCCGTTCGAGGCGGTGGAGGCGATGCCCCGCGCAGCCGGCCTGGTCGGGGCGCACCACTCCCGCCGACCCGGAGAGGGCGGCGAGCTGGCCGGCGTACGCGTCTTCGCCCCCGGTGACCGGCTGCGCCGCATCGACTGGCGGGTCTCGTTGCGGGCCCGGCAACTGCACGTGGCCGCCACCCTCTCCGACCGGGACGCAGAGGTGGTGGTGCTGCTCGACGTGCTCGCCGAGGCGGGCCGCTCCGGTGGGGTGGACGGTGCCGCCTCGGTGCTGGACACCACCGTCCGGGCCACCGCCGCGATCGCCGAGCACTACCTGCACCGTGGCGACCGGGTCTCCCTGCTGGAGTACGGGCCGGCCGCCCGTCGGCTCCGGCCGGCCGCCGGGCGGCGGCAGTACCTCACCGTCCTGGAGTGGCTGCTCGACGTCCGGGTGCACGCGTCCGCGCACGAACCGTACGACCAGGTCTTCGGCCCGCAGTTGCTCTCCTCGGACGCGTTGGTGGTGGTGCTCACCCCGCTGCTGGACGAACGGTCGGCGCAGATGCTCGCCCGGTTGGCTCGCGGCGGGCGGTTCGTGGTGGCCGTCGACACGTTGCCGACGGACCTGGCGTCACCGAAGGACCGGGGCTGGGCCGAGGTGGCGTACCGGCTGTGGCGCCTGGACCGGGAGATCATGATCGGGCAGCTCCGCGAGCACGGCGTGCCGGTGGTCCGCTGGGCGGGCGCCGGCAGCCTGGACCAGGTGCTGCGGGACGTGGCGCGGTTGGCGACGGCCCCCAGGGTGGGTGGCCGGTGAACGAAAGGTCAGTGCGGTGAACCCGGTCGTGGAGCGGGCTCGGGCGACGCGGAACGCCGTCGCCCGGATCAGCGTCGCCCCGCTGCTGGTGCGGGCGGCGATCTTCGTCATCGTGCTTGCCGGGTTCGCCCTGGCGTTTCCGGCGGAGGTGCTTTCCGGCCGGCCGATCCTCTTCCTGGCGTTCGCCGCCCTGTTGCCCGCGTTCGGCCCGCGTCGGGTCTGGATGACCTTCACGGCGTTGGTCACTGTCGGGGGTTGGCTGCTCGCCACCGACGGGTACGGCCGTCCGGTCGCGCTCTGGCGGCTGCTGGCCGTCGCGGCCCTGCTGTATCTGGGCCACACCCTCTGCGCGCTGGCCGCGCTGCTGCCCTACGACGCGGTGGTGGACCCGGAGTTGATCAGCCGATGGTTGGTGCGCTCGGCCGCCGTGCTGTTGGGTGCCGCCGTGTTGGGCGTGCTGCTGTTGCAGGCGGCGGGGACGGGTGGGGGAGCCGGATACCAGTGGGTCACCGTGCTGGGGTTGCTGGTGGCGGTGGGGACGGCGGCGTTGCTCGGTTGGCTCCTGCGGCGTCGGTGACCGCTGTGACCTGAGGGTTACGCAGGTCACATGGGTTGTGCTCCGTCACAGATGGGGGGCGCGAGCGGGATTACCTGAGCCGGCCGGGGAAAGATAGACAACGTGAATCCGAAGCGGATCCTTGTGGTTGGTGCCGGGCACGTCGGTCTGTACGCCGCCCTGCGCCTGTCGAAGAAGCTCAGCTCCCGTGAGGCTGAGGTCATGGTGGTGGACCCCCAACCCCACATGACCTATCAGCCGTTCCTGCCCGAGGCGGCGGCGGGCAACATCTCCCCGCGGCACTCCGTGGTGCCGCTGCGGCGGGAGTTGCGCCGGTGCAAGATGGTGGCCGGTACGGTCACGCGGATCGAGCACGACCGCAAGGTGGCCACCGTGCAGCCGATCAGCGGCCCGGCCCGGGAGATCACCTACGACCACGTGATCGTGGCCCCGGGTTCGGTCTCCCGCACCCTGCCGATTCCCGGCCTGCACGAGCAGGGCATCGGGTTCAAGACCATCGGTGAGGCGATCTACCTGCGCAACCACGTGCTGGATCGGCTCGACGTGGCGGCTGCCACGCCGGATCCGGACGTCCGCCGTTCGGCGCTGACCTTCACCTTCGTCGGTGGTGGGTACGCCGGCATCGAGGCGCTCGCCGAGATGGAGGACATGGCTCGCGACGCCCTGCGCTACTACCCGGAGCTCAAGCAGGACGAGGTTCGGTGGGTGCTGGTCGAGGCGACCCAGCGGGTGCTGCCCGAGGTCGACCGGGACATGGGTGCCTACACCGTGCAGCAGCTGCTGAAGCGGAACATGGACATCCGGCTGGACACCCGGCTCGAGTCCTGCGTCGACGGGGTGGTCAAGCTCTCCGACGGTGACAGCTTCCGCTCCGACACGATCGTCTGGACGGCCGGTGTGAAGCCGTCGCCGATGCTGGACGCGACCGACTTCCCGCGCGACGACCGTCGGCGGATCACCTGCCTGCCCACCCTGCAGGTGGTCGACGGTGACCAGGTGGTCGAGGGTGCCTGGAGCGCCGGTGACTGCGCCGCCGTTCCGGACCTCACCAAGGAGCCGGGCAACTTCTGCTCGCCGAGCGCCCAGCACGCGGTGCGTCAGGCCGCCCGGATGGCCGACAACATCGTGGCCGTGGTCCGGGGCCGTGAGCCGGTGAACTACAAGCACAAGCACGTCGGCAGCGTGGCGAGCCTCGGCCTGCACAAGGGCGTGGCCCAGGTGTACGGGATCAAGATGACCGGTTGGCCGGCCTGGGTGATGCACCGGACGTACCACATGAGCCGGATCCCGTCGTTCAACCGCAAGATCCGCGTGGTGGTGGACTGGTCGTTGGCGTTCTTCCTCAAGCGTGAGGTGGTCGCCCTGGGTCAGTTGCACGACCCGCGCGAGGAGTTCGTCGAGGCGTCCCAGCCCGTCGGTGCGCCCCGCGTCTGACCAGAACCCAAAAACCCAGACCCTCCAACCCCGTCGATCTTGCACTTTCGGATGCCGTGATGCGCCTTTTGGCCCGTCTTGTCCGAGCAGAAAGTGCAAGATCGGCGGGGTTTTTGGGTCCGGCGAGGCGGGCTCAGACCCGCCAGGTCCAGGCGTCGGCGATGCGGGTGGGCGGGCCGTAGAGCTGTTCCAGGGTTGCCCGCAGGCTCTCCGCGTGCGGAGCGTCGTCGGTCAGCGCCACGCAGGAGGCACCCCAGAAGTCCGCGTCGCGGGCGGCCTGGCGGCGCTGCTCATCGCCGATGGCCGGTTGGTCGCCGCGCCGGGCGACATCGGCGAGCAGTGCGGAGGTGGGCTGTTTGAAGGTGCCCATCGCCGCGGTGCCGCGCCTTCCGTACGGGCCGATGAAGAAGCCTTCCGGCAGCCCGAAACCGGCGTCGGCGGCGGTCGCCCAGCGCATCGGCCAGGGCTCCTTCGGCGTCGGCAACGGCACCGGGACCAACACCCCGCCCGGTGGTACGCACTGCCGCCAGTGGCCGCCGCTGATGAATGTCGGCACGGCTGGTCGTCCGGCGGTGGGCAGCGGGGTCGGGAAGAGCGGCAGCAGCGCCACCCCGACGGCCAGTGGTACCAGCCGTCGTGCCCGACCGGAGCTGCCCAGGGCCCGGTCGACAGCGAGCACCAGCAGCGTCGCGACGATCGGCAGCAACGCCAGCGCGAACCGCATCGGCAACGCCCCGTCCACCACCGGCAGCCCGGCGATCACTGCGTACGGACCGGGGATCGCCGTCCTGGTGCCGCCGAACACCACCTCGGGGCCGAGCGAGAGCGACCCCATCACCAGGCCCGCCACGACGCAGGCGAAGACCAGCCGGCGTCGCCCGGCCCAGATCGCGCAGGCCGCGGCGACCAGCAGCAGTGGCCAGCCGAGGAACGTGTTGTACTCGGCGGGGCCGGTGGTCAGCCGGGCGGACTCGGCGCTGCCGGCCACCGACAGTGGGGAGAGGGTCCACCAGCTGCTCAGGTCGGCGGAGAAGTAGGCCGGGGTGAACATCCCGTCGGCGACTCCCTGCGGCCCGGCGAACTGGAACCACAGCGGATAGCCCAGCACCAGCAGGGCGAGCCCGGCGGTGATCGCCAACCCTGCGGCGAACCCGGGGAGCGCCCGGCGGGCCAGGTCCCGGTCCACCACGGCATAGCTGATCGACATCACCAGCAGCGTGATCGCGGCGAGGAAGAGCACCTCCTCGCCGATGAAGACCTGCGCGGTGACCGCGCCGGCCAGCCCCGCCGCCGAGGTGAACAACCGTCGTCGGTCCGGCCCGGTGGCGCCGGTCCCGTCGGGTGTCCCGGGCCCCGGGTCGGCCGCCCTCAGCAGCCGGACCACCAGCCAGACGATCACCGGCACCAGCCACTGGGCGGTCATGTGCAGGTGACTGTTGGTCTGCGAGACCATGCCGGGTCCGAAGCCGCACAGCCCGCCGCCGAGTGCGGCGGCCAACCGACGGGCGCGCAGCGTCCGATGGAACAGCAGGTACCAGGCGAGGGCGGTGCCGGCGAGGTTGGCGGCGGCGATCAGCGCGAAGGTGACCGGTGCGCCCAGCAGCAGGGTGACCGGCGCGAAGACGACGCCCAGCGCGATCACCGTGGTGTTGGCCATCAGGTTGACCCCGTCGGGGGCGTTGAGCCGGTCGGTGAGCAGATCGAAGTCGCCGAGCAGCGCGCGGGCGTCCACCGCCAGGAACCACTCGTAGAGGGTCTGGTCCTCCGGGTTGAGCGCCAGGGTGCGGGCTCCCGGGTCGGGCCACAGCCCGTGGGTGAGCCAACCGGCCAGCACCGCGAAGATCAGAGCGGCCAGCAGATCCGCCCGGTGACACCGGACGGCGGCCAGCAGCCGGGTGGCCCGGGGCCGGCGGTTGACCTGATCGGCGAGGCGGAATGCCTGCTCAGGCGCGGCGTCGGGGGCCGTGGGGGCTGCGCTGCTCACGGCATCGACCCTAATGTGGCCAGGCCGGCGGGGTACGCCGGGTCGCCGCAGACCGGCTACGGTGACATTGCACCAGGCGTGTCGGCGCGCCGGTGTCACTCGCCCGGGTGGTGGAACGGCAGACACGGCCGCCTTAAAAGCGGCTGCCGAAAGGCGTGCGGGTTCGACCCCCGCCCCGGGCACCGGTCGACCTCACCCATTCTCATCCGTGATCTCCAAGACGTGACTGCGCCGTTTACTCTTGGAGGGCACGTTCACGTGCACACGACCCCCTGAGGGAGGCCAGACAGTGAAGACCTCGAACCCGGTGCTCGCCCGGCTCGGCCAGGCGGCCGAGCGGGAGCGCTCCGCCGGGTACGCCCCGGCCGGGCCGTACGGACAGCCCGGCATTCCCCAGCAGTACCCGTCCCAGGCCGGTTACCCGGCCGCGCCGCCGACCGTGGCGCCGATGACCGTCGACGACGTGGTCGTCAAGACGGTCGCTCTGCTCGGCATCCTCGGCATCACCGCCGCGGCCGCCTGGGTGCTCGTGCCCGACGCGTTGGTCGGTACCGCCTGGATCGGCGCGGCGGTGGTCGGCCTGGTCCTCGGCTTGATCATCTCGTTCTCCCGGATGGCCAACCCGGCGCTCGTGATCGCGTACGCGGTCGTCGAGGGTGTCTTCGTCGGCATGGTCAGCAAGGCGTTCGAGACGGCCTACGACGGCATCGTGCTCCAGGCCGCCGCGGCCAGCTTCGGCATCTTCTTCCTGATGGCGATGCTCTACCGGGCGAAGGTCATCCGGGCCACCCCGGCCTTCGTCAAGGGCATGATCGCCGTGATGGTCGGTCTCTTCGCCGTCATGATGATCAACCTGGTGCTGGCGCTGTTCGGCGTCAACACGGGCCTGCGTGACGGCAGCCCGCTGGCCATCGGCTTCAGCCTGGTCTGCATCGTGGTCGCCTCGCTGAGCTTCGTGCTCAGCTTCAAGGAGATCGAGGACGGCGTCCGGATGGGCCTGCCCCAGCGCTACTCCTGGACGGCCGCGTTCGGCATCCTGGTCAGCCTGGTCTGGCTCTACATCGAGATCCTGCGCCTGCTGAGCTACTTCCAGGGCGACGACTGACCTCGTCCGCACTGCGACCGGCGCCCGCCTCCAACGTCGTTGGGGGCGGGCGCCGTCGTCCGCGCCGTTTCCCCGCCGCCGCCGGCCCGCCCGGGGCAGAGTGACTGCGAGGCTTTGACACAAGCCCTGGGGTACGCGGGTGGAGGAGGCGACGGTGCGCAGCAACAACCCGGTGCTCAACCGGCTGGACGAGGCCGGCCGGGTGGAGGCCCGGGTGCTCGGTTCCCGTGACGTCGAGCCGATGACCGTCGACGACGTGGTGGTCCGTACCGTCGGGTTGCTGCTGGTGACCGGCGTCGCCGCGGCGGTGTCCTGGGCGGTGATTCCCGACGCCGTGTGGCTGGGTGCCGCGTTGGCCGGCAGCGCGCTCGCCTCGATCGCGCTGGTCCTGGTCATCTCGTTGCGGGGAATCACCAACCCGGTGCCGATCGTCGGCTACGCCATCCTGCAGGGCCTGCTGCTGGGGGTGGCGAGCCGCACCTTCGAGCAGGT
This sequence comes from Micromonospora parva, assembly GCF_000718515.1. Taxonomy (GTDB): domain Bacteria; phylum Actinomycetota; class Actinomycetes; order Mycobacteriales; family Micromonosporaceae; genus Micromonospora; species Micromonospora parva. Next base: position 6,085 of record NZ_JNZS01000004.1, on the reverse strand, counting down.
CTATCCGGGCATCGTGGTGCAGGCGGTGGCCGGCACCTTCGGCGTCTTCCTCGGCATGGCGGCGCTGTACCGGGCCCGGGTGATCCGGGCGACGCCCCGGCTGGCCCGCCTGGTGATCGGCACCCTGCTCGGCATCGCCGTGCTCAGCGTGGTCAACCTGGTGTCGTACCTGATCAGCGGGCGACCGGGCCTGGCGGGTTACAGCGTCAGCGGGGAGGTCGGCTGGGTGCCGTACGCGATCTCGGTGGTGGCCATCATCGCCGGGGCGTTCAGTTTCATCCTCGACTTCGATCTCGTCGAGCGTTCGGTGCGCGACGGTCGAGCCCGCCGGTACGCGTGGCTGAGCGCGTTCGGCCTGCTCACCGGGTTGGTCTTTCTCTACTGGCAGCTGCTGCGGCTGCTCAGTTACCTGCGTCGCTGACCGGCCCGAACAGCAGCGGCAGGCGTCGGCCGTAGACTCGGCGGCGATGAGCGCAGCGGAGTTGGACAAGGCCGTGCGGTTGCTGGTCGGTCAGATCGCGCACTGGCAGCAGCCGAGGTGGGCGGCGGCCGCGACCGCCGGCAACGTGTCCCGCGCCGACCTCGTGCACCGCCTGGTGCAGGAGGTCGCCAACCTGGCGGCCGACGCCGAGGGGCAGCCCCGGCGGGTGGTGCCCCGGCTCGACAACGACCTGGCCCTGCCCGACCAGCTGCGGGTGGTCACGGCGGACCTGTTGGCCGCCGACCCGGGGGCCGAGGCGCTGACCCGGGCCGCCGCCGAGGTGACGGCGACCCGCAGCGCGCTCTGAGGGCGACTCAGCTGAGCCGTTCGAGCACCATGGCCATGCCCTGGCCGCCGCCCACGCACATGGTCTCCAGACCGATGGTCTTGTCGTGCCACTCCAGCGCGTTGAGCAGGGTGCCGGTGATCCGCGCGCCGGTCATGCCGAACGGGTGGCCGACAGCGATGGCCCCACCCATCACGTTCAGCTTCTCCTCGGGGATGCCCAGCTGGCGGTAGGAGGGGATGACCTGCGCGGCGAACGCCTCGTTGATCTCGACGAGGTCGACGTCGTCGATCGTCATACCGGCCCGGCGCAGCGCCTGCCGGGACGCCTCGACCGGCCCGAGGCCCATGATCTCCGGCGACAGGGCGGTCACACCGGTCGAGACGATCCGGGCCAGCGGGGTGATCCCGAGCTCCTCGGCCCGCTGGGCACTCATCACCACCACTGCCGCCGCACCGTCGTTGAGCGGGCAGCAGTTGCCGGCGGTGATCCGACCGTCCGGGCGGAACACCGGCTTCAGACCGGCGACCGCGTCGAGGGTGACGCCGGCCCGGGGCCCGTCGTCGGTGCTCACCACAGTGCCGTCCGGCGCGGTGACCGGGGTGATCTCCCGGGCCCAGAAGCCGTCGGCGATGGCCTTCTCGGCGAGGTTCTGGCTGCGTACGCCGAACTCGTCCATGTCGGCGCGGGTGACGTCGTACACCTGAGCCAGGTTCTCCGCGGTCTGCCCCATGGTGAGGTAGATGTCGGGCAGCTCACCGGCCTCGCGCGGGTCGGTCCACACCTCGGCGCCGCCCTGCGCGCGGCGCTTCGAGCGCTCGCCGGCCGCCGCGAAGCGCGGGTTTTCCCAGCCGCCGCCGACCAGCGCCTGCGCCTCGGGCGGCAGCCCGTCGGAACTGCCCCGGGCGTAGCGGGAGACCATCTCCACGCCGGCGGAGACGAACACGTCGCCCTCGCCGGCCCGGATCGCGTGCATCGCCATCCGGGTGGTCTGCAACGAGGAGGCGCAGTAGCGGGTCAGCGTGGCGCCGGGGACAGTGTCCAGGCCGAGGAGGGTGGACACCACCCGGGCCATGTTGAAGCCCTGTTCGCCGCCGGGCAGGCCGCACCCGAGGTAGAGGTCGTCGATCGTGGTCGGATCGAGCGCGGGGATCTTGTCCAGCGCGGCTCGGACGATGGTCGCGGCGAGGTCGTCGGAGCGGACATCGCGCAGGGAACCCTTGTGCGCCCGGCCGATGGGGGAGCGGGCGGTGGCGACGATGACGGCGTCGCGGGACGACTCAATCGGCATGGACCAACGTTAACCCGCCGGTAACATGCGCGGAAGAAGCCGGCACAGCGGGAAATGTCACCAGCGGCCGGCGACGATCTAGCGCCGGGTGGTGGCCGCCGCCGCGGCGACGATGGCGGGCAGCAGCGCGTGCGCCCACACCCGGTAACCATCGGCGGAGGGGTGGAAACGGTCCGGGCAGAGCGTCCCCGCATCGGCCCGGAACACCGGCCCGGTCTCGGTGCCCAGGTCGACCACCGAGCCGCCCGCCTGCAACACGGCGCTGGTCTGCGCGCGGGCCACCCGACGCCCGGACCAGCCGACCACCTGGCGCAGCGGGGGAGCGATCGCACGCACCGCGCCGAGGTCGGGGCAGGTGCCCACGACCACCTCGACGCGCGCCTCACGCAGCCGGTGCACCGCCGCACCGAGGTAGGCCGCCGCGTCGGCGGGCCGGCGCAGCCCGGTGGCGTCGTTCGCGCCGATCAGGATCAACGCCACGTCGGGCCGCTCACCGAGCAGGGCCCGGGCCACCTGGGTGGCGAGGTCGGTCGAGCGGGACCCGGACACGCCGACGCTGGACAGGTGCACCCGGCGGCCGGTCGGGCCCTCGGCGAGCAGGTTGGCCAACTGCCCGCCGATGGTGTCCTCCAGCCGGTCCACACCGACACCGAGTGCCGACGAGTCACCCAGCAGCACCAGTCGCAGCGGTGCAGCGCCCGCCCGGCCGATCGTGGCGCGCAGGGCCAGGCCCAGCTCCGGTTGGGCGTAGCGTCGGTGCCGGGCGACGAACGCCTCACCGGCGAGGACGGCGGCGCCTCCGACAGTGCCGGCGAGCAGCGAGAACGCCGCCGCCCGACCCAGCCGGCCGGCGAGGCCGGAGGTCACGCTCCGCGCGCTGCGCTCGTTCATGCCAGTCCCTCCACTGTCGAGGTGTCCGAGGCGGACCCGTGCTGCGGCACCGCACCGACACCGAAGAACGCCCGTCGGCGCAGCTGCGCCCACCGGCCGGCCGGCCCTCGGTCGCGGCCCCGCACCTGGACGCCGCTGACCTCCGTGCCGGCGTGTCGAGCCGCCTCCTGCGCGGCCTCCGGCAGCGACCGTACGCCGTCGCCGCGCATCGGTGTGGCCCGTCGTTCCGGGGTCGCGCCGAGGGCGGAGAGCATCGTCGGCAGGAGCGCGGCGGCAGCCATCGCGTACCCCTCGGCGGAGGGATGGAACCGGTCCCAGGCGAACATCCGGGTCGGCTCGGCCGCGAACCGGGGGCCGAGCAGGTCACCGAGGGAGACCGTCCAGCCGCCCGCCTCGACCACTGCCACCGTCTGGGCGGCGGCGAGCTGGCGGCTCCAGCGGTGCGCCAGCCAGCGCAGCGGTGGCTGGATCGGGCGGATCGCGCCCAGGTCGGGGCAGGTGCCGACGACCACCTCGCACCCGGCGTCACGCAGGGTGTGCACCGCCTCGACCAGGTAGCGCACCGCGAGGCCGCGCGGGGTGCGGTTGGTGATGTCGTTGCCGCCGATGAGGATCACCGCGATGTCGGGCCGGCACTCCAGCGCCGCCTCCACCTGGTGGCGTAGCGCCGCCGAGATGGCGCCGACCACTGCGAAGCGGTGCAGCTGAACCGGCCGGTGCAGTCGACGGGACAGGCCCGTGGCGAGCAGCGCCCCAGGCGTCTCCCGGCGGCGGTGCACGCCGTAGCCGGCCGCCGACGAGTCACCGAGCACCACCATGGTGAGCGCCGGGCCGGGGAACTTCGCGCCGTACATCCCATCGCAGCGGGGTGGCGGCGCCTCGGCCATCGGGATGGTCCGTCGAGCCTGCCGGGCCTGGCCGACCAGCACCCCGCCGGTCGCCACCACGGCCGCCGCGGTGGCGCCTGTCCCGATGGCTGCCAGCCGGACGAACCGCCGGGCCTGCCGCCAGCGATCACTACCGGGTACGACGGAATCTGCCACCCCCATACCGCGACATTATCGCGCTGGTCCGACACCCCGCTGTCGTCGTGACGGCACCCGGGTGCCTGGAACCCGACGCGACGGGGTATCTGAATGGGAGAGGCCGGCCGACTTGCGCCGACCCGCCACGCTGATCCGGCGGAGAGGAGCGCGACGATGGGTAAGACACTGAAGCGCAGCGCGGCGTTCACGGCCCTGGCGCGGGCCCTGGCGGCGGGGGCGCGCAACGGGCCGTCGATCGGCACCCGGTTGGCCGCGTTGCCCCGGATGATCCGGGCCACCGCCAAGGGGGAGTACGACGGCGGCCTTCGGCTGGCCCTGATGACCGCGGCGACGGCGTACATCGTCTCGCCGATCGACCTGCTCCCGGAGATCCCGTTGGCGATCTTCGGGCTGGCCGACGACGCGGTCATGGTCACCTGGCTGGCCGGCAGCGTGCTCGCCGAAACCGATCGCTTCCTGGAGTGGGAGGCCCGTCGCAGCTCGGTCATCCCCGGGGGGTTGGTGCCCTGACGACACGTACGCTGGGCGGCGAGGAACCGTCTTCCCGGTCGCCACCGTCGGCACCGCAACGAAGGGCACACCGTGCAGTACTACGACAACGTCGTCGACATGATCGGAAACACCCCGCTGGTGCGTCTGCGTAACGTCACCGAGGGCATCCAGGCCACCGTGCTGGCCAAGGTGGAGTACGTCAACCCGGGTGGTTCGGTGAAGGACCGGATCGCGCTGCGGATGGTGGAGGACGCCGAGGCTGCCGGTCTGCTCAAGCCCGGCGGCACCATCGTCGAGCCGACCAGCGGCAACACCGGTGTCGGGTTGGCCCTGGTGGCCCAACTCAAGGGCTACCGGTGTGTGTTCGTCTGCCCCGACAAGGTCAGCCAGGACAAGCAGGACGTGCTTCGGGCGTACGGCGCCGAGGTGGTGGTCTGCCCGACCGCCGTCGCGCCGGAGGACCCGCGCTCGTACTACAACGTCTCGGACCGGCTGACCCGGGAGATCCCCGGCGCCTGGAAGCCCAACCAGTACAGCAACCCAGCCAACCCTCGGTCGCACTACGAGACGACCGGCCCGGAGCTGTGGAAGCAGACCGACGGCGAGCTCACCCACTTCGTGGCAGGCGTCGGCACCGGAGGCACCATCTCCGGCATCGGCCGCTACCTGAAGGAGGCCTCCGAGGGTCGGGTGCGCGTCGTCGGGGCCGACCCGGAGGGCTCGGTCTACTCGGGCGGCACCGGCCGTCCGTACCTGGTGGAGGGCGTCGGCGAGGACTTCTGGCCGGAGACGTACGACCGGGGCGTCGCCGACGAGATCGTGGAGGTCTCCGACAAGGCGTCGTTCGAGATGACCCGGCGACTGGCCCGCGAGGAGGGGCTGCTGGTCGGCGGTTCCTGCGGGATGGCGGTGGTCGCCGCGCTGGACGTCGCCCGCCGGGCCGGCCCGGACGACGTGGTGGTGGTGCTGCTGCCCGACGGCGGCCGAGGCTACCTATCCAAGATCTTCAACGACTCGTGGATGGCCCGGTACGGCTTCCTCGACAACTCCGGCGCCGAGCCGACGGTGGCCGACGCGCTGGCCAGCAAGCCGGGCGGGCTGCCTGAGCTGGTGCACGTGCACCCGACCGAGACGGTCCGCGACGCGATCGACTACATGCGCGAGTACGGCGTCTCGCAGCTGCCGGTGCTCAAGGCCGAGCCACCCGTGGTGACCGGTGAGGTCGCCGGCTCGATCGCCGAGCGGGACCTGCTCGACGCGCTGTTCACCGGTCAGGCTCACCTGCACGACACCATCGAGCGGCACATGGGCGACCCACTGCCGATGATCGGTGGGGGTCAGCCGGTGAGCGAGGCGGTCGGCATGCTGGAGAAGTCCGACGCGGCGCTGGTCCTGGTCGACGGCAAGCCCAAGGGCGTCCTGACCCGCCAGGACCTCCTGTCCCACCTCGGAGCCCACTAACCCCCAACCCCAGCCCCGCGCCCCCGCCCTCCTGTCCCGCCGATCTTGCGTTTTCGGTCGACCATAAGCGGCTTGTGCCCCGAATTGCGGCGAAAAAAAGTGCAAGATCGGCGGGACAGGAGGGCGGGGGCGGGGGC